>NZ_SMBU01000035.1 GCF_004342485.1 Roseateles saccharophilus
GTTGCGGGTCCCGTCCAAACCTTCGCGGGACAACAGCTTCTGCTCAACCTCGAATAGCTTGGGACTGCGAGCCCAAATCTACGCGGGACGTAACAGCAGGTGTTCGATCGTGGCATCTTCGGCTGAGCCGGCATCATGTGATTGCGGGGGCAGGTGTGGTCCGCCGGCCGCGCCACTTTTTCGTTCACCGCCTCGAGCCGGAACTTCTCGTGATTGGTCGTGTACTGCACGACGCAATGGAGTTGGCACACAACATGGACCCGGAAGCTTCCTGACAATGGCCACGGCGCGCCTTGGCTGCCCACGAAATCGCTTCACGACTGGAATGGAGCCTGCCGCCCGGTCGCATGAAAGCCGCCCCTGGCGAACGACCGGTCATGGCCGTTGGCCTGAACAGACCGACCCGCCAGCGAGTCGCTCGCGACGCGCATAGGGGGCGCACGACGCGAATCCACAGCTGACGCCGATTGAGATAGCGTGGGCGCCAATTCCACGTGAAGTCGAACATGAATCTTCTCATTGGCCGCCTGGCGCTCCTGATCATGACTGCAGTGGCGCTTGCAGGATGCGCGAGGGTCGCCAATGGCCCTCTCACGCTGGCGAGGACGCCGGCGAATGTCAGCGCAGACAACGCCAAGGTTTGCGATGCGTTTGCATTCGGGGCTGTTGCCGATGGCCATGCCAAGGACACTGTGGCGCTGCAGAAGGCCATCGACACCTGCTCCGCCGCTGGCGGCGGCGTTGTGCTTCTGTCACGGGGGACATTCCTGTCTGGGACGATCACGCTGCACAGCCACATGACGCTACGCATCGCGACCGGAGCCACGCTGCTGGGGAGCCGTGACGACGAGGACTACCCGACGCAGCATCCGCCGACCGTCAACACGCAGCTCTCCGAATGCCAGCGAGCGCTGATCTATGCGGAAGGTGCCGATCACGTACGCATCGACGGAGGCGGCACGATCGACGGCAATGCCGACATCGACAAGTGGCGCGGCATGTCACGCCCGGAGCGCCAACGCCCGATGGCGATCTTCACGACGCTGTCCACCAATGTGGCCATCGAGGACGTCACGGTACGCAATGCAGCAACGTGGGCCGTGGTCAACCTGGAGGTCGAGCATCTGGTCATTCGCGGCATTGCCATCGATTCGCCCCTTGGCCCGACGCACGATGGTATCGACGTGGTCGATGGGCGTGACGTGCTGATCGAGAACGTCACGGTGACCGCCGGTGACGACGGAATCTGCCTCAAGAGCGGCAGCCGCAAGGGGCTCCAGGATGTCACGGTGCGCCACGCTCGTATCCTGGGCGCCGGCGTGGCCAATGGCCTCAAGCTGGGTACCGCGACGGTTGGCGCGATGCGCCACATCCTGTTTGAGGATGTATCGATCGCGAATGCACAGGCCGCCGCCATGGCCGTGGAATCGGTCGACGGTGCAGAGGTCTCGGACGTCACTTTCCGCCGGATCACAGCACACGATGTTGGCACGCCCTTCTTCGTTCTCCTGGGCGCACGCGGCAAGGCGCCGGTCGGCGCCATCCACGACATCCGATTCGAGACGATCCGGGGCGATCAACTGCGCTATCCCTGGGGCTCACTGTTGAGTGGTCTGCCGGCAGATGCCACCGGCGAGCATGACCTCAAGGGGATCACCTTCAAGGACATCGCGATCACCTACGCCGGCGTGGGCGCAGCCACTGGGCCACGCGTGTTCGGCAGCGATGACAGCGAAATGGCCCGCTTCCCGTACTACGCAGGCGGCTATCCGGACCCGAAGTTCATATTCGCGACGCCGACCGCCAAGTATGAAGCGATCGATTACGCGTTGCCCGGCTGGGCGTTTTTCGTGCGCCATGCACGCGGCGTCCGCTTCGAGGACTGTCGCATCGCGCTCAACGGTGACGATCGCCGCTCCGCCCTGGCAGTCAAGGACGCCGAGATTGGTGGCAGCTGCGAGGCTGTTTCAAGCAAGGCGGCGGCGGAGTGAGAGGTCAAGCCTGCTGACCACTCGCCCAAGCTGATCAGCATCGGGGCGTCAAGCGTGACCGCCCCGGGCCGTGACCACGAGTTCGAGATCGTCGCTGATAGTTGCCGGTCGAGTCTGTCGCGCCGGAACGACCGGTTCACCGTCACCGGTACTGCCGGTCTCGACCCGTTGCGGCCATTCGCCTACACAAGATCGATGACCTGGAAGCGGTCAATTGCGGTCCGACACGGCTGACCAATTGACATTCGCCTTCCACAAGCTAGTGCCTTGCTTTCCAACCGGCGAATCGCATCCAGCCTTTTCTAACGCTTCGGAGTAGCCCTTCCGGATCGAGGAATAGAACGCGTCAAATTCCGCCGAAAGAACTTCATCTGACTTTCCAGGACTCCGCTCCTTGATGACCTGCCTCGACCTTACCGTGACCGACAGAAGGTTCTGCGCGAACTTTGCCCTTTCTTCCTCACTCGGGCTGAGACACTTTTGGGCAGCGACTTCGGACACAACGAAGTAGCTCATGATTTTCGTAATGTCTGGGGCTCCTTGTTGGGCACCTGCTACCGAGACGAGCGAGGCCATGACGACGAGGGAGACAAGTAGGCGCACGGATGCTCCTTGGGATGAGAAAGGTGTCATTTATTGAGTTCAGCCGTAGCAGCACGCGGCGGCTTCGGGGCTCAACTTGCTAACGCAATTTCGCGTGCTGCTAAAACTGGGGCGCAACGGTACACGCGCTGCCAGCCTACCTGAGAGCGGTCGTTGGTGGCCGCCCGCTTCTGGCCGGGACCCGTCTGTCGGTCCCGGCAGCCAGGCTCACGGTGTCGGACACATCACGGTCATTGCTGCGCGATGTTGATGGCGGCGGCTACGGCAGGTTGCGGTGTGGCAGCTGGCGCCGGCGCCGTGGTCTGACCGACGGCGACCCGAACGGCCGCTGTTCGGTGCCGCGGATCTCCGCACCCGACCCTCAGCAGAAGTCCATTTGTTCGGTTTCGATGCCGCACAGCAGACATTGGCACGCGACCGCACAGGCCCGTCGAATTCTGGCGCGTCTTCGACTTGCAGCTCTCGCCGATCCCCGAAGGCTAAATGCGCTTCTTTGAACGCATCCGCGCGCAAGCTTGGGCGCCGCTGTTACCCCATTCACGACTACTTTGGCTTGCGTGGTTGTGCCGAGGGGCTGAAGAGCAGGCGCGGCGCATGCACTGCAAGAGCATCTGGCCCATATGAACGTCCCGATGGATGCCTACGACAACATACAAATACTTGTATGATTGCGATATGCCAACCCCGAAACCTGTTGCGTTCCGAGGCAGCGCCCTCGACGACCTGCGGGCCTTTCCGCTGGCTGCTCGACGCGACGCCGGCCACCAGTTGGACCAAGTGCAGCGCGGTCAAGAGCCTGACGACTGGAAGCCCATGCCGACCGTGGGTACGGGGGTGAAGGAGATTCGCATTCGGGACGAGGCCGGCGCGTTCCGTGTGTTGTACGTGGCGAAGTTCGCCGACGCGGTCTACGTGCTCCACTGCTTTCAGAAGAAGACGCAGAAGACCACCAAGACCGATCTGGACCTTGCCGTCAAGCGGTACCGCGACCTGTTGAAGGAGTTGGGGCAATGAGCAAGCAACGGTTTGCGAGCGTTTGGGACGCGATCGAGGACACGCCCGAGGAAGCGGAGAACATGAAGCTGCGCTCGGCGCTGATGACGGCGCTGAAGAATCACATCACTCGTAGCGAAATGAGTCAAGCCGAAGCGGCGAGGGTGTTCGGTGTCACGCAGCCGCGGGTGTCCGACCTGATGCGCGGCAAAATCAACCTGTTCGGCCTGGATGCACTGGTGAACATGGCGGCGGCCGCTGGCATGCATATCGAGATGCGCGTCCTCGAACCGAACTGAGGCGTGCACGTCGCCCGCGCGACTGGAAGCACCCTTCGCACACCGCCATGCAACGCCTAGGTCGCGCCTTGAGCTTCATTGGTTGCAAGGGTGCGGGCCGATGTTGACGCCGCCGGGTTGGTCGGTCGATTGCACACCTCAAACCAGCCCTTCGCGACCGACTGGAACTGGCCGAGACTGACATTTCACCAGGACGCCATAAAGCTGGCACTCGGCGGGTGTTGTTTGTCCCGCGGCGCCGATGCGCGGCGCAGGCAAGGCGGCTTGTCAACGGCTCGAAGGAGTTCAGCATCGCCACCGAGTCCGCCAACGTCCTCTGGCGGGCAGGGGCTCCACCTCGGCTTCTCGTTGATCGAACGGCTCGGCACCTGATTGGTCCGAGAATCTTCAGCGGCGGTCCGAATCACCTCGGATCGACTCACACAACACCTGTCAGCGCGAAGTTTTTTCCGGCCTTCCCCCAGCGCTGCCAGCCAACATAGGGCCGAGAAGCTGAGGGACAGCCAAGCATGAATGTGTTTTCGAACGGGACGCTGTCGACGTACTGGTCCGCCCCAGAGATCTCAGCGAACCTGCTGATCTTCTTGAACCTCGCCGGTGCCTTGGCGCTGGGCCTGATCGTGGGCTACGAGCGCACCTACCAAGGCCGGGCCATCGGCATGCGTACCTATGGCCTGGTCTGCATGGCATCCGCCGCCTTGACGGTCTTCGCAGGCTACCCCGCCCTCTGGTACGGCGGCCACGCCGGCTTGGCGCTCAACCCGGATCCGACGCGCGTCGTGCAAGGCATCGTCACGGGCGTCGGCTTCCTCGGAGCCGGCGTGATCATGAAGGATGGTCTCAACATCCGGGGGCTGACGACCGCGGCGTCCGTATGGTCGTCCAGCGTGATCGGCGTGCTGGTCGGGGTCGGCTTCTATGGCGCTGCCATCTTGCTCGCGGGTCTCTCCACGGTGTGCATGCTTTGGGTCCACAAGCTGGAGCGCTGGTTGCCATCGCGTTCGGGAATCTCCGTGAGCATTCAATTCTGCAAGGGTGTCGTCCCGCGCGAGGAGACGCTGCGTCAGCTCGCGGCCGAGCGCGGCTACGAGATCGTCGACGGCTCGCTGTCGATCAACATGCATGCCGGAATGACCGAATGGCATTTCATTGCCATTGCGCTGGACGCACATTCGAAGTCATCGATGCCCGAGCTTGCCCACCTGATCGGCACCTACGCCGGCGTCGACAGCTACCAGCTGGCGCATTGCCGCAATTGACCTGGCGCGCTTGAGGCGGCGCGACTTTCTGACGGCCCGGGCTTCGAAGCTCAATGCTGTGGGCCCGTCGGATCCTGGTGGTGTCGTGCCTGCCTGGTCCACGGTCAGCAGGGGGGCAGTTTCACGTCGCGCCGGTTGTTGAACGCATCAGGCCGTGCAGCGCGACCCCGCTGTCGTTGCCAACACCGGCTTGCGCGCTGCGGCCGGCGTCCACACCGTCAACGCCAGTCCCATGCCCACCAGCGCCGCCCCCAGGATCTCCGTCGCATGCGGCGCCTCACCCATCACTGCCCGCACGGCGATGACGGACACCGGCACCATGTTCAGGAACAGCGTCCCCATCGGCGCGCCGAGCTTCTTCACGCCGGCATTGAAGGCGAGCACGGCGGCCACGGTGGGCACGAGGGCGATGTAGGCGAGCTTCGGGCTCAGGGCCTGCACCAGCTCGAAGGACGGGGCCTGGGCCCAGCCGACGAGGGTGGCGAGTCCGGCCACGACGGCCAGCCAGGGCAGGGCAGCGATGGCCGTCAGCGCGGCGTATTCCAGCGGGCTGTGGTCGGGCAGCTTGGCCATGGACCGGGTGTAGAGCACCCAGCCCAGCGTGCCGGCCAGCGTGTTGGCGTCGCCCAGCAGCGTGCGGGCGTTGACCTCGCCGGCATGGCCGAGCAGGTTGGCCACGGTCGCGACACCGGCCAAGGCCAGGGTTGCGCCGGCAATGGCGCGCAGCGGCGGGCGTTGGCCGTCCAGCGCCCAGCGCAGGGCCAGGGTCGTGAAGGGCATGGTGGCCATGATGACGGAGCCGTGCGAGGGTAGCGACAGCCTCAGGCCGTGGAAGACCATGATGCTGAACAGGCCGTAGCCGGCCACGCCGACGAGGCTGTGGCGCAGCGCGTGGCGGCGCAGCTTGGCCCAGGGGTGCTCGCCGGCGAACTGCACGAGCAGGGCCAGCACCGCGGTGGCCAGCACATAGCGCAGCAAGGTAAACCAGACCGGGTCGAGCCGGGCGACGACGGGTTTGCCGATCAGGAAGAGGCTGCCCCAGGCCGTGGTGGCAAACAGCAGGGCGGCGATGGCGCGAGGGGTGGAGGCGGTGGTCATGGAGGGCTCCAGACGAACTTTTCGGATGAGCGGACTTTGGGCGTCGCGCGCCAAACCATCCATTCGTTTCGGCGGACCGCCCCGTTCGGAAAATCCACACCCGCCATGGCCCCGGGCTGCGCAGAA
Source organism: Roseateles saccharophilus (assembly GCF_004342485.1). GTDB lineage: Bacteria > Pseudomonadota > Gammaproteobacteria > Burkholderiales > Burkholderiaceae_C > Pelomonas > Pelomonas saccharophila. Next base: position 6,370 of record NZ_SMBU01000035.1, read on the forward strand.
TGCCGGCCATGGAGATCTACCAGCTCAAGACCTTCGTCGCCGTGGCGACCGAAGGCAATCTCACGCGCGCGGCGGAGCGCGTGTTCACGAGCCCGCCGGCCGTCAGCGCCCAGCTCAAGGCGCTGGAGGACGAGTTCGGCGTGAAGCTGTTCGAGCGCAGCGCCCGCGGCATGGCTCTGACCGCCGCCGGCGAGCGCCTGCTGGCCGAGGCGCGCCGCACGCTGGCCGCGGCCCAGGGCATGCAGGCGGCGGCGGCGCAGATCCGCGGCGAGGCGCGCGGCCAGGTGCGCATGGCCACGGTCAGCGACGCCGTCGCGCTGCGCCTGGGCGAGGTCTTCGTGCACCTGGCCGAGCACCACCCGGGCGTGCAGCTGCAATTGCAGCAACTGGTGTCGCTGCGTGCCATCGCCGCCGTGCGCCGCGGCGAGCTGGACTGCGCCTGCGTGCTGCACGAGCAGCCGCAGATCGAGGGCCTGGAGCTGAGGCGGTTGCAGGCCACCGAGATCGTGCCCGTCGTGCCGCAACGCCTGCTGCTGGGCGGTGGCCTGCCGCCGGACCTGGCAGGCCTGGCGGCGCTGCCCTGGATCACCACGCCGCCGGACTGTGGCCTGCGCATTCACCAAGAGAGGCTGTTCAGTCAGGCCGGCGCGGTGCTGGAGGTGGGGCTGCAGGCCGACACCGAGGTGGCGGTGCGCAGCATGGTTGCAGCCGGCATGGGGGCCGGCATGGTCCGGCGCGACCAGGCAGCGCTGATGGAAGAGGCCGGCCAGGCGCGCATCTGGGCGGGTTGGTCGGCGCCGACCTGGTTCTGCTGGATCAGCAGCCCGGCGGCGCTGGCGGTGCCCGCCGTGGCGGCCGTGCGCGATGCGGTGGCGCTGACCTGGGTTTGAGGTGTGCGGCCTCGAATATGTCGATCCATCGCCTGGAAATCGACATTTCCAGGCGTCATGTCGAGTGGATAGACATAACAAGTTGAAATGTCGATTCAATCTGCGGTTGTCGACATATGGCCAGTACCCATCCAGTCCTGCGATGAAGGTCGCCGCAGGCTTTCTGCGAACGACTAATAGACCTGCGCCTCCCATGGCAGCCGCGCGTTGCCAACAGGCGCCTGGCAAGTTCGGGGAGCCGCCAGCCTGAGTTCGCTCTCGACAAGCCGTGCCGGCTGGATCGAACGCTGTGTCCTGACGAAACATGCCTAAGCAAAAAATACCAACAAAATCATCAACTTGGACCTCAATTCCAGATAGCAAACAAAAAAGTTTGCTAACCGATAGCCGTTGCGAAGCCCGCTCGCGAAGAGGCTCGTCCCAAGCCGCCTGAAAAGGCCATCGGCCCTGCGCGTGCACGTCTCGAGTCGCTCGAAAGATATGCCTTGGAGAAGCTCGTGCGGTCGTTGCACCTTGAGGCGTCTCGCAAGGGCATCGGCCTGCTGCGCGAGCACAAGCTGGGCCGCGAAAAAATTGTCCTCAACCCCGCCTTCATCGAGCTGCTGAAGCAGGATTGAGCTTGGCGCGTCACAGCCCTGTCATGCAGCCGCAGCAGCTGCGGCGCACACTCGCGCCATGGCCTATGCCCTGATCCTCGGCACCGAACGCTTCCATTTCGCTGACCTGCGTACCCTGCTCGCCAAGGCCAGCCCGCGCCGCTCGGGCGATGAGCTGGCGGGCGTGGCCGCCGCGAATGCCCGCGAGCGCGTGGCGGCCCAGCTGGCCCTGGCCGACCTGCCGCTCAAGGCCTTCCTGAACGAGGCCGTCGTGCCCTACGAAGCGGACGAGGTCACGCGGCTCATCGTCGACACGCATGACGCCGCCGCCTTCGCGCCTGTTTCGCATCTCACCGTCGGCGGCCTGCGCGATGCGCTGCTGGCCGAGGCGGTCGAGCCGGCCGACATCGCCGCCGGTCTCACGCCCGAGATGGCGGCCGCCGTCAGCAAGCTCTGCCGCGTGCAGGACCTGATGCTGATCGCGTCGCGCTGCGAGGTGGTGACGCAGTTCCGCAGCACGTTGGGCCTGCGCGGGCGGCTGGCCACGCGGCTGCAGCCCAACCACCCGACCGACGACGAGGCCGGCATTGCCGCCAGCCTGCTCGACGGCCTGCTGATGGGCGCGGGCGACGCGGTCATCGGCATCAACCCCGCGACCGACAACCTGCCCCAGGTCATGCGCCTCGTGCAGATGCTGGATGCCGTCATCGCCCGGCATGAGATCCCGACGCAGAGCTGCGTGCTGACGCATGTGACGACGACGCTGGAAGCGATGAACCGCGGCGCGCCGGTGGACCTGATCTTCCAGTCCATCGCCGGCACCGAGGGCGCCAACCGCGGCTTCGGCGTCACGCTGGCGCTGCTGGAGGAGGCGCGGCAGGCCGCGCTGGCGCTCAAGCGCGGCGGCCGCCAGGTCATGTATTTCGAGACGGGCCAGGGCAGTGCGCTGTCCAGCGGCGCCCACCATGGCTGCGACCAGCAGACGCTGGAATGCCGCGCCTATGCGGTGGCGCGGCGCTTCGAGCCGCTGCTGGTGAACAGCGTCGTCGGCTTCATCGGGCCGGAATACCTCTTCGACGGCAAGCAGATCCTGCGCGCGGGCCTGGAGGACCACTGCGCGGCCAAGTTGCTGGGCCTGCCGATGGGCGTGGACGTCTGCTTCACCAACCATGCCGAGGCCGATGTCGACGATGTCGACAGCCTGCTGACCCTGCTGTGCGCGGCGGGCTGCAACTACATCATGGGCGTGCCGGGTTCGGACGACATCATGCTGGGCTACCAGAGCACGAGCTTTCATGACGCGCTGGCGATGCGGCGCCTGCTGGGCTTGCGGCCGGCGCCCGAGTTCGAGGCCTGGTTGCAGCGCATGGGTGTGTTCGCGCCCGATGCGCCGCGGCTGGCGGACGGCGGCCTGCCGGCGCGCTTTGCCGCGCTGCTGGAGCCGGGGCCTTGAAGCCGCCCGTCACCGCGCAGCCCTGGGCCAGCCTGCGCCGCTACACGGCCGCGCGCATCGGCCTGGGCCGTGCCGGGGCCAGCCTGCCCACCGCCGCGCACCTGGCCTTCCAGCACGCCCATGCCGAGGCGCGCGACGCCGTGCATGCGGCCCTGGATGCGGACACGCTGCTGGCCGGCCTGCGCGCATTGGGCGAGGCGCCGCTGCGGGTGCACAGCCGCGCGCCGGACCGTGCGACCTATCTGCAGCGGCCCGACCTGGGGCGTCGGCTCGACGAGGCCGGCGCGCAGGCGCTGGCGGCACGGCGGGTGCCCGCGGCCGACCTCGCCTTCGTCCTGGCCGACGGCCTCTCGGCGCTGGCCCTGCAGCGCCAGGCCCTGCCGCTGTTCGCCGCGCTGCGCGAGCGCCTGCGGGCCGAGGGCGGCTGGACCTGGGCGCCGCCCGTCGTCGCGACCCAGGCCCGCGTGGCCCTGGGCGACGAGGTCGGCGCGTTGCTGAACGCGCGCTGCGTCGTCGTGCTGATCGGAGAGCGGCCGGGCCTGTCGGCGCCGGACAGCCTCGGCGTGTATTTCAGCTGGGCGCCGCGCGTCGGCCTCGTCGACGCCGAGCGCAACTGCCTCTCCAATGTGCGCCCCGAGGGCCTGGCACCCATGGCCGCCGCGGCCAAGCTGCATGCGCTGCTGCGCGAGGCGCGAACGCGCCAGCTCAGCGGTGTCGCGTTGAAGGACGAGCAGGACGAACGCGCCGTCGCGGCGCTGCCGGCGCCGCTGATGCGGCGACTGGTTTCCTAGTCCTCGTCTAGGCTGATCAGCCCTTCGCGGATCGCCCACTTCACGACCGCGGCGATGTCGTGCAGGCCGAGCTTCTTCATCAGCCGGCTGCGATAGGTGTCCACCGACTTCGGCGACAGGTGCAGGGCCTCGCCGATGGCGTTGCTGGTCTGGCCCTGGGCCACCATCAGCAGGATTTGGTGTTCGCGCGGCGACAGCGCGTCCTCGTCGGCGTGGGGCTCGGCGCTGGCCGGCGCCGAGGCGGCGAACTCGGCCGCCTGCGGGCTCAGGAAGCGCCGCCCTGCGGCCACGGCCTCGACGGCCTGCAGCAGCTCGCTGCCGGCCGAGCCCTTGAGCAGATAGCCGCAGGCGCCCAGGCGCAACGCTTCGGCGACGTGGCGCGGCTGGTCGGACATGGTCAGCACGATGACGCGCAGCTTCAGGCCGCGGCGCTGGAACTCGGCCAGCAGCTCGAAGCCCGAGCGCTGGCCCAGACGCAGGTCCAGCAGCACGACGTCGGGCCGCAGGCGCGCGAGATCAGCCAGGGCCGGCGTCGGGTCGGCGGCTTCGCCGACGACCTCGTGGCCGGCCGCCTCCAGCACGAGGCGCAGGCCGTCGCGCATGATGGCGTGGTCGTCGATCAGGTAGATGCGGCTCATCGACGCAGCCTTGGGCCTGCTGCCGGACCCGCCGAGCGGGAGCGAGCTTGCCTGGGGCGGCCCGGCGCGGCGCTCATGTCCCCTCGCGCGGGACACCCTCCGGTCGTCGACTCGCAGCACATGGCGCCTCCCCAGCGTCGCAGGCCTCCTGGGCCCAGCTCAGCGTGATTGTCGTGCCATGGCCGAGGGCGCCGTCGATGCGCAGCGCGGCGCCGATGGCATGGGCGCGCTCGCGCATGCCGATCAGCCCGAGGTGGCCGGGGCGGCCGACATGGGTGTCGGTGGCCATGCCGATGCCGTCGTCCTCCACGCGCAGCTCAAGGCCGGCGGCATTGCCGCTCAGACGCACCCCGATGTGGTGGGCCGCGGCGTGGCTGAGCGCATTGATGAGGGCCTCGCGGGCGATCATGAAGGTGGCGTACTCGACGTCGGCGGACCAGCGCTGCGACCTGGCTTCGGCGGAGGTCTGCAGGCCGACCTCGGCCGCATCCTTCTCGACATGGTGCTGGCGGATCTCGTTGTCCAGCGCGGCGGCCAGGCCCAGCTCGTCGAGCAGCGGCGGGCGCAGGTCCGACAGCACGCTGCGGATCTGCCGGTTGGCCTGCACGACGAGGCTGGTGATGCGTTCGTCCATGCCGGCCCGCTGGGCGCCGGGCGCGCCGCGGTAGGCCTCCCAGTGCAGCCGCAGCGCGGCCAGGGTCTGGCCGAGCTCGTCGTGCAGGCCCTGGGCGAGCTTGCGGCTGGTCTGCTTCTCCTGCTCGAGCAGGCGGCGGTTGAGCTGGGCCAGCTCGTCGCGCGCCGTCTCGATGAGGCGCTCCTGGGCGACGCGCTCGGTCACGTCGCGCAGGATGGCGGTCAGCGCGACCTGGCCGTTCGCGACGGCCTGCGAGATCGAGGCCTCCAGCTCGAGCATGCGGCCGTCGGCCCGCAGGCCCTGCACCCGCCCGACACCCATGCTGCGCTGGGTCACGCCGGACTGGGCGAAGCGGCTGATCAGGGCTGGGTGGCCGGCGCGCACCGCCACGGGCAGCAGCCGGTCCATCGGCCCGCCCAGCATCAGTGCGGCCGGGTGGCCGAAGATGCGCTCGGCGGCCGGGTTGAAAAGGGTGATGAGGCCGTCGCCGTTGATGCTGATGACGGCATCGCTGGCGCCATCGACGATGGCCGCGAGCGCCTTGTGGGCGTCGTGCAGGTTGTCGGCGCCGCCTGCCCGCGCGGCGGAGCCGGGGTGCGCCGCCGAACGCCGGGTCAGCCGCGCTGCTCGCTTCATGCGGCCATTCTGGCGCCGCGGCCCTCCAGGCGGAACACCCGCACCGCCTGCGTCACCAGTTCGGCCTGGTGGGCCAGGGACAGGGCCGAGGCCGACAGCTCCTCCACCAGGGCCGAGTTCTGCTGCGTGATGCCGTCGATGCTGGCGACGCTGCCGTTGACCTCGCCGATGCCGCCGCTCTGCTGCTCCACGGCCGTGCTGATGCGGCCGATGAGCTCGTTCATCTGCGCTACCGCCGTCTCGGCCTGGCGGGCGGAGCGGCCGGTCTCGGCGACGATGCGGGCGCCTTCCTCGACGCGCGCGCGCGCGTTCTCGGCCAGGTTCTTGATCTCCTGCGCGGCCTCGCGGGTGCGCCCGGCCAATGTGCGCACCTCGGCGGCCACCACCGCGAAGCCGCGACCCGAGTCGCCCGCGCGCGCCGCCTCGACGGCCGCGTTCAGCGCCAGGATATTGGTCTGGAAGGAGATGCCGTCGATGACGCCGACGATCTCGTTGATGCGGGTCGAGGTCTCGCGCACCGCCTCCATGCTGGCGCTGGCGGCCTCGCTGGTGACGCCGGTCTGGTGGGCAGCGCTGGCCGTGTCGTGGGCCAGGTCGCGCGCCTTGACGGCGCCGTCGGCCGTGTGGCGCACGGTGGCGGCCACCTGCTCCAGCGCCGCGGCGGCCTGCTGCAGGCTGCCGGCCTGGGTCTCGGTGCGCTCACCCAGGTCGCGCCCGCCGGCGGCGATCTCGGAGCAGGCCAGATGCACGCCGTCCACCTCGCGCCGCACATCGCCGACGACGGCCTGCAGGTTCACGGTCAGCTGGGCCAGCGCGCGCATCAGCCGGCCCTGGGCGTCGGCGCGGGTCGACTGCAGGTTCTGCGTCAGGTCGCCCGAGGCCAGGCGCTCGGCGGCCAGGGCGGCTTCGAGCAGGGCCTTGTCGCTGCGGCGGTGCAGCCAGGCCAGCAGCGGCAGCGTCGTCAACGCGGCGGCGCCGGCGACGGCCAGCACCGGGCTCAGCGCCAGCGAGCCGGCCGCGGCCAGGGCCAGCGCGGCGCTCAGCGCGCCGCTGCCCAGCAGCACGCCGCCCTGCGCCCACAGCCCGGCCTGGCGCCGCAGCCGCGTCGCCAGCCCGGCCAGGCCGGCGCGCTGCAGGGCGCCCCGGTGCAGCCGCGTCGCCAGCCGCGCGCTCTTGCCGCCACCGGCGGCGCGGTATTCCTCGCGCATCTGCGCGTACAGGCTTTCGGCGGCCTGCACCTCGGCGCGGCTGGGCTTGGTGCGCACCGACATATAGCCGCAGATGCCGCCGGCGTCGCGCACCGGCGTCACGTTGGCGCGCACCCAGTAGAAGCCGCCGTCCCTGCGGCGGTTCTTGACCAGCGCCGTCCAGGGCTCGCCGGCCTTCAGCGTGGCCCACATGTCGCGGAAGGTCTCGGCCGGCATGTCGGGGTGGCGGATCATGTTGTGGGGCTCGCCCACCAGCTCCTCGCGGGTGAAGCCGCTGGCGGCAATGAAGGCCGGGTTGCAGTAGGTGATGCGGCTGTGCAGGTCGGTCGTGGACACGAGGGGCGTGTCGCTGCTGATCTCGTATTCCTGCTGGTTCACCGGTCCGTTGTCACGCATGGCTTACCTCCTATTTACTGGCCATGACCTTGACTTTCGCTCAGCCGCGGCGCCGGCGCCATCGGGCCCGTGTAGGGGATTCTTGACAGCCGCGGCCGCGGACAGGGGCCCGGTGGGTCAGCGATTGGCCTGCACCGTCGTGTAGCTGTTGATCAGGTTGCGGTAGTCCGGGATGTGGTTCGCGAACAGCGTGCCCAGGCCCTCGATGTCGTTGCGCCAGTCGCGATGCAGCTCGCAGGCCACGCCGAACCAGCTCAGCAGCTGGGCGCCGGCCGTGCTCATGCGGTCCCAGGCGGCCTGGCGCGTCACGGCGTCGAAGGTGCCCGAGGCGTCGGTGACGACGAAGACCTCGTAGCCCTCGGCCAGCGCCGACAGCGCGGGGAAGGCGACGCAGACCTCGGTCACGATGCCGGCGATGATGAGCTGCTTCCTGCCGGTCGCCTTGACGGCCTTGACGAAGTCCTCGTTGTCCCAGGCGTTGATCTGGCCGGGGCGGGCGATGTAGGGGGCCTCGGGGAAGCCCTGCTTCAACTCCGTCATCAGCGGGCCGTTGGGCCCGTTCTCGAAGCTCGTGGTCAGGATGGTCGGCAGCTTGAAGTAGCGGGCCAGGTCGGCCAGGGCCAGCACGTTGTTGCGGAACTTGTCGGGTTCGATGTCGCGGACGAGGGAGGACAGGCCGGCCTGGTGGTCGACCAGCAGCACGGCGGCGTTGTTCTTGTCGAGACGGGCGTAGGGCTTGGACATGGTGGATTTCCTTTCTGGGGAGAGTGGACGCGGTTGGGAGGTGGCCGCGGTGCGGCCTCAGCGGATCGCGTCCTGGACCGCTTGCAGGGAACAGTCGTAGGCGTGCACGAAGGCCGACAGCGCCGCGTCGTCGCCGAGGCGCAGCGCGCCGATGCCGATGCTGTTGGTGTCGCCGTCGAGGCGGGCGCCGACGGGCGGCACCTTGCCTTCGACCAGCTCCAGCAGCGCGCAGGCGCCGGCGGCGTCGCAGGCTGCGAACATCCCCGAGCCCGGCTGGGCCAGGACCACGGTCGTCAGGGTCTGCATGTCGGTCTCCGTTTCATGGATTGCGGGCCGGGCCCGCAGGTGGGGGAGGCGCCGCCGGTTTGCGGCGGCGCCTTGGGGGTCAGGCCGGCTGGGCCGCCGCCAGCTGCTGCGGCGGGATGCGCCCGAAGCGGCCGCTGCGGAAGTCGTCGTAGGCCTGCTCGATCTGCTCGGCGCTGTTCATGACGAAGGGGCCATGGCCGACCAGGGGCTCGGCGATGGGCTCGCCGCTGAGCAGCAGCACCGTCGCGCCGTCGTTGGCTTCCAGGCGCACGCGGCGGCCGCCGCGGTCGAGCAGGGCCATCGTGGCCTCGCGGACGACCTCGGCATCGTTCACCAGCACCGTGCCGCGCAGCACGACGACGGCCACGTTGCGCCCCTCGGGCAGGTCGAGGTCGACGGCCTTGCCGGCGTCCAGCCTCAGGTCCCACATGTCGATGGGCGTGAAGGTGCGCGCCGGGCCGCGGTGGCCCAGGTAGTCGCCTGCGATGACACGCAGCGAGCCCGCTTCGCCGGGCAGGGCGACGACCGGGATGTCGGTGCTCGTCAGCGTCTGGTAGCGCGGCGCGGTCATCTTGTCCTTGGCGGGCAGGTTGACCCACAGCTGCACCATCTCCAGCGTGCCGCCCTGGCGGGCGAAGTCCTGCGAATGGAACTCCTCGTGCAGGATGCCGCTGCCGGCGGTCATCCACTGCACGTCGCCGGGGCCGATGCGCCCGCCCGCGCCGGTGGAGTCACGGTGTTCGACCTCGCCCTGGTAGACGACGGTCACCGTCTCGAAGCCGCGGTGCGGATGCTCGCCGACGCCGCGCCGGCGCTGGCCGGGCCCGAAGGTGGCCGGGCCGGCGTAGTCCAGCAGCAGGAAGGGGCTGGCGTGCTGGCCCAGCGTGCCGTAGGAGAACAGGCTGCGCACCGGAAAGCCGTCGCCGACCCAGTGCTGGTTGCGGTTGCCGTAGATGCCGAGAACCTTCTTCATCTCACACTCCTTGTCGAGGCGGGGGCGTCCTGCCCCCGGCGTGAAATAAATGTAGGTTTCGAGCCAATGCTTCGGTAGAGCCTAATATTGCGCTTCATCGTTCTGAAAATAGAACAATGGAGCGTCGCCATGCAGGACCTGAACGACCTGAAGTACTTCGCCCATGTGGTCGACCACGGCGGCTTCGCGCCCGCCGCCCGCGCGCTGGGCCTGCCCAAGTCCAAGCTGAGCCGGCGCGTCGCCCAGCTCGAGGACAGGCTGGGCGTGCGCCTGATCCAGCGCTCGACGCGGCGCTTCTCGGTCACCGACATCGGCAGCCACTACTACCGGCACTGCAAGGCGATGCTGGTCGAGGCGCAGGCGGCCGAGGAGGCCGTCGAGCAGGTGTCGGGCGAGCCGCGCGGCGTCGTGCGCATGAGCTGCCCGGTCGCGCTGCTGCACGCCCGCGTGGCCGCGATGGTCGTGGAGTTCATGGCGCTGAACCCGCAGGTCGAGGTCCATCTGGCGGGCCTCAACCGGCCGGTCGATCTGGTCGCGGAGGGCTATGACATCGCCATCCGTGCGCGCATGCCACCGCTGGAGGACAGCAGCCTCGTGATGCGCGAGCTCGCGCAGCGCGACTGGGTGCTCGTCGCCAGCCCCGTCTTCTGCAAACAGCATCCGCTGCCCGCCGTGCCGGCCGACCTGGACCGCCTGCCCAGCCTGGGTGTCGGCCTGGGCGAGCGTGAGCACCGCTGGCAGCTGATCGGCCCGCAAGGGGTGACGGCGGCGATCGCCTATCGGCCGCGCCTGGTCAGCGACGACATGCATTCACTGCGTGCCGCCGCCGTGGCGGGCCTGGGCGTCGTGCAGCTGCCGGCCATGATCCTGATGGACGAGCTGCGCAGCGGGCAACTGGTGCGGCTGCTGCCCGACTGGTGCTCGAAGGGCGCCGTCGTCCACGCGGTCTTCCCGTCCCGGCGCGGCCTGCTGCCCGCCGTGCGTGGCCTCATCGACTTCCTGGCGCAGCGCTTCGCCGAGCTTCCGGAGGAATAGGCCGCGCAAACAAAAGGCCCGCAACGGCTGGCGTTGCGGGCCTTGTGAGGTGCCGATGCGGCGATCCGGGTGTCAGAACGGTTACGTTCACCTTGGCGATGTCAACAGCACCGCTCGTCCTATGAGAAGCCGGCCGTTTGCGACAGAACTTTTTTCACGGCGTAAACAAGTCATTGGTTTTCTGGATTCCTTGTTTACATCACAGGGCCGCCAGAGCCATCAGATTTCAACGCTGCCCCGTCTTGGAAAATGGACTGGCACGCTTAGGCTTGACCGCGGCCGCTTCGTATGTCGACGGGTCGAAGTTTTCTCGCTGTGATCGCAATTCGTCGGCATCGATTCGCTCAGCCAGGCTTTCGATGTCGCGGTCGGTGACGCCAACCGCCGCGAAGTGCTCCCGCCAGCCGCTGACCACGCGGATGACATACGCGATCTCTTGGGCCGCTTCGATTGCCAGCAGTCCGAATGCGTCGAACTGCGACATCGCGTTCGTGAGCGTCGACTCCTGCCCCGCGGCGCCACAGATGAACTCCTGGAAGCCCTGGCCAGAGTTCGTCGGCAGGACGTCATAGGCCGGCGCTAGCTTCAGGCGTCCGTTTTCGCGAGGGCTGACCACCAGGAGGGCATGGTTCTTCTCGTGGTCGTCCGTGTTGTCGATGAGGATGTTGAACACCATGCGCCGGAAAAGCTCGCGCGCGTCTCGCAAGTGGGTGTCGTTCAGCGAGACGCCCGTGCGGCGAAGGATGCGCGCAAGGGCCGGGTAGCCCATCTCTGGCTCGGCGCCGCTTGCCGTTGCCGCACGAATCGCCGTACCCGCGGAAATGCTGTGGATTCGGGCGCCGGGGGTGCGGTCGAAGCGTCGCACCGCCACGGCGTTGCCGTCCTGGAGCCTGATGACCTGGGTCTCGGCAGTGGTGATGCCCGCCTTTCGGGCTAGCGTCATCGACGCATGCTCGATCAACGGTGTGTCGACGGGCTCGTTGTTGAAGAACTTGATGACCCATTCCTGACCATCAATCTCGATGAGCGCCTTGGGTTTGGCGCCACCGAGCGGGCTGCCGCCGCCAGCGATGATCCGGGCCTCGAGATCGGACAGAGGTTCCGCAGCCTCGATCTTGGCCACGACTTCGCTGAGCTCCTGGGCGTCGGCCAGGCGCGGTAGCGGGCCGCCGGCCCGCGGGCTGTAGGCAGTCTCGGATGTGGACACGCCGAGAGCGCCGAAGCGCTCGTCACCGGCGTAGTACAGGTACTCCATCAGGGAGGCACGCTTCGGCTTGTTCACGAAGCGGATGACTTTTTCGCCCCAGCGATCAGGGCGCGCGTCATCGACCGCGCCGACGGCCCGTGCGTCACCTGCCAGACGGCCGGGAGGCATGTGCTCGGTATCGATGAGCGGCAGGTCCTCGCTGAGCGGGAATCCCTCTTTGAGCCATTGCTGGCCGTAACGCAGGGAAACGCCCTTTCCGGCGGCGACCAGCTGCAGGACACCTACGTATCGCGGCGCGGCCGGATCAGCGAGGTACCAGAGGTAGAGCGTGTCGTAGCGCATCAGGCTGTCTTGCTCTGCTTGCGGAGTCGAGCGTCAGCGGATGCCTGGGCACGGGCCCTTCCCAAATCGACCGCGGCCCGGACATCCATCTCGATTGCGCCTCGATCGAATTCCGGCGCTGCTAGGTTCCCGAGTTCGCCGTCGCGTTGGAGCAGCCAGAGCGCCGATGCGACGATGCCGAGGCTGACGGTCGGGTCGCCAGACTCGAGGCGCAGCAGCGTCGGCACCGTCACGCCCATGCGCTTGGCCCAGGTCTTCAGCGACTCTTTGCGACGCAGCCGGGCCACAGCCAGATCTGCACCGAGCTTGTCGAGCGCAGCGATAGTGGATGGCGGCAACTGCTGGATGGCGCGGGCAGGCTTTGGCATACAAATAGAATATATCTAAAGTACCATTGCAAGGCAAATCTACTTGCACGACAGCCAGGGGCCGCTAGGCAACTCGGCGATGGGCTGCCTGATGGGAAAGTGCAGAGCTCAAGCGGCGATGGTCGCAATGAACCAGGCGCGCTATGCCAATTGCTACTTGGAGCTATTGATGGCGTTGGCCAAATCTGCCGCGCGGCGGAGATCACCCACCATGCAACACCACTTTGGATCACCCCTCGGCGTCGCTCAGACCCAGCAAGGAAGCGCGTAAACAAGCAAAAGGCCCGCAGCCATTGGGCTGCGGGCCTGATGTTGACAGACTACCTACAGGTACTTTTTAGAACGGGATGTCGTCGTCCATGTCGTCAAAGCCGGTCGACGCCTTGGGCGCCGGGGCCGGGGCGCGCTGGGGCGCCGGGCGCGGCGCGGCCGGGCGGGCCGCGGGGCGGCCGCCGCCCATGTCGTCGCTGCCACCGCCGCGGCTGTAGCCGCCGGCGCCGCCTTCATCGCCACCGCCGCCGCCTTCACGGCCGCCCAGCAGCTGCATCTCCTGGGCAATGATCTCGGTCGTGTAGGTGTCGCGGCCTTCCTTGTCCTGCCACTTGCGGGTCTTCAGGCGGCCTTCGACATAGAGCGGGCGGCCCTTGCGGACGTATTCGCCGACGATCTCGGCCAGGCGGTCGTTGAAGACGACGCGGTGCCATTCCGTCTCTTCCTGGCGCTCGCCGGTCTCGCGGTTCTTCCAGTTGCGGGTCGTGGCCAGGCTGAGGGTGACCCAGGCGCCGCCGCTGGGGTTGTAGCGGACCTCGGGGTCTTTGCCGACGTTGCCGATGAGGATGACTTTGTTGACGCTGGCCATGACGCTCGTCCGAATTCGATGGGAAGGGGGCGAATTATGCCGGGCGGGGTCTCCTGCCCTGTCAGCAACACCCCGCAGACCGCATCCCGCACCTCGGCGCCCGCATTTTGTCTCTCCGGCCACCGTCTCGCCGTCGCCCCTCCCTAAGATGAAGCCATGGTGACCCTCGGCCCCCACCCCGGCAACCGCCGCAGCAACCGGCGGCTGTGGCTGTCTTACGCAGGCGCCTGTGCGCTGGCCTGGTGCCTGTTCGTGCTGGCCGGCAGCGAGTTCGACCGCGGCCTGGACCCCTTCTGGCTGGCGGTCTACCAGGCCACGACGATGCTGTGGGCGCCGATGCTGCTGGGCGTGGCTGTCTGGCCGCTGGCGCGACGCCTGCATGCCGGCGACGCCGGCCCGGCCGCGACGGGCCTGGCCCACGCGCTGGCAGCTCTCGCCTTCTCGGCGCTGTGGCAGGCGGGCGAGTTCGCCGTCAACGCGACGCTGTTCGGTGCCGACCATGCCGGCGCCGTGCTGCTGGCCGGCCTGCTGTGGCGTTCGGTCTGGGGAGTGGTGGTCTATGCAGCAATCGCCACCGCCTTCACGGCCGTGCTGCAGTCGCGCGCCGCGCGCTCGGCCGCCATCGCTGCGGCCCAGGCCGAGAGCGCGCTGGCCAAGGCCGAGCTGTCGGCCATCAGCGGCAAGCTCAACCCGCATTTCCTGTTCAACACGCTGAACACGCTGATCGCGCTGACCCGCAAGGACCCGGCCGGTGCCGAGGCCGCGCTGCTGAAGTTCGCGTCCATGCTGCGCTATGTGCTGGACACCAAGCGCGGCGCCGAAGACCGCGTGCTGCTCGCCGACGAGATCGACTTCCTGCGCGACTACCTGGCGCTCGAAGCCCTGCGCCTGGGCCCGCGGCTGCGCGTGGACTGGCAGCTGGAGGAGCGCGTGCTGGCCGACGAGCTGCCGCCGCTCACACTCCAGCCGCTGGTCGAGAACTCCATCCTGCATGCCGTGGCGCCGCGCAAGGGCGGCGGCTGCGTGACGATCACGGCGCGTCGCAACGCACTCAACCATGGGCTGGACCTGGCCGTGGCCGACGACGGCCCGGGCTGCGAGCCCGAGGCGCTCGAACCCAAGCCCGGCCAGCGCCGCGGCGTGGGCCTGGCCGCGCTGAGGAAGCGCTTCGCGCTGGACTACGAGGGCCAGGCCCGGCTCCGGATCCACACCGCCCCCGGCGCGGGATTTCGCGTCGACTTGTTTATTCCACAGACATGAGCACCACCACCGTCCTGATCGCCGAAGACGAACCCCTGGCCGCCGAGGCGCTGGCCGACTGGGTCAAGGCCACGCCGGGCCTGCAGCTGGTGGCCGTCTGCGAGGACGGCGAGGAGGCGCTGGCGCAGATCCGCGCCCTGAAGCCCGCCCTGGTGCTGACCGACATCCAGATGCCGGGCCTGACCGGCCTGCAGGTCGTGCAGGTGCTGCAGGGTGATGCCCACCAGCCGCGCATCATCTTCACGACGGCCTACGACCAGCATGCGCTGACCGCCTTCGAGCTGCACGCGGTGGACTATCTGCTCAAGCCCTTCTCGCGCGAGCGCTTCGACGAGGCCGTGGCGCACGCGTTGCGCGACGCGGCCCCCAGCAACTCGGAGGTCGCCCAGGCCCTGGGCACGCCGGCCGACGCGCCGCTGACCCGCCTGCTGGTGCGCGACCAGGGCAAGATCTTCCCGCTGCAGGTCGACGCCATCGAATGCCTGCGCTCCGACAACAAATACACCGCCATCACGAGCAAGGGCCGCAGCTTCCTGGTGCGCCTGCCCATCGCCGACTTCGAGACGCGGCTGGACCCGGCGCGCTTCCTGCGCGTGCAGCGCGGCTGCATCGTCAACCTGGACTTCGTCGACAGCATGACGCCCGACGAGAACTCCCAGCTCGTCGTGCAGCTGCGCGACGGCTCGCGCATCACGGCCAACCGCGAGGTGTCCAAGATGCTCCGGGAGCAGTCGCTGTGAAGCCCCGCCTCTGGTCTCCTAGACTGCTCCCGCTGCTGCTGGCCTGGGCTGCCGGCCTGGCCGGCGCCCAGACCGTTGCGCCCCCCGCGCCGCCCTCCCTGCCGGTGCCCGAGGCCCCGCTGGCGCCACCGGCCCTGCCCGCCGGGCCGGGCCGGATCTATGCGCCGGGCGAATTCGACCGCCTGGAGCTGGCCGGTGCGGCCCGCGTCGTCCTCGTGCAGGGCGAGCGGGACCAGGCCTTCGTGGCCGGAGACGCCGACGCGCAGAAGGGCGTGGAGGTCGAGCTGGCCGACCGCCAGCTCGTCATCCGCCCCAGCGGCGGCTGGAAGTTCTGGAATTCGTCCAAGGTCTTCGTCCAGGTCGAGATGCGCGAGCTGCGCCAGCTCACCGTTTCCGGCGCGAGCGACGTGCATGCGCCTGGGGCCCTGCGCTGCGACCAGCTCAGGCTCAGCATCAGCGGCGCGGGCCAGGCTCGGCTGGACCAGTTGCAGGCCCGGCAGCTCAGCTTCGCCATCTCCGGCGCCGGCGACGGCCAGCTCGGCGGCCGCGTGGACGATTTGACGCTGCAGATCTCGGGCAAGGGCAAGGTCGTGGCCGACCGCCTGCAGGCCCGGAGTGCCCGCGTCAGCGTCAGCGGCATCGGCAATGTGCTGCTGTGGGTCACCGGCGATCTCTCGGCCCACATCTCCGGCATCGGCTCGGTGGACTATTTCGGCAACCCCAGCGTGCAGCGCTCGGTGTCGGGCATGGGCACCATCTCCGCCAGGGGCGACAGGCGCTGATCCAATAGGGGCATGGACACCCTTCAAACCCTCGAGCAGCGCATCACCGACCTGGAGATCAAGGCCAGCTTCGCCGAGGACACGGTCGAGCAGCTCAACCAGGTCGTCGTGCGCCAGCAGGCCCAGATCGACCGGCTGGTCCGCGAGCTGGTGGAGCTGCGCGACCGCACATCGGCCGAGCCCGGCGCACCCCGCACGCTGCGCGACGAGCTGCCGCCGCACTACTGAGAAGCTGTGAACGAACCCTGCACACCCGCTCGTTCCGCCCAAAGCGCCCCACTCTTCGTTGCAAATGCTCGCCGTAGCCCGAGCTACGGCTGTGCTTTGCGCCTAGATTGAGGCCCCTTGGGCGACCCGCTCGGGCGCGCCGGATTCATTCACACCTTCTGAGCCGGCCCGACCCGGCCGATGAACCCCACAGGGAGCAACGATGAACAACGACCTTCCCGTCTTTCGCTACCACGCCGACCCGCTGTCCACGGGCGCGATCGAGCCGCGGCGCATCCAGTGCGCCTGCTGCGGCCAGGCGCGTGGCTTCGTCTATGTGCAGCCGGTCTATGCGACCAGCGACCTGGACGAGAAGCTCTGCCCCTGGTGCATCGCCGACGGCTCGGCCGCGGCCAGGCTGGGCGCGAGCTTCTCGGACGCGCATCCGCTCCAGAAGGCGGGCCTGCCGCAGGACATCGTCGACGAGGTGAGCCTCAGGACGCCGGGCTATTCGTCCTGGCAGCAGGAGGAGTGGCTGGCGCATTGCGGCGACGCCTGCGAGTTCCACGGCGATGCGTCGGTCGAGGATGTCGAGGACGCGAGCGAGGCGACGCGGGCGGACTGGCGCCAGCACTACGGGACGACCGAGAAGCAATGGGCCGCCGCCACGCGCGACTACGAGCCGGCCGGCGACAACGCGTTCTACAAGTTCGTCTGCCGCCAGTGCAGCCTGGTGCGGCTGGGCTGGGACTGCGTGTGACGCGCTGACAGCGCGCCCAGATTTCTCAGGGCTCGCCGTCCCAGTAGTCCAGCCCGGCCTCGCGCTTCTGCAGGAAGCGCAGCCCCGACGCGAAGACGCCGACCTTGCCCGAGTCCGGGTATTCGCAGACCTCGGGCCTCTCCTTGGTGCTGATGCTGAGGTAGTGCAGCGGCGCGTCCGAGGTGTTGAGAATCTGGTGCGGGTAGCCAGGCCCGGCGGGCGTGGTGATGACGTCGCCGGCCTTGATGGGTACGAGTTCGCCGGCCACGCGCAGCGTGCCCTCGCCCTGCAGGATGACGAACATCTCCTCCTGCGCGTAATGGAAGTGGTAGGGGCAGCTCTGCTTGCCGGGCGGGACGATGTCGAAGCTCGCGCCCAGCTTGGCCGCGGCCGTGCCCTCGGTCAGCGAGGTCGAGCGCGTGTCGTAGAGCGGCGGGCGCTCGAAGCGTTCGAGCGGCGCGTCGTGGAAATTGCGGATCAGGGTCTGGCGCAGTTCTTCGGGTGTGGGCATGACGGGCTCCGTTCAGCGCTTGTCCATCAGCGCCAGCACGGTCGCGCTGGTGATCTTGATGCCGGTCTTGATGCTGGGCTCGGCCACCGGGGCAAAGAACGGTGAATGGTTGCGTGGCAGTTGCGCGGCGCCGGGCTTGGCGGCAGCCTCGACCCGCTCGGGCGGGTAGACACCGAACTGCATCATCAGCGAGGGCACGCCCTGGACAGCGAAGACCGAGAAATCGTCACTCGCGGTGTTCGGACGGGCCAGCAACACATGGTCGGCACCGAGGGCGCTCTTGATGGCGGGCTCGATCCGTCGAATGAGGCTTTCGTCATTCATCATCGTGCCGACCCCGGGCGTGATCGTGATCTCCGGTTCCGGAGCGCCGGACGCCGCGGCGACATGCTCGGCCGTGCGGCGCAGGCCTTTAAGCAGCACCTCGCGTACTTCTGGCAGATAGGAGCGGATCGTGCCGCGCAGCACGGCCTGGTCGGGGATGATGTTGCCTACCGTGCCGGCCTGGAAGGCGCCGACCGTGATGACGCCGAACTCGCGCGGGTCCTTCTCGCGGCTGACGACGGCCTGCACGTCGGTGACGAAGCGGGCGGCCGTCGCGATCGGGTCGATGGTCTCGTGCGGCGCCGAGCCATGGCCACCGCGGCCCTTGAACACGATCTCGAAGGTGTCGTTGGCCGACATCGACGGCCCGGCGCGGTATTGCACCGTGCCATAGGCCGTGTTGGTCGTATGGATCGCGACGGCGACATCGGGCCTGGGGAAGCGCGTGAACAGCCCATCCTCGACCATCGCGCGGGCTCCCGAGACGATCTCCTCGGCCGGCTGGGCGATGAACATCAGCCGGCCCTGCCAGCGGTCCTTCAGCGCGACCAGCGTGCGCGCCGCGCCCACCCAGGCGGCCATGTGCACGTCGTGCCCGCAGCTGTGGGCGACGAAGCTTTCGCGCCCGTTGGACAGGGTCTTGGCGCGGCTGGCGTAGGGCAGGCCGGTCTTCTCCTCCATCGGCAGCGCATCCAGCTCGGTGCGCACCATGACGGTGGGGCCGGCGCCGTTCTCGTAGATCGCGACGAGGCCGGTCTTGCCGACGTGTTCCGTCACGGTGAAGCCCAGCGCGCGCATCTCGGCGGCGAGCTTCGCGGCCGTGCGCGTTTCCTCGAAGGCGATCTCGGGGTGGCTGTGGATGTCCTGGTAGAGGGCCTCGAGCTCGGGATAGGCGCGGTCGACCTGGGCGGCGACGGCGCCGTTGAGCGCGGCGGTCTGGGCGCCGGCGCAGGCGGCGAAAGCGGCCAGCGACAGGCCGGCGAAACGATGACGCAGCATGACGATCTCCTGGGGCCGGAGGAGCCCGGCGAGTTGTTGGCGACAATCCCGGCCTTCGCCATGCAGTCGCCCCTCCATCATTCCTCCGCACCGGACACGCCGCAAGCGGTGCTGTCCCAGGTCTTCGGCTACACCGCCTTCCGCGGCCAGCAGGGCGACATCGTCGAGCAGCTCACCGCCGGCGGCGACGCCCTGGTGCTGATGCCCACCGGTGGCGGCAAGAGCCTGTGCTACCAGGTGCCCGCCATCCTGCGCCACCGACGCGGCCAGGGGGTCGCCGTGGTGGTGAGCCCGCTGATCGCGCTGATGCACGACCAGGTCGGCGCGCTGGAGGAGGCCGGCGTGCACGCGGCCTTCCTGAACTCCAGCCAGACGGGCGAGGAGGCCAGCCGCATCGAGCGCGAGATGATGAGCGGGCGCCTCACGCTGCTGTACGCGGCGCCCGAGCGGCTCACGACGCCGCGCTTCCTGGCCCAGCTCGCATCGCTGCAGGAGCGCGGCCTGCTGTCGATGTTCGCCATCGACGAGGCCCACTGCGTCAGCCAATGGGGGCATGACTTCCGCTCGGAGTACCTGCAGCTCAGCCTGCTGCACGAGCGCTTCCCCGAGGTGCCGCGCATCGCTCTCACGGCCACGGCCGACGACCTGACCCGCGCGGACATCATCCAGCGGCTGCAGCTGCAGGACGCGCGCGTCTTCATCAGCAGCTTCGACCGGCCCAATATCCGCTACCTCATCGTCGAGAAGAACGGCTCGCCGCGCGAGCAACTGCTGCGCTTCGTGCGCGACGAGCACGAGGGCGATGCCGGCATCGTCTACTGCCAGAGCCGCAAGAAGGTGGAGGAGACGGCCGAGTGGCTGAAGAGCGAGGGCCTGAACGCGCTGCCCTACCACGCCGGCCTGGACGCCGACGTGCGGCGCCGCCACCAGGACCGCTTCCTGCGCGAGGACGGCCTCATCATGGTCGCCACCATCGCCTTCGGCATGGGCATCGACAAGCCCGACGTGCGCTTCGTCGCCCACCTGGACCTGCCCAAGAACATCGAGGCCTACTACCAGGAGACCGGCCGTGCCGGCCGCGACGGTGCGCCCGCCGAGGCCTGGATGACCTATGGCCTGGCCGACGTCGTCAACCAGCGCCGCATGATCGACGACAGCCCGGCGGACGAGGTCTTCAAGCAGGGCCAGCGCGGCAAGCTGGATGCGCTGCTGGCCCTGGCCGAGGCGACCGACTGCCGGCGCGTGCGGCTGCTGGCCTACTTCGGCGAGGCGAGCGAACCCTGCGGCAATTGCGACAACTGCCTGAACCCGCCTCAGACCTGGGACGCGACCGAGGCGGCGAGGAAGCTGCTGAGTTGCATCTACCGCTTCCACCAGCGCGGCGAGCGCTTCGGCGCCGGCCACCTGATCGACGTGCTGCGCGGCAAGGCCACCGACAAGACCCAGCAGTACCGCCACGAGAGCCTGTCCACCTGGGGGGTCGGTGCCGACCTGTCGGAGCAGCAATGGCGTGCCGTGCTGCGCCAGCTGATCGCGCTGGGCCATGTGGCCGCCGAGGGCGAGTTCAACACGCTGGCGCTGCAGGACAGTGCGCGCGCGGTGCTCAAGGGCGACGTGGACGTGAGGCTGCGCGAGGCCGAGGAGAAGAAGCCACGTGGCAAGGCCAAGGCCTCACGCGGCGGCGCCAAGCCCAAGGCCGACCCGGCGCTGGGCCTGGACGCCGAGGCTCAGGAGCGCTTCGAGGCGCTGAAGGCCTGGCGCTCCGAGGTGGCCAAGGAGCACGGCCTGCCGGCCTATGTGATCTTCCAGAACACGACGCTGGCCGAGATGGCTCGCGTGCTGCCGGGCGACCTGGCCGAGCTGGGCGAGATCAGCGGCGTCGGCGCGAAGAAGCTCGAGGCCTATGGCCGCGAGATCCTTCGCGTGCTGGGCCGTTAGCAGACGGCCGGAGCCACGCAGGCGCTGGCGACCTGGATGGTCTCGCCCGCCGTGTTGCGGCGGCCCTCGATGACGACGCGCGGCAGCTGGGCCACCGTGGGCTCGGGCGTGTGCACGCCGCTGATGACGACGCGATCCAGCTTGATGACCTCGGGCGCCTCGGCCGGCGCCGTCAGCGTCATCCAGCTGGCACCGGTCAGTGCGACCAGGGCGACGAGGATGGCGGCGCCGAAGGCTTGCAGGCGGTTGCGGTGGGCGGTGGTGCTGATGCGGTTCATGGCTGTTCTCCCGTGTCTATGGCTGGCAGTGTGTTCGGAAGAGGCCCTGCAGACCTAGGGTTTGCGATAGGTTGCGGTTTTTCGCGGATGAGCTGCGGCTGGTGCGGACCAAGGCGTGCCGCGCGGCGTCAACAAACTGGGGGATCACTGCAGTCGCGCCGTCATGCCGCGCCGGGATACTTGCCACCTCATCCTGGGAGGGAAACCATGGCACGCGGCAACGACGTTCAACTCGGCGGCATCACCGATCTGGTGCTGCTGGCCGACATCAAACCCGGTTTTGTCGACGCGCTGGAGGTGGCGACTCATGTCGACCGCCTGCGCAAGGTGCTGCGCACGCTCAACGGCCTGCGCCTGGGCTCGCGCGAGTCCAGTGCGCCGGCCTCGCGCTACAGTGACATCGTCGCGCGCTGGCGCATCGTGCATTCCTTCCGCTGGGCCGTCGTCGACGGCCGGGACGGCGCCCCCGACCGGCTGCTGCTGAACGTCAACTTCGACGGCGGCTGGGAGCCGTATATGCGGGTCATCTGGGACCAGCTCGGCTCCACGCTGGACCTCATCCTCTGCCATGTCGAGGGCTATGAGCTGTCCTGCAACTGCAGCTTCGAGGCCTATGCGCGCTGGGTGCGGGCGCACGAGGTGTCGGCCGATTTCCTGTTCATCGAGTCCGGCCGCACGGTCAGCGACGCCGAATACCTGTCGAGGCTGGAGGCCGCCCAGCGCGGCCATGTCAGCGAGCTGGGCGCCGACCGGCTGCGCGCGCCGGCCGCCGGTGAAGTGGCGCCGCTGCCCACCGAGCCGGCCGAGCGCTTCGCGATGGCCGCGCGCGGCCTGGTGCCGCTGGCGGGCCTGTACACCTTGCAGCGCTATTTCAACGAGCAGGCCTGGGACGGCCGCGTGCTGCTGCGCGCGACGCAGGATGTGCTGTTCGAGCTGACGCGGCTGGGCACGCGCGAGCATTTCCCCATCGGCACCGGCAACACGCCCGGCGAGTTGCTGCGCCGCCGCCACTTCGCGATGCTGCAATGGTTCGAAAGCACGCTGACGCCGCCCGCCGTCCAGGCGCGCGAGCTGCCGCTGGCCGATGCCGACATCCAGGCCGGCCTGCTGAGCAAGCTGCCCGCCAACCGCGGCGCGCTGCTGCTGATGCGCGTGGCCCAGCCCGGCCCGGCGCTGGCCTGGCTGTCGACGGCGCCGGTCACCGCGGAGGGCCAGCAGCCGCCCCAGGCCGGGCCGCTGCAGGGCGTCTGGACCCAGGTCGCGCTGACGCTGGCCGGCCTGAGCGCTTTAGGCGTGCCGCAGGCGCGGCTGGAGCGTTTCCCGCAGGCCTTCAAGGAGGGCATGGCCGCGCGCGCCGGCCTGCTGGGCGATGTGCGCCACAACCACCCGGCTCATTGGGCACTGGCGCCCCATGTCAACGGCCGCGACCGCTTCGACCCGGCCGGCGCCCATCTGCTCGTGCAGCTGCGCTTCGCCAGCCCGGAGCCCGGCGAGCTCGTCACGCAGGCGGACCACGACCGCATCGCCGCCATCGCGGCGGCGCTGACCCAGGGCACGGGCCTGGCGCTGATGGCCGTCGAGCCGCTGCGCGGCAGCAGTGCGGAGCGCGAGAGCTTCGGCTTCAAGGACGGCATCAGCCAGCCCGTGCCGGACTGGCAGGCGCCGCAGGCCACCGGCCAGCGCTGGGACGACCGCGTGCGCGACGGCGAGGTGCTGCAGGGCTACGCCACCGCGCGCGACAAGGGCTATGCCGTGCCCGAGCAGCCCGATGCGCTGCTGGACCGCGGCAGCTTCCTGGCCGTGCGCAAGCTGCGCCAGTACGTCGGCCGGCTGGACGCGCGCATGCATGCCGAGGCCGAGCGCACCGGCCTGCCCAAGGAGCTGCTGCTGGCCAAGCTGATGGGCCGCTGGCGCACGGGCGAGCCGCTGGCCGACGACCGCGCGGTCAACGATTTCAACTACGAGGCCGATGCCAAGGGCGCGCTCTGCCCCTTCCACGCCCACATCCGCCGCACCAACCCGCGCGACCTGGGCGCCGACCAGGCCTTCGCCAGGAGCCGCATGCCGCGCATCCTGCGCCGCGGCATGAGCTATGGCCCGCCGCCCGACCGCGACCATCCGGTGGACGACGCCGACCGCGGCCTGATCTTCATGGCCTACAACGCCCACCTGGCCGAGCAGTTCGAGGTCGTGCAGCGCTGGGTGGCCGGCGGCAATGCCAGCGGCGGCTACTCGGCGCAGAGCGACCCGCTGCTCGGTGTCGTCGACCCCGGTGCGGGCCCGCGCCTCTACCCCTTCGAGCACGACAGGCGCGCCTACGAGATCGACCTCGGCAGCGAGCCCTTCGTCACGCTGCAGTGGGGTGCCTATTTCTTCGTGCCCTCCGTGCGCGCGCTCAAGGCCCTGCCCGGCCTCGTCGAGCTGCCGCTGCCGCAGCTGCCCACGGCGCCCCTGCCTGCGGCCATGCCGCCGCGCGAGGACTTCGCCGCCTGGCAGGGCTGGCTGGAAGACCCCAACCGCCGCGACGCCGCCTGGGCCTGGGTGCGCCAGCAGCCCGGTGGTGTCGTCGCGACTTCCTACGGCGTGCTCGTCGGCGCGGCGGATCGCGTGCAGGAGGTGCTGCGCAACACGCCGGATCGCTACTCGGTCAGTGGTTACGGCGAGCGCATGGCCGACTCGGTCGGCGTCGGCTACCTGGGCCTGGACGACGACAGCGGCCACCGCGAGCAGGCGCCCGTGGTCAACCGCGTGCTCGAGAGCGTCAGCGAGGCGGATTCCTTCATGGCCGCCTACCAGGTCGCCAGCGCCGGCATCGCCGGCCTGCGCCAGGAGGCGCAAGCCCTGCTGGCCGCCTTCCCGCCCGGCCAGAAGCCGGCCGACCTGCCCACCGACACGCCGCTGGACCTGGAGCGGCTCAGCGAAGGCGTGCTGGCCAAGCTCTGCCAGATCTGGTTCGGCGTGCCGGATGGCCGGCATGTCTGGGGCACCGAGTTCCACGCCCCTTCCGAGGTCGAGGCGCCGCGCTGCCCGGCCGCGCTGTTCCGCGTGTCGCGCTATGTTTTCGGGCCGCATCCGACGCCGGCCGTCTGCGCCGCCGGCCGCCAGGCGGGCAGCGCCTTCACCGAGGCGGTAGATGGCTGGCTGGCCGCCACGCCCTTCGAGCAGTTGCCCAAGCTGAGCCAGGCCATCCTGTCAGCGGCCCGCGCCGTGCCCGGCGCGCCGGCCGACCTGCCCACGCGCATGCTGGCCGGCATCATGCTCGGCTTCCCGCCGACGACGCATGCCAACCTGCTGGCCACGCTGGCCATCTGGGTGCAGACGCGCAAGCTCTGGGAGCTGCAGCCGCAGTGGCACGAGCTGCCCGCCACGGCCAGCCTGCCCGAGCGCTACACGGCCGCCGTCGCGCGGCTGCGGCCGGCGCTGGTCGCGACGCTGAACTACAAGCCCACGCCCTTCCAGGTCTGGCGCCGGGCGCGCGCCGACCACCGCCTCGGCGGCGTCGACGTGAAGGCCGGTGACGTGCTGGTCGTGGCCCTGGGCTCGGCCACCCAGCAGGACCCGCTGCGCCACCATCTTGCGTTCGGCGGCGACCGCGTCGACCCGAACGGCCCGCCGCCCCATGCCTGCCCGGGCTATGGCATGGGCATGGGCGTGATGCTGGGCGTCATCGCGGCGGTGATGGATGCCGGGGTGATGCGCTTCACCGGGGCGCCGACGGTGGTGGCGCTGGCCGTCTAGCAGGCGGGGCGCTTGCGCCCCGCCGGGCCGCGGTCAGCGGCCCATGTCCTTCAGCCACTCGGCATGCGCGGCCTTGGCCGCGCGGATGGCACGGTCCAGGTGCTGGAGGGCGCGATGGCGCAGCTGATGCACCTCGGGGTTGTCCTCTTCCCTGGCGATGTCGGCGCGCGCCTTTTGCAGCGTCTCGATCGCCTTCAGCAGGCGGCCGCCGTGCTCCTTCACGTCGACGTTCGGATGATCGTTCACGTCCTTGCCATCGTCGATGGTCGCCCGCTTGATCTCGTTGATCGTGGCGTCGATCTCGCGGATGCCCACGTCCTCGTCCGCGTCGACCTTGGCATCGCCGGGCTGGTGATACATGAACCAGCGGGCGGCGCGCAGATCGGTCAGCGCGTGCAGATAGGCCGGATGCTTGCCCGGCAGCGGCGCGCGACTGTAGAAATCGCCGCCTGACCGGAGGCTGACCTGGCGGGCCGGGCTCAGGCCAGGTGCGGCAGGGCGCGCTCGAGGAAGCCGCTCATGCCCATGCGCTCGAACTCGGCGCGGGCCCGGTCTGCCGCGGCGCGCCAGCCGTCGTCCAGCCTCAGCTCGGCTTCCAGCAGCGCCGTGACGGCGGCCTCGTGGGCCGACTGGCGGCGCTCGCCGGCCTCGCGGGCCAGCGCCAGATAGCGCCGCGCGCGCGCCGCGTCGTCCATGCGCGCGGCCAGCCGCGCCGCGGCGCGGTAGGCCATGGCGCCGCCGATCCAGTCGTGCTGGCGGCCGCGCCTGAGGGCCAGCGCCACATGCTGGCGCGCGGCGCCGGCATCGCCCTGCTCGGACAGGATGTCGGCCAGCCAGCCGTGCTGGAAGCTGCTGTACAGGCCGCCGCCGCGCGGCGCGAGCCAGGCGGTGGCGTCGAGGATGTGCTGGCGCGCGGCCGGGTCGTGGGCCTGCATCCAGGCGCCGTAGGCGCCGGCCGCATGGCCCATCGCGCAGGTGAACATGCTGCGCACCTGGGCGCCGACGCGGTGGGCCACGGCCGCGGCGTCGCGGGCCTCGGCCCAGCGGCCCTGCCACAGCAGCACGGCGGCGCGCCAGCCCTGCATGCTGGCCTCCACCGCATGGCCGCTGCCGTCGAAGGGCGCGAGCGCCTCGGCGAAGACCTCGTGGGCCTGCGCGAACAGGCCCTGGTCGCCCAGCACATAGGCGCGGCAGCACAGCGAGAAGGACAGGCCGATCTGGTTCACCGCGCTCTTGCTGGCGCGCTCGCGCTGGCGCGTGATGGCCAGGTCCAGCATCGGCAGCGCGTCGGCGTAGTCGGCCGCGGCGGCCTGCAACTGGCCGACGGTGCCGGACAGCTGGGCCAGCAGCGCGGTGTCGCCGCAGCTTTCGGCGGTCTGCACGGCGGCGCGGGCGTGGCGCAGGCTGTCGCGCGTCTCGCCAAGGGCGTAGCCGACATAGGCCAGCCAGTACTCGGTGCGGGCGATGAGATTGGCGTCGCCATCGGCATGGGCCAGCTCGACGGCGTGCTTGAGCACGCGCAGGTCGTCCTGCGAGGCGTCGAAGACGCAGGCCATGCCCAGGCGTTGCGCGATGCCGATCCAGCGGCGGCGGCGTTCGCGGGCCTGGTCTTCGCCCTCGCCGGGCTGCTGCAGGAACTCGAGCGCGGCCAGCGCGGCGCGGAACTGCTTCTTGGCGCGGTCCAGCGCGGAGGCGACCAGGGCCTGGTCGCCGGCGGCTTCGGCGTGGCGGGCGGCGGCGGGCCAGTCGTTGGCGGCGGCGTCGTGGTAGGCCAGCTGCTCGTGCAGCTGGCTCTGGTTGCCGCCGCGCGCGGCCAGCGCGACGCTGATGTGGCGGTGCAGGGCCTGGCGCTCGTGCAGGCCGGTGGCTTCGTAGACGACGTCGCGCGTGATGCCGTGCTTGAAGCGCAGATGGCCGGGGCGCTGGTCGGGGAAGATGAAATCCTGGGCCGCGAGGGCCCGCACGGCGGGGTGCTGCTCGCCGTAGCCGGTCAGGATCTCGAGCAGCCAGACCGGGATGACGTTGCCGATGACGGCCGCGATGCGAACGAGCTGGGCCTGCTCGGGGGCGAGGCGGTCGACGCGCGACTCGACCAGGGCGGCCAGCCAGGCCGAGCCGCTCTGGCCCTCGGCGAGGCCCTCGCCGGTGTCGGCAGCGGCGTGGCAGAGTTCCTCGATGAACAGCGGGTTGCCGCCGGCGTGGCGCTGCACCTCGGCGGCGATGAAGGGGTCGATCTGCGGCAGCAGCTGCTGCACCGCACGCGCGGCCTCGGTCTCGCTGAGCGGTGGCAGCTCGATGAGCTGGGCCGGGTCGTCGTTGGAGGCCGGCAGCTCGCCGGTCGGGCGGCTGGCGCTCAGCAGCAGCAGCGGCAGGCCCTGGGCCGAGGCGGCGGCGCGCAGCCGGTGCAGCAGGCGCAGCGAGGCGTCGTCGGCCCATTGCAGGTCGTCGATGCAGACCAGCTGGGGCGTGCGGCGCGCCAGCGCGAGCAGCAGCGCGAGCAGCGCGTCGGCGCGCTGGCCGGGCGCGCTGTGCTGGGCCGCGAAGAGTTCGGGCGGCGCGTCGTCCAGGCCGTCCAGCGCGCGCAGCATCTGCAGGAAGGGCTGCAGCGGCTCGGCGCTGAGGTAGCTCTCGCAATAGCCGCGGTGGATGCGCAAGGGCTGGTCGGACTGATCCTGGGCATGGCGCAGGAACTCCTCGGTGAGCCGGGTCTTGCGCACGCCGGCGCCGGCGCGTATGCCCAGCCACAGTGTGTGCCCGGCCAGTGCGCGCGCGAGCGCGGCCTCCAGCGTGGCCAGCTCGGCGTTGCGGCCGACGAAGGGCGCCAGGCCGCGGCGCATGCTGGCCTCGAAGCGCCGCGCCACGGCGGCGCGGCCGTGCACGCGGTAGACGGCCAGCGGCGTGGCGCGGCCGCGCAGCTGCAGCGAGAAGCGCGGGCCGGTCTCGAAGAACTGGCTCTGCAGGCCCAGGCTCTCATCGCTGGCGATGATCTCGTCGCGCCGGGCAGCCTCGGACAGGCGGGCGGCGATATTGGGCGCGTTGCCGAGCAGCTCGAAGCGCCCGCGCATCTGGTCGCCCTCGTTGACGAGCACGATGCCGGCGTGGATGCCGCTGTGCAGGGCCAGGCCGGCGAAATCGGCTGGCCGTGGGCCGGGTGGCAGCAGCGCGCGCACGGCGGCGTGCAGCTCCAGCGCCGCCTCGGTGGCGCGGCGGCCATCGTCCTCGCGCACCTCGGGGTGGCCGAAGACGGCCAGCATGCCGTCACCCTGGATGCGTGCGATGACGCCGCCATGGTGGGGCACGATGCGCTCGTACAGCGTGCGCAGGCCGCCCAGCATGGCCGCGTAATGCTCGGCCTCCATCCATTCGGCCATGGCGGTGGAGCCGCTCAGGTCGACGAACAGCAGGGTCAGCAGCCGGCGCTGGCCCAGGGCGGGCAGGCCGGCGGCATGGGAGGCGGGAGACTCGGTCACAGCGCCAAGGATCGTAGCCGCTGCGTCTCCCGGCTGGCGGCAAGAACTGGCCCTTTTGGAGGGGCAGCCCTAGCCTCAGAACTCAGAAGGTGTGAATGAATCCCGCGCGGCCGAGCAGACCGTCGTGGCGGCGCCAATCAAGGCGCAAAGCACAGCCTTAGCTCGGGCTACGGCGAGCATTTGCAACGCCGAGTGGCGGCGTTGCGGCGGGATGAGCGGGCGTGAGGGGGCCGTTCACAGCTTCTCAGACCTGCATGGGCACGAAGTCGGTGTCGGCCACGCTGCGCGGCGCATCCTCGGGCAGGTCTTCCTCGCGCAGGCCGAGGTAGATGGGTTCGCCGTTGCGGCGGTGGATGTTGATCTTGGCGTTGTAGACGCGGTGGACCAGGCCGTGCTTGTCGGCGATCTCGTACTCGCTGATGCCCCACAGGCCGAAGATGTCGCGCCGGCCGGTCAGGTAGCAGGCGATCTCGTCGACCTCGGAGCCGGCGAGATTGAGGCCGTTGAGGCTGCGCAGCGGCGCGCGCGTGCGCTCGACGAAGTCCAGGCTGTCGATGCGCACGTCCTCGCCGGTGGCCTCGTCGTGCATCAGCGTGTTGAACTTGCCGACCAGGATCTGGCCCGGCTGGGCGTGCTCGATCATGCGTGCCAGCTCGATCGTGACCTGGCCGACCAAATAGCTGAAGGAGGTCGGGTTCAGGCCCTCGGACTGATAGAACTCGTAGTGCGAGCCGACGTGGAAGCAGGCGCGCAGCTTGGGCACCGACTCGGGCCGCGTCGCGCGCTCCTGGGCCAGCGCGTTGTCGGCCAGGATGAACTGCATCAGCTGGTAGAGCTCGACATTGGCCTCGACGCCGCGCATGCGGTTCCAGATGTAGAAGCCGTCGCCCGTCGTCGTGCGCGCGAAGTTGATGTTGATCTCGCGGGCCAGCAGCTTGGCGTAGGCCGCGTTGACCGAGCAGGACAGGCTGTTGAGCTGCACGACCTGCTGCAGCGGCGTCAGCAGCGAGAAGCCGACGGCGTCGAACAGGATGACGGCGCGGTCTTCCACCAGGCGGATGCCGTAGCGCGCCGCGATCGCCGCGATCAGCGGCAGGCCCAGGCCGCGCTCCGGCGCGAAGGGCAGCTCGACGAGATGGGGCGTGACGCCGAGGGCCGCGGCCACGGCGTCGAAGGCCTGGGCGGCGAGGTGTTCCTGGCTGGACAGCAGCTTGTCCAGCAGCCGCGTGCGGCGCGTGATCTCGGCCTGCGGCAGCGTGCCGTCGCCCAGCGTGTATTCGGTCAGCGTCTGGTGCGGCGCGACCAGCACGCGCAGGCCGCGGGCCTCGGGCGTCCACGCGTAGATCAGGTTGTCGCCCAGGCTCCACAGCGTGTAGAGGGCCTGGTCGAGCAGGATGATGTTGTCGCGCAGCGCGGTTTCACTCAGGCCGGTCGGGGCCGGATAGGCCATGAAGCCATCCAGCCAGGACCGGCGTTTGCGCAGCTCTTCTTTCAAGGCGGGCTCCAGTCAGAAGCCCGGATTGTCTTTCAGACCTGTGACAAAGCGTTGCATCAAGCCGACTCGGCGGCGCAGCGCGGGCCACCGGCCTGCTGCGCCGGCGACTCGGCTCGGGTGTTTTTCGCGGCCGGCATCTCAGGCGCGGCGGGCGCTGATGGTGACGCGCGGCAGTTGGGCGACCTCGCGGGCGGCATAGCCGGTGACGACGACGCGCGGCAGCTGGGCGACTTCCTGTGTGGCCTTGCCGGTCACGACGACGCGGGGCAGCTTCTGCACTTGCTGCGGGGCGGCGCTGGCGGCCAAGGCGGTGAACGCAAAGGCGGCGACGGCGGCGGCTTGGATCAGGACGGTGGCTTTCATGATGCTTCCTTCGGGGCTTGCACAGCGGGATTGCTGTGTCGATGGAAGCAGTTTCGGCAAGCGACCGGCGCGCCGCCACGGCGCTGCGATGAATCGCCAGACGCGGGCCGCGAGCTGCACGCGGCCGCGACGAAGCGTCAGCTTCCCGGGGCGGACGGCTTCGCGTCGGCGCCGATGTGGCGGGCCAGGAAGCGTTCGACGCGGCCCCAGAAGTCCTCGTTGGTCTTCAGGTTGAACCAGCCATGGCCTTCGTCGGGGTAGTCCACCCATTCCAGCGGCTGGTCGGGCGACATGGCGGCCTTGAGGTCGGTGCCGTGCTTGATGGGCACGCGGCGGTCGGAGCCGCCATAGGCCATCAGCAGCGGGATCCCGATGTCCCGGGCGCGCTGCAGCGGCGAGGTGCTGCGGATCTGCGCCGCGTCGGTGGCCGGGTCGGCAACCAGCTGGCTCATGCCGTAGCGCTTCCACTCCTCGGATATATCGCTCCAGTGGATGCTGGACATCAGGCCGATGTCGGTGACGCCGACCCAGTCGACGGCGCACTTGAAGAGGTCGGCCTGCTGGATGGCGCCCATCAGCGCGGCGTAGCCGCCGTAGCTGGCGCCGGCGATGCAGGCGCGCTGCGGGTCGGCCCAGCCCTGCTTGACGGCCCAGGCCAGCGTGTCGGCGAGGTCGTCCTGCATGCCCAGGCCCCATTGCTTCCAGCCGGCGCGGAAGAGCTGCCAGCCATAGCCTGCACTGCCGCGGAACTCGGGCTCCAGCACGAGATAGCCGCGGCTGGCGAGGAACTGGGCCTCGGGCTCCCAGGTCCAGTGCGTGCCGCGCAGATAGGGGCCGCCATGCACCAGCACGACGGTGGGTCGCTTGACCGGGTTGCCGCCCGCGGGCTGGGTGACCAGCACCGGGATCTCCAGCCCGTCGCGGGTCTTGATGCGGTGGTAGTCGCGCTGGCCCATGTCGGCCGGCTTGATGTCGGGCCGTTGTGCGGCCAGGGGTTGCAGCTGCTTGTCGGCCGGCTTGTAGAGCCAGTAGACCGGCGGGCGCTGGTCGGAATAGGCCGTCACCAGCAGGGCCTGCGAACTCAGGCAGCGGCCGCAGGAAATGCGGTTGACCGAGCCAGGCAGCTTGGCGTCGATGGCGGCCTGGTGGGCCTTCATCGTCGCGTCGAGCCACACGGTGCCCGGTGCATCCGTCTCGTAGTGGATACCGAGCAGGCGGCGGGCCTGCGGGTCGTACTCGATGCTGCCGCGGAAGTCGTAGCCCTTGAAGTTCAGCAGGGGCTTGTCCTCGCGCTTGAGCGTGGTGGGGTCGAGCTTGTAAATGGCGCTGTAGCCCTGGTAGCCGTCGAGCACGAGGACCTGGCCATCCGGCCCGAACCATTTGGGCTTGAGGCTGCGGTCGTCGCCATAGGCCGGCTGGTCTTGCCAGAGCCGCCAGCCGTCGCCTTCCCGAAGATAGGTCTTGTGGCGGCCCTGCAGAACGGATTCGACGGCGCGCGGCTCGCCCAGGGCATCGAGATGCCACTGCCGGACGCCATCCGGCAACTGGTAGCTGAGGCTGCGCCGCAGGCCGGTGCGGGTGTCCAGGCGGGAGAATTGCAGGCTCTGGGTTTCTGCCTCGTTATCCCACGGGAGACGCACGACGAACACTTCGTCGCCGCCAGAGTCGAGCGTGCCGGCGAACTGCCAGTTCAGCTCCAGCCGCCGGTCCGTGATGCGCGTGGAGGTGCTATCGCTGTCCCAGGTGGCATGGATGAGCTGGCGCTGTTTGCTGCCGTCGCGGTCCACGGCCCACAGGCCCGGGGCTCGGACGCGGGAGCTGCCGTCGCGGGTGTTGGAGGCGTCGTAGACCAGGCGCTCGTCATTGACCCAGTGGTAGGACGAGATGTCGGCATCGAAGAATCCGGCCACCGCCTTGGGGGCGCCTGGGTTCTGCAGGTCGATGACGGCCAGCCACATTCGCTCGTTCTTGCCGGCCACGAGCACCGCCAGGTATCGCCCGTTGGGGCTGAGCTTGGGCGCGCTGATGTCCGGCGGCTTGAAGAAGGCGGCGGTGGGTGGCGGTGCGGCCTGCACGGTGACCGCGCACAGCAGCATGGCCACGAAGGCGGCTCTGAGGCTCTGGATCATCTGTTCTCCCTGTTGCCGGGGGCCGGCGCGGCGGATTGTGGCGGCCTATCATGGCCGGTTCCCTTGTGAAAACTCCCATGTCGCCCCCCGAGTCGAA
The DNA here is from genome assembly GCF_004342485.1 of Roseateles saccharophilus. Classification (GTDB taxonomy): domain Bacteria; phylum Pseudomonadota; class Gammaproteobacteria; order Burkholderiales; family Burkholderiaceae_C; genus Pelomonas; species Pelomonas saccharophila. Next base: position 38,537 of record NZ_SMBU01000035.1, read on the forward strand.
ATTCATCCGCGTGCGCGGTGCGCGCACCCACAACCTGAAGAACATCGATGTCGACCTGCCGCGCCATGCGCTGGTCGTCATCACGGGGCTGTCGGGCTCGGGCAAGTCCTCGCTGGCCTTCGACACGCTGTATGCCGAGGGCCAGCGGCGTTATGTCGAGAGCCTGTCCAGCTACGCGCGCCAGTTCCTGCAGCTGATGGACAAGCCCGACGTGGACGTCATCGAAGGCCTGTCGCCGGCCATCTCCATCGAGCAGAAGGCCACCTCGCACAACCCGCGCTCCACGGTCGGCACCGTCACCGAGATCCACGACTACCTGCGCCTGCTCTATGCCCGCGCCGGCACGCCCTTCTGTCCCGACCACCACCTGCCGCTGGAGGCCCAGTCCGTCAGCCAGATGGTGGACGCGGTGCTGGCCATGCCCGACGAGAGCCGTCTGATGCTGCTCGCGCCGGTCGTGCGCGACCGCAAGGGCGAGTTCGTCGAGCTTTTTGCAGACCTGCAGGCCCAGGGCTATGTGCGCTTTCGGGTCGACGGCGCGACGGTCGAGGCGCCGGAGATCCCGGCGCTGAAGAAGGCCGAGAAGCACGACATCGACGTCGTCATCGACCGCGTCAAGCTGCGCGCCGACTCCCTCGACCAGCTGCGCCAGCGCCTGGCCGAGAGCTTCGAGGCGGCGCTGCGGCAGGCGGACGGCCGGGCGCTGGTGATGAATATGGACTCGCAGGAGACGACGCTGTTCTCCAGCAAGTTCGCCTGCCCGGTCTGCTCCTATTCGCTGCCCGAGCTGGAGCCGCGGCTGTTCTCCTTCAACTCGCCGGTGGGCGCCTGCCCGAGCTGCGAGGGCCTGGGCCAGGTCACCGTGTTCGACGCCGACCGCGTCGTCGCCTTCCCGACGCTGAGCCTGGCCAGCGGCGCCGTGAAGGGCTGGGACCGGCGCAACCCCTACACCTTCTCGCTGCTGGAGGCCGTCGCGGCTCATTACGGCTTCGACGTCGAGGCGCCCTGGGAGGAACTGCCGGCCACGGCCCGGCAGGTGCTGCTGGACGGTTCGGGCGAGCAGGACATCGCCTTCGCCTACCAGGCCGAGACCTCGACCGGCAAGAAACGCCAGGTCAAGCGCCACCACCCCTTCGAGGGCATCCTGCCCAACCTGCAGCGGCGCTACAAGGAGACCGACTCGGCCGCCGTGCGCGAGGACCTGGCGCGCTATATGGCCGCCAAGCCCTGCCCGGCCTGCGAGGGCTCGCGGCTGCGGCGCGAGGCGCGCAACGTCGTGCTGCAGCCGGCCGACGCGCCGGCCGGCTTCAAGGGCCGGCCGATCTACGAGGTCGAGCACTCGACGCTGCGCGAATGCCTGGACTACTTCGAAGGTCTGAAGCTCAAGGGCAACAAGGCCGAGATCGGCGACAAGGTCGTGCGGGAGATCGCCTCACGGCTGCGCTTCCTGAACGACGTGGGTCTGAACTACCTGAGCCTGGACCGCAGCGCCGACACGCTGTCGGGCGGCGAGGCCCAGCGCATCCGGCTCGCGAGCCAGATCGGCTCGGGCCTGACCGGCGTCATGTATGTGCTGGACGAGCCCAGCATCGGCCTGCATCAGCGCGACAACGACCGCCTGATCGCCACGCTGCGCCGACTGCGCGACCTCGGCAACTCGGTGCTCGTCGTCGAGCACGACGAGGACGCCATCCGGGCGGCCGACTGGGTGCTGGACCTCGGGCCCGGTGCCGGCGTGCATGGCGGTCGGATCATGTCCCAGGGCACGCCCGAGCATGTGGCGGCCGACCCGAACTCCCTGACCGGCCGGTATCTGAGCGGCGCCGCGCGCATAGCGGTGCCGGCCGAGCGCCACCGGACCGTCGACGGGCAGCAGCTGCGCATCGTCAACGCCCGCGGCAACAACCTCAAGGGCGTGACGGTCGAGATCCCCGTCGGGCTGCTGACCTGCGTGACCGGCGTGTCCGGCTCGGGCAAGAGCACCCTGGTCAACGACACGCTCTACGCAGCGGTCGCCAAGAAGCTCTACCAGAGCCATGCCGACCCGGCCGCCCATGACGAGATCGAGGGCCTGGACGCCTTCGACAAGGTCATCAACGTCGATCAGAGCCCCATCGGCCGCACGCCGCGCTCCAACCCGGCGACCTATACCGGCCTGTTCACGCCCATCCGCGAGCTTTTCGCCGAGATGCCCACGGCCCGCGAGCGCGGCTACGGGCCGGGGCGCTTCAGCTTCAACGTGGCCGGCGGGCGCTGCGAGGCCTGCCAGGGCGACGGCGTGCTGAAGGTGGAGATGCACTTCCTGCCCGACGTCTATGTGCCCTGCGATGTCTGCCAGGGCCGGCGCTACAACCGCGAGACGCTGGAAGTGCTCTACAAGGGCAAGAACATCACCGACGTGCTGAACATGACGGTGGAGGACGCGCATCAGCTCTTCAACGCCGTGCCGGCGCTGGCGCGCAAGCTGCAGACCCTGCTGGACGTGGGCCTGGGCTATGTGAAGCTGGGCCAGAGCGCGACGACGCTGTCGGGCGGCGAGGCCCAGCGCGTGAAGCTGGCGCTGGAGCTCTCCAAGCGCGACACCGGCCGCACCCTCTACATCCTGGACGAACCCACCACCGGCCTGCACTTCGCCGACATCGCGCTGCTGCTCAAGGTGCTGCACCAGCTGCGCGACGCCGGCAACACCATCGTCGTCATCGAGCACAACCTGGACGTCATCAAGACGGCCGACTGGCTGGTCGACATGGGGCCGGAGGGCGGCGCCGGCGGCGGCACGCTGCTGGTGGCGGGCACGCCGGAGGACGTGGCGGCCTGCGAGGCCAGCCACACGGGGCGCTATCTGGCGCCGTTGTTGAAGCGGCGTTGAGGGTTCATGCCAGCCGCCCTGCATGGCGGCTGGCCTTCGTCCGGCGTCGGACAGGCCGCAGGGCCTGTCCTCGGTCCGGACTCAACGGCGGCGGCCGAGGCGATAGCCGATGACCAGCAGGCCGGCGGCGATCATGGCCCAGCTGCCGGGCTCGGGCACGGCCGGCGTGACGCCGGGCAGGCCCGAGTTGGAGTCGGCCACGCGCACGGTGCCGGGTGGCAGGGCGGGCATGCCCAGGCCGATCAGGCCTGGGCCGCTGCCCTGGGCCGCGACCGGGGTGGGTGCCGAGCCGCCGAGCAGGCCGGCGCTGGTGGCCGGCGACGCGCCGCCCGCCAGCGCCGGCACGCCGGACTGCTGGGCAAAGCTGCCCGGCGCGCCGGCCGCCATCGGGCCGGCACCCGGGGCCTCGAACTCCAGCGGCGTGGCGTCCTCGCCCGTGCGCGTCGACGAGGCGACGTTCTCGGTATGGGCCGGCGCGATGGCCGTGGGTTTTTGCAGGCGGTTGATGCGGCTGACGTTGCGGCAGACGGTGGGCACGAGGATGCACTGGCCGTCCTCGCAATAGACCAGGCCGCGCTCCTGGGTCTTGGCCGTCCATTTCGTGCGCGTCACCGTGCGGCAGACGGCGCCCGGGCCGAAATGCATGTCGCGGATCTCGGGCGAATACTCGGCCTTGCCCTTGATCGCGTCGCGCTCGATGACGGCGACGTCGTCATAGTTGCGCGCCTTCATGCGGGCCTTGAGCTTGTCGCGCGTCGCCGCGGGAATGTCTGCGTAATGATCGACGGCCGCGACCACATCACCCATGAAGGGATTGGCGCCCGGGCGGTCCCAGCTGCACTGGGGCAGCGTGGAGCCGGCGGAGACGGCGAGTGCAAGGCTGGCGATCAGGGACATCGGAAGGCCCGGAAAAGGAAGGCGCCCGAACCAGGGCGCATGCCCAAGTATTAGGGATATCAAGGGTTTATCCGCGTTGGAAACCCTCAAAGAGGGGGTCTGAGTCGGGTGAGAAAAATCACGCAAACGCGTGAAAGCCACCGCCGGTCGCCGCCCGGCGGCCCGGCCGGGCATTGCTGCTATCGTGCCGACCGCTGTAGTTGTCGCTCACCCAGAATCCGCCATGCCCGACCGCGCCCTGCCGCTGGTGCTCTACGTCGAAGACGACCGCATCCACCTGATCCTGATGGAGGAGATGTTCCGGCTGCTGCCGGGCTGGGAGCTGCGCATGGCCGAGACCGGAGCCGAGGCGCTGGCGGCGCTGGCCGAATGCCGGCCGGCCGTCGTGCTGGTGGACATGAACCTGCCCGACATGACGGGGCTGGAGCTGCGCCAGCGGGTCGGCGCCGACGCGGGCCTGTCGGCCGCGTTGCAGGGTGCGCGCTGGGTGGCGCTGTCGGCCGACGACCCCAGCGCGCTGGTGCGGGCTGCGCGCGAGGCGGGCTTCGACGACTACTGGCTCAAGCCCATCGGCCTGTCGCAGCTGCAGCGCGGCCTGCAGCATCTGCTGGACTGAGTCGGGACCAAACAGAGTCCCTGCGGACTCTGCGACGCCCGACGAAGGCCAAGCCGCCTGCAAGCGGCTTGGCATGAACAAGGACCGTGGACATGCCCTGCGCGGCATGAGCGCGCGGCACGAGCCGCGCAGCAGGCATGAAAAAGCCCGGCATCGCCGGGCTTTCGTTCACGAGGCCGCGGCAGGCGCGGCGCCGCTTCACTTCAGGTGGCTGTTGATCAGCTTGGTCATCTCGAACATGTCGGCCTTGGCCTTGCCGAAGATTTCCTTCAGCTTGGCGTCGGCATTGATGACGCGCTTCTGCAGCTCGTCCTGCAGCTTGTTCTTCTTGATGTACTCCCAGACCTTCTTGGTCACATCGGTGCGCGGCAGCGGGGCTGCGCCGACGATGGCGGCCAGGGCCGCGCTGGGGGTCAGGGCCTTCATGAAGGCGGCGTTGGGCGTGCGCTTCTTGGCGGGGGCCGCGGCCTTCTTGGCCGGAGCCGCCTTCTTGGCCGGCGCTGCCTTTTTCGCGGGCGCGGCCTTCTTCGCAGTTGCCATGTCGATTCACTCCATCAAAGGTTGTTGATGTGCCGGGTCCGGGTGAAGGCCGCGTAAGCCTTCAATACTCTCTAGCACCCTGCGCCGGCGATGGTACTGCGCTCCATGGAGGAATAGAAGGCTTTCTCCCAGGAGGAAACGCGTATCTGCCCAGGAAACATCGGGGTTGTCGCGGCCTCGCGTCACACGAGGCCCTTGGCAGGCGCGTTCTCAGCCAATGTCGCCGGCTTCGGGCGCGCGTTTGCGGCCGCTGAACATCGCGCCGACGAGGTTCTCGCGATGCCGCCAGCTCGTCACGAGGACCCCGCCGAGATGGCCGATGACGAGGGCCGCGATCAGCCCAGCGAGCGCGGCGTGCAGGTCCGACAGCCACTCGTAGCCCCACAGCCAGTCGGTCGTGTAGAGCCAGCCGGTGGTGGAGAGCGCCGCGGCCGTGGCCCATAACGCCAGCACCATCCACCCGCCCAGCGGGTTATGGCCGATGTGGCGCGGCTCATGGCCGGAGCGCAGCGCGCGGGCATAGGCGAGCACGGCGCGCGGGCCGCACACGAACTGCGCGAGCCGCGCGTAGCGGTTGCCGGCCAGGCCCCACAGCAGCCGCAGCGCGACGGCCGCGAGCGCGACATGGCCGGCCGTGTGGTGCCAGGCATCGAAGTGGCGGGGCGGCCGGTGGCCGCTGATCCAGGCGGTCGCGACCGCGCCGGCCAGCGCCCAGTGCAGCGTGCGCACGAGGGCGTCCCAGACGCGGACGCGCGTGGCGCTCATCGCGGCATCACTTGCTGCCTTCGGGCTGCTCGCCCTCGGGGTAGACGCGCTCGAAGGTCTTGGGGTTGAAGAAGGCCTCGGCCTTCCTGCCCTGGCCGTCGAGGCCGTAGACCTCGTAGCAGCCGTTGTAGTTCTTGACCTGGCGGACCTTCCAGCCCTCGCCCTCGAGCTTCTTCTGCAGCGCCATCTGCGGCTGCTTCTCTTCCTTGGGGACGGCGGGGCAGGACACGTTGCCGTGGGCGAGGGCGGTGCCCGCGGTGACGGCGAGTGCGAGGGCGGCGAGGAGGTGTTTCATCGTGAGTCCTTCAACGGAAGTTGCCGGGCCAGATCAGCGCCGGGCCGGCGTCGGCGAGGGTCTTGCAGCCGCAGAGCGCCATCGCGATCTCCAGCTCGTCGCGCAGCAGGCGCAGCGCGTGGGCCACGCCGAGCGCGCCGCAGGCGGCAAGGGCGTGGACATAGGGGCGGCCGAGCAGCACGGCGTTGGCGCCCAGGGCCATGGCCTTGAGCACGTCGGTGCCGCGGCGGATGCCGCCGTCGACGAGCAGGGGCACCTCGGGCCCGAGGGCGGCGCGCAGCGGCGGCAGCAGCTCGGCGCTGGCGGGCAGCGTGTCCAGCGCGCGGCCGCCGTGGTTGCTGACGACGAAGCCGGTCACGCCACGGGCCAGCGCCTCGCGGGCGTCGTCGGCATGCGTGACGCCCTTGAGCAGCAGCGGCAGCGGGCTCTCGGCGCGCAGCCAGTCGATCTCGCGCCAGGTTGCCGCGCGCGGCATCAGACCGTCGAACAGCGCGCTCTGGCCGGGCTGCAGGTCCAGCGGTTTCTTGACGCCACCGAGGTTGACGGCGCGGATGCCTTCGGGCAGCCGGAAGCCGGCGCGGCGCTCGCGGTCGCGGGCGCCATGCACGGGCGCGTCGACGGTCAGCACCAGGGCCTGGTAGCCGGCGGCCTCGACGCGCTTCAGCAGCGCGCGCATGAAGTCGCGGTCGTCGCGCCAGTAGAGCTGGAACCACAGCGGGCCGGTGCCGGCATCGCCGAGCAGGGGCGCGGCGACGTCTTCCATCGTCACGCTGGCCTGGGCGCTGAGGACGAGCCCGGCCTCCTGGGCCGCGGCGGCGTGGGCGATGGCCAGCTCGCCGTCGGCATGGAAGAGGCGCTGATAGGCGATGGGCGCGAGCAGGATGGGGTGGCGCAGCTCGCGGCCGAGCAGGCTCACGCGGGTGTGGCCGTGGCCGAGGTCGCGCAGCACGCGGGGCTGCAGCCGGATGGCATCCCAGGCGCTGCGGTTGGCGCGCAGCGTGATCTCGTCGGCCGCACCGCCGTTCAGATAGGCCCAGGCTTTGGCGTCGACTCGTGCTTGCGCGGGCGCCTCGAAGTCGGCCAGGTTGGCGAGTCCTTCGGGCAGGGCTTCGATGCGCGGTGCGTTCATGTGTCGGCCCACATGCGCAAGAGGTTGTGATACGTGCCGGTCAGCTGCACCAGCTGGGGTGACGCACCAAGCTCGTTTCTCAGCTTCATCAGGCTCAGGTCCATCTCGTAGAGCAGGCGTCGCTGCTCGTCGCTGCGCACCATGCTCTCGATCCAGAAGAAGCTGGCCAGCCGCGCGCCGCGCGTGACGGGCTCGACGCGGTGCACGCTGGTGCCGGGGTAGACGACGAGGTCGCCCGCCGCGAGCTTGACGCGCTGCTCGCCGAAGGTGTCCTGCACGACCAGCTCGCCGCCGTCGTAGTCGGCCAGCTCGCTGAGGAAGAGCGTGCAGGAGATGTCGGTGCGCACGCGCTGGGTGCCGCCGGGGAGATAGCGCACCGCCTGGTCGACATGGTCGCCATAGGTGTTGGCCGCGCCGGCATAGCGGTTGAACAGCGGTGGCAGCACGCGCTTGGGCAGCGTCGCCGAGAAGAACAACGGGTGCTTTTCCAGCGCCTGCAGCACCAGGGCCTGCAGCTCGCGGTGCGCCTCTCCGCCGGGCTGCAGCTGCTGGTTGTTCTTGACCTGGGCGGCCTGGGTGCCGGCCGTCGTGCGGCCGTCGACCCAGGGTGCGGCGGCGAGCAGCTCGCGCGCCCGCGCCACGCCGGCGGCGTCCAGCACCTGAGTGATCTTCAGCAGCATGACGGGTCAGAACTTGTAGGTGCCGGTGATGCTTGCCACACGGCCGGTGCCGGGCACGTAGAAGGCCGTGTAGAGCTGGTCGGCATAGAGCTTGTTGGCCACGTTGCTGACATAGAGCTTGAACAGCAGCTGCTCGGGGACGGCGGCGAACTCGGCCATCAGGTCGGCCGTGACGAAGCGGGGCGCGACGATGCCGGCCGGGTTGCGGTTGGGCGTCTGGCTGCTGCGCGCATTCAGGCCGGCGCCCAGGCGCAGCCGCGGCTGCACGAGGTAGGCCGTCCACAGGCTGCCCGAGTAGCGCGGCGACAGCGAGGGGCGGTCGCCCTGCTTCTCGCCCGAGGTGGCGCTGGAGATGTCGATGCGCGACACCGGCATCCACGTGAAATTGCCGAATACCTCCCACTCGGGCGTGATGCGGCCGACGATGTCGAAGTCCAGGCCGGCGGCATGGCGCTTGCCCGAGAGCTCGACGACATTGGTGTTCAGCGGGTCGGTGTTGCGCTCGTGCAGCTTGGTGTTGCGGAAGGCGCTGGCACGCAGGCTGAGCTTGCCGTCGGCGCTGTCCCACTTGGCGCCCAGCTCCACGTTGACCGACTGCTCGGGCGGGATGTCCTGGTTCGCCGGGCTCAGCGAGTAGGCGTCGCCCGAGGTGTTGAAGGAGGTCGCGCCCATCAGGTGGAAGGACCATTGCGCACCGGGCTGGAACAGCAGGGCGGCGCGCTTGCTCCACGCCGAGACCTGCATCCGGTAGCTGCTCGTCGTCACCGGCGTCAGCGCATTGGCCGGTACGTTGAACGTGTCGTAGTCGCCCTTCAGGTGGTCGTAGCGCAGGCCGGCCAGCAGCTTCCACATCGGCGCGAGCTGGACCATGTCCTGCAGATAGCCGCCGTAGGCCTTGGAGACATAGGCGCTGGTCTCGCGGTAGCTGCGCAGGCCCTCGTCGAGGCTGGCGTCGTCATACGGCGTGCCGAGGGTGGTGTTGGGCCGCGCCGGCACGATGCCGCCCTGGGCGGCCGAGATCTGGCCGTAGACCTGCTTCTTCTCGTGGGCGAGGTCGACGCCGGCCTGCAGGTTGTGCTCCAGTCCCCAGGCCGTGAAGCGGCTGCTCAGGTCGCTCTGCAGCGTGACGGTCTGCATGTCCTGCTTCTTCAGCTGCTGGCCGCGCGTCAGCACCGTGCCCGGGCTCAGCGTGGCCAGCGTGACGGCCTGGCCGCCGGGCTGCTGGGCCGCGGCGGCGAAGTTCCACAGCGTGGCGCGCTGGTCGCGCGTGTACTCGGCGTGGCGCAGCTTGGTCACCAGCTCCGTCTTCGGCGAGAAGCGGTGGGTGTGGGTGAGCATGCCGTAGTAGGCCGTGCCCTTGTTGAAGTCGCTGGCCAGGCCGTAATAGGCATCGGGGTCCAGCTTCGTCACCAGCGAATTGGCCACCGGGGCCGAGGCGTCGGGCTTGATCCAGCGCACGCCGTAGTTCATGCCGTTGTCGTTCTGCAGGCCGTAGAGCGTGACGCCGAACTCGTCGGTCTCGTCGACGCCGAAGCGGTAGTTGGCGCCGATGCCGCGCTTGTCGACCCTGGAGCCGGCGCCATTGCTGTCGGCGGTGTTGGCCATCGCGCTGACGCGCAGCGCCGCGGCCTCGCCGGTGCGGGTGTTGAAGTCGGCCAGCGTGCGCAGCGCGCCATGGCTGCCCATCGTCACGTCGACCTGGTTCTGGTCGGCCAGCTGGGCCTGCTTGCTCACCTGGTTGACCGCGCCGCCGGTGGAGCCGCGGCCGAACAGCAGCGAGGCCGAGCCGCGCAGCAGCTCGACGCGGTCGAGGAAGAAGGTGTCGCGGTCGTAGAAGGCCGGGTCGCGCATGCCGTCGATGAAGATGTCGCCGGTGCTCTGCAGCGAGATGCCGTGGATCTTGATGTCCTCCTCGCCGCCCTCGGCCGCCTGGAAGCTGATGCCGGCGGTGTTCTTCAGCACCTCCTTGACGTTGCTGTAGTTGCGGTCGTCGATGAGCTTCTCGGTGACGACGGTCAGCGACTGCGGGATGTCGCGGATGTCCTGCCTGCCCTTGCCGATGCGGGTCTCGCCGGCCTGGTAGTCGTCCTTGCCCTGCTTCTCGGCGCTGGCCTTGGCGCGCACGACGGGCAGCACGTTGTCCTGGGCGGCCGGCGCGGTCTGGGCCAGCGTGGCGGCGCTCAGGCCGAAGCCGGCGGCCAGTGCGCCGAGTGGCAAGAGAGGTGTCGGCTTGTTCTTGTGGCGGGGCATGGGGAATCTCTCCGATGGATCGTGAATGGGCATGGCTCTGCCCACGACGGCACGAGGGGCCGCCCACGGCATGGCTGGCGATGGGGTGGAAGCGGGGTCAGCGGTCGACTTCGTAGGACATCGGCGCGATGACCTCCCACTCGACGGGCTGGCCGTTCTCGGTCTGTGGCACGAAGCGGGCGCTGCGCATGTCCTGCAGCGCCTGCTCGTCCAGGCGGGCGAAGCCCGAGGAGCGGGCCAGCGTGATCTCGCGCGGCTGGCCGCGCAGGTCGACGACGATGCGCAGGTGCACGACGCCGGATTCCCTCAGTCGGCGCGACATCAGCGGCACCGTCATGCGCGGCTCCTTCAGATAGCGCACGGCGCTGGCAGGGACCTGCTTGAGGGCGGGCGGCGGCGTGACCGGGAAGACCGGTGTCGGTGCCGCGGGCGCGGTGGCCACGGTGGGTGGAGGCGGCGGCACGGCCACGACGGCGGGCGGCGCGGGGGCCGCGGCGACGGCGATAAGCGGTGCCTCGATCAGCAGCGGGGCGGGTGCGTGCAGCTGCGGCGCGGCGACCGGGGGCGCGGGCTGCGGCTTGGCGGGCTCGGCCGGCGCCACCAGCCGCACGACGACGGGCGCGATCTGCGCCACCGTGCGGCGCAGGCCCTGCATCTGGCTCAGGCCCCACAGGCCCAGCAGATGCAGCACGACGATGCCCACGGCCAGCGCGCGCTGCCTGCCGCCTGGGCCGGAGGTTTCCCCAAAGCCCGGCCGCGGCTGCGGGGCAGCCACCACATGCCGTTCAGCAGCGGCAAAGGGCGTGGGGGCGACGAAGGCGTGGGCGGGCTTCACGGGCGAGAGGGTGGGTCCGGATTCGATGAAAAAATCTTAACACGAATGCGAACGATTCCTATTTGCATATGTATAGCCGATGCGACAATGGCGCGACACAGCGGCGGGCAGCGCCCGATATGCTCGCGGCCATGACCAAGATCCTCGTCCGTTGGCTGCTGCTGGCCGGTGCGCTGCTGCTGGTGGCCCACCTCTACCCTGGCGTCGTCGTGAAGAGCTTCAGCTCGGCGCTGGTCGCGGCCTTCGTGCTGGGCCTGCTGAACACGCTGCTGCGGCCCGTGCTCGTGCTGCTGACGCTGCCGGTGACGGTGCTGAGCCTGGGGCTCTTCCTGTTCGTCATCAACGCGCTGATGTTCTGGGCCGCCGCCTCCGTGCTGGAAGGCCTCGCCGTGACGGGCTTCTGGGCCGCGCTGGTCGGCTCGCTGATCTACAGCCTGTGCGGCATGGTCATCGACGTCGTCATCGAGCGGCTCTTCCCTCAGGACTGAGCCCACCCCCTACGGCCTGACGGCCGCCCCCTCAAGGGGGCACTCCCGACGGACCGGCAAAGCCGGATCCGTTGGAGTCGCTGGACGGAAGGTGGCGCTTCGCGCGCCTTGCACCGGATCACTAGGCGGGCATAGCCCCGCCGCCCCTCCAGCGGCAGCCGTGGAACCGGCTTTGCCGGGCCACTGGCTGCGCCCCCTCGAGGGGGCCGGCGAAGCCGGTAGGGGGGCTCAATCAGGCAACTCGACGTCCGGCGGGATGTAGCGGCCCTTGTACATCTCGGCCAGGATGCCCTGGCGCTGGTAGACCAGGGTGCGCAGCCGCGCGTCGATGACCGAGGCTTCGACCTGGTCGGCGTCGGGGCCGCGCGACTGGCGCAGGCCCGAGCGCAGGCGGTCGATGGCGCCATTCAGGTCGCCCGCGGCGGCATGGGTCTCGGCCTGGGCGCGCACCGCGCGCAGCGGCTGGCCCAGCTTCTCCCAGATCAGCGCCAGCTCATGCCAGGCCAGCGCGTCGTTGGGCTCCAGGCTGACGTGGGTCTGCAGCGCATCCGCGGCCTCGCGCAGCGCCGGGCCGGAGGTCGACGCCGGCCCCGAGGCCAGGGCCAGGCCGACGCGCTGCATCAGCATCGGCCGCGACTTTTCGCCCTTCAGCGAATCGAGCGCCACGATGCCGTCGGCCGGCCGGCCACGCGCCTCGGCCAGCTCGGCACGCAGATAGGTCAGCACGCGCGCGGCGGCGGCGGTCTCGGCAGGCGTGGGGCCAATCAGCTGCAGCGTCAGCTCGGCACTGCGCAGCGTGGCCTCGGCGCGGTCGAAGTCGCGCAGCTTGATGGCCGCGAGCGAGGCCGCGTAGCGCGCACCGAGCTGCTCGTAGCCGTTGCTGGCGTCCTTGCGTGCGCCGGCGTCGTAGTTCTCGAGCACGCGCCAGGCCTCCACGCGCGGGTCCATCAGCACGCGCGAGCGCGCCGCCATCAGCGCATGCTCGGCCAGGCCGCGCGGGCGCGAGAAGGGCTCGAGCGCCAGCCGCGTGCGCGCATCGCCGATGCGCTCGCTCGTCAGCGGGTGGGAGCGCAGATAGGGATAGGAACCGTTGTCCATCAGGTGGTAAGCCTGCTCCATGCGCTCGAACATGCTGACCATGCCGCTGCCCGCGAAGCCGGCCTCGACCAGCACATTGAAGCCGACGCGGTCGGCCTCGCGCTCCATGTCGCGCGAGAAGTTCAGCGACAGCTGCGTGGCCGCGGCCTGGCCGCCGACGATGCCGGCATTGGCGGCCTCGATGTTGCCGCGCGACGCGGCCAGGATGCCGAGCAGCAGGCCGGCGACGGCGACCATGCTGTTGCGCGAGTCACCGGCGATGCGGCGCGCGATGTGGCGCTGCGTGATGTGGGAGAGCTCGTGGGCCAGCACCGAGGCCAACTCGTCGCGTGACACCGTCATCTGGATCAGCCCGAGATGGGTGCCGACGAAGCCGCCCGGCAGCGCGAAGGCGTTGACGCTCTTGTCGCGCACCAGGAAGGGCTCCCAGGCGAAGCGCGCCTGGGTCTCGTCGCCGATGTGGCCGAGCTTGCGCGCCGCGGCGACCAGCGGGTTCCAGATGCTCTCGAGGTACTCCTGCAGCAGCGGGTCCTGCACGTAGTCGGGGTCGATGCGGATCTGGCGCATGACCTGGTCGCCCAGGCGCCGCTCGGAGCCGACGTCGAGGTCCTGCGACACCGCGTCACCCAGCGCCGGCAGGTTGACCTGGGCATTCAACGGGGCACCGGGCAGGGCCAGCGTGGCGGCCGCGAGCAGGGTCAGCAGGGGGCGGGTGGCGGCGAACTTCTTCATCGAACAGGGGCTCCGGCCGGCGTCAAGCCGGCTGTCTATGATGCCTGCAACTCGGTTTCCTGAATGTTTCCTGGTATGTCCACCTCACCGCTGACCCATTTCGACGCCCAGGGCCAGGCCCATATGGTGGACGTGTCGGCCAAGGCCGAGACCCACCGCGTCGCCGTCGCGGCCGGCGAGATCCGCATGAAACCCGAGACCTTTGCGCTGATCGCCAGCGGCGCGGCCAAGAAGGGCGACGTGCTCGGCGTCGCGCGCATCGCGGCCATCCAGGGCGCCAAGCGCTGCAGCGACCTCGTGCCGCTGTGCCACCCGCTGCCGATCACGCGCGTGGCCGTCGAGTTCGAGCTCGACGAGGCGGGCAGCCGCGTGCTGTGCCGGGCCCTGGTCGAGACGCTGGGCCGCACCGGTGTCGAGATGGAGGCCCTGTGCGCCGTGCAGGTGGGCCTGCTGACCGTCTACGACATGTGCAAAGCCGCCGACCGCGGCATGGTTATCGGCCAGGTGCGCGTGCTGGAGAAGCAGGGCGGCAAGTCGGGCGACTGGCGCGCCGCCTGAGTCAGCGCAGCCTGCGCCAGTCCACCACGGCCGAGGCCGGCTGGCATTGCGGCATGGCGGGCGCCGAGGCTGCGTCCGTGCAGGCCGCGAACCAGTTGTCGCCGGTCGGGTTGCGGAACTCGCGCAGGCGGTCGGCGAGAAAGCGCGCGCCTTCTACGTCTCCGGTCACTTCCAGCGAGCGTGACCAATGCATCAGCAGGCGCGCGTCGATCAGGCTGAAGGCGGTGCGCTTCGCGGCGGCCAGCGCGTTGGGGCCGGGGGGGAGGCTGGTGGCGGCGGCGTAGTCGGCCTGGTGGCCGAACAGCGGCGAGGCCTGGCCGCTGGCGATGCGCCGGGTCAGCGGCACGGCGTCGTCGCTGGGCGCATAGATCACGACGATGCGCTGGTAGTCCCAGACGGCGAACAGGCTGCCCGCGATCAGCAGGCCGCCGAGCCAGGGCCAGGGGCCGCTACCGGCCGGCCTGGCGTCGCTCGCGGCCGGCAGCGCCAGGCCCAGCGCAAAGCAGGCCGGCAGCAGGAAATAGGCGTACCAGAGCGGGTACTCGAGCAGGCTGTGCAGGCCGATGGTCAGCACGATCATCAGGGCAGCACGGCGCAGGGGGGCGTCGTCGTCGGCCTGCGCGGCGCCGCGCCAGGCCCGCCACAGTGCCCAGGCCAGCAGGGCCAGCACGGCACTTGCCCAGGGCAGGCCCAGTTCAACGGCCAGCTGGGCGACGAGGTTGTGCGTGTGATCGAAGAAGGCGATGGGGCGGTCCGGGAAGGGCGTCAGGCTCCACGCGAAATTGAATTCGCCCCAGCCGACACCGAGCCAGGGGTTGGCCAGCGTCAGGTCCCAGGCGTTGCGCAGGATGGCCAGGCGGGACGGCGAGCCGGCACCCTCCGCCAGCCGTGAGGCCGCACCGAAGGCGTGGCCGCTCTCGGTCGACCACAGCGACATCAGCCACCAGCACACGCCGAGCATCACCGGCGTGGCCAGCAGGGACAGGCGGGCGCTGCGGGACAGCCGCCGGTCCAGCACGCCCCACAGCGCCAGCATCAGGATGCCGCCGTAGCCGGTGCGCGACGCACTCAGCACGACGGCGAACACGAAGGCCAGCAGCAGCACGGGCAGGGCCGCGCGCCAGCCGCGTCTTTCGGTGCCGAAGACGGCCGCGACGGCGGCCCACATCATCAGGCTGGCGAGATGGTTGGGCTGGCGCAGATTGCCCGCCGCGCGACCGGCGATGCCGTAGCGGGCGATCCAGCTGCCGTCAGCCAGATCGGGCGCGAAGACCTGCACGACGCTGATCGCGACGCTGCACAGGCCGGCGATGAGCAGGCCCCAGAAGAATGCCTCGCCAGCCTTCGGACGTGCATCGTTGCCGAGACCCTGCGCGACCAGCAGCACGGCCAGGCCGGCGCCGATGACGGCGCCGGCGTCCAGGGCGACCGACAGTGGCAGGGAACGCCAGATGACCGAGGTCGGTGGCGCGATGAGCAGCAGCACGAGGGCGAGCGCGGCCGGGCTCTTCAGGCCGGCGCGCCACCCGGGCGAGGATCTCGCCCACAGCCACAGCACGAGGCCCCAGCTGGCCAGGGCTAGCAGTTGGTTGTAGAGCGTGGTTGCCGGGGTCTGGTTGTAGGCGAGGAGCGGGGGGAGGGCCGCGGTGGCGCTTAGCGCGATCACTTGATAGATGGCGACAACCGGATCAACGGACGGGTCTGAGATGCGGGGGGCGGCGGCCAATGCGATCTTTCCCTATAGATGGTTTCTGAATAGATGACTTTCCGCACCGTGTGCGTTAAAGCCAGCCGTCAAGCCAAAAGCGCGGACTATTGGCCTCTGCCCCAGGAAGAGCGGGGCGATTATCTATCGTTATCGGCTTGTGAATGTATTCTTGAATTGTTTCGACCGAAAATAGCAACTGCAAACTCAGGATTCCTAATAGGGCTACGACGGCGAGCAAATTTATTCCTCGCGTCGTGCCGGGTGTTGATATTGGGTGGTTCGTGCTGGCGAAAAATAGGCCTGCCGCTAGGCAGATCCAGATCTGAGCCATTGGAACGACGAAATTTCCTGAGAAGGTGCCATCAACGAGCGCGGCGACCAATGCTGCCGTAGTTGCTACGGTTAGCGTATCCGGTGCATGTGAGGTTTGACGGATATGACGCAAGCTGCGCCTAGCAAGAACGACCGTGGCGGTGGTCAGCAGCACGAAGAACGGCACGCCAAACTCCGCAATCAGCTGAAGATATATGTTGTGCGGGTGTGCGCCTCGTCCGTTGAAATCTGCGGAATAGTGCATTGGGCCGACCCCTATAAGAGGGGCTTTGGCTACGTCGTAAAGCGCGATTTTCCAGAGATAAATCCGCGAATGATCGCTCACGAGGTCAGCAGGGGTGTGCGGTGAACTGATGGTCTTGAGATCGAACCAATGAGGTATTCCTTGAAATATCAAAAGATAAATCAGAAATCCTATGGCGCCGCCTAGTAGAATGCGTCGGGCGAGCGGGAAGGCGGCGCGCCCGAAAACCACGACTGCTGCTGCTGTTCCTAGTATGAGGCTGACCGTGCTGGCGCGTGCGACCAACGCCATCAGCATTGCAAAGCAAAGGCACAGGGCGATCCATGACAAGGCTAATTCGGTGCGACACTTGTCTGTATGGATAGTGGCTGCGGCCAACAGCGGAATCGCAATCGTTTGGGCATGGTTCAGGAATCTTGGGTTGTCGAATCCAGGAACCGCCAGCCAGAAATGTGTTTCGCCGTGGGCGAGGAGATTTGCAACCCAAGCAAGAAAGAAGAATGCAGAATAAACAAGCCAGGCAAGCGTGATGGCTTGCATAATAAATTTTATCGTTTTATTCTGAAAACAAGCAATAAATACTGCGGCGGATAGGGTGGCTAGAGAAATCCACAGTGTGCACTCTCGCAATGCAGCGCCATGATTTTTAGCCAAGCTGCAAGATATGCCAGCTAAGATGACAAGAATCGTAGTTGTTAGCTGCTGAAAACTTGTCCAGTTCGGAAGATTTTTTTGTCCGATGAAAAGGACAACCGTTCCCAGCAAAAATAGTGGGATTTGTGCAAGTCGCGCATCATTGTGTGCAGAGCCGCTAAGTGACGAATAGAACGGCATCGCCACGATGTAAAGCGCTATCCCACCAATCAGTAGGCGGCTGCTAAGGCGCTGACAAAGAGATGTCATTTGTTGGCACGGAATGAACGCGGGTGCATTTTTTCAGATGAGGGATATGGTTCGAGTGTTATCCAGAACGTGAATGATCGCTTGAGTGGGGGCAAAAAAAGAGGGGGCACAGCCCCCTCTTTGCTAGATAATGAACGCTTAGGTATTGTTCTTCGTGATGGCCGCAACCAGCGTGGGGTTGGAGATGTTGGTGGAGGCGGTCCAGACAATGGCGGTATCACCCACATTCGGGGTCAACGTAATCGTATTGCCGCCCAGATCGGTACCGACCTTGGTTGCGGCGTTGAAGGTCATCGTGATGACGCCATTGCCGGTGATGGT
>NZ_SMBU01000036.1 GCF_004342485.1 Roseateles saccharophilus
GCCATCAATAAATTGATCGACCTCTACCCGCGCTGGCCCGCACACCCCAGTGTCTTCCATCATCCAGGGTGCTCGCCTGGTTCATGCCACTTAGATCGGTGTCGGCAGCGCCTCGCCGCGCTGCAGGGCCTCGACGTTGGCGATGAAGTTCTCCACCGTCGCGCGCACCGACTGCGGCGACCAGCCGGCGATGTGGGGCGTCAGGATGACGTTGCCCAGGCCCAGCAGCTCCTGCGGCGGGCGCGGCTCGCTCTCATAGACGTCCAGGGCCGCGCCAGCGATAAGGCCGGCCGCCAGCGCCGCGGCCAGTGCCGCCGTGTCCACGCAGCTGCCGCGCGCGATGTTGACGACATGGCCGCCGGGGCCGAGGGCCGCCAGCACCTCGGCGTCGACGATGTGCCTGGTGGCCGCGCCGCCCGGCGTCGCGACGACGAGGTCGTCGGCCCATGCGGCCAGGCCCGCCGCGCTGTCGAAATAGGCGCCATCGGCGTCCTCGCGCGGGTGGCGGTTGTGATAGCCGATGAGCATGCCGAAGGCCGTTGCGCGGCGGGCGATCTTGCGGCCTATGGTGCCGAATCCGAGCACCCCGAGGCGCCGGCCGCGGCAGTTGGGGTACAGGGGCAGGTCGTCGCGCCAGATGCCGGCGCGCAGCGCGGCGCCCTGCTGGGGCAGCGCGCGCAGGCTGGACAGCAGCAGGGCCAGCGCATGGTCGGCCACGCAGTCGTCGTTGGTGCCGGCGCCGTTGCAGGTGGCGACGCCCTGGGCTCGGGCGGCGGCCAGGTCGAGGTTCTCGTAGCCGGCGCCCTGGGCGGCCAGCAGTTTCAGCCCGGTGCAGGCGGCGATCTCGTCGGCGCGAAAGCCGGTGCTGCCATTGGTCAGCACCAGGTCGACCTCGGCCGCATGGGCGGCGATGGCCGCGGCGCGCGCGGCGGCGTCGGTGGCCTCGATGACGCGAAAGCGCTCCAGCAGCAGGGCCTTGTGTTCGGCGGCGATGGGGACGAGCAGCAGCAGCGTGAGCATGGCGGAACGGTTGCGAGGCGCGAAAGGCGCCCATCATGGCCGAAGGCCCGGTCCTGCATCTCCGGGAACCTGATTCGGGGGGCATGCCGAATGGCCCCGGGGTGGGCTGCGCCCACAATCGGCGCCACTTCAAATTCCCCTGCCCGCCATGAAACGACTGCTACTGCCGGCCCTGCTGGCCGCTGCGCTCAACGCCCATGCCGCCGAGCCGGCCGCCCCGGAAGGCCCGCTGGACGCGCTGCCCTACACGCCCAGCCTGGACCTCACGGCCATGGACCGCAGCGCCGACCCCTGCGAGGACCTCTACCGCTACGCCTGCGGCGCCTGGAGCCAGCACAACCCCATCCCGGCGGACCAGTCGCGCTGGTCGGTCTACGCCAAGATGGCCAACGAGAACCAGCGCTACCTCTGGGGCGTGCTGAACAAGCTCGGCGACCCCGCGGCCGAGCGCAGCGCGACGCAGGCCAGGCTGGGCGACTACTTCGCCGCCTGCATGGACGAAGGCGCCGTGCAGGCCGCCGGCCTGAAGCCGCTGCAGCCGACGCTGGAGCGCATCGCGGCGCTGGCGGACAAGCAGGCGCTGCCGGCCCTGCTGGCCGAGCTGCAGCTCGCCGCCGGCAATGAGCGCCTGTTCTTCGGCTTCAGCGCCGGCCAGGACTTTGCCGATGCGACGCGCCAGATCGCCTTCGCCAGCGCCGGCGGCCTGGGCCTGCCCGACCGCGACTACTACCTGAAGCGCGACGACAAGACGCTGAAGATCCGCGCCGCCTACGAGGCCCATGTGGCCCGCATGTTCGAGCTGCTGGGCGAGCCCGCAGCCGCCGCCAGGGCCGCCGCGCGCAGCGTGCTGGCCACCGAGACGGTGCTGGCCCGCGCGTCGCTGAGCAAGGTGGACAAGCGCGACCCCTACAAGACCTTCCACGTCGTCGACGCCCGCGGCCTGCAGGCGCTGACGCCCGGCTTCGACTGGGCCGCCTTCCAGGCCGCGCTGGGAACGCCGCCGGCCCAGGCCCGCTACAACGTCACCGAGCCGGCCTTCTTCAAGGCCTTCGCCGCGCGCCTGAAGGCCATGAGCTTGGCCGATGTGAAGACCTATCTGCGCTGGCAGTTGGCGAGCAGCCTGGCCCCGGCGCTGGACAACGGTTTCGTGCAGGCCAACTTCGACTTCTATGGCCAGACGCTGACCGGCCAGCCACAGCTCAAGCCGCGCTGGAAGCGCTGCGTGCAGCTTGTCGACGCGCAGATGGGCGAGGCCCTGGGCCAGGAGTTCGTCGCGCGCAACTTCACGCCCGAGCTCAAGGCCGCCGCCGTGCAGATGACCGATGAGATCGAGGCCGCCATGTCGCGCAGCATCGCGTCCCTGAGCTGGATGAGCGCCGAGACCAAGGCGCGCGCCCAGACCAAGCTCAAGGCCATCGTCAACAAGGTGGGCTACCCCGAGCGCTGGCGCGACTACGCGGCCCTGGCCGTGAAGCGCGGCGACTTCCTCGGCAACGTCGTCGCCGGCAATGTGTTCGAGTCCCGGCGCCGCCTGGCCAAGATCGGCCAGCCGCTGGACCGCGGCGAGTGGAGCATGACGCCGCAGACGGTGAACGCCTACTACGACGCGCAGATGAACGACATCAACTTCCCCGCGGGCGTGCTTCAGGCGCCGCTGTACGACGCGCGCCTGGACGAGGCGCCCAACTACGGCAACACCGGCGGCACCATCGGCCACGAGCTGACCCACGGCTTCGACGACGAGGGCCGCCAGTTCGACGCCCAGGGCAACCTGAAGAACTGGTGGACGAAGAAGGACGGCAAGGAGTTCCAGCGCCGCGCCGCCTGCGTGGTCGGCCAGTACGCCGGCTACACCGTCGTCGACGACATCAAGATCAACGCCAGGCTGACGCTGGGCGAGGACCTCGCCGACCTCGGCGGCCTCATCCTCGCCTGGGAGGCCTGGAAGGTGCACATGAGCGGCAAGACGCTGGAGGCAAATGGCCCCCACGCGGCGGGTACGCCGCTGCCCCCCGAGGGGGCTGAGCCGGCTCGGGGCGGCCCGTCGCCGGCTCTCCGCGACGGCCTGACGCCCGAGCAGCGCTTCTTCGTCGGCTTCGCGCAGTGGGACTGCGCCGATGCCCGACCCGAGGCGCTGCGCGTGCACGCCAGGATCGACCCGCACTCGCCGGCCAAGTGGCGCATCAACGGCGTCGTCGTCAACATGCCGGAGTTCGAGAAGGCCTTTGCCTGCAAGCCCGGCGCCGGGCTCGTGAAGCCGGCGGCGGAGCGCTGCAAGGTCTGGTGAAGGCCGCCGGCCGGCGGGGTTAGCGGCGGCCGGCCCTGCGCTGCGCCGCGGCGGCGGGGCGGCCCTGCCCGCCCGCCAGCTCCTTGCTGCTGAGCACGTATTCCGCGTTGTCGCTGAGCCGCTGCACCGCGAGGTCGATGAAGGCCCGCGCCCGGTCGGGCTGCGAGGTGCGGCTGCCGAAGTAGACGAAGTAGCTGGCGTAGTCCGACATGTGGTCCACCAGCAGGGGCACGAGCTGGCCCGCCCGGATGAAGGGCGCCGCCGTCACGCCCGCGAGCTGGCCCAGCACCTTGCCCGCCAGCACGGCCTGCAGCTCGAACACCTCGTCGTTGCAGCAGATCGCGGGCACCACCGGCTGGTCGGCCGGCTGGCCCCCGAGCTTCACGCGCCAGGGCACGACCTGGCCGGTGCCGGGGCTGCGGTAGGCGCTGCAGCGGTGCGAGGCCAGCGCGGCGAGCGAGTCCGGCCTGCCGTGGCGCTGCAGATAGGACGGCGCCGCGCAGATCACCAGCTGCAGCGGGAACAGGCGGCGCGCGATGACGCCTTCATGCGGCGACGGCCCGATGCGGAAGCCCACGTCGACGCGGTCCTCCACCCAGTTGCCGATGCGGTCGTCCAGCAGCACGTCGGGCTGTATGCCCGGATGCCGCTCGCAGAACTCGTCGACCAGGCGCCACAGGACATGCTGGAAGGCTGTCCGCGGGCCGACGATGCGCAGCGGCCCGGCGAACTCGTCCTTCGCGGACCTGGCCTTCTCCAGCGCCCTCTGCATGCCGAGCACCGCCGGCTGCACATCGTCCAGCAGGCGCTGGCCCGCATCGGTGAGCGACATCACGCGCGTCGTGCGGTGGAACAGCCGCGCGTCGAGGTGGGTTTCGAGCTGCGCCAGCGCCTTGCTCGCCGCCTGCGGGCTGATGCCCAGCGCCAGCGCGGCCTGCCTGAGGCTGCCCAGCTCCGCCGCCTTGATGAAGGTCGAGATCGACCGGAGTTCATTGATCGCCACGCCGGCATTGTCATCAATTCGATGTCAATCCAGCAACCTTGCCGTCACTATCGGGATGCGAGTCGCCTGCCTAGAGTTCGCTGCATCGAACCCGGAGCGGCCACCATGCAGCATGTCACCCTGAACAACGGCATCCAGATGCCCATCGCCGGCTTCGGCGTCTTCCAGATTCCCGACGCCAAGGACTGCGAGCGCAGCGTCATCGACGCCATCGAGGTCGGCTACCGGCTCATCGACACGGCCGCCTCCTACATGAACGAGGAAGCCGTGGGCCGCGGCCTGAAGGCCAGCGGCCTGCCCCGCGAGCAGCTCTTCGTGACCAGCAAGCTCTGGGTGCAGGAGACCGGCTACGAGCGCACGCAGGCGGCCATCGACAAGTCGCTGCGCCGCCTGGGCCTCGACCACCTGGACCTCTACCTCATCCACCAGCCCTTCGGCGACGTGCACGGCTCCTGGCGCGCGATGCAGGACGCCTACCGGGCTGGCAAGCTGCGTGCCATCGGCGTCAGCAACTTCCACCCGGATCGGCTGATGGACATCAAGGTCTTCAACGAGATCGCGCCGGCCGTCAACCAGGTGGAGGTCAACCCCTTTCAGCAGCAGTTGGAGGGCGCCGCCTTCATGAAGGAGATCGGCGTGCAGGCCGAGGCCTGGGCGCCGTTCGCGGAAGGCCGCAACAACCTGTTCCAGAACGAGGTGCTCGCCGGCATCGGCGCGCGCCACGGCAAGTCGGTGGGCCAGGTGGTGCTGAGGTGGCTGGTGCAGCGCGGCATCGTGGCCCTGGCCAAGTCGGTGCGCAAAGAGCGCATGGCCGAGAACATCGCCATCTTCGACTTCGCGCTCGACGACGCCGACATGGCCCGCATCGCCGCGCTCGACACCGACACGAGCAGCTTTTTCTCGCACCGCGACCCGGCCATCGTCAAGTGGATGTCCGAGCGCAGGCTCGACATCTGAGAGATAGCGGCATGGGCAAGTCCGACCGCCACGCGCCGGCCGCTGGAAGCGGCACGGTGCTGGCCATCATCGTGGCCAGCTATCTGATGATCGTGGTGGACATCTCCATCGTCATCACCGGCCTGCCCCGCATCCAGGCCGAGCTGGGCTTCAGCGCGGCCCGGCTCTCCTGGGTCAGCAATGCCTACACCCTGGCCTTCGGCGGCCTGCTGCTGCTGGGGGCCCGCGCGGGCGACATCCTGGGCCGGCGGCGCATGTTCATCGGCGGCCTGTCGCTGTTCACGCTGGCGTCGGTGGCCATCGGCCTGAGCCCGTCGGCGGCCTGGCTGTTGGCGGCGCGCGCCGTGCAGGGGGCGGGCGCCGCCGTGCTGGCGCCGTCCACGCTGGCCCTGCTGTCCACCCATTTCGCCGAGGGGCCGGCGCGCACCCGCGCACTGTCCCTGTACGCCGCTGCGGCCGGCATCGGCGCCACGCTCGGCCTTGTGCTGGGCGGCCTGTTCGCGGACCTGCTGTCCTGGCGCGCCGGCTTCTTCGTCAACCTGCCCATCGGCCTCGCGCTGGTCGCCGCAGCGAGGAAGCACGTCGCCGAGACGCCCGTGCAGGCCGGCCGCTTCGACCTGGCCGGTGCCGCCAGCGCCACGCTGGGCATGACGAGCCTCGTCTACGGCCTGGTGAGGGCCGCGGAAGCCGGCTGGCAGGAGCCGGCGGCGCTGGCCGCCCTGGCCGGCGGCGCACTGATGCTGGCGGCCTTCGTCGCGATCGAGCGGCGTGTCGGCCAGCCAGTGCTGCCGCTGCGCCTGCTGGCCCACCGGGAGCGCGCCGGCGCCTACGCCGCCCGCATGCTCTTCATGGCGGGTGCGGTGGGCTTCTGGTTCTTCTCCACGCAGTTCCTGCAGGGCGTGCTGCAGCTGCGCCCGCTGCAGGCCGGCCTGGCCTTCCTGCCGGTCACGCTGCCCAATTTCGCGTCGGCCATGGCCGTGCCGCGGCTGGCGCGCCGCCATGGCGGTGGCAGCCTGCTGCTGGCGGGCCTGCTCCTCGGCGCCATCGGTCTGCTCTGGCTGGGCCAGGCCGACACCCATGCAAGCTACTGGCTGGACGTGGCGCCGCCGATGGCCCTCATCGGTCTCGGCCAGGGCCTGCTGCTGGGGCCGCTGACCGCAGCCGGCGTCGCCGGCGTCGCGCCGAGGGACGCGGGTGCGGCGTCCGGCCTCGTGAACGTGGCGCACCAGCTGGGCGGCGCGCTGGGCCTCGGCGTGCTGGTGCTGATCGCTGCCGCGGCGGCGCCGGCCACGGCCCCTGGCATCGACGCCCTGGCGCATCGGGTCTCGGCGGTCATGGATGCCGGCGCCCTGCTGCTGGCCCTGGCGCTGCTCGTGGCCTGGGCCTGCATCGTGAGGCCGCGCCGCCGTCCCGCCCATCGACAGGAGACCCTGGCATGAAGACCCTCGTTTGCATGGCGCTCGCCGGCGCGGCCAACGCGACGCAGGCGCAGCTGCCCGCCGTAGCCCGGGTTACGGTCCGCACGGCGGCGTCCTCGCCCGCGGCCATCGGGCCGAGCGAGAACTTCACCGGCACCGTGCGCGTCACCGCGCCCTTCCAGGCCCTGCTGCCGGGCAGGGCCGGCGGCGCGACGGTGAGCTTCGAGCCGCGCGCCCGCACGGCCTGGCACAGCCATCCGCTCGGGCAGACGCTGGTCGTCACGGCCGGGCTGGGCCTGGTCCAGCAGGCAGGGCAGCCGGCGCTGGTGATCCGCCCCGGCGACGTCGTCACCATCCCCGCCAACGTGCGGCATTGGCATGGCGCCGGCCCCGACACGGCGATGACCCATGTGGCCATCGCCGAAAAGGCGGAAGACGGCAACGCGGTGACCTGGCGCGACAAGGTCGGCGACGCCGACTACCAGGCCGCACTGGTCAGCGCCGGCCTCGTCGCGGGCGGCCCTGAACGGCGGCCACAGCTCGGTCAACGCGGCGGCGCTGGCTTCCTTGCGGGCTTCGGTCGCGCGGTCGACGAGGTCCTTGGGGTCGAGATCCATGGCGGGGCGGGCAGCGGTGTTGGCCAGGAGTCTGAACCCCTGTACGCCCGGCTGTGGCAATCTCGCGGCCCGACCGCAACGCTGCTAGCCCGATGAAACCCAAGTCGCCGTCCTGTCTGGCCGCCTGTCTCGCCCTGTCCTGCGCGGCGGGCGTGCAGGCCGATCCCGTCACCTTCGCGATTGCTGGGCCCGCGGCGCGCCAGGTCTTGCTTGCCGGCGAGATGACGGACTGGGACGCGCACAAGCAGGCGATGGTGCGCGGGGCCGACGGCGTCTGGCGCCTGCGCCTGGACCTGGCGCCCGGGCAATGGCTCTACAAGTTCGTCGTCGACGGCCGCTGGCTGCCCGACCCGGCCACGCCCGACCACGATGCCGACGGGCGCGGTGGCGAGCATTCCTTCGTCTTCGTCGGCGAGGGACCGTGGACGCCGCCGGCGGCGGGAGCTGGGCGGGTCGAGACGCAGCAGGTGCCGTCGGCCGCATTCGGCCAGGCGGTCAAGGTCAACGTCTACCTGCCACCCGGCTTCGAACGCGGCCAGGCGCTGCCCGTGCTGACGCTGCTGCACGGCGGCGGCATGGACGCCGACCAGTGGTGGCGCACCGGCCATGTCGAGCGTTATGCCGACCGGCTGATCGCGTCCGGCCGCATGCGGCCCCTGGTCATCGTCATGCCGAGCAGCAACGGCCGCCGCTACGACGGCCCGGCCGAGCGCTTCATCGTGGAGGAGCTGCCGGCCTGGTTGCAGGAGCGCTACGGCCTGGCGCCGTCGCGGGCGCAGTCGGCCATCACGGGCATGTCGATGGGCGGCTATGGCGCGGTCAAGCTGCCGCTGGCCGCGCCGCTGCGCTGGGGCTATGCCTACGCACTGAGCGGCTACTACCCGCCCGAACTGGTCGAGCAGCTGCGTCGTGCCGGCCCGCCGGTCGAGCTGGTGCTGCGCTGCGGCACCGAAGACGAGCTGCTGCCGACCAACCGTGCCCTCGTCGCCGCGCTGCGCGAGCGCGGCCAGTCGCCGGACTACCGCGAGGACGCGGGCGGCCACAGCTTCCACTACTGGAGCCAGGTCACGGCGGAGATGCTGATGGCGGTGGACGCCTTCTTCCGCCGCGCAGACTTCTAGCCCCGCAGCCAGCACAGCAGGCACGGCCAGGCCGGCGGCGCCGGCGACGAGGCGGATGCCCGGCAGGAAGCCGTCGGCCGGCACCTCGCCCTCGCGCACGGCGATGCCGATGCCGGCAGCAGCCGGGTCGTGGCGGTCTGGGCGTGCGTCATCCCTGGACCAGGTTGCGGCCCTGGTGCTTGGCGCGGTAGAGGGCCGCGTCGGCGCGCGCCAGCACGGCGTCGGCACCCGTGTCGCCGCGCTCGGCCTCGGCGATGCCGAAGCTGGCGCTGAGCGGCCAGTCCTGTTCCAGCCAGCGCAGCGGCGCCGCGTCGATGAGGCAGCGCATGCGCTCGGCCACCAGGGCCGCGCCGGCGATGTCGGTGTCGGGCAGCAGCACGCAGAACTCCTCGCCACCCAGGCGCCCGAAGCGGTCCACCTCGCGCAGGCAGGGCTGCAGCTCCTTCACCATCTGGCGCAGCGCGGCGTCGCCGGCGGCGTGGCCCAGGCTGTCGTTGAGCTGCTTGAAGCGGTCCATGTCGATCATGACGAGGGCGTAGCCGCGCCCGCGCGCCAGCCAGGCATGGGCGCTGGCCAGGGCCTGGTCGAAGGCGCGGCGGTTCAGCGTGTCGGTCAGCGGGTCGCGCTCGAGCAGGCGCTCGATGCGCAGGATCAGGCGCATCAGCACGAGGAAGGCCAGCGTCGCGTTCTGCAGCAGCAGCAGCACCAGGCCCGTCCACAGGAAGACGAGGTTGAAGCCGGTGGGCAGGCGCAGGTCGGGCGTGGCGCCGGGATTGGCGAAGCTCTCGGCGCAGCGCAACGCCATCAGCGCCGCGATGAGGAACAGGGGCAGGGCCAGCGGCGCGGGCGTGCGCCGGCCGCTGGCCGAGCGGCCCAGGCTGCGCCAGGCCGTGAGGCCGGCCATCAGCGTGAGGCCGGCGGCGGCCGCGCTGATCAGGCGGGCCTGCCAGCGCAGGTCGCCGCCATAGGGCAGGGCGAGCAGGGCCAGCGCACAGGCGGCGACGGCGGCGGCGGCCGGCTTCCAGGGCAGCTCGCGCGTCGTGATGGCGGGCACGGCCGCGCCGAGCAGGGCGAAGGAAGCCACGGCCAGCACGTCGCTGGGCCAATAGGTGAAGGCGTCGGGCAGGGTGCCGCGCAGCACGTGCAGGGTCAGCGACAGCGCATTGGCGGCGTTGGCGCAGGCCATGGTCAGCGAGGCCCGGGGCGCGATGCGCGCGGTCCAGGCCAGGGCCGTCCAGACCAGCGCGGCCACGCCGGCCACCAGGATGAGGGCGGCCAGCAGGGTCTGGGTCTGGGCGGTGGTGACGCTCACGGGCGCCCTCGGTGCGGCAGTCCGGCGCTCATGCCGCAACGGCCCCGGACAGGTCTGGCGCCACGCAGACGCGGTTGCGGCCCTCGCCCTTGGCGCGGTAGAGCTCGGCATCGGCGCGCGCCAGGCCGACGTCGCCGGCCGCGTCGCCGAGCACCGGCAGGGCCACGCCGAAGCTGGCCGACAGGCGCAGCTCCGCGCCCTTCCAGTGCAGCGGCTCGGCGGCAAGGCTGGCGCGCAGCCGCTCGGCCACGGCGGCAGCGTCGGCCAGGTTGGCGGGGTTGTCGAGCGGCAGCAGCGCGCAGAACTCCTCGCCGCCCAGGCGCCCGAGGCGGTCCACCTCGCGCAGGCCGGCCTGCCAGATGCGCACGCAACGCTGCAGCGCCGCGTCGCCGGCGAGGTGGCCGTGCTCGTCGTTGATGCGCTTGAAGTGGTCGATGTCGATCATCGCGACCGCGAAGCCGTGGCCGCGCCGCAGCTGGGCCTGGGCCTCGGCCAGGGCCTGCTCGAAGGCGCGGCGGTTCAGCGCGCCGGTCAGGGAGTCGCGGTGGGTGAGATGCTGGATGCGGGTGACGAGGCGCCAGATCATCAGCGCGATGAGGCTGAGCGTGATGCTGGCCGTGATGACGAAGCCCAGCACGGCGCGCGCCGGCGAGGGCAGTGCACCGCTGAGGACGTGGTCGCCCCAGCCGGGCACGAGCAGCAGCTCGGCCGCATGGGCCAGGCTCACGACGGCCAGCGTGGCGAAGGGCAGGGTGGTGAGGGCGGTGACGACGGGCGTGAGGTGCCGGCTGACGCCGCGCAGCACCTCGCGCACGGCCAGGGCGGCCAGCAGCGCGACGCTGGCCGTGCCGGCGAGCTGGGGCGCCAGGCCCGAGCCGCTGGCGAGGCCGGCCGTGATGGCCAGCGCGCCCAGGCCGCCCAGCCAGGCGATGTCGCGCGGGTGCCGGCGGTTGCGCAGCATGCGCCGCAGCGCGAGCAACAGCAGCAGCATGCAGGCCAGCTGGCCGAATTCGGGCACGGCCTGGCGCAGCAGCGCGGGCCAGCCGGCCATGCAGTCGCCGCAGTCCTGCGTCGCGATCCGCAGCAGATGCCCCGCCGCCATCAGCTGGCCGGCGCGCGGCGCGATGCGGAACAGTTGGGCGAGCAGCAGCCAGGCCAGCGCCGCCATCGCGTTGAAGAGGGCGCTGACCTTGAGGACGGTGGGGACGTCGATGAAATCCATGCGGTGGGCCGGGTAGGGGCAGATCTTCTCCGACAACGCCACAATGCCGGCCATGACGGCCTGGGTCCTGATCACCGGCGGCTCGCGCGGCATTGGCGCCGCGACGGCCCTGCGCTGTGCGCAGGCGGGCTGGGACGTGGCCATCAACTATGCGCGGGATCATGCCGCTGCCGAGCTGCTGACGTCCAGACTGCGCGCATCCGGCCGGCGCGCGCTGGCGCTGCAGGCCGACGTGGCGGACGAGGCCCAGGTGGCCGCGATGTTCGAGCGCCTGGACGCGGCCGGTGGGCCCGGCGCGAGGCTGGCGGGCCTGGTCAACAACGCCGGCATCGTCGCGCCGGCCGCGCGGCTGGAGGCGATGGACATGGCGCGCTGGCGCCGCCTCTTCGACGTCAACGTCATCGGCACGCTGCTGTGCTGCCAGCAGGCCGCGCGGCGCATGAGCACGGCGCGCGGCGGCGCGGGCGGTGCCATCGTCAACCTGAGCTCGCGTGCGGCCGAGTTCGGCTCGGCCGGCGTCTACGTGGACTACGCGGCCACCAAGGGCGCCGTGGATACGCTGACCAAGGGCCTGGCGCGCGAGCTGATCGCCGAGGGCATACGCGTCAACGGCGTGCGGCCCGGCATCATCGAGACCGACATCCATGCGGCCAGCGGCATGGATGCCGGCGCCGCCGCCGCCGGCATTCCCATCCAGCGCCTGGGCCGCGCCGAGGAGGTGGCCGAGGCCATCGCCTGGCTGCTCAGCGATGCGGCCAGCTACACGGTGGGCGCGCTGCTGGACGTGGCCGGCGGCCGTTAGACGCCTAACGCTTTTCCACCAGGCTGGACTCCAGCCCGCTCTCGGTGCGCAGCTTGTCGGCCATGGAGCGCGCCTCGTCGGCGCTCGGGAAGGGGCCGGCGCGCAGCCGGTTCAGGCCGGCCTCGCGCACGATGGTCAGCAGCGGCAGCAGGCCGAGGTCGGCCTCGGCGACGCGCTGGCGCAGCGCCTCGGCGCCGTCGAGCCGGCCGAAAGCGCCGAACTGCAGCCAGTAGCCCGGGCCGGTGGTGACCGTGGCCGCGACGGTGGCCGTCGTCTCGCGCTGCGGTGAACCGGGCGGCACCTCGGGCACGAAGGTGGGCGGTGGCTCGTTCGCCGGCTTCTGCCAGGCGCCGGCGCGGATCTCGGCATAGGTGATGCGCTTGACCTCCACCGGCGCCACGCCGCGCAGCAGGTCGAGCTTGAGCGCGGCGGTGTAGCTGAGGTCGATGATGCGGCCCTTGTGGAAGGGGCCGCGGTCGTTGATGCGCACGACGACCTCGCGGCCGTTGGCCGGGTTGCGCACGCGGGCATAGCTCGGGATGGGCAGTGTCGCGTGCGCGGCCGTCATCGCATACATGTTGTAGACCTCGCCGCTGGAGGTCGGCCGGCCGTGGAACTTGTTGCCGTACCAGGAGGCCAGGCCGCGCTCGGCATAGGGCGCGTCCGTCGTGATGGGCTCGTAGTGCTCGCCCGCCACCTCGTAGGGCTTGTTCGGGCCGCCGCTGCGGATGGGCTCGACGCGCGGTTCGGCGTCGGGCACCTTGTGCAGCTCGGCCGGCGGGCTGGCCGGCGCGCCGTCACGATCGGCGGCGGGGGCCACCGGGCGCGTCGCGCAGCCGGTCATCAAGGCCAGCATGAGCAGCGCCAGGGCCAGCCCAGTATGCTGCGCGCTGTTCTTCCATCGTCGATGCCATGCCATGAGCAATTTCGTCTTTCCTCCGGCCGAGATTCCCAGCGCCGCCGTGCGCGGCACTGACGCCCGCTACGCGGTCCGCCGCATCTTCTGCGTCGGCCGCAACTATGCCGATCATGCCCGCGAGATGGGCTCGGACCCGAGCCGCGAGGCGCCGTTTTACTTCACGAAACCGACGACGGCCCTGACGCCCTCGGGCAGCACCGTGCCCTACCCGACCGAAACCCGCAACTACCACTACGAGATGGAGCTGGTGCTGGCCATCGGCGCGCCGGTGTTCAAGCTCACGCCCGAGGCCGCCATGGCCGCGATCTGGGGCTATGCCGCGGGCCTGGACATGACGCGCCGCGACCTGCAGGCCGCGGCCAAGGCGGCCGGCAAGCCCTGGGACACGGCCAAGGGCTTCGACCAGTCCGCCATCCTCGGCGACATCGTGCGCGTGTCCGACGTCGGCCGCCTCGAGCGCGGCGCGATCACGCTGGCCGTGAACGGCGTCGAGAAGCAGCGCGGCGACCTGGCCGACATGATCTGGAACCCCGCCGAGATCGTGTCCAACCTGTCCCACCTCTACCGCCTGCATCCGGGCGACCTGATCTACACGGGCACGCCGGCCGGCGTGGGCGCCGTCGTGCCGGGCGACGTGCTGGTCGGCCGCATCGAGGGCCTGGGCGAGATCACGTTGACCGTGGGGCAGGCCGAGTGATGTACACGCAAGAAACCCTGGAGCTGGCCCGCGCGCGCAACATCCACGAGGCCCTGGCCGAGGACATCGGCGGCTGCGACTGGACGGCCCGGCTCGTGCCCGCGGGCCGGCGCGTGGCCGCCCAGGTGCGCGTGCGCGAGCCTGCCGTGCTGTGCGGCCGCGACTGGTTCGACGGCGTGTTCGCCGCGCTGGACGCGTCCAGCCGCATCGAATGGCTCTACGACGAAGGCGCGGCGATGACGGCCGACAGCATCGTCTGCCGCATCGAGGCCGATGGCCGCGCGCTGCTCAGCGCCGAGCGGCCGGCGCTGAACTTCCTGCAGCTGCTGTCGGCCACGGCCACGCTCACGCGCGCCCATGTCGACGCGGTGGCCGGCGCCAGCCCCAACCCGCGCGGCTGCGCCATCCTCGACACGCGCAAGACCATCCCGGGCCTGCGCCTGGCGCAGAAGTACGCGGTGCGCGTCGGCGGCGGCCAGAACCAGCGGCTGGCGCTGTACGACGGCATCCTCATCAAGGAGAACCACATCGCCGCGGCCGGCGGCGTGGGCGAGGCGCTGCGCGCGGCGCAGGCGCTGAACTCGGGCGTGGACATCCAGATCGAGGTCGAGACCATCGCGCAGCTGGACGAGGCGCTGGCGGCCGGCGCGGTCAGCGTGCTGCTGGACAACTTCAGCGAGGCCATGATGCGCGAGGCCGTCGCGATGAATGCCGGCCGTGCCCTGCTGGAGGTGTCGGGCGGCGTCGCGCTGGAGCAGCTGCGCTGGATCGCCGCGACCGGCGTGGACCGCATTTCCATCGGCCGGCTGACCAAGGACGTGCGCGCGGTGGACTACTCGATGCGGGTGCTGGGGCCGGTGTGAGCCGGCTGCCGTAGCGGCGGCAGGCGCTAGCGTGCGTCGTAGCGGGCGGCGATGCGCTGGAGGCTGCCGTCCGCCTGCAGCCTGTCGAGCGCGCTGCGCAGCCGCTCGACGGTGGCTTCCGGCAAGTCCCGGCGGTAGGCGAACAGCGGGCGGTCTTCGTGGAAGACCTGGGGCAGGAGCCGGACCTTGTCCTGGAGCCGCTCGCGCTTGATGTAGTAGTTCAGCTCCATGTCGCTGAAGTAGTAGGCCCGGCCGCGGTGGTTGATCAGCTTGCGAAGGCTGAGGGCCGGGTCGGAAACGCTGGCATCGAGCGGGATGCCGCCGACATCCTGCAGGACCTGCTCATAGAGGCTGCTGCGGTTGACCATGATCGGCTCATCGGGCGGCAGCCGGCGCAGCTCTTCCAGCTTCTCGATGTGCAGGGGGTCGTCGGCCCGCACGGCGAGCCTGTGCCGGGTGACGTAGACGACGTGCGGCAGGAAGCTGATCCTGGCCTCGCGAGCCGGTGTGAGCGCCAGGCCGCAGAAAACATCGACCCGCCCGCTTTCCAGCAGGCCTTCGATGCGCTTGAGGGGCAGGGCCTGGTCGAGGCCCTCGAAGCGCACGGTGGCTTCGGTGGCCTCGATGGCGCGCAGCATCTCCACGCAGTAGCCCGGCCTGTAGGTGTCGCCGGTGTTGAACTTGGGCAGGTTGCCGGACTGGGCCACCGTGCGCAACAGGGTGATGTCCTGCGCCGTGCAGGACAGCGCCACCCCGAGGGCGCAACTGGTCAGGAGCCGGTGCCACTGCATGGTCAGTTGTCGAACCAGGGTTCGTTCGGCAGTTCGTCGAAGACCTTGCGCAGCCCCTTGCTCCAGCCGTCGCGCAGCGACAGGAAATAGGGGTCGTCGCGGCCGATGCGGTGCGGCGGCTTCATCGCCTGCTCGAACTGGTTGGCGCGCAG
The DNA here is from genome assembly GCF_004342485.1 of Roseateles saccharophilus. Classification (GTDB taxonomy): domain Bacteria; phylum Pseudomonadota; class Gammaproteobacteria; order Burkholderiales; family Burkholderiaceae_C; genus Pelomonas; species Pelomonas saccharophila. The sequence continues at coordinate 15,182 of NZ_SMBU01000036.1, forward strand.
CATCAGCATGTCGATGGGCAGGCCCACCGACAGGTTGGAGCGGATCGTCGAGTCGAAGCTCACTAGCGTGCACTTGGCGGCCTCGTCCAGCGGCGTCGTCTCGTAGTTGATGACGCGGTCGATGATGGGCTTGCCGTACTTGCTCTCGCCGATCTGGAAGTAGGGCGTGTCCTCGGTGGCCTCGATGAAATTGCCCTGCGGGTAGACGTGGAAGAGGCGCGGGCCCTCGCCCCGGATCTGGCCGCCGAGCAGGAAGTTGGCGCCGAAGTCCACGCCCTGGCTCTGCATGCCGCCGCCGGAGTCGCGCGCGACGACCTCCTTCAGCGTGCGGCCGAGCAGCACGGCGCCGTCGTAGAGGCTGGGCACGTTGAGCAGGTGCTCGCCCTCGCCGTTCAGGCGCGCGTTCAGCAGCGAGAGCACGGACTGCGTCGTCGCCAGGTTGCCGGCCGCCAGGATGACGATCTCGCGCTGGTGCGGGATCTGGAACTGGTACATCTTGCGAAAGCTCGCGATGTGATCCACGCCCGCATTGGTGCGGGTGTCGGAGGCGAACAGCAGGCCCGAGCGCAGGCGCATCGCGACGCAATAGGTCATGGGGAGGTCGTGGCAGACAAGCTGGCTCGATTATCGTGATTGCCTCCGTGGCCGGCATTGCCGCCGGAACTGCGGCCGGCGCAAGGCCTCAGGCAGCCGCCACAATCCGCCCAAACTCACCCCATGCACCATGGCCCAACCGATGCCCACTCCCCGCTATGACCCGATCAGCCGCGCCCTGCACTGGCTGACGGCCATCGCCGCGACCATCGCCTTCATCCTGGGCCCGGGGGGCTTCGGGCGGCTGATGCACGACGGCGTCGACCCGGCCACGCGGCTGGACATCGTCTGGCACGAGTCCTTGGGCCTGCTGGTGTTCGCGATGACGCTGCTGCGCCTGCTGTGGGTGGCCCTGCGCCCGGGCAAGCCGCATTTCGAGATGCCGATGTGGATGCGGGTGCCGGCGCTGCTGGTGCATGGCGCGCTGTGGGCCCTGCTGCTGGTCCTGCCGCTGACGGCCCTGCTGGCCCTGGGTAGCGAAAGCCACCCGCTGACCCTGCTGGGCGGCGTGCGGGTGGACCAACTGCCCTGGATCGCCGGCTCGCCGCTGGGCGAGGCGGCGGACTGGGGCGACGTGCACGGCGTTCTGGGCGACGCGCTGATGTGGCTGGCCGGCCTGCATGCGCTGGCCGCGCTTTATCACCACTTTGCGCGCAAGGATGGCGTGCTGGCGTCCATGCTGCCCTGGCGACTGAAGTGAGCCCCTCGCCCATTCTCGCCGCGCTGGACGCGGGCGAGCCTGGTCGGTCTTGCAGACCGCGCTGCGGCCTGGGCCGCAGCCCTTCGCCAGACACATTCCGCCCACTGGGCGGAATGTGTCCGGGCTCAGCCCCCCGGGGGGCGGCGATGCTTGCGGCATTGAGCCGCAAGCACATCGCCTGCGCGGGCCGGCTTGGGAGCGGCCCGGCGCTCGGCCCGCAATAGCCTCCTACGGTTCGTCAGGCTTCAGAAGAACACGATCCCGCCAAAGGCGAAGCCGTTCATCCTGGCCTCGCTGCCCACGACGGGCTTGGAGGTCGTGCGGCTGATCTCCGTCACCAGCGTCACGCTCTTGGTCAGGCCGTAGTAGAGGCCGGCCGTCACGTTGCTGTTGCTGCGCAGGTCGGTCGTCGCGCCGTCCTTGAGCCGGCTCTCGCCCCAGTTCAGGCCGAGCTTGGCCTTGGGCGTGGCCTGCCAGGTGGCCTGGACCAGCAGATTGGTCTGCTTGCGGTCGCCGCTGTCGCCGTCGGACAGCACGCCCAGGCCCTTGCCGCTCTGCACATTGGCCGCGAGGCCGAAGGCGCCGGCCGTGATGCTGGCGCCCAGCTCGCCGCCGCTCATCGTGAAGCCGGCCGTGTTGTTCGGGCCCTCGAACTTCTGGTGCTTCAGGCCGGCCCAGACCTTGCCGCCGTCGAACTTGGCCGACACCAGGGCCTGCAGCTGGGGTTCGCTGCGGCCGATGAAGCTGGTGCCGCTGGCGTCCACCGGGCTCATCAGCGCGATGGTGGCCGAGAAGCCGCCGCTGGTGGGCAGGCTGTAGGCCATCTGGCCATAGGTGCCGAGGTAGGTGTAGCCGGAGCCGATGTGGCCCAGCGTGACGCGGTTGCGTTGGGTGGCGCTGACGGGCGCGCCGGCGCCGAGCAGGGTCATGTCGCCGAGGATGGCGGACTGGCCGAACAGGCCGTAGTCGCGGCCGAGCTTGACGCTGCCCATGTCGGCATTGCCGATGGTGACGAAGCCCTGGCGCACGTCGACATTGCTGTTGTTGGAGATGGCGTCGCCGGCCGCCACGGCCGCGCCGATCATCAGCGTGGCGCTGATGTCATAGCCCTCCTGGCGGGTCTTGGCCGTCGTGGTCAGCGCATTGGGCAGCAGGCCGTTGCCGATGACGGTGCGGCCTTCGGTGCCGGCGCAGCCCAGCGCCTGGCTGGCCAGGGCCAGGCCGGTGACGGCCTGTGAGCCGCTGCAGCTGGTGTGGGTGTAGTAGGCGTTGACGATGCCGCCGACGCTGAGGTCCCACTCGCCGGCCTTGAAGTCGGCGGCATGGGCGGCGCCTGCGGTGGCGAGCAGGGCGGCGATGAGGATGTGGCTGTGCTTCATGTTGTCTCCAGTGGTTGTGATGTGGCCGCTGCTGCCTGCGCAAGCGCTGTGCCAGTGCCGGCCTGGAGCGGGCGGGGGCGTGGGATGCTGCGGCGCGGCGCAGCGGGCGGGGCAGAACGTGTCGTGCTGGCACGCGGCTGCGGGTCGCACCGGACGCCGGTTGTGGCGCGGGCCGCGTCGCGCGCTGCGCCGCGTTGCAGCGCGGCTGTGGCGGCGCGGAGCAGTGCCCGAGGGGTTTTGCTAGAAGCCGAGCTTCAGGCCGACGGACACGCTGCGCGGCGCGCCCGGCGCGAAGAAGGTCGCGTGGCGCAGCGGGTGGTCGCCGTTGGCGTTGGCCGGGAAGGGCTGGCCCTGGAAATTGCCCGCGGCGTCGAAGCCGGTGGGGCCGAGCTGGGCGGCCGTGCTGTAGGCGCGGTCCAGCAGATTGGCGACCTGGGCGAAGAGCTTGATGCCCTTCGCCGGCTTCCAGGCCGCCGTGACATTGAGCACCGCATGGCCGGCGCTGCGGCCGGGGCCGAGGTAGTAGACGCCGTCGGGCCGGTGCTGGCCGTTCTCGTTGCCGCGCGCGGGCGCGCCGCTCGTCGCGATGGCGTCGGCGCCGAGGCTCCAGGCCTCGCCGAGGTCCAGGTCGGCATAGAGCTTGAGCATGCGGCGCGGCACCAGGGGGATGCGGTCGCCGGGGCGGATGGCGATGTTGCCGTCCACGCCGGGCCGGCCGGCACTGGCCGTGTCGTTGCTGCTGTTGGACGCGCCGTTGACGGTCTCGGCCGAGCGGTAGCTGGCGTCCAGCAGCGTCAGGTTGGCGCCCGCCGTGAGCCCCCGGGCCGGCTGGACGCTCAGGCCCAGCTCAATGCCCTGGCGGCGCGTCCTGCCGAAGTTCTTGAAGTAGCCGAAGCCGGCCGCATCGTCGGCGACGAAGAGCAGGTCGTCGCGGTTGTCGGAGCGGAACAGGCCCAGGTTCCAGGCCAGCGGCGCGCCGGCCGCGCTGCGCAGGCCCGCCTCGACCGTGGTCGTGACGACCTGCTTGAGCGGCGGGTCGCCGGCGAAGGCATTGGGCAGCCGGCAGGGGTTGGCCGGGTCGGCGCAGCCGAGCTCGACGGAGGACGGGTCGCGGCTGCCCTGGCCGATGCCGGCCCAGGCATTGACGCCGGCCACGGGGTCGAAGCTCAGGCCGATGGCCGGGTTGAAGCGGCTGAAGCGCTGCCTGCCGTCCAGCGAGCCGGGGCCGCCGCCGGGGTTGATGGCATCGCGGTTGCGCAGGCGGCTGTCGTTGTAGCGGCCGGACAGGCTCAGGTGGGTGGCCGGGCCGAGCGTCAGCACGCTGCTCGCGAACAGGCTGAGCGTGCGCGTGCGGCCGAGCAAGTCCACGCGGCTATCGGCCGGCATCTCGCCGCTGCCGCTGACGCTGCGGTCGGGGTTGAGGTCGCCCAGCTCGGCGTCCTGCGTGAAATGGCTGGCGCTGAAATCGGCCGCGGCGCCGAGCAGCGATTTGCTCGCCAGCCCGAGCAGCGGGCCGTCGTAGCCGAGCTGGGCATTGAAGCCGGCGTTGCGCTGCTGGGTGCGGCTGCGGTGGATGACGCCGTTGGGGATGCCGGCGTCGCCGGGCTGGCCGAGCGCGTCGTCGTTGAGGTCGCCGTTGAAGCTGCGGCTGAGGATGGCGCGCGCGTAGGCGTTGCCGGCCAGCGTCCAGTGCTCGCCGAGGGCCTGCGACAGCGCGAGATTGACGAGGGCGGCGCGGTTCTTCGTGTTGTCGGGCCGGGTGTAGACGCTGGCGCGGTCGCGGGCCAGCAGGCGCTGCTCCTGCAGGCCGTTGCCGTTGAGGTCGGTGCTGGCCAGCGCGGCGCTCAGCGTCAGCTCGGAGTCGGCGCCGCGGTGGCCGAGCTTGCCGAACAGCTGGTTCACGTCGGAGGGCGAATCCACCCGCCAGCCGTCCTCGCGGAACTTGTTGCCGGCCACGAACCAGTGCCCGCCCTCGTCCGTGCTGCCGCCGTGCTCGAACTCCGCCGTGCGGCGGCCGAAGGCGCCGGCCTGCAGCTGCAGCGCGCTGCCGGCGTTCTTCAGCCCGTCCTTGGTCTGCACGCTGAGGGCGCCGCCCAGCGTGTTGAGGCCGAACAGCGGGTTGGAGCCGGGGTTGAGCGTGACGGAGGCGATGGCCACCTTGGGCACGAGGTCCCAGCTGACGACGTCGCCGAAGGGCTGGTTCAGGCGCACGCCGTCGACGTAGAGCGACAGGCCCTGCTGCGAGCCCAGCAGCGGCGAGGCCGTGTAGCCGCGGAAGTTCACGTCGGGCTGCAGCGGGTTGCCCTGCATCTCGTTGAGGTAGACGCTGCCCAGGCGCCGGTTCATGAAGCTGGTGAGGTCCGCGGCCTGGCTGCGCTCGATGTCGGCCGCGCGGGCGGTCTGCACATTGGCGGCGATCTGGTCGCGCGGCAGGCCCAGGCCGGCGACCGGCGACATGCCGACGACCTCGACCCGCTCGAGCTGGATCTGTGCATTCGCGGCCGATGCCGTGGCCAGGGCCAGCAGGGCCCAGCAGCGCCCGTTGCGGTGCATGGAGTTAAGGCAACGCTGAACGAGTCCCTCGCGCGCAGCGCATCCCTGCTTGGGGCGGTCTGCTGCGTTGCAAATCCTCGCCGTAGCCCCAGCTACGGCTGCGGTTTGCGCCTTGCAGCCCATCCCCAACCAGGGCGCGCTGCATCGCGGGGACTTGTTCAACGTCGCCTCAGTGGATCACGACGCCCCAGGGCAGCTTGCCCACCGCCACGTCGGCCACCTTCTTCTGTGTCTCGGTGTCGATGACCGACACGGCGCCCGAGCGCCCGCAGGCGACATAGAGCTTGCGGCCGTCGGGCGTCAGCGCCATGTTCCAGGGCCGCTGGCCGACCGGGATGGTGGCGATGAAGGCCATGCGGTCCACGTCCAGCACCGAGACGGTGGCGTCGCCGCCGTTGGAGATGAAGACGCGCCGGCCGTCGGGGTGCACGCTGATGCCGTTGCTCTTGGGCCCGGCCATCAGCTTGTCCTGCACCGTGAAGCTCTGCGTGTCGATGACGTAGATCTCGCTGGACATCTCGGAGGCGACGAAGGCACGCCGCCCGTCCGGCGAGAAGCCGATGCCGCGCGGCCGCGTGCCCACCGGGATCTGCGCCACCTGGGCGCGCTTGGCCACGTCGATGACGTCCACCGCGCTGCCCTCCTCGGCACTGACCAGCACCCAGCGCCCGTCGGGGCTGAAGACGGCGTGCTCGGGGTTCTTGCCCTTCACCTTGACGCCGAAGCTGCGCGCCATCGTGCGCGTGTCGACGAAGACCACCTCGTTGCTCTCCTCCACGGCGGCCACCACCCAGCGGCCGTCGGGCGACTGGCCCAGGCCCTCGGGCGATTCGCCGAGCGGGATCTCGCCGGCCTGGCGGCGCGCGGCCAGGTCCAGCACGACGAGGCGGTTGCCGGGCTGGTCGCTGACGTAGGCGCGTCGGCCGTCGGGGCTGACGACGGCACCGCGCGGTTTGGCGCCGGCGGGCAGCTCGTAGAGCACGGCGTCGGTCGCCGTGTCGATGACGCTGAGCGTGCCCGAGCCCTCGTTGGAGACGTAGGCGAGCGGGCCTGCGTGCGCCGAGGCGATGGCCGCGGCGAGCAGGGTGAGGGTGGGCAGGACGCGGCGCATGGCGGTCTCCGGTTCAGAAGCGGTAGGAAGCGTTGGCGCTGGCCAGCCAGCTGCGGCCCGGCGCGGGCTCGAAGAAGCGGCCGTTGCCGTCGTTGACGATGACCGAGCCGGCGTAGCGGCGGTTGGCCAGGTTGTCCACGCGCAGCAGCGCGCCGAAGTCCCAGGCGCCCAGGCTGAGCTGGTAGCCGGCATAGCTGGCCAGCGTCGCGTAGCCGGGTGCGGCGTCGCTGTTCAGGTCGTTGACATAGACCTTGCTCAGAGCCCGGCCTTCGAGGCCCACCCGCCAGCCGCCGCTGGGCAGCCAGGTCAGCGCGCCGTACAGCGCCGTCTTCGCGATGCCGGGGATGTGGTTGCCGGCGGCCACGGCCTGGTTGGCCGTGGCGCAGGGCGTGGCGGTGCAGGTCAGGAAGCCGTCGCGGTAGACGGCGTCCAGCCAGGTCGCGGCGAGCTGGGCCTGCAGCGTGGCGCCGAGCTGGAAGGCGCCCGAGGCCTCCAGCCCGCGGCGGCGGGTGGCGCCGGCGTTCTGGTAGGTGGCGCGGCCGGCCAGGTTGGTCTGCGTGACGATCTCGTGCTCGGTGCCGGTCTCGAACAGGGCCAGCGTGAGTTCGGCGCCCGCCCAGGGCCTGGCCTTGAGGCCGGCCTCGACGCTGTGGCTGAGCGAGGCCTGCAGGCCGAAGTTCAGGCCGGTGGCGCCGCTGGGCCGGTAGGCCAGCTCGTTGAGCGTGGGCGTCTCGAAGCCGCGGCCGGCGCTGGCGTAGGCGTGCAGGGCCTCGCTGAACGCATAGCTCGCGCCCAGCACCGGCAGCGTGGCAGCGTAGTGCGCGCTGCCGCTGTCGTCGGGGTTGGTCTTGGTGATGTAGGCGTCCCTGGAGTTGAAGCCCACGCTGGCGCGGCGCACGCCGGCGCTGAGCAGCCAGGCCGGCGTGGGCTGCCACTGGGCCTGGAGATAGGGGTCGGCGCTGCTGACGTCGTTGGTCTCGTTGCGGCGCAGCGCGCCTTGAACTCCCAATGCAGCACCGAGCGTCGTGCCGATGAAGTTCTGGTAGCCCAGGCGGTGCTCGCGCAGCTCGTCCGCGGCGATGCCGGCGACCAGGCTGGCCGTGCTGCCCTTCCAGCGCCAGCGCAGGTCGGCGCCCTCGTAGTCGCGCGCCAGGTCGATGACGCCGCCCGGGTGCAGCGGGTTGGCCTGGGTCGCGACCGGGATGGACTGGAGCTGCGCCGTCGTGCGGTGGCCGCGGTAGACCATCAGGCGCAGGCTGTTCTGCGCGTCGATACCGTGCTCCAGCACCAGGCCGCCCTGGTCCTGCTTCATCGTCTTGCGGGTGTTGAAGCTGATGGCCGATGGGTCCACGCCGCGCGGGTCGGCCTGCCATTGCGCCCGGCTCAGGCCCAGCGGGTCCTGGGCCTCGGGCAGCTCGACGCTGTTGGCGATGAGGGTCAGCTGGGTGTCGCTGCCCAGCTTCCAGTTCAGCCGTGCATTGCCCAGGCGGCGCTCGGCCTGGCTGTGCTGGCGGTAGCCGTCGGTCTCGAAGCGGCTGGCGCCCAGCGTGTAGGCGAAGCCGCCGGTCTTGCCGCTGGCGGACGCGGCCACGCGGCGCAGGCCGTCGCTGCCGAAGGCCACGCCGGCGTCCACGCGCGGCGGGCCGCTGGGGGTCTCGGAATAGATGCTGATGACGCCGCCCGAGGAGTTGCCGTACAGCGCCGAGAACGGCCCGCGCAGCACCTCCACGCGGCCCACCGTGCCGAGCTCGACATTGGTGATCTGGCCCTGGCCGTCGGGCAGCGTGGCGGGGATGTCGTCCACATAGACGCGCACGCCGCGGATGCCGAAGTTGGCCCGCGCGCCGAAGCCGCGCACCGAGATCTGCACGTCCTGGGCGTAGTTCTGGCGGTCGCGCGCCAGCAGGCCCGGCACGGCGCCCAGGCCCTCGGAGATGTTGACTTGGGGCTTGCCGGCGCGCAGCGCGTCGCCGTCGATGCGGTCGACCGAGGCGGGCAGGTCGTAGGGCGAGGTCTCGGTGCGCGTGGCCGTGACGACGACGGGCTCGAGGACGGCGGGCGTGGCGTGGGCGGAGGCTGCCGTGGCTGCCGCCAGCGCGAGGGCCGTCCTTCGCGCCTGCTGCGCGAATCTGGTGTTCATGGCTGTCTCCGGATGTTTTCTTGTCGGGCGGCTCAGGCGGGGCGCCAGGCCACCTTGTATTTGGCAAAGATCTCGCCCACGCGGCCGGCCTTCTCCAGGTCGTTGAGGGCCTGCTGCAGGGCGTGAGCGAGGTCGGTGGCGTCGCGCTTCACGGCCATGCCGGCGGCCCAGCCGTCGCGCGGCGCGCGTGGCAGGGGCAGGGGCTCGATGCGGTAGGCCGCGTCGCCCGCCAGCACCGTCTCCAGCTCCGAGGCCAGGCCGGCCGCGGCGCTCACCTCGCCGCGCTGCAGCGCGCGCGCGGCCTCGCAGCCGTCCTTCCACTGCGTCAGCAGCTGCTCTCGGTAGGCGCCGCCGTCCGCGCCGATCAGCAGCCAGCCCGCCAGGGTCTGGCCGGCCACGGCGACGCGGCGCTTGCCGAGCTGGGCCAGGCTGTCCAGCACCGGCAGCTCGTCCACGCGGCGCGCCAGCACGACATGCTCGCGGTAGTAGGGGCCGAAGATGCTCGCCTGCGGCGTGGCCTCGATCAGCGGGCGGTCCACCGGCACGTGCATCAGCACGTCGGCGGGGCCGTAGCCGAGGTAGTGGCCCTTCCAGACCATGTTGCGCAGGTCGTCGCCCATGTTCTCGTCGGCATTGAAGGGCAGCGGCGAGAACTTGACGCCGATGGCCTCGGCCAGCGCCTGGCCCAGCTCCACGTCGATGCCCTGGCCCTTCACGTGGAAGGGCGGCATGTCCTCGTACAGGCCCACCAGCAGGCGGCCGCGCTCGCGCACCTGGGCCAGCGTCGTGGCGCCGGCCTGGTTGCCTGCGAGGGCGCCGGCGGCGGCCCAGGCCAGCAAGTGCCGGCGGCTCAGGGAACGGTGCGCCGCGACAGGTTTGGGGGCACCGTGGTTCACAGCGGCTTCTCCCGGCGGGTTTCCAGGTAGGCCTTGATCGCCCACATCGCTTCCTGCGTGAACACGCCCTCGAAGGGCGGCATGTAGACCGCGCCGTTGCGGCTGCGGCCGTGGCGGATGGTGGTCAGGAAGTAGTCGTCGTTCTCCTTCACGCAGGCAGCCTTCTTGGCCTCGTCCTTCAGTGAGGCACAGTCGTTGTCCAGGCGGCGCAGGTCGGGCGCGATGCCGCCGGAGATGGCCTCCAGGCCGTGGCAGCGCGCGCAGTTCTGGTTGAAGGCCGAGGTGCCGACCTTGATCGCGGCCTCGTTGCCGCGGTAGGGGTTCTCGGGCCGCCAGCCCTCGCCGAGCTGGGGCAGGCTGGTGGTGTCCACGGCCTGCGGCGTGACGTTGCCGTGGGCCCAGGCCTGCACGGTGACCATGACGGCGGCGATGCACAGGCTGCCGGCGATGACCAGGGGTTGATTGAACTTCATGGGGCTGTCTCCGTCTTTGTCGATGTCCGAGGGGGCCGCTGCGGGCTCAGCCACTGAACTGCAAGCCACATGCCAGGGCCGGATTGCTCCAAGTTGACACAATGACCGCTCCGCGGTTTGACGGCGCGGATGGACAGGCGAACTGCTTTGGGACACGATGCCCGCCAGACCCCACGAGCGCGGCACCGACCGCGCACCTCCGGAGACAAGCCTGTGGAGGCAGGCCAAGGACAGCCTCTATGCCCACCATCGAGACCGAAGCACCGGGCGGCGCGGCGCCGCTGGCGCCGCCGCGCCAGGCCTTTATCGAGCGCAGCCACCAGCGCAGCGAAGCCCTGGGCCTGAAGCGCCACGAGAAGAGCGGCTTCGATCCGCTGGTCCGCAGCGACCTCAACCTCGCGCGGGAGCGCAACCAGCGCCTCTACACCCATGCCGCGCCGGTGATGCAGCTGCTCTACGAGCAGATCGTCAACACCGAAAGCATGATCGTGCTGACCGACGCCCAGGGCACCATCCTGCATGCCGTCGGCGACGACAGCTTCCTGGCGCGCGCCCACCGCGTCGCGCTGGCGCCGGGCGAGAACTGGGCCGAACATGCCAAGGGCACCAATGCCATCGGCACGGCCCTGTTCGAGGAGGCACCGACGCTGGTCCACGGCGGCGAGCATTTCATGCACGCCAACAGCTTCCTGACCTGCTCGGCCTCGCCCATCTTCGACCCGCGCGGCAACATGCTGGGCGTGCTGGACGTGACCGGCGACCACCGTGGCTACCACCAGCACACCATGGGCCTGGTGCGCATGTCGGCGCGCATGATCGAGAACCACTGGCTCTCGGACGACTACAACAACCGCCTGCGCCTGCACTTCCACACCCGGCCCGAGTTCATCGGCACGCTGCTGGAGGGCATCCTCGTCGTGTCGCCCGAGGGCCGGCTGCTGGGCGCCAACCGCGCCGCGCTGGACCAGCTCGGCATGAGCGGCGCCGAGTTGCGCGTGCGCAGCCTCAGCAGCCTGTTCGGCACGACGCCGGCGGCGATCTACGACCACTTCCGCATGCCGCTGTCGCCGCCCATGCAGCTCAGCCTGCCGACCGGCCAGACCCTGTTCGTCAGCGCCCGCTTCGACTGGCCGTCGCGGCCCGTCGTGGCCGGCCTGCACGCGGCGACCGACACGGTGGACATGCCGGGGGCGCGCGAGCCCGCGCCGGCCGTCCCCGCCGCCGATGCCGTCGCCGATGTCGCGTTGGACGCCACCGGCGCCCAGCGCTTCTCCGGCCTGCAATACCTGCGCACCGGCGACCCGCAGCTCGAGACCGTCATCCAGAAGGTCAAGCGTGTGCTGGACCGCGGCATCCCGCTGCTCGTGCTGGGCGAAACCGGCACCGGCAAGGAGCTGCTGGCCCGCGCTGTGCACCACGACTCCAACCGGGCCCGCCAGCCCTTCGTGGCCGTGAACTGCGCCTCCATCCCCGAGAGCCTGATCGAGGCCGAGCTGTTCGGCTACGAGGAGGGCGCCTTCACCGGCGCGCGCCGCAAGGGGGCGCCCGGGCGGCTGGTGCAGGCCAACGGCGGCACGCTCTTCCTCGACGAGATCGGCGACATGCCGCTGCCGCTGCAGGCGCGGCTGCTGCGCGCGCTGCAGGAGCGCAGCGTGACGCCGCTGGGCAGCACCAAGTCCATTGCGGTGGACATCGCCGTCATCGGCGCCACCCACCGCAATCTGCGCGAGATGATCGCGGCCCAGACCTTCCGCGAGGACCTCTACTACCGCCTCAACGGCCTGGCCCTGCGCCTGCCGGCGCTGCGCGAGCGCACCGACATCGAGGCCATCGTGCGCCGCATCCTGCAGGCCGAACGCCCGCAGGACACACCCGAGCTCAGCCCCCAGGTGCTGGCCATGTTCCGCCGCTACCAGTGGCCGGGCAACATCCGCCAACTGGCCAATGTGCTGCGCACGGCGGCCGTGATGTCGGCCGGCGAGCGCCTGGTGACGACGGCCCACCTGTCCGACGACTTCCTCGAGGACATCCAGCGTGTCGTGGGCGTGCTGACACCGCCGCCTGCGCCTGCCCCCATGCCTGCGTGGCCGGCCTACGAGGCGGCGCCCGCGCTGCCGGCTCCGCCGCCGGTCGCGTTCGCGACCGCCGAGCCCGCCACGGCGCGCACGCTGGGCCAGGCCGAGATCGACATGATCCGCAACACGCTGGATGCGGTGGGCGGCAACATCTCGCTGGCCTCCAAGCAGTTGGGCATCAGCCGCAACACGATCTACCGCAAGCTGCGCTGGAACACATAGGAGCCTGCCCGGCAGAGCGTGACGCCTGCGCCGGGGCGAGTTGCGGGGCCAGGCCAGGCGCCGGCGAGGCGGTGGGTTGGGACCCACAACGAGCCGGCAACACCGCATGGCCCCGCAAATCGCCCCGGCCCTCCGGGTTGGGCCTGGCTGGGGCGCATGCGGCGTTGCTCGTCGTTGCGGGCGCGAGCCCGCGGCCTCGTCGCGCCTTGCCTGCGCCCCAGCCAGGCCCAACGCGGGCGCCACGCTCTGCCGCGCAGGCTCCTCGGGCGAGTGAACGTTGTTCCCGGGCCGCAAAACCGGCCCGGGACTTTCCCGAGGGGGTGGGGGCCAAACCCTGTGCCGATCTGGAGCAAAAACCCCGATTGATGGCGCTACTGCGCAAGGCACGGGTTTTGCACCCGTTGGGGCATCGCCCTGAATCCCTGCTCCCATGTCCCGATTCCTTCTGCGGGGCTTCCCATGAAGCTCCTCGTGCTCGGCTCCGGCGCCGGCGGCGGCTTCCCGCTGTGGAACTGCCATTGCCGGCAGTGCAGCGCCTGGCGTCGCGGCGAACTCGACGCCAGCGCGCGCACGCAAAGCTCCATCGCCATCTCGCAGGACGGCCTGCCCGGCGAGGGCTGGCTGCTCGTCAACGCCAGCCCCGACCTGCCCCAGCAGATCCGCGCCACCAAGGCCCTGCAGCCTGGCCACGCGGGTGACGTACCCATCCGCGCCGTCGTGCTGCTGGACTCGCGGCTGCACCATGTGGCCGGCCTGCTGTCGCTGCGCGAGAGCCGCGAGCTGGAGGTCTATGCCACGCCGCTGGTCTTCGAGGACCTGACGGCCGAGCTGCCACTGCTCAACGTGCTGGAGAGCTACTGCCGCGTGCGCTGGCGCATGCTGCCCATCGCCGGCGACACGCGCAGCGCGAGCTTCGAGATCCCGGGCTTCCCGGCGCTGAGTTTTGCCGCCGTGGCCGTGCCGGCGCAGGCGCCGCGGCATGCGCGGCTGCGCAGCGACGCGGCCGGCGAATGCATTGCGCTGCAGGTGCAGGACAGGCGCACGGGCCGGCGCCTGTTCCTGTCGCCCGCCCTGGCCGGCGTGGGCGAGCCGGAGCTGGCCTGTATGCGCGAGTCCGACTGCGTCGTCGTCGACGGCAGCTTCTGGACCGAGCACGGCCCGCGCGAGGCCGGCGTAGGTCGTGAAAGCGCCAGCGACAAGGGCCATCTGCCGCAGCGCCGCCACGGCGAGCGCCCCGGGATGATCGACGTGCTGCGCTCCAGCGGCGCGCCGCGCAAGGTGCTGACCCACATCCGCCACAGCAACCCCATCCTCGACCGCGGCGGCGCCCAGCGCCGCGAGCTGGCCGAGCAGGGCATCGAGGTGGCGCACGACGGCATGGTGATCGAGCTGTGAGCTACATGGTCCGGCTGGTGTTGCTGCTGCTCATCGCCCTGGCGCCGCAGGCCCGGGCCGGCGTGATGACGCGCGAGGCCTTGCAGGGCCACTTCCCCGCGCCGCTGAGCGTGGGCGAGAAGGACGCCCAGCTGCCTGTCTGGCCCATCTTCAGGCAGGAGCTGACGAGCACCGTGCTGGCCGGCTATGTCTTCGAGTCCATCGATTTCGCGCCCATCCCCGGCTTCTCCGGCACGCCCATCAACCTGCTGGTGGCGCTGGACACCAAGGGGCAGTTCCTGGACGTGAAGGTGCTGTCGCACCACGAGCCGGTCTTCCTCGACGGGCTGGGGCCGGCACCGCTGTTCGCCTTTGCCGGCCAGTACGCGGGCCTGTCGCTGCGGCAGAACATCAAGATCGGTTCCAACAGCAACCGGGGCAGCCAGGCCGGCAGCGCCAACGTCTACATCGACGGCGTCAGCAAGGCCACGGCCTCGGTGCGCATCCTCAACCAGAGCCTGCTGGCCAGCGCGCTGCGGGTGGCGCGCGCCAAGCTGGGCTTTGCCGCCGGCGCCGACCCGGACCGCGTGGCGCGGGTGCGGCAGGACACGTTCAGGCCCATGGACTGGCAGGCCCTCGTCGCAGCCGGGCTGGTGCAGCGGGTGCGCATCACGCGCGGCACCGTCGAGCAGGCCTTCGCGGGCAGCGGCGTGGAGGAGGGCGTCGATGCGGGCCGCGCCCAGGACAGCTTCAGCGAGCTCTACCTGGCCTATCTGAACGACCCGGCCGTGGGCCGCAACCTGCTGAGCGAAGGCGGCTGGCAGCATTTGCTGGGCCGCATCGAGGAAGGCGACCACGCGCTGCTCGTCATCGCCACGGGGGCCTACAGCTTCGTGGACGACAGGTTCGTGCGTGGCGCGGTGCCCGACCGGCTGACGCTGCAGCAGGGCGAGCTGCCGCTGGAGCTGCGCGACCTCGATCTGGACGACCCGCTGAAACTGCCGCCCGCGCTGCAGGGCGCCGACAGCAAGGTCTTGCGCGTCATCGGCCCGGCCGGGCTGGACCCGGCGCGCCGGCTGGACTTCGCGCTGCGCGTGACGCGCCAGAAGGGCATGCTGTTCGGCGAGCGCGTCAGCCGCAGCTTCGCCGTGCCCTACCAGCTGCCGGCCGACCAGGTCATCGTGCCGGAAAGCACCGACAAGGGCTGGCAGGCCATCTGGCGCTCGCGCGCCTGGGAGCTGGCCGTGCTGGCCGCCGCGCTGGCGCTGCTGGCCATGGTGCTGGCGCGGCCGCGCTGGATCGTTGCCACGCCGGCGCGGCTGGCGCGCTTTCGCACCGCCTATCTGGTCTTCACGCTGGGCTTCATCGGCTGGTGGGCGCAGGGGCAGCTGTCCATCGTCAACCTGACGGCCACGATCCAGGCCCTCGTGGCCGGGCGCTCGCTGGACTTCCTGCTCTACGACCCCATCAGCGTGGCGCTGTGGGCCTTCACGGCCGTCACGCTGCTGGTCTGGGGGCGCGGCACTTTCTGCGGCTGGCTGTGTCCCTTCGGTGCGCTGCAGGAGCTGGTGGCGCAGGCCGCCCAGCGCCTGGGCCTGCGGCGCATCCGGCTGCATCGCAGCACCGATGCGCGGCTCAAGCGGCTCAAGTACGTCGTGCTCGTGCTGATCCTGGCGCTGGCCTTCAGCTCGCCGGTGTGGACGGACCGGGCCGTGGAGGTCGAGCCCTTCAAGACCGTCATCACGCTGAACTTCGTGCGCGCCTGGCCCTTCGTGGCCTGGGCGGTCGGCCTGCTGCTGCTCAATGCCTTCGTCTACAAGGGCTTCTGCCGCTATCTGTGCCCGCTGGGTGCGGGGCTGAACCTGCTGGGTCGCGTGCGGCTGCTGCGCTGGATACCGCGCCGCGCCGAATGCGGCACGCCCTGCCAGACCTGCCGCCACCGCTGCGACTACCAGGCCATCCGCCCGGGTGGCGCCATCGTCTACGAGGAGTGCTTTCAATGCCTGGACTGCGTTGCCATCCACGACAGCCCGCAGCGCTGCGCGCCGCTGATCGCACAGGGGCGCCAGCGGGTGATTCCGCTGGCACCGGCGGCATGAAGCGGCGCCAGGCGCTGCGGCTGGCGCTGGGCCTGGGCGCCCTGGCGGCCATGCCCGGGGCTGGCGCTGCCGCGCTGCACTGGGAGCGCCGCAGCCTGCTGGGCTTCGGCACCACGCTGAGCCTGCAGGCCGGGCACGAGAGCGCCGCCACCGCGCAGCGCGCGCTGGACGCCGCCGTGGCCGCGCTGCGCCGCATCGAGGCGCAGATGAACCTTTTCGACGCCGGCAGCGCGCTGGCGCGCCTGAACCGCGACGGCGAACTGCGCGACCCGCCGCCCGAGCTGCTGGCCGTGCTGCGCATCGCGCGGGACGTGTCGCAACGCAGCGGTGGCGCCTTCGACGTGACGGTGCAGCCGCTGTGGGAGGCCTGGGCCAGGGCCCAGCGCGAAGGCCGCCTGCCCGGCCCGCAGGAAGTGGCGGTGGCGCGTGCGCGGGTGGGTTGGCAGGCGCTGGAGCTGGGACCTGAGCGGCTGCGCTTCACCGCGCCCGGCCGGGCCGCCACCCTCAACGGCATCGCGCGCGGCTATGCGGCCGAACGCGTGCGCGAGGTGCTGGCCGCGCAGGGCATAAGGCATGCGCTGGTCGACGTGGACGGCTTCGCGCCACTGGGCCGCAATGCCGAGGGCCGGCCCTGGGCGCTCGGCATCGCCGACCCGCGCGCCGAATCCGCCTTGCTGGCCCGCCTGCTGACCGACGGCCGCTGCGTCTGCACCTCGGCCGACAGCCAGACCTTCTTCAGCCCCGACTACCGCCACCACCACATCTTCGACCCGCGCACCGGCTATTCACCGCCCCAGCTGTCCAGCGTCACCGTGGCTGCGGCCAGCGGCGCGCTGGCCGATGCGCTGACCAAGGTCTTCTTCATGGCCGGCCCCGCTCGGGCGCGCGAGGTGGCGCGGCAGTGGCAGGTCGATGCGCTGTGGGTGGACAAGGCCGGGCGCTGGGCCGCCACGCCCGGCTTGCGCAGCGTGCTGGCTGCTTAGCCCGGCGCCTTGGCCCAGGCGTTGCACCAGCCGTTTTTGGCGACCTGGGCCTTGCGCCCGAACATCGCGCAATTGCTCCACGCGTCGGTCGGCTTGGCCTGCCAGAACTGGCAGTTGGCGCAGTGCTGGCTGGCCTGGTGCTTGGGGAATTTGGCGGGGTCGACCAGCGTCGTGTCGTGCTTGTAGCCCAGCGCGACGGCGGTCTCGCTGGCTTCGTCGACCGGGGTGGTCTGGGCCAGGGCCGGGACGGCCAGGCAGGCCGTGGTGGCCTGGAACATGAAAATGCGGCGGGTGGGGTGGGACATGCTCGTTTCCAGATGCGAAGCGGAACGCGAGCCCCTCGAGCGACCGTCGTGGAACCGGCTTTGCCGGGCCACTGACGGTGCCCCCTGGGGGGCTCGCGAAGCGAGTACGGGGGGTCTTATTTCGGCAGCTTGAAGACCCAGACCATGCCGCCCTGCTCCAGGTAGTTGACCTTCTTGGCCACGTCACCGCCCCACAGCGGCACCGCACCGCCCCAGCCGGACACGACGCTGATGTACTGCTCGCCGTTCTGCTGCCAGGACACCGGCGGCGCGACGACGCCCGAGCCGGTCTGGAATTGCCAGACCACCTTGCCGGTCTTGGCGTCGGCGGCCTTGAGCCAGCCTTCCGGCGTGCCCCAGAACACCAGGTTGCCGGCCGTGGTCAGCACGCCGCCCCACAGCGGCGCGCCGTTCTTGACCTCCCAGACGATCTTGCCGGTCTTGGGGTCCATCGCACGCAGCGCGCCGATGTAGTCGTCGTTGAGCGTCTTGATCGTGAAGCCGGCGCCCAGGTAGGCCGCGCCCTTCTTGTAGGCGATGGGCTCGTTCCAGATCTCCATGCCCCATTCGTTGGCGGGCACATAGAAGAGCTTGGTGTCGGGGCTGTAGGCCATCGGCATCTGGTTCTTGCCGCCCAGGAAGGAGGGCGCCGAGAACACCGAGTTGCCCTTCTTGCCGTCGGCCGCGGCGGTCGGGTCGCCGGGGCGGTTCTCGGCCACGAAGTTCGGGCGGCCGGTCTTCAGGTCGATGCCGGTGGCCCAGGTGATCTTCTTGACGAAGGGGAAGGCATTGGCCAGCTGGCCGTTGTTGGCGTCGATGGAGTAGAAGAAGCCGTTGCGGTCGGCCTTGCCGCCCATGCGCTTGCCGTCCATGTCGAAGGTGACGAACTCGTTCACGCCGTCGAAGTCCCAGCCGTCGTTGGGCGTGCCCTGGTAGTGCCACTTGATCTGGCCGGTCTTCACGTCGATGGCGACGGTGGAGCAGCTGAACAGGTTGTCGCCCTGGCGCAGGTGGCTGTTCCACGGTGCGGGGTTGCCGGCGCCGAAATAGGCCAGGCCGGTCTTGGGGTCGTAGGTGCCGCCCAGCCAGGTGGCCGCGCCGCCGGTCTTCCACAGGTCGCCCGGCCAGCTCTTGCCGGGCGTGCCGGACACGCCGTTCTCGATCTTCTTGCCGTCCTTGTCCCAGCGATAGCCCATGTGGCCTTCCACCGTCGGGCGGGTCCAGACCATCTTGCCGGTGCGCGG
Organism: Roseateles saccharophilus; assembly: GCF_004342485.1. Classification (GTDB taxonomy): domain Bacteria; phylum Pseudomonadota; class Gammaproteobacteria; order Burkholderiales; family Burkholderiaceae_C; genus Pelomonas; species Pelomonas saccharophila. The sequence continues at coordinate 33,330 of NZ_SMBU01000036.1, forward strand.
GTCGCGCGCCTCGACGCGGCCGACCACGCCGAACTCGCCGCCCGACACGCCGGTCAGCAGCAGGCCGTCCGCGATGATGGGCGCGGCCGTGGCCGAGTAGCCGGCGGCGTAGTCATCGACCTTTTCCTTCCAGACCACGTCGCCGGTGTTCTGGTCCAGCGCCACGAGCTGGGCGTCCAGCGTCGCGAAGATGACGAGGTTGTCGTAGAGCGCCGCGCCGCGGTTGACGACGTCGCAGCAGGGCATGATGCCCTCGGGCAGGCGGTGCTCGTACTTCCAGAGCTTTTTGCCGGTGGCGGCGTCCAGCGCGAAGATGCGCGAGTAGGAGGCCGTCACGAACATCTTGCCGTTGTGGATCAGCGGCTGCGACTCCTGGCCGCGCTGCTTCTCGCCGCCGAAGGAGAAGGCCCAGGCCGGCACCAGCTTGGCGGCGTTGCCGGTGTTGATCTGCTTGAGCGCCGAGTAGCGCTGGCCCTGCGTGCCCAGGCCCCAGGACAGGACTTCCTGGCCGGACTTGGCCGAGGTCTCGATCATCTGGTCGGTCACGGCGGCAGTGGCGCCGCCGGCGGCCGCGAGGCCGAAACTCATGGACAGCAATGCGGCGAGAGGTTTGAGTTGCATGGTGTTGTCTCCTGTGTTGGATGCGATGCACCGCCATGCCGATGCGGCGAGCGGATCACCCGCCAAAGCGCAAGCTCCATGCCAGTCGAAATCGCGGCGAGATGGAGCAGTCCAGGGGCTTGCCGGCCGCCGGCATGCAGGGTTCCACCGGGGCCGCTGTCAGCGCCGTGAGCAGGCTGCGCCGTGCTGTGACAGCGGGGGCGTGGAGCACCGCCGGCCGCGGCGCCGGCGCCGGGCTGTGCCGTCCTGTGCGTCACTGCTCCAGGCTGCAACAGCCGGCGGGTGATTTCCCTTGGCCCGGCGGCCCGCGGCAGGCCCGGAAGCCGTCTTCTGCGGCCTGGCACGGGTTCTGCGAAGAGAGCCTGTCCCAACCCTCATCTGACACCGCAGGAGACAAGCCATGACCGTTTACGCCGCCCCCGGCCAAGCCGGCGCCAAGATCGCCTACAAGCCGCGCTACGACAACTTCATCGGTGGCAAGTTCGTGCCGCCCGTCGAGGGCCAGTACTTCGACGTGATCTCGCCGATCAACGGCCGCGTCTACACCCAGGCCGCGCGCTCCGGCGCCGCCGACATCGACAAGGCCCTCGACGCCGCCCATGCCGCCGCCGCCGGCTGGGCCGCCACGCCGGCCGCCGTGCGCGCCAACATCCTGCTGAAGATTGCCGACCGCATCGACGCCAACCTCGAGCTGCTGGCCTATGCCGAGACCGTCGACAACGGCAAGCCGATCCGCGAGACGCTGAACGCCGACATCCCGCTGAGCAGCGACCACTTCCGCTACTTCGCCGGCTGCGTGCGGGCGCAGGAAGGCGCGCTCAGCGAGATCGACCACGACACCATCGCCTACCACTTCCACGAGCCGCTCGGCGTCGTCGGCCAGATCATTCCCTGGAACTTCCCCATCCTGATGGCGGCCTGGAAGCTGGCCCCCGCCCTGGGCGCCGGCAACTGCGTCGTGCTCAAGCCGGCCGAGAGCACGCCGATCAGCCTGCTGGTGCTGGTCGAGCTGATCGCCGACCTGCTGCCCCCGGGCGTGCTGAACGTCGTCAACGGCTTTGGCCGCGAGGCCGGCATGCCGCTGGCCAACAGCAAGCGCATCGCCAAGATCGCCTTCACGGGCTCCACCGCGACCGGCAAGGTCATCGCCCAGGCCGCGGCCAGCAACCTGATCCCGGCCACGCTGGAGCTGGGCGGCAAAAGCCCCAACATCTTCTTCGAGGATGTGATGGCCCAGGACGACGCCTTCCTCGACAAGGCCATCGAGGGCCTGGTGCTGTTCGCGTTCAACCAGGGTGAGGTCTGCACCTGCCCGAGCCGTGCGCTGATCCAGGAGTCCATCTACGACCGCTTCATGGAGCGCGCGCTGAAGCGCGTCGCCGCGATCAAGCAGGGCAACCCGCTGGACACCGACACGATGATGGGTGCCCAGGCCTCGTCCATGCAGATGGACAAGATCCAGACCTATCTGGCGCTGGGCAAGGAGGAAGGCGCCCAGGTGCTGATCGGCGGCAACCGCGCCGAACTCGGCGGCGACCTGGCCGGCGGCTACTACATCCAGCCGACGCTGTTCAAGGGCAACAACAACATGCGCATCTTCCGCGAGGAGATCTTCGGCCCGGTGCTGGCCGTGACCACCTTCAAGACCGAGGCCGAGGCCCTGCAGATCGCCAACGACACGCCCTACGGCCTGGGCGCCGGCGTGTGGAGCCGCGACGGCAGCGTCGCCTACCGCATGGGCCGCGCCATCCAGGCCGGCCGCGTCTGGACCAACTGCTACCACGCCTACCCGGCGCACGCGGCCTTCGGCGGCTACAAGGAATCCGGCATCGGCCGCGAGACCCACAAGGCCATGCTCGACCACTACCAGCAGACCAAGAACCTGCTGGTCAGCTACAGCCCGAACGCGCTGGGCTTCTTCTGAGCGGTCCGAAGAGAGAACAAGGGCGGCCTCGGCCGCCCTTTTTGGTGCGCCCAGCATGGGCGCACTCTTGCGGGTGCAAGTCCCGCCGTAAGTTGGTCACGACGAACGAAGCAAAGCGCAACTGCACGAGGGCGACCGAGTGTGGGGAGGAAGCGTGGAGCGAAGCTGCGAGCCGATGAACAAGAACTGGATAGAAGGCGCTGTTACGTCCCGCGTAGATTTCGGCTCGCGATCCCAAGCTATTCGAGGTTGAGTCAAGGCTGCTGTCTCGCGAAGAATTGGACGGGACTCGCACCGTGGGCAACGTGGGACGCGATGTGCCTGACACGAAGAACAACGCCGCCAGGAGAGATGGCGGCGTTGGGTGGTTGAGCGCTTGGACGTCGTCGTCAGAACGGCGGATCGTCGGGCGGCTGGTCGAAGTCCGGCTCGATGAGGTTGTGGCGGTCGCGATCGTCGAAGTGACGCCGGATCTGGTTGGCATAGCGCGACTCAACGAGCAGGAACAGGTGCTCGACGAAGAGGTAAAGCTCGACGGCCAATCGTCAAGACTTGTCCCAAACCATTAACGGTGCACTGTGGGGCATCTTCTTTCATGAGCTAGGGCACGCGATCATCGGAGTGAATCGTGTTCCGATCACAGGCCGTGAGGAGGATGTAGCGGACCAGTTTGCGCTCTACTTCTCCACCCACTTCATCGAATCGCAAGGCACGCCAGTGGTGCAACCGACCATCTGGCTTTTCACACAAATGGCCAAGGGGCACGACATTGCGTCTGCCGATCAGGACACCTTGAAGCGGCTCATGTCGAACGAGCACAGTCTGGACCAGCAACGCGTATACAACCTCGCTTGCTGGGCGCTCGGCGCGAATGCCAGCCGTGGATACGCGAGTGCTCAATACGTCGGACTTCCGCAGGACAGGGCAAGCCGATGCTCAAGCGAATTCGACACGCTGGACAGGGGTGTGAGGAAGCAGTTTCAGAAATATCTGAAGATCAAGCCGCAGCAGTCCTAGAGGATGCACCGGCGGTCAGATCGTCCTTGTCGCTCTGACCGCGCCGTGTTCATTTGTCGGCTCAAGCGTCTTCGAGCTTGCTCAAATCCCTCACCGCCCCCTTGTCCGCCGACGTCGCCAGCAGCGCATAGGCCTTCAGCGCCGCCGACACCTTGCGCGGACGCGCCTCGACCGGCTTCCAGCCCTTCGCATCCTGCTCGGCGCGGCGCTTCGCCAGTTCCTCATCGCTGAGCAGCACGTCGATCGTCCGGTTGGGGATGTCGATGCGGATGCGGTCGCCGTTGCGCACCAGGCCGATCGCGCCGCCCGCCGCCGCCTCGGGCGAGCAGTGGCCGATGGACAGGCCCGAGGTGCCGCCGGAGAAGCGGCCGTCGGTCAGCAACGCGCAGGCCTTGCCCAGGCCCTTGCTCTTGATGTAGCTGGTCGGGTAGAGCATCTCCTGCATGCCGGGGCCGCCCTTGGGGCCTTCGTAGCGCACCACCACCACGTCGCCGGCCTTGACCTTGTCGTCCAGGATGTTGGCGACCGCCTCGTCCTGGCTCTCGACCACATGGGCCGGGCCTTCGAAGACCATCAGGCTGTCGTCCACACCCGCGGTCTTCACGACGCAGCCGTCCAGCGCGATATTGCCGCGCAGCACGGCCAGGCCGCCTTCCAGTGAGAACGCGTGCTTCACCGCGCGGATGCAGCCCTCGGCGCGGTCCACGTCAAGGCTGGGCCAGCGGCTGTTCTGGCTGAACGCCACCTGCGTGGGGATGCCGGCCGGGCCGGCCATGTAGAAGGTCTTGACGGCTTCGCTCGGCGCGCGGGCGATGTCCCACTGGTCCAGCGCGTCCTTCATCGTCGGGGCGTGCACGGTGGGCACGTCGGTGTGCAGCTTGCCGGCGCGGTCCAGCTCGCCCAGGATGGCCATGATGCCGCCGGCGCGGTGCACGTCCTCGATGTGGTACTTGTTGGTGTTGGGCGCCACCTTGCACAGCTGCGGCACGTCGCGCGACAGACGGTCGATGTCCGTCATGTCGAAGGCGATGCCGGCCTCCTGGGCCGTGGCCAGGATGTGCAGGATGGTGTTGGTGGAGCCGCCCATCGCGATGTCCAGCGTCATCGCGTTCTCGAAGGCCTTCTTGCCGATGGCACGCGGCAGCACGCTCTCCTCGCCCTGCTCGTAGTAGCGGCGGCACAGCTCGACGGCCGTGCGGCCGGCGCGCTTGAACAGGGCCTCGCGGTCCGCATGCGTGGCGACCACCGTGCCGTTGCCGGGCAGCGAAAGGCCCAGCGCCTCGGTCAGGCAGTTCATGGAGTTGGCCGTGAACATGCCCGAGCAGCTGCCGCAGGTGGGGCAGGCCGAGCGCTCGACCTCGGCGAGGTCGGCGTCGCTGACCTTGCTGTCCGCGGCCATGACCATCGCGTCGATCAGGTCCAGCTTCTTGATCTCGATCTTGCTCGTGCCGGGCACGGCCAGCCTCACCTTGCCGGCCTCCATCGGGCCACCGCTGATGAACACGACGGGGATGTTGAGCCGCATCGCGGCCATCAGCATGCCGGGGGTGATCTTGTCGCAGTTGGAGATGCACACCAGCGCGTCGGCGCAGTGGGCGTTGACCATGTACTCGACCGAGTCGGCAATGATGTCGCGGCTGGGCAGCGAATACAGCATGCCGTCATGGCCCATCGCGATGCCGTCGTCCACGGCGATGGTGTTGAACTCCTTGGCCACGCCGCCGGCGGCCTCGATCTCGCGCGCGACGAGCTGGCCCAGGTCCTTCAGGTGCACATGGCCGGGCACGAACTGGGTGAAGGAGTTGGCGATGGCGATGATGGGCTTGGAGAAGTCATCGTCCTTCATGCCGGTGGCGCGCCACAGCGAGCGGGCGCCGGCCATGTTGCGGCCGGCGGTGGAGGTCTTGGAGCGGTAGGCGGGCATGGCGGGCGATGCGGAATCCGGAAGCCGCCGATTTTCCGGCAGGCCGCGCCCGGCGTCTCGGCCGCGAGGGCTTTCCGGGGTCGCCCCGAAAGCTCGGTTGCGGCATGCCGAACGCTCAGCGCGCCCGCACGGGTCACAGCTGCAGGACCGCCCAGGCCAGTTCCGGGACGAGGAAGAGCGCCAGCACGGGCAGCCCGCCCTGCGCCCAGGCCCAGCCCATCCAAAGGCTGAACAGCAGCCGGCCGGCGGCGTCGTAGCGGCCGAGGCGCAGCGTCGCCCCGCGCAGCCGCAGCACGGCCCAGACCAGCACGAGGCTGCCCATCAGCAGCGCAAACAGCGTCTGCACGGTGGCGAAGCCGGGCAGCGCCGGCCCGCCCAGCGACTGGTTGACGGCGCTGAGCTGGGCCCGGCTCAGCTCGAAGGTCCAGGGCGTGGCAAAGGGCGCGGTGACGACGAGGTCATAGAGCGCACTGAGCCAGACGACGCGCAGGAAACGGGCGGTGCTGAAGGAGGGCATGGAGGGGCCTGGACAAGGATAGTGACGAAGGCCGTCATGCTCGACCCTCGACTACGCTCCAGGGTCAAGCCCCGGATTCATCATTGCCCATGCGAATCGGCACCCTCGCCTCCCTGACCGGCCTCAGCCGCGACAGCCTGCGCTTCTACGAGAAGCGCGGCCTGTTGCAGGCGCGCCGTGCCAGCAACGGCTACCGCGACTACCCCGAGGAGGCGGTGCAATGGCTGGGCTATGTGCGCACGGCCCAGCAGCTGGGCTTCACGCTGGCCGAGATCGCGGCCGACCTGCCCCTGCTGGCCGAAGGGCAGGACGCCGGCCCCGCGCTGCGCGCCACGCTGGCGCGCAAGCTGGCGGACATCGACGCGCGCATTGCCGCGCTGCAAAGCCTGCGCACAGGGTTGGCCGCACGCCTGGCAGAAACGCCGGAGACTGGCGCGAGCTGCCCGCTGCGGCCCACTTGAGATGGCGGATTTGCGGGCCGAGCGCCGGGCCGCTCCCAAGCCGGCCCGCGTAGGCGATGTGCCTGCGGCTCAATGGCGCAGGCATCGCCGTCCCCCCGGGGGACCGACTGGGCTTGCCCGCGTTCAGCGGGGCAAGACCGGGCGAGGGGCTGATCTATGCCACCGCGCTGCGCACCGCCTCGCGCACGAGGCCGTCGAGCTTGCCGGTGATCTGCGTGAACTCGCCCGACACGACGGCGAACTCGCGGCCCGACACGCCGGCGCGGGCCGCCACGACCTGGGCGTTGAAGGACACGATGCGGGCGTGCCTGGCAATCAGCTCGATGTCGCCCATGACGGCCGTCAGCTGCTTCCTGGCCGAGGCAGCCTGCCGACGGGCGAGGTCTTCATAGACCTGGGTCAGCTTGTTCAGCGTGGCCAGCAGCGGCGTGGCGCTTTCCACCAGGGCCTCGAGCAGATCCGGCGTGCCCTGGGCCTGGGAGGCTATGGCATCGAGCCCGCGCTGCGCCAGTTCGATGAAGTGGGCGATGCGCTCGTCGGCGCGGTCGGGTCCGAAATAGGCCTGCTTGAGCTCGCCCCCGAGCGCGGCCGGCGAGAGCTCGCCGTCGAGCAGGGTGCGATGGGCGTCGCGAAAGGTCGCGAGCGCGTCGCGCGCCGTGGCCAGGGCGCCTTCGCGGCCCTGCGAGGCCAGCAGCGCATACAGCACGAGGCGCTGCGACGTGAAGCGGCGGCGGCCGGACAGGTTGATGCTCCTGCCGTACAGCTCGCCCGCCGTCTGCCGCGGTGCAGAGGGCGCTCGCTTTGGTGCATCGTCGAGGGCACGCGATTGGTGCAGCATGGGTGTCTCCGTGAGCTGGGTCACGACCGACGCCTCCCCAGGCGGGGCCGTCGGTCCTGTCACCCTAGGGTTAGCACGGGGCGTGCCAACCCCCTCGCTCAGCCAGCCAGGCCGCGCCGCAGCCGCCGTGCGGCCTCGGCCAGCGTGTCATCCCGCTTCGCGAAGCAGAACCTCACATGGCGGCGCTCCTGGGGCCGCTGGTAGAAGACCGACAGCGGGATGGCGGCGACGCCGATCTCGGTGGTCAGCCATTTCGCGAAGTCCAGTTCGGGCAGGTCGCTGATCGCGCCGTAGTCCACGGTCTGGAAGTAGGTGCCATCGCAGGGCAGCAGCCTCAGCTTGGTGCCCGCCAGCGCGGCACGGAAGCCGTCGCGCTTGGCCTGGTAGAAGTCGCCCAGGCCCTGCCATGGCGCCGGGTGGGCCAGATAGGCGGCGAGCGCATGCTGGGTCGGCGTGTGCACGGTGAACACCGTGTACTGGTGCAGGCGCCGGAAGGCCGCGGAGAGCGCCGCCGGCGCGGCGACATAACCCACCTTCCAGCCGGTGACGTGGAAGGTCTTGCCGAAGCTGCCGACGAGGAAGCTGCGCGCCGCCAGGCCGGGATGGCGCGCCACGCTCTGGTGGCGCTCGCCGTCGAAGACCATGTGCTCGTAGACCTCGTCGCTGATGACGAAGAGGTCGTGCTGCTCGGCGATGCGCTCCAGTTCGCGCAGGTCGTCCTCCGTGGCGACGCGACCGCTGGGGTTGTGCGGCGTGTTCAGCACGAGGGCTCGCGTGCGCGGCGTGACGGCGGCGCGCACGGCCGTCCAGTCCAGCCGATAGTCCGCCGTCATCGGCACGCCCACCGGCACCGCGCCGGCCAGGCGGATGGCGGGGTCGTAGCTGTCATAGGCCGGCTCGATGATGATGACCTCGTCGCCCGTGCCCACGCAGCACTGCAGGGCCGTGAACAGGGCCTGCGTGCCGCCGGCCGTGATGGTGATGTCGCGGTCCGCGTCGTAGGCCGACCCGTAGAGGGCATTGAGCTTGGCCGCCACCGCCTGGCGCAGCGCCGGCACGCCGGTCATCGGCGGGTATTGGTTGTGGCCGGCGGCCATCGCATCGGTAACGGCCTGCAGCAGGGCCGGGTCGGCGCCGAAGTCCGGGAAGCCCTGGCCGAGGTTGACGGCGCCATGCTCGGCGGCCAGCGCCGACATGACGGTGAAGATGGTGGTGCCGGCGTTGGGCAGCTTGGAGGGCAGGACAGGCATGGCCCGATTTTGCAGGCCAGCCCTGCCGCTCAATGGGCGGACCCGATGGGGTCGTAGCGCTGGCCGCGCAGCAGCGCCAGCGGCGAGCGCCAGTAGATGTCGATGTTGTGCAGCGGGTCGGTCAGGATCTTGACGACCCAGGCCAGGCCCCAGCCCGGCCCGCGCAGCACGGCCAGTTGCAGGCCGCGCAGCACCAGGCCCGAGGCGCCGAGCATCAGCCAGGCCAGGCCCACGTCGTGCGCCCAGCCGGCCAGGCCCTGGGCCGGCGCTATGAGGCCGAACAGGCTGGGGCTGAGGGCCAGCAGCACCGGCAGCGTCAGCCAGACGCCGATCAGCACGGCCTTGCGGCGCATGTTGTAGCCGGCCTTGATGGACTCCTTGTGTTCGTCCGTGGCCTGGTTGACATGGTCGTAGCCACGCGGCTCGAAGAAGATGTGGCCGCTCTGGCGCGTGACCATGCCGACGCACCAGCCCACCCAGGCCGCCGCGGCGGGGTCGACGAAGAGCAGGCCGTAGGCGACCAGGAAGCTGATCGCGCTGACGAGGTGCAGCGTCTGGTTGATGCGGCACTGGTGGTAGTAGCGGTGGTCGTCCCAGCGCAGGGTGCGGACCTGGTCCCAGAACTTGGCCATGATGGTGAAGCCTTCTCGATCACGCGCAACGCGTGGCGACAGCCTGACCGGCCTGCATGAAATTCCGGTTACGCGCCGGGTGCCGAATCGCCGCGGCTTGACCCAGCGCAAGAGCGGGCCGCGCGCGGCGCGGCTGTCATGACGCCGTCACCGGGGCTCGTGCTCGCCGCCGTATTGCTCGAACGCATCGAAGGCATGGGCCGCGTACATCAGCGCCGGGCCGCCGCCCATGTAGACGCAGACGGCCAGCATCTCCTCCAGCTCGGCCCGCGTGCAGCCGAGCTTGACGAGGGCCTCGGCGTGGAAGGCCAGGCAGGGGTCGCAGCGCGCCGCGACGCCGAGGGCCATCGCGATGAGCTCCTTGGTCTTGCGGTCGAGGACGCCGTCGCGCATCGCGGCCTGGGACAGCGAGCCGAAGCCGCGGGTCGTGTCGGGGATGTCGGCGCGCAGCTGCGCGAGCGTCGCCGAGACGTCGCCGGCAAGGGCGCGGTAGTTGGTGCTCATCGGGGGCTCCTGGCCATCTGTGCCGTGCCCATGCTGGCGGCAACGCGTGCCGCCAGCATTGATCTGAGGCAAAGGCCGGCTTCAGAGCTGGCCGGCGGCCGGGCCCTTGAGCTCGACGACATTGCCCTCGGGGTCGCTGACGTAGAGGGACGGCCCCTCGCCCTCGGCGCCGTAGCGGCTCTCGACCCCGCCGGCGTCGATGCCGTGCGACGCCAGATGGGCGCGGATGGCGGCCGCGTCGAAGGGCTCGACGCGCAGGCAGAAGTGGTCGAGGTTGCGGCCCTCGGCGCCCGGTGCCGCGCCGCCCATGCGGCCGAGCTTGCCGGCCACGGGCACGAGGTCGATCAGCGAGCGCCCCGCGCGCAGCTGCACGAGGCCGATCTCGTCTTGGCGGCGCTCGACGGTGCAGCCCAGGGTGTCGACGTAGAAGCGCAGCATCGCGTCGAGGTCGACGACGCGCAGCACGAGATGGTCCAGGCCTTGGAGCTTGAGCATGAGGGTGTCGTCAGCGCAGGCCCGCCCCCGCCGCGTTCAGGCGGCATCGAGCATCTGGCTGAAGAACTTCTCGCCGCTGGCCCGCGGCTTGTAGGCCGACACGGCCTTGGCGATGGCCGCGATATGGTCGGGCGTGGTGCCGCAGCAGCCGCCGGCGATGTTCAGGAAGCCGGCCTGGGCAAACTCGCCGACCAGGCGGGCCGTCACGTCCGGCGTCTCGTCGAAGCCGGTGTCGCTCATCGGGTTGGGCAGGCCGGCATTGGGGTAGCAGCTCACCGCCACCTCGCCCGCCACCTTGGACAGCTCCTCGATATAGGGCCGCATCAGCGTGGCGCCCAGCGCGCAGTTCAGGCCGATGGCGATGGGCCGCGCGTGGCGCACCGAGTGCCAGAAGGCGGTGACCGTCTGGCCGGACAGGATGCGGCCGGAGGCGTCGGTCACCGTGCCCGAGATGATGACGGGCAGGCGTTCGCCGGTGTCTTCCATCAGCTCGTCCAGCGCGAAGATGGCGGCCTTGGCGTTCAGCGTGTCGAAGATGGTTTCGACGAGGAAGAGGTCGGCGCCGCCATCCAGCAGGCCCTTGGCCTGCTCGTAGTAGGCGGCGCGCAGCGTGTCGAAGTCGATGTTGCGGGCGCCGGGGTCGTTCACGTCGGGGCTGATGGACGCGGTGCGCGGCGTCGGGCCCAGGGCGCCGGCGACATAGCGGGGCTTGTCGGGCGTCGAGTATTTGTCGCAGGCGGCACGGGCAATCTGCGCGGCGACGAGGTTCATCTCGTAGGCCAGCCCGGCCAGGTCGTAGTCTTCCTGAGCGACGGAGGTGGCGCCGAAGGTGTTGGTCTCGATGAGGTCGGCGCCGGCCGCGAGGTATTGCTCGTGGATCTCGCGGATGACGTCGGGCCGCGTGAACAGCAGCAGCTCGTTGTTGCCCTTCAGGTCCTTGCCATGGTCCTTGAAGCGCTCGCCGCGGTAGTCGGCCTCGGTGAGCTTGTAGCGCTGGATCATCGTGCCCATCGCGCCGTCGAGCACGGCGATGCGTTGCTGGAGCAGGGCCGGCAGGCCCTGGGCACGGGTGTAGGCGATGGGCTTCATGATCGGGCGATTCTCGCAGCCCGGGCAATGGCCTCGCCCAGTTGGGCACATGAGGCCGTGCCACCCAGGTCGGGCGTCCGGGGCGCGGCGGGGTCGGCCAGCACCGCCTCGATGGCCGCCATGACGGCGTCGTGGGCGGCGCGGTGGCCGAGGAAGTCCAGCATCATCGCGCCGGCCCAGATCTGGCCGATGGGGTTGGCGATGCCCTTCCCGGCAATGTCCGGCGCCGAGCCGTGCACCGGCTCGAACAGGCTGGGCCATTCGCGCGTCGGGTTCAGGTTGGCCGAGGGCGCGACGGCGATGGTGCCGGTGCAGGCGGGGCCGAGGTCGGACAGGATGTCGCCGAACAGGTTGCTCGCGACGACGACGTCGAAGTGCTGCGGCCGCTGCACGAAGTGGGCGCAGAGGATGTCGATGTGGAATTTGTCGACGGCCACGCCGGGGTACTGCGCGGCCATGGCCTCGACGCGCTCGTCCCAGTAGGGCATGGTGATGGCGATGCCGTTGCTCTTGGTGGCCGACGTGAGCCTGGCGCGCGGGCGCGAGGCGGCCAGCTCGAAGGCGAAGTGCAGCACGCGGTCCACGCCGACGCGGCTCATCACCGTCTCCTGGATGACGATCTCGCGCTCCGTGCCGGCATACATGCGCCCGCCGACGCTGGAGTATTCGCCCTCGGTGTTCTCGCGCACGATCCACATGTCGATGTCGCCGGGGCCGCGCCCCGCCAGCGGCGAACGCACGCCGGGCAGCAGGCGCGCCGGGCGCAGGTTCACGAACTGGTCGAACTCGCGGCGGAACTTCAGCAGCGAGCCCCACAGCGAGACATGGTCGGGCACCGTGGCCGGCCAGCCGACCGCGCCGAAGAAGATGGCGTCGTGGCCGCCGATCCGGTCCTTCCAGTCGTCGGGCAGCATCTGGCCATGCTGCTCGTAATAGCGGCAATGCGCGAAGTCGAACTCGTCGAAGCGCAAAGCCAGGCCGAAGCGCTCCGCCACCGCACGCAGCACGCGCAGGCCCTCGGGCATGACCTCGGTACCGATGCCGTCACCGGCGATGACTGCGATCTTCTGCATCGGGAATCCTCGTTGAGAACGTGGCGGCCTCGGACCGCATGGACGGATTCTGATTCAGGCGGTACGCAGGAAATAGAGGTTGGCGCTGCTGCGGGCCAGTAGCACGATGCCGCGCAGGGCCGGCACATAGCGCATGCGGTTCTGCATGCCGCTGCCGCCGCTCGGCGAGCCCGGGACCCTCACGCTGCCGGCGCGGAGGATGCCCATGTCCCAGGTATCGCCATCGTTGGGCTGGATCAGATAGACCCGGCCCGCCGCGTCGCCCTGGCCGGCGTAGAAAAGGAAACGATCGTTGTCCGGGTCGTAATCCATCGCGGCGTAGGCGGGCTTGTCGGCCAGCCACTGGGTCAGCGCCGGGCTCGAATTGAAGCTGACCGTGATCTGCTGATCACTGCCCAGCGGCACGCGGCTGGCGAACAGCCGGAAGGGGTCGTAGCCCTGGCCGTCGCCCCATTGCAGACAGAAGAGCTGCCCCCGGCGCGAATCGAAGGCGACCGGCCAACGTACCCTGTCGCCCTTGGTACTGGTGACGAGATCCGTCCATTTACGGTCCACCGGCGACCACTTCTTCAGGCCGTTGCTGATGACTTCGCCGGTGGCTCGGATCTGGCCCGCGCCGTACACGCCGACCGGCATGTCGACGAAACTGCCCTTGGCATCCCACTTGTTCGTGTCGAGGTTGAAGGCGTCGACCCTGGGGAAGTTCACGGCGGCGCCGTAAGCCGCGCGCACGCCGAACAGGATCAGGCGGTTGACCTGAGGCACGAAATGCAGCGAGCTGTAGATGTGGCGCGACGTGGGCTTGCCATCGCTGTAGTAGTCGACGTCCCGTGCGAAGGACGTGCTGGGTGCCTGGCGCTGCGTCCAGCTCGGCGTGTCGGCCGCCAGGCTCAGGGAGACGACACGGTTGTCGGCGGAGTCGTTGTGACCTCCCGCGGCCGCGATGAGGATCTCGCTGGTCAGCTCGTTGATGGCCATGCCGCTGTAGGCCTCGACCGCCGCCCCGCCGGCACCCGCCGTGCCCGGGATCTCGAACCATTCGCCGACGGGCTTGCCCGCCATCCAGGCCGGCGTGATGCGGGCCGGCGCAACGGACCAGACCGGTGCGCCATGGAAGGCGTCGCGCAGCGCGGGATAGTTGCTCGCCGTCGTCAGGCGCTGGTAGGCCGCCACGGCGCCGCTGACGCCGTGGCGGACCGCGTAGGCCAGCGCCGTCGCCAGATTGCCCCAGGCGGCCCGGTCGCCCGGCATGATCTCGCCGGCCAGCCGGCCTTCGACGCTGCCGAACCAGCTCGGCGCGCTGGCATAGGTCGCCGCATAGACGGCGGCATCGGTCGGATACCAGGGGCCCTTGCCGCCCTGGAAGTCGGGCACACGCACCGGCGAAATGCTCACCGTGTACTGGGCCGCGTTGACATACCAGAAGCCGGAGGCCGGCCCCAGGCGCATGACGGCACTGCGCGCCTTCCAGCGGAAGAAGGCCTCGTGCTTGGCCGCCACAGCCGGGGAGACCGGCAGGCCCATCGCCAGCGAATAGCCGAAGGCTGCGGTGACGAAGTCCTGCTGCCAGGACGCACCGAACTGCATGGCATTCTGGTAGCCCTCGCCGGGCTGGACCCAGCCATAGGGATTGTTCGGCTGGGCGACGTAGACGGCGTGGAAGCTCTCGATGTTGGACTGCACGCAGTCGATGAACTCCTGCCGCAGCACGGTGTCGCTGTCCGGCGTCACGTTCAGCGCCTGAGTCAGCGTGCGCCACTGCCAGGCGCAGGCCCGGGTCTGCCAGCCGCCAAAGCAGGACTGCACCAGGCCCTGGGCGCCGCGGCGCATATTGGGCTCGTCGGTCTTGGTCAGGTAGTTCAGCGTCGCGGCGAACTGCACCTGCTCCATGAAGTACCAGCGCCCGGTCAGCAGATAGGCCATATAGCCCACCGAGGGGCTGTGGGCACAGTCCCACTTGGGGGACTGCGTGCCCGCAGGCTTGGGCGTGTACTGGCTGCGCGTCGAGCCGCCGAGGTCGCTGACGCGGCTATCGCGGTTCAGCACGAGGTTGGGGTGGTCGGAGAAGCGCACCGGGCGCTGCGTCTTCTCGTCGCGGTAGTACAGCGGATAGCGGCCGGCGGCGAAGCCGTTGCGCACGACGGCGGCATAGGTGTTGGCGCTGTCGCAGGTCAGGTAGAGGGCGTCGTGCTGCGGCAGCAGGCCGATGGATTCCTGGTAGCCCGAGGCCGGCATGGAGTCGCCGTCATAGCTGAAATTGGCCTTGTCCATCGGCACAAAGCTCTTCACCAGGCCCTGCGCGGCAACGGCAGTGGGCGGCACCCGGGCGCTATAGGTCGGCACCTGCTCGGTCGCCTGCAGGTAGGCGACGTCGTGGCGCAGCGTGACGCCGGGGTCTTCGCCCAGCCAGTAGGACAGTTCCGGGCCGCTGATCAGCGGCGTGCGGCAATGGTGGGGCAGATCGATGGCCGCGTTGAATCGTTCGCTGCCGCCGAGCTTGAAGCCGTAGGTCGCGGCCTTGTTCACCGGGCCGGCCACCATCAGATAGCCGTTCTCGATCCAGGGCAGCACCTCGACGGCACCATTGGCGAAAAGCCGTACCTCGAGCCAGGCGACGAGGTGGGCATCGCTGCCAATCGGCTTGCGATAGACCCAGGACGACATCTGCGGGCCGCTGACCCAGGTCTGGAAGGGGGTGTCCCAATCGGATGCCCCGAAGCTGGCCGTGCCCAGCGCACCGGCCACGAATTCGGCCGTCACATGGGTCTTCTTCAGATCGGCCAGGCCCAACGCGGCAACCGTGCCGGCGCCTGGCGCGGCGCGGCGCAGTCGCACCGTCAGCATCGTATCGGCCGTCAGGTCGGCAAGCCCGGCCAGCTGCGCGAACTTCAGCGAGCCGTCCGGCCAGCTCGTGCGCGCAGTGACCTGCAGCGTGCCCAGGCTGCCGGCCACCGTCGAGCCGGCCGGAATGTCGCCACGCTTGAATGCGAAGCCGAGGGCAAACGGGGATCTGGCCTGCGTCTTCGCGCCGATGAGGCTGAACTGCATCGCACCG
Source organism: Roseateles saccharophilus (assembly GCF_004342485.1). Lineage (GTDB taxonomy): Bacteria > Pseudomonadota > Gammaproteobacteria > Burkholderiales > Burkholderiaceae_C > Pelomonas > Pelomonas saccharophila. The sequence goes on from NZ_SMBU01000036.1 coordinate 48,730, forward strand.
GTTCTGAAACCCAGCACAGCGGCCGACACGGCGGGCACGGAAGCAGGGGGGGGCCGTCGCGAAGCAGCCCCGCCTTCCGTGGCGGGCAACGCCGTTGCGGCGTCGCCGCAGCGCCCACCCCAGGGCAGGCCAGCGCTCATGGCGGTCGAATACTGGAGGAATCTGCGACGTTGGAAGCCGTTCATGGCAATTGAATCCTTTGTAGCCGCATGGGCTACAAACAGAACGAGACGGCTGCAGCGGCAGCGCGAAATTCTCTCTCCGGCCCTCGCCAACATCGTGGCGAGTTGTTACCGGGGCAGGATTGCCCAACGTATAACTTTGCGTTATCGAATCAAATGACCGGAGCGCTTGCCCTGAAGGGGCCCGCTCCGAACAATCCCGGCTCCTGCCTCGCCCGCGCCATGTTTCCCCTCCTGATGAAGTCCCTCGCTCCCGTCCTGCTGACCGCCTTCGCCCTTGCCGCCGTCACGCCGGCAGCACAGGCCCAGGGCAAGCCCCTGGTCTATTGCGCCGACGCCAGCCCCGAGGGCTTCGACCCCGGCATGTGGGACGGCGCCAGCACCAATATCGTCAGCGCCCAGATGTTCGACGGCCTGCTGGGCTTCAAGCGGCCGACGACGGAGCTGGCGCCCAAGCTCGCCGAGAGCTGGGAGATCTCGCCCGATGCGAAGAGCTTCACCTTCAAGCTGCGCCGCGGCGTGAAGTTCCACAGCACGGCCTGGTTCAAGCCCACGCGTGACCTCAACGCCGACGATGTGATCTTCACCTTCACGCGCTTCATCGATCCAACTACGCCGTTCAACAAAGCCTTCCCGGCCACCTTCGTCTACCCGCAAAACCTCGGCCTGGCCAAGCTGATCGACGGCATCGACAAGGTCGATGACATGACGGTGCGCTTCCGCCTGAAGCAGCCCAATGTGACCTTCGTCGCGAACTTCGCCTTCGCCTGGGCGGGCATCCAGTCCGCCGAGTACGCGGCCCAGTTGCTGAAGCAGGGCAAGGCCTCGCAGATCAATGTGCAGCCGGTCGGCACCGGGCCCTTCATGTTCAAGAGCTATGCGAAGGACGACGTACTGCGCATGACCGCTAACCCCGACTACTGGGGCGGCAGGCAGCCCACGCAGGCCCTGGTGTTCAGCATCAGCCGCGAGCCCAATGTGCGGGTGCAGAAGATCGCGTTGGGCGAATGCCATGTGGCGGCGGCGCTGCGCGACGTGGACGTCGGCACGCTGGCCGGCAACCCCAACATCAGCATCGAGAAGATCCAGGCGCTGAACGTCTCCTACCTGAGCTTCAACCTGAAGAAGCCGCCCACCGACAGGCGCGAGGTGCGCGAGGCGCTGGACATCGCCATCGACCGCGACGCCATCTTCAAGGCGCTGTTCCCGCGCGGCGACGCGATGCAGGCCGTCAGCGCCTTCCCGCCCTCCATCCCCGGCTACAACAAGAAGCTGAAGAACGAGTTCGACCCGGCCAGGGCCAAGGCCCTGCTGGCCAAGGCGGGCTTCCCCAACGGCTTCGACATCGACCTCTGGGCCCTGCCCGTGCAACGCCCCACCAACCCCAACGGCCAGCTGATGGCCCAGCTCATCCAGCAGGACTGGGCCAGGATAGGCGTCAGGGCCCACATCAAGACCTATGAATGGGGCGAGTACCTGAAGCGCGCCAACAACGGCGAGCACAACGTCTACATGAGCGGCTGGAGCGGCGAGACCGGCGACGCCGACGACTTCCTGACGCCCAACCTCAGCTGCGCGGCCAACAAAAGCGGCATCAAGTTCTGCAACGCCGAGTTCGAGAAGCTGATCGACGAGGCCCGCGCCACGCCCGATCCGAAGAAGCGCATCGCCCTCTACGAAAAGGCCCAGGAGATCTTCAAGCGCGAACGGCCGTGGATCACGATGGCCCACTCCACCGTCTACATCCCGATCCGCAAGGATGTCGTCGGCTTCAAGATGGCGCCCAACGGCAGCGTCGACTTCGAAGGGGTGTATCGCAAGTGAGGCTCAGACACATCGAGGTCTTCCACGCCATCATGCAGGCCGGCACCATCAGCGGCGCGGCCCAACTGCTGCACATCTCGCAACCCGCCGTGACCAAGGTGCTGCAGCACTGCGAGTTGCAGCTCGGCATGCCGCTGTTCGACCGCGTGCGCGGCAAGCTCTACCCGACGCCCGAGGCCCAGCGCCTCTTCGTCGAGATCGACAAGCTCAACCGCGACCTCGTCGGCATCCGCCGCCTGGCCGCCAACCTGAAGAGCGGCGAGAGCGAGCAGGTGCGCCTGGTCGTCACGCCGGCCCTGGCCCTGGCCATCGTGCCCGCCGCGATGACGCCCTGGTGCAAGGCCTTCCCGCACGCCAGCTGCTCGCTGGCCACCCATCACACGCGCGAGATCGTGTCCGCGCTGCTGCTCGGCGAGGCCGACCTGGCCCTGTCGCTGCAGGACCCGCGCCACCCCGGCATCAAGGCCGAGGCCATCGCCGGCGGGCCTATGGTCGCGCTCTGCCCCTTAAACAGCCCCGAGGCCAGGGGCGAAGGCCCGCTGGGCCTGGCCGACATCCGCACCGAGATCGTCGGCCTGCAGAGCGACGACCCGCTGGCCGGCCTGCTCCACCATGCCGGCGAGGCGCTGGGCCAACCGCTCGCCAGCCGCATCACCGTGCAAACCTACCAGCTCGCCCGCGCGCTGGTGGAGGCCGGTGTCGGCATGACGCTGGTGGACCCCTTCACCGCTGCCAGCGCCGACCCCGGCCGCGTGCGCGTGCGCCCGCTGAACCCGGCCGTCAACGTCAACCTCTACCTGCTCAGCGCCGCCAGCGCGCCGCTGGGCCAGGCCTCGCGCCGCCTCGTCAAGTTCATCACCGCCGCCGCTCAAGAGCATCTGGCAAGACTGCCTTGAACTCCATCCGCATCGAAGACATCGCCAGCCACCCTGACTTCCGCCGCCTGGCCACGCTGCAGCACGGCATCGCCGTGGACCTGCGCTATGCGACGCCCGACAATTTCGTCGGCCACTCGGTCTATGCCGGCATAGCCTGCGACTGGCTGCGCCGCGAAGCCGCCGACGCGCTGGAGCAGGCCGCCGCCTGGCTGGCCGGGCGCCGGCCCGGCTACCGCCTGCTCGTGCTGGACGCGCTGCGCCCCCAGCGCGTCCAGCAGCGTCTGTGGGACGAACTGCAGGGCACGCCGCTGACCCTCTACCTCGCCCATCCGGAGCGCGGCTCCATCCACAGCTACGGCATGGCCGTGGACATCACGCTGCTGGACCCGGCCGGCCGCGAGGTCGACATGGGCAGCGGCTTCGACGAGATGACGCTGGCCTCCCACCCCGACCACGAGGCCGAGCACCTGGCCCTGGGCGCGCTGACGGCCCGGCACCTCGTCGAGCGCGGCTGGCTGCGCGCGGCCATGCGCGAGGCGGGCTTTCACGGCATCCCGACCGAGTGGTGGCATTTCGACTTCGGCGACCGCGTGGCGGTGCGGCGGGACCTGCCAAGGGTGCTGTGAGGGCGGGGCTGGGGACTGATGGGCTGCTTGCGGCCAGCACCGGAGGCGGGCAGGCGCCTGCTTGGCGACGCTCAAACGTCGGGCACGAATCGCCAGCGATCAGTCCGAATCGGGGCGGCGACAAGCGTCTCAACTGAACCGGCTTGTGACTAGAGCCCGTTCGTAGTCAGGGAGGCCCTAGACGGGCACGATCGGCGCCAGCCGCGGCAACTCCTCGTCCGTCCACAGCCTGAAGTGGGCGACGAAATGCTGGCCCGAGCCGTCCTCCAGGCCGAAGCTGCCGCTGTTGCCCGGCGCCACGTCCAACGTCATCTGCAGGCCGGCCAGGTAGTCGCACTGGGCCAGGCTGGCGTAGACGGGCACACCGTCCACCGCGCCGAGGCGGCGGTCGTCGGCATTGAGCTTGAGCTCGTGCACGGCGAAGCACATCGGCGCGCTGCCGGCGCAGCAGCCGTGGGATTGGTAGAACAGCAGCTCGCCGTGCCGGGCCTGCAGTTGCCGGATCAGCGCCTGCGCGGCCTCGCTGGCCCGCACGCGGGGGATGGAAGTGCTCATGACGGGTTCCAATCGGGATAGGGGCCGGCCATTGACGGCCGAACCCCTCCCACACCACCCGGCATGCGGGTCCGCACCGGGCGGTTCGAGAAGTTGAGGTCATGAG
>NZ_SMBU01000037.1 GCF_004342485.1 Roseateles saccharophilus
TCGATCTCGGACTTCAGCACCCGGAAGCCCCGCTCGATGTCGGCCAAGCTCTTGTAGCGCTTGAGCACCTCCTGCGGCGACATGTCTTTGACGTTCTCGAAGGGATGAGCTGGCGAGAGTTCGAGATGCTCGTCGGAGAGGGCTTCCGCATGCAGGGTTACCGCGTGGCCGAAACAGGTGGAGGTGGGCCCGACGGCGGCGTCGATCTTGTGCTGACCCGGCCGGCCAAGAATGGCACTGAGAAGTACTTGGTTCAGTGCAAGCAGTGGCGTGCTTTCAAGGTCGGGGTCGAGGTGGTTCGCGAGCTGTACGGCGCCATGGCTGCCAGGGGCGCCGCGGGCGGATTTGTTGTGACCTCGGGCCGGTTCACCGAGGACGCCGTGGCCTTCGCCAGCGGCCGAAACGTCACACTGGTTGATGGCACCTCGCTTCAAGGACTTTTGCGCCAAGCTCGGTCCGAGCGTAGCCAGCAGCAGGCACAAGCCACGGACGCCCAAGCATCTCAAGCCGAATGGCCGTTAACGTCAGCTTTGAGCATGCGTCCGGAGCCCTTAGGACACCGCCTAAGTAGTTGATTCTTAATAGATTTTTTGACCCAACAAGACTCGTTGCGGTCACGCCAAAAGTGTTGACAGGGCATCCGTATCCGGATAGCATTCAGCCTAATAACTCTTCTTGCCTACCCTCTCGGGGGCCGGGACTAAGTAGAGACGCGAAGCGCGAGCTTCGTGAAAGCAACGGCAAAGCGATGTGACCTAGCCGTTCTCCGCCACTTCGGTGGTTCCCCAGGGATTAAAGAGAACATCGCGTACCTTGAAGGGGCCCTTGTGGCCCCTTCACCCGTTTGGGCTTGATTTTCGTTCCTCAGCTCGATGCAGCTGCGGCACTGCCTACTTGGTCTTCTTAATTTTTTTGGTCTTCTTGGCTTTGTGTGGCTGGGTCTGCACCGGATTCCACTTGCTGCCGAGCATCGCCCCAAAGCTTCCGCTCCATTGCGAACCCACCACGGGAAGCTGGGAGTCCAGAGGGTACGCCGACTCAACGTAGACCTCGAGGTGCTTCTGCTGGCCAGGCTCGTCCTTGAGCTTGGCTGACATGAAGATGGCGTAAGAGACCTTCACCTCCTGTCCATCGCGCATCGTGCTGACGTCGTCAGCACGGTAGTAGTTGTGATGCTTCGTCTTGGTGACGCGCTGGTTGCCGGCGATCAATTGGTCGATGACGCTCACCAAGCCTTTCGAAAGAACATATCGCTCCTCATTGAAGACGCGATTGCGAGGGTGCTTCTCCGAGCCGTCAGCAACCCCACGGCCGGCTGGCGCCACCTCACCCTCGGGCAACTCTTCCGAGAAGCAATGGTTGGAAAACTTGAAGTGCACCAGAACCTCTTTGAACAGGTTCGGCGGCAGCTCAATCTTGACTCTGCGGTTGATGGGAACCAGGTGCTCGAAGGTCTTGATCTGACCATCGATCGTCATCGGTGCGTACATGCTCTTGTTCTTTGATCGATGACGAGCGCGTTGCGCCGCACCGAATTCCCCTGGCGAAGGAAGCTTGATTGCAAAAACTTGGCGATCCTGCCACCTACCGTGTCACCCGACAGGTAGGTTGCACTGAGGCACGCCAAGGTCCGCGAAATCTGCAGGCCTTCCCTAGCAAAGCGAGTCTCGGCAAGACCTTGTCAAATTCAACGTTGAAGCCAGTCGCGTTAACTAGCGCCCACCAGTCGCAACTAATTCGGCGCCCTACGCACCCGACAAACGTCAAACGTCGATATTGCCCGCCCGCAGCGCATTCGTCTCAATGAATTCGCGCCGCGGCTCCACCTCATCCCCCATCAGCATCGTGAAGACCTTATCCGCCTCGATGGCGTCCTCGATCTGCACGCGCAGCAGGCGGCGGACCGTCGGGTCCATCGTCGTTTCCCACAGCTGCTCGGGATTCATCTCGCCCAGGCCCTTGTAGCGCTGACGGCCGACGCTGCCTTCAGCCTGGCCCATCAGCCAGGCCATGGCCGCCCGGAAATCGTCGACCTTGCTTTCCTTGGCCTTCTCGCCCTCGCCCTTGCGCACGAGGGCGCCCTCCTTGATGAGGCCCTGGAAGCTCAGGCCGGCGTCGGCCAGCACTTCATAGTCGGCGCCGTGCACGAAGTCGGCGGAGATGATGCTGGCGCGCACGTTGCCGTGGTGGATGCGGGCGATCTTCAGGAAGAGCTTGTCGGTGCGCGGGTCCGTCTCGACCGTGACCTCGGCGTTGTGCAGCGCGGCCTTCAGCGCGGCGGCGCTGGCTTCGGCGTCGTCGCGGGCGTCGAGCTTCAAGGCCAGGCCGTTGGCCAGCACGTGCAGGGCCTCGATGTCCATCCAGTTGGACAGGCGCTCGATGACGCTCTGCGCGGTGACGTATTTGCGGGCCAGCAGGTCGAGCGCGTCGCCGCTCAGCGTCGTGCCGGCGCCAGTGTCCAGGTGCGCGTCCTGCAGCGCGACCTTGAGCAGGAAGGCGTCGAACTCGTGGCCGTCCTTCAGGTATTGCTCGTGCTTGCCGACCTTGACCTTGTACAGCGGCGGCTGGGCGATGTAGATGTGGCCGCGCTCCACGAGCTCGGGCATCTGGCGGTAGAAGAAGGTCAGCAGCAGCGTGCGGATGTGGGCGCCGTCCACGTCCGCGTCGGTCATGATGATGATGCGGTGGTAGCGGAGCTTGTCGGGGTTGAAGTCGTCGCCACCGGCGCCGCGGCCGATGCCGGTACCGAGGGCCGTGATCAGCGTCAGGATTTCATTGCTGGTCAGCAGCTTCTCGTAGCGTGCCTTCTCGACGTTGAGGATCTTGCCGCGCAGCGGCAGGATGGCCTGGAACTTCCGGTCGCGGCCCTGCTTGGCGGAGCCGCCGGCGGAGTCACCCTCCACGATGTAGATCTCGCAGAGCGCAGGGTCCTTTTCCTGGCAGTCGGCCAGCTTGCCGGGCAGGCCCAGGCCATCGAGCACGCCCTTGCGGCGCGTCATCTCGCGGGCCTTGCGGGCGGCCTCGCGGGCGCGGGCGGCGTCGAGAATCTTGCCGCAGATGGTCTTGGCGTCGAGCGGGTTCTCGAGCAGGTAGTCGGTCAGCAGGCGGCTGACGATGTCTTCCACCGGCGCGCGCACTTCCGAGGACACCAGCTTGTCCTTGGTCTGCGAGCTGAACTTGGGCTCGGGCACCTTCACGGACACGACGCAGGCCAGGCCTTCGCGCATGTCGTCACCGGCGACTTCGACCTTGGCCTTCTTGGCCAGCTCGTTGTCCTCGATGTATTTGTTGATGACGCGGGTCATCGCGGCGCGCAGGCCGGTCAGGTGGGTGCCGCCGTCGCGCTGCGGAATGTTGTTGGTGAAGCAGAGGACGTTCTCGTTGAAGCCGTCGTTCCACTGCATCGCCACTTCGACGCCGATATTGGTGCCCTGGTCGCTCATCTTGTCGCCGATGGCGTGGAAGATGTTCGGGTGCAGGACCGTCTTGCCCTTGTTGATGAACTCGACGAAGCCCTTCACGCCGCCGGCATAGGCGAAGTTGTCTTCCTTGTTGCTGCGCTCGTCGACGAGGCGGATCTTGACGCCGTTGTTCAGGAAGGAGAGCTCGCGCAGCCGCTTGGCGAGGATGTCGTAGTGGTAGTCGTTGTTCTCTTTGAAGATCTCGGTATCCGGCAGGAAGTGGACTTCGGTGCCGCGCTTGTCGGTCTCGCCGATGACCTTCATCGGACGGGTCTCGAAGCCGTCCACCACCACGCTCTCGCCGTTCTGCGGGATGCCCTTGGCGAACTCGATGAAGTGCACCTTGCCGTTCTGGCGCACCGTCAGGCGCAGGAACTTGGACAGGCCGTTCACGCAGCTCACGCCCACGCCGTGCAGGCCGCCGGAGACCTTGTAGGAGTTCTGGTTGAACTTGCCGCCGGCGTGCAGCTCGGTCAGCGCGATCTCGGCGGCCGAGCGCTTGGGCTCGTGCTTGTCGTCCATCTTGACGCCGGTGGGAATGCCGCGACCGTTGTCGATGACGGAGATGGAGTTGTCGGTGTGGATCGTGACGACGATGTCGTCGCAGTGGCCGGCCAGCGCTTCGTCGATGGAGTTGTCCACCACTTCGAAGACGAGGTGGTGCAGGCCGGTGCCGTCCGAGGTGTCGCCGATGTACATGCCCGGGCGCTTGCGCACCGCCTCCAGGCCTTCCAGGATCTGGATGGAGTCGGCGTCGTAGACCGCGCCCGACTTGGCCTCGGCCGCAGCGGCCGCTTGCTGGTTGGCGTTCAGGCCATCGGGGTGCTCGGCACTGCTGGGAACATCACTCATCGGGAACTCTCTCTCACTCACGGGCGGTCAACTCACCGCCCTATAAAAGCACTGAAGCGGGCCGAGGCCCGCTGTGTCCAAGCCAGGCGCTGGCTCAGATTCGCATCGGCATCACGACGTACTTGAATCCCGTCGTGTCCGGGATGGTCAGCAGCGCGCTGGATGCGCTGTCGTTGAGGTCGATGCAGACCATCTCCTGGCTCATGTTGCTCAGGGCATCCATCAGATAGGTGACGTTGAAGCCGGTCTCGATCTTGTCGCCACCGTAGTCGATCTCGATCTCTTCCTTGGCCTCTTCCTGCTCGGCATTGCTGGACGCGATGGACAGCAGGCCCGGCTCGAAGCTCAGACGCACGGCCTTGAACTTCTCGCTGGTCAGGATGGCGGCGCGCTGCAGGCTGGCCAGCAGCGGCGCACGGCCCAGCGTCAGGCGGAACTTGTGGTTCTTCGGGATGACGCGGTTGTAGTCGGGGAACTTGCCCTCGACCAGCTTGGTCACGAACTCCATGCCGCTGAACGAGAACTTGGCCTGGTTGCCGGCGAAGCGCATCTCGATGGGCGCGTTCTCGTCATCACCCTTGCCGTCCTTCAAGAGGCGCTGCAGCTCGAGCACGGTCTTGCGCGGCAGGATGACTTCCTGCTTGGGGATGTCGGTGTCCAGCTCGGCCTGGGCCATTGCCAGGCGGTGGCCGTCGGTCGCGACCAGCGTCAGGTTCCTGCCTTCGGCGACGAACAGGATGCCGTTCAGGTAGTAGCGGATGTCGTGCACCGCCATCGCGAAGTGCACCTGGTTGATCAGGCCCTTGAGCGCCTTCTGCGGCACGCTGAAGGCGGGGCCGAAGTCGGCGGCTTCCTGCACCAGCGGGAAGTCGTCGGCCGGCAGCGTCTGCAGCGTGAAGCGGCTCTTGCCGCCCTGCAGCGTCATCTTGTTCTGGTTGCTCGTCAGGCTGACGGTCTGGTCGGCCGGCATGGAGCGCAGGATGTCGATCAGCTTGCGCGCACCCACCGTGGTGGACAGGTTGCCGGCATCGCCGTCGAACTGCACCGTGGTGCGGACCTGGATCTCGAGGTCGCTGGTCGTGAGCTCCACCTGGTTGCCGGTCTTGCGGATCAGCACATTGGCCAGGATGGGCAGCGTGTGGCGCCGCTCGACGATGCCCGACACCGCCTGCAGCGCGCCGAGCACCTGATCCTGGGGAGCTTTCAAAACGATCATGAGGACCTCTTGGAGGGAGAGTTTTCGACTGGGATCACGCCCAGAAAACGCGCGCGCGCGTGAAGCTGCGATTGTCGCCCGGATTGGGTGCACGCCCGGCCGGCGAGGGCTTCTTGAAGCCTCCGGGTCAACCCGGAGGCGTCCCGTCGGGGCCTCAACCCTTGAGCGTCTGCTCCAGCACGTGCAGCTGCTGGTTCAGCTCGGTGTTCTTCTGGCGCTCGCCGCCGATCTTGCGCACCGCGTGCAGCACCGTCGTGTGGTCGCGGCCACCGAACAGCTCGCCGATCTCGGGCAGGCTCTTTTGCGTCAGCTCCTTGGCCAGGTACATGGCGATCTGGCGCGGCCGGGCGATGCTGGCCGGGCGCTTCTTGGAGTACATGTCGGCGACCTTGATCTTGTAGAAGTCGGCCACCGTCTTCTGGATGTTCTCCACACCGATCTGGCGGTTCTGGATGGAGAGCAGATCCTTCAGCGCCTCGCGGGCCAGCGTGATGCTGATCTCCTTGTGCGAGAACTTGGCATAGGCCAGCACCTTGCGCAGCGCGCCTTCGAGCTCGCGCACGTTGGCGCGCACGTTCTTGGCGACGAAGAAGGCCACGTCCTCGGGCATGGGCTGGCCCTCGGCCTCGGCCTTCTTGATCAGGATGGCGACGCGCATCTCCAGCTCGGGCGGCTCGATGGCCACCGTCAGGCCGGCGTCGAAGCGCGAGGTCAGGCGCTCGTCGATGTCCACCAGACCCTTGGGGTAGGTGTCCGACGTCATGATGATGTGGGCCTTCTTGGCCAGCAGCGCCTCGAAGGCGTTGAAGAACTCCTCCTGGGTGCGGTCCTTGCCGGCGAAGAACTGCACGTCGTCGATGAGCAGCAGGTCCAGCGAGTGGTATTTGGCCTTGAGTTCGTCGAAGGTCTTGCGCTGGTAGTTCTTGACCACGTCGGAGATGAACTGCTCGGCATGCAGGTAGAGCACGCGGGCGTCCGGCCTGTCCTTGAGCAGCGCGTTGCCGACGGCGTGGATCAGGTGGGTCTTGCCCAGGCCGACGCCGCCGTAGATGAACAGCGGGTTGTAGGTGACGCCCGGGGCACCGGCCACATGCAGGGCCGCCGTGCGGGCCATCTGGTTGGCGCGGCCGGGCACCAGCGTGTCGAAGGTGAGCGACGGGTTGATGCGGTGCTTGGCCGAGGCCGGCGCCTGCGAAGGCAGGACGACGGTGGACGCTGCCGGCACGACGACCGGCCTCAGCGCCGCGCTCGGCTCGGCCGGCAGGACCGGGAGCTGCTGCGGCGCCATCGCCTGCGCCGCAGGCGGCACGGCGATGGCGGCGCCGGCGGGGTCGCGCGCGGCCAGGGCCAGCTCCAGCCGGGTCGGGCGGCCGGCCAGCTCGGTCAGGATGGCTTCGATGCGGGCCGCGTACTGACGGCGGATCCAGTCGCGCTTGAAGTGGTTGGGCACCCGCAGCGTCGCGACCAGGGCGCTTTCGGGGGCGCCCTCGCCGGCCAGCGTGGCCGGCGGCAGCGGGCGGATCCAGGTGTTGAACTGCTGCTCCGGCAGCTCGGTGGCCAAGCGCTCGCAGCCGCGCCGCCACAGGTCCGATGCCCAGTCCGCCGATTCCATGCCAGTTGCCAAGGCCTGCACCCCGTCCACCCCGTGTTCTTCTTCGCTCATTGTGGAAAACTTGTTCTCGAGCGGCTGGATTGTACGGAACCAGCGCCCCAGAAAGGCGGGTTATCCACAGAAATTGGACGGGGGTCAATCCCTGGCAAACCCGCCTTGAGGCCGGCGACTTATTGACCGGGGCCGCGGCATCTGCTGTAATCACGGGTTTTCGCGCACTGCGAGTGCTTCGTCGTGCGCTTTTCGCCGGGGCCCGTCCCGGCCCCTTGCCGGGTGCCAACCGTTGCGCCCAGCCTGAACAAACCCTCAAAAGAGGTTTCCCATGAAGCGTACCTACCAAGCCTCCAAGACCCGCCGCGCCCGTACCCACGGCTTCCTCGTGCGCATGAAGACGCGTGGCGGCCGTGCCGTCATCGCCGCTCGCCGCGCCAAGGGCCGCAAGCGCCTGGCCGTCTAAGCCGCGCGACGACGCCCGAGCGCGTCGTCAGCCCCCGGGCATCCGATGATCGGCAAGCTGCAACGCCCGGTGGACTTTGAGCGTGTGCTCGGTCGTCAGAGCCGGGGACGCAGCGCGCATTTCGCGCTGCACCATCTCTCGGCCAATCCGGCGCCCAGCGCCTGGCATGCCGCCAAGTTGCGCACAGCCCAGGCCGAGTTATCAACAGGCGACACACAGCCTGCCCACACCCTTGTGGAACAAGACCCGCCTCGCGCGCCTTCCGAACAAGTTGAAGGCTGCTGGGTGGGCATCGTCGTTCCCAAGCGGCATGCGAAGCGCTCGGTGACGCGCCAGCTCTTGAAGAGGCAGATCCGCGCCGCATTTGCCGAGCGCCCAGGCATGCCGCCGGGTTTGTGGGTCGTCCGCTTGCGCTCGCCTTTTGACCGCCAGAAATTCCCCAGCGCCGCCTCCGACGCGCTGCGCCAGGCCGCGCGCGCCGAGCTGGCCCAGCTGCTGGATCGCGCGCTGAAGCCGCAGCCGCCCAAATCTGGGGCACAGGCATGATGCCCAGCTGGCCGGCCCGGGCGCTGATGGCTGTCGTGCGCGGCTACCGCCTGATGCTCAGCCCCTGGCTGGGCAATGCCTGCCGCTTCGAACCGACCTGCTCGCGCTATTCGCTGCAGGCGCTGGAACAGCATGGCGCGCTGGCCGGCAGCTATCTGACGGTCCACCGCATCCTGCGCTGCAACCCGTGGTGCGACGGCGGGCACGACCCCGTGCCCCACAATCCGCCGCGGCTGTTCACCCGCTTCGTCTCCCCCTCCATGGCGCGCGCCAGCGCGTCGTCTTCCTCGTCCGAGTCTCCTCATGACTGATATTCGCCGCACCGTGCTGTGGGTGGTGTTCACGATGTCCCTCGTCCTGCTCTGGGACGGCTGGCAAAAGTACAACGGGCATCCGTCCATGTTCAGCCCGGCGCCCAAGGCCGTGTCGACGGCGGCACCGGCCACGCCCGCCTCGGGCGGCGGTGTGCCGCCAGCCAGCACGGCCGCGGCCGGCCAGGCGCCCACAACGGCCGCCGCCGCGCCGGCAGGGCCCGCTCCGTCCGAGAAGATCACCGTCCACACCGACGTGCTGGCCGTCACGGTCGACACGCTGGGCGGCGACATCGTGCGCACCGAGCTGCCGCACTACCTGACCTCGCCCGACCCGACGGTGACGGACCAGCTGCTGCAGATGGTGCATCTGCAGAAGAAGCCGGAGTTCACGCCCCAGCCCGTCCTGCTGTTCAACGAGGCCCAGCGCTACCGCGCCCAGACCGGCCTGGTCAGCGCCCAGGGCCCGCTGCCCGCCCACACCACGCCGATGACGGCAGTGGCCGGCGAGCGCGAGCTCAAGGACGGCCAGGACGAGATCCGGCTGCGCCTGGAGTCGGCCGAGGTCGGCGGCGTCAAGCTGGTCAAGACCTTCACCTTCAAGCGCGGCGCCTACACGGTGGGCGTCACGCACGAGGTCGTCAACGTCGGCACCGCGCCGGTCACGCCGCAGGTCTATCTGCAGCTGGTGCGCGACGGCAGCCACGTCACCGGCGGCGCGGCCTTCACGCCCAGCTTCACCGGCCCGGCCGTCTACAACGACAAGACCAAGTTCCAGACCCTGAAGTTCGAGGACATCGACAAGGGCAAGGTCGACATCGAGAAGCAGGCCAACGACGGCTGGGTCTCGATGATCCAGCACTACTTCGCCAGCGCCTGGCTGGTCAACGAAGCCGGCAACCGCGAGTTCTTCGTGCGCAAGCAGCCCGACCAGACCTATGCCAGCGGCATGGTCTTCACGCTGCCCACGCTCGCGCCCGGCGCCAGCACCACGCAGCAGGCCACGCTGTTTGCCGGCCCGCAAGAGGAGAAGAAGCTCGCCGCCCTGGCCCCGGGCCTGGAGCGCGTGAAGGACTACGGCAAGCTGACCATCCTGGCCGAGCCGCTGTTCTGGCTGCTCGACAAGATCCACGGCCTGCTCGGCAACTGGGGCTGGACCATCGTCGCCCTGGTCGTGCTGCTGAAGATCGCGCTGTACTGGCTGAACGCCAGTGCCTACAAGTCCATGGCCAAGATGAAGGCCGTCGCGCCGCGCATCAACGAGCTGAAGGAGCGCTACAAGGACAAGCCGCAGGAAATGCAGCAGGAGATGATGAAGATCTACCGCGAGGAGAAGGTCAACCCCATCGGCGGCTGCCTGCCCATCTTCCTGCAGATGCCCATCTTCATGGCCCTGTACTGGGTGCTGCTGTCCACGGTCGAGATGCGCCAGGCACCCTGGGCGCTGTGGATCACCGACCTGTCGGTGCGCGACCCCTTCTTCATCCTGCCGCTGCTGATGATGGCCTCCAGCCTGTTCCAGGTCTGGCTCAACCCGCCGGCCCAGGACCCGATGCAGCAGAAGATGATGTGGATCATGCCAGTGGCCTTCGGCATCATGTTCTTCGTCTTCCCCGCAGGTCTGGTGCTGTACTGGCTGACGAACAACATCCTGTCCATCGCCCAGCAGTGGCTGATCAACAAGAGGTTGGGCGTGAACTGATTCACACCCCTGAATGAGCCCCCGCACGCGGGGGCTTTTTTATGCCCGCGCTTCGGAGTTCAATGGCGACGCGGGGCAGAGAACACCGGCCCGGACGGGGCTCACGAGAGCGCCCGGACCGGGCCTCCCCCGCGCCAGACACCGCGCCCGGCCAAAGTCGGGCGCACGCGGGATCAGTCGCCGACCCAGGTCCAGGTCACGCCCGACACCGCCACCTTGCCGGTGGGCGATGTCCACACCGGACTGCGCAAGACATAGCTCTTGCCGGTCGTGCGCTCCGTGACCTGCAACTGACAGACCAGGCTGAGGCGGTTGGTGTGGACCGCGGTCGGGCCGATGAAGTAGGTCAACGCGCCAACAAAACTGCCCTGCTCGTGCGTCCGCACCACGCCCCCCTGCGTCACGCCCAGCAAGGGGTCGACCAGGTCGGCCGCGCAGCTCGGCATGCCGGGGCTGCCAAAACGGATCACCCAGTCGTCGCTGGCCTCGGGATTCACCACGCTGGCATCGGCCCGCCGGATCTGCGGCTGCAGCGTATGGGCGCAGACCGCCACCGTCTCCAGCAGCTCGGCCTGCAAGCCATAGAAAGGCTGCTGCCAGCACAGGCTGCTCTCGTTGAAGACGTTCTTCACGTCGGGCGTGAAGGCGTCGGTCGCCAGCACCAGTTGATAGTCGGTCAGCAGCTCCGCGCCGGCGGGCATCGGCAGCAGTGCCAGGCCGTCGACAACGGGCGCGGGAGTGGGTGGTGGCACAGGTGTCGGCGTGGGTGTCGGCTTAGGCGTCGGCACTTGGCAGGCGGCCAGGTCGCCGCCGCTGCCCAGCGGCCAGGGGCTGCTGGCGAGCGTCGCCTGCAGGTCGCCGGTTCCGCTGCCGCCACCCCCGCGCTTGAGCTTGGCGGACGCCTCGAGGCCCAGCGTGGCGCTCCAGCCCACGCAGTTGCTCTGGCCGTTGCTGACCACCTGGGCCGAGACCCCCAGGTTCGCGCGCACGCTGGCGCTGAAGGGCAGCACCGTGTCCAGCAGCTTGAGCTGCAGGTCGGGGCCCAGCTTCAACGTGAGCCCCAGGCTGGTGGTCGAGACCGCGGACTGGGCCGTGGCAGCGGGTGCCTCACTGCCGGCGCTGGCATCGACGCCGCCGTCACTCTGCAACTGGCCGGTGGTCGGGTCATAACGCAGAGACACATGGGCATGCGTCGGACCGTCGATGACCCGCATCGAGAGCTTGGCATCGCCGCTGGCCTGTGCCTGGATGATGACGGGCACGTCCACCCGCGCCAGGCCCAGGGTCTGCGGGATCACATAGCTGAAGCGGGTGAGCTCCACGCCGGCGCTGGCGCTGCCGTTGCTGGCAGCCGTCTGCAACTGCAGCAGCAGCGTCTGCGTGAGGGTCAGGTCGCCAGCCAGGCTGAAGGTCTTGAACCCGCCGGCGGCGCTGAAGTCCAGATCCAGGTCCAGCTTCATCGCGAGCTGGCCCTTGTAGCTCAAGCCCACCGGACCGATGGCACCCAGGTCGTAGGCGAAGCTGGTGCTGGCGCCGCCGCTGGCCAACGGCCGGGCCCAGCCGGCCGCCGCAGGCACGGCACTGGCATCCTGCACGCTGGCCTTGATGCGCAGGCTGGAGAACACCTCGCCCAACTCGGGCGCGCGGGTCGCCAGCTGCGTGCCACTGGCGTCCACCGCGGTGACCCTATAGGCCCGCCCGGCCACGATCAACACCTGGCCGACCTGCGCCCCGGGCGCGGCGCTGAACACCAGGCCGCCGCTCGCGTCGCTCTGCAGCAGCTTCGGACCGCCATTGGCGCTGACGAGTTCGCGCACACCGGGCTGGTAGGCCGCCTGCACGGTGGTATCGCCCGTGGCGGCGGGCGGCACCGGCACGGCCAACGGGCTGCTGGGCGTGGCGGCGGGTGCGGTGCCGTCGACGCCACCGCCACCACAGGCGCAAAGCGTGACGAGCAAGGAAGCGGCGGCCGCAGCGCGGACGAGAGCCAGGAGGGACGAGATCATGGGGAGGCCTTCATGCGGCAGCGGGCGGCACCAAGCCGCCCGGTTCGAGGGTCTTCAGCCGAGGGCGTTCAGGCGCTGACCAGCATGGACACGGAGCCCTTGCTGCCCGTCGCGACATTGCCGCCCGTCGGCGTGGCCTGGATGACGACGACGTAGCGCGGCGTTGCGCCGGTGCGCGGCAGGCTGTAGGCATGCATCGCATAGCTGCCGTTGGCCTTGCCGGCGGCGCTGGGCACCACCACGTCGCCCACCACGTCCAGGCCCGTACCGCCGGCGGCCAGCGCGGCGCCGACATCGGCCGCCGAGACCGTGAAGCTGGCGGCGCCAATCGGCGACACCGTCACCGAGCCATCGGCGTTGACCACGGCGCTGTCGTTGGCTTGCGCCGTGACCTTGGCGATGTCACCGGTGGGCGTGCCGCCGGTGAACTGGCAGTCCTCGGCCGCATAGAGCCGCGTCCCGGTGGGGATGCCGCTCACCTGGCCGAGCGCGGTGGCCGTGCCGGCCACCATCACCATCATGCTCTTGGCATAGCCGCCGACGCTCGCACCGCTCACGTCCTGACGCACCACCGAGCATTGCTGCACCAGCTGCCCGTCCGCGCCTGGCGCCAGCCAGCTCAAGTCGGCGGTCGCCACGACGGCGCTCGTCAGGCTGACGCTGCCCGTGCCCAGCGTGACGGTGGTCCCGCCGCCGCCCTGCGCGCCACGGAAACTCACCGAGCCCGTCGACAGCGTGCCCTGCGTGGCCGACACCGAGGCCACCGTGTTGGTGCCGGTGTTCAGGCCGGTGCCATAGAGGGCGTAGACGTCGTAGCGGGTGAACGGGAAGGCGGTGGCGCCGCCGGACGAACCCGATGAGCTCCCCGAACCCGACGAACCCGTCGAGCCGGTGCTGCCGGCGGAGGCCGTGCTGCTGTCGCTGCCACCGCCGCCGCAGGCCGCCAGCACGGCGGCCATCAGCAGGCCCAGCCCCAGGGTCGAAATCCTCTTCATTGCCAGTTCTCCTTGATTGCGCAATGGACCCCCAAGCGGTCGTGCCGGGGCCTCCATCTGCATTCACGAGAACGGGCGCCGAAAAGCGCCATGCCGCCTTGAACGGCGGTCAACCGTCGGCCAGCAGGCCCAGCGGCGTGGCCAGCAACGCGTCACCACCAGCGGCGTGCAGTTGCTCGCGCAGCCGCGCGGCCAAGGCGCGGGTGGGGGCGTCCAAGGCATGCTGCTCGCGCAGGTGGGCATAAGCCTGGGCCCTTGCGGTGACGATGCTGCGGTCATCCACGCTCAAGACCTGCTTCCAGCGTTCGATGGCGGCATCGGTGCGCCCCAGAGCCGCCAGCCATTCGCCCTCGCGCAGCCACAGCGCGGCATGGCGCGCCGGCACCTGCGCGAAGAATTGCCGAGCCACCGCCTGCCCCTGGTCCAACAACGCACGCGCGCGGCCGAGATCCCCCACATGGAGCGCCTCGGCCGCGCAAGCCTGCTGCAGGCGCAGCCGCAGCGCCGGCTGCGGGGCCTGCACATCCCTGCCCCAGCGCTGGCAAGCCTCGTGCAGCGCCCCCCAGTCCCCCGATTGCTGGGCCACATCCAGGGCTGAAGCCTCGACCGTCAACCCGAAAGGAACCATCGCGCGATTGGCCGGCAGCGCGGCGATGCGGCGGGCCTCCGTCACATGGGCACGCGCCTCCTCGACCTTCCCCGCGGCCATGTCCAGCATCGCGAGATTGGCCTCGCCGCGCGCCAGGATGACGACATCCGGGCCCATGGTCTTGCGCACCACTTCCAGCCCGTGCCGGATCAGCTTGCGGGCTTCGGCCGGACGCAGGGTCAGCATGGCAAATTGGCCCACCTGATCCTCCGACGCACCGGTCTTCCAGTCCTCCGCGCCCCGCTGCGCGCGATTCGCCTGGATGCCGAGCATGCCGGCCTGGTAGGCCGACTCCATGTCGCCCCGCCCAATGTAGACAACCGTCAGCTGTTCATAGACCACGCCCAGCAGGTTGGGACCGGGCAGTGGACTCAACAGCCTGGCGGCGGTCTGCAGGTGCTCGATGTCCGCCTGCTCGGGGGGGTGCAATCGAGCGCCAAAGCCGCCCAGGGTCAGGTGGGCCAACGCCAGACGCTGCGGGTCATGCTCGCCTTGGGCCTGGTAGATCGCCAGGGCCTGCCCAGCTGCCTTGTACCCTTGCGCGTACCGGCCCGAGCTCTCCCAAAGGTCGCGCTGCCCCAGCAAGGCATCGGCGTAGGCGCGGCTCTGCGTACCGTGCAGCGCCTCGGCCTGCCGCACCCGCTCCTCGGCCAACTCGCGCGACAGCTCGGGCAAGCCCAATTGCTGGGTCAGCGTGCTCAGGTCGATCAGCAACTGCTCCCGGGCCAGCGGCTCGTCCTTCAAGGCGCCCAGCACGCGCTCGGCACCGTCCTCGATGAGGCGGCGCACCGGCATGTCCCGATTGCGGGTATCCGGCTGTGCCTCCCGCAAAGGGTTGAACAGCCCGGTCAGGAACTCATACATCGCCCCCGACCGTCGGGCCTCCTGGCGCGCCGCCCGGGCCTCCTGCACGGCCCACCCCGTCGTGCCCACCAGCGCCAGTACCGCCAGCGTGGACACCCCGACGGCCCAGCGATGTCGCGCGATCACGCGCCCGGCCCGGTAGCGCCAGGAGGGCGGCCGGGCCAGCACGGCCTCGCCGGCGAGGTGGCGGCGCAGGTCGGCAGCCAGCGCGTCCAGCGTCGCATAGCGCTGCGCGGGGTCCTTGGCCAGGGCCTTGCCGACGATGGCATCCAGGTCGCCCCGCAGGGCCTTGCGCGTGGCCGCATCGGCCGCGGCGGTGGACGCCGCCGGCGGCTCGACCTCCAGCACGGCGCGCTCCAGCGCATGGCGCGACGCGGGCGCGGCCGCCGCATAGGGGCTGGCGCCGCTGAGCAGCCGGTAGGCCAGCACGCCGAAGGCATAGACGTCGCTGGCGATGCCGGGCTCCTCGCCACGCACCTGCTCGGGCGAGGCGTATTCGGGCGTCATCGGGCGCTGGCCGAGCTGGGTCAGCGCGGCCTCGTCCTCGGCCGCCGCCAGGCTGCGCGCGATGCCGAAGTCCAGCAGCCGCACCTGGCCGTCGTCCTGCACCATGACGTTGGCGGGCTTGATGTCCCGGTGCAGCACCAGGCGGCTGTGCGCGTACTGCAGCGCGTCGGCCACCTGCAACAGCAGGCCCACGCGTTCCCGCGTGCTGCTGCGGTGGGCTTCGCACCAGGCGAGGATGTCACGGCCCTGCACACACTCCATCGCCAGCCAGGGCAGGCCCTGCGAGTCCACGCCGGCGTCGTAAAGCCTCGCGATGCCGGCATGCTGCAGCCGGGCCAGCAGGTCGCGCTCGCGCCTGAGCCGCTCCAGCCAGCCAGGCGCAGGGCTGTGCGGCAGCTTGAGCGCCACCTCGCGCTGGAAGTCACCGCTGTGCGGGCGGGCGCGCCAGACACTGGCCATGCCGCCGCGGCCCAGCTCCTCGATCAGCGCCCAGGGGCCGACATGCTGGCCGGCATGCCACCGGGGCGCGCCGGCACCCGGGCCCTCGGTGCCGCCGGCCAGGCTGGCCGCGCGGCTCAGGAAACCGGCTCCCGCGGCGTCGGCCTCGGCCTGCAACAGCCGGTCCAGCTTGGCGCGCCAGCGCTGCTGCGCGGGAGGCAGGGTATCGAGAAAGTGCCGGCGCTCGGCAGGCGGCAGGGACAAGGCGGCGTCGAGCAAGGGCTCGACGAGCTGCCAATCGTCAGGGGAAAGGACGGACATGGTGAAGAGCGAGCGCCCCAGCGCCGCAGCCAAGGGTGAAGATTCAGTCGTTCAGCGCGTCCCACAACAAGGCCCGCGCCTTCTGCCAGTCGCGCTGCACGGTGCGACGGGACTGGCCCAGCGCCTCCGCGCATTCGGCCTCTTCCAGGCCGACGAAAAAGCGCAGCTCCACCAGCCGGGCCAGACGCGGGTCCTGGCGTTCGAGGTCGTTCAGCGCCTCGTGCACCTGCAGGTATTCGTCGTCGCGGTGGGCCAGCGTGGGCAGCTCTTCCAGCGGCACATGGGTGGCGCCGCCGCCGCGCTGACGGGTCTGACGGGCGCGGGCGTAGTCCACGACGATGGAGCGCATCACGGTGGCCGCATAGGCCATGAAATGGCCTGGCTCCAGGCCCTGCCAGCCGCTGCCGTTGGCCAGCTTGAGCCAGCCTTCGTGTACCAGCGCCGTGGTGTCCAGCAAGGTCAGCGGGCCGCTGCGGCGCAGGCGCTGGTGGGCCATCTGGCGCAACTCGCGGTAGAGCTCATCGCGCAGCGCGGGGTCCAGGGGGAGCAGCGGGGTCGCAGATTCGGTGGGGGCGGAGGTGGTCGTATTCACGGGCGGTGACGGGCTCCCGGGCGGCCAGCGGGAGGTTCGACAATGCCGCCATGCTGTCCCGCCATGCCGACCCCATCGCCGCCATTGCCACCGCGCCCGGGCGCGGGGCGGTCGGCATCGTGCGCGTGTCCTCACCGCAAGACCTGACACCCTTGATGTTAGCCGTCTGCGGACGCCAGCTCCGCGCGCGCGAGGCCACCTATCTGCCCTTGCGCGACGCAAGCGGCAACGCCATTGACCAGGGCCTGGCCCTGCACTTCCCGGCGCCGCACTCCTACACCGGCGAGCATGTGCTTGAGCTCCAGGCCCATGGCGGCTCCGTCGTGCTGCAACTGCTGCTGGCGCGGGTCATCGAGGCCGGTGCGGGCGTGCGCCTGGCCGAACCGGGCGAGTTCACGCAGCGCGCCTTCCTGAACGGCAAGCTCGACCTGGCCCAGGCCGAGGCCGTGGCCGACCTGATCGACGCCAGCACCGAGGCGGCTGCACGCAGCGCCAGCCGCGCGCTGGGCGGGGCGCTGTCGCACGAGGTAGGCCTGCTGCGCGACCAGCTGATCCAGCTGCGCATGCTGGTCGAGGCGACGCTGGACTTCCCCGAGGAGGAGATCGACTTCCTCGAGAAGGCCGACGCCTTCGGCCGGCTGGACCGCCTGACCGCGCAACTGAGCGCGGTCCAGGCCCGCACCCGCCAGGGCACGCTGCTGCGCGACGGCCTCAAGGTGGTTCTCGCCGGCCAGCCCAATGTCGGCAAGAGCTCGCTGCTGAACGCGCTGGCGGGCGCCGAGCTGGCCATCGTCACGCCCATCCCCGGCACGACGCGCGACAAGGTCAGCCAGACCATCCAGATCGAAGGCGTGCCCCTGCACATCACCGACACGGCCGGCCTGCGCGACGCGACCGCCGACGAGGTCGAGCGCATCGGCGTGTCACGCAGCTGGGACGCGATCGCCGATGCCGACGTCGTGCTCTTCCTGCACGACCTGGGCCGCGTCGGCCAGCCGGACTACGAGGCCGAGGACGAGCGCATCCGCGCGCGGCTGGCGGGCGTGGATGCGAACCGCATCGTGCAGGTCTTCAACAAGGCCGACCTCGCACAGCCGCCGGCCGGCGAGATCGCGCTGAGCGCCAAGACCGGCGAAGGTCTGGAGCCGCTGCGCCAGCGCCTGCTGCAGACCGCCGGCTGGCAGGCCGTGCCCGAAGGCCTGTTCATCGCCCGCGAGCGCCATGTGCAGGCCCTGGCCCGCACGGCCGAGCACCTGGACCTGGCCCGCACCATCGCCGAGCAGCGCGACGCGGCGCTGGACCTGCTGGCCGAGGAGCTGCGCCTGGCCCACGACGCGCTGGGCGAAATCACCGGCGCCTTCTCGGCCGACGAGCTTCTGGGCGTCATCTTCAGCAGCTTCTGCATCGGCAAGTGAAACCGGGTCAAAGGATGTTCGACGACATCCTGCTCGAACTGCAAGCCGCCAATCGTTCGGTCGCACGGCGTGCTGCCGGGCTGCCGGGCTGCCGGGCTGCGAAACTGTCGCTGCGCCGCAGGCAGAGCCTTCGCCCGCTTCTCTAACGCGGTATCCACATGACAGCCCACTCGCTGCCCCCTGCGAATCGATGACCGTCGAGTTCAAAAGCGACCGCAGCCGCCTGCCCGACAGGGAGCTGGTGGAGGCCATCGTCTGCATGGCCAATGCCGAAGGCGGTGAGCTGTGGTTGGGCGTGGAGGACGATGGTCAGCCTACCGGCCTTCACACCGAGCACCAGCAGCTGGCGGGTCTGGCCGGACTTGTGGCAGCGCGCACCTCGCCCTCCCTGGCCGTGACGGTGACGCCGGTGCAGTTGGGCGGCGTGGCCGTGGCTCGCATCGCCGTGCCCAAGGCCCAGGGGGAGGTGTCCACCACGACGGGCGTCTACCTGCGCCGCCGCCTCAAGTCCGACGGCACGCCCGAGTGTGTGGCCATGCTGCCGCACGACCGCGCCAGCCGGGCCAGCAGCTTCGGGCTGATGGATGCCTCGACGCAGATCGTGGCCGGCGCCACGCTGGCCGACCTGGACCCGCTGGAGCGCGAGCGGCTGCGCCAGTGCGTGCAGCAGTACGGCGGTGACCGCGCTCTGCTGGAACTGGACGACGAGGCGTTGGACGGCGCGCTGGGACTGACGGCACGCCTGTCCGACGGTAGCGGCCGCGCACCGACGCTGACCGGCCTGCTGCTGATCGGCCGCGAGCCTGCACTGCGCGAGCTGGTGCCCACACACGAGTTCGCTTTCCAGGTTCTGGCGCGTGAAGCCGTGCGGTTCAACGAGTTCCGCCGCTTTCCACTGCTTAAGGCGATGGACTGGCTGGAGACCAACTTCAGACCCTACAACCCAGAGCGCGAAATGCAGATCGGCCTGTTCCGCGTGCCGGTGCCTCAGGTGGAGATGGGCGCCTTCCGGGAAGCCTTGGCGAATGCCTTGGTGCACCGCGACTACCACCGCCTGGGTGCCGTGCATGTGCGACTGGACGACGAGGGCCTGACCATCAGCAATCCGGGTGGCCTCGTGGACGGTGTGACGCTGGCCAACCTGCTGACCACCGAACCCCGGCCGCGCAACCGCATGCTGGCGGATGCGATGAAACGCGTCGGGATGGTGGAGCGCTCCGGCCGTGGCGTGGACAAGATCTACCGCGGCATGCTGCGTTTTGGCCGGCCCGAGCCGGACTACCGCCGCACCAGCGCCACCGATGTGGTGCTGCGGCTGGCAACGGTGGATGCCGACGAGGCCTTCTTGAAGCTGGTGGTGGAGCAGGAGGGCAGGCAGGGCCGCGAGCTGCCCATCGATAGCCTCATTGCCCTGGCCACGCTGCGCGATCTGAAGCGGCTGAGTACCGACGAGCTGGCGGCGCACATCCAGCGCGAGCCGGTACAGGCCAAGAAGACGTTGGAGAGCCTGGTGGAGGCTGGCCTGGCGCAGGCGCACGGCAATGCCCGCGGACGGACCTACACGCTGGCCATGGGCGTCTACAAGGCCGATGGCGACAAGGCCGCCTACACCCGCCAGTTGGGCTTCAGCAGCCTCCAACATGAGCAGCTGGTGTTGAACTACGTGCGGCAGCATGGACGCATTCAGCGCGCTGACGTGATGGATTTGTGCCGGTTGACCGAGGGTCAGGCCAAGGATCTGCTCAAGCGGTTGAAGGCGGAAGGCAAGTTGACGCTGGAAGGGGCAGGGCGAGCTGCCGCCTATGTGCCGGGGGAAGAGCCTAAGGGCGCCTAAAGGATTCCAGAGGAATCGGATGGAATCGGATGGAATTGGACGAAGCTGCGGGCCATATATCCAATACGCGTCTTATTAATCAAGCACTTAGCGGCCCCAGTGAGGTTGGTATGGAGGTTTATGCCCCGGGAATTGGATGAGGTTGGCCAGCTTCGCCCGAGTCACCGAGGCGGACACCCTGCGCCGCCAGCTGCACGCGCCGAACCTGCACGACGGCCAACTCTGGCTGGATGACGAGCGCCTCACCCAGGCCGAATCGCCCTGACCCGCACGCCGGGCCACCGGCTGATGTGGGCCAACAAGGCGGATACCTCGCTGCTGGTGGGCCGCCTGGCGGCGGAAGGCCTGCCTGGCTGGGGTAGCGGCCGCGGCCAGACCATCCACTTCATCGACTGGGAGCGCCCCGAGCGCGACGACTTCTGCGTTGTGAACCCATACCGGGTGGACTGCCCGCCCGGCTACACGCGCAGCAAGGCCCTCATCGTGCCGGACCTGGTGCTGCTCGTGATCTGCGACTACTTTGGCAGGCACGCAGATCCGTACGGCGGCCTCGACGTGTACCCGGATCACAAGGATCTCGCGGAGCGGCAGTTCTGGGTCTGCTGGAGTTGCGACGCCTGGGTCGGGTGCAAGAAGGACTCCGACGATCCGTTTGGCGCGCTGACGTCGGTTTGATGGGACCTTCCGACCCAAGGCTCAGGCCCCGGGGTGGGATTGGCCCTGCAAGAATTGCAATCACGGGGCATCCGCCCCGGTTCAACAGATCTGGCTCGCGTCCGTGCCAAGCGCCGAACCTGCTCAAGCAGGCTGCAGGCGCCCCCCGGACAGGGTGACGAAACGATAGCCCTTGGCAAGCAACGACGGCAGGGTCGCTGCGAAAGCCTCGGCCGTCGAGCCAGCCGGCTTGTTCATGTGCGCAATCACGATATCGCCAGGTTGAACTGCGCGCAGGCGCGCGGAGATTTGCGCCTCGGACAGCGTGGCACCGGCATCCGCATTCACCGAGAAGCCCGCAACCTGGTAGCCCATCGAGCGAATGATCTGCATCGACTGCGCGTCGTAGATCGCGGTGGCCCCTCTGAAGAACACCGGCGCGCGACCCGTCAGCGACCGGATGGCCTGCGCGGCGCCGCTGACTTCTTCTTCGAGATGTGCAGCGTCCGGTTCCGCGGCAATGCCATAGACACGTCGACCCGTGCCGATCACTGCCGGCACATGCGACGTCCCGTGATCCTCCAGTTCGAACAGATCGGGGTGAGCCAGCAGCATGGCTGTGCCTGCAGGATTGCGATCAAGCCACTTCTTCGTCACGAAGATGGTCGCAGGTACGCGCAGATCGATCAGCGTTTCAATCAGGCTGGCGTCGAAAGCTCCCCCGCAGGCATCGAGCGTGATTGCCACCGCCTTCGTTGGCGCGCCTGACGGCACGGCAAGGCGATCATGCACCTCCACACCCCAACTCGGCGCGGCGGTAACTGTCGCTGACACCATCAGACCCAGGAGCAAAGTGAAAACGGTTCGGCTCATGCTCGATCAACGTGAATGGACGGCATTTGGATGACGGCCAGAGCTTGGCGAACCGTGCGAACTGCAAACTTGACCCGGAGATCTCACCTGCATGCAAGCATGGGCTCGATCCTGTCACGGAGATCGGTCAAGGTCCGAGATTGCGGGGCATGCCACAGCGCCTCGCGTCGAGTTCGGCCGCCATCGCCCCTCTCACTTACCGAGGCCGGCGCGGATCGCACACGAGCGGCAGCGCTCATCTCCAGCGCCCCACGTGCACGACGTAGCCCCGAATGCTGTAGGTCGAGTCGTCCAAGAACTGGATTCCACGGGCGTTGGGATCCGACGGTGCCCTGAAATCCGGGGGCGTTGCCGAGAGGCTGCGCAGGTAGGAACCGAGATCCACGGTCGAGCGGACCGCCAGTGTGTCCGGATCGAGCTTGACCAGTTGGTCCGCCGTGGCATCAAGACACACGAGCATGCCGTAGCCGTAACCGCAGTCCTTTGACGCATAGGGCAATTTCGGTCCATCGCCGCCATCGCTGATGCGAATCGTGCTGCCATCGTTCAAATGCAGCAGATTGGTGCTCGCATACCAGAGCTGGGGCACGCTCGTACCGGTGCGAATCGTTCGAGTCGACACTGAATCGATGCCAGTGCCTGGTGCAAAGGTCCAGGCCTGCAGCAACTGGGGGGTGGCGTTTTGCCATGAGAAGGCGCGTCCATTGCTCCAATCCACGCCAATCAGCAAATCATTCTGGTCGCCAATGTTTGCCGCCGGGCCGGCCAGCCCCGGCCCCAGTGCCTGCACATAGTGCGGCATCACCCCCAGCGTCAGGGACTGGTTAAAGCTCGCCATGAACTGACCGCTGCCGTCTGCCGCGGCGTACAAGGCAGTGAGCTGCGCCGACCGGAACTTGGCGGGCTGCGTCGCATCGGGGACGGCAGGCAGCGTGTAGCTCGCAATGTCCGACAGGTCCGCACCGCTGACTTGATGGATCACATCGCTCTGCGCTGCAGCCGCAGCCGCGGTCGTCGGGTCGCTGTAGGGCAAGTTGTTCGGTTGGATCGCCTCGGGCACCAGCAAGCTCGACAGATCGCCCGTGGCAATCGGGCAAAAAGTAGAAAACCCAGCAAACACGCGTTGGCTTGCGACTTGCAACCCCGTATCGATGTTCCAGAGCGCCAGTGCCAGCGTTGGTGACCCTTGACTGGTGGGTCCGGATTCCACCGTGACCATGCGATGCAGAGCTGGCAATACCACGGGTGGGCAAAAGTGCGTCTGCGTAAGCCTGTCGAGGCGGTCGACGCCAATCGCCAGTTGCGCGGGCCATACGCCGCCGTTGGCATAGGCGCCACTGAGTTCCAAAGTTGTCGCGCTGCTGGTGTTCTCCACCCCATCGAGAAAGTACTGATCAGTCTCCTTCAAGATGCCCACCCCAGGCGCCAGCCACACGGTCGTGTGTACCAGCTCGGTCGTGACCGCTGTCGCGGATTTGGGCACCACGATTTGCGTGTCCGTGACCACGCGAACCGCCCGGAACGTGCCGGCCGCAATGGAGACCGTCTCCACGCCCCCCACCTGCTCGTTGACCGAGAAGGCCAGCGGCTGGATATCGGTTCCACCCGTGAAATTCAGCTTCGTCGCGTCAATCCTGCGACCATCGAGTTGGCGAGCGCCTGGCTGCACCGGATAACTCGACGCGGGAAACTCGCCGACCACGCCGGACACCAGAGCGTCCTGCGACGTCGTCGTAGGCAGGGATTGGTAATCGCGGCTGGCGCTCTGCCGCCTTGAGCCTCCGGCCCCGGTCAGAGGCGTCCACTTCCCGTTCGTCTGAGAGGCGATGGTGGCGGTGTACTGCCAAGCACCATCCGCCCCCATCGCAACACCGAATTGGTCTGCGAGCGAGACTTGCAGTTGCTGGGCCTTGTCCTTGACGAAAAAGGCGGCATAGGTCTTGGACAGCGCATAGAACGCGCCGATGTCACCTGTGCCCGCGCTGGGCAGTGAGTTGCTGACGCGCAGCGTGTTCAGCACATAGGCCAGCGCATGGTCGTCGGCGAGCGCCTGCACCAGTTGCGCCGCAGCGGTCGAAGGTGACAGCGCTGCGTGTTGATCCCCCGTCGCATCGGCATATAAGCCAAAGGCACCCGAGATCTGGGCCACGGTGGTCAGCGGCGTCCCAGGGAAGGTGAGCACGCGTCCGGCCGCAGCAACTACTTCGCGGACCCATGCTTCGGAGCTCGCGTCCACTCGCACGGTGCCGGGATATAGATAGGCACGCAGGGTGACACCTCCAGCCCGGACCTGCAACATCCAGGTGCCATCTGCGGTCGAACTGCCTGCCGGCATGGCGATTGAAAAACTGCCATCAGCGCCCGTACTCGCACTGCCCACGATCGGCCCCAGGCTGCCGTCTGTCTGGATGGCATGCAATTCGACGGACAGCCCGGCTCTTCGGCCGGTGGCATCTAAGGTATCACCAGCGACTGACACCGTGCCGCTGGCATGGCTCGCGTCGACCAGCGGTGCTGCGGGCGCGGCGACGGGCTGCACACCCGAGTAGGCCGGTGTCGTGTTGCCAGCGGTACTACCACTGCCCGGGTCCCCGGCACCGCCGTTGCTGCCACCGCCGCCTCCGCCGCATCCCGCCAGCACCCAGAGGCAGGCGCAAGCACCCGCCCAAGCTTTCCAAGACGACATGTTCCTCTCCCTATCGGACGCAAAACTGTATTCGGAGAGTGATGACACGCCGCCCTGCCTCCATGGGCAATAGTCCCCAACCCAAGGGGGCGATCGAGCTCGCGGCACAAGGGCAACACCCGCCCACTCGGTAGACCAAACCGCTCGGTAGCCGCTCCGACGACGATGGCGGCGGATCGTTGCGCCCCTGACTCTGCGATGTTGATGGCGCCAACGACCACCGGGGGGCGCCGCCCGCCACGGTGCTGCCTCGACACGGGCCGGCAGCGGCTGCGCCAAGAAATGGCGGCCCGCCTGGCAGGCGACTGAAGGTTCGCGCTCGAAGTACTGTTCTTGCATACAGTATTATCCAGCCCACGACCTTGTCGAACCATCGAATTGCGCGCGTGCCAACCGCCACACGCCCCGCCCGCTGGCCCTCACGAGGCGCTGATCCAGCCCTGAACCATGCGCTCGAACTACGAACCCGTCACGGACAGCGACCGACTGTTGGCCAGCTTCGGCGTCACCCTGTCCGGGGAAGCCGACCTGGCGTCCCAATGCAGCGCGGGCGTGACGGCGCCCTTCATCGTCCGCGCGGAGGTCAAATCGCCTGGCGCGCTGGGCGACGCCAAGTTCGGACTGTTGGGCTTGCTGCCGCACTTCGCGACCGACATCGGCTTCGGCAAGCAGACCTGCAACTGCCGCATGGAGACGATGAAGTCCCAGCCGGCTTTCCGGGAAAGCTGGTGGGCGGCACGGCGCTGCGTGATCCCGGTGGAGCTGATCTCCGAGTGGAACTATGAGTCGGGCCGACCGCAGATGTGGCACGTCCAGCGGGCCGACGAGGCGCCCATGGGCCTGGCGGGCCTGTGGAACGACTGGACCAGCCCGGCAGGCGAGAGGGTGCTGTCGTTCAGCCTGCTGACCCTCAATGCTGACGGGCATGAAGTCTTCGGGCGCCTGAACGCTCCGGACCACGAGAAACGGATGCCGGTGATCTTGCCGATCAACGCGCAGGAGTTATGGCTCTATGGCGCGATGAAGGACGCCGAGCGGCTGCTGACGCGCTACCCGGCGGAGCAGTTGCAGGCCACATCGCGGGAGCCGCCAAGCAAGGCCTGGACCGAGCCTGAGAGCTGGGCCGCGGTGCCCGACATGTTCGCGTCCGAGTGGCATGCCCTCGCTGCGGAGCAGCCGCCCAAGCGCGCGGTCCGCGCGCCGCGGGCCCTAGCGCCCAAGCCACACGAACTTCCCGGCCCGATCACGGGCGATCTCTTCTGAACGGAGTGGTCATGCAACTCGACCTCAACAGCGTGGACAGCATCGTGGCTTGGTGGCAGGTCTTCCCGGAGCGCCATGACAGCTATCTGGACTACAAGCTTCGGGCCAGCCCGGAGTTCTCCCGCAGCATCAACGCAGCGCGGCGCCGTATCGCTGCGAGTCCCGAATTGCGGGCGCTGAGGCGGCGATCGATCGAGCAGCGACGCAGCTCGAAGACGTGGGATACAGAGCAGGACGGCGCGGTGTCCGCGCCCGAGTCGAGATTCAGCGAGTTCGCCATGGGTTGAAGGCTCAGCAGCAGCTGAGGTGCTCACAGAGCAGTTGCCGCGGGTCTTCGGAACAATGCGGCATTGGGCTTGATGGCTTGGGCTGTCCAGCCCTTTTTTATGAGCGCTCGCCGTGGCCGAGCAGGAAGCTCCGCGCGGCCCTGGAATTGCCGGACGCGAATCTGGCTGTGAACGCTGGTCGAGATCCGCATCTATGTGACGGCGAGGACGCGGTTTTTCTCCAGGCCTGATCAAGGCATTCCGAGCGGAAGGTGGCAACGAGTTCGCCTGGTGAACTTGCGCCCGCAGCCTTGAGCCGCCCCTGCCGCCTCATTTCAGCCGTCGGACCGGGAGCGCTTACATGCCGTGCGCCACCGTGCCTGCCATTGCGCACATGTCGCGCTGCAAACGTCTGCTCAACCTCTCGCAGATCCTGCACCGCCAGCTGCGTTGCCTTCTTCATTGAGACCACAGGCCGACAAGATGGCCCCAGCCGTTCTTGACGTTGCAACGCGTTTGCAACACACTCGTCAAATGAAGACCGCCATCCTTCCGCAAGTGCGCGTAGAGCCCCAGCTTCGGGCCGACCTCGAAGCGGTGCTGCGCGAAGGTGAAACACTGTCCGACTTCCTGGAAGCGACCGTGCGTCAGGCGGTGGACTTCCGACGCATGCAAGCCGAGTTTGACGCCCGAGCGGATGCCGCTTGGTCGCGCTTCCAGCAGACGGGCGCTGGTGTGCCGGCCGAAGAGGTCGTTGCCGAGATGCGCGGGCGGCTGCAAGCTCGGCGCCGCGAGCTGCAGGGCAAGCACCGAACGACGAAAGCATGACCTTCAGGGTCATCGTCGATCCCGAAGCGAAGGCGGATTTGCTGAGGCTTTACGAGTACCTGCTCGAACGCGCTGAGTACGTCGAGGATCTGGACATTGCGGATCGTGCGCTTGAGGCCATCGACGCGGCCATGTCCTCGCTTGCTAGGACGCCTTTCCTGTTTCGCAAGACGGCCGGGTCGCGTAGCCCTCTTCGGCGCGAGCTGGTCGTGCCCTTTGGCGCTGCAGGGTACGTGCTCAAGTACGAAATCGCTTCACCTCAGCTGGTGGTGGTACTTGCCATTCGTCATCAACACGAGGCCGACTATCACTGACGCTGGTGAACGGGCCACTGCGGAAATCTGGCTCTGTCGAAATAGGCGAGTTGGCGGAAGAGGGAAGGACGGTTCCAGCGCACATTCAGCTCACGAGGTCGGCTCTGCGGAAGGTTTTCCAGCGCTTGCACGACCCGTTGGAGATCATGCTGTTGTGCCTGCGCTGGTATGCCGCCTATCCGTTAGCACGCGCAACCTGGAAGAGATGATGGCTGAGCCAGGCGTGGAGGTCGATCACTCCACGGTGCACAACGGGTCGCTGAAGATCCTGCCGGTGCTGGCGAAGGCCTTTCGCCGGCGCAAACGCCCGGTAGGCAAGAGCTGGCGGATGGACCTACATCAAGATCGGCGGCCGCTGGAAGCACCTGTACCGGGCCGTCGACAAGCTCGGGCAGACCGTGGACTTCCTGCTCACGGCTCGGCGTGATTTGGCCGCGGCCCGAGTCGCCCGCGCGCGATCGACGGCATTGACGTGCCCG
The DNA here is from genome assembly GCF_004342485.1 of Roseateles saccharophilus. Classification (GTDB taxonomy): domain Bacteria; phylum Pseudomonadota; class Gammaproteobacteria; order Burkholderiales; family Burkholderiaceae_C; genus Pelomonas; species Pelomonas saccharophila. The sequence goes on from NZ_SMBU01000037.1 coordinate 27,142, forward strand.
AGAAAATCAGCATCGACAAGATCATCGCCGGCATCGAGACCATGCCTGCCATCAAGAAGGGGCAGTTGGCCTGCCCCGAGGGCCGAACTCTGCCTGCTGCCACACAGTTCTACAGCCTGGCTGTTTGATCCCCAGCTCGCCCTTCCAACTCAACTCGATCCGTACCCCTTATTTCGACAGAACCCAGCTCGCCCTTGACCGTGGCATGGGCGCTCAGGGGCGCAACTGATGCCCTGCGTTCAGGATGGTCACCCCGGCATGCCGGCGCGCTTGCAGGTCGAAGGTGCGGTCGGACGTTCCAGGTTGAAAACCAGGCGGCTGTCCAGCCTCGCATCCCGCAGCATCTTGCCGAAGAAGCGCTGAAAAAGTTCCTCGAGCGACCCGTCGATCTGCGCGCGCAGCAGCCCCTTCTCGATGTGCCTGGCGAGCTCGACATTCTTCGGCGCCACGAAGAAATAGGTGCACATCGGATAGTTCAGCGCCAGGTGGGATTCGACAACCAGGCCCAGATGGCCGTAGTTGTGCGCCTCGTCGTAGACCTCTCCGACACCGCGCGGCAAGTAGTCAAAGCGCCTGGCCGCCAGCATCGTGAACAGGTTTTCGTAGCGTGAAGCCGCCACCACGGAAAAACCGTCGGCGCTCAGGATGCCGGTATCGACCCATTCCCTGACTTGGCCGACCGTCAGGGCCTTGAGCTCCTGCACGGATTGGATGCTCGCGAATCGAGCCTGGTCACCACCCGCGATGAGGAAGATCCGCCAGCCAAGGATGCCCTTGTCGAGTGGGATACGCACGGGAAGATAGTCACGCTCGAGTTCGGTGGTGGTCGGTGCCCAGACCACGTCGATGCCCCGGCCCTTGGCCATATTGATGAAGGCGCGCGCTGCCACGCTCGGGTTGGTGGAGGGCCGCGCCACGAGACCGGTCCCGGCCTTGTTCAACGCGAGCTCGAGCAGGCTGACATAGTAGTCACCACGTTTGTCGTCGGGGGCTCCCGACGCCGGGTAGGTCACGATCCCAGGCGCGCCTTCCGCGGACCCGGCCTGTGCACGGAGCCCGAACAAGGACACACCAGCGAGGACGAGTGTCAAGATGGCTTTGCTGGTCATCTACGGCTGTCAAGCGTTGAACGGTAGTTTCTTCCGACGGACCGAAACCGCACGATCCTCGCACGACGCACAGCGGACTTGATGGTCCGGTGCCTCCACCAGGCGCACTGGTGCGATCACGCGAGCGTGGCGCCCAGCTGAATTCAGTGGGCACTCGCACACGCTCGGGCCGAACGAGAACGCGACCGGTCGTCGGGCTCCAAAACGCCGGGCCTAATGCTCCGCCCCGCGGCAACGTGGCGCCAGCGCCGCCCCCGCCGTGACGGCCAGCACGATGGCGAGCAGCGCAGCGCCGAGGTCGCTGGCAGAAGGCACCCCGAAATGCAGCAGTCCCCGCAGCGGCGCCCACAGCAACGCGCTACCGAGGGCGGCCGTGGCCGCAGCGGCCACGATCCAAAGGGGTCGCGCGCCGGGCTGAAGCAGCGTGCGCAGGCCCAGACCCGCCGAAACGGTGGCCGCCACCAGCAGCAGGTTGCCGACGGTCAGGCCGACGACGGCCAGCGTGCGGGCGACGTCCGCACCGCGGCCGGCCTGCAGCGCCAGCGCATAGATCGCCAGCGTCGCGCCGAGCAGGACGGCGCCCTGCAACAACCCCTCCAGCAGCAGGCCGCGGTCGATGAGGCCGCGGTCGGCATTGCGTGGTGGGCGGCGCATCACGCGCGGGTCCTCGGGCGCGCCCTCGAAGGCCAGCGAGCAGGCCGGGTCGATGACCATCTCGGTCAGCACCACATGGGCCGGCAGCAGCAGCGGCGGCAGGCCGAACAGCATCGGCAGCAGCGCCAGCCCGACCACCGGCACATGGATGGCCGTGATGTAGACCATGGCCTTGCGCAGGTTGTCGAAGATGCGCCGGCCCATGCGCACGCCGGCGACGATGTGGCCGAAATCCTCGTCCAGCAGCACCAGGCCGGCCGCCTCGCGGGCGACGTCGGTGCCGCGCGCGCCCATCGCGATGCCGACATGGGCCGCCTTCAACGCCGGCGCGTCATTGACGCCGTCGCCCGTCATCGCGACCGTCTCGCCGTTGCGTTTGAAGGCCTGGACGAGGCGCAGCTTCTGCTCGGGCGACACGCGCGCGAAGACGCGCACGCGGCGCACGGCCGCGGCCAGCGCGGTGTCGTCCAGGCCGGCGAGCTCGGCACCGGCAAGCGCGCCGGCATTCGTGTCCAGGCCGGCCTGGGCGGCGATGGCGAGCGCCGTCGCGGCATGGTCGCCGGTGATCATCGCCACCGCGATGCCGGCCTCGCGCGCCTGTGCGACAGCTTCGGGCACGCCGGCACGCAGCGGGTCGGCAAAGCCCAGCAGGCCCAGCAACGCGAATCCATGGGCATGCGGATGCTCGGGCAGCGTCGCACCATCGTGCTCGGCGCGGCCGTCATGCCGGCCCTCGGCAACGGCGAGCACACGCAGCCCCTCGGTGGCCAGGCCGCGCACCCGCGCGAGCAGGGCCTCGCGGTGTGCGGGCTCCAGGTGGCAGAGGTCGAAGATCGCCTCGGGTGCGCCCTTGGCCGCGAGCCAGCGCCGGCCGTCCTCGGCGGTCCAGGCCTGGGCCATGGCCAGCAGGGCCGGTGTCAGCGGGTATTCGCGCGCCAGCTGCCACTCAGGATGCAGATGCTCGCTGCCCTGCAGCGCCGCGTCGCCGAGGGCGAGGACGGCGCGGTCCATCGGGTCCAGGCCGTCACGCTGCGAGGCCAGCAGCGCGAACTCGGCCAGGCGGTGCACGGCCTCGGGCAGCTCGGCGCCGGGCCGCACCTCGACATCGTCCGTGTCGCTGACGAGGCGGCGCAGCTGCATGCGGTTCTCGGTCAGCGTGCCGGTCTTGTCCACGCACAGCACCGTCGCGGCGCCCAGGGCCTCGACGACGGCTGGGCGGCGCGCCAGCACCTTGAGCCGGGCCAGCCGCCACGCGCCCAGCGCCAGGAAGACCGCCAGCACCATCGGGAACTCCTCGGGCAGCATGGCCATGCCCAGCGCGATGGCGGACAGCAGGCCCTGCAGCCAGTCGCCGCGCGACAGGCCCCACCAGGCCGCCAGCAGCGCGCAGGCGGCGATGGCGACGCCGCCGAACAGGCGCACGAGACGGCCGAGCTGGCGTTGCAGCGGCGTGGCCTCGGTGGCGATGCCAGCCAGCGACACGCCGATGCGGCCGACCTCGGTTCGCTCCCCGGTCGCCACCACCTCGGCCAGGCCATGGCCGGCGACGACCAGCGTGCTCGCGAACACCCAGGGCGTGTCGTCGCCGCCAGGCGGCGCGGCGGCCGGCCGCTGCGTGCCGGGACTCGGGCTCTTGCGCACCGGCACGGATTCGCCGGTCAGCAGCGATTCGTCGACGCCCAGGCCGACGGCGTCGCGCACCAGGCCATCGGCGGCGATGCGCTCGCCCTCGGTAAACAGGAAGAGGTCGCCCGGCACCAGCTCGCGCACCGGCAGGCGCTGCACGCTGCCGTCGCGGATCACGCGCACCTGCGGCACGGTCAGCTCGCGCAGGGCGTCCAGCGCCCGCGCGCTGCGGCGCTCCTGCATCAGGGTCAGGCCGACCGTCACGACGGCAAAGCCGGCCAGCATCAGGCCCTCGCCGAGGTCGCCGACGACAAGATAGAGCCCGGCCGCGGCGAGCAGCAGCAGGAACATCGGCTCGGTCGCGATGCTGCGCAGCAGCGCGACGAGGCCGCCGCTCTCGCGGCCTTGCAGCTCGTTGGGGCCGAACTCGGCCAGGCGCCGGCGCGCCTCGTCGGCCGTCAGGCCGCCTGGGAGAGAGGAGTCTGCCATCGGCCCAGTGTCGCAAAGCGACGTGACGCCGCGCGACCCTGTCGTCCGGATCGCGTCCTTATGCGTTCTTGATGCGCCGGCCGGCAAGCTCGACACCAGCTTGATCACCGGCTGCCTAGAGTGGCCTCAGCAGGAGGAGGACGCATGAAACGCCTTCAACACGTCAGCTTCACGATCGACCCCGCACCCCGCCAGCCGGTGCCGCAGGCGCGGTCGAGCGCGCTCGCGAGCCCGCAGCCCCGCGACGAGATGTGGCGCTCGCGCCGCGTGCTGTCCGGTTCGGACTGGATGGACGCCTGGGTGCAGAAGCCCGGCCGGCGCTGATCAGAAACTCTTAGAGGTCTCAGGCGTCGTTGAACAGCGGCTCGGGCAGGTAGAGCCCGGCCTCGACCGCCATGCCGAACAGGCTGCCCGACAGCGGCATGGCCATCAGCTCGGCCGTGCCAAGCTCCTGGCGGGCCGTCGTGACGAGGAGCTGGTCGCCCGCCGGGCCGCCGAGTGCCGGGCAGCTGACGTTGCTGACCGGCACCGCGTAGCGGCCGAGCAGGCGGCCGTCCGGCGCGTAGCGCGCGACGCTGGCATGGCCCCATTCGGCGTTCCACAGGCAGCCCTTGGCGTCGATGGTCGAGCCGTCGGGCCAGCAGTCGTCGACGTCCTTCTTCGCGAACAGGCGTGGCTCACTGACGCGGGCGGTGGCAGCGTCGTAGTCGCAGACCATGATGCGGCGACTCAACGTGTCGCAGTAGTGCATGCGCCGGCCGTCGAGGCTGAAGCAGATGCTGTTGGCGATGGCGACGCCATCCAGCGCAAGGCGGCGCAGGCCGTGGGCTTGCGAATATTGGTAGAAGCTGCCTATCGTCTGGCGCGGGCGAGCTTCGTCCAGCGTGCCGAACACGAGGTTGCCGCTGCGGTCGCAGCGGCCGTCGTTGACGCGCGTAGTCGGCATGCCGGCCTCGACGGGCACGATCTCCTCGGGGCTGAGCACGAACTCGCCGCAGGCCTGCAGGTCGGCCACGCGCAGCCACGCGACGCGCTTGGCCATGCCCAGCAGCAGCGCGCCGGAGCGGCAGTGCACGAAGCAACCCACGCGCTCGGGCAGGCGCAGCACCAGCGTCGCCTTCGCACCGGGCGTCCAGGCGTGCAGGCTGCGGCCCTCGATGTCGGTCCACCACCAGCGGCCGCTGGGCGCATGCCACTGCAGGCCCTCGCCCAGCGTCGCGGACTGGGTCAGGGCAGGCGTCAGAGCCGGGGCGGCGGTCGCGGAGTTCATGGTGGGGTTTCCAGGCTGGCTCGGGCCTGCTTGCGGGCGATGGCCGCGGCATGGCGGCGGCGCTCGTCGGGCGTGAAGGGGCGCAGCGGCGCGACGGGCACGGGCTTGTTGTCGTCGCCCACGGCCACCATCGTGAAATAGCAGCTGTTCACGTGGCGCGTCTCCTGCGTGCGGATGTTCTCGGCCACGACCTTGATGCCGACCTCCATCGACGAGGTGCCGGTGTGGTTGATGCTGGCCAGGAAGCTGACCAGCTCGCCGACGTGGATGGGCTGGCGGAAGATGACGCGGTCCACCGACAGCGTGACGACATAGCGGCCGGCGTAGCGGCTGGCGCAGGCGTAGGCGACCTGGTCGAGCAGCTTGAGGATGTTGCCGCCGTGGACATTGCCGGCGAAGTTGGCGGTGTCCGGCGTCATCAGCACCGTCATCGTCAGTTGGTGGGCGGGCAGGTCCATGATCGCTCCTAGGTGAAGCAGTGGATTGTGGTGCTGCGCCATGTCTCGCCGGGCCTCAGCACCGTCGAAGGCCAGTCTGAACCGGCTTCGTGATGCGGAGAATCAGGGTTGTGCTGGGTCTCCAGGCACAGGCCGTCGCCCTGGCGGTAGACGCGCCCGCCGGGACCGGCCAGGCTGCCGTCGAGGAAGTTGCCGGAATAGAACTGCAGGGCCGGCTCGGTCGTCAGCACGTCCATGCGGCGGCCGGAATGCGGGTCCTCCAGCGTCGCGGCGGGGCGCAGGCCGTCGGCGCCCGGCCTGCCGTCGAGCAGCCAGTTGTGGTCATAGCCGCGGGCGCGCAGCAGCTGCGGGTGGGCTTCGCGGAGGCGGGCGACGATGGGCGTCGGTCGGCGGAAGTCGAAGGGCGTGCCCTCGACGGCCGCATGGCACAGCGGAATCAGGTGCTCGTCGACCTCGCTATAGCGCGAAGCGGGGAGAGTCAGCCGGTGCCGCAGCACCGAGCCGTGGCCGGCGAGGTTGAAATAGTCGTGGTGGGTCAGATTGACGACGGTGGCGCGGTCGGTCGTGGCCTCGTAGTCGATGCGCCAGCTGTTCTCGGTCGCGCTCAGCGCATAGCGCACGCTCACCCGCAGCTCGCCCGGGAAGCCCTGATCGCCGTGCGGGCTGGTGTCGTGAAGCAGCAGGGCCACGGCCTCGCCGGCACGCGGCGCGTCGGGCTCGGCCTGCCAGAGCCGGTGGCCGAAGCCCTCGACGCCGCCATGCAGGCAGTTGGGGCCGTCGTTGCGGCTCAGCGCGTGGGTCTCGCCGTCCAGCTCGAAGCTCGCGCCGGCGATGCGGTTGCCATAGCGGCCGACGATGATGCCGAAGGACGGGTTGCGGTGGACGTAGTCGTCCAGGTTGTCGAAACCCAGCACGACGTTGGCGGCCTGGCCGTGGGCATCCGGCACCCACAGGCCGGTAACGATGCCGCCCAGCGTGATCGCGGTCAGCCTCAGGCCCAGGCCGTTGGCGAGGGTGTACTCATGCACCGGCCGGCCATCGGGCAGATGGCCGTAGTCGCGGACCTCCATCACGCCCAGCCGCCGTCGACGATGAAGTCCTGCGCGGTGCACATGGCCGAATCGTCCGCTGCCAGGAACAGGGCCATAGCCGCGATGTGCTGCGGCATCAGCGGGTCGGCGATGCATTGGCCCTTGGCGATTTCCTGCTTGGTCTCCTCGGTGACCCAGAGCTTCAACTGCTTCTCGGTCATGACCCAGCCGGGCACCAGCGTGTTGACGCGGACCCGATGCGGCCCGACGTCGCGCGCCAGGCAGCGCGTCAGGCCCTGCACGGCCGCCTTGCTGGCCGTGTAGGCCGGCATGCCGCCCTGCTTGAGCATCCAGGAGATGGAGCCGAAGTTGACGATGCTGCCGCCGCCCAGCGCCTTCATGTCGGGCAGCACGGCCTGAGCCGTGAAGAACTGATGCCTGATGTTGACGGCCACGCTGGCGTCCCAGAACTCGGGCGTCGTGTCCTCGACGGCATGGCGCCTGTCGTTGGCGGCGTTGTTCAGCAGCACCGAGAACGGACCGGTGCGCTCGCGCAGCGCGGCGATCGATCCGCGCAATGCCTCGACCTGGCTCAGGTCGGCGGCCATGAACTGCGGCGCGTGGCGGGAGCTGCCTGCCAGGCGCGCGGCCAGGGCCGCGCCTTCGTCGGCGGCCAGGTCGATGAAGGCCACCTTGGCGCCCTGCCCGGCAAAGGCCTCGACCAGCGTTTCACCGATGCCGGTGGCCCCGCCGGTGATCAGGACGGCCCGGTCCTGCAGGCTGGGGTAGCGGGCGAATGCACTCATGAACTTGTCTCCGAAAGGCATTGCGCGGGCGGCATGGGCCCGGCTTGGTGGCCATTATTAGTCATACTTTTTTTCTTTGGAAGCGGGCAATTTTCGGGTTAACCCCGATGATCATTCATAAATAGTCATACTTTAATGACGACATGCCGGCGACGACAGCTGGCCCGCGCGCCGCTTGCCGGTGCCTGATCCAACTTCTCCGAGACAAGGCCCGCATCATGAGCGCCTCCGCCACCCGCCCGTATCGGGGCGTCTTTCCCGTCGTTCCGACCATCTTCAACGCCGATGGCGGCCTGGACCTTCCGGGCCAGCTGCGCTGCATCGACTTCATGATCGATGCCGGTTCCACCGGCCTGTGCATCCTGGCGAATTTCTCCGAGCAGTTCGTGCTGTCCGACGCCGAGCGCGAGACGCTGACGCGGGCCATCCTGGCGCACGTGGCCGGCCGCGTGCCCGTCATCGTCACGACGACGCACTACGCAACGCAGATCTGCATCGAGCGAAGCCGGCTCGCTCAGGAACTCGGCGCGGCCATGGTCATGGTCATGCCGCCCTACCACGGCGCCACCTTCCGCGTGTCCGAGGGCCAGATCGAGGGCTTCTACCAGCGCCTGTCCGACGCCATTCGCATTCCCATCATGATCCAGGACGCCCCGGTGGCCGGCACGCCGCTGCCGGTGCCGCTGCTGGCGCGCATGGCGCAGAACATCGCCAACGTGAAGTACTTCAAGCTGGAGATGCCCCAGGCCGCCAGCAAGATGCGCGAGCTGATCCGCGTCGGCGGCGCGGCCATCGAAGGCCCCTGGGACGGCGAGGAGGCGATCACGCTGCTGGCCGACCTGGACGCCGGCGCCACCGGCGCGATGACGGGCGGCGGCTTCCCGGACGGCATCCGCAAGATCTTCGACGCCTTCCACGCCGGCGACCGCGAGGAGGCCGTGGCCCAGTACGGCCGCTGGCTGCCGCTGATCAACTACGAGAACCGCCAGGGCGGCATCCTGACCGCCAAGGCATTGATGAAGGAAGGCGGCGTCATCAGGAGCGATGCGCCGCGCCATCCCTTCCCCGAGATGAGCCCCGAAGTGCGCGCCGGCCTCCTCGACGCCGCCCGCCGCCTCGACCCCCTGGTCCTGCGCTGGGGCCAGTGATGCGCGCGCTGTTGGCGCTGGTAGCGATCCTGGCCCTTGCGCTGGCCATGCAGGTGTCGGCCGTGGAGCCCCAGGGCGACACCGGCGCCCACGACCCGACGCTGCTGATGGACGGCGCGCACTGGTTCGCCTTCACGACCGGGCGGGGCATCCAGCGGCTGGAATCCCGCGACGCCGGCAAGACCTGGCGCCGCCTCGCGCCCGTCTTCAGTGAAGCCCCCGCCTGGTGGGCCGAGGCCGTGCCCGAACACCGGCGGCTGGATGTCTGGGCGCCCAAGCTTTTCGTGCATGCCGGCCGCACCTGGGTGCTGTACTCCATCTCCACCTTCGGCAAGAACCGCTCGGCCATCGGCCTGGCCAGCAGCACGGCGCCCGACGCCACCGACTGGCGCGACGACGGCCTCATCGTGCAGAGCGGCGCTGGCGACGACTTCAACGCCATCGACCCCGACGTGATGCGCGACCGCGACGGTCGGTTGTGGATGACCTATGGCTCCTTCTGGGGCGGCATCCGCCTGACCGAGCTGGACGCGGCCACGCTGCACCCCATCGGCGAGACCCGCTTCATCGCCCGCCACCGCGGCGGCATCGAGGCGCCGACCCTGGTGCGCCATGGCGACTGGGCCTATCTCTTCGTCTCGCACGACCTCTGCTGCCGCGGCGTCGACAGCAGCTACAACATCCGCGTCGGCCGCGCACGCGATGTGGGCGGCCCCTTCGTCGACCGCGACGGTGTGCCCATGCTGGACGGCGGCGGCACGCTGATCGAGGCCGGCGGCAAGCGCTGGAAGGGGCCGGGCCACCAGGACGTCGTCGGCGACGTCATCGTGCGCCATGCCTACGACGCCGAAGACGGCGGCCGGCCGCATCTGCGCATCGCGAGGCTGAGCTGGTCCGCCGACGGCTGGCCGAGCATCCAGGAAGAATGATGAACCGGAGACCCACGTGGCTGGCCTGAAGCTGGAGAACGTCTGCAAGCGCTACGGCGCCGTGCAGGTCATCGAGAACCTGTCGCTGGACGTGGCGCAAGGCGAGTTCGTCGTCTTCCTCGGCCCCTCGGGCTGCGGCAAGACCAGCCTGCTGCGCATGATCGCGGGCCTGGAGGAGGTGACGGGGGGCCGCATCCTGATCGGCGACCACGACGTGACGGCCGCCGCCCCGGGCCAGCGCAACCTGGCCATGGTGTTCCAGCACTACGCGCTTTATCCACACATGTCGGTGCGGGACAACCTCGCCTTCGGGCTGAAGAACATCGGCATCCCGGCCGACGAGATCGCCCGGCGCATCACCGAGTCGGCCCGCATGCTGGAGCTGGACGCGCTGCTCGAGCGCAAGCCCGGCCAGCTCTCCGGCGGCCAGCGCCAGCGCGTCGCCATCGGCCGCGCGGTGGTGAAGGAGCCGGGCATCTTCCTGTTCGACGAACCGCTGTCGAATCTCGATGCGGCATTGCGGGGTCGCACAAGGCTGGAGCTCGCGCAGCTGCACCAGCGCCTGGGCGCGACGATGGTCTTCGTCACGCACGACCAGATCGAGGCGATGACGCTGGCGACGCGCATCGTCGTCATGAAGGGCGGCGCCATCGAGCAGGTCGCCACGCCCACCGAGCTCTACCGCCGCCCGGCCACGCGCTTCGTCGCGAGCTTCATCGGCACGCCGGGCATGGGTTTCGTGCCGGTGCAGCGCGCAGGCGACGAGCAGGGCCGCGCCGTGGTGACTGTGCCGGGCGGGCAGAACGTGGCGACGCGGGTCGCGGCCGAAGGCCTGCCCGCGCAGGGCCTGGTGCTGGGTGTGCGGCCCGAGAACCTGAGCATCGGCGAGCAGGGCCCGCTGCGCGGCCGCGTCCAGCTCGTCGAGTTCCTCGGCGAGCGCACGCTGGCGCACCTGAAGCTCGAAGACGGCAGCCCGCTGATCGTCACGGTGCCAGCCGGCGCTTCGCCGAAGCCGGGCTCGCATGTCGCCGTCAGCGTGGATGTGGCCGAGGCGCATCTGTTCGATGAGGCCGGCCGGGCCCACCATGCGCAAGAGGCGCTGGCATGAGTGCCGCAACCGTCGGCCTGCGCGCCCCGCGCCCCGCCTACGCCTTCTTTGTCCTGCCCTTCGTCGCCATCTACGCCCTGCTGTTGCTTTGGCCCCTGGCCAAGGGCGTGTGGATCAGCTTCCACGACCACGACCTGCTGTCCGACGACAGCCTCTGGGTGGGCCTGGGCAACTACCGGGAACTGCTCAACGACGAGGTCTTCCACCAGGTCGTGTGGAACACGATCCGCTTCGTCGCGATCAGCACGCCCATCTTCGTGGTCCTGTCGCTGGCACTGGCGCTCGCCCTCAACCGCCCCGGCAGGCTCGCCGCGCTGCTGCGTGCCACCTTCTTCTGCGCATCGGTGTTCTCGGTGACGCTGATCACCCTCGTGTGGAAGCTCGCGCTGATGCCCGAGCGCGGCCTCGTCGCCCAGCTGTTCGCGGCCCTCGGCATCCCCGAGCTGCCGCTGCTGACCAGCGACAACCTCGCTCTGCTGACCATCGCCCTCGTCACCGTCTGGTGGATCATCGGCCTGCCGATGATCCTCTTCCTGTCGGCCCTGCAGCAGATCCCCTCCGACATCTACGAGGCCGCCGCGCTGGACAACACGCCGCGCTGGCGCGTGCTGACCCACATCACGCTGCCCAGCCTGAAGCGCGCCATCGTCCTCGTCGCGCTGATCGAGGTGATCCGCGAGTTCCAGGTCTTCCCGCAGATCATGCTGATGACCAATGGCGGGCCCAACAACACGACCCGCTCCATCGTGCAGTTCATCTACGAGCAGGCCTTCATGCAGCTCTCCCTGGGCTACGCGACGGCTGCCTCGCAGGTGCTGCTGGCCATCATGCTGGTGGGCGTCTCGGCCCAACTCTGGCTGGAACGCGACAAGGGAGGCCAGCGATGAACCCCTTGCTGAGACGCGGCTGGTTCGACCGCCTCGTGATGGCCGGCCTGACGCTGCTGGCCCTGGCCTGGATCGCACCGCTCTTGTGGGTGCTGGCGCTCTCGTTCAAGCCCAACGAGTTCCTGCTGCGCCACACCGACGTCTTCCTCGCGCCGCCCTACACGCTGGCCAACTACCTGGACATCCTGCAGACCTCGCAGGTGTTCCGCTGGCTGGGCAACAGCGCGGCGGTGGCGCTGCTGCAGACGGTCGGCGTGCTCATCCTGTCGTCGCTGGCCGGCTATGGCTTCGCACGCTGCGAGTTCCCCGGCAGGCGGGCGCTCTTCGCCCTCGTCATGTTCGGCCTCGCGGTGCCGGCGCAGTCGGTCTTCATCCCGCTGCACCGGCTGTTCTCGGACTGGAACCTGCAGAACACGCTGGCCGGCCTCGCGCTGCCGGGCCTGGCCGCGCCCTTCGGCGTCTACCTGATGACGCAGTACTTCAAGGCCATCCCGACCGAGCTGGAGGAGGCCGCGCTGCTGGACAACGCCTCGCGCTTCAAGACCTTCTTCAGCATCGTGCTGCCGCTGACGCTGCCGGCCCAGGCCACGCTGGGCATCTTCACCTTCCTGGCCTGCTGGAACGACTACCTCTGGCCCCTCGTCATCGCGACCAAGCCCGAGATGTACACGCTGACCCGCGGCCTCGCCTCCACGCAGACCAACTTCGCGCAGTCGGAGGGTTTGGGCTTCCTGATGGCCCAGGCCGTGTTCGCCGGCCTGCCCGCGCTGATGCTCTATCTCTTCTTCCAGCGCCACCTCGTCACCGCGGTCGCCGGAACGGGCAAGTCATGATGAAGCGCCTTTGCCTCATGCTCTGCACGGCCCTGCTCGCGGCCTGCAGCGCCCACACGCCCGACCCGGGCAAGACCGAGATCACGCTGATGCGCTTCTTCGGCAGCTGCGAGGCGCAGTACGGCCAGGTGGTGAAGGCCTCCGAAGGCGTCGGCGAATGCGGCATCGTCACGGCCCTGGTCAACGAGTTCAACGCGACCAACACCGACGGCATCGTCGTGCGCACGCAGATCGGCGAGTGGGGGCCCTACTACGACCAGCTCACCGCCCGCCTCGTCGCCAAGGACATCCCGGCCGTCGCCGTCATGCACGAATCGGCCCTCGGCGACTATGTGCGCCGCAAGCTCGTGCTGCCGCTGGATGCGGACTTCGCCCGCATCGGCATAGCCAAGGCCGACTTCACCGAGCACGCCGCACGTGGCACCTCGTTCAACGGCCAGACCTATGCCCTGCCCTTCGACACCTGGGCCTGGCTCTGGCACATCAACACGCGGCTGATGAAGCAGGCCGGGCTGATGGGCGCCGACGGCAGGCCGCTGCTGCCGCATTCGCCCGAGGAGCTGCTGGCCCAGGCGCGGCAGTTCAGGCAGCGCACCGGCAAGCCCTATTTCGCGTGGGCGGTGGCCAACGAGACGGCGGCCAACGACCGCACTTTTCTGACCCTGGTCGCGCAGCAGGGCGCCCAGCTGTTCTCGGCGGACGGCAAGACCATCCAGATGCACCAGCCGGCCGTCACCAATGCACTGACGCTGCTGCAGCGCCTCTACGCGGAAGGCCTGGTCAAACCCAACCTGGACTACGCCGCGGCCAACCAGGCCTTCCTGAACGGCGAGGCCGGGGTCGTCGTCGTCGGCACCTGGACCATCGACCAGTTCCTGCGCGAGTCGCGCAAGGCCGATTCGCCGCTGAAGGGCGGCTACACGGTCGTGCCCTTCCCCCAGCTCTACGAGCGGCCGGCCGTGTTCGCCGACGGCCACTCCTGGGCGCTGTTCAAGGGTGGCACGACCGACGCCAAGGGCCACGAAGCGGCGCTGAAGTTCCTGAAGTTCATCTGGGACCACAGCGCCGAGTGGTCGCGCACCGGCCACCTGCCGGTGCGCCAGTCGGTGGCGGGCAGCGCGGCCTTCCGCGCGCTGCCACTGCGCGAGCCGCTGGCCGAGATCACCCGCACCGGCATCGGCATGCCGGGCAATGTGCCGACGCAGCGCGCCATCGAACTGCTGATCGGCGAGGACGTGGCCAATCTGATGCTGTCGGCCAAGCCGGTCGACGACGTACAGGCCAGCGTCGAGAAACGCGTCAACACCGCCCTGAAGAAAGCCCGCCGCTGATGTTTGAAGCTTCGCTCACCGTCGACCGCGACTTCGCCCTCGCGCCGCTGGACCGCCGCCTGTTCGGCGTCTTCGTCGAGCACCTCGGCCGCTGCGTCTACTCTGGGCTTTACGAGCCGGGCCACCCGACCGCCGACGAGCAGGGCTTTCGCGGCGACGTGGCCGAGCTGACGAAGGAGCTGGGCGCGACCCTCGTTCGCTACCCCGGCGGCAACTTCATGTCGGGCTACAACTGGGAGGACGGCGTCGGTCCCAAGGACCAGCGCCCGCGCCGCCTGGACCTGGCCTGGTTCTCCACCGAGACCAACCAGGTCGGCACGCACGAGTTCATGCACTGGTGTCGCAAGGTCGGCATCGAGCCCATGTTCGGCGTCAACCTCGGCACCCGCGGGCCGGACGAGGCCCGCCATTACCTCGAATACTGCAACCACCCCGGCGGCACGGCGCTGTCGGACCTGCGCCGCGCGCACGGGGCCGAGGAGCCGCTGGGCATCAAGTTCTGGTGCCTGGGCAACGAGATGGACGGTCCCTGGCAGATCTGCCAGAAGACACCCGACGAATACGGTCGCATCGCCAAGGAGACGGCCAAGCTGATGCGCTGGGTGGACCCGAGCATCGAGCTGGCCGCCTGCGGCTCCTCGGCCTACGACATGCCGAGCTACGGCGCCTGGGAAGACCGCGTGCTGGAGCACTGCTTCGAGCAGGTGGACTATCTGTCGCTGCACAGCTATTTCGTGAAGCCGCCGGCGGACACATCCACCGAGAGCTTCTTCGCGCAGATCGAGACGAATGCGCGCTACATCGAGGACACGGTGGCGATTGCGGATGCGGTGGCGACGCGCAAGCGGTCGAGCAAGCGGCTGATGCTGTCTTTCGACGAGTGGAACGTCTGGTACCGCGCCCGCCACGGCGAGCACCTGAAACAGGCCGGCTGGCCCGAGGCGCCGCGCCTGCTGGAAGAGGTCTACACGGCCGAGGACGCGCTGCTGATCGGCGGCATGCTGACGATGATGATGAACCATGCCGACCGCCTGAAGGTGGCCTGCATGGCCCAGCTGTGCAATGTCATCGCGCCCATCATGACCGAGCCCGGCGGGCCGGCCTGGCGGCAGACCATTTTTCATCCCTTCGCGCAGGCGGCGCGCTGGGCGCACGGCGACGTGCTGCGGCCTGTCGTCAAGTCGCCCGGCTGTGCGAACGCGAAGCACGGCGAGCTGCCCTGGCTGTGCGCCAGCGTCGTCGACGACGCGTCCACCGGGCAGACGGCGGTCTTCCTGCTGAACCGCCACCTCACCGAAGAGATGGACCTGGGCATCACGCTGCGCGGCCTGGGCGCCGGCCGCGAGCTGGTGCAGGCCGAGCAGCTGCATTCGGCCGACCTCCATGCCGCCAACACCATCGACGCGCCCGACCGCGTCGCGCCCCAGCCGCTGGCCGGCATCGCCATCGACGGCGAGCAGCTGCGCGTGAAGCTCAAGCCGGCGTCGTGGAACGTCATCGTCACGAAGGCAGTTCGCGCATGAGCATCAGCTGGACCAACCCCCTCGTCGAGCAGCGCGCCGACCCGCATCTGAGCCGGGTCGACGGCCGCTACTGGTTCACCGCGTCGGTGCCGAGCTACGACGCCATCGAGATCCGCAGCGCCGACAGCATCGCAGGCCTCGCGACCGCCACCCCCAAGGTCATCTGGCGCAAGCACGACAGCGGCCCGATGAGCTATCACGTGTGGGCCCCCGAACTGCACCGCATAGCCGGCCGCTGGTTCGTCTACTTCGCGGCCAGCGAACGCGGCGACATCTGGAAGCTGCGCATGTATGTGCTCGAGTGCTCGGGGCAAGACCCGCTGCGCGACGCCTGGGTGGAGCGCGGCCAGATCCTCACGCCCGAAGAGGGCTTCTCGCTGGACGCGACGCCCTTCGAGCATGGCGGCCGGCACTACCTCTGCTGGGCGCAGAAGAGCCCGCCGACGGAAAGCAACCTCTACCTCGCCGAACTGGCCAACCCGTGGACGCTGAAGTCCGCACCCGTCTGCATCAGTCGCCCCGATCTGGCCTGGGAGCGTATCGGCTTCCACGTCAACGAAGGTCCGGCCGTGCTGAAGCGCCACGGCCGCGTCTTCATCGCCTACTCCGCCGCGGCGACCGATGCCAACTACTGCATGGGCCTGCTGTGGGCGGACGAGGGCGCCAACCTGCTGGACCGCCACAGCTGGCAGAAGTCGCCACTGCCGGTGTTCAGGACCAACGAGGCCGCGGGCCAGTTCGGGCCCGGCCACAACAGCTTCACGACGACGCCGGACGGCCGCACCGACCTGATCGTCTACCACGCGCGCAACTACAGCGACATCGTCGGTGACCCGCTCAACGACCCCAATCGCCACGCGCGCGTGCAGGCCTTGGCCTGGCGCGCCGACGGCTTTCCCGACTTCGGCACGCCGGTGGCCGATGGCCTCTACACCCTCTGAGATCGCCATGCGCCTGACTGCATCGCTGCTGCTCGCCCTGCCCGCCCTGGCTCACGCGCTGAGCAGCCCCGACGGCCGGCTCCGGGTCGACGTGTCGATCAACCCCGCGCAGCAGCTCGTCTACACGGTGCAGCGCGCTGGCGAGCCGGTGCTGCTGGCCTCGCGCCTGGGCCTGGTGCTGGAGGAAGGCGACTTCGCGAACGGCCTCAGCCTCGCCGCCGCCTCGCCCGTGAAGCCGCACCACGAGCACTACACATTGACCGCCGGCAAGCGCAGCAGCGTCGAGGTCCGCGCCAATGAGCAGAGCTTCACCGTCGCCAACGCCGCCGGCCAGAAGCTGTTGCTGACGCTGCGCGCCTCCAACGACGGCCTGGCCCTGCGCTACACGGTGGGCGGCGCCGGCCCCAAGCATTTCAGGGACGAGGCGACGAGCTTTGCCTTCGCGCCCGAGGCACGCGCCTGGCTGCAGCCCATGTCCGTCGCCAAGACGGGCTGGAAGCGCACCAACCCGTCCTACGAGGAGCATTACCAGACCGATATCGCCGTCGGCACGCCGGCGCCCACGCAGGCCGGCTGGGTCTTCCCCGCGCTGTTCCGCGCCGGCGCCAACTGGGTCGCGCTGACCGAGGCCGGCATGGACGGGCGCTTCCATGCGTCGCGCCTGCAGGCCGACTCGGCCGGCGGCGTCTACCGCATCGGCCTGCCTGACCCCAGCGAGATCTTCACCGGCGGCCATCTGCTGGCTCAGATGGACGGTCCGCTGACGACGCCCTGGCGCGTACTCGCCATCGGCCCGCTGAAGACGGTCATGGAGTCGACGCTGGGCACCGACCTGGCCGCGCCGGCCATTCCCTTCGACAAGAGCAAGCTCAAGCCCGGCCCCGCGTCCTGGAGCTGGGCGCTGCTGAAGGACGAGGGCACGGTGTTCGACGTGCAGAAGCGCTTCGTCGACTACGCCGCCGACATGCACTGGCCCTACACGCTGGTGGACGCCGACTGGGACCGCAGGATCGGCGACGCGAAGATGAAGGAACTGGCCGACTACGCGGCCACCAAGGGCGTCGGGCTTCTCGCCTGGTACAACTCCTCGGGCGCCTGGAACGACACCGAGTACAGCCCCAAGAGCGCACTGCTGACCGCCGCCGACCGCCAGCGCGAATTCGCGCGGCTCAAGGCCCTCGGCGTGAAGGGCATGAAGATCGACTTCTTCGGCGGCGACGGCGCCTCCATGCAGGCCTATTACATCGACCTGCTGAAGGAGACCGCCGCGACCGGCCTGCTCCTCAACTTCCACGGCGCGACGCTGCCGCGCGGCTGGGCCCGCACCTACCCCAACCTGCTGACGACCGAGGCCGTGAAAGGGCTGGAATACACGACCTTCACGCAGGAGGACCAGGACAAGGTGGCCCGCCATGCGGCCATGCTGCCCTTCGCGCGCAACCTCTTCGATCCCATGGACTTCACGCCCCTGGTGTTCGGCGACATCCCCAACATCCGGCGCGCCACGCGCAACGGTTTCGAGCTGGCCGAGAGCGTCATCTTCCTGTCGGGCATCCAGCATTACGCCGAGAAGCCCGAGGGCATGGCCACGGCGCCGGCCTATGTGAAGACGCTGTTGCGCGAGCTGCCGCGGCATTGGGACGAGGTGCGCTTCCTGGCCGGCGAGCCCGGCCGCTACGTCGTGCTGGCGCGCCGCGCCGGACGGCAATGGTTCATCGCCGGCCTGAACGCCGACGAGGAGGCACGCGAAGTGCGGCTCGACCTCGCCTGGCTGGGCCGGCGCGCCGGCCAGCTGGTCACCGATGGCGAAGGCCCGCGCGACTTCGCCGAATCCCGCCTTGCCGCGCCGCAGGCCACACTCATGCTGGCGCCCCACGGCGGCTTCGTCGCGCGCTTTCGATAATGAAGGCCTTATTCACCAGCCTGCCGCCGATGCGAACCCGAGCGGACCATTCCACCTACAGCGCCCAGCCCGAGGGCAAGAGCCAGCACGGCCGCATCGTCAGCGAGCTGGGTCTGGCCATCGTGCGCGGCGAACTGCAGCCCGGCGACAAGCTGCCGCCCGAGGCCCAGCTGCTGGAGCGCTACGAGATCAGCCGCCCCGTGCTGCGCGAGGCCGTGCGCGTGCTCGTGGCCAAGGGCCTGGTGGTGTCGCGCCAGCGCGCCGGCGCCATCGTGCGCCCGCGCAACGAGTGGCACATGCTGGACCCCGACGTGCTGTACTGGCTCATCCAGGCCCAGCCCCAGCGCGACTTCGTGCAGGCGCTGCTCGAGGTGCGCCAGATCTTCGAACCCGCCGCCGCTGCCTTGGCCGCACGCGCGGCCAGCGACGAGCAACTGGCCGGCATCGCCACCGCCTACGAAGGCATGGCCGCCGCCAGGACCACGGCCGAGCTGCTGGAGCCCGACCTGGCCTTCCACCGCCGCATCGCCGAGGCCACCGGCAACGACCTGCTGGCCTATATCGGCAACATGCTGTCGCTGGCGCTGCGCGAGTCCATCATCCTGTCCAGCCAGTTGCCCAACACGCACGAGCTCTCGCTGCCGCGCCACAAGGCCATCCTGACGGCACTGCAGGCCCGCGACCCGCTCGGCGCCCGCCAGGCCACGCTGGTGCAGCTGGACGAGACCGAGACCGACCTCAGCAACGTGCTGGCCAGTGACGGCCGCGTCAATCTCGCCTGAGCCATGGCCCGCGAAGACGACGATGACGACAACGGCGCGCTGACCGACGCCAGCCCCAACCCCAACTGGTTCCTGCGCGCACGGCTGAAGACGCGCCAGCTGCTGCTGCTGATCGCGCTGGACGACGAGCGCAACATCCACCGCGCCGCCGACGCCCTGTGCATGACCCAGCCCGCCGCGTCCAAGCAGCTCAAGGACCTGGAGGACATGCTGGACGTGAAGCTCTTCGAGCGCCACCCGCGCGGCATGGAGCCCACGCTCTACGGCGAGACCATGATCCGCCACGCGCGCATGGCGCTGACCAGCCTGTCGGCCGCGCATGACGACATCGTCGCGCTCAAGCACGGCCTCAGCGGCCAGGTGGAGGTGGGCGTCATCATGACCCCGGCCATGGGCCTGCTGCCGCGCGCCATCGCCCGCATCAAGCTGCAGGCGCCCATGCTGCGCATCGCCGTGCACATGGAGAGCAGCAAGGTGCTGCTGGACATGCTGCAGCGCGGCTCGCTGGACTTCATGATCGGCCGCATCCTGGAGGACGACGGCGCCGCCGGCCTGCACTACGAGGAGCTGACGGTCGAGCCCGCCTGCGCCGTGGCCCGCGTGGGCCACCCGCTGCTGAAGGCCGACAACCTCAAGCTCGCCGACCTGGCCGACCAGCCCTGGATCCTGCCGCCGCCGGGCAGCGTGCTGCGCCACCGCTGGGAGCTGATGTTCCGCCGCGCCGCGCTGGAGCCGCCGGCCAATGCGGTGGACACCACGGCCCTGCTGCTGATCACCGCCCTGCTGCAGCAGACGGATTCGCTGCATGTGATGCCGGTGGAGGTGGCTCGCTACTACGCGTCGCTGAACGTGCTGGCCATCCTGCCCATCGAGCTGCCCTGCCATATGGACGCCTTCGGCATCATCACCCGCGAGGGCCACCTGATGTCGCCGGGGGCGCGGCAGTTGCTGCATGAGGTGAGGCTGGCGGCGCGGGATCTGTATTGAGCGCTGCCACCGTGCTCGTCGATTTCAGCGCCCGATGTCATCGCCGAGGTCGGCGCAGCATGGCCCCGGTGGTTTGACGGTCGGCTGGCCCGCTCATGCGGCGGGAGGCCGCCCCACCCCTGTCGGAAAATTTGACACTTGCGAGGCCTGAGGCGCGCGAAGCGCGGATGCGCGCCCCCGGCCGTCAGTGAGGAAACAGCGTTTCCACGGGGCAGTGGTGCGCTCCTTGCAGGTGCATTGGCGGACCCGTTCGTTGTGAAGACAAACCGGCGAGGAGCACCATGAGCACGAACTACGCACTGCCGATGCAATCGTCCGACAGCCCGCTCGCGCAGGCCATCGACCGTTGGATCTGGGTCTTCATGGCGGCCTTCTTCGTCGCCATCACCTTGACGGGCTTCATCCCGGACTCGCTGATGAAGGTCGAAATGGTGCGGGCCGGCGCGCGGGCGCCCTTCCCTCTGGTCCTGCATGCGCATGCCGTCCTCATGGGAACGTTCCTGCTGCTGCTGCTCGCCCAAGCCACGCTGATGGCGACCGGCCAGCGCGGGCGGCACATGCTGCTGGGGCGCGTGGCCTTCGTGCTGGTGCCCGTCATCGTCGTCGTCGGCATCATCCTCGTCCCGACGATCTATCAGCAGGTCTGGAACGCGGCACAGGCGGCACCGCCCCAGGTGCAGGAGAAGCTGCGGCATCTGCTCGGTTTTCTCGACAACATCGCCTTGCTGCAGCTGCGCATCGGCATCCTCTTTCCCGTCTGCATCGCCCTGGCCCTGCGCGCACGGCGTACCGACGCCGACTTTCACAAGCGCATGATGTTCCTGGCGACCGTCCTGCCCCTGCCGGCGGCGATTGACCGAATCAGTTGGCTGCCGACCACCATGCCGGGCGGCCCGTTGGCGACCGACCTCTACACCCTGCTGGCCGTGTCGCCGATGTTCCTGTGGGATCTGGTCAGGCACCGCTCGGTGCAGCGGGCCTACCTGGTCTGGCTGGGTCTGTTCCTGCCATTCGCCATCGCCGCCGATCTGCTGTGGGACACGCCGGGGTGGCATGCGCTCGCATCGCAGGTCCTGCGGCCGTGAGCTCCGCCCGGCTTTGAACCGACTGGGGCGGGTGTCGGCCAATAGGCTCTCCCGGCGACCGACGCGTCAGAGGAAGGACAAGCAATGAGACGGTTGGTGCCCGAAGGCTTGTTGGGGAGATCGCGTGTTCGTATCGGCCGCCCATCTTCTCGATCATGGAGGGGTCAAGTCGATGCTGAGCATCGAGCCCAGGCCGAATGCCAGGGACAGTAGGGCGGCGAGCAATAGCACGAAGACAACGAGCACCTTTCCGCCCGCCCAGAGGACCGCACGCTGCGACGCTGGCCCCTTCTCTTTTTTCGCTTTGTCGTAGTGCCACTTAATGGCGAGGAACATTCCGATTCCCAGCACGCTCACCTTGAAAGCAATGAATACGGCGGGGACCCATTCCATGATTTCGATGCTCCAGACTTCTTGTTGACGCTGTCAATCGCGAGGCGAACGACCACAGCCACTGCTTGCCACTGTGCCCTCGGCGGGATGAAAAAAACAGGCGCAGATTCTTAGAAAAAGGACCAGATTAGATGGGCGCCTGTGACCTGCCCGAATTGCGGCGCGAGCGTCACGGAGCCGATATGCCCGCCGGCTTCACGAGACCTAGCCTGACTCCTAGCTGGACCGACCGCTAAGGGGGAGGATCGCGAACTTGAAGTCGCGGCCAGAAGCCGCCCTCCGCGAACGGCTGCTAACCGGATGCTTGGCTGCTCGCCAAACCTCGCGTTCTAGGCGCCCTTCGTCCGGTAGACGATGGGCGTGACCTCTCCACAGTAGAAGTGCGATTCAGACCTCTGTGTCACTTTGGCACCCGCCGGGTACGTGACCTGCAATCCGCCCTCGACCAACCAATGCAGGTCAATCTCGTCGTATTCGCACTCTGCGACGAAGATGCTGCCCCCGCCGCGCGATGTACCAACGAGGCGCTCCACATAGACCTGCGTGAATGCTGCATCTGGCAGGCTAAACGCCACAGCCTTGCCCCGCCCGTCTGGCGCGGCTGCCTCATGACTTGGAGGCGGCTCTACCGGTTTCTGCCTGCGCGGACGCCTTGCCTTGGGCTGCGGGGCGAGCAACTGAAGCTTGAGCTCATCGAGGACTCTGCGGCGCCTAGCTACCGCCGAGCCCGACCAGCGTGCGAGGTCGTCCCCGTTGTCAATGACTTCGATTGCTCTGCGCTTAACTTCATCATCGAGGCAACCATAGGCCCACTGCGTGGCGGCCAATGCCAGCCAGTAGGTGGGGCCGTCGTCGGCATCAGCGATGGAGCTGGCCCAGTCCGTCCCGAGAACCTCGGTCGCCTCACCGGGCGTCATGCCGCGCCTCAAGAGGTCCAGAAAGTCTCGCTTGACGTCGTTTGCAACGTCATCGTTGAATAGCGCGGCGCCCGACGTTCCCATGTGTTGCCTGTGCTCCCGGTTCGTACGCACACGATACCGGTCTCATAGCCAAGATGGACATACTTCGTGCGCCGGTTCCGACCACCACCCGCCATTCGCGAACGGCGGCAATGAGGCATCATGCCGCTCAATGAGCTTTGCCCTGGCATGCCAAACACGGTGCAGAGCACAACGCAAAGACTGCGGCAGCCATGATCGTCAATTCCAGCTTCGGCGTCCTTGCCTCACTGCTGAGCGGGGTCGTGACGTGCCTGTGCCTTGTCTGCCTAGATGGCCGACCATGGCAGTCGCAAGCGGAGTTGACCGCACTTCAGGAGCAGGAGGCGGGGAGATGGCGGGACGAGGCGCAAGCGACGGTGCTCAACATCGTTCCCGACGGGTTGCGCGCGTGCGGCTTCGTGGCTCTGGGGGCAGATCGCGGCGCGGCGCTGAAATGCATTGAACACGCCGAACGACATCAACTGCACTACTGGGTTGCGTCGGAGGCGCAAGGTATCGACTCCCACGTGTGGGTCGTCGTGCTGAAGGGCGCTGGTGGCGCCTCGCAGCTGCTTCTGGATTCGTACGGCTGGGAGGCAGCCCCTCACCGTTGGCCACGCTTCGGCGTGACGGAGTTGCCTTGCGAGGTGATTGAGGTCAACGCGGCGGTGCAGGTCAAAGACTCGGACGGATTCGCCAATGCCACCCCGGCTTTCGACTGCCGCCGGTAGCCGCCGATGCCCGAACTAACGGTCCCGGCCATGACCGGTCGGTCGCAAACGTCGGCATTGGGATACGTCGCCCATCATGAAAATTCGCTCAGCGCTGTTTCACATTGCCGTGGCTGCGGCCCTTGGCGGGCTGATATCCGCCTTCACCCCGGCGAGGTGGGCGTGTTACGTCCCGCGTAGATTTGGGCTCGCAGTCCCAAGCTATTCGAGGTTGAGCAGAAGCTGTTGTCCCGCGAAGGTTTGGACGGGACCCGCAAC
>NZ_SMBU01000038.1 GCF_004342485.1 Roseateles saccharophilus
GGCAAGCTGCAGACCATCAAGGCGCTGATCGTCAACATCCGCGCGGCCTTACAGCATGTGAAGGCAATTGCGGAGCAGTTGCCGCGGGTCGATCGATGGGCCACGCTCGTGCGCTACATCTGCCAGCGCATCGCGCAGTCCATCGCCCCCTCGCCAGCGCTCAACGCGCTGCCAGCAACGGGGTAACTGCCGGTTCTAGGGTCATTGCCCCCTAATATTTTTTGGGGGGGTAATACTACAGTCATCGCGTTAGCAGAAGCGCAACCTGGATCAAACGGGCTCCACCGTCACCGCCACCCTCAGCGTCGCCACGCCCCCGCCACGCAGCACACCGCGCAGCGGCGCCACGTCCGCATAGTCCCGCCCCCAGGCCAGCGTGACATGGTCCAGGCCCGCCGGCACCGCGTTGGTCGGGTCCAGGGCCAGCCAGCCCTGCTCGGGGCACCACAACTCGGCCCAGGCGTGCGACGCATCGGCGCCGACGAGCTTGGCCTGGCCCCCGGTCGGGCGGGTCAGCAGATAGCCCGACACATAGCGTGCGGCCAGTCCCAGCGAGCGACAGGCGGCGATGAAGACATGGGCGAAGTCCTGGCAGACGCCACTGCGCTGGGCCAGCGCGTCGGCCGCGCGCGTCGCCACCGTCGTGCTGTGCGGCAGATAGCGCAGGTCGGCATGGATCTGCTGCATCAGTGCCAGCCCGCCGGCGGCCAGCCTGCAGCCGGGCGGGAAGGCGCGGCGCGCGTAGGCGGCCAGGCTCTCGTCGGGCGCGGCATAGGTGGAGGCGAGCGCGAACTCGTCGGCCTCCTGCAGCGCGCGGCCGGCACGGTAGCGCAGGCCACGCGCGACCGACTCCCAGCCCGGCCCGCGCGCCGGATCGGGCGCGGGGCGGTCCTGCAGTTCGGCGGCGAAGCGGCTGTCGACGACCAACCGCTCGTGCACGCGCGCATGGCCAAAGCTCAGGTGGCGGTTGCCCCAGGGGTCGCGGTGCAGGTGGCGGGCCAGCTCGGCGGCGTCCAGCTCCAGACCCTCCACGCCCCAGCCGTCGGGCAGCGGGCTGATGCCGAGCTGCCAGCCGCCGACCTGCTGCCAGGGCGTGTCGCGCGGCGCCAGGCAGGCGGTGTGATGGGCCCACTCCACCGAGGCCTCGTAGGTGTACTCGGTGACGTGGTGGACCGCGAGCTTCACCGTCATTGCCACACCCTCTGCTCGGCGCCGATGACGTGGGCGAAATAGCGCTGGCTGATGAGGCTGGACAGCTCGCCGGCCTGGGCCGCCGCGCGCTGCAGATGCTCGACCAGCACGGGGCCGGAGGCGGCCAGCTCGGCCAGCGGCCAGGCCTCGGGCACCGGCAGGCCGGCGGCGATGTCGGCGGCCCAGCCGGGGTCGTGGCGGGCCAGCTTGGCGAAGCGCTCGCGCATCGTGCGCGCGACCCAGCCGAGCGAGCGCGGGTTGTCGGTGTCGTGCACCAGCAGGTGCAGCAGCGGCGCGGCCTCGCGCCGCGCCTGGAACTGGGCGCGGTAGGTGATGGTGGAGTCGAACACGCCCAGCAACAGCCCGAAACCGTCTTCGGTCAGGGCCAGGCCCTGCGCGAAGGTCTCGGCCAGCACGTCGGCGTGGAAGGACAGGCGCTCGATCTGGCGGCCTATGGACAGCAGCCGCCAGCCGTTGTCGCGGGTCATGCGGTCGGTCTGGGCGCCGGTAATGGCGGCCAGGTGGGTGTCGGCGCGGGCCAGCACATTGAGCACATCGGTCAGCGGCGTCGTGCCGGCGCGGTCCAGCACGGCGCGCAGATGCTGCTCGAACTGGGCCGCCGTCTCGTGGATGAGCCGCCAGGCCTCGGGCGACAGGCGCTCGCGCAGCGCCTGGGCGCAGGACTGCAGCGCGCGCAGGTTCCAGCCGACGCTGGTGACGCCGGAGCCGGGCAGCAGCGCCGTCAGTAGCGCGCGCTCGAAGCCGCGCGGGTCGTCCTCGGCCCGTGGCGCCTTAGGGCCGACGAGGCCGTGGCGGCGCGCCAGCGTGTCCAGCAGCGGCAGCATGGGCGGCGGCATGGCGCCACGCTGCACCATGACGCTGGCCTCGATGACGTGGCGGGCCAGCCGGGCGCTGTTCTCGGCGCGCTCGGTGTAGCGGCCCAGCCAGAACAGGTTCTCTGCGGCGCGGCTGGTCACGGTCCAGTGGCCCTGCGCGAGGTCGGCGGCCTGCAGCGGCTGGGCGAGCAGCGTCGTCGAGTCGACCTCGCCGTCGGTCATGACCCAGGTGTCGGCGCTCAGGGACCCGCGTTGGATGGACAGCCAGGCGTCGGCCAGCGGGTCGCGGCGCGGTGCGACGCGGGCCAGGCCGCCAGGCAACACCTTCCAGCCGCCGCTGCCGTCGGTCAGCGCGAACACGCGCAGCACGGCCACGCGCGGCTCCAGCGCGCTGCGCACCCAGACGGGCTGCTTGGTCGGCTTCACGCGTGCCTGCAGCGTATAGGCCGTGGGGTCGGCATCGATGCGCCCGGCCAGCTCGCTCAGCGCCTCGTCGCCGAGTTCGGCGGCGACGATGGGGCTGAAACTGTGCGTCGTGCTGCTGGCGGCAAAGGTCGGCACGACGATGAACTCTGCCAGCCGCGGGCGCAGCGCAGCCCAGGCGCTCTCCTCGCCGCACCACCAGCTCTGGATGGCGGGCAGGCCGAGCTGCTCGCCGAGCAGGCTCTCGGCCACGGCGGGCCAGAAGGCCGTGAGGCCGGGGCTCTCCAGCCAGCCGGCGCCCGGCGCATTGGCGATGACGACCTCGCCGGCCCGCGCCGCCTGCAGCAGGCCCGGCACGCCGAGGATGGAGTCCGGGCGCAGTTCCAGCGGGTCCAGCCAGGTGTCGTCGACGCGGCGCAGCAGCACGTGCACGCGCTCCAGGCCGGCCAGGGTCTTCAGGTAGACCTTGTCGGCGCGCACCGTCAGGTCGGCGCCCTCGACCAGCGTGATGCCGAGGTAGCGGGCCAGGAAGGCCTGCTCGAAATAGGTCTCGTTGCGCGGCCCCGGGGTCAGCAGCGCGACGCGGCTGCGCTCGCCGGCCGGCGAGAGTTTGATCAGCGACTGCATCAGGTCGCGGTAGCTCGCGGCCAGGCGCTGCACGGCCATCTGGCGGAAGGCCTCGGGGAACTGCTGGGCAATGATGAGCCGGTTCTCCAGCACATAGCCCAGGCCCGAGGCGGCCTGGGTGCGCTGGCCCACCACCCACCAGTGGCCGTCGGCGCAGCGTGTCAGGTCGAAGGCCAGCACATGCAGGTGGACGCCGCCGCTCGACTCGGCGCCATGCATGGCGCGCAGGTATTGCGGGTGCGCCAGCACCAGGGATGCCGGCAGCAGGCCCTGCTGCAGCAGGCGGCGCTCGCCGTAGGTGTCGGCCATCACCGCGTTCAGCAGGCGGGCGCGCTGGGCGATGCCGGCCTCGATGTGGTGCCACTCGCCGGGCTCGATCAGCATGGGCAGCAGCTCGAGCGGCCAGTGGCGGGCCAGCGGCGCGCTGGACTCGCCCTCCTCGCCCGGCAGCGGCGGGCCGTCGCTGTGCACGTTGTAGCTGGCGCCGTCCTCCAGCACGCGGCGCTGCACGCGCAGGGCCTTGGCCGACAGCTCCTGCCAGCCGGCCGCGCCGCCCGCGGCGAAGAAGCGCCGCCAGCGCTCCGCGAGGCCCCCCTGAGGCTCGCCGGGCTGGTTGACCTGGCCGGTCAGCTCGTAGAAGTGGCCATCCCGGCTGCGCAGCGCGGCCGACAGCGCGAGGGCCAGCGGGTCGGGCGTGAGCGCCTCGTCATCCGGCTCGTCGGGGAGCAGGCTCCACTGGCTGGGGTTGAGCTCGGGCATGGGCGGGTCTGGGGTGGAAAGGCATTGTCAAGCAATGTCCGCGCCGCCCGCGCGCGCCCCTTGCTCCGCCATCACCCGCCCAGGAAGCGCCGCAGCACGCGCTCGGCCGCCGCCGGGTCGTCGCGCCAGGCGCCATGGCCGACGCCGGCAAAGCACTCCAAGCCCGCGCGCCACTGCGGCGGCAGCGCCGCGACGATCTCCTCGGCGTCCTCGGGCGGCGTGACCGGGTCTTCCTCGCCGGCCATTACGAGCACCGGGCATTGCACATTCGCGAGGCCGGGCCGCAGGTCCATGCCGGGCAGTTCGCCGCGCGTGTGCTCGAACAGGATCTCGGGCCTGAAGATCATCCAGCCGCCGGCGTCGGGGTTCCTGGGCCGGGTGTTGTAGAGGTCGCGGCAATGGGTCTCGTAGGCGGCCCAGGTAGCCGGTCCGGGCTGCTGCCAGAAGTCGCGCGTGGCCTGTGCCGCCGCCGGTCCACCCAGGCGCCCGAAGCGCTCGATCTTGCGCGCCAGGCCGAAGTGGTGCGAGGTGCTGGACAGCACGACCTTGGCCGGATGCGCCGGATGCCGCGCCAGATAGCGCTGCGCGACGAAGCCGCCGAAGCTCTGGCCGAGCACGATGGGCTTGACGATGCCGAGTGCGTCGCACAGGCGCACGACGTCGTCGGCAAACATGTCCAGCCGCATCTCGCCCAGCGGCCGCGGGCTGCTGCGGCCGTGACCGCGCTGGTCGAAGTAGACGATCTGGCAGAGGTCGGCGAAGCGGCTGAAGAAAGGCCGGAAGCCCGTGTGGTCGAAGCCGGGGCCACCGTGGATCAGGACCAGCGTCGGCTTCTCGCGCAGGCTGCGGCCATCGGGCACCAGGCCCAGGCCCAGGCCCTCGATGTCGACGAAGAGGCGGACGCCGGCTTGGATTTCGATGTGCATCGCGCTTCGCTCTAACGAGATTCGCGCTGGTGACGAATCGCCACCACCACGGCGAGGTCAGCGCGCTGAAGATAGCGATAGCGGACGACGTAGCCACGGGCCGCGCGGCCGATCACCAATTCACGCGTGCCGGTGCTGGCACGGCGGCCGATTTCGGGGGCGTGGCGCAAGACAAGAATGCCGGCAAGCAACTCATCCTTGCGCTCAAGCGCGTGATCGGCATCGTGCGTCATCAGGAAGTCGGTGATGCGATCCAGATCCCGCAGCGCGCCGCGCTCGAATTCGATGCTGGTCATTCGAGGATCTTGCGAGGCTTGGGTCGCACGGCGGGCTTGCCAGCCACCTTGGCGTCCAGATAGGTCTTGACCTCGTCAAAGGGGATGGCCTCGCCCGTCTTCAAAAACTCCGCCCAGCGCTCCTCGCAGATGCGGTCCATCTCGGCGTCGAACTCCGCCTGCTCGACCGACTCGGCGATGGCGTCGCGAATGAAGGCGTGAGACGTCTTGCCAGCCCGCGCCGCGGCCTCGCTGACGCGGGCCTTCATGTCGTCCTCAAGGCGGATGGTGGTCGTCGACATGGCGCTACTCCTGCAGATGAGTAGCGCAATTGTGCTACATCACCCCACCTTGCGCAGATCCAGCGTGAACGGGAACTCCAGGCTGCGCCGCGGTTCGCCCACCTCGACCTTGCCGGGCGTGTGGCCGTGGGCCGAGAAGCGCGCCAGGCGCCGGCTCTCGGCCTCGTAGGCGTTGACCGGCAGCGTCGCGTAGTTGCGCCCGCCCGGGTGGGCAACGAAGTAGCGGCAGCCCCCCAGGGACTTCTGCTGCCAGGTGTCGACCAGGTCCAGCGTCAGCGGCGCATGGATGGGGATGGTCGGGTGCAGGGCCGAGGGCGGCAGCCAGGCGCGGTAGCGCACGCCGCAGACGAACTCGCCGACGCGGCCGGTGGGCTGAAGCGGCAGCGGCTGGCCGTTGACGGTGATGCGGTGGCGCGGGTCGACGAGGCCGCTGACGTGCACCTCCAGCCGCTCCAGCGACGCGTCCACATAGCGCACCGTGCCGCCGGCCGAGCCTTCCTCGCCCATCACATGCCAGGGCTCCAGCGCGCCGCGCAGCGTCAGGTGCACGCCGCGCGCGGCGAACTCGCCGTACTTGGGGAAGCGGAACTCGAAATGCGGCGCGAACCAGGCGGCGTCGAGCGCGTAGCCGGCCTCGGCCATGTCGAGCATGACGTCGGCGAAGTCCTCGCGCACGAAATGGGGCAGCAACCAGCGGTCGTGCAGCTCGGTGCCCCAGCGCACCAGCGGCGCGCGGTAGGGCTTGTTCCAGAAGCGCGCCACCAGCGCACGCAGCAGCAGCTGTTGCACGATGCTCATGCGCGCATGCGGCGGCATCTCGAAGGCACGCAGCTCCAGCAGGCCCAGCCGCCCGGTGGCCGAGTCCGGCGAGTAGAGCTTGTCGATGCAGAACTCGCTGCGGTGGGTGTTGCCGGTCACGTCCACCAGCACATTGCGCAGCGTGCGGTCGATCAGCCAGGGCGGCACGCTGTCGCCGCGCTCTTCGGCGAGCTTGTGGATCTCGGCCAGCGCGATCTCCAGCTCGCGCAGCTGGTCGTTGCGGGCCTCGTCCACGCGCGGCGCCTGGCTGGTGGGGCCGATGAAGAGGCCGCTGAACAGATAGCTCAGGCTGGGGTGGTTGTGCCAGTAGGCCAGCAGCGAGGCCAGCAGCGCGGGCCGGCGCAGGAAGGGCGAATCCGCCGGCGTGGCGCCGCCCAGCACGAAGTGGTTGCCGCCGCCGGTGCCGCCGTGGCGGCCGTCGATCATGAACTTCTCGCTGGACAGGCGCGACAGGCGCGCGGCCTCGTAGAGGAACTCGGTGTGCGCCACCAGCTCGCCCCAGTTGTGGGCCGGATGGATGTTGACCTCGATGACGCCGGGGTCGGGCGTGACCTGCAGCAGCTTCAGGCGCGGGTCGCGCGGCGGCGGGTAGCCCTCCAGCACGACATGGAAGCCGGTGTCCTCGCAGGCGGCCTCCACCGCCGCCAGCAGCTCGAGATAGTGCTCGACCTTCTCCAGCGGCGGCATGAAGACATAGAGCACGCCGCTGGCCTGGCCCTTGGCCTCGGCCGCGGGGCCGTTGGCACGGCGCGGGTCGCGGGCCTCGACACACAGCGCGGTGCGCGTGATGCCGCCGGCGCTCTGGAAGCGGGCCGGCCCGGCGCCCTCGCCCGCAGCCGCGCCGCCGCCGCGCCGCAGCCCCGGCGTCGGCCCGCCGGACGTGACGCCCAGCGCCTGCGCCCGCAGCGTGGCCGGCGCGGGCAGCATGCCACGCGGCGCGAACGGGTCCTGCTCGATCAGATAGGGGTAGTCGCCCTTGCTGACCCAGGGCAGGGCATCGAGAGGCAGGCGCCAACCCATCGGTGAGTCACCGGGGTGCAGGTAGAGGCGCTCGTCGCGCAGGAACCAGGGCCCCGTCTGCCAGCGCTGGCCACCGAGCGGTGGTGCCTCCTCGTCGCGGCGCAGCGGCAGCACATAGCCGACGACGTGGGACAGGCCCTGCTCGAACACCCGGCGCAGGCGCGCGCGTTCCATCTCGTCGTCCAGCCGTGAATCGAAGGGATCGACATTGACCGGCAGGCGGCGCTCGCGCCACAGGTAGTAGAAGGTGTCCTCATAGCCTGGCTGCACATGGATGTCGGCCAGGCCCAGGCGGCGCGTCAGCGCGGCCATGAAGGTCCTGGCATGTGCGCTGGTGTAGGCGTGGCCCTCGCGCTCGTCGGCGAACCAGTCGGGGTTGCGCCAGCAGGGCTGGCCGTCGGCGCGCCAGTAGATGGACAGGGCCCAGCGCGGCAGCTGCTCGCCCGGATACCACTTGCCCTGGCCGAAGTGCAGGAAGCCGCCCTGGCCGTATTCGTCGCGCAGCCGGTGCGTGAGCTGCTGCGCGTAGAGCCGCTTGGTGGGGCCGAGGGCATCGGTGTTCCACTCGGCCGCGTCGCGGTCGTCGATGGACACGAAGGTGGGCTCGCCGCCCATCGTCAGTCGCACGTCGCCGGCGGCCAGCTCGCGGTCCACCTGCTCGCCCAACTTCAGCACCTCGGCCCATTGCGCCTCGGAGTAGGGCTTGGTCACGCGCGGCGACTCGTAGATGCGCGTGACGCTCATTTCGTGGCCGAACTCGACCTCGCTCTTGTCGACACCGCCGCTGATGGGCGCGGCGCTGCCGGGCGTGGGCGTGGCGGCCAGCGGGACATGGCCTTCGCCGGCGAGCAGGCCCGAGGTCGGGTCCAGGCCGATCCAGCCGGCGCCGGGCAGGTAGACCTCGCACCAGGCATGCAGATCGGTGAAGTCGACCTCGGTGCCGCTGGGGCCGTCCAGCGCCTTCTCGTCGGGCGTCAGCTGGATCAGATAGCCCGACACGAAGCGCGCCGCCAGGCCCAGGTGGCGCAGCAGCTCGACCAACAGCCAGCCCGAGTCGCGGCAGGAGCCCGAGGCCTTCTGCAGCGTCTCCTCGGGCGTCTGCACACCGGGTTCCAGGCGGATCAGATAGGAGACGCTCTGCTGCACGCGCTGGTTCAGCTCGACCAGGAAGTCGATGGTCGGGCGCTCGGTGCGCGGGATGTCCTTCAGGTAGGCAGCCAGCAGCGGCGTGGCGGCCTGTGCCTGCAGATAGGGCGCCAGCTCGATCTGCTGAGCCTCGTCGTAGGCGAACGGGAAGCGTTGCGCGTGCGGCTCGAGGAAGAAGTCGAAGGGGTTGTAGACCGCCATCTCGGCGACCAGGTCCACCGTGACGGTGAACTCGGTCGTCCTCTCCGGGAACACCAGCCGCGCCAGGTAGTTCGCGAACGGGTCCTGCTGCCAGTTGACGAAGTGGTTGGCTGGCTCGATGCGCAGCGAGTAGCCGAGGATGGGCGTGCGGCAGTGCGGCGCGGGGCGCAGGCGCACGACCTGGGGGCCGAGGGCGACCGGGCGGTCGTATTTGTAGCGGGTGACGTGCTTGAGGGCGACGTGGATGCTCATGCTTGGCCCTTGGCTCAGGTCGAGGGAACAAGGAAGTCCCGGCTGATCCTCGAACCCAGGTCCGCCACTTCCGCCAGGAAACCATCCAGGAAGGGATGCAGCCCCTCCGCCAGGATCTCGTCGATGCGGCCGAATGACAGCTCGGCCTCCAGCCGCCCCACGCGCCGCAGCGTCTCGGCCGACTGCGGGTTGGCCACGCGCTGCAGGTTGGCCAGCATGCGCGTGATGCAGTGCGACAGCGAGCGCGGCATGTCGGGCCGCAGGATCAGCAGCTCGGCCACCTTGTCGGGCTGGATGACGTTGCTGTAGACCTTGCGGTAGATCTCGAAGCCCGACACCGAACGCAGCACGGCCGACCAGTAGTAGAAGTCCCGTGCAGCGTCGTGTTCGGACTGGGCCTGCTCCTGGCGATAGAACTTCACGTCCAGCAGCCGCGCCGTGTTGTCGGCCCGCTCCAGGAAGGAGCCGATGCGGATGAAGTGGAAGGCCTCGTCCTGCAGCATCGTGCCCACCGTCACGCCGCGCGACAGATGGCTGCGGTATTTCACCCACTCGAACAGCTGGGAAGGGTCGCGCGCCAGCGCGCCTTCGCGCAGCAGGCGGCGGAACTCCAGCCAGGTCTGGTTCATCGTCTCCCAGACCTCGGTCGTCAGCGCGCCGCGCACGGCACGCGCGTTCTCGCGCGCGGCGCGCAGGCAGTTGTAGATGGACGAGAGATTGCTCTCGTCGGCCACCATGAACTCCATGACGTTGCGGCCGTTGATCGTCGAGTACTTGGCGCCGTAGAGGCCGTTCAGCTCGGAGATGGAGACCAGGCTGCGCCAGGTCTGCTCGGACTCGTCGGCCGACTGCGGCTGCAGCGAGGTCTGATAGGCGATGTCCAGCATGCGCGCGGTGTTCTCCGCACGTTCGATGTAGCGACTGAGCCAGAAGAGGTGGTCAGCGGTTCTTGAAAGCATCTCGTGGTCTCCCTCAGTCTTCCAGCACCCAGGTGTCCTTGGTCCCACCACCCTGGCTGCTGTTCACCACCAAGGAACCCTCCTTCAATGCGACGCGGGTGAGCCCGCCCGGCACCATGCGCACCGACGAGCCCGACAGCACGAAGGGTCGCAGATCAATGTGACGGGGCGCGATGCCGCTCTCGACGAAGGTCGGGCAGGTGGACAGCGACAGCGTCGGCTGCGCGATGTAGTTGCCGGGGTTGGCCACGAGCCGCGCGCGGAAGGCCTCGACCTCGTCCTTGGTCGCGGCCGGCCCGACCAGCATGCCGTAGCCGCCGGCGCCATGCACCTCCTTCACGACCAGCTCGCTCAGATGCGCCAGCGTGTAGGCCAGATCCTCCTTCTCGCGGCAGACATAGGTCGGCACGTTCTGCAGGATGGGTTTCTCGCCGAGGTAGAACTCGACCATCTTGGGCACATAGGGGTAGATGGACTTGTCGTCCGCGATGCCCGTGCCGATGGCGTTGGACAGCGTCACCTTGCCGGCCTTGTAGGCGCCGACCAGCCCCGCGCAACCCAGCTGCGAATCGGCGCGGAAAACCTGGGGGTCGAGGAAGTCGTCGTCGATGCGCCGGTAGATGACGTCGACGCGCTTGGGCCCGCGCGTCGTGCGCATGTAGACGAAGCCGCCGTCGACGAACAGGTCCTGGCCCTCGACCAGCTCCACGCCCATCTGCTGCGCGAGGAAGGCATGCTCGAAGTAGGCCGAGTTGTACATGCCCGGCGTCATGACGACGACGGTCGGGTCGGCCACGCCCGGCGGCGCCACGCTGCGCAGCGTGTCCAGCAGCAGGTCCGGGTAGTGGGCCACCGGCGCGATGCGATGGCTGACGAAGAGCTCGGGGAAGAGCCGCATCATCATCTTGCGGTTCTCGAGCATGTAGCTCACGCCCGAGGGCACGCGCAGGTTGTCCTCCAGCACGTAGTAGTCGCCCGTGCCGTCGGCATTGCCGGCGCGCACGATGTCGACGCCGGCGATGTGGCTGTAGACATTGCCCGGCACGTCCACGCCCATCATCTCGGGGCGGAACTGCGCGTTCTTCAGGATCTCGTCGGCGGGCACGATGCCGGCCTTCAGGATCTCCTGGTCGTGGTAGACGTCGTGGATGAAGCGGTTCAGCGCCGTCACGCGCTGGGCCAGGCCGGCCTGCATCGAGGTCCACTCGTTGGCCGGGATCACGCGCGGGATCAGGTCGAAGGGGATCAGCCTCTCGGTGCCCTCGCCGCTGTCCTTGTCGCCATAGACCGCGAAGGTGATGCCGACGCGGCGGAAGATCAGCTCGGCCTGCTCGCGCCGCTCGCGCATCAGCGATTCGGGCTGGTCGGCCAGCCAGCGGGCATAGGACTCGTAGTGGGCGCGGGTCTGGTTCGACCCTGCCGCATTCATCTCGTCAAAGGCGGTCTGCATCGTCGCTCCTCATGCCTGCCCGACGACGCAAGTTCCGCGCCCAGGTTCGGCAGCAGCTTCTGGTGCGCGGAGCACCGTTGGCGTGCATGTCGCCCGAGGAGCGAGCGCCGGGGCACCAGAGTTATACCCGGCGCCCCGGCCGCGCGGTCAGAAGGGCTTGCTGACCGTCAGGTAGACCGAGCGGCGCAGGCCGAACTGCGGCGCACCGACGCCGATGCCCGAGCCGTCGCGCAGCTGGTAGGCACGGTCGAACAGGTTCATGACCGCCAGGCGGGTGTCGAACTTGCCGAGCCCGCGCCCCAAGTCGAAGGTCCTGGCCAGGGACGCATTGACGCTGGCATAGCCCGGCAGGTGCTCGGTGTTGGAAAAGCCCCGGCGCAGGCCGCTGCCGAACAGCAGGTCGGCGCTGGCGGCCAAGCCGCCTGCGAAGCGGTAGGACAGCCCCGCCGAGCCGCTGACGCGCTGCTCGTGGTCCAGGTGCACCCAGTGGCTGGCGATGTAGTCCAGCTCGGCCTGGTCGAAATTGAACTGGCCGCTCTCGATGCCCCTGGCACGCGCATGCGACAGCCCCAGGTTGACATAGCCGTTCAGCGCATCGCCCTTGTAGGTGGCCGACAGGTCCAGCCCGTAGATACGGCCCTGCTCGAAGTTGAAGGCAGAGTAGATCAGCGCCTTGCCGAACTGGCCTTCGTCCTGCAGGTGCTGGACCTTGCGGTAGTAGCCGTCGATGCCGAAGGTCAGCGTCGGCGAGGCCTGGAAGGACAGGCCGGCGTCGAAGTAGTCCGAGCGCTCGGAGCGCACCGCGGTGTCGGCGTCGGACGGCAGCGCATTCGTCGTTCCGACGAACTTGGCCACCGAGGTGGTGTCGATCTTCTCCGTCGTCGGCGGCGTGAAGTAGCGCGCATAGCCGGCATGCAGGCGCAGCGTCTGCGACGCCTCGTAGACCAGGCCCAGGCGCGGGCTGAACTGCTGCTCGTCCACGATGGTGTGCACCTGGTCGTAGCGCAGGCCATAGTTGATCGTCAGCAGCTTGGCGGGCCGCCACTCGTCCTGCAGATAGGCGCTCCACAGGTGGCCGGTGATGCGCGAGTCGTCCTGGATGAAGAGCGGCAAGCCGCTGGTCTGGTTGCCGGCTGCATCGGCCGGGAACACCGCGGCGCCGTTGACCGTGCTGACCTTCTCCTGCTGCGCGAACAGGCCGGCCCGCAGCGTGTGGGCCAGGTTGAGCTTGTAGCTCAGGTCGGCCTGCGCGCCGTTGGCGTCGTTGCGGCGCAGGATGTCTGCGGCGATGCCGTTGAACCGCAGGTCGCCGATGGCGTCCGGCCGGTAGTGCACGTCGGTCACGCGGTTGAAGACGGAGAGCTGGTAGTCCACCATGCTGCCCAGCGCGCCCTGGTAGGTCGCCACGACGAAGCGGTTGCGCTCGGTCTGACGCGCGTCCAGCGTGGCAGAGTCGACCGGCTGATGGCCGTCGGTCGTGAAGCCGGGCGACTGCCCCGGGACGTTCGGGATCTGGAAGCGGTCGTTGCTGGTGCCGAACATCAGGCTGACGCGGCTGTCGTCGCCCAGCACATAGGACAGCAGGCCGAAAGACTTGGCCTGCCGCGTCGTGTCGTGCAGCGCGTTGCGCTCGCTGGTCGGGTTCTCGATGCCGATGTCGTTGCGCAGCAGCGAGCCGGTCAGGAAATAGTTCAGCTGGCCCTGCGTGCCGCTCATCTCCAGCGACGTCTCCGCGTGGCCACGGCTGCCCACCGTCAGGCCGATGCTGCCGCCGCTGCCCGGCGTGTCGCCCTTGCTCTGGATGTCCACCACGGCCGCATTGCGGATGCCGTACTGCGCCGGCAGGGCGCCGGTCAGCACGTTGAGATGGTCCGCGAAGCGCGTCTCCAGCGCCTGGCCGAAGCCGCTGATGGACTCCGGGATGATGACGCCGTTGATGCGGTACTGCACGTTGGCATGGTCGCCGCGCACATGCAGCTGGCCGTAGGAGTCCTGCACGACGCCAGGTGTCTGGAGCAGCACCTGGTTCAGCGGCGTGCTTTCGCCCAGCGGCAGGTTCTTCAGGTCCTGCTTGTCCAGGCGGTAGATGCTGCTGCCGGTGTCCGGCGACAACGCATTGCGCGCCGCATCCAGGCGCTGGCGCGTGCCGGTGACTTCGACGCGTTGCAGGCTTGGGGTGGCGGCATCCGCGGCGGGGGCGGCCGGGGCATCGGCCGACGCATCTTCGGCGTGGACGCCGGCGGCAAGAACGGAGAGGCAGGCGGCCGCGAGCGGCGCCAGGGCAAAGGAACGCATGGGAGAAACTTCCGCAGGAAAACGCAAACACCCGCGCCCATGACGGGAGCGGGAAGGCCGGATTCAGGCGAAAGCAGGCGGCGCGCGGGCCGGCGGGCGCCAGTCGGTGCCGCGCTCGACGGCGGCGACTGCAGGCGTGGCGACAAGGGCCTCGACCGCGACGCCGACCGGCAGCGGGCCGGGCGGGGCGGTCGGCGCACCGCTGGCCAGGTCGGCCGCGGTCAAGCAGAGGTCGCAGTGGACGAGATGGGCGATGCCGTCGTCCTGGCGCTCGCCGCTGACGTGGGACAGCGCATGCACGCCCGCCATCGCCTGGGCGATAGGGAGCAGCAAGGCCAGCCAGAGCAACCAGCGATGAGCGACACGGCGCATGTTCACGGGCGGAATCCTAAACTCCGCCCATTACAAAGCCTGAAGTCACACCGTCATGAAGCTCATCGACGCCATCCTGGCGGACGCGCCCGCCATCACGGCCATCCGCCGCGACCTGCACAAGCATCCCGAGCTCTGCTTCCACGAGCAGCGCACCGCCGACGTCATCGCCCAGGCGCTGACCGGCTGGGGCATCCCCGTGCACCGCGGCTTGGGGAAAACCGGCGTGGTCGGTATCGTCAAGAACGGCACGTCCGCCCGCGCCGTGGGCCTGCGCGCCGACATCGACGCACTGCCGATGACCGAGCGCAACCAGTTCCCGCACGCCAGCTCCTACTTGGGCCGCATGCATGCCTGCGGCCACGACGGCCACACCGCCATGCTGCTGGCCGCGGCCAAGCATCTGGCCAAGCAGCGCAATTTCGACGGCACGGTGTATCTGGTCTTCCAGCCCGCCGAGGAAGGCGGCGGCGGTGCGCGCGAGATGATCAAGGACGGCCTGTTCGAAAAATTCCCGATGGAGGCCATGTTCGGCGCCCACAACTGGCCCGGCATGAAAGCCGGCCAGTTCGCCGTGAAGAGCGGCCCGGTGTTCGCGAGCAGCAACGAGTTCAAGATCACGCTCAAGGGCAAGGGCTCGCATGCGGCCATGCCGCATCTGGGCATCGACCCGGTGCCGGCGGCCTGCCAGCTCGTCACGGCCTTCCAAACCATCGTCAGCCGCAACAAGCGGCCCATCGACCCCGGCGTCATCTCGGTCACGATGATCCATGCCGGCGAGGCCACCAATGTCGTGCCCGACACGGTCGTCATGGAAGGCACGGTGCGCACCTTCACGCTGGAGCTGCTGGACCTGCTGGAGCGCCGCATGAAGGACATGACGGAGCAGCTGGCCGCCGCCTTCGAACTGACGGCCGAGTTCGAGTTCCGCCGCAACTACCCGCCGACGATCAACCACCCCGCCGAGACCGACTTCGCGCGCCGCGTGCTGGCCGACATGGTCGGCGCCGACAATGTGCAGGAGTTCGAGCCAACCATGGGCGCCGAGGACTTCAGCTACTACCTGCTCGACAAGCCCGGCTGCTATTTCCTGATCGGCAATGGCGACGGCGAGCACCGCACGGGCGGCCACGGCCTGGGGCCTTGCACGCTGCACAACCCGAGCTACGACTTCAACGACGACCTCATCCCGCTGGGCGGCTCGATGTGGGTCCGTCTCGCCGAAACCTGGCTGAACACGCCCAAAGCATGAACCAAGATCAAGTCATCAACGACACCCGCGACTGGGTTGTAAAGGCCGTCATCGGCCTCAACCTCTGCCCCTTCGCGAAGGCGGTGCACGTCAACGAGCGCATCCGCTACGTCGTCAGCGACGCGACCGAGCCCGAGGCGCTGCTCAAGGACCTGGCCCGCGAGTTGCTGGCGTTGAACCGCGCCGACCCGGAGCAGGTCGACACGACGCTGCTCATCCACCCCGGCGTGCTGACCGACTTCCTGGACTTCAACGACTTCCTCGACGCGGCCGATGCGCTGGTGGAGGAGCTCAAGCTCGACGGCATCCTGCAGATCGCCGACTTCCATCCCGACTACCAGTTCGAAGGCAGCGAGCCCGGCGACATCGCCAACTACAGCAACCGCTCGCCCTACCCCACGCTGCACCTGCTCCGCGAGGACAGCATCGAGCGCGCCGTCGAGTCCATGCCCGACACCGCCTCCATCTACGAGAACAATCTCGAGACGCTGGACAAGCTCGGGCACGAAGGCTGGGCCGCGCTGGGGTTGAAGCGGCAAGGCTGAACGGGCCTGATGCGGATGCGCGAGCCTGCGTGCGAGATGCAGCGCCAGGCGCAAAGCGGAGCCGTAGCCCTCTACGGCGAGCATTTGCAACGCAGCGATGCGCCCGCAGGCAGGAATCGCGCGCCGCAGCAGGCCCGTTCGGCCTTGCCTCCCTACTCCTTGACCCAGGACAGGCCGCCGGCAGCCTTCTTCGGCGCATTTGCGCGGGTGCGCAGCACCGCGTCGAAACCGCTCTTGCCGCCGTTCCAGACCGCCGTCAGCAGGCCGACGACGTCCTCGCGGCTGTAGGCATCCAGGTCGGGGCGGAACTGCTTGATCGCCGCGGCCAGCATGTCGCGCGGCAGTTCCTGATGGGTGGCCAGCACGACGAACATCGCGGCATGCAGGTCGGGCCAGCCCACGCACAGCGCCTGGATGCGCCTCAGCGCCTCGGCCGGCGCGGCGCGATGGCCGGGCTGCAGCCAGGCCAGCGGGTCGCCCGCGCCTTCGTCCAACGCGTCATCGGCCATCGTCGGTCTCCTCGTGGGCCGGGTCTTGAATTCTCACGCGACGGGACTAGTGTCATTCATTTGTGGCCCCGACCCCGCGCAAAACACGAAGCCCCGTGCACTCGGACACGGTGTGACTGACGGCTGACGCAGCCGTCATGCGGCAAACTCCGCGATTGCTCCGAGCCCACCCCGCCGCCATGCAACCCATGACCCTCGCCCTGATCGACGACGATGCCGAGTATTCGGAGTTCCTGACGCAGTTCCTGCGGGAGCAGCAGGGTATCGCGGTCAGCCGTTTCGACGACAGCAACGCACTGCTGGCCGCGCCCGAAGCCTTCTCCTTCGACTTCTACCTCGTCGACCTGATGCTGCCCGGCGTCAACGGCGTGGAGCTGATCAAGATTCTGCGCCGCCGCACGGATGCCGGCGTCGTCGTCGTGTCCGGGCGCCTCGGCCCCGAGGTCTTCCGCGAGGTCATCACGGCCGGCGCCGACATGTACCTCGTCAAGCCCGTGCAGTTCGAGCAGGTCGCCCTGGCCATCGCCGCCGTGCAACGCCGCGTGGCCAAGCCCTCGGCGGCCGACGCCGTCTGGAAGCTGGACCGCAACAGCGGCGAGCTCATCGTGCCCGACGGCACGCGCATCCAGCTCAGCGAGGCCGACCGCCAGCTGCTGGAATGCTTTGCGCAGGCCGGCGGCGAGCCGGTCACGCGCGAGGCCCTGCTGGCCCGGCTGGGCCGCGAGGTGCCGGAAGGCAGCGAAGACGACGGCCTGTCGGCCACCATCTACCGTCTGCGCCGCCGCATCGAGCGCGCCACGCCCACGCTGGTGCCGCTGCAGAGCAAGTCGCGCGTGGGCTACGTCTTCCGCGCGCCGCTGCAGCTCATCTAGGCATCGGCGCCACCAGCGCCGCGCTGGCGCTGCGCCGCGCAGGCTGCTGCCGGCCCTTGCGGAACAGGCCCGGCATCAGCGGCTCGAGGCCGTCCGGGTCGAACAGCCGGGCCTCGGCCGCCCCGACGGCGAACAGCCCGCCAGGCCGCAGCCGGGCCAGCACGCGCGCGACGATGGCGCGGCGCGTCGCGGCGTCGAAATAGACCAGCAGGTGGCGCAGCAGGATGACGTCGAAGGGCTCGCCCGCCGGCAGTGCCTGGCGCAGGTCGAGGCGCTCGAAGCGCACCCGCTCGCGCAGGCCGGCCTGCATCTGCACGAGGCCGGCCGCGCCCTCGCCGCCCAGGCAATAGCGCTGGCGCCGCTGCGCGCTGACCAGGCGCAGCCGCGCCTGCGCATAGAGGGCGGCCTTCGCGGCCTGCAGCCGCGGCTCGCTGATGTCCGTGCCCAGCACCGACCAGTCCGCACCGAGGCGGCCGGCGCGCTGCAGGTCGCCGAGCAGCATGGCCAGGCTGTAGGCGTCGTCGCCCGTGCCCGCGCCGGCGCTCCACAGCCGCAGCCGCACCGGCCGCTGGCGGCTCAGCTCCGACTCCAGCAGCTCGAACTGCTCGGGCTCGCGGAAGAAGCAGGCCTCCTGCGTCGTCAGCAGGTCCAGAGCCATCGGCAGCTCGTCGCCCTCCTCCAGCAGGGCCAGATAGGCCGCGAAGCTGTCCAGGCCGAGGCGGTCCAGGCGGGGTGTCAGCCGCGCACCCGCCAGCGGCAGGCTGGCCACCGGCAGCGACAGCCCCGCGCGGCGCTGCAGCAGATCGGCAAAGCGGCGCTGGTCGGATTCGGTCGGCAGCATCATCGCGGACAGCGCCTCGTCGCGCCGCCCGGGCAGGGAACTTCGGGCATGCCGCCAGACTAAAGCGAGTCGCGCCCGAACACCACGAGGAAACCTTGCTCCCCGGCCCAGCCAGCGCCACGCGACTGCGCCAGCGTGAACTAGCTCACGGGCGCCTCGCTTGCCCCGGGCGCATTCAGCACGACGGCATTGCGGCCGCCGCGCTTGGCCTCGTAGGGCGCCGCATCGGCACGCGCGATCAGCGGGCCGGCATCGGCATCGTCCGGCAAAACCAGGCTGACGCCGACGCTGACCGTCAGCCGGCCGACATCAGCGAAGGCTGCAGCCTCGACCGTGGCGCGGATCTTCCCGGCCGCCAGGACCGCCTCCTGCGCGCCGGCCAGTTCGGGCAGCAGCACCGCGAACTCCTCGCCGCCGAAGCGCGCCCGTCGCCGAAGCGCACCGGCCCCTCGAAGCGGCCATTGGGCAGCACGGCCTCGCCACGGGCCTGGGCCAGCTTCATCGCCTCGGGATAGAGCACGCGGCCCTGGCGGTCGACGATGAGGACGTCCATGCCGTGCCCCGGATGCAGGCGGCTCGCGGTCTCGTCGACGATGCCGGTCACCCAGCGCCAGCGCACATGGGTGGCGACGACGCCACGCAGCCGGCCTTCGCTGTCGTGGATGGGCGCGGCGAAGTCGATGAAGCGGGTCGGCTCGCCGCCGGGCTCGACGGGCAGCATCGCCGCCAGCATCTTGGCCTCGTGCACGTCGCCGACATAGACGCGTTCGCGCCCGGCGATGAACCAATCGCGCTGCGCGACCGAGCGCCCCATCAGCATGCCGCCGGTGGCCTGCTGCACCAGGCCGTCGGGCGAGGCGACGCCCATCCAGGCGTATTCGTCGTGCAGGGCGAGGCGGCGCTCCAGCGCGTCGCGAGCGCGGTCGGAGTCCAGCGCGCCATGGGTCAGGTTGGACGCGACGCTGAGCAGCTTGATCTCGCGCTCGCGGTCGCGCAGCTGGCTGGCCAGCGTCTCGGCGGCGGACTGAGCCGTCGCGCGCACGGCGGCCTGCTGGGCGCCATAGAGCTCGTCGGTAGCGACGCTGCCCAGGTAGACGCCGACGAGGCTCAGGATGGCCAGGGCCAGGCCACCCAGCACCAGGCTGAGCTGGGTGCGCAGGCTGAGGGAGCGGTTGCGCGTCATCGGGTCGGCTCGCTGAAACCGGGTGCGGGAAAGTCTAGCCAGCCTGCGGCAGGGTCAGGCGCATCACGGTGCCGAGCGGCCCGGTGCGCAGCAGCTCGGCGCTGCCGCCGTGCAGGTCCATCACGCGGCGCACGATGTACAGGCCCAGGCCGTGGGCGGCCTCGGTGCCGCCGTGGCCGCGCGCGCCGCGCATGAACAGGCGCGGCAGCAGCTCGCGCGGGATGCCGGGCCCGGCGTCGGCCACCTCCAGCTGCAGGGCCGCCGGCTCGTCGAAGTCCATCACATGCAGGGTCACGGGGCTCACGCCCGGCGCGTACTTCAGCGCGTTGGACAGCAGGTTGCGCAGTGCCAGGCGCAGCAGGCTCATGTCCATCAGCGCGGTGCGCGTGGCGGTGTGGCGGCGCACGACGATGCGGTCGCGCTGCTCGCGCGGCAGGTCGGCAATGGTCACGGCGATCAGCGTGTCGATGTCGGTGTCCAGCCGCGCGATGCGCCCGCCGCCGGCCAGCAGGCTGGCCGCGGCCAGCGTGTTGTCGACGCCGGCCAGCACCTGGCCGAGCACGGCCTGGGCGCGCGTGAGCCGCTCCAGCGCGAGGCGCTCGCCGCGCCCGGCCAGGCTGGACGTCGCGCTCTGCAGCGCCGCGCTGGCGTTGTTCAGCGGCTGGCGCACCTCATGCGCCAGCACGTCCAGCATCTCGGAGCGCTCGTGCAGCAGCTGGTCCAGCTCCTGCACATGGCGCTCGATCTGGCGGCGCATGCGCTGCTCCTGGGCCAGCTCGGCGCGATGCCGAAGCTCCTCGGTGATGTCGTCCACCAGGGCCAGCGCGCGCAGCGGCCGGCCCGCGAGGTCGAATTCGGCGACAGCGGAGACGAGGGCGTCGCGCAGCCGGCCGTCGGCGCAGATCAGCTGCACCGGGCAGTCGTCGACATGGCCGTCCCGCCACAGCGCCGGGCGGTAGCTTTCGCGCACCTGGGCGCTGGTCTCGGGCGTCATGAAGTCGTCGAGCTGGCGGCCGACGACCTGCTCGCGCCGGTAGCCCAGGCGCTCCAGCCAGCGGTCCGACACGCT
The DNA here is from genome assembly GCF_004342485.1 of Roseateles saccharophilus. Taxonomy (GTDB): domain Bacteria; phylum Pseudomonadota; class Gammaproteobacteria; order Burkholderiales; family Burkholderiaceae_C; genus Pelomonas; species Pelomonas saccharophila. The sequence continues at coordinate 20,125 of NZ_SMBU01000038.1, forward strand.
GAGCACGCGGCCGCTCGCGTCGACCGAGTGCATCAGCGCCGGCGTCGACTCGTAGAGCGCGCGCAGGCGCTGGCGGCTCTGCTCGAGCTCGACCGCCGCGCGGTGGTGCTCGGTCACGTCCTGCAGGGCGCCGACGAGGCGCACCGGCACGCCGTCCTGCAGGTCGGCCTGGCCCTGGGCCAGCACCCAGATCTCGCGGCCGCTGGCCGTCCGCAGCGGCAGCTCCAGGCTCCAGGGCCGGCCCTCGCGCATGCCCTGCTGGATGGCGTTCTCGATGGCGGGGCGGGCCTCGGGCTTGTAGTAGCTGAAGGCCTCGTCCAGCGTCGGCCGGTGGCCGGGCTCGCGGTCGTGGATGCGGCAGGTCTGGTCGCTCCAGACCAGCTCCATCGTGCGCAGGTCCATGCTCCAGCCGCCGATGCCGGCGACGCGGCCGGTGCGGTCCAGCAGGGCCTGGCTCTCGCGCAGCTCGCGCTCGGCGGTGAGCCGCTCAGTAACGTCCTCGACGACGCCGACGTAGCCGGTCACGCCGCCGCCGGGCGCCGGCAGCGGATGGGCGCGCACCCACAACTGGCGCAGCCCGCCGCCGGCCATGTCGGCGCGCTGCGCGCGAAAGCGCATCTCGAAGCGGCGCCCGGCAGCGACGCAGCGCCGCCAGTGGTCGCCCACCGAGGCGAGGTCGTCGGGGTGCACCGTCCCCAGCCAGCTCTCGCCGAGGCTGGCCTGCGGGCCCAGGCCGAAGATGCGCTGCCAGGACGGGCTGGCATAGACGCCCTGCCCGGCCGCGTCGGTCTGGTAGACACCCAGCGGCGCGGCGTCGGCCAGCACGCGAAAGCGCTGCTCGCTCTCCCGCCGCGCGGCCAGCGCGGCGCCGACGGCTCCGGCCTGGAAGTCGGCCTGCGCGTTGGCGATCACGCGCTCGCGCATCATCAGCGCCTCGGCGGCGGCATCGGCCAGCCGGGTCAGCGCCTCGCGCTGGGCCTCGCTGAGCTGGCGTGGCCGGTAGTCGACGACGCACAGCGTACCCGGGTGGCTGCCGTCGTCGAGCCGGATGGGCACGCCGGCATAGAAGCGCAGAGCCGGCTCGGCGAGCACGTCGGGGTGGCCGGCGAAGCGCTCGTCCAGGCGCGCATCGCAGACCTCGAACAGGCCGTCGCCCTGCAGGGTGTGAACGCAGAAAGTGCGCTCGCGCGGCGTCTCGTCGCGGCCGAAGCCGACGCGCGCCTTGAACCATTGGCGCCTCTCGTCGATGAGGCCGAGCAGGGCCACCGGCGTGCCGCAGAGCTGGGCGGCCAGCGCGGCCAGGTGGTCGAACAGCGGCTCGGGCGCGGTGTCCATCACGGCCAGCGCGGCGAGGCGGGCCAGGCGCCGCTCCTCGTCGGCGGGCTTGATCAGAGTCAACATGGCCGGAAGCTTATGGCAAGGCCTGCGCGGAGTGCGGCAAGATGGCGACCGTCGCCGGGGAATGGCGAGGAAGAATGGGCGATGACGAAGTCGACGAGCTGATCGCGCGCGTCAATGCAGGCGAGGCCGGTGCGCTGGATGCGCTGTTTGCGACCGCCTACCCGGCGTTGCGCGAACTGGCCCATGCGCGACTGCGCGATGGCGGCTGCCACGGCGGCGGCCTGCACACGACCCAGCTCGTGCACGAGAGCTATCTGCGCCTGGCGCATGACGCCCGCCTGCGGCCCGAGAGCCGGCGCGAGTTCTTCGCCTATGCCGCCCGCGTGATGCGCGAGCTCATCGTCGAGGCACTGACGCCGGACACGCATGTCGAGCTGCAACGGCCCTCCCAGGCCGACGAGGTGCTGCGCGTGCACGAGGCCCTGGCGGCACTGCAGGCCGCCGAACCCCGCCTGGCCCAGGTCGTCGAGATGCGCTACTTCGGCGGCTACACCGAAGCCGAGATCGGTGCAGCCATGGGCCTGACCGAGCGCACCGTCAGGCGCGACTGGGAGAAGGCGCGCCTGCTGCTGCTGGCCCTGCTGAAGTGAGTCCACCCCGCGCGGGATTCGCCGGCCGCTGAGGCCTGCGGCTCAGGGCGCGGCTGCGCCGAGGTTGCGCAGCCAGAAGGCCTCGTACTTGCGGTGCCAGGTGGCCGGCTTCACGACGCCGCCCAGCCCATGCACGCCGTCCGGGTCGAGGAAAAGCTCGACCAGGGGGGCCTTGCCCGACTCCAGCAGCGCGCGGTAGACGTTGACCGTGTCCTGGAAGAGCACGTTGGGGTCCTGCATGCCGTGCACCAGCAGCAGCGGCTTCTTCAGGCCACGGGCCAGCGGCAACAGCGAGAAGCGGCGCAGGCTGGGCTTGCTGCGCTCGGTCTTGCCCAGCGTGCGGCCGGAGTACCAGCTGTTGTAGTTCTCCCATTCGGTCGGGCCGGCACCGGCGATACCGGCGGCGAACAGGTCGGGCCGGGTGTACATCGTGTACTGGGTCTGGAAGCCGCCGAAGCTCCAGCCGTTCAGGCCGACACGGTTCGCGTCCACGCCGAACTGCGCGGGCAGCAGCTTGACGAGGTCTTCCAGGTCCTCGGCCTGGGGCTCGCCGGGATGCTCCCAGTTGGCATCGGAGAACCTGCGGCCGTAGTTGCTGTGGCCGCGCGGGTCCACGGCAAGCATCACATAGCCATGCCTGGCGGCCATGTACATGCCGAACAGATAGGCCGTGTTCTGGAAGCTGTCGACCTCGACGATGTGGCGGTCGTTCAGCGGGCCGCCGTAGACGTAGACGACGGCCGGGCGCTTGTCGGAGGCCTTCCAGCCGGCAGGCCTGAAGACATAGCCCTCGATGCGGTCGCCGTGGCGGTTGGCGTAATGGAAGCGCTCGGGCCGCAGCACGTCGACGGCCGCCCAGTCCTTGTCGGTGCTGTCGGTCAGCGTCGCGGTCCTGGCCTTGCCGTCCACGGCGATCAGCTTGAGCTCGGGCCGCTGCGCCCAGTTGCCGGCGTCGGCGGCGGCCCAGCGGCCGTCCTCCGACACCGCCGCCGCGCGGTGGTATTCGCCCGGCGCGCCCAGCGCCTGCATCGCGCCGCTGGCCATGTCGACGCGGAAGAGATTCATCGCCGCCGTGTCGCCGGCATTGGCCAGCACGAACATCGCCTTGCTGTCGGCCGTGAAGCCGACGACCTCATAGGCCTCGAACTCGCCCTTGACCAGCGGGCGCAGCGCGCGCGTCGCCACGTCGATGGCATAGGCCTGGCGCCAGCCGGCCTCGTCCAGCGCGAGCACCAGGCTCTTGCCGTCCGGCGTGAAGCGCGGCTCCACGACGCTAACCACTTCGTGCCCGACGTCGCCGCGGCGCTCCAGCACGAGCTCGGGCTTGGCGGTTTCGTCGGCGCAGGCCGCCGGGCCGCTCCCAAGGCCTGCAGCGCCCCCCTGGGGGGCAGCCGGCGTACCCGCCGGCCGGGGGCAAGTGCTACCGATATAGACGCGCAGCAACTCCTTCTCGCGTTCCCAGGTCGTGAACGCATAGTGGCTGCCGTCGCGCGCCCAGGCCACCTCGCTCATCTCGAACCAGACGTCGCCGCCTGCGTTCGTGAACACCGGCGCCGGCTGCTTGCGCGGCGCCTCGCCGGCCCTGGGCACGGCGCGGATGTAGAGGGCCAGCGGCTTGATGCTGCGCTTGTCGTCCGACACCTCGCGGTCGACCTTCTTGGCCGTGGCCCAGCGCTCGTCGTAGTTCATGATCTCGACCTTGCGGCCGGCGTCGGGCACGGGCTTGCCGTCGGCGTCCAGCCTGGGCGCGCTGGCCTGCAGCGACATCCAGCGGCCGTCCTCGCTGATGACGGTCCGCTCGATGCGGTATTTCTTCTGCTCGTCGTCCGGGTGGATGAGTTCGCGGTTGAGGATCTGCACGCCGGCCTGGTTGAAGCGCGCCCGCAGCACGCGGGTCTCGTCCATGAAGACGATGCCGGCATCGTCCGGCGCATAGGCCACGACGCGCAGCTGGCGCTGCGTGGCGACAAGCGGCGCAGGCGCCTTGTCGTCCGCGCGCCAGCGGTAGAGGCCGCCGCGGTACTGGAAGACCAGCTCGTCGGCCTTGTGCGCCCAGACGAACTGCGCGACACCGGGATAGAGGTCGGTGGGCTTGAGCTTCTCGCGGGCGAGCTTCTTCTTCAGCTCGTCGCGCAGCTCCCAGAGCTCCTTCTCCTTGTCATCCTTCTTGTCGTCCTTCTTTTCGGATGCCGCCGCGGCAGAGGCGGCGGAGGCAGCGGGCGCGGGCTTGCCGGCGCGCCTGGCGGCCAGCGCGGCCATGGCCTGCTTCTCGGCCTCGGCCTCAGCCTTGTCGGCCGCCTTCTGGGCATCGTCCTTGGCCTTCCTGTCGGCCAGCTCCTTCTTCAGCGTCTCGATCGCGGCGGTCTCCCACTGCGACAGATCGACCTTGTCGCCACGCAGATAGGCCTGCTGCGCGAGTTCGCGGGCCTGACGCTCGGCCCATTCGGTGTCGCGCTGCTTGAGCTTCTTGTCGAAGCGCGCGAGATCCTCGGGCGCTTCGAAGGCGGCCATGACCTGGGGCGACGTGACGCGCTGCGTCCTGCCGGTCCTGGTGTCGTGCACCCAGAGGTCGGCACCGGGCTCGCCGAAGGGGTTCCAGCGATAGGCCAGGTAGCGGCCGCTGTGGCTGAAGGCCGCGTCCTTCGCGTCCGCGCCGCGGTAGGGCTGGGCGCGGAAGATCTGTTCCAGGGTCGGCACGGCGGCTGCCGTCGGAGCCGTCTGGGCCTGCAGCGGCATCAGCGCCGACAAGGCCAGCGCAAGGGCCAGGCTGCCGGCGGCAGCGAAGGTCACGGGCTTCAAGGGGGTCTCCTGAATCTGCCCCCTAGGATTAGGGGCGGCGGATTCTAGGAAGCCATCCTGCCCGACCCATTCGTCACGGCGCTCAGCCGCCCACCGCCTCGCTCAGCCGGAACACGCCGACGATCTCGGCCAGGCGCTGGGCCTGCTCCTTGAGGCTCTCGGCCGCCGCGGCCGACTCCTCCACCAGCGCGGCGTTCTGCTGCGTCACCAGATCCAGCTGGCCCACCGCCTGGTTGACCTCCTGGATGCCCTGGCTCTGCTCGCGCGCACTCGCACTCAGCTCGGCCATGATGTCGGTCACGCGCTGCACGCTGGAGACGATCTCGCCCATGCTGGTGCCAGCGTCGCCGACCAGCACGCTGCCGGTGTCGACGCGCTCGGCGCTGGCGCCGATCAGGGTCTTGATCTCCTTGGCCGCCTGGGCGCTGCGCTGGGCCAGGGCCCGCACCTCGCTGGCGACGACGGCGAAGCCGCGTCCCTGCTCGCCGGCACGGGCCGCCTCGACGGCGGCGTTCAGCGCCAGGATGTTGGTCTGGAAGGCGATGCCGTCGATGGTGCCGATGATGTCGGCAATGCGGTGGCTGGCCTCGTTGATGCGCGCCATGGTCTCGACCACCTGGCCGATGATGTCGCCGCCCTGGCGCGCCGCGTCGGCCGCACCACCGGCCAGTTGATTCGCGCTGGCGGCCGCATCGGCGCTGTGGCCGATGGTGCTGGTCAGTTGCTCCATGGAACTCGCCGTCTGCTGCAGGCTGCTGGCGCTCTCCTCGGTACGCTGGCTCAGGTCCTGGCTGCCGGCGGCGATCTCGCGTGAGGCCACGGCGATGGACTGGCTGGTGGCGCGCACGTCGAACAGCACGGCCTCGATCTTGGCCACGAACTGGTTGAAGGCGCGGGCGATGTCGGCAATCTCGTCGCGCCCCTGGTCGGGCAGGCGCCGCGTCAGGTCGCCGGTGCCGGAACCGATCTGGTCCATCGCGTCGCGCACCCGCGCCAGGCCCTGCAGCAGCACGCCCACGGCCAGCGCCGACAGCAGCGCCGCCACCAGCGCCACCGCGACCAGCGCGATGCCGGCATTGCTCAGCACGTCCGACAGCGCCGCCAGCGCTTCACCGCGATCGGCGGCCAGCACCAGAGTCCAGTCCGTGCCCGGCACGGCGCTGGAGCGCAGGAAGAAATCGCGTTCGCCGACGTGCGCCTCGGCCAGCGCCGCGCCGTGCTCGGCCGCGCGAGCCAGCAGCGCGGCGTCGACGGCCGGCGACCAGTCGGCCACCGGCTTCAGGCTCAGCGCAGCATCCGGGTGTGCAAGGATGCGGCCGTCTTTGTCGAGCAGGAAGGCCAGGCCCGAGGGCGTGGGCTTGATCGACTTCAACGTGGCGATGACATCGTCCAGCGCCACGTCGATGCCCGCGACGGCGTGCAGCTGGCCGTCGGCCTGGACGGCGCGGGCGAAGCTGACGACCAGCTTCTGCGTCGAGGCGGCGATGTAGGGCGCCGTGATGACGGCCGCGTCCGGCTTGGTGGCGGCCAGCTTGTACCAGGGGCGAGCCGTCGGGTCGTAGTCGGCCGCGCGCTGGCGGCTCGGGAAGGAGACCATGCGCCTGTCGGCGCTGCCGATGTAGGCCAGGTCCAGCCGGCCCGACTTCAACGCCTGCTCCAGCGGTGCGGCGGGGTCGTCCAGCGCGGCGGCCGGGCCCAGCGCGGAGACGATGTCCTGCTGCTTGCGCACCCAGGCGCCCATGGCACCGGCCTGGGCATCGCCCAGGGCCACCAGCTCGGCATTGACCTGGCTGCGTGCATGGTGGCTCACGGCCAGATAGCTGGCCAGCGTGGCGACGCCGACGGCGGCGACGACGATCAGCATGCAGATCGCGATCAGCCGACTCTTGATGGTGTTCAACATGCGCGGGTCTTTCGTGGTTTCGAAGCGAGGCCTGGCGGCAACGTTCGCGAAAGACGAGGCAACGCCCGACGCACGCGGCGCCGGACGGACAACCCGGGAGGATTGGCAACCCCGCTATCGTGGCCCGATGACGGAGATCGGGCGGTAGACCGGAGGCTTTGCGACCCCGTCTTTCAAGCGGGTGTGCCAGGAGAAGGCGCGGATTGTCGCCACTCCTTGACTTTCATCAAGGGTTTACCCCAACCCTCATCGCCCGGCGCGCATTCCGTCACGCCCGCGCTAGCACCGGCGCCAGGGCCAGGCCCGTGTGGCTGCCGCTGGCCACCACCTGCTCCGGCGTGCCTTCAACCACGACGCGCCCCCCGGCGTCCCCGCCCTCCGGCCCCAGGTCCAGCACCCAGTCCGCCTCGGCGATGACGTCGAGGTCATGCTCGATGACGACCACCGAATGCCCGCCCGCCACCAGCCGGTGCAGCACGCGGATCAGCTTCTCGACGTCGGCCATGTGCAGGCCCACGGTCGGCTCGTCCAGCACGTACAAGGTATGCGGCGCCTTCTGGCCGCGGCGCGTCACGTCGTCGCGGACCTTGACCAGCTCGCTGACCAGCTTGATGCGCTGCGCCTCGCCGCCCGACAGCGTCGGCGAGGGCTGGCCCAGCGTCAGATAGCCCAGGCCGACGTCCTTCAGCAACTGCAGCGGATGCGCGATGGACGGCATCGACGCGAAGAACTCGACGGCCTCGTCCACCTCCATCGCCAGCACGTCGCCGATGCTCTTGCCGCGCCACGACACACCCAGCGTCTCGGGGTTGAAGCGCTGGCCGTGGCATTGGTCGCAGGGCACCTTCACGTCCGGCAGGAAGCTCATCTCGATGGTCTTCACGCCCTGGCCCTCGCAGCCCGGGCAGCGGCCCTCGCCGGTGTTGAAGCTGAAACGGCCCGGCGCATAGCCGCGCGCCTTGGACTCCAGCGTCTCGGCGAACAGCTTGCGGATCGCGTCCCAGAAGCCGATATAGGTGGCCGGGCAGGAGCGCGGCGTCTTGCCGATGGGGGTCTGGTCGACCTCCAAAACTCGGTCCACCTGCTCGTGCCCGGTGATGCCGTCGCAGCCGGCCCACTTGCTAGGCGCCTTGCGCAGCGGCACGGCCACGGCCATGTTCGCGAGGAGCACGTCGCGGGCCAGCGTGGACTTGCCGGAGCCCGACACGCCGGTCACGGCCACGAGGCGGTGCAGCGGCACGTCGACCGTCACGGCCTTCAGGTTGTGCAGGGCCGCGTTCAGCACCGTCAGCCGGGGCGCGTCGGCCTCGATTGCGCGGCGCGGCTGCAGCGGGTGAATCAGCGGCCGGGCCAGCATGCGGCCGGTCGTCGATTCGGGCTGCAGGGCCAGTTGCGCCGCCGTGCCTTCGGCCACCACGCGGCCGCCGCGCTTGCCGGCGCCGGGGCCGATGTCGATGATGTGATCGGCACGGCGGATGGTGTCCTCGTCGTGCTCGACGACGACCAGGGTGTTGCCCTTGTCGCCCAGCGTGGCCAGCGCCTTCAGCAGGATCTGGTTGTCACGCGGGTGCAGGCCGATGGTGGGCTCGTCCAGCACATAGCAGACGCCCTGCAGATTGCTGCCGAGCTGGGCCGCGAGGCGGATGCGCTGGGCCTCGCCGCCCGACAGCGTGGGCGCCGCGCGGTCCAGCGTCAGATAGCCCAGGCCGACCTCTTCGAGGAACTCCAGCCGACCGAGGATCTCGCTGACGACGTCGCGCGCGATGTCGGCATCGCGCCCTTCCAGCATCAGGCCGCGCACCCAATCGCGCGCCTGGCCCACGCTCCATGCGGCGACCTCGCCGATGCCCTTGGCCTCGAACTCGACCGAGCGTGCCGTCGGGTTCAGCCGCGTGCCATGGCAGTCCGGGCAGGGGGCGTCGGTCAGGCCCTCGACCTCGGCCTCCTCGGCCGGGAAGCTCTGCTCGCGGCCACGGTTGTCGTCGGCCTGCACGCTGTCGTCCAGCGCCTTGCGCTGCTCGCGGGTCAGCTGCAGGCCGGTGCCGACGCAGCTGCCGCACCAGCCATGCTTGGAGTTGTAGGAAAACAGCCGCGGATCCAGCTCGGGGTAGCTGGTGCCGCAGACCGGACAGGCGCGCTTGGTGGAGAAGACCTTGACCGTGCCGACGCCGGCGCCGGTCGCGCCGCCCTGGAGGCTGAGGCCGTCCAGCGGCGCCAGCAGATGCAGCACGCCCTTGCCGATGTCCAGCGCCTTGGCGAGCAGCTCGCGCAGCTCGGCCTCACGTTCCGGCGCGACGACGAGGTCGCCGACGGGCAGCTCCAGCGTGTGCTCCTTGAAGCGGTCCAGGCGCGGCCAAGGCGAGGTGGGCAGGAACTCGCCGTCCACGCGCAGGTGCGTGTGGCCGCGGCCCTTGGCCCATTTGGCGAGGTCGGTATAGACGCCCTTGCGGTTGACGACGAGAGGCGCGAGCAGGCCGACATGCTGGCCGCGGTAGTCGCGCATCAGCTGGGCCGCGATGGACTCGACGCTCTGCGGCCGCACCGGCGCGCCGTCCTTGACGCAATGCTGAACGCCCAGCTTCACATAGAGCAGGCGCAGGAAATGCCAGACCTCGGTGGTCGTCGCGACCGTGCTCTTGCGGCCGCCGCGCGACAGGCGCTGTTCGATGGCCACGGTGGGCGGGATGCCCCAGACCGCATCCACCTCGGGCCGGCCGGCCGGCTGCACGATGGAGCGGGCGTAGGCGTTCAGCGATTCGAGGTAGCGACGCTGGCCTTCGTTGAACAGGATGTCGAAGGCCAGCGTGGACTTGCCGGAGCCGCTGACGCCGGTCACGACATTGAACTTGCCGCGCGGGATCTCGACGCTCAGGCCCTTCAGGTTGTGCTCGCGCGCGTTGACGATCCTGATGGCCTCATCGGCCGCACGGCGCGCCTTGATGAGCTGCTGCAGCGGCCGCCCCTCCTCCACGGCCACGGCCGGGCGGTCCATGTGCAACGCGTAGTCGCGCAGCGCGGCGGCGGTGTGCGAGCCGACATGCCGGGCCACTTCCTCCGGTGTGCCGACGCAGACTAGCTCGCCGCCGTCCTCGCCGCCCTCGGGGCCGAGATCGATCAGCCAGTCGGCCGCGCGGATGACGTCGAGGTTGTGCTCGATGAGGATCAGCGAGTGGCCGGCGCTCAAGAGCTTGCGCATCGCGCGCATCAGCTTGGCGATGTCGTCGAAGTGCAGGCCGGTGGTCGGCTCGTCGAACAGGAAGAGCGTGCCCTTCTTCGCGACGCCGAAGCGCGGGTTGCTTGCCGCCTCGGCCAGGAAGCCGGCCAGCTTCAGGCGCTGCGCCTCGCCGCCCGACAGCGTCGGCACCGGCTGGCCCAGGCGCACGTATTCCAGGCCCACGTCGACGATGGGCTGCAGCTTGGTGACGACGGCGCGCTGCTCGCTGAACAGGTTCACCGCCTCGGCGACGGTCAGCTCCAGCACGTCGGACACGCTGAGGTCGCGCTCCTTCAGCGTGAGCTTCACGTCCAGCATCTCGGCGCGGAAGCGCTTGCCGTCGCAGTCCGGGCAGCGCAGGTAGACGTCGCTGAGGAACTGCATCTCGACATGCTCGAAGCCCGAGCCGCAACAGGTCGGGCAGCGGCCGTCGCCGGCGTTGAAGCTGAACATGCCGGCCGTGTAGCTGCGCTCGCGGGCCACCGGCGCCTCGGCGAACAGCTTGCGGATCTCGTCGAAGGCGCCGACATAGCTGGCCGGGTTGGAGCGCGCCGTCTTGCCGATGGGCGACTGGTCGACGAAGACAGCGTCGGCCAGATGGTCGGCGCCCAGCAGGCGCTCGTGCGCGCCCGGCGTCTCGGTGGCCTTGCCGAACTGGCGCGCCAGCGCCGGGTAGAGCACGTCCTGCATCAGCGTGCTCTTGCCCGAGCCGGACACGCCGGTCACGACGACCATGCGCTGCAGCGGGAACTCGACGGACACGCCCTTCAGGTTGTGCTCGCGCACGCCTTCGAGGATGAGCCTGGGCGTGTTCTCCTCGACGAGGCGCTTCAGACCCATGCCGACATGCTTGCGTGCGCCGAGGTAGGCGCCGGTCAGCGTGTCCGCCGCGCGGATGGTCTCGGGCGTGCCGTCGAAGACGATCTGCCCGCCGCGCTCGCCGGGGCCGGGGCCCATGTCGATGAGGCGGTCGGCCGCCAGCATGACGGCCGGGTCATGCTCGACGACGACCAGGGTATTGCCCGCATCGCGCAGCCTCTGCATGGCCTGCACGATGCGGCCCATGTCGCGCGGATGCAGGCCGATGCTGGGCTCGTCCAGCACGAACAGCGTGTTGACCAGCGAGGTGCCCAGCGCCGTCGTCAGGTTGATGCGCTGCACCTCGCCGCCCGACAGCGTGCGGCTCTGGCGGTCCAGCGTGAGATAACCCAGTCCCACGTCGCAGAGATAGCGGCTGCGGTGGCGGATCTCGTCGAGCAGCAGCTTCAGCGCCTCGTCCAGCATGGTGCTGGGCAGCTGCAGGCCGTCGACGAAGTCGCGCAGGCGCTGGATGGGCAGCTGCATCAGGTCGTGCAGGCTCAGGCCCGGCAGCGCCTCGAGCTGCTCGCGCGACCAGTCCACGCCCACCGGCAGGAAGCGCTGCGCGGCCGGCAGCGCCGCATCCGCCAGCGCCTTGGCGCCGACGCGCCACAGCAGCGCCTCGGTCTTCAGCCGCGCGCCGCGGCAGCTGGGGCATTCGGTATAGCTGCGGTATTTGGACAAGAGCACGCGGATGTGCATCTTGTAGGCCTTGCTCTCCAGGTAGTCGAAGAAGCGCCTGACGCCATACCACTGCTTGTTCCAGTTGCCGTTCCAGTTCGGCGTGCCGGCGATGACCCAGTCGCGGTGGGCCGCCGACAGGTCCTTCCATGGCGTGTCGCGCGGTATGCCGGCCTCGCCGGCATACCTCAGCAGGTCTTCCTGGCAGTCCTTCCAGGCCGGTGTCTGCATGGGCTTGATGGCACCGTTGCGCAGGGTCTTGCGCTCGTCGGGGATGACGAGGCCGAGATCCACGCCGATGACGCGGCCGAAGCCCCGGCAGGCCTCGCAGGCGCCGAACGCGGAATTGAACGAGAACAGCGCCGGCTGCGGGTCGGCGTAGCGGATGTCGCTTTCGGGACAGTGCAGGCCGGTGGAGAAGCGCCACAGCGTGGCGCCGTCGTCGCCGACGTGAACATTCACCCGACCCGCGCCGCGCTTCAGGCAAAGCTCGATGGCCTCCATCGCGCGCTGCTTGTCGGCGCCCAGGATGCGGAAGCGGTCGGCCACCACGTCCAACACTTTTTTACCTTCGACCTCGCGCTCGCCCTGCACGCGCGTGAAGCCGCTGGCGGCCAGCCACTGCTCGACCTGCTCCGCGCTGGTGTTGGCCGGCAGTTCGACCGGGAAGGTCAGCACCATGCGCGGGTCGCCCACTGCTTCAGCACGCGCCATCAGCTCCGCATGGATGCTCTGCGCCGTGTCATGCCGGACCGGCAGCGCCGTCTTGCGGTCGAACAGCTCGGCCGCGCGGGCGTACAGCAGCTTCAGGTGGTCGTTCAGCTCCGTCATCGTGCCGACCGTGGAGCGGCTGGTGCGCACCGGGTTGGTCTGGTCGATGGCGATGGCCGGCGGCACGCCGTCCACACGGTCCACGGCGGGGCGGTCCATGCGGTCCAGGAACTGGCGCGCATAGGCGGAGAAGGTCTCCACATAGCGGCGCTGGCCCTCGGCGTAGAGGGTGTCGAACACCAGGCTGGACTTGCCCGAGCCGCTCGGCCCGGTGACGACGGTCAGTTCGGCGGTGCGCAGGTCAAGGTCGAGGTTCTTGAGGTTGTGCTGCCGGGCGCCCCGGATGCGGATCAGACCATCAGACGACATGGTGGGGCTCAAATCGACAAAGGCGAGCAGTGTAGGGAGGCCGGATGACGAAAACTGTCAGCACGCCCCGGGGCGACAGGCGCTTGATCCGCCGCCCCGGGCGGCCAGGTTTCACCGTATTTGCGGGGCGGCGGGTTGCGCCCGCGCCCCTCTGCGGCAACAATGGTCTGCGCCTGCAAAAGGCCTATAACTACAACTTGTACGAGGACATGGGGATGGACAAGTCGAGGCCGCCTGCCGTGGCGCCTGTGCATACGCCGATCTGGCTCAGCGCCGCCCAGGGCGACCCGGATACCGGCGCGCCCGAGCCGGGCGGCAGCGACCTGTCCGCCGGCCGCCGCCAGCCCCTGGTCCTGCTCGTCGAGGACAACCACATCAACCAGGTCGTCGCGCTGGAGTTCCTGGCGCTAATGGGCGTGCAGGCCCGCCTGGCAAAGAACGGCCTCGAAGCCCTGGCCTCCTGCATCGACGCGGCGCCCGACCTCGTGCTGATGGACATCCAGATGCCCGGCATGGACGGCCTGGAATGCGCCCGCCGCCTGCGCGCCGAGCAGCGCGAGGGCCGGCTGCCCGGCTTCCCCATCCTCGCGCTGACGGCCCACGCGCTGGACGCCGACGTGGCCGCCAGCCTGGATGCCGGCATGGACGAGCACCTGACGAAGCCGCTGGACTTCGTCGCGCTGCGCACCCGGCTGCAGCGCTGGCTCAGGTTGCCTGAGCCGAATTGAGGCCCCTCGTCCGGCCTCGCTCCGGCTGAACGCCGGCGAGTCCAGCCGGTCCCCCAAGGGGACGGCGATGCTTGCCGGATTGACCGGCAAGCACATCGCCCAAGGCGGGCCGGCTTGGGAGCGGCCCGGCGCTCGGCCCGCGACCGGCGGCCTTTCATAATCGCCGGGCCATGAACCTCTACACCGCCCTGCGCGCCGGTTTCCCGGCCGACCTCGATTCGACCGCCATCGATGCCGAAGGCGCCCTCTACAGCTGGCGCGACCTCGAGCGCGGCAGCGCGATGCTGGCCAACTGGCTGGACCGGCTGGCCCTGCCCGCCGGCAGCCGCGTCGCGGTGCATGCGGACAAGAGCGTCGAAGGCCTCGTCCTCTACCTCGCCGTGCTGCGTGCCGGCCATGTCTACCTGCCGCTGAACCCGGCCTACCACGCGGCCGAGCTGGAGCACTTCATCGCCGACGCGGCGCCGGCCGTGGTGGTGTGCGCCGGCCGGAACTTCGGCTGGGTCAGCAAGCTGGCCTTCCAGCGCGGTGTGCGCTGGGTCTTCACGCTCAACGACGACCGCAGCGGCACGCTGCTGGACCGGGCCGCACAGATGGGCGATGTGCACATGCCCGCCGAGCGCGCGGCCGGCGATCTCGCCGCCATCCTCTACACCAGCGGCACGACGGGGCGCAGCAAGGGCGCGATGCTCAGCCACGGCAACCTGCTGAGCAACGCCGAGACCCTCAAGGCCTACTGGGACTGGAAGCCCGACGACGTGCTGCTGCACGCCCTGCCCATCTTCGACGTGCACGGCCTCTTCATCGCCTCGCATGGCGCCCTGCTGAACGGCAGCCGCATGCTGTGGTTCAACAAGTTCGACGCGGCGGCCGTTGCGCGCCGCCTGCCCGAGGCCACCGTCTTCATGGGCGTGCCCACGCTGTACACGCGGCTGCTGCATGAGAAGCAGCTGGACTGCCGCCACATGCGCCTCTTCATCAGCGGCTCGGCGCCGCTGCTGGCCGAGACCTGGCATGACTGGGAGGCCCGCACCGGCCACCGGATCCTGGAGCGCTACGGCATGAGCGAGACGCTGATGCTGACCTCCAACCCCTGCCGCGCCGAAGACGGCGCGCGCATGCCCGGCACGGTCGGCCGGCCGCTGCCCGGTGTGGGCCTGCGCGTCGTCGGCGACGACGGGCGGGCCTGCGCCACCGGCGAGATCGGCGGCGTGCAGGTGCGCGGGCCCAATGTGTTCGGCGGCTACTGGCAGATGCCGGAGAAGACGGCCGAGGAGTTCACCGCCGACGGCTGGTTCAGGACCGGCGACGTCGGCCGGCTCGACGAGGCCGGCTACCTGACGCTGATCGGCCGCAGCAAGGACCTCATCATCAGCGGCGGCTTCAATGTCTACCCGGCCGAGGTCGAGGGCTTCCTGAACGAGCTGCCCGGTGTCGGCGAATCGGCCGTCATCGGCGTGCCCCACGAAGACTTCGGCGAAGCCGTCGTCGCCGTCATCACCGCCCGCGGCCAGCCCGACCCGGACGCGCTGATCGCGGCCTTGAAGGCGCACATCGCCGGTTTCAAGGTACCCAAGCGCATCCTCGTCGTGCCCGAGCTGCCACGCAACGCGATGGGCAAGGTGCAGAAAAAGCTGCTGCGCGAGCAGCACGCCGCAGTGTTCGCCACACCAGGCTGAGGCAGCCCCCGCGCCGCAGGGCCGCGCGGCACAATGGTCCGCCCGATGAGCGAACCCGCCACGCCAACCGCGACGCCAACGCCCGAAGCCGCCCAGCGGCGCGCGCGGCGCCGGCGCTGGCGTGACCGGATCCTGGTGCTGGCACCCAGCCTCGCCTTCGGCTCCGTCATCCTGACCCTGTGGGCCCTGGTGGCCTGGTATGTCGCCGCCTGGCCGGGCGAGGTGCGCGCGCAGCAGCGCCATGAACTCGCCACCGCGCTGCGCGCCGTCGCGATGCGGACCGGCCCGGTGCTGCACGAGGCCGACGGCGCGCTGCGCGTCGTCGACCTGTGGCTGCGCAACCCTCGCGGCGGCGACCCGCTGGCCGATCCCGCGCTGGCCCAGCTCGCCGACGGCATACGCAGTGGCTCGGGCCAGTTCGTCGACGTGATGCTGGTGGCGCGCAGCGGCCGGCTGCTGCGCCTGCAGCACGGCGGCCCCCCCGACGGCGCCAGCATCGCGGGCAGTGCCGCCTTCGCGCAGCTGGCCGGCCTCGCACCCGGGGCGGTGGCCCTGGGCCTGCCGCTGCAGCTCGATGGTCATCAGCGCCTGCCGTTGTTGATGCGCCTGTCCCGCCCCCAGGGCGACCACGACGCCGTGCTCGCCGTCGTCGACCTGCAGCGCCTGCGCGACGCGCAGGCGCCGCTCATGCCCGGCGCACTGGCCTCGCTGGTCATGCTGCGCGGCGACGGCGTCGTGCTGTCGCGCCAGCCCGAGGTGCCGGGCTTCGCGGGGCGCAACCTCTACGACGAATTCCCGCAGCGGCGCAGCGATTTCGCGGGCAGCGAGGGCTTCTTCGCCAGCACCGGCGTGCTGACCGACGGGCGCGCGCGCGTCGGAGCCTTCGTGACGATCGGCGACGCCGGCCTCAAGCTGCTGCTGTCGGACACCGAGGACGCCGGCCTCGCAGCGCACCGGCAGCAGCGCGCCCTGCTGCTGGCCGGCGCCCTGCTGCTGAGCCTGGGCCTGGCCGCGCTGGCGCGCTGGCTGGGCCGGCAGCAGCGCGCCGCACGGCTGCGCGACGCGGCGCTGCAGGCCACCAGCAATGCGGTGCCGCTGGGCCTGTTCCGCTGCGACGAGACCGGCCGCATCGTCTATGTGAACGACAGCTATCTGCGCGTGCACGGCATGCGCCGCGAGGACATTGCCTGGGGCTGGACGACCCTGGTGCCGCCCGAGCAGCGCGAGCCGCTGATCGAACGCTGGAAGCAGCACATGGCCAGCGGCGAGCCCATCGACATGGTGCGCAAGATGAAGCGCGGCGACGACGGCCGCATCCGCTGGATCGCGGTGCGCACCGCCCCCCTCATCATCGGCGGCCGCGTCGCCGGCCAGGCCGGCACGGTCGAGGACGTGACCGAGCGCGGCGAGCAGGAACGCGCCCACCGCACCCTGGCCGCCATCTTCGACATGACGCCCGATATCGTCTGCCAGGCGCGCGAGAACGGCGACGTCAGCTACATGAACCCGGTCGCGCGCGAGCGCTTCGGCATCGCGCCCGACGCGCCGCTGGACGGCGCCCGCATCGAGCACTTCCTGTCGCCCGGGCAGATCCAGGTCTACCAGCGCATCGTGCTGCCCACCGTGATGCGCGAGGGCCACTGGCAGGGCCGCACCCAGGTCCAGGCCGGCGCCGAGGGCCTGCCGGTGGACTGCACGGTGCTGGCCCACCGCGACGTGCGTGGCCGCATCGAGACCGTCTCGGTCATCATGCGCGACGTGTCGGAGCAGCAGCGGGCGCAGCGCGAGCGCGAGCGCAGCGAGGCCATGCTGCTGGCCGTCGCGCACACGGCGCGGGCGCAGTTCCTCGTCGGCGACACGGCCGGCCGCGTCATCTTCTTCAACGCCGCCTTCGAGCAGCAGCGCCGCATCGCGCTGCAGGACTGGGTAGGCCGGCCGCTGGCCGAGCTCTTCGGCCCGCGGGACTATGCCGCTCGCGCGCCGCTGATCGCTGCGGCCCTGGCCGGCGAGACGCACCACGTCGACCTCGTCGACGGCGGCGAGCGCGACGGCCGCAGCTTCGACGCACAGTACGCACCGCTGCGCGTGCAGAGCGGCCAGATCGAAGGTGTCATCGGCATCGAGGTGGACGTGACCGAGGCGCGCCAGGAGGAGGCGCGGCTGCGCCTGGCCTCGCAGACCGACGCGCTGACCCAGTTGCTCAACCGCTCCGGCTTCGAGGAGGGCGCGCGCCGCCTGCTCGACGCGCCACCGGGCCGGCGCCTGGCCCTGCTCTACCTCGACCTCGACCGGTTCAAGCCCGTCAATGACCAGCACGGCCACCCGACCGGCGATGCGCTGCTGAAGGCCGTGGCCCTGCGCATGCGCCATGCGCTGCGCCCGGGGGACCTGGTTGCACGCCTGGGCGGCGACGAGTTCGCCGTGCTGCTGCCGCAGCTGCAGGGGCCCGGCGACGCGTCCACCGTGGCGGCCAAACTGCTGCAGGCCATCTCCACGCCGTATCACATCGGCGACCTGAAGCTGGAGATCGGCGTCAGCATCGGCTACTGCGTGGCGCCCGGCGGCAGCAGCCTGGAGGCCCTGGTCGCCAGCGCCGACGCCAGCCTCTACGAAGCCAAGCGCGCGGGGCGCGGGCGCTGCCAGGGCGGCGCGATCGCCGACGCCTAGGCGGCCACGCCGTCGCTGATTTCGCCCAGCGCCATCTGCAGCACGCGGGCGTCGCTGCTGGCGCGGTGGCGGGTCAGCTGCAGACGCTGACGCACGGCCTCGGTGACGCCGCGCCAGCGCAGCGCCTGAGCCTCGCTGAGCAGGCGGCGCAGGTCGTCCAGGCGGAAGCTCGGCTGCAGGCCCGCGGCGTCGTAGAGCCGCGCCAGCCAGGGGTAGTCCAGGCCCCAGCCGTCGCAGTAGACCGTCTGGCCCTGCAGGCGCTGGTTGATCTGCTCGGCGATCCAGCGCGTCGGGCGGCCCTTCTGCAGCAGCAGCTCGCGGCTGATGCCGTGCAGGGCCTCGGCGGCCTCGTCCCAGTGCAGCCAGTCGGGCTCGGGGCGCACCAGGCCGCAGAACAGCGTGCCCTCGCCGTCCACGAAACCGACCTCGATGGGATAGCTGCCGCGGCCAAAGCCCGAGGCTTCGATGTCGAGGATGGTGGGCAGGGGCATCGGCCGAGTGTGTCAGCCTGTTGCGACGAATCAAGCAGGGTTGTCGATCACCTGCTCGTGCTCGAACAGCGCCAGCGCTGCGCGGCCGACCTGGCGCGTGTCCCACCAGGCATAGGCGCCCACGCCGGCGGCGCCGACCACCGGCAGCCAGCGCGACAGGGCCCGGCCCGCCGCCTGCCTGCCCAGCTGCACGCCGACGGTCCCGGCCACCCGCTGCAGCAGGGCCTGGGTGGCCGGGCGCACGATGACGCGCTCGCCGACGCGCACCGACAGGTCGCGCAGCGCCTGGGCGGCCGTGTGGCGGAACAGGCACCACAGCATCTGCGCCGGGCCGAGCTCGGCGCTGCGCCCGTACAGCGCGGCGATGTCGGCCACCAGCTGGCGCTGGATCTGCCAGACGGCCAGCATCTCCGGCGCGATGGTCGCCCAGCCCAGCGGCCCTGGCGGCAGGGCCAGCGCACCGGCGGCCAGGGCGGCCTTGGCGGCGGCGGCCTCGATGGCGCGGCCGGCCGCGTGATGCGGCGCCGTGCTGGCCTGCAGATGCGGCTGCGGCGGCTCGGCCACCAGGGCCATCAGCCGCCCGCCCGGGCTCTCCTTGTCGTCCATCGCTCCATCCTTCCTGCCGCCCGCGGTCCTGCGCACTAGTGCACGGCGCGCGTTTGCGCTGGCGCAAGGCAATTCAACAACGCGGCTTCCCCGCCCGCAGCTAATCCGCAAAGATGGCGGAGTTCTGATGCGCTGCTCCGGTCGCGGGCCGCCAGTGCTCCTGTTCATTTTCACGTCAAGCCCGCGTCGGAGACCTTCATGCAAATTTTCAACCGGCTCAGGATAGGGCAACGGCTCGGGCTGGCCTTCGCGGTTTCCATCGCGCTGACGGCGGCGCTCGCCGTCTATGCGCGCATCGAACTCAGCCGCATCAATGCCGACCTGACCCTGATGGTCGAGGACCGCCTCGTCAAGGTCGAGCAGCTCGGCCAGGTCCGGGACAACGTCGGCAGCATCGCCGAGGCCACGCGCAACATCATCCTGCTGACGGACAACGCCGCCATGCAGCGCGAGATGGGCGTCATCGACGCGCGGCGCAACGACAACATCGGGCTGCTGAAGACGCTGACCGCCTCGATCCAGTCCGAAAAGGGCCGGCAGCTGCTGCGCGAGGCCGAGACGGCGCGCCAGGCCTATGCCGCGTCCACCAACCGCGTCACGGCCCTCGGCTTGAAGAACGACAGCGAGCCGGCCCGGGAACTGCTGCTGTCCGAGACCATCCAGCTGCAGGCCGCCTTCTTCGGCCGCCTGGACGCGCTGACCAGCTTCCAGAAGGAGCTGATGAAGTCCGCCGCCGCGAGCACCGACGCCACGGTGCGGTTCGCACAGGTGGCGGTGGCCGTGGTCGCCGCAGCCGCGGCAGCCCTCGGCATCCTGCTGGCCTGGGCCATCACGCGCTCCGTTGTCGGCCCCATCCGCCAGGCCGTCACGGCGGCCGAGACCGTGGCGGCGGGGGATCTGCGCCTGCGCCTCGACACGAGTGGCCGCGACGAGACTGCCCAGTTGCTGCAGGCCCTGCAGCGCATGACCGACTCGCTGGTCGGCATCGTCAGCACGGTGCGCGGCAATGCCGAGAGCGTCGCCACGGCCAGCGGCGAGATCGCCCAGGGCAATGCCGACCTCAGCCAGCGCACCGAGGAGCAGGCCAGCAGCCTGCAGCAGACGGCCGCCTCCATGGAGGAGCTGGGCGCCACCGTGGGCCACAACACCGACACCGCCCGCCAGGCCGCCCAGCTGGCCGACGGCGCGGCCCGCGTGGCCGAGAACGGCGGCCAGGTGATGGGCCAGGTCGTCGACACGATGGAGCAGATCACGACCAGCTCGCGCCGCATCGGCGACATCATCGGCACCATCGACGGCATCGCCTTCCAGACCAACATCCTGGCGCTGAACGCGGCCGTCGAGGCCGCCCGCGCCGGCGAGCAGGGGCGGGGCTTCGCCGTCGTCGCCGGCGAGGTGCGCTCGCTGGCCCAGCGCAGCGCCGAGGCCGCGCGCGAGATCAAGACCCTGATCGGCACCAGCGTCGAGCGCGTGGAGGCCGGCAACGAGCTGGTCGGCGCTGCCGGCCGCACGATGGGCGAGGTCGTCGGCCAGGTGCGCCGCGTGGCCGACCTCATCAGCGAGATCAGCGCGGCCAGCGGCGAGCAGAGCAAGGGCATCGGCCAGGTCGGAGAGGCCGTCAGCCAGCTCGACCAGGTCACGCAGCAGAATGCCGCCCTGGTGGAAGAGAGCGCCGCGGCGGCCGAGAGCCTGCGCGCCCAGGCCACGCAGCTCGCCGCCACGGTGGCCGCCTTCAAGCTCGACGCCGCCAGCCCGCCCGCGGCCGCAGCCAGGGCCGTCGCCCGGCCTGCGCCGGCCGCCGCCAGGCCGATCCAGCCCCGCCCGATGCCGCCTGCCGCGCCGGCCTCGCGCACCACGCCCACCCCCGCTCCGGTGGCGGCGGACGGCGACTGGACGTCCTTCTAACCCATCTGTCTCCCGGATGGCGCGTGACAGCCACGCGCCGGCGCCTTACGCTTCAACTCAGCGCAGGCGCCGCAGGACACGAGTCATGTCGGTCGGCGCCTTGCCCGACCCTCAGAAAATTCGCACGCCAGGGAGATCAAATGGGATTCGTCAACAACCTTCGCATCGGCCAGCGGCTGGGCCTCGCCTTCGCGATTTCGATCGCCTTCAGCACGCTGATCGCGGTCTATGCCTACATCCAGATGGCCAGGATCAACAGCACGCTCGCGCTGATGGTCAACGACCGCGTCGTCAAGGTCGAGCAGCTCCACCGGATCCGGGACAACGTCAATCGCACGGCCCGGGCGGTGCGCAACATCGCACTGCTGTCCGACCCGGACGCCATCGGGAAGGAGATCGAGACCATCGCGGCCAACCGCAAGAGCACGGTCGAGCTGTTCGACAAGCTGAAGGCGAGCATCGCCGCCCCCAGGGGGATCCAGCTGCTGGCCGGCGTCACCGCCGCCAGGAGCGCCTACACGGCGTCCATCCAGCGCGTCATCGACCTGGGCGTCCAGCAGCAGAAGGACGCCGCCCGCGACCTGCTGCTGGGCGAAACACGCAGCTTGCAGCAGGCCTACTTCGAATCGCTGGAAGCCCTGGTCGACTTCCAGAAGGAGCTGATGCGCACCTCGGCCGACGACGCGGCCCATGCCGTCGGCACCGCCTCCCTGAGCCTGCTGCTGGTGGCGGCGGCAGCGGCCATCGCGGGCGCCGCGCTGGCCATCCTGATCACCCGCTCGGTCGTCGCGCCGATACGCCAGGCCGTCGCCGCCGCGGAGACCGTCGCCTCGGGCGACCTGCGCCTGCAGCTGGCCGCCGACCGCAAGGACGAGGCCGGCCAGTTGCTCGGCGCGCTGCAGCGCATGAACGACGCCCTCGTCGATGTCGTCGGCGCGGTGCGCGGCAACGCCGAGAGCGTCGCCACGGCCAGCAGCCAGATCGCCCAGGGCAATGCCGACCTCAGCCAGCGCACCGAGGAGCAGGCCAGCAGCCTGCAGCAGACGGGCGCCTCGATGGAGGAGCTGGGGGCCACCGTGCGCCTCAACAACGACACGGCCCGCCAGGCCGCCCAGATCGCCGACAGCGCCGCGCAGGCGGCGGCCAGCGGCGGCATCGTCATGGATCAGGTCATCGGCACGATGGCCGAGATCACGGCCAGCTCCCAGAAGATCGCCAACATCATCGGCACCATCGACGGCATCGCCTTCCAGACCAATATCCTGGCGCTGAACGCCGCCGTCGAGGCCGCGCGGGCCGGCGAGCAGGGCCGGGGCTTCGCGGTCGTCGCCGCCGAGGTGCGCACGCTGGCCACGCGCAGCGCGGACGCCGCCCGCGAGATCAAGACGCTGATCAGCGCCAGCGTCGAGCGGGTCGACGCCGGCAACACGCTGGTCGGCGAGGCCGGCGGCACCGTCGGCGACGTGGTGGGCCAGGTCAGGCGCGTGGCCGACCTGATCCGCGAGATCAGCGCGGCCGGCGACGAGCAGGGCAAGGGCCTCGTCCAGATCGGCGAGGCCGTCAACCAGCTCGATCAGGTCACGCAGAGCAATGCCGCCCTGGTGGAGGAAAGCGCCGCCGCGGCCGAGAGCCTGAAGCGCCAGGCCCGCACGCTGGCCGAGACCGTGGCCGTCTTCAAGCTGGCGCAGGCGCAGCAGTCGGTGCGCGCCACGGCGCCTGCCCGGCCGTCGCGGCCTTCGGCTCCGGCGCCCGCCCCAGCCCGCAATGCGGTGCGGGTCGCCCCCGCAGCAGCCACACTCGACGAGGAATGGTCCTCGTTCTGAGCGCCGGCCTTAAACGACCGCGTTGACCGCGACGCCGGACGCAACGCCCGTGGAAGGCGTGCCGCTGTAGCCGATATTGCTCTGCAGCTGCGTCAGCAGGGCCTGCAGCGTCGCCGAGCTGCTGGACGAGCTGCTGCTGGCGGTGAGGTCCGACTTCAGCTGGTCGAAGGCCGACTGCAAGCCGCTGGGCGTGTTGCCGCTGCTGACCTCGGACAGCACGGCGGCCAGGCCCTGGGCGAAGCCGCTCTTGCCCGCGTCGCCGGCTGTGGCCGTGGTGGAGCTGCTGCTTTCGGCCTGGCGGGCCGCATCGAACAGCTGGTGCATGAACTGGTGCATGTCCTTGCGCAGCGTCGACTGGCCCGTCGCATCCGTCGCCGAGCTGTTGCTGCTGTTGCTGCTGGACGAGGAACTGTTCGACGAAGACGACGAGTTCGGCACGCTCAGCCCCAGGCTTTGCAATGCCGCCAGCAGCTGCTGGGCCATGCCGCCGCCCGCCGGGCCCTCGCCACGACGGCCTTGGTGCACGCGCCCGCCGCCGCCGTCACCGTCGCCATCGGGGTCCGTGGCACTGGTGGCCCGGGACGTCGTCGGCGTGTACACCGCGACGTTGTTGCTCAAACTGCTGATCGTGCTCATGCCGTCACCTCACAACCCAAAACTAGGGAAGGACATCATGGGTATCGACCGCCGCCGCAGATACTTCAAAAAGAAGGGCGGTTTTCGCCAGCCTTTACACCGCTTTGGACTTCTTCACGGAAATGTCAGGCTGGACACATGCCACGCACCAGCTTGGGGCGAAAGCGGGGTCTTGCTGCATGCCACACGGCGGCGCGGCAAACTGGCGGCTCGCCGTTGAACTCCGCCGCCCGTGCCCGCCCTTGACGTCGCTCCGCCCGCCATCCTGCGCGACCTGCTGGCGCGCGCCGACGTGCGCCTGAACGGCAGCCGCCCCTGGGACATGCGCGTGCACGATGCGCGGCTGTACCGGCGACTGCTGACGCAGTGGTCGCTGGGGGCGGGCGAGGCCTATGTCGACGGCGACTGGGACTGCGAGCGCCTTGACCTGCTGTTCGAGCGCCTGCTGCGCGCCGACCTCGACCGCACCGCGCCCGGCCCTGCCCGGCTCAGGCTGCTGATGGAGAGCCTGCGCCAGCGCCTGTTCAACCTGCAGAGCCGGGCGCGCGCCCACCAGGTCGGCGAGCACCACTACGACGCCGGCAACGACGTCTTCGAGGCCATGCTGGACTCGCGCATGATCTATTCCTGCGCCTACTGGCAGCACGCCCGGGACCTGGAGCAGGCCCAGGAGCACAAGCTGGCGATGATCTGCCGCAAGCTGGAACTGCAGCCGGACGAGACGCTGCTGGACATCGGCTGCGGCTGGGGCGGCCTGGCGCGCTGGGCGGCCGAGCGGCATGGCGTGCGCGTGACCGGCATCACCGTCAGCCGCGAGCAGCTGGCGCTGGCCCAGGCGCGCTGCGCGGGCCTGCCCGTCACGCTGCTGCTGCAGGACTACCGCGCGTTGCAGGGCCGATTCGACAAGATCGTGTCGGTAGGCATGTTCGAGCATGTCGGGCCGAAAAACTACGCCACCTACTTCGACAGCGCCCGCCGCCTGCTCGCGCCCGAGGGCCTGTTCCTGCTGCACACCATCGGCGTGGACCGGCGCTGCGCCCACACCGACCCGTGGATCGAGCGCTACATCTTCCCCAACGGCAAGCTGCCCTCGCCGGCCGAGCTGGCGCGGGCCATCGAGGGCCGCCTCGTCGTCGAGGACTGGCACAACTTCGGCCCCGATTACGACCGCACGCTGATGTGCTGGGCCGAGCGCCTGGAGGCTGCCTGGCCGCGGCTCGGCGCCCGCTACGACGAGGGCCTGCGCCGCATGTTCCGCTACTACCTGCTGAGCTGCGCCGGCTTCTTCCGCTCGCGCCAGGGCCAGCTGTGGCAGCTGGTGCTGAGCCGGCCGGAGCGGCGCGGCATCTACCGCTCGGTCAGGCCCTAGTCCACTGCGCCGGGGAAATGACACCCCCGCCGGGGCGTACCGGCAGGCAGGCAAGGCGCGAGGAGGCAGCGGGCTCGCGCCCGCAACGACGAGCAACGCCGCATGCCTGCCGGTACGCCCCGGCCCGCAGGGTGAGGACCAAAGCTGGCCCACTCGGCGTTGCTCGGCCTGGCCGGGGCCCAACCCCGGCTGCGCCTCGCGCCTGGATTAGGCCGGCTTTGGTCCTCACCGGGGTGCCATTTCCCCGGCGCAGTGGACTAGTCTTACTGTGTTAGTAAATTCAAGGCATTATGCGCACTTCTTCAAGCAAGAGGTGAGCCTTGATGAAGGAACTGCAGGAGTTCGAGCGCTA
>NZ_SMBU01000039.1 GCF_004342485.1 Roseateles saccharophilus
GTCCCGCGATGACCGCGGCAGCGTTCTCACGAACGCCCCCAACGTTCCTGGGACATCAAGCCCTGGCAAGCCTCAGACAGCGACGGTCATAACAGTGCAGCCCGCCGTCCAGACGGTCTTCGAGCAGCTGCACCACGTCGCCACGCAGATTGCTTGCCAGTTGGCGCGGCGGAGGGCTGACCGCGCCCATTGCACCTCCGGCTACAAGCATCGCCAGGACCGTCGCGGTTGCGCGCATTGCGCGCAGGCCGTCAGCGCTTGGCGGGCGGCGGCTCGACCCAGGCTTCGTCGTCATCGGCATGCGTGGTGGCTTTGGGAGTTTGCCGTGGCACAGGCGTCGCGGCAGTAGGCAGTGGCGCAGGCTTCATGGCGGCAGGCACGCTGATCGGGCCACGGTTGCTGCTCCGGGCGGAGGCTGCCGACGCAGGCGCGTTGGAGGCCGACGGGTCAACAATGACGGGCTCGGGCAAGCCGTCGTAACTGCGATCGGCCACCAGGCTGCGCGGCAGCCGCCCATCGGGCTGCGGGCCTTGCCCTGCCACGTCGCCAGCCACAGCCAGCAACTGGCCCGCACGGTTGGACTCGGGCGGAGTCTCCCAGACAAGCAGCGCGCGCGGCATGATGGCGGCTGCCATGCCGGGCCGATGAAGGTCCACCACCTCGCGCTGCGGGAAGGGGCCGGCATTGAGCGCGCCGAGGGCGCGCACATCGAACACCAGTTCAGCCCATACCAGGCGGTCCGGATTGATCCGATGCAGCAAAGCGTCGGCACGGGTTTCGTCCACGCGAAGCCGCGGCCAGAGGCCCGCATTGGAGACACCGGGAAGAATGAGCTGCATGGTCGGCGGCAGTTCGGCGTTCCCGGGTTGCGGAGTGCCAGCTCGCCACTGCGGATTTGGCCGCTGCTGGCACAGCGTCAGCAGCAGGAAGTAGGGGGCGACCTCATCGGGGCGGACGTACTCGCCTCCATAGTTTTCCCAGACGCAGACGCTGCCCCGGCCGGTATAGCCGCGAGGTCCGGAACGCGGCGACTCGCCGCCATAGACACCGGTGTTCAGGCGCGGCTGGCGGCTGCGGGAGAACAGCGGATAACGCACCGCGAAGCTCTGGGTGGCGAGGTCGTAGTCCAGCAACTGCACCCAGAGGCCCAACACCAGCCGCGGCTCGGCCACTTGATTGCCCAGCCGCTGAACGAGAGCCTGGATCGCCCGCGGTCGGGCGATCTCGTTGCCACGGGTGCTCTGGGCCACCTGCGGGTCCATCTGCTCCAGCAACTGGTTCTGGAAGTCCTGATCACGCCGGGCGTTGCCACTGGCGGGCCCGAACAGGCGCTGCGCCGCGTACTGGCTCAGCAGCGCCTGCGGCGCCTCGGGAATGAAGTCAGCCTCACCTGGGCGATCCAGTCCCGTACCCACCTTGCCCAATTGCTGGGCTGATACCGGCGCACGGCCCAATTGGGCCGAGACGCCCCGCAGCCGCGCGACGATGTCCTGCGGAAAGTGGAAGCCGGCGCACATGTTCTGGACGGAACTGCAGCGGGCCGTCGCATCATTGCCCGTGGCCAACGCGCCTGCCATGCGGTAGTAGCGGTCGGCGGCTGCCCAGGCCTGCATCCCCTCGGCCGCCACGCCCAGGTAGAAGTAGGCGATGTCGCGCCGATAGCTGGTCTTGGCCGTGGCCAAGGCCAGCCCGGGCCAGTCCTGTGAACGATAGAGCTGCTGCAACCGGGTCTGGTTGATGGCGTAGATCGGCATACAGGCCAGTCCGCAGTCCATCTGCACGGTACCGGCCTTGATGTTGGCCAGAAGCTGCGCCTCGCCACCGGGCGGGACGGCGTTCGGTGCGGTGCAGCCCACAAGGACGAATGCCAGCGGAGCACAGAGCTTGAGGAGCAGGGCGTGTCGTGTCATTTCCATTGACCTCGCTTGGCAGCCATGGCCTGGTCCATGGCATCCTTGTAGTTGGGCGGCGCATCGGCCGAGGCGCTGGCCACGCCGTTGAGCAACAGGGCTTCGGCCACGTCGATCTGACGCCGCGTCAGGCAGCGGAAGGTGCCGGAGGAGGCGGGCTCGCAGCTGAGGTAGTTCTCATGGCTGCCCAGCCAGCTCTCGAAGCGGCCGCGCTGCGCGGCGGCGATGAAAGCGACACCGTGCAGCGGCAGAGCTCGGCCATCGATCTGTGGCCATCCGTCGACTGAAATGCCCTGCACGGCGCCAGCCACGGCTGTCGCCTTGGAGGAAGCCTGGATCTGAGGCGCAGGCACAACTGCCGGCGTGGCCGGGCCAGCCACAGGCGCGCTGCCTCGCCGGACTAGCGCCTGCGGAATAGCGACCTCCGCATTGTCCAACCGACTACCGCAACGGGCCGGCGCTTTGGGCACATGGGCAGACCAGCGAGCTTCGGGCCAATTGCCGACGGCAGGACGCAAGCCGGTGACGGGGGTGCCAGGTGGCAGGGTGCAAACGGAGCCATGGCCGTCGCGCACAACGAAGTTCGTCAACAGCACGCCATCACCCAGGCTGGCCACCACGGCAGGCGTGCGCGCAGGTTCCACGGCGCGGTGCTCGCCGCTCCATTCCAGCAGCGCCCACACGGGCAGCAAGATGACGCCCATCAGCGCCAACGTCGTCAGCAGTGATCGCAGCTTGCCGTGCTGCGCCTGGGCCGGCCCCCCGGCGTTGCGGTATTTCTCATAGGGCTCGGCTGACGCCACGGCACGGCTGGTAACGAAAGCCGAGGCGGCAGCCAATATCAGGGCCACGAACAGCAGTGGCTGCCCCCAGAAATACATCAGCCTCAGCGGGCCGAGAGGCAGGTTGTGCGAAGCCTGCTGCAAGGCTGCCGCCGCCATGACGCCCAGCACACCCAGCAACAGCGGCCCGGCCACGAGCCAGCGTATCCAGCCGCCGAAGGAGCGCACCGCGGCCTTGAGGCGTGCGCCCAACCGCTGCCACGCACCGTCCAGCGTCAGCCATAGCGCGAGCTCGATCACCAGCATCTCGCCGTAACTCAACCCCAGCGCCACCGGGTCAGCGCCGATTGCCCCGCCGGAATGCAGCACCCCACCCCCCAAGGTCAGCAGCGGAGAAAGCAGAGCCAGCAGCGTGAGCGCCTTCAGCAGGGAGGCACCCAGCATGCGCAGCCGGCCACGCCACACCAGGCCGGCGCCAGGCGCCAGCAACGGCTCCAGCGCCGCGGCCTTGCGCATGCGGGCGTAAGTACCTGGCAGCATGGCGGCATCGCCCGCCTGGCTGCGCGAAGCGCCATGGGCAAGCAGCAGTCGCGTCAGCCCCTCATGGCCCCAGAAGGCGGCCCAGTGCAATGGCGCCTTGCCCTGGCTCAAACCGTCCACGCGAGCGCCCGCCGCGAGCAGGCGCTCGATGACGGGCAGGTAGGCCTCGGCGTCCTGGTGCAGGAAGTGGAAGGCGTAGAGCGCCGTGAACAAGGAGTCGCAAGGCGGCTGCCCTTCGACCGCGAGGTTGGGGCCCATGCGGTGGATGTCGGCGCCGCGCGCCAACAGCAGCTCCAGCAAGGGCGGCACCCGGTCCAATGGGCTGGTGGTCAACGCCAGATGCAGCGGCAACCGGCCGTCCGCACCGGTCGTCTGGTTGACGTCGGCACCCGCATCAAGCAGGCGCTGCACCAACGCCACGTCCACCGGGTACTGGTTCTTCTGCGTCCGGAAGGCGGTCAGGGCCAGGCCCAACACGGTATGGCCGTCGGGCCGCACATGGCGATGGCTGGCGCCGCGCGCCAACAGCAGCGCCACCATGTTCTCGCGCCGATAGCGCGCGGCAGCCGCCAGCGCGGTGTCCCCCTCGGTGTCTGCCACTTCCAGATCCGCACCGTGGTCCAGCATGTAAGTGACGGCAGGCT
This sequence comes from Roseateles saccharophilus, assembly GCF_004342485.1. Taxonomy (GTDB): domain Bacteria; phylum Pseudomonadota; class Gammaproteobacteria; order Burkholderiales; family Burkholderiaceae_C; genus Pelomonas; species Pelomonas saccharophila. The sequence continues at coordinate 3,877 of NZ_SMBU01000039.1, forward strand.
CGTTGCCGTTGGCCGCGGCCGTGACCAGCGGCTTCCACGGCTCGGCCGGAGCATTGAAGTCCAGGCCTTGGGCGACGAACTCCTCCAGCAGGTCCAAACGCTTGGCCTTGAGCAGCTCATGGGCAAGGGTGCCCTGGCGCTGGGTCAGGTCGGGGACGAACTCGGCCAGCCTCAGTCCCTTGAAGGCCCGCACTGCGCCAAGTTGGTCGGCTGGCTGGGCCTGGGGCAGCGCCTCCAGGTGTTCGACGATGCCCAGGCGCTGGAGCCAAAGCAGCACCCGCGAATGGCGCTCGGCCAGGCCTGCACGCAGCGCCGCCTGCACATCGGCCGGCGCGCCTGCCAGATCCTCGGGCAGGAAGAAGTAACGCCCCGCCAGCTGCAGGCGGTTGCGGCCGCCGCTGTGAAGGTCATAGACCAACTGGTTGAAAGCCAGCAATGCGCCCTGTGGGCCCAGGAAGCGCGCACGCGCCGCAGTGGCAAACTCGCCCTCGCCGCGGGCCTGAAGGAAGAGGTAGAACGGGTCAAACGGCTGTGTCAGCGCCTGCACGTAGTGGGCCTGCTCGGCCAGCAAGGCGTCGCCCAGCTCGTCCTCGGTGGCGCAGCGTCGGCCTCCGGCCGTGACGAAGGGACGGGCCGCGTCCAGCGTGTAGACCGCGCGCAGCAGGCCAGCCTGCCTGTGGGCATCGTCCTGGTCGAACTGGCGCACGATCTTCTCGATCTGGGTGGCCAGCTCCATGTCCCGGGCAGCATCCAGCCATTTGCCGATGGTGCCGAGGTAGAGATAGTCCAGCCCCAGCGCCGTATGTTTCTCCAACAGGGCTGCCAGCTCGGCGGGCGTCTGGTAGTACTCGTCGCCGCGGAAGGCCAGGCGCTCGTAGACGCGCTGAGTACGGGTGTAGTCCACCTCCAGCGCCTGGCGGTCCACCCACCGCCGCACCTGCTCCAGTCCGAAGCGCTGCTTGGCGCTGGGATTGAGCAGGCCCTTGATGAGCGTCTCCAGCGAGGCATCCATGCCCGGAGGGAACGGCACCTCGCAGTCCTGGACCTGGCGTTTGCGCACGCCGTCCGAAACGCCCTGGAATGGGCACTGGCCCTGCCAGCACTCCAGCAGCGTGATGCCCAGTGCGAAGTAGTCCACCTTCTCGGTGACCAGGGTCTGCGTCTCGTTGGCGAAGCGGGAAAGCTCGGGCGCCGCGTACTCGCGCGTGCCGTTGGCGGTGACCTGCACCTCCGTCGCGCCGGGCGCTCGCAACGAGGAGATGCCGAAGTCCGCCACCGCCACGCTCTCGAAGCCAGGACCGGAGATCAGGATGTTTTCGGGTTTCAGGTCCTGGTAGATCAGGCCCACGCGCTGATGCAGATGCTCCAGGCCGTCGGCCAATTGGCGCACCAGGCGACGCAGCCGCTCGAGATCCTGCAGCGGACCCTCGCGGCGCAGCAATTGGTCCAGCGTGCCAGCAGGAAAGTACTCGAGCAGCTCGTAGTCCTGGCCAGACTCGCTACCGAAGCCGTGGATGGCAACGACATTGGCATGGGGACGGGCCTGCAGCGCTGCCAGGGCGGAGAGCGGCGCGTGAAGGCCGGGGCGGTAGTGCTTGAGCACCAGACGCTGCGTACCGTCGCTGACCACATACGTGCGAGCCTCGCTGGTGGTGGTACTGAGCGCCGACTCGACCCGGTAGCCAGTACCACGCAGCGTCACTGTCTGGCCGATCATCAGATGCTGGCCGCCATCGCTGCCCATCTGGGCCGCAGGCGACCCGGGTGCGGCGGACTGCGCGTCGACGCGTGCCGTCCCCTCGGGGCCCGCTGCGGCCTGGGGCGCCACGCGCGCCGTGCCTGCCGGGCCTGCAGCGGCAGGATCGACACGAGCGGTCCCCGCGGGGCCTGCGTTGGCGGCATCGATGCGCGCGGTGCCTGCCGGGCCTGCCGGGCCTGCCGCTGCAGCGTCAATTCGGGCAGTGCCGGCGGGACCCGTCGGGACGGCGTCGATGCGGGCAGTGCCGGCCGGGCCTTGGTCGGTGCTGGATCTCATGGTTAGGCAGAGGGCTGGAGTTCTGGGAGTGCCGGGCGCGGGATGTCAGCCACCAGCACGGAAATGTTGTCGAGGCCGCCGGCCTGGCGCGCGAGCTGCACCAGGGTCTGTGCGGCGGTCTCGCGATCGCCGACCAGGGCCTGGGCGATATGGGTGTCGTCCACCATCTCGTGCAAGCCGTCGCTGCACAGCAGGAAGCGATCGAATGGCTGCACACCGTCGGCGATCTCGGCCAGCTCCAAGTAACTCTGGCCGCCACCGCCCAACGAGTTCACCAAGAGGTTGCCGGGCAGATTGGCATCGCCCGCCGCTTGCCGAAGAGAATGATCCCGGGTAAGGCACTCCAGCACGCCTGCGCGACGGCGATAGAGCCGGCTGTCGCCCGCATGGAAGCGCCAGGCGCGCCCCTGACAAAGCAGGAGCCCGACCACCGTGGTCCCCATGCCGGCGAGCTGCGGGTCTGTCTGGGCTTGTGCCAGCAGCATGGCGTTGGTGCGGTGAGCCCACATGGGCAGCACGCCGGCCAGCTCATCACCGTCCAGGCCCTCGGGAAGGGCTTGAGTCAGGTCGCGCAGCTGGGTCAGTGCAATCTCGCTGGCTCGCTCACCAGCGGCAGCGCCACCCATGCCATCGGCGACAGCCAACACCAGATGCCCCTGATGGTCTGCAGTGTCCAGCCGCAGGCTGAGCGAAGCGTCTCGCAGCAGCCGGGTGCCGAGCAGGACCATGTCCTCGTTGTTGCCACGCACGCAACCGACGTCGCAGCAGGCGTCGACATCGGCCCTCATTCGAAACTCACCGTGAAGGCCACATCGCCCAGCGACAGTGTGGCCCCCGCCTCCAGGCGTTGTGGCTGACCGGGTACCAGCTGGCGCCCGTTATAGAAACTGTGGTTGAAGGAGTTCATATCCTCGCCGAACCACTGGCCGGCCGCATCGCGCCGCAGCTCCATGTGATTGCTGGATATCTGCGAGAAACGTGCAAGCACTTCGGCGTGCGGGCCGAAGCGCCGCCCCAGAACGTCGCCCGGCGCCGGCTTCAGCTCCACGCCGTGAGCTGCGCAGCGCAGGCACAAGCCAAGGGCGGATGTGGCTGGCGCACCTGGGACCGTCGGAGCGGCTACCGACGCACCCGTCGAAGGCTGTGGGGCCGGGGACGCAGCCGTCGAACTGCTGCCTGCCAGCGCCTTGGCGGGCAGCAGCGGCGTGCGGTCACGGGGGCAGACTTTGCCCTTGCCGGTGTAGCCGCACATGCCACACTTCATCAGCTCTGCGCCACATTGGTCGCAATAGAAAGAGTCATCGTCGATGTCGGCCTTGCAGCCGGGGCATTGCAAGCTCATGCGGGGTCTCGCTGCTGAAGGTCGGCGGGGGTGAACAGCCGCATCGCGGCAGGCTGCTCAGCCTCGGACAGCTGCAAGGCCGTCACACGTTCGCCGCAGGCCGACTTGACGTCATTGAACAGCCGCCGTACGGCTCGCGCATTGCCAAAGTTGACGGTGCGCGCGGCATGCAGGGCCCGCAGACGCTCACTCAGCACGTCGTCGAAGCCCGGTGCGCGCTGGCAGCCTTCAGCGTCGCACATCGAGATGAAGATCTGCTGCAGTTCGGAGGGCCCGTAGTCGGTGAAGTTGATGGTGTCGCTGAAGCGGTCCTTGAGGCCGCTGTTGCTGTCAAGGAATTCCTTCATCTCGCGGTGGTAGCCAGCGGCGACGACGACGAACTTGCCACGGTCGTCCTCCATGCGCTTGAGCAGCGTATTGACGGCCTCGATGCCGAAGTCGCCCTGGGCGCCGCGAGGCAGCAGCCCGTAGGCCTCATCGATGAACAGCACGCCGCCCATTGCCTTGTCGATGAACTGGTCGGTGAGCTTGGCCGTCTGGCCCACGTAGCCGGCCACCAAGTCGGTGCGCGTGACCTCGACGACACGGTCCGTGGGCAGCATGCCCAGGCCGTGGAAGACGCGCCCCATCAGCTTGGCAACGGTGGTCTTGCCGGTGCCGGGACCGCCCAGGAACAGGAAATGCCGCTCCAGCGGCTTGTTGCTCCCGAGCACACGTTCGCGGTTGAGCGTGGCGGCCAGCCTACTGACCGCGTCCTTGACCTCCTGAAGGCCGGTGAGCGCCTGCAGTTCACCCAAGGCAGCGGCCAGCGTCTGCGGCGAGCCCGTCGCAACGCCGGGCACGTCCTCGGGCAGCAGTACGACCATCTCGCCCGCGTCGGGCGCCCGGCCCTGGCGGCTCAGGCGCCCGGACTGCGCACTGCGCACGTCGTCGAACAAATTGCGCGCCTCACGACCATTGGCGAAGTCGCCGGTCTTGCGCGCGCAGCGCGCCGCGAAAAACGCCAGTACCCGCTCGCGCGTGCCGGCGCCAAGCGTGTAGCGCTTGGCGGCCGCCTGCACATTGAAGATCTCGGTGAGTTCGTCCGGGGTGTAGTCGTCAAGGTGGTAGGTGCGCTTGAATCGGGACTTCAGTCCCGGGTTGGTTCGCACAAACTCCTGCATCTCACCGTCGTAGCCAGCGGCGATGACGACGTATTTGCCTCGGTCGTCCTCCATCCGCTTGAGCAGCGTGTCCACGGCCTCTCGGCCGAAGCTGTCGTTGTTGCCCTGCACAAGTGCATAGGCCTCGTCGACGAAAAGCACACCGCCCTCGGCCTGCTTGCAGGCGGCCACAACTTTGGTGGCCGTGTGCCCCTGGTACTCGCCGACAAGCTTGCTGCGGTCCACTTCCACGACATGGCCGGTAGGCAGCACGCCCAGGGCCTCGAACACCTCGCCGAGCTTGCGAGCCACCGTCGTCTTGCCTGTGCCAGGGTTGCCGGTGAGGATGAAGTGATAGGCCAGCTTGTCGTCCTCGTCCCCGGCCAACCCCAGCGACGCGCGCAGCCGGTTGTTCTCGATGTCACGGTGCAATGTGCGCATCTCGGTCTTGATCGATCCCATGCCGATCAGGTCATCGACCGCGGCCATGATTTCCTCGATGGACTTGACGCGATCCACATCCTTGCCCATGTCCTCGGGCAATAGAACGTTGTCGCTGCCGCCGCGGGTGTAGTAGCGACGCTCGATCTCGGCCGCTTCGTCCAGCGCCAGCCGGCCATTCACGGCGCGGATATCCGGGCCGCCCGACTTGAGCCGGCGGTAGAGCCAGCGCATGCGCATCAGCAACTGCCCCCGCGTGTCATCGGGCAACGAGAAGCTGTTGCCCAGCAGCGCATTGGCGCAGATCTGCGCCAGTTGCTCCGGCAAGTAGTCGGCGATGCGGAACACGTGGCTGAAGCGGCCCAACAGGTTGCGCGACGCAGCGCGCTGACAGAACGCTTCCAGGCCAGACGGCAAGCCCGCCATGACGACCACGGGGTCAAGCGGCGAGCCTTCCATCAGATGCATCAGTTGGTTGAAAGGCGCCTGCGGCTCACCCTGCGGGCTCAACAGGAGTTGCGCGTTGTCCACGAACAGAACGCTGCCCTTGGCCTTGGAGAAGGCGGCGGCCAGCTTCTGGCTGTCCAGGTCGTCCTGCTGCAGGCCATTGACGACGACGGGCTGCACGCGCGCCACGAGCTGCAGGTCATGCAGCACGCTGGCGAGCATCGGGCCCAGCTGCGACTTGGCGGTACCCGAGTCGCCGATGATCAGCAGCGCCAACGCCCGCCGCGGGTCGCGGCCGCTGCGCCGGCGCCCCTCGGCCTCAAGGCGAATCGCGTCCAGCGCGGCTCGCAGGTTATCCAGCCCCACCAGGGATGCCAGCGTCTGCGCCGCCGTGGGCGCAGCAAGACCGGTTCCGCAGAACTTGCAGAACTTCGCGCCAGGGCGGTTGGCCCCGGCGCAGGATGCACAAGCTTTCACGTCCTCTCCTGCCCTCTTGTCTTGTTATGGGCTCAACGGCTGCGGTTCACCTAGCCGCCCTCCCCTCTCTTCTTTCAGCCCGCGCTATTTCGCGGCGAGATCATTCAAACAGCCAGCGCCCTCCCAGCGACGGGTTGCCGCATTCGTTCGGGTTGTCGTGCTTGCAAGTGGCCCAGTTGCACAACCACTTGGTGGGCGTCTGGCCTTCGCCGACCAACTGGCTTCGAATCTGCATGAAATACCGACGTGCCGACTGGGCATCCGGGAAGCTGCGAGCGTCGGACACAGCCATCAGCGCCTGGATGCGCTCGCGGGCCTCCTTCAGCCGCAGCGACAGCCCGAAGGCCTTGACCTCGCTCTGCGCCATCTCCTGTTGGCGTGCGGCGCGCAGCGCTTCCTCACGCGCAGCCTGGGCCGCTTGGACAGCAGCTTCGGCTGCGCTAGCCTGGGCCTCCTGGCGGGCACGGGCGGCTTGTTCACGGGCCTGTTCGGCTGACGCCGCGTCTCGTGCTGCCGCGTCCTGCATGCTTCGCCGTGCACCGGAGAGATCAAACCGCGGCTTCGCCGCGGGCGATGGCGGCCGCGCCTGACCGACGTCGTCCCGGATCTCGGTGCCGATCTGGCGCAACTGTTGCAAGGCCTGGGCCAGCGCCGCATCCTGCGGCGGCGCTTGCATCAGGCCCAAGGCAAGATCGGACAGCGCGTCGCCACAATCACTGCAGAAATCGAAAAAACCGCGAGTGCCGCAACGCGTGCAACTCAGGCCCAATTGGTCGGCACTGCATTCGACGCAGAAAGCAGCCCCCTCGGGCAACTCCGCATAGCAGAAGCGGCAGCAGCCCGGCTTGAGCCATAGACCGCAGGCCTCGCAGAAATCGCAGCCGCCGACCTCGGTGCCACATTGAGGGCATGGGCTGCCAAGCGCATGACCACACTCGACGCAAAAGATCGCGCCCGGCACGAGCGCCTCATTGCAGCAAGGGCACGCTTGTGCGGCGTCGGACCGGGTCTTGCCTTGCTCGACCTGTCGAGTGGCACTCCGCTCGTCCGACAACTGGCTCAACGCGTCGTCGGCACTCAACGCCTGCACCCCTTCGCGCAGTCGACGTCGCTCGCGAACTTCCTAGCAGTCAAGCTTGACGCCACGTCAATTGCGGTCATCGAAAGGTGCGCTGCGTGCCACATCGATGTCTATCGGTCATTGTTGGAAGACTCAAAACATCTTATCCAACAAATCCGTCGCCGCCGTCCCCAGCCTCCCACGCAGTCAGAGGGTAATCCTCCTACTGCGCCGGCCAACATTGCACCGTGAATCGCAACTGCCCGTCGAAGCGAATTTCCTGGCGTTCCAGCCTTCAGATTCCAGGTGTGGCAGGCTCTCACGGGCTTGACCTGCAGTTCGGTCTCCTCGTTTTCGGCAGCAAAGCGTATGCACGCCGCACCCCTGCTTCCTGGTGCGAGCAGCGTTCACCGCCGCGTTCAACGCTAGACATGGTCGCCGCTGAGTAGGCGGCCGGTCTCCAACATCGTAGGTTGCACGTCGAGGCGTGTAGAGCTACATGCTGTGAGTTGCGTCGTCAGCAACCAGGAGACCGACCATGGAAGAGCGTACCAAGATTCACGTGGGCCTGGACGTCCACAAGGACAGCATCAGCGTGGCTGCCGCCGAGCCGGGACGCACCCCGCGCGTTTGATCGGCAACGCGGAGCGCCTGGGCGCGGTGCATCCAATAGGCCTTCCAGCCTCAGTTGGACGTAACGACCTCGCCACTTGGACACCGTCTGAGGCGTCACCAGCTGGCGCGTGGCGACCGTGTTGTTGTCCAGTCCGTCGGCGCATCCCAACACGATGCGCGCCCGCAGCGCCAGTGCCTGCGCGGTCTTGCGTCGCAGAGTCAGCGCAACGAGCTCGTCTCGCTCTGCATCGCTGCCGGCAGTTGAACGTTGCCGAACTCGGCTCCTCGTCGACCATCGGAGCGAACGCCCCATCGCCACGTCGCCACCACTTCACGTCGAAGTGGTATCGGGGCCCGAATGCAACGACTCGCTCGCCCGGCCCAATGGCTAGCGTTTTCTGGTCAGTCTCAGGAGGCCGCCATGGAATCGCCCTCGCTCCCAATCGCCGAGGCTCTGGCCAGCAGCGACCCGTCAGACATTCAGAGGTTGCCGCTCGTGCGTCGACGACGGGCCTCGGCCGCTCCACGATCTATCGTCTGATGTCGAACGGCAGCTTCCAACGCGCAGTTCAGCTGACGCCGCGCGCCGTGGGCTGGCCCAAGGCCGTCATCGACGCCTGGCTTGAAGCGCGCCCGAAGGTCGCTCACTGAACGGCGGGTGACAACCACAGCGCCAGCTTCATCACGACCCCGACCAGCGCCAGCAACGCGAAAAACCGCGCCACCCACCAACTGGTGAACCAGTAGCGGTGGTTGTTGAAGATCGCGCCGCTCAGCCTGAAAAACGCACACAGTGCGGCGACGATGGTCACCGGGACGACAAGCCCTGCCGCCTGTGGGTACTGGTGCACGAGCACGACCCAAGCGAGAGGCCAACCCACCGCATCCACGGCTGCAAGCAGGCGGCGCCCAGGCCAATAGGGAGCATCGGGGCGTGGCTCACGCTGCACCAAGACAATCATTGCGCCTCCCGTGATCGCGACTAACTGCTCGGCGCGCAGACGCAATGGAATCACCAATCGCCTTCGCGTAGGCACAACACGGAAACAAAACGTAAAACTGCAGTGACCAAAACAGCACTCCCTAAGCAGAGAACGAATGGCGCCCCGAAATTTCCTAACCCTTCATCCACTCGAAAACCCTATCAGCACGAACCACCGAACGCGACGTCGCTGAAAACGTTCGGTGGAACGAGTGCACCGGGACGTTGAGAGACATAGTGGCGATGCCGCAGAACCCGCTCGCGACCGTTCGGTCGGCGGCGGACCGATCTAGACAGTCCATCCACAAAAGTCTGCAATGCGCCCCGGGGGCATGTCACTCGCCACTCCAGACCCGCCGCAAGAGCGGATCGCTGTCAGGCGCAGCCACCGGAGAAGGGGATGGATTCATCTGACACCGACCAAGGCGCCATCAACCGCGGAAGGCGAAGCGCCATCTTTCGTTCCGCGCACAAACGCCTCGATCCGATTCCCAGGCCACTGGGCATCAAGCGGTCGGCACTCCAGGCCCAGAAGCTTCGACGCACCGCGCTCGAGGGGCACGTCGGCCTGATCAGAACAGCCGGCAGGCCAGGCGCCAGCGTCCTGATCTCGGCAGATGGCATGACCGCGTTCGCCGTCAGCGAGATGGCCACCGCGTTGGTCATCGAGAAGCGGCACTGCCCTCAGGACGGTCCGCGAACTTCCCACGTGATGCTGTTCGAGAACGCTGCGGTGTTCGACCGCTGGTGCGACATCGAGCCCTCCCGCTTCGAGGACCCACTGCTGTGCGACCAGTTGCGCCGCAAAGGCCATGAGTTCTTCGCCGCGCACGGCTGACCTGTCGGACTCCACAGCGCAGGCTGACACTGCGGAACCTGTGCTGCGCGTCGTCCAGTACCTCCCGCGCATCCGTCAGGCAGGCAGCGCGGAGTCGGCCGTCGCGGTGTTCCGACACCTGCTTGGCATGCTGGGCGCTGACGGAGGCATCTTCCTCAGCGTCATCACGGACGACGCCATGCGCACATCCGTTCGATCGCTGCTCGCCTGCGATCCCCGATGGGTGATCGAGTACTCGCGAGACGGCTGGCACGACCGGGATCCGTGGCTGAGGTACGCCATGGATTGCCAAACGCCTGTTCGAAGCGCTGAGCTATTCGTGCACCCCTGGGAAGAGGAATTCGCGATGAAGGCATCGACTCTCGGCTTCGCGTCGGCTGTCGTCGTCCCCGCCCCAACCAGCTTCGGCGCGGCACGCGTTGGCGTGCTGGTGCTGGGATCGAACAACGCCGGCCACTACGACGGCGAGGACTACCAGCTGGTTCAGATCGTCGCCAGGGCGCTGGCGATGGAGCTTCATGAGTGGCTGCTGCGCACCATCCGCGACGACTTACTGGCGCGGTCACGGATCACGCCCGATCAGATCGAACTGCTTCGGTACGAGGCGGCCGGACGCAGCAGCAAATCAATTGCCGCCGAACTGGGCATCAACCCGAAGGCCGTGGACCGTCGCTTTCAGCGGGTGTGCGAAAAGCTCGATGCCCCGGACCGTCGCATCGCCGTCCGAATTGCGCGCCTGTACGACCTGATCTGACCGTGAGTGGCATCGGGACGCGAATGCCCCTCACGACCCAGGCCGCCCGACAACTAATTTGACTTCATGGCTCCTCAGCGAGCCGAACGAAACGCCAGCGATGGCGCACTTCATTCAAGGTCAATGCCATGAAGTTCCAGTTGCTCGAGAGGACACCCCAGCGCGGCGACACCGGCATTTGCCTGCGGATCGGCAAACTCGAATCGCCGCTCTGCAGACTCGGCACCTTTGTCGTCTGCCTGGCCACGCTGACGCCTACAGCCTCGCATGCTGTCGATGGCTGCACGGTCCTGCTGTGCCTGGCCGCCCCCAGCTGGCGATCCATCTCGCAATGCGTGCCGCCGGTCGTGCAGGCGTTTCGGGACCTGGCGCGCGGCAAGCCGTTCCCGACCTGCGCCATGGCAGGCGCCGGCAACTCTGCGTCGCACACCTGGTCCAGCGCCCCGAGCTTCTGCCCGCCGCAATACACGCATGAATGGCCCGGCCCCAACAGGTCGACCTACACCTGTGATTTTTCGGGCGCCATCTCGGTGTCGATCAACGGCGCGCCGTTCAGCCAGACCTGGTGGTCGGCGTCGGGCGACACCGTCACGTCTTTCAGCGCGGCTGCCAAGGCCCAGCTTGGCAGCTGGGACACCCGATTCGATGACGACTACGCCGCCTGGCTGGCCTCCCAGCCGGCGCCCGTCAATGCGAATTGAGACGGCCATGGACGCATCCACCTTCATCACCCTCGCCTTGGCCTGCGCACCCCGCGTCCATGTGGACACCGCCCGCGCCCTCGCCCAAGTCGAAAGCGGCCTCAATCCCTGGGTCATCGGCGTCGTCGGTGGCGCGCTGCAGCGGCAACCCTGGAGCCGGGCCGAAGCGCTGGCCACCGCAAGAGCCCTGCAGGCCCAAGGCTGGAATTTCAGCGTCGGCCTGGCACAGATCAACGTCCGCAACTTCGCGAGGCTCGGGCTGACCCTCGAGACGGCGTTCGAGCCCTGCGCCAACCTGGCCGCCTTGCAGATCGTGTTGACCGACTGCTTCGACCGAGCCGGCAGCTCGGGAGACGGCGAGCAGCGCGCTCTCAGGCAGGCCCTGTCCTGCTACTACAGCGGCAACTTCGCCACCGGCTTTCGGCACGGTTACGTGCAGCGTGTCGTCCATGCCGCGACCAGACCGAAGCCTTCTGTTTCCCCAACGCCCTCGAAGGAGCAGTCATGAACCGCAATGCCAAGTTCCAGAGCACCCTGCCCGCACTCGCCGTCCAGCTTCCCCTGGTCGTGACGTCGCCTGCGTTCGCCGCCGGTTTCGACAAACTCAACGACACGGTCACCAACGTCAACACGATCCTCGTCACGATCTCGATCGCCGTGGTGACCATCGCCATCATCTGGGCCGGCTTCAAGATGATCTTCCAGGGCGCCCGTTTGGTCGACGTCGCCAATGTGCTGATTGGCGGAACGCTGATCGGCGGTGCCGGTGCCATGGCCTCCTACATCGTCAGCTGACAACCGAGGAATGGTCGTGCAAGGCGAAGCCATCTACAAGGGCGCCACACGCCCGGCGATGAAGTTCGGCGTCCCACTGGTGCCTCTCGTGGTGCTGTTCGGCGGCGGCACGCTGCTGATCCTGTGGAGCGGCGCCCTGATCAGCTGGTGGTGCTCTCTCGCCGTTGCGCTGGCCATCGTGCCAACCCTGCTCTGGATGCGATTCGTCACCACCAAGGACGACCAGCGCTTCAGGCAGGTGTTCGTTGCCATGAAGCTGCACCTGCATGACCACAACCACCGTCTCTGGCACGCGCGCAGCTACTCACCCACCGTCTACAGGGGAGCACGCGATGCTTGGCATGCCTGACAGTTCCAACGGCAGTTCACGCTGGAGCGGCCGTCGCAACGCGATGCCACGGCTGTGGACGCGGGCCAGGGTCGAGAACCCGCTTGGCAGCTTCGTACCCTTCTCGTCGCTGGTCAGCCTGAACGATGTCGTCACGCGAGGCGGCGACTACTTCCGGGTCTGGCGCCTGGATGGCATTCCCTTCGAGAGCGCCGATGAGCACTTGGTCGCCGAACGCCATGAAGCGCTGTGCAGCCTGCTGCGCAACCTCGCCGGCGGCCAATGGGGCGTCTGGACGCACAGGCTGCACCGTGCCGTGACTGACCGTCTCCAGGATCCGGAAGCGCCGGGTTTCGCGCAGGATCTGTCGCGCGCCTATCAAGCCAAGCTCGCCCAGCTCCCGATGATGAGCAACGAGCTCTACCTGACGTTGCTCTACAGGCCCCAGGTGTCCCGCATAGGTCGGGCGCTGCAGCCCAGGCAGCGGACGCGCACCGCGATTGCCGATGCGCAAGCCGACGCGCTGCGCGTCATGGAGGAACGGTCGGCCCTCGTCGAGCGGGTCCTGCGCGGCTTCACCCCGCGGCTGCTCGGGACTCGACAGGCGCAAGGACGCACGTTCTCGGAGCTCGCCGAGTTCCTCGGCTACCTGGTCAACGGCCGCTGGCGTGCCATCCCGATGGCCAGCGGCCCGCTGTACCGCACGCTGCCAACCACGAGGCTCTCCTTCGGTGGCGACAAGCTCGAGCTTCGGCATGGCGACGAGCGTCGGTTTGCCGCACTCGTCGATATCAAGGAGTACGCCGACGCGGTCGAGCCCGGAGTGCTCAACGCCCTCCTCTACGAAGCCAGCGAGTTCATCGAGACGCAGAGCTTCTCCATCCTGCCGCGGCGGGAGGCGATGCGCGCGCTGGAGCTGCAACGCGATCAGCTGATCGCCAGCGACGACGTCGTTGCCAGCCAGATCGAAGAGATGGATGTCGCGCTGAACGAGCTGGGCGATGGCCAGTTCTGCATGGGCGAGTACCACTACTCCCTGGTCGTCTTCGGCAAGAGCGTTGCCGATGCCGGTCGCCGGGCCGCGAATGCCATCGGTGCCGTCGGCGAATCCTGCAGCCTGCAGCTGTCGCCCATCGATCTCGTGGCTGACGCCGCCTGGTTTGCCCAGTTGCCAGGCAACTGGCAATGGCGTCCCCGCGACGCCAAGCTGTCGTCCCGCGCCTTTGCCGCCCTGTCCAGTGCCCACAACTTTGCCTGCGGCAAGCGCGACGGCAACCCCTGGGGCGAGGCCCTTGCGCTGATGCGCACGCCGTCAGGCCAGCCGTTCTATCTGAACCTGCACAGCAGCCCGAGCGATGAAGACTCGGAAGACAAGAAACTTCCGGGCAACACGCTGATCATCGGCTCGACCGGCGTAGGCAAGACGACCCTGGAAATGTTTCTGCTGGCGTTGACCCGCAAATGGAATCCTGCTCCACGCCTTGTGCTCTTCGACCTCGACCGCGGCTGTGAGATCGCCATTCGGGCATTGGGCGGCCGCTACTTCACGCTCGAAGCAGGCAAGCCGACGGGCTGCAATCCCCTCCAGTGGGAACCGACGCCGGCCCGCGTCCAGTTCTGGGAACAGCTGATCCGGACCTGTATCGCCACGCTGGCCCTGCCATTGATGCCGGCCGACGAACGGGCCATCGCCCATGCAGTCCGAGCGGTGGCCCTGATGCCCACCGCATTGCGACGCTTCTCCACCGTCCGCCAGAACCTGCCCAAGGCCGGCGAGAACAGCCTCTATGAAAGACTGGGCAGGTGGTGCGAGGGTGGCGCGCTCGGCTGGGTGTTCGACCAGGCCGATGACCGGCTTCAAGAACTCCACAGGGCGCCGGCCATCGCGTTCGACACCACCGAGTTCCTCGACCTGCCCGAGGTGCGCACGCCGGTGATGATGTACCTGCTGCAGGTCATGCAGGAGCTGGTCAACGGCGAGCGGCTGATCTATGTGATCTCAGAATTCTGGAAGGCGCTGGACCACGAGATCTTCAGCGACTTCGCCAAGCAGAAGCAGAAGACCATCCGCAAGCAGAACGGCCTGGGCATCTTCGACACGCAGAGCCCGTCCGACGTGCTGCGCCATCCCATCGGCCGCACGATGGTCGAGCAGAGCGTGACCAAGATCTTCCTGGCCAACCCGGAGGCGGTTCGCGAGGAATACATGGAGGGCTTCGGGCTCAGCGAGGCCGAGTTCGACATCGTCCGCAGCCTCGGCGCCCGGGGCGGCCGGCGCTTCCTCATCAAGCAGGGCAATGCCAGCGCGATCTGCGAGCTCGACCTGGCCAGCCTGGAGGACTTCGTCACCGTCCTCTCAGCCACTACGGACAACGTCGCACTCCTGGACGCCATCCGCGCCCGTCATGGCAACGACCCGATCCAGTGGCTTCCCGTACTGCTACGCGAGGTCCAGGACCGAAAACTTCGCAACCTCGGGAGATCCACATGAATGTCGTCACCAACATCGTCGCGCTGGCGTCAGCGGCCATGCTGGCCGCGCCGGCCCAGGCTCAGTTCGTCAAAGGGAATGAAGCCGTATCGGTCAGGGCCGATGGGGCCCGAAAGGTCGAAACCCCACCCATCCCCTCTGCCACCTTGGGTCCGCCGTGCAAAGCGGTCGACCCCGCCTGCTGGTCGTTGGGCGCCTGGCTGATGCTTGAGACGGCAGACGGGCTACAGGAATGCACCGAGCTCTATGCCCGACCGGAAACCTGTAGGGCATCGACGTTCGGGTCGCTCAAGAGGCTGAGGCTCTGGGTGGTCAAGGTGAAAGGCCAATGGATGCAGTGCCCGCGCCCCGACATCGACAGCGGCTGCCTCAGCACAAAGGCTCTGCCGCCGGTCACCACCGTTCAGTGAAGAAACCGAGGCATCACCATGTTTACTTGGGTCGGCGCTCAATTCGACATCGTGCTGAACGGCTACGTTGTCGACGTCGTCACCGCGCTGATGAGGGCGATCGCTCCCATCGCGTTGACGACGATGACGCTGTGGATCGCCCTGTATGGCTGGGCCGTCCTTCGGAACGAAGTCTCGGAGACCGTGCCGGCCTTCATGTGGAAGGTGTTCAAGATCGGCATGGTCCTGGCCTTCGCACTGCAGTCCGGCTTCTACGTCAGCAACGTGGTCGAAACCGCGAATGCTCTCGGCACCGGCGTGGCGACAACGTTCCTGCCTCCATCGGCGGATGCAACAACGATCAGCGGGCCCTACGTGCTCCTGGACGCCTTCAACGACAAGGCCAGCCAGCTGGTCCTCGACCTGCTGAAGGACGCGGGCATCACGCGGCCTGACCTGCTGTTCGCCGCAGCCGCGACCTCAATCGCCAATGTGATCTTCCTGTGCCTGGCCCTCTTCGTGGTCACGCTCGCAAAGGTGTTCCTCACCTTCACGCTCGCGGTCGGACCGCTGTTCATCCTCTGTCTCGCCTGGCGGCCCACTGCACGTTTCTTCGACAGCTGGCTGTCCATGCTGCTGAACTCCGTGGTGTTGGCCTGGTTCGCGTTCTTCGCACTCGGCCTGAGTTCCTTTATGGGCGGATCGCTGGTCAAGGCCATCCAGGACCAGGGCGGCTTCCAGGGACCGACCTTCAACGTCGTCGCCGAATCCCTGAAGTACTGCATCGTCATGATCCTGATGGCCATCCTCTGCTTCCAGGCACCCAGCCTCGCCTCAGCGCTCACCGGCGGCACAGCGATCCAGCAAGGTGTCCAGATGATCCAGAACGCACTGACGGTCTCAAGGCATCTGACCAAGACCGGCGCGGGTCATGCAACCGGACCCGGTGCCCAGGGTGGCGTCGTGCGCGCCGGCGTCGGCCTCCCATTCATGGCCGGCAAGGCCACCGCTACGGCTGCAGCTGGGGCGGCGAGCGCCGCGCGCTACGGCTACAGAACCGCCAGGACCGCTGCCTACAAGCTCGCCGCGATGCGCGGCCGCATATGACACCCCACTGCACAGGAGCTTCACCATGAACCTGTTTCTGAAGTTCGCCGCGTCCATCGCCGCCACGGCCTGGGTGGGCGCCGCAGAGGCCCAAGGCATCCCCGTGATCGACGTGGCCAATCTCGTGCAGACCGTGCAGCAGGTGATGAACGACATCACCAAGATCAACAACCAGGTACAGCAGATCACGCGGCTCCAGGCCCAGCTGAACAGCATGAACGGCTCGAGGAACCTCGGCAAGGTCTTCAACAATCCCGCGCTGATGAACTACGTTCCCGCCAAGGCCTACACGCAGTTCAACGCGCTGGACGCGTCGGGCTATGCCGGCCTCACGTCGACGGCGAAGACGCTGCGGGATGCCGGCATGGTCTACAACTGCATGGACCTGTCCGCTGGCACCCGCAGGAGCTGCCAGGCGAGGCTGGCCCAGCCCTACCAACAGAAGGGAATGATCCAGGATGCGATGGCCGCGGCCGCCGGCCGTCTGAGCCAGATCCAGTCCCTGATGGGCCAGATCAACGCGACGACGGATCAGAAGTCGGTGCAGGAAATCCAGGCCCGCATCGGCGCCGAGAGTGCCCTGCTCGGCCACGAGATGTCCCAATTGCAAATGCTCCAGGGGCTTGCGGACAGCGAGGAGCGCATTGAACGCTCCCGCGACCGGGAGCGTCAGTACGAGATGCTGAGCCGCACCGGCAAGGTCTCCACCTACCTGCCCTGAGCGGCAAGGCCCGCCGCCCCCCAACCGAAAGCCCCTCATGAATGCCATCCTGACACCAGGAAGAGCCGCCGCATGGCCGATTCGACCTGATCGGCCGGCCCCAGCCGACGACGACGACCATGAACTCCAAGCGAACCGCGCCTGGGAACTCGACCGCACCGAAATGCTCGAACGATCCGAGCGCCGCGCATGGTGGGTCGCCACAGCCGGCCTGGTCGTGGCCCTCGTCGGCATTGCCGCCGTGTTCGCCCAGGGACCGTTGCGCCGCGTGGTCGAAATCCCCATCGTCGTCGACCGGGTCACCGGCGAGGCCACGGTGCAGCAGCGTCTCAGCGTCGAGACCATTCCACCGATGGAGGCCTTGGACAAACACAACCTGGCCACCTTCGTCCGTGCGCGCGAGGGGTACAGCTGGGCGTTCCTGCAGCGGGACTTCGACCAGGTCGCGCGCATGGCGGTGCCGGCGGTGTTCGCTGACTACAACCGGCAGTTCGAGGGTCCCGACGCCCTGCAGAAGAAGATCGGCGCGGCCGAGGAATGGCGGATCGACATCGTCGGCGTCCGCCTCTCCGCGGCGGGCCGGGCCGGCAATCGCGGCGAGGCCACCGTCACCTACGACAAGTTTGTCCGCCTGACCGACCGCAACCTGGCCGAGGTCAGGACGCGGCATGTCGCCAGCATCGTTTACCAATACCAGCCCAAGGTGCTCGCCAAGGAGCGGGATCGGCTGGAGAACCCCTTCGGCTTCGTCGCGACCGCCTACCGGTCTGATCCCGAGATCAACACGGCGCCGCAGGAGGCCAAGCCATGACATGCGCCCCAGCTCTGCGACGCCTGGTCGCAATCCTCGGCGGCATCGGCTGCGCGGCTGCATCCCTGGCCGAACCAGCAGACCCTCGACTGCGCGAAGTCACCTACAACCCTGCCGGCGTGGTGACGGTGCCGGTGAAGCGCGGCACCGTGACGCTCATCGTCCTGGGAGCCGACGAGGCCATCACCGAAATCGCGTCGGGCCTGGGCGCCGATTGCGCCAAGCCGGACTCGGCCTGGTGCGTCGCGGCGCAGCCTGGCGGACGAACGATCTTCGTCAAGCCCAAGACATCAGCCGGCGCCAGCAACAACCTGGCGGTGGTCACCGACCGGCGCGTCCACACGTTCCGCTTCGACGTCCTCGCCGACGGCGAGTCCAAGCCACCGGTCTATCGACTGGTCGTGAAGCCGCCGGCGCCGGCGAGACCACCTACATCTGCGCCCTCACTCACGGCCGTCCAGCACCTACCGCTCCTCCCAATGCCGGAGCCCCCACCGGCGCCGCCGCCCGAGCAGATCGTCGCGGAGCGGCTGCAGGCGAAGCCGCAGGTGATGAACACGCAGTATTCGCTGGCCGAAGGCGCCAGGTCCGAGGACATCGTGCCGACGCTGGTGTTCGACGATGGCCGGTTCACCTACCTCCGGTTTCCGGGGAACCGCGAAGTGCCCGCGGTCTTCCATGTGCTCGGTGACGGCAGCGAAACCCTCGTCAACTCCCGGATGGAAGACGACCTTCTTGTCGTGGACAGGGTCAGCCGGCGGCTGATGCTGCGCGCCGGCAATGCCGTCGCCGGGATCTGGAACGAGGCCTTTGACCTGAACGGCTCCCCGCCAAATCAAGGGACCACGATCCCAGGCGTCCAGCGCGTCCTCAAGGCCGCGCAAGCGAACTCCACGAGCGCGCCGATGGGAGTCCAGCCATGAACGCCGAACCACGCTCAGGCGCCGGGGCAGACGGTGCAGCAGACGACAGCATGCTGTCCCCGCTACCTGGCGAGCCGGGCATTCCCAGCGTGACGGCGCCATCGAGGGTGGCCGTTTCCAGGAAAGGTCTGCTGGCCGTCGGCCTGTTGGTCCTCAGCCTCGTCGTCGTCTCGGCATTGGCGATCCATCGCTTCGCGACGAGCACTCGAAAGGGCGCCGACGACGACAGGATGCTGCGCGACAAGCCGGCAGCGGCCGGGACCGAGCCCCGTCGGATCGAGATGCCTGTCGCGGCCGCATCCGCTGCCTCAACCGTCAACTCGCCGCGGGTTCCCGCAATTCTGCCCACGGACGACGAGCAGGCGGAGCCCATCGGGGTACGCCGCACGGGTTCGCAGCCGCCTTCGGGTGGCGGCCAAGCGCCGACCTCCCCTCAGGATGCGCCGGTCCTGCTGGTCTCCACGCGACCGGCGCTGGCCAGTGCCGCACCACGGCCGACAGATGCCGGCCAGGCGACGATGGAACAGGTATCTGCCGATGCCGAGACACAAGACCCGCTGTCCGCGACATCAAGGAACCTGCAGGCCTACCAGCGTCAGCTGCAGGGCCTGCTGGACAACCTGACCCGAACCGCCGAACTCGCCAGTGCGGGCGGTCCCCAACCGGGTACGCCGCTCGTGCCGCCTGCAGGCCCCCTCCCCGCGCCCATGAGCAGCCAGCAAGTCTCCGGACTGTTCGGCGGACAGCTCCAGGGATCGGCGACGCCGCGCGTGGCAGCCGCGATGCTCGGCAACCGCAGCCTGACCTTGCCGAAGGGCACCGCCTTCACCTGTGCCCTCAAGACCCGCGTGATCAGCGCCGCCTCCGGCATGGTGGGCTGCCAGGTGCAGCGCAACGTCTACAGCGACGACGGGCGCGTGCTGCTGATCGAGCGAGGATCACACCTCGACGGCGAGTACCGCATCGCGGCCGTCCGTCCGGGAATGGTCCGCATCCCGGTGCTGTGGACGCGCCTGCGCACGCCGTTCGGCGTCACCGTCGACATCGAGTCTCCCGCGACCGGTCAGCTGGGTGAATCCGGCATCGACGGCGATGTCGACAACCGCTGGACCGAGCGCATCGGGGCCGCCATGCTGCTGTCGCTGATCGACGACTCGGTGAAGCTCGTCATTCAGGGTCAGGCCAACGACCGCCAGGCCAGCACCATCGTCCTGCCGTCCACGACGGCCAACACCAGCAAGCTGGCCGAGAAGGTGTTGGACAGCACCATCAACATCCCGCCGCTGATCTATCGGAACCAGGGCGGCATCGTCGGCATCTATGTCGCCCGCGACCTCGACTTCTCGTCGGTGTATGAGTTGAGGCCGACGCCCGCGAGCTCTCCGAAGCCCTGACGCCATGGACGCCTTCGATCTCGACACCGGCAAGAACGACCAGCCCTGGTGCGGCGACGCCACCTCGGTGGTGGAGTTCCTCCGTCCATTGCGCGAGCAGCTGGACATCGAGGGAGTCCAGGAGGTCTGCGTGAACAGGCCGGGCCAGCTGTTCATCGAAACGGCCGAAGGCTGGCGAGCCCTGACCGCTCCCGACATGACGCAGGAGCGCTGCCTGTCGCTGGCGACGGCCGTCGCCACCTTCAGCGACCAGCAGATCAACCAGGAGCGGCCGCTGCTGTCCGCAACGCTGCCAAGCGGCGAGCGCGTGCAGTTCGTGATCCCGCCGGCCGTAACGCGAGGGACCGTCTCGATCACGCTGCGCAAGCCCGCCACGGTGATCAAGCGCCTGTCCGACTTCGAGCGCGAGGGCCTGTTCGAGCGGACGGTTTCAACCGCGGCGGGTGAGAGCCAGATCCTTCCCTTCGAGAGGGAATTGCTCGAGCTCAAGGACGCGCGCCGCTACGCCGAGTTCCTGCGCCTGGCGGTACTCATGCGCCAGACGATGGTCATCAGTGGCAGGACAGGCTCCGGCAAGACCACGTTCATGAAGGGCCTGGTCGAAGAGGTGCCCAGGCAGGAACGCCTCATCACCATCGAGGACAGCGCCGAGCTCACGCTGACCAACCACCCCAACGGCGTCCACCTCTTCTACAGCAAGGACGGCCAGGGCACCGCACGCGTCACGGCGAAGTCGCTGCTGGAGGCCAGTCTTCGCATGAAGCCGGACCGCATCTTCCTCGCCGAGGTCCGCGGCGACGAGTGCTTTCACTTTGTCCGCCTGGCCGCCTCCGGCCATCCCGGCAGCATCACCAGCGTCCACTCGGGCTGCTGCGCCCTGGCCTTCGAGCAGATGGCGCTGATGATCCGTGAGACGGGTGCCGGCGGTGGCCTGACGATGAACGAGATCAAGCGGCTGCTGGGCATCGTCGTCGACGTGATCGTCCAGTTCGACCGCGACGAGCGCGGGCGCTTCATCTCCGAGATCCACTACGAGCCACGCGCCCGCCGCTTCGGCGCAGGTGCTCATCAGGGAGCGACGCCGCCATGAGCACCGGAACCGCCCTGCACTTCTCAGCCTGGTCTACCGGGCGCAAGGTCGCTGCGGTCGTCTTCGGCCTGGCAGGTTATGCGGCACTGGCCTGTGCGGCGATCTACCTGGCCGGCACACTGTTCCTGATCCTGAACAAGGCCAACCCGAGCCAGGCTCGGTTTGCGAGCATCGCCCACTACTGGCGGCTCTATGCCGGTGACCCGCCGCTGCGCAGGAAGCTGCAGATCGCTATCGGCACTTCCGGCATCGGGCTTCTCGTACTGCTCCCCATCGGCCTCGTTGCAGCCGCCCGGCAGAGGCGACCGCTGCATGGCGATGCCCGATTCGCGACTGCCGCCGAGATCTCGCGTGCCGGCCTCACCGGGCACATCCCCTTGCAGCGCATCCTGGTGGGCCGCTATCGCGGCCGATTCCTGTCGCTGCCCGGCCAGCTCTCCGTGATGCTGTCCGCCCCCACCCGAAGCGGCAAGGGCGTGGGCGTAGTCATCCCGAATCTGTTGAATTGGCCGGACTCGGTCGTGGTGCTGGACCTCAAGGGCGAGAACTACGCCATCACGGCGGGCTACCGCGCCGCGCACGGCCAGGCCGTGTATGCATTCTCACCCTTCGATGAGAACGCCTGCAGTCATCGCTGGAATCCGCTCAGCGCCGTACGCGTCAGTCCCCTGCACCGCGTCAGTGACCTGCTCAACATCGGACAGGTGCTCTTCTCTGGCGACGGCACGGGCACCTCGTCCGAAGCCTTCTTCAACGATCAGGCACGCAACCTCTTTCTGGGCCTGGGCCTGATGCTGCTGGAAACGCCGGAGCTGCCACGCTCGATCGGCGAGATGCTCAGGCAGTCGTCCGGCCAGGGTCGCCCCCTGAAAGATCACCTCGCCGGACTGATCAGCCGGCGTCGGGCGCGGGGTGCCGCGTTCTCGGACGAATGCAGGGACGCGTTGCAGCGACTGCTGTCGAATTCCGAGAACACGCTGGCCGGCGTGGTGGCCACCTTCAATGCGCCACTGACGATCTTCGCGGATGCCATGGTCGACGCGGCGACCAGCGCCGACGACTTCAGGCTCGCGGACCTGCGCCGCCGCCACATGTCGATCTATGTGCGCATACCCCCGAACCGACTGGCCAATGCCCGACCGCTGCTGAACCTGTTCTTCTCGCAACTCGTCGCGGCCAATACGGACGTCCTGCCGGAGCAGGACCCCGCCTTGAAGCTGCAATGCCTGCTGATCAACGACGAGTTCACCGTGATGGGCCGCGCCGCCGCCATCACGCAGGGTGCCGCCTTCCTCGCCGGCTACAACCTGCGGCTGCTGACCGTGGTGCAGGCCATGTCACAGCTCGACGCCCTGTACGGGGACAAGGAAGCGCGGAGTTTCGCGACCAACCACGGCCTGCAAATCCTGTTCGCCCCCCGCGAGCAGCGCGATGCCGATGAATACAGCGCGATGCTGGGGAACTTCACCGAGCGCGCCCTGACGCGCGGGCGCAGCCGGTCCTTCGACGGCCGCAACCACAGCAGCGTCAGCTTCAACGAGAGCGAACAGCGTCGGGCCCTGCTGCTGCCCCAGGAGTTCAAGGAACTCGGTAGCGAACGCCTCGTGGTGATCCTCGAGAACTGCAAGCCCATCCTCGCCGAGAAGATCCGCTACCACCGGGACAAGGCCTTCACGTCTCGGCTGCTGCCGGCGCCCACAGTGCCGGCCATGGACATGAAGCTGCACCTCGCGCATGCCCAGGGACGCTGTCGCGACGCGGCCGACAAGCTAGCACCGGGCGACAGCCCAAAGCCCGCGGATGTCCGCCAGCAGCCCGAGCTGGCCTCGACACACCCCGCCGAAATAGCGAAGGACCTGAATGACTTCTTTGGTCGCACCTCGACGGACCGCACGCCAAGCGGTGGCGCGATCGAGCCGGTCAGCGACCCAGACGGCGTGCTGATGGAGCGGCCTGAGCCACCCGAGCGCGGCCACATGCACTAGACCCAGGAGCAATGCCATGCGATCAGCCCGCTTCATCACCCCTCTCGTGCCTTGGCTGCTGGCCCTGGCTTCATGCAGCGCACCGCCCAAGCCGCCCACGGTGGACGGGTCCTTGCGCCGACCCGTCAACTCCCTGTCTGCAGTCGAACTGCAGATCTGCCGCGGCGATCTCCAGGACAGCCGTTCACAGGCACACGAATCCGGGCGCCTGGCGCAAGCCAACGCGAGGGTCCTGGCCGAACTGAGATCCCGCCAGCAGAGGCTCGCGGCCATGCAATCCGTTGCCGGCTTGCAGGATCAGGCCAATCGCGTGTTCACCGTGCAATTCGACTTCGGCAGCTCGCGGGTGGCCGTCCGCCAGGATCTGGCTGCAGCGCTGATCGACGAGGCCAGGGCCTCGCCGCTGATCCTGGTTCGCGGACGCACGGACGGTCGCCAAGACCTTCCAGCGGAGAGCCGAATGGCACGAGCCCGGGCCATGGCCGTGCGCGACTATCTGGTCGCGGCCGGCGTGGATGCACTGCGCATCCGCACCACCTATCAACCCGCGGGCGACTACGTGGCCGACAACGACAGCGCAGGCGGTCGTCGCTTGAACCGACGCGTGGAGGTGGAGGTCTACCGCACAAGGCCGGTCCAGGCCGGCTTGGCCGCCGTTGCCGGGTCCTGAAGGCGGGCGCCACGATGAGTGCAGAACACATGCCTTCGCGCCCATCGGCGCCATCCTTGGGCCGCGCCGTCGAGCCTGCGCAGCGCTCGGGATCACCAAGTCCTCGAGCCCCGGACGGAGCCGCCGCAGAGCGATACGAGCTGCGCGACCCGGTCGTCGACGTGATCCACCGCGCCGAGCACTATGAAGACATGGTGGCCAGGACCGAGCTGCTTGGGAGCAAGCTCTTCGTCGCTGTGGCCATGGACGGCAAGCGCACGTCGATCGAAAAACGGGACGGCCAATGGCGGCGCGGGCCCCAGCGGCCGGCCTCGGCGGCGCACGCTCCCGATGCCAAGCCGGTACTCGCGCAGCTGCCCGAGGCGGGCCCCCTCGTCAGCACACTCCCTGGCGACACGAGGCGGCCCCACACCGCCCCCGTCGAGGAACGGCCGACGCCCCGGCAACAGGCACGGGATGAACAGGCCGCCCTGGCCGCCCGTCTGGAAGCCGGGCTGCTGCAGCGCTATGTCATCAGGCGCACCACGGTGACAGTCGGTGACGCCACGCTCCGGCGAACCGAATATCGGTCTCGGGGCGACAGGTCACGCGTGGCTTTCACCGAGTCGACCTTCAGGCTGGCCACCGACACCAACAGCCCTTCGGTCGCGCGTTCGATGGTCGATGTCGCTGAGGCGCGCCACTGGAAGGGCCTGCGGGTGTCCGGGCACGAGGATTTCAAGCGGATGGTCTGGCTCGAAGCGTCAGCAAGGGGTCTGAAGACGCAGGGCTTCGAGCCGACGGTCGAGGACTTGGCCCTGCTCAGGCGGGAGAGCGAGGCTCGCCGCCCCAACCGGGTCGAGCACCTCATCGGCAAGGACGACCCCTTCAAGGAAGCGCAGGGCGGCGGACGCAGCGCCATGCTGGCCGCCATCGAGGCGGTGCTGGTTCCCGAGGACATGCCCGTCATGACACGTGAGGCCGAGATGCCCGCAGCCGCGGAAAAACTGGCCCAGCGCGTCCGCGAGGGTCAGATGCCGCGTGTCAGGATCTACGACAAGGCGGCGCCCGCCCAGCGCACGGCTACGGTCGGGGCGCAGGAGCCGCAGCGCAATCCCGAGCGGGCCACCACCGCGCCGCGCCGCTGAGGGGCTGACCATGGCGCCCACCGTGCACCGCATCGCAGCCGCCGCCTCCGTCTACGAGGTGGACGGCCGCCAGCTTGCCATCGACGCTCCCGACTTTGCCGACATCGTCGCAGACGCTCACGCCGCCCATCTTCGGCTGCGGTGTCTGTGCCAACCCGATGGCGTCGAGATGTACGTGGCGCGCCTGGCCCGGCCCGATGCGGGATTCGTCGTCAAGCGCATGCCGGATACCGGCTGGCAGCATGCGCCCGAATGTCCGTCCTATGCGCCACCGGCTGCCCTCTCGGGCCTGGGTCAGGTGCTCGGAACGGCGATCACCGAGGACCCGGAGACCGGCGAAACCACGCTGAGGCTGGGTTTCGCGATGGACCGGCTCCCCGATCGCACGGGGATTGCGGCGTCAGGCGCATTCCGCAGCAGCGTGTGCGCGGACGGCATCAGGCTCTCGTTGCGGGGCCTGTTGCATTACCTGTGGGATCAGGCCGGACTGACCCGCTGGCATCCGGATCTGGCAGGCCGCAGAACCTGGCCGATCGTACGGGGGCTGCTGCTGCAGGCGGCGCAGTCCATGATCGCCAAGCGCACATCGCTGCGGACGCGGCTCTTCATCCCCGAACCGTTTTTCGTCGAGCAGCGGGACGCCATCGATGCGCGCCGGCGGGCAGCCTGGTCGCAGGCACTGTCCCGCCCCACCGGGCGGATGCCGATGATGCTGCTGCTCGCCGAAGTCAAGGAGGTCGCGCCGGCGCGCTACGGCTTCAAGGCCACGATCAAGCACATGCCCGACCTGGCCTTCGCGATCGAGGCGGCGCTGTTCCGGCGGCTCGAACGCTGCTTCGAGAGCGAGCTGACCCTATGGGCGGCGAGCGACGACATCCACATGGTCCTGATTGCGACCTTTGGCGTGGGCAACTCCGGTGTTCCGTCGATCCAGGAACTCTGCCTGATGCCGGTGTCTCGGCAATGGCTGCCCGTGGACGATGGTTTTGGCAAACAGCTGGTGGACCGGCTGGTCGCCGAGGAACGGGCATTCACGCGGAGCTTGCGTTATGACCTGGGCGCGCAGGAGTCGCTCGCGTTCGCCGTGCTGTCGGACAGCGGTGCGCGCCCGACGACCTTGCGCGTGCTGCATGGGGACCCACAAGAGCCAACCGCCTGGCCCGAAACCGAGAGCTCGGACGACTCGACCTGGATATGGCACACCCACCTCGAGCCCCTGCCCCCGCTGCCATCCCATGAACAGCAGGGGCTTTGGGGTCCCGTCATCGCGGCGTCGAAGGATGCCGCCCGTCGGGCGGCGGACCAGTCCGCCGAGACGACCGGCCGCGCCGTCCTGGGCCGGCACCGGACGCGGTCGGGGAGCACACGACAGGACGCTGGGTTTCCGGATCGCGGGGGGAAATCAGCGCCAGGCATCGTCATTGCCCGCGGCGGGGAAGACCTATGAGCGAGACCAGACCGATTTCCAAGCGAATCTCGCCCGCGGCCAAGCGGGATCAGCTCCACCTCAATCTGGTCGGGCTCGGCGAGGGGCTGCGTGAGCACGCCCGGCGAAGCCATCTCAGCCTGTCCTGCGCGGCGCGGATGGCCATCGCCCAGATGCTCGAGGCAGGCTCAGCCGCCGCGGCGACAGGCCTCTGTGACGACGACGTTGGTCAACGGAATTCAGTGCGGGTGTTGCTGCGCCTGTCGCCGGCATGTGCCGCAGAACTGCTGAAGCGAGCCCGCGCCAGCGGCGTGTCCAGAAGCCACTATGTCAAGGCACTGATGGACCACGGGCAACTGGCTGCGCTGCCGGTCGATCACCCGGCCATGATCGCGGCGCTGACGAAGTCGACCGACCATATCGCGGCGATGTCCGTCGATCTGCTGGCCTTCTTGCGCCTGCTCCGTACGGCGGACTCCGCAAAACTCGAGCCCTATCGGATCCGCCTGCAGTCATTGAACGACGATGTCCTGACCCACCTCCGATTGGCCGCCAGCTTGATGGCTGAACTGGAGTCCACGAGGAGATGGCGGTGAGCGCGACGCCTGCCGTGGATGCCGTGCTGGTGCGTTGGGGCGAGCGCCTCTTCTATCCGCGCCTGCGCATCGTGAAGCCCGATCCGACGCCGCGACTGGGCGTGCTGACGCGGCGCAAGGCCGTGCTCATCCGCAATCGCATCGAGGCCGTGGTGGTGCGACACGCGCCGGAAGTGGTGGTCAAGGTCGCTGGGGGCGGCCGAGGCATGCGCGCGATCGCGGATCAGTTCGACTACATCAGCCGGGACGGGACCCTCGATGTCGAGGATGACCGGGGCGAGCACTTCGTCGGCAGGGAGGCTTTGCGTGACCTGGCCGTTCTGTGGCGCTATGGCTGCTCGACGATCGAAGAGGTCTCGCATCGGCGCGAGGCGCTCAACGTCACGCTTTCCATGCCGCGAGGGACCGATCCGGAGCTCGTGCTGCAGGCGGCACGCGCGTTCGCCCGGACCGAGCTCGCCGACTACCGCTACGTCATGGTCCTGCACGACAAGCAGGCCAATCCGCATGTGCACCTGGCGGTGCGGATGCAGTCCAGGTCCGGTGAACGCATCGATGCCTGGCCCGAACGCCATCGCTGGCGCGAAACCTTCGCCGCCCAACTGCGCAGCCTGGGTGTCGACGCCGAGGCAACCAGCCAGGCTTTGCGCGGCGCGAACCGAAAACCGGAGTCCGCGTGGCGGAGAAAGGCCCGCGAGGATGCAGAACCCCTGGCGCGGAGCGAACCCAGGAAGTCAGGCGAGCGCTACTACCGCAATCGTGGGGATGCGATGCTGGCATGGGCTCAAATCATGTCCGCTCTTGCCGGATCGGCCGCCCCCGAGGATCGCGAGTTGGCCTGGCGGGTCGGCGAGTTCATCCGCCAGACCCCCTTCATCAGGGAGGTGGCCGCAACGCGAAAGCGCCCGGGAGCAACTCTCGAGCGCGAGCCCAGGGACATATCGCCATCGCGTGGATCAGGCTTGACGCGGACCGAACCGGATCTGGAACGCTGAGCCCGCCTCGAAAGGCCGCCGCTGTCGAAGTCCAGATCCGGCGCAGGGCTTCATGTGGCGGGCGTGCCACCCGGGACAGCTGTGTTGGAAGCAACATGCTCACCTTCCAAGCCCGCTAGCGCCTCCAGCGCCGCATTGGCGGCTCTTTGAACGAGTTCAGGGCGATGCCCCTTGGCGATGAGTTGCTTGGTCCGGTTGTTGGAGAGCTCGCCGTTCTCAGCGACGGTTCTGGCCACGATGACCAGATCGTGGTTGTTCATGTCGACCGCTGCGTTGACGGCCCGATACACCGCGTCGAACCGGTGCAGGAAGTCCATCTCCTGGCGAAGGTCCCGCTGCAGGGCCTCCCGAGCCATCTGCAGGCCGAACTCAACGCAGGGGGTGGCATCCCAGTAGCGGTAGATTTCCGGCTGGCCGCGGAAGTCCTGGTGGATCTGGTCGTCCGAGAGAAAGGTGACGTCCCAGAACGCCCGGGCAGGTTTCGAAAAGGACTGCAGCGCCGCGAGGTAGTCTCGTTCGTTGCGCTTCATGGCGACGGAGACGGGCAGCACCAGGCCGTTGGCCAGCCGCGGGTCGGCGCACGCGACCTTGTGGAAGAGAAAGCGCGAGAGCCGGCCGTTGCCGTCCATGAAAGGGTGCGCGAAGACGAAGGCGAAGCTCGCCAAACTGCCTCGCACGAGCGCATCGACCCCGCTGTCGCGGTCGTTGCATAGCGCCATGACCGCATCCATGACCGGTCGCACGAGCTCCGGTGGCGGTGGAAGGTAGGTCACACCCAGCGCGCCGCGCATCTCGTTGCGCAGCCGGTTCTGTTCTTCGCGGAACCCATCGGCCTGGTCCAGCGGATTGCTGACTGCCAGGTTCTGCAACGCCACGAGGTAGTCCTCGCTGATGACCTCAGTGTCATGCGCCCTAGCCAGCAGGGTCGCGAAGGCCTCGGCCTTCGACGCCGACGGCTTCTCCCGCTCGATCGCGTAACTGTTGTCCGTCTCGCTGAGGTAGGCCCAGCGAACCGCCCGGTCCAGCACTTCCTGGTCGATGCTCGAGACGAACTCCGCCACCTGGCCAAGGATGTCCGCCTTGAGCAGCTCGTCGATCGCCGGACTGCGCCGCACCGTGATGCAGTAGCTGGGCGAACCAATGCCGTTGAAGTCCACACGCCAGCGTGGGTCGCGCAGCGTTCGGGCCGTGACGAATTGGTCCTCGTCGAAGAGCTTCTCGTAGGCACCGACAGCCGGCGGCAGGCCGTCGAGCCGTTGGCCGTTGGCAATTTCCCAGAGGTAGCAGGCAATCCGCGCGTAGCCGCTGCTGGGCGACCGCTGGAACGCCTGGGCCAGGGACTGCGCAGGGATCTTCTTCAACGCCAGAATTGCGGCCTGCAGGTTCGTTCCCTCATGCTTGAGCGCGAACTGCAGATGCGTCAGCGGATCATCTGTGCTGGGAGCGACCGCAGGCGGCACGAGGAGGACATCTGCACGTTCTGTCACGCGCGTCACCGGGCCGGTCCGCGCCGGGCGCGCGATGGGGAACGCGCCGCTGTGGAGGGCGGATGCCAGAAAATCGTATCCAATGCTCCGGGCCACAGCTTTTCTCTCCGCTACACAAAGAAAATTGTACGGAATCAGCCTCTTGCCGATTTTTTTATTTGACTGTCGCAACACCTGCGCGCTATACGGAATTCCGCTAAGCCGGATGCAGCATGAGCAAGATGCTGCCGGAGGAGCCATGAGCCGCCTGTAGCGCGGGCCGCCAGGCTCCCGTCGGCCTGCTGGCTGGCTGGAACGCCGACGAATGCCAGCTGTTCATTGCCGGCCAGACGATCACCGCCGCGAGGCTGGAGAGTGGCATCGCGGAGGAGATCGGCCAGTTCCTCGCACCGCTGCAGCCCTCGTATCGCGCCACGACCGACAGCCAGCGTTTCGCCTGGGCGCAGCACCGCGTCGAGGCTTGCACGCAGCTCGCTCTCGACAGGGTCTGGGGGGATGACTGCGTCTTTCATAGCCGCACCGTGGTGCAAACGCACTACGAATTCAACTCTCTCGGCGAGGCCGGCCTGTCCGGCCAGTTCGGGACGCCTCGAAGCTGCCGCTCGCGACCGGCAGGTTGTGTTTAGGTTTGTCCGACACCTGCCCGTCGATCAGGCACAGCGTTGCGCTCCTTCAGCCGTCAGCCCCAGACGACTGGCCGGCCCTCGCCATACCACCCGGCCACCCGATCCGCGACGCCGCCTTCGATCCGTCCCCGCTTGATCTTCAAGGTCGGCGTGAGGCAGCCGTTTTCCAGGGACCAGGGCTCGCGCGCCACCACCAGCTGGGAAAGAACGTATCTACAGGTGGTAATTGCTGAGTCGGCATTGGCGTCGCATAGCAAATACGGCAATAAATAGCCGCTGCGATAACAGAGGGAAATGCCTTATTTGCTACAGTCCGGGACGCGAGAAGCCTCTCCAACCCAATGGGAGAGGGCTTCGAGCCAACCACGGCGATAGCACATACAGCATATGGACAGCCTTTATTCCCTCGGCAGAGCGGTAGCGCAGCTCAGGCAAGAGCGCGGCATGACGCAGAAGCAGCTCGCGGCCCTTAGCGGCTTGGGCCAGTCGACCCTCGCCCGCTTTGAGACAGGCGGCGTCGCAGAGTTCGGCTCGCGAAAATTACTTCGCCTCCTTGGGGTCCTGGGCCACGAGTTGTCGTTCACGACCAAGAGCAGCAGCTTCACCCTGGACGATGCCCTGGCGGAGCGACAGCGTCAGGCTCAGGCAACGAGTGACGCAACTGCCCCAGGGCGTACCCAGCGATGAAGCTCCACGTCTACGTCCATAACCAAGCTGTCGCCACGCTGGAGTCGACGGATGGTTTCCGGCATGTGATGACGTACCACCCGGACGTTGCGCCTGAGCAGTTCGTCTCGCTGCTCATGCCCGTGCGCACGGAGTCCTATGCCTATCCGGAGCTGCATCCGCTGTTCCGGATGAACCTGCCCGAGGGCTTCTTGCTTTCCATCCTGCAAGAGCAGCTTGGACCGCACGTCGGCGCATCACCACTGAATCTGCTATCGCTCGTCGGGCGCAACGCCATCGGGCGAGTCAAGGTCGCCACGCCAGGTGCGGACCCCACGCAGCCGCCGATGCCATTCGATCTCAACGGCATCCTGCGGGGCGACAACTCGGAAGAGGCTTTTGTTGACCTTGTGCGCCGGCATGCAGCGTCGGGTGTGTCCGGCGTCGTTCCAAAGTTCCTTTCGCCAAACACATTCGGTGAGCACGCCAAGGGCACCCTGGCTACCGAGCGCTACATCATCAAAGGCACAACAGCTCGGCTGCCCGGCGTCGCCCTCAATGAGCATCTGTGCATGGAGGTGTCGCGTCAGGCGGGGTTTCCGACGGCGACGACCGAAGTCTCCGACGACGGACAAGCGCTGGTGGTGCATCGGTTCGACTTCGAAGCCGACGGCACGACACGCAAAGGCATGGAAGACCTGTGCAGCCTGCTCACGCTGCGGCCGGAGCAGAAGTACGAATCGACCTGGGAGCGCGTTGTCGGCCGCATCAAGGACGTCACGCCTCAGGCAGAACAGCAGAACGCAGCGCTCTCGCACCTCGCAGACCTGCTGCTGCTGACCTACGCGCTCCGCAACGCCGATTGCCACACCAAGAACATCGCCCTGCTCTACAGCTCCCGTGAGCACATCGAGCTGGCTCCCGTCTACGACATGCTGACCATCACGGTCTACGACGACTACGCGAAGAATCCAACGGGCATGCCCATCGACGGGCGCAGCACGTGGATGCCTGGCAAGGCCCTGGAGCGGTTTCTGCAGGCCAGGTGCAATGTGATGCCGGCGCAGACGCTAGAGCGCGTCGAACGCATCTGTGAGGCCATCGTCCAGGTCACGCCTCAGGTTGTCGAGGCCACAGAGCGGTACCCTGCGTTCTATGAGACGGGCAAACGCATGCTGCACGCGTGGAGCGACGGGATGAACAGCCTGCGTCTTCAGAAGACCTGGAGCCTGCCGTCACTGGACGAGCCCATCGCCGCGGCCGCGGCCAAGTTTTCTGCCCCAGCGCCAATCAAGGCAGCGAAGGTCGAGAAGATTGGCCGCTCGCCTCTGCTGGGGCAGCGCTAATCGCTGTCCTGGCAGACCATCCGCCCGGCGCCCACTCTCGGGTCTATTCGATGGTCCATCGACATCGCCGCGATCCCAATGCCCCGGCTCAGCGATGACGCCGTGGTGCAGATCCACAACTTCATCGGGCACGTCCTCGACCTGTTCGAGGCCCGCTACGGCGACCAGATCCATCGCTACTACGACGAACGCTCGGCGCACAACATCGTCGCGCCCGACCCGCCGCCGAGCCTCGACGATCCGCCGTTCTGACCCGCCACCGCATCACAGGAGCGCCGCCAGCCTGACCGCTGCCGGCGCTCTCGTTCATGGTCGCGATGCCCATCGCCCAGCGCGATCAATTCCATCGACATCGTGATCACGACGGCCATCGGCGGTGCCCGTCACGTCCATCGTCGAACGTGATCACCAGCCCATCGAATTGCGCGCCCACACTCAGCTTTGAACCACGCCCGAACTCGGTCGCTTCAAAATGGTGTAAATTTGGTGCACTTCATTTTTGGAGTGTCCGAAATGACCGTCCGTTTTTCCATCACCCTTTCTGATCGCCTGAATCAGGAGCTTGAGCAAGTCGCCGGCAGCAACGACGACAAGAAGGTCGACGCCCTGCGCAAGGCCATCCACCTCTACATCGCGGCCACCAAGGCCACCCACGAGGGCAAGAAGGTCGGCATCGCTCGGCCCAACCAAGAGCTGGCCACGGAATTCGTCGGCCTGTGAGCGAGGTCGATCTCGCCAAGCTGGTTCGTGACGATCACGAAGTCAGCATCAAGATTGAGAAGTCCGAGCTGCCCGGCGATGCCAAGGTGCGCTAGATCAAGGAGCTGGCGCTGTTCTTCTTTGCACTCGGCGGGGTTTCCGTGCTGCTGGGCCTTTGCATCTACGTCGCCGTGACCAGCGCGTCGGCCGACGACAAGCGCTGGTCGACGTCAATCCTGACCGCCATCGTCGGCGGCCTGGTCGGCTACCTGATCAAGAAGTAGCCGCCCGCACAACCCGACACCACCAAGTGTGCTCCTGGCCGGCCTTGACCGGGGCTCCCTCGCCCCGCTGGCGGTCGCTGCCACATGAGGTTGTCGAAGTGGCGACGATCCGTCACGGTGACGGTTTTCGTCTATGGCTTGCCGCGTGGCGGTGCGACGGTGGATGCGCGTGACATGGCCCACCGGGATCACCTCCTTGCCGTCATCGAAGGTCGCCTTGTCCCCAATCCTGAAGGCGACGATTGCCGCCGGTGCTGCAGGCTCCGGCGGCGGCCCGTAGTCCTGCACGCCGGGCGCGACGTACGGGACCTTCCAGGTCCGGCGCACGTCTTCTTCGAGCACGGTCGCCTGCTTGTCGTGCCGCACGATGAACTCGCCATGCCGGACCGGGCCCGTTCGACGGTCGATGAACTGCACAGCCTGACCGAGGTTCAGCTTCATGCACGCCGCCATCTCTCTCTTGGGCTCATCCGGCAGCGCATCATGAGCGCGCGCATATGGCACCCGAAGCGACCTCATCCCGCGATGCGCGAATACACGCAGCTGTCACGCGGATGGCCGTCGACGCCGAGGTAGTCGTTCCTCAGGACGCCTTCGAGCTCGAAGCCGCAGCGCTTGGCCACCGCCCTGCTCTTTGCATTGCGCGAGTCGCAGCGGATCTCGACGCGCCGCGCCGCCAGGCCGCCGAAGGCCAGGTCGGTGAGCAGCCGCACCGACTCGCCGACATGCCCCCCGCCCTGTCGCGTCGGGCCTGATCCAGTAGCCGATCTCGAACTTGCGCACTTCCCAGTCGATGCGGTGCAGGCCGGTGCCGCCCAGCATTCGCCCAGGGCTGCCGTCGGCACGGCGGGCATAGATCTGCCAGCACAGGTCGCGGCGCGCGATGAAGTCGGCCATCATGCGGCGCACGACCAGCTCCGCGCTCTCCGCCGTCGGCGCCTGCTGGGCCCAGATCATCCAGGGCCGCAGATGGGACAGCGACTGCGCGATGACGACGGCCATCTCCGCGCCCAGGCCGGCGCGCGGCGCCAGCAGCATGGTGCGCTCGCCGTCCAGGCGCTCGGGGATGTCGATCAGCGGGGGCTCCGGCTCGCTCATGCCGCAGCCACCTCCACCGGCTTGGGCAGTTCGCGCACGCCGCGGATGGCCTCGTGCCGCCAGGCCAGCACGGCCAGCAGGCAGGCACCCACGCCCGAGAAGCCCAGCGCCGAACGCAGGCCGACATGCTCGCCCAGCCAGCCGCCGATCAGCGCGCCCGGGCCCGCCGGCAGCAGGATGAGCCAGCGCATCGTGCTCGTCATGCGGCCCAGCATGGGCGCGGGCGTGACCGCCTGGCGCAGCGACAGGAAGTTGATGAAGATCAGCACGGCACCGACGCCGAAGGCGAACAGCATCACTCCGAAGCTGACGACGCCGTAGCGCCCGGTCGGTGCGAGCGCGAGCTGCAGCCAGCCGACGCCGCAGGCCGCATAGCCCAGCACCAGGCAGGGCCCCGGGCCGATGCGCCGGCTGATGCGGTGGCCGAAGACGCTGGCCAGCACCGTGCCGGCGCCCAGCGCGACATAGGACAGGCCCACCGTCTGCGGGCTCAGCTGCAGCTCGCGCGTGGCGAACAGGATCTGCACGACCAGGGCCGCGTTGTGGAAGAGCTGCCAGCCGCCGCAGGCCGTGGCCAGGCTGACGAGCAGCCGGCGCTCGCGCACGAAGTGCAGGCCGGCCTTGAGCTCGGTCCAGAAGTCCTCGCCGCGGCGTGCGGCCAGCGTCTCGCTGACGCGGATGCCGCGCAGGATGGCGGCCGACGCGAGCAGCAGGGCCGCATCCACGGCCAGGGCCAGCGGTGCACCCAGCATCTTGATCAGCGCGCCCGCCAGGCCCGGGCCCGCCACCTCGGCACCCGACGAGGCGAGCGCGTTCTTGGCATGGGCCTCCACCAGGCGCTCGCGCGGCACCACCTGGGTCAGCACGATCTGGGCCGCACTGCCCGCCACCGTGTAGACGCAGCCGAGCACGAAGCCGACGACATAGAGCCAGCCCATGCCCAGCGCGCCCATCCACGCCGCCAGTGGCACGCTGGCCACGGCCACGGCGAGCAGGCTCTCGCCGGCGACATAGACCGGTAGCTTGCGCACGCGGTCCAGCAGCACGCCGGCCGGCAGCGAGAACAGCACGAAGGGCAGGATCTCCATCGCCTGCAGCAGGCCCATCTGCGTGGGGCTGGCCTGCAGCAGCACGGCCGCCGTCAGCGGCAGGGCCAGCATCGTGATCTGGCCGCCGAGGGAGGAAATCAGGATGGACGACCAAAGCCGCCGGTAGACCGCATCGCGCAGCAGGTCGCCGGGCGCGAGGGAAAAGAACTTGGAGGACATGACGCTAAGGCTCCGACACGACTCGACAGGCGGGCAGCCCCGCCGGGATAGGTTGACGCGCTTGCGGCGTCAGTCGAGGTCGAGCAGCTTGGTCATGCGGCGCATGCTAGCAGCGCGGCGCAGCGGCGTCGCGTGCCAACGGTCATGCTCGGCGCACGACGAGTTCGGCGTAGCCCGTCGCCTCGTCCCACTCGCGACTCAGCGAGCCCGGCGGCAGCGGCGCGATCAGCAGCTCGGCCGTCGTCCGCACGGTACAGCCGGCACAGACATGGCCGCCGAGCACGCGGCCCGACGCATCGGACACGCTCGCGTGCAGATGGACGCCCGCCGGCGTGAGGCTGCCACTCAGGGTGAGGATCTCGAGCGGGCCGTCCACGTGGGTCGGGCCGGCTGCGCCCGCGAAGCGCAACTCGGCATGGCCGAGGCTGCCCAGGCCCGCAATGACGAAGCCCGTGCGCCCACCGGCCTCCAGCGTTGCACGCAGGTCGTCGCCTGGGTTCAGGCGCAGGGCTTCCATGCTCAGAAGCCCACCGCCGCGCCATCGCGCCGCGGGTCGCTGGCAGCCACATAGCCTTGCGCGCCCGGCTCGCCCAGGCGCCAGATGAACTGGCCGGCACCGAAGTCCTGGTAGCTGTCGTGGATGTCGCCGACCTGGTGGCCGCGTGCGCGCAGGGCCTCGATGGTGGCCGCCGGCATATGGGGCTCGATGTTGATGGACAGGCCCTCATTGAAACGCCAGCGAGGCGCGTCGCAGGCGGCCTGCGGGTTCTGGCCGTAGCAGAGCATGCGCACCAGGGTCTGCAGATGGCCCTGGGGCTGCATATTGCCGCCCATCACGCCGAAGCTCATGACCGGCGCGCCGTCCTTCGTCAGGAACGCCGGGATGATGGTGTGGAAGGGGCGCTTGCCCGGTGCGACCTGATTGGGATGGCCGGCCTCCAGCGTGAAGCAGTGGCCGCGGTTCTGCAGGCTGACGCCATAGCCCGGCAGCACCAGGCCCGAACCGAAGCCCATGTAGTTGCTCTGGATGAAGCTGACCATCATTCCCGACTCGTCCGCCGCGGTCAGGTAGATGGTGCCGCCCTTGACCGGGTTGCCCGCACCGAAGACCTGGGCGCGCCCCGGGTCGATCAGCTTGGCGCGCTCGGCAAGGTAGCCGTCGTCCAGCAACTGCGCCGCGCTGACCGACATCGCTCCCGGCTCGGCGACGAAGCGGTAGACGTCGGCGAAGGCCAGCTTCATCGCCTCGATCATCAGGTGCTGGGCCTCGGGGCTGTCGACCGCGTAGGCCGTCACGCCGCAGTGTTCCAGCAGGCCCAGGGCCATCTGCGCCGCGATGCCCTGCCCGTTGGGCGGGATCTCGTGCAGGGTGTGGCCGGCGAAGTCCTTGGCCAGGGGCGTGACCCACTCGGGCCGGTAGGCCGCCAGGTCGGCCTCGGTCAGCGCGCCGCCGGTGTCGCGCGCGAAACGGGCCAGGGCCTGTGCGATCTCGCCACGATAGAAGGCCTCGCCCCGGGTCTGGGCGATCAGCCTCAGGCTGCGCGCCGCGTCGGCGAAGCGGAACTGCTCGCCCACCACCGGCGCCCGGCCATGGGGCAGGAAGGCCTGAGCGAAGCCGGGCTGCGAGGTGATCTCGTTCAAGGCCGCGGCCATCGCCCATTTGCCCTGCACGATGGGCGGCACGGCATAGCCGCGCTCGGCGATCTCGATGGCGGGCTGCAGCAGGTCGGCGAACGGCAGTGTGCCGAAGCGCTCGCTCAAGGCCACCCAGCCTCCCACGGCGCCAGGCACCGTCACCGCACCCCAGCCACGGCGAGGCATGCCCTGACCCTTGAAGAACTCGGGCGTCCACGCCGCCGGCGCCGGGCCGGAGGCGTTCAGCCCGTGCAACCGGCGGCCATCCCACAGGATGCAGAAGGCGTCCGAGCCCAGGCCGTTGCTGCAGGGCTCGACCAGCGTCATGCAGGCCGCCGTGGCGATGGCCGCATCCACCGCATTGCCCCCCGCCTGCAGCATGCGCAGCCCGGCCTGGGCTGCGAGCGGATGCGAGGTGGACACGACGTTGCGCGCGAACAGTGCGCTGCGCCGGCTCGGGTAGCCGGCGGTCCAGTCGAAATGGGGCGAGGTATTCATGCGCGTTGATTCTGCCGTTGTAAAGCTTTGCAACCGAATCGCCCGATGTCAACGAGCGAGGCACAGTCGTCGTTGTTTGCCCAAGCTCTCGCAAGAGCCGAACCGAAACCCGAAACCACCCTGGAGCCCTCAAGATGAACACGCTGAAGACCACCATCGCTACCGCCCTCATCACGCTTGCCTCGGGCGTGGCCCTGGCCCAGACCCCGGCCTCTGCCCCGGCCGCCGCCGCCAAGCCGGCTCCGGCCGCCACCGCAGCGCCCGCCGCGGCTGCCGCCCCCGCCGAAGCCGCCAGCGGCGCCAAGCATCACCACAAGCATCACCACGCCAAGAAGGCAGCCGATGCCAAGGCCGGCGACGCCGCCAAGACCGAGACCAAGACGCAGTAAGCGCAACAGCGCGCCGCGCGAGGCCGCAGCCTGCAAGGGCTGCGGCCTTTTTTCATGGGCGCTCAGCGTGCGCATGGTCTTGCCGGTGCAAGTCCTACCGCAAGTTGATCGCGATGAGCGAAGCGCGGCAGGGCCGCAAGGTGGTCACGATGATGTTCAGCATCATGCGAGCAAACATCGAACGTGCCCCTCACATGTCGCCCACGTGGAACGACCCACGAGGGTCTATGAAGCACCCTTGCGGATTTCGGCTTCGAGCTCAGGCGACGCAATCTCGCTGATGTCACGGAAAGCACGCCCGATATGGTCCAGAAGCTTGCCGTCGGCTCCGTTTTCTTCGAAGCAGGTCTTCCACTGGCGCACCTCGCCCCACACGCGGCGCATGATGCCAACAGCCACGGGGCGCTCCGGCACGAAAGCAGAGCAGTGGCTCAATGCATTGTTCAAAGTCGCAAGCTTGCCTTGCTCTCCAACACCGAGGTGCAGCCTGCGCTCGCCCGAGATAACCGGTCGCGGCACGACGTCATACAAGGGGCTGAGCCTCCAGCCACCAAGCCGTGGGTCGCGTACGAAGCCGTGATTGCGCAGGTGGTCATCATCGTTGGTCACGAAGATGTTCAGCACCATGCGAGCAAACATTTCCTCGCCGTTGGCTCGCACGCAGCTTGGATGCACATACCTGTGGATGGCGCGTCCCAGATCTGAATATGCCTTGCCTGGCGATTCGGGCTCGCTGCAAGCGACCAGCGTGAGGCCACTGACAAACGGCAGGCGCCCCTCTACACAGCCCTCAACCGGCCGAGTGTGGTGCAGCGCTCCCTCGGGCGGCTGCTGGCCAGTCTGCCCCCAATAGCGGTCAAACCGCCGAATGAGCATGACCGGCTGCCCCCCGATGTCTTGATAAAGCACCTCAGGGACAGTCAGACCGCAGCGACGCGCAAGCTCCAAGGTGCACGACTCCGCCTTGGCCACATTGAACGCATCGCCCTTGGCCGGGAACTTGGCAAGCCAAAGCGCTCCGTCATCGTCGCGCACTGATGCTTTCGGCCGAGCGCCGCCCGCCGACGACCCGGCACACAAGAAACGTTCTAGGTTCGCAGGGACGGGGGCGCCGTTCTCAACAGCATCAGCCGCCTCCAACACGTACTGCAGGGAGTGCCAGTCGCTCGCGGACGTCGAATCAGGGCTCGTCCGCAGTTCGCGCACGTCAAGAGCGCCCACGCGATCACCGCCGGCGTGCAGCAGGTACTGCACCTCCAACAGGCTGTTGGCTGGCACTTTCAGGCGAGCCTCGATGACCCTGCGTCCCCATGCATCAGGCGCAGCATCGCGAATCCCGCCGAACTCACGAAGCCCGTCGACCGGAAAGAGCATCTTGCCTTTGATGCTCTGCCGGTCTCCAAGCCCCAAGCTCACTGGGTCAAGCTCAAAGGACTCTTTGCGCCCGATATACCCAATGCCGTAGGCGAACTCACTGGCGAGGTCGCGGTTCTGCGCATTCGCGCCGAGCGTCTCTGTCAGGCCCAGAATTCCCGAAGGCACGAACCGATTCCCGTCGGCTTGTGCGATGTGACTGAAGATGAAGACTTCGGCTTTCTTGCGAGCCATCAGAAGTCCAGACGTTGCAGCTCCGCCTTGCTCAGCTCCCGCACCCGCTGCGTGGCCTCCCGCGCTGCTAAAGCTAGCAGTGACGGGTCGTCTTCCTTCAGAAGCGAAAGCAGGCTCACGCCAGGCGCAATCGCGTCCAGGTACCGCAGTATTTGGGCCAGAGTACGGCTAAGGTCACCTTTCTCCAGCAGCACAGCCGTGGAGCGGGAAATACCCGCTCGTGTCGCCGCATCCGCTTGCCGGATCCGCCGCGCCATACGCAGGCGCGCCAGTTTCTCCCCGAGCTGGCGAGCTTCGAGCAGGCGCTCAGGACTCATCAGAGGTTGCTCATTGCGCTTCATGTCTGCAATTCCAGTCTCAAATTGCATAGTGACTGTTATTGAAGACAATATGACCTCACAGCCACTTCTGTCAAGTACGCAATCACAGTCACTATCTTCGTTAAGACTGATATTGCAGACGCGCTATTTGTCGAGAGCGGTGCACGGCGAGGTCATGGCCCAGGCAGTTCGAGCATCCGAGAAACGAAATCCAGAAGGCCGCGCAGGAGGTCGTTCGCCAACAAAGCAACGGGCAAGCCCCCCACCCCAGAGCCTTCGTGAGGGGGGCTCTCAAGACTCAACGCCAACAGAGCCGATTCTTTTGTGAGGCTGGCAGGCCGTGAATTGTTTCGCAAACGACCTTTCCAACCCCCGCGACAAGGCGTGACGCGAGCACGGCCCGCTTTCTAGACTGGCAGGCTATGCCCAACGCCATGCCCCGCTCGATGCGCCGCCTCGCCCTGACCATCACCCTGCTCGCCGCGAACGCCGCCCACGCCGGCCCGATCAGCCTCGGCCTGGACGGCAGCCTCAACCTGCTTGCGTTCGGCAACATGAACGTCGGCAGCAGCGATGTGGAGGGCCGCGTGGCCGTCGGCGGCAACGCCAGCATCGGCAGCTACTCGATCAACACCAAGACCGGTGCCGGCGCCCTCTATGGCGGCACCGGCCTGACGGTGGGCGGCAACCTGAGCTTCTCCAGCGGCTCGGTCTGGGGCGGCGCCATCGTCGGCGGCAGCTACACGCCTAGCCAGTCCGGCACCGTGATGGGCGGCGTGCTGAGCGGCCAGGGCTTCGCCTTCGCGAGCGAGCAGCAGCGCCTGGCCACGCTGTCGTCCACGCTGGACGCGCTGACCAACACCGGTACCGCGGTCGACCAGTGGGGCACGCTGCACTTCAACGCGGCCGGCCAGACGCTGGCGGTGTTCGACATCCAGGCCGCCGATGCGGCGAAGAACCTGCAGATCGACGGCCTGGCCGACGGCGCCCAGATCCTCATCAACATCCACGGCACATCGGTCGACTTCGGCAACCACGGCTACACCGGCTTCAACAAGGGTCAGGTGTTGTTCAACCTGCCCGAGGCCAAAAGCGTCCTGCTCAACGGCGGCATCAACGCTTCGCTGCTGGCCTTGAACGCCAGCGTCGGTCAGGGCTGGGGCCAGATCAACGGCCAGGTCGTTGTGAAGGACTGGAACAGCAGCGTGCAAGTCAACGACGCACCGATGCCGGCCCTCCAGAATCAGGCCCAGGTGCAGCATGTGCCGGAGCCGGCCTCGCTG
>NZ_SMBU01000040.1 GCF_004342485.1 Roseateles saccharophilus
CGTCACTCAGGCACCTCACTCAGGGTGTCCGCGATCGCCTGGAACACTGTCCGCGATCAGCCTGGAATGGGTGTCCGCGATCAGTGGAATACGCAGGCTCCCATTGGTCAGTCCAAACTCCCAGCAAGCCCGCGCCGCTTCGACCCGGTCGGCATTTTCGAAACAGTAATTTCCAGAAGACGGCGGGCTGCAGGTCTTGACGAGGTTGCGGCCTGAACTCGGTCGGGGTCGAGTGTTGCAGGCTACTGCGCAGCCCAACTCGGCACATGCCCAAAGAGTCAACGCCGGCCTGCAACGTACACCCGTCATTAAAACGCAAACGCCCGATGCGATGCATCGGGCGTTCCTGGCCGGTTAACCCGGCTTGCTCAACCGCCCTAGCGCGTTCAACGCGTTCAGGACGGGTCAACAATCAGCCAAGAATCAGGCTTGCGTCTTGCGGCGACGAGCAGCACCGGCACCAGCCAGCGCCAAACCGATCAACGCCAGCGAACCCGGCTCAGGCAACTTCTTGACGACGTTCAGGGCGCCTTCGGACGTCACTTGCACGTTGACGCAGGGCACGAAAGTAGCGCCACCGTCGAACGTGCAACCACCACCCACCACGCTGCCGCCGTTCAGGGTGTTGGTCGTCGTCGCTTGGAGCAGGTATTGGCCCGAAGCGAAGCCAGCCGACAGCGAAGTGCCGGTCGAATCAGCCACGTCGAAGCCGAACAGCTGGTTGGCCACATTGGCCAGCACCGTGCTGCTGCCGGTCGTGCCGCCGATCACGTTCGTCGTGTTGGTATCGCCACCCAGACCGATGATGCTGCCGCCCGCAACCGTCGTGCTGACGCCATTCACGATGGCGATCAGCGAGTAACCGCCGGTAAGGAACGTGTAATGGAAACCAGAGCCGATCAGCGAATCGACAAAGCCGGACACGTTGCTGAACGCCAGTTCGAGCGTGTAAGCCTGACCATCAGGGCCGACACCAAAGATCTTTTGTACACCGTTGTCGCAATTGCCAACGCAGTTCTCGTTGACGTAGGCAATGGAGTTGATCATGCCGGTCTCGGAGAACTGGGCGCCAGTGAAGACATTGCCCGAACCGTTGACCTGCTGGCTGACAGTGGCCGTACCGCCGCCAAGCACCAAGTGACCGATGTTCGTATAGGTGTCGGTAGCCGGCGAACCATGGGCGAAGCCAGGGACCGTGATCTGCCAGCCGTCGAGAACTTGATAAGCAGCCGAGGCGGGCACGCTCACACAAGCCATCACAGCAGCAGCAGCCAGCGCGCGGAGTGCAGTAGTGGATTTCATTCTGTTCCTCACTAAAAAGATTGACCTGAAACGACCCGACCAACTCACGTCGATCTGCGTCAATAACCAAGCAACCACCATGCCAAAGCCAGAAAACCCTTCAACTTCAATCACTTGCGCTAGACAAGCCAACTGCGGGGCGCATATGTGTAAGATTTTTCGACACCTTGAAGCCCGAACGTGACTCACAGTCGCGCCAGCAGGCTGTTCACTTCGGCCTGCAAGGGGAACACGCTTCCCAGCGCCGCCAAACGCTGCAGCTCCTCGCGAGCTTCGGTCTTGCGGCCGGCATCAACGTAAAAACGGGCCAAGTGCAAACGGTACTCAGGCTGCTCAGGATCCAAAGACAGTGCCCGTTTCTGAAGATCGATTGCCTTGTCCAGTTCCCCGGCATCGGCCAAAAGCTGGGCGAGCGTATCCATGAAGGCCGGCCTGTTCGGTTCCAGTTGGTTCGCCTTCTCGGCGTAGGCACGCGCGCCGGGCTTCTTGGTGAGGCTCAAGACCCAGGCCAGGTTGTTTGCCGCACTAGCATTGTGGGGGTTGAGCTTTAGCACCGCGAAATAGCGCTGCTCGGCAAGCCCGTAGCTCTTCTGGACAAGTGCGACGTCGGCAAGATAGTGGATGAACGCTGCGTCCTGGGGATGCCCCGCCAGCCATTCCATTTCGAACTGCTTCGCCTCGGCCGGCTTTTGCCCCGCCAGAAGAACGCGATGCAGCTTGATTGCCAATTCGGCGGTCGGCGCCAGCTTCAGTGCCGAGCGGTAGGCCACGCCCGCCGCCGCCCAGTTGTTCTGAGTGACATCAATGTCGCCCTCAAGGGCATAGCCGAGTGGGTCATCAGGATGCTGGGCTCGTATCTCGTCCGCAATCTTGTGCGCCTGCACCGGATTGCCAGCAGCCAAGGCGGCTCGAAGCAGCGCTACCTGCCCGGGCTGAAAATCTGGCTTGATGCCAAGTGCGCGCTTGACAGTGGCTGCCGCGTTGGCTTTGTCGCCTCGCGCTGTATATAGCTGCGCCAACATCATGTACGGCTCAGGCGCATTGGGCTGCAACGCAATCAGCTTGTTGAAAGAGCTGATCGCCTGATTGCTGTCACCGGCAAGTGCCTGAACCTGGGCCAGGAAACGCCAAGCCTCCGCACTGTCCGGTATTGCCGTGACGGCATCCTGCGCACTGGCCAATGCGCCCTTGATGTCCTTGGCATTCATCTGCAGGTCAATAAGCGTCAAACGCGGCTGCGTCTCACCGGGCG
Source organism: Roseateles saccharophilus (assembly GCF_004342485.1). Lineage (GTDB taxonomy): Bacteria > Pseudomonadota > Gammaproteobacteria > Burkholderiales > Burkholderiaceae_C > Pelomonas > Pelomonas saccharophila. The sequence continues at coordinate 2,555 of NZ_SMBU01000040.1, forward strand.
CCTGCATGATCAGCTTTGACAGCATCGCCTTGAGTTCTTCCGTACTGGCGCCGGCCTTTGCACGCAGCGCCACGACGGCCATGTTTGCTGCGATGTTCCTGGGGTCAATCGCCAGAATCTTTTCATAGCGCGCCGCCGCGGCGTCGGGGTGTTTGTCCGCGACATCAAGCTCGGCCAAGCTCGATGTGGCGGGAAGGTACACGGGATCAAGTCTGACAGCCTCCTCGAACGCTGCACGCGCCTTGTCCTTGTTCCCGCGCAGCAGTTCGATGCGACCGCGCATATTCGATGGCGCAGGCTTATCGGGCGCCTTGGCCTGCAGGCCGTTCACCGCCTTCAATGCCGCGTCCCAATCCTTGCGCTCCATCAACGCCGAAACCAGGGCCATATCGGCTACCGTGCCGGTATCCGAGCCAGCCACCGCCTGGAGTGCCGCAAGCCCTTCGCCCGCCTTGCCCCTGGCTATCTGCAATAGCGCCAACGCAACCCGACTGCGGACGCCTTTGGGATCAGCTTTGGCAGCCTTGGAAAAGAATTCCTCTGCGCGGCGCCCATCACTCTGCTGCAAGTAGGCTTCGCCCGCGACAGACAAGGCCTCGGCATCGCCGCCGCCTTCCGCCAGCAGAGGCTGGAGCACGGTGAGGGCCTTGGCAGCGCTGCCAGCCCTCAAATTTGTCCGCGCCAGCAGCAACCGCGCCTTGACAAAGTCCGGCGCGATCTGAATGGCCTTGCCGAGCTGCTTGTCGGCCTCCAACAGCACGCCGCGGCGGTATTCAACGACACCAGCCAAGTAAAGGCTCTGCGGATCGTCAGCCGAAAGCGACAGCAGCGCGACGGCATGCTCATGCGCCTCGTTGAGCTGATTTTTCTGGAGTGCCAGCAGGATCGAAAAGACACGGAACTGCACTGCGCCGCCCTTCAGGGTGCGCAAGGGGTCCAGTTCCTTTTTCGCCTCAGCGAAATCCTTTTTGTCCAGCAGCGAGGCCACAAGACCGGCGCGCGCGTTCGGGCTGGATCTTTCGATCGACAGGGCCTCGCGGAAAGCTGCAACGGCGTCATCCGGCCGCCCGAGTGAACTCAACAATTCGCCCTTCAACTGAACGGCATCTACCGTCCTGGCTGATTTTTCCAGCAAGGCGTTCAACTCCCTGAGTGCCTCTGCCGGCCCGGCACTGGACGACAACAAACGGAGCCTGACCAACTGGGCATGCTGGCTACCGGCGTCCGCCGCGATGGCAGCCGTGGAGAGTTCCATGGCTTTGGCCTGCTTGCCCTGCAGGTTGTAAGTCGTCGCCAGCGTTGCCTTCAGGTCCGCGGTCGCTGCAGCCGACCCAAGCTGCGTATCGCCAAAAGTGCGGACCAGTTTGTCGCGCTCCCCGGCCGCCAGCATCGCCTGCGCGAGCAGGGGGATGACCTCATCAGCCGAATACCCAAGTTCCTTGGCCTTCTCCAATTCGATGACGGCGCCGCGGGCGTCGCCCAAATGCAATGACGCTTTGCCCAGGAGAAAACGAGCCTCGACCAATGAGGGGTTTTCCTGCAGTGCATTCTTCAATTGAAGAACCGCAGCCACATCGTCCTTCTTGCCGAGCGCAGTCTTGGCTTCCGCGAGATATTGGTCGGCGGTCTTGCTGAAACACCCAGCCAAAAGCAGGCCAGAGAGCAGCACCCCTGCTGCCCCCCTGCACTTGGCGCCCACTCCTGATGAGGAAATTTTTTTCATGACGTTCACGGTTCAGAAAGAAAGCCAAGCCAATCGTTGCCACGGCACCGTCACCCAACGGAGATCGACACCGGGTTGGGCAACGCCCCCCCAAAACATCGGGTCGAGTGCACGCGACAGCGCCCGACACCGCCTCATCAGCGTGCACCAGGACAACTGCTTGGCGCCCTGCACTACAAGACCCCGCCTGTCGGCCAGCACCCACGCGCAACACCTGCCCAGATAGGCCCGCAGACATCGAGCAGAACGGTGCGGCGCGGCAGGAATCAGCACAGCGACCGAACGGCCATAAGGGAATAGGTGACCGCTGCTAGCAGCGGTGCGGGAGCGCTCCCCTGCAGTTCCTCGAAGCCAATGCCAAGGTCGCTGCAGGTGTTTGAAGTCGATGGGTTCACGAATCACCTCAAAGTGAAGGGATCGTATCAACTAAAACTGCGTAGTTTGGTCGCCTCCCCACCCGAACGGGGTGGGAAGCAGAGGCCGTTTGAGGCCTGTTCCAAAAGGTGACCGCAGCACCGTGGGGGAAAATTTTCAACAGAAGGCCGCATCACACAACGAGCACATCGCCCCGCTCGGCAAGGCGCATTCCGCGCACATCATCTGGCCGCTTTGGCAGACTCAACGAGCGGCGCGATCTGCGCAACCGGGATGGCATAGCTGATGCCCGACGGGTTGGTCAGCGCGGACTCCTTGCCGGCCTTGGTCAGCACCATGTTGATGATGCCGACGACCTCGCCGGTCTCCTGGTCGAGCACCGGGCCACCGCTGTTGCCGGGGTAGGCCGTGGCATCGAGCTGCAGGATGTCGAAACTGCCCGCTCGCAGCTGCCGCAACGCGCGCGGGTCCAGGCTGCGGGCATTGGCCGCGGGCAGCGAGATCGGCGTGATCGCGGAGATGATGCCGCGGTGGCTGACGGTGGAGAAGCCGAGGGCGCCGCCGATAGGGAAGCCCATGAACAGCACGGCCCGCCCCTCCTTCGCCAGCGTCGGACCGGCGATACGCAGCGCCGGCACGGGAGCGCCCTCGAAGCTCAGCGCGACGAGGTCATGGGCCCGGTCCAGCGCAGCGATGCGGGCCATGCGTAGCCCCCATTCGCCGCTGGCCGCGCGCACCTGGATGCTGATCCTCTGCTCGGCTTCAGTCACGTCCGGCGAGGGCAGCACATGGGCGTTGGTGATGACGATGCTGCCATCCGCGACGGCAAAGCCGGTGCCATGGAAACCGAAGCGCGGGCTGTCCGTCGGCGAATAGGTGCCGACGAGGACGACGGAGGGCTTGCTGCGCTCGATCAACGCCGGCAGGTCGGCGGCACCCGCCCACAGCGGGGCAAGGCCAAGCAGGCATATCAGGTGGCGCCGCTTCATTGCACGAGATCGTGGGAGGTGAAACTGACCTCGAGCGCTGCGACGCAGCGGCACCAGGCATCGTCGGGCTCGGCGACCCGGAAACCGTAGAAACGGCTGTTGTCGGACTTTTTGCAACGCACCACAGATACCTCGTTACGTGACCAATCCTGGCGACCGAGCTGCACGCGCGCCTCGCCGTGCGCGTGCAGCGGCAGCTCGAGCCTGGATTCGGCCTGGAATCCCGACAGGGATATCTCGACGACGTCGAACACGAAGATGCGCTCGGCGCCGTCGATCTCGAGCTTGAGCTCGGCCGGCGCCCGCAGCGAATAGCGCTGGTGGCGACGCAGCGGATGGCCGAGCGCCGCGCCCTCGTCGACCAGTGGCAGCACGCGCCGGTATTCGGGGATGTCGTAGATGGACCAGAGCAGGGCCTTGCGGCGGTTGTCGAGCTTGTCGAAGACCTGGGTGCGCTGGTTGAAGAAGTAGTCCAGCAGCTCCGGTGTCATGACAGGGTCGTTCGTCGTGAAATAGCGGCGCTGCGGCATCTTGATGTTGGGCAGCGCCAGCTCGAAGAGATAGCTGTGCAGGTTCCTGCGCGGCGGCCGGCCGCGATAGCCGCGCCTGAACACCGCGCCCGCCGATTGCAGGTCCAGCGTCGCACCGACGGCGGGCGCGCCATTGGCGAAGTCGTATTCGGCAACCGGCGCATCGCGCAGGCGCTCGAAGAACAGCAGGGCCTCGTACAGGTCGATGCGATCCGGGTTGACGGCGATAACGAGATGGCGGGTGTCGAACATCTTGACGCAATACTCCCGCATGAACTTCATCAGCGGGAACAGCACGGCGCCGCCGGTCTTGCGGAACTCGGGATGCACCGCAAGCGCGGAGATCTCGGCGATCTGGCCGTGCTGCCGGCGCACCTGCTCCAGGTCGAAGACGCTTTGCAGCGGAAAGCCGAACACGCCCTCGCGGATCATCGAGATCGTGCCGACGACACGCCCCTCCCACTTGGCGCACAGCGTCGTCGTCGTGGGCAGGGCGTGGTAGATCGTGACCCGCATGCCCGAGGGATCCGGCTTCATGAAGCCGCTGGCGACATAGGCGTCGTGCAGGATCCTGAAGCAATCCTCCAGTTCCTCACGGGTCTCGGCCACCTTGAGCTCGAGCCGCAGGTCGGGGTCGGGGTCGCAATCCACCATGGCCCGCAACATCGCGAAACGCACCCGCTTCGGCATGCGGGCCAGCAGCCGACGCATCATCTGGTGAAACCTTCGTTTCGCAGGAGAGCGTCGGGTACTGCTCATGGCGGGCTCCCTAATGGCTTTTGAAGATGCCCGGGCAACCGGGGCTAGAGCGTGGCCAGCATGCGCTGCACTTCGGCCTGGCGATCAAAGCGCCCCCCCAGCTGCGCCAAGCGCGTCAACTCGGCCTTGGCCTGCTCCTTCTTGCCGGCCTGCAGCAAATAGGTGGCCAGGTGCAGGCGGTGCAGATGATTTTGGGGCGCCAGCGCCAGCGCCTGCTGCTGAGCCTGGACGGCGGCATCGTACTGCATGGACGCCGCACGAACTTCGGCCAAGGTATCCCACAGATCGGGCTGGTTCGGGGCCAGTTTGACGGCGCGGTCGGCGAAGTCCAGCGCCGCGGCTGCCCTGCCCTGCCTGCTCATGACCCAAGCCAGGTTGTTGAGCAACGCCGGATTCTGCGGCTGCAATGCCAGCGCTTGGCGAAAGCGAGCCTCGGCAACGTCGAACCGGCGCGCGCGCAGCGCCGATTCGCCCAGGTGACTGATGAAGCGCCAATCCCTGGGGTCGTCCGCCAGCCGCTTGCGTTCGAAGGCAGCGGCGGCGTCGACCTTGTCGGCACGCTCCAGGGTCTGATGGAGGCGTACGGCCAGCGCGCTTGCGGGGTTCTTGCCGAGGGCTGCGGTGTAGGCACGCACCGCTTCGTCATAACGCTCCTGCTGAGCAAACACATCACCTTCCAGCAGCAGGCCCTGCCAGCCTGTCTTGTCATGTGCCTGCAGCTGCCGCGCGGCCTCCAGGGCCTGGGTCGGCTGGCCATTGGCGATCAGCAGCAAGGCCTCGCCACGGTAGAGCCCGGGCTCGCCGGGCAACAGCTCGATGCCATGCCTGAGCACCTGCAGCGCCCGCGCAGCATCGCCGGCCCGGCTATAGGCCTGGGCCAGCCAGAGATGCGACTGTGGCAGCCCGGGTTTGAGGGCCAGCAGGCGCGCGAAGCTCTTGCTCGCCAGATTGGCATCGCCACCAAGCAGTTGTGCCTGGCCCAGGGCCGCCAGCAACTCGGCATCTTCGCCGAGCAGGTTGATGCTTTCCTGAGCGACCTGCGCGGCCTCGCGCGCGTCGGGCTTGGACAGCAGCAAGCGGATCAGATCCAGCCGCAGTTCGCGCGAGCCCGGCACCAGCTTGACGGCCTGGCGGGCCATCGCAAAGAGCTGCTCGCTCGACGCACCACGGTCGATTTCCAGCTTCAGCAGGGCCGAGCGCGCCGCACCGTTGGCGGGATTCTTCTCGAGCAGCTTCTGGAAGCGGGCCTGCGCGGCCTCCGGGTGCTTGTCGACAATATCCAGGCCGGCGAGCGCCGCCGTGGCCTGCATATTGGCGCCATCGGCCTGCAGCACGGCATCGAAGGCCTCGCGGGCCTGGGCCACGTTGTTGCGCGCCAGTTCCAGCCGGCCGCGCAGCATCTCGGCCACCAACCTGCCCTCCGGCTTGGCCTCCAGCGCATGGATCGCCTCCAGAGCCGCGTCGTAACGGCGCTGGCGCATCAGCAGGTCGATCAGCGTCGCGTCGGGTTCCAGCTCCGGCGTGGAGCGGGCCACCTCGCGCAATTGCTTCAGGCCTTCATCCACTTCCCCCCTGCCGACTCGTGCAACGGCGAGACCGACACGGGCCTGCACGTTCAGAGGGTCGGAGGCAACGGCGCGCTCGAGCAATTGCTCCGCCTTGCCCCCCTCGCCGCTGCGGGCGGTGGCCGCTGCGGCCAGCACCAGGGCCTCGGCGGGTGCCGGCTCCCGCTTGAGCAGCGGCTGCAGGGCCTGCAGGCACTGGTCGACATCGCCGCGGCGCAGCAGCGTCTGGGCCAACAGCATGCGCGGCCTCAGCGGCTCGGGTGCGGCGGCCACCGCCTTGGCGAGCAGGTCCACGGCGCGGTCCAACGAGTTCCTGCGGGCCTCGATCGCACCGACGAGATAGAGCAGATCGGCGTTGTCGGGCGACTGCTTCAGCAGGTTCTCGCCCAGCTCCTGTGCAGCCGGCAGTTCGCCCTGCTCCAGCTTGATCCAGGCCTTGTAGTAGCGGGCCAGCATGCTCCTGGCGTCGGCCTTCTCCAGCGCTGCCAGCGTGGCCGTGGCGCCCTGCAGGTCGCCCGCCGACAGCTGCAGCGGCAGCAGGCTGGCATAGCCCTGGGCGGCAGAAGGGTTGAGCTTGATGGCCTGCGCATAGCTCTGGCGCGCAGCGTCGGCATGGCCGGCGGCCAGTTGCAGGTCGCCCAGCGTCAACCAGTTCGAATCGGCCTGGGGATGGCCGGCAATCAACGCCTCGACCTGGGCGATGGCGGCCGGCACATCGCCCCCCAACGCGACCACCCGCGCCTGCAGTTGCAGGGCCTCCGGCAGCCCTGGCGCCGCGTCGAGGGCCCGCTTGACAGCCGCCTCGGCCTCGCCGGCCTGGCCCAACCCGAGATGCGCACGTGCAAGGCTGAGTTGCAGCGCCGCGATGGCTGGCGGATCGGTCAGCGCGGTCTCGCCGAAGCGCATCAGCACCGCCCCGTGCTGGCCCTGCTGGCTCAGCGCGCGCGCCATCAACGGCACCACCTGGTTGGCGTCGTAGCCCAGGCGCTGGGCACGCTCCAGCTCGGCGAAACCACCCTGGGCGTCCCCCTGCCTCAGCAGGGCTGAACCGAGCAGGAAACGCGCCTCGGCCAGCGAGGCATCCTTCTGCAGCGCGTTCCTGAACTCGATGCTGGCGCCGCGCAGGTCGCTGGCGGCGAGCTTGGCCTTGCCGGACTTCAGGTACTGGTCGGCACTGGAGCCGAAGCAGCCGCCCAGCAGCAAGGCCGCGGCCAGCAGCGTTGCCGCGCCTTGCGCGCGACGGTGTCGCCCCTTCTGCGGCGACGGCATCACTTGATCTGCAACCGGTTCATCAGGTCGTACAGCGTCGGGCGGCTGACGCCGAGCAGTTCGGCCGCACGGACGATGTTGCCGTCGGTGCGCGCCAACGCCGTGATGACGGCCTGGCGCTCCGCGCTCTCGCGCACGGCCCGCAGGTCCAGCAGGCTGTCGTCGCTGGCGGCCTCCGGCGCGGCACGCAGGCCGAGGTCGGCCGCGGTGATGCGATCCTCCTCGGCCATGATGACCGCGCGCTTGAGCATGTTCTGCAGCTCGCGCACATTGCCCGGCCAGCGATGGGTCTCGAGCGCACGCACCGCGTCATCGGCCAGTGTGGGCACGGGGCGGCGCATCTCGGTCGCGAAGCGGCGCGCGAAGGCGTGGGACAGCAGCACCGGGTCGCCGAGGCGATCGCGCAGCGGCGGGATGTCGACGACGATCTCAGCGAGGCGGTAATAGAGATCCTCGCGGAAGCGGCCGTCGGCGATGCGCGCCTTCAGGTCCTGGTGGGTCGCGCCGACGACGCGCACGTCGATCGGAATCTCCTGGCGGCCGCCGACGCGCTCGATGACACGCTCCTGCAGGAAGCGCAGCAGCTTGGCCTGGAGCGGCATCGGCAGGTCGCCGATTTCGTCCAGCATCAGCGTGCCGCCGTTGGCGGTCTCGATCTTGCCCAGCGTCGACTTGGTCGCGCCGGTGAAGGCGCCCCTCTCGTAGCCGAAGAGCTCGCTCTCGAGCAGCGTCTCGGGAATGGCCGCGCAGTTGATCGCGACGAAGCGGCCCTTGCGTTTGGAGGCGTCGTGCAGGCCCTGGGCCAGCACCTCCTTGCCGGTGCCGCTCTCGCCCAGCAGCAGCACGGTGGCGTCGCTGGGTGCGACCTTCTCGATCATGCGGCAGACGCGCTGCATACCGGGGTCGCGCGTGACGAGGCCGGAGAACACATCGCTGCTCTGCTGCATCTGCAGGCGGCGGTTTTCCTGTTGCAGCTCGTAGAGACGGTAGGCGCGCTCGACGGTCAGTGCGAGCACGTCCGGGTCGACAGGCTTGGCGAGGAAGTCGTAGGCGCCCATGCGGATGGCGCGCAGCGCGTTGTCCTGGTCGTTCTGGCCGGTCAGCACGATGACCTTGACGCCCGGGTCGAGCTCGAGCAGCTTCTCCAGGCACTTGAAGCCCTCGGAGACCGAGTCGCGGTCGGGCGGCAGGCCAAGGTCCATCGTGACGACGGCGGGGCTGTTGCGGCGGAACTGCAGCACCGCGCTGGCGACGTCGTCGGCAGTGACCGACTCGAAGCGATCCAGCGACCATTTCAGCTGCTTCTGCAGCGCGAGGTCGTCCTCGACGATCAGCAGCGGGGCGTGGCGGGGCGTGCTCATCGGGCGTCGAGCGCGGTCAGTGCCGCGCCCGCCTGTGCATGGAACAGGGGCAGCAGCAGGGTCACGGTCGTACCCCGGTTCAGTTCGCTTTGCACGCTGATCTTGCCTCCCAGTTCCTGGACGTATTGATAGCTCTCGTGGGCCCCGATCCCCATGCCGCTGGCCTTGGTGGTCTGGAAAGGCTTGAAGAGGCGGTTCTGGATGAAATCCTCGCTCATCCCGCAGCCGCTGTCTTCCACGCGAACGCGGGCCTGGCTACCTTCTGCATCCAGGATCAGGCGCACCTGGCCACTCGCGGGCGTGGCGTCGAAGGCGTTCTGCACGACGTGGCCGAGCACGCGTTCGACACGCTCCACATGACCGCGGGTGCTGACGCCCGGCTGCAGATCCAGCTCCAGCGCCCGGCCCTTGCTGGCCGCAGCGGCGGCAAGGCGCCGCGCGATCTGCTCCAGGTCGACGCCGCTGGCCAGGCCGTGCGGCTTGTCGCCTTCGCGCAGCTGCAGCATCAGCTGGCGCATCTTTTCGAGCGAGTTCTCGACGGTGTCGAGCATGTCCTGCTGGAACTCCGGGTTGTCGCGCAACCGCTTGGCGTTCTTCATCATCAGCGACAGCTGCGTGACGATGTTCTTCAGGTCGTGCACGACGAAGGCGGACATGCGGTTGAAGGCGTCGAACTTGCGCGCCTCCAGCAGCGCCTCGGTGGCCTGGGCCTGGGCCAGATAGCCCGAGGCCTGGCTGGCGGCGGTGCGCAGCAGGTCGCGCACCTCCCAATTCAGCTCGACGACGGCGCGCGGCCGGCCGAGCACGACGAAGCCGATGAGGGCCTCGCCGACGAGCAGCGGGATGACGAGCCAGCAGCGCGACTCGTCCACCAGCCAGCCCGGCAGCGCCAACCCGGGATAGGCCTCGCAGCGCCGGCGCCATTCGTCGACGTCGATGATCCAGGCGCGCTCGCGCCAGAACCTGGCCAAGGCCGCATCGCGAGCCTCGCTGCCCGACTGGGCCGGCAGATTCCAGCGCGCCGCCTGCACGAAGTCGGCGTTCGGCGCACGTTGCAGCCACAGCATGCCGCTCGGGCTCTCCACCAGATTGGCCAAGGCACGCACGACGGTCTCGGCCGTGTACTGAGGCTCGGCGCTGCTGGACAGCAATGCGGTGAAGCGCAGCCACTCCTCGCGGTAGTCGTAGCGGTAGCTGAAGAAGTTCTTGCTGATGTACACACGCAGCCGTGAGCGCATCGAACCCGAGGCCACCAGCAGGGTCAGCGCGACGAGGGCCACGAACACCAGCGCAAGCGACAGCGCCCTGCCCCACTCGCCGCCGGTGTAGCGGACGTAGTAGCCGACCGCCGCGACCATCAGCAGATAGGCGCCGACGAGCAGAAGCGTCGCCGAATGGAAGACCGCCGCGCGCGACACATGCAGCTTGACCAGCCAGTCCGCGTGCCGCCGCGAAGCGACGTAGAGCAGGGGCACGGCCGCGGCATGCACGAGGGGGCGCACGCTGACCGCGTCGCCATCGAGACGCTGGAACAGTACCGATTGCGAGGCGATGAAGAGGTCGAAGACGAAGATCGCGCCGAGGCCAAGGCAGACCGGCTTGGCGTTCCAGCGCGCATCCGGCGTGGCATTGCGCAGCAGCTGCTCGACCAGGATGAGGCCCAGAACCGCCTGGGCCAGCGCGACAAGGGCCTGCGGACGAGACAGCGCATCCGCGACCATCTGCTCGCCCACCAGGATCAGGCCCAGTTGCAGGCTCAGGACGATCGCCACCAGGGGCCGGATCAGGCCCAGGCCACCGGCGCGCCGGGCCGGCGGCAGCAGCATCAGCATGAAGGAGAACCACAGCGCGAAACGCAGCAGGTCGGCGCCCGGGACGACCCAGCCCGGCAGCTTGTCGGACCAGTGCCGCAGATCGTCGTCCAGGCTGGCGCCGGCCCACATCGTGCTGGCCAGCAGCGCCATGCCGAAGACGATGGCCAGGGCGGTGACCGGAAACTGCCTGCGCAACAGGCGCTGCGCGAAATAAAGCGCGAACAGCGCATAGGCCCCGCAGCAGATCAGATCACCCAGACTGCCGAGTGATGCGAAGGGAGCAAGCGGCCCAAGCAGGGTGCCAGCAGAGGAGTCCGGATCGGCGAGAGGCATGCGGGATTCAAACATGCCCGGCGGCTTCCGGGCATCGGCGCTTTTGCGCGGTATCAGGCCTGCGCCTTGGAATCAGGATCAGCGCGCGCCCTTGCCGGTCAGCACGACGGCCACCGTCTCCAGCATGATCAGCAGATCGAGGAAGAGCGAGTGGTTCTTGACGTAGTAGAGGTCGTACTGCAGCTTCTCGACCGAATCCTCGATCGTGGAGCCGTACTCGTAGCGCACCTGCGCCCAGCCCGTCACGCCCGGCTTCACGCTGTGGCGCACGGCGTAATAGGGGATCTTGCTGATCAGCTCGTCGACGAAGAACTGGCGCTCGGGCCGCGGGCCGACCATGCTCATCTCGCCCACGAGCACGTTGAACAGTTGGGGCAGCTCGTCGATGCGCACCTTGCGAATGAAGCGGCCGACGCGGGTCACGCGGTCGTCGTTCTTGGTCGCCCAGCGCGGCTTGCCATCCTTCTCGGCGTCGGTGCGCATGCTACGGAACTTGATGACCTTGAAAGGCACGCCGTTCAGGCCGACGCGCTCCTGGCGATACAGCACCGGGCCGCGCGACTCGATGCGGATGGCCAGCGCGGTGACGAGCATGATCGGCCAGGCGACGGCGAGGATCAGCGTCGCGAAGACGATGTCGCAGACGCGCTTGATCGCGGCGCGCAGCATGCCCTGGCTGAAACCGTCGCCGAACACCAGCCAGCCGGCGTTGACGTGCTTGATGTTGATCTGGGCCAGCGTCTTCTCGAAGTGCGTCGCGATGTCGACGACGCGCACGCCCGACAGCTTGCAGTCCAGCAGTTGGCGCAGCGGCATGCTGCCTCCGCGACGCTCGGTCAGCGCGACGACGATCTCGTCGACGTTGTGCTTGAGCGCGGCCTCGGTCAGGTTGGCGCCCTCGTTGATGATCTCGGCACGAGGCACCTCGGGCTGGTCTTCGTTGGGGCCGGCGTAGTAGCCGACGATCTGGGCGTGGGGGTCCGAGGCACGCAGCGTATTCCCGACGGTGCGGGCGGCAGCGCCAGTGCCGAAGATCAGGATGCGACTGCGCATCCGGGTCTGGGTGCCGGAGTGGGCAGCGTAGACACGGTGCACCATGACGGCGGCCACGGCGGCCATGGCCACCAGGGTCAGCAGGTCGCGATGGCTGGTGTTGGACGGCACCAGGCTGAAGATGGCATAGGCCAGCGGCAGCCCGAACAGCAGGCCGAACAGCGCGCGCGCGCAGGACTCGGTAACCGAGCGGTTGTGGACATGCTGATAGAAGCCCGTGGCGGAATTGATCACGAACATGCAACCGGCCAGCGACAGCCCGTGGGAAGCCGCGAAAGGCAGCACGGTCTGCGCCGACTCGCCCTGACTCAGCACGAAGGCGATGACGGCAAAGACAATCAGGCCGAGGTCGAACAAGACCTGAAGCAGCGTCTGCCTGTGCAGGTAATGGTTGAATATTCGAATCATTTCTATCCCCGATCGGTACTGCTCAGCGTCGCCGTATAACTGCAACTAGATCAACGAAACTCGATGAAATATCGATATTCCATTCACCTCATCGCGGAGGCCGCCGGCCGCATCGACCAGCCGCTACGGACCACCTCGGAGACCGCCTGGATGGACCCGCAATGCCCCGGACCTGACGCCGCAATGAACACCGCCGACCATCCTTGATCGCGCCGGCATCATGCCTTCTGCCCCTGGGCTTGAAAGCCCCCCGTTTGGAGGGTGGATGAAGCTTGAATCCGGCTCGCGACCAAGCGGCTTGGCGGCACCCGCACCGGGTCATTTTCACGACCGGCGGCAGTAGACCCGAAAGCCGGCGACAGCACCATGACACCCGGAGCAGCACGCCCGGCAAAGCGTGCGAAACGCACAGGCCTGCGTTTGAAAAATGGTAATTCCAGGTTTTGAAAGCCCCAGAAGGACGTTGCCCTGGCGGGAATCCAGAGTGCGTGAATACTGCACACCCGGGGAGATCGGCGCAATATTCACGATTCAATCGGCAAACCTGTCGCACCCGCCATTCATTTGTCGTCTTTCATTTTGCATATTGCGCGCAGCAATATTTCGCCATAAAAAAACCCGCCGGAGGGCGGGCTTCGGGGTTGCGGCGAACCGCGGTCGATGTCTTAGCGGACAACAGCCAGTTGTTCGCGGGCACCGCCCTTGTAGGTGTAGAGGGTCAGGGCACCGTTCTTGATGTCACCCTTCTCGTCGAAGGAGATCACGCCGGTCACGCCCTTGTAGCCGGAGGTCTTGGCCAGCACCGGAAGGTACTTGGCCGGCTCGGCGGAACCGGCCTTGGCCATGGCGGCGACCATCACGTTGACGGCGTCATACACATAGGGCGCGTAGATCTGCACGTCGACGTTGAACTTGGACTTGAACTTGGCCTTGAAGTCGTCCATCGACTTCTTGGCTTCGCCTTCCACGCCGCCGGCTTCCGCGCAGACGACCTGGCCGTCACCCATGGTGCCGGCGGCCAGCTTGGGCAGTTCGCCCGTGCAGATGCCGTCGCCGCCCATGAACTTGGCTTCGATGCCCAGTTGCTTCATCTGGCGCAGCATCGGGCCGGCCACGGCGTCCATGCCGCCGAAGAAGACGACGTCGGGCTTCTTGCCCTTCAGGGAAGTCAGGATGGCGGTGAAGTCCGTGGCTTTGTCGTTCGTGAACTCGCGGCCGACGACCTTGCCGCCCGCGCCCTTGACGCCCTTCTCGAACTCGTCGGCGACGCCCTGGCCGTAGGCGGTGCGGTCGTCGATGACGGCGATGGACTTGCCGTGCAGCTCCTTCACCGAGTACTTGCCCAGCGTGCCGCCCAGGTGCACGTCGTCAGCCACGACACGGAAGGTGGTCTTGTAGCCGTTGCGGGTGAACTTGGGGTTGGTGGCGGACGGCGAGATCTGCGGAATGCCGGCGTCGCTGTAGACCTTGGAGGCCGGAATGGAGGTGCCCGAGTTCAGGTGGCCGACGACACCATTGACCTTGGAGTCGACCAGCTTCTGGGCAGCGGCGGTGCCTTGCTTCGGATCGCCGGCGTCGTCTTCGGCCAGCAGTTCGAACTTGGCCTTCTTGCCGCCGATCATGACGCCCTTGGCGTTCAGTTCCTCGATGGCCAGGCGGGCGCCCAGCTCATTGTCCTTGCCCAGGTGGGCAATGGCGCCGCTGGTCGGGCCGACGTGACCGATCTTGACGACCAGATCCTGGGACATCGCGGCACCGCTGAGCAGTGCGGCCACGGCACCCACCACCAGATTCAACTTGACTTGCATGGATCAACTCCAGTTTGAAAGAGAGAGGAACAGACAGACAACTGTTGAGTTTTCAACCAATTGAACATACCCCAAATTCGGGGGTCTCTCATTCGGGAAAGCGTGGACGCAACACTGTCAACCTGCCGCCGAAAAATGGTCCAGCCTGGCACCCGCCTGCTGGTAGACGCGGTAGCGGGAACGGCCCGCCCGGACACGCTCAGGCTCACTGCCGACGACCTCGAGCACGCGCTCGAATTCAAGCGCCGCCGACGGCATGTCGTCACCCAGGTTCAGCAGCAGGCCGCGATGCGGCAGCGCGGCGGCGTCGGCAACGAGCAACACCTCGCCAGGCGCCGGCGGCGTCGTGCCGTCCCAGCGCCTATGCGGGATGAACTCGGCCGCGTCGAAGCTCCACAGCAACCCGTCCAGCGCGGCCGCCTGGGCTGCCGGCACGCAAACGCCCACCGGCTTGCCCGCCGCGAGCGCGCGCCGGATCAGCCGGCAGGCGTAGCGCAGCGGCTCGGCCGCGTCGCTGTAGAAGCTGACCTGAAGAGCCACTCGCGCTTACTTGGCTTGGCTCAGCACGAAGTGAGTCAGCAGGCCCACCGGCCGGCCGGTCGCGCCCTTGGCCGCGCCACCTTTCCAGGCCGTACCGGCGATGTCCAGATGGCCCCAGCGGTACTTGTCGGCGAAACGCTGCAGGAACTTGGCCGCCGTGATCGAGCCGCCCGCGCGGCCGGCGATGTTGGCCACGTCGGCGAAATTGCTCTTCAGGCCTTCGGCGTAGTCCTCGTCTAGCGGCATGCGCCAGCAGGGGTCGAGCGCGGCATCGCCCGCGACGGTCAACGCGGCGGCAAGCTCGTCGTCGCTCGCATACATGCCGCTGCGAACGCCGCCCAGCGCGATCACGCAGGCACCGGTCAGCGTGGCCACGTCGACGACCACTGCCGGCTTGAAGCGCTCGGCATAGGTGAGCGCATCGCACAGGATCAGCCGGCCTTCGGCGTCGGTGTTCAGGATCTCGATGGTCTGGCCCGACATCGACGTGACGACATCGCCCGGCTTGACAGCCTTGCCGCTGGGCATGTTCTCGCAGGCCGCCACGATGACGACGAGGTTCAGCTTGGGCTTGAGTTCGGCCACCGCGCGCAGCGTGCCGATGACGCTGGCCGCGCCGCCCATGTCGAACTTCATCTCGTCCATCTCGGCGCCCGGCTTCAGCGAGATGCCGCCGGTGTCGAAGGTGATGCCCTTGCCGACCAGCACGACCGGCGCCACCGTCTTGGCCGCGCCTTCGTAGCGGGCGACGATGAAGCGCAGCGGCTCGTCCGAGCCCTGGGCCACCGCCAGGAAACTGCCCATGCCGAGCTTCTCGACGGCCTTCCGGTCCAGCACCTCGACCTTCAGGCCGTGCGCCTTGCCCAGGCCCTGGACAACTTCGCCAAGGTAGGTCGGCGTCGCATAGTTGGCCGGACGGTTGGCGCATTCGCGCGCCAGCTCGATGCCGGCGGCGACGGCCTCGCCACGCGCCAGGCCGGCCTTGGCCGCCTTCGCATCGGCCTTGCCCACCAGCAGCGCCAGCTTGGCGAGCTTGGGCGCGGCCGGCGCGCTGGGCTTGGTATGGCGGTAAAGGTAGACGGCGTCGCTGGCGCCCAGCGCGGCCTGCTCGGCCAGCGCCTCGGTGAGCCCGGCATCGAAGCCGGCGAAGGCCACGGCGGCGCTGACCGCGCCACGCGACTTGATCTGGGCCAGGCCGGCCGACAGTGCCGCACGGGCTGCGGCCAGCGTGGTCTTGCCGCTGGCGGCGAGCACGAGGCGCGGCGCCTTGATGCCCTCTGCCTGCGTCAGCGTCAACGCCTGGCCGCCCTTCAGCGCGAAGTCGCCGAGCTTGATCGCGGCCTGCGCGTGCTTGGCGACGGCCGCATCCAGACCCTTGGGCAGCGCTTCGCCGCCGAGCACGACGACCAGGGCATCGGCACCCACGCCGGCGAGCCCATCGAGCTCCGTGGTTTGAATCTTGAAGTCCATAATGACCAGAAACTAATAAAGACCTGATGCTATTCGATTCATCGACGCGCTCAGAGCTGGCCAAGAGCTTCGGCGTCACGCTCGTGGTCATCCTGACCATCGTGCTCACATCGACGCTGATCCGCACGCTGGGGCAGGCCGCCGGCGGCAATGTCGCGCCCCAGGACGTCGTGCTGCTGATGGGCTACGCGACCATCTCCTATCTCGCGCCGATGCTGACCCTGTCCCTCTTCGTCGCCATCATCCTGACGCTCGGGCGCTTCTACCGCGAGTCGGAGATGACGATCTGGTTCGCCAGCGGCATCCCGCTGTCACGCTTCGTGAAGCCCGTGCTGCGCATGGCCTGGCCGGTGCTGCTTGGCGTCGTCGTGCTGGAGCTGCTCGTCTGGCCCTGGGGCAACCAGAACAGCACGGAACTGCGTGACCGCTACCAGAAGCGCGGCGACCTCTCCCGCGTCGCGCCCGGCCAGTTCCAGAGCTCGCGCGACGGCAGCCGCGTCTTCTTCATCGAGCGCGACGGCGACAACGCGGCGACCGGCCGCAACGTCTTCATCCTCGGCAACCAGCATGAGCGCGAGTCGGTGACGACCTCGGCCCGTGGCCGGCTGGAGATGGAGGGCGATGACCGCTTCCTCGTGCTGGACCATGGCCAGCGCAACGAGACCCAGTTCAAGACCGGCGACAAGAGCCTGGCCCGCTTCGAGCAGTACAAGGTACTGACCGACACCCAGGCGCTGGCCAATGCCAACCAGTTGCCGCCCAAGGCGATGGCGACGCTGGACCTGCTGCGCTCGCCCACGACTAAGAACCTGGGCGAGCTGTGCTGGCGCCTGGGCATGATCCTCGGCGGCATCAACATGGCCCTGCTCGGCATCGGCCTGGCGGCCAGCAACCCGCGCCGCGCCAGCAACTGGAACCTGCTGTTCGCGCTGCTGACCTTCATCGTCTACTTCAACCTGATCAACCTGTCGCAGACCTGGGTCGCCAACGGCCGCCTCAGCATGCCGCGCGCCCTGGTCGTGTTGCACGGCAGCGCCCTCTTCCTGGCCCTGGCCGTCATCTGGCTGCGCGACAACGGCAACCGCTTCTGCCTGCGCCGCCGATTGAAGGGTGCGGCGGCATGAGAACCGTCCGCAGCCTGCTCTACAAAGACATCGTCGGCTCGGTCGTCCTCGTCGCGCTGGCCTTCCTGTCCCTGTTTTTCTTCATCGACTTCGTCGACGAGCTCGAGCGCATGGCCCGCGTCGGCGCCGGCGGCGCCAAGGCCGCGCTGCTGGCCGCGATGGAGCTGCCCGGCCATTTCTACGAGCTCTTCCCCATTGCCGTGCTGATCGGCGCCATCGTCGCGCTGGCGCGCCTGGCGCAGAGCAGCGAGTTCACCATCCTGCGCACCGGTGGCCTCGGCCCGGCGCGGGCGCTCGCGCTGCTGGCCGGCCTAGCCGCGGTGTTCGCGGTGCTGACCTTCGCCGTCGGCGACTATGTCGCGCCGCAGTTCGAACGGGAAGGCGACGACATGCGCGCCCTCTTCAGCCACGACGCCAACCCGGCGCGGCGCGGCGCCTGGCTGAAGGACCACCGCAAGGTCGACGGCCTGGACCGCAGCTACTCGGTCCGGGTCGGCCGCGTCGGCAGCGGCGGCGAGCTGGAAGACGTGCGCATCTACGAGTTCGACACCGAGGGCCGGCTGCTGTCGCGCACCGAGGCCGGCAAGGTCGATGTCGACGGCCAGGGCCTGTGGCATCTGCAGGCCGTCAAGCGCACGATCTGGAACCCGGGCGCGGCAGCGGCCGCGGGCACGGTCGGCAATGTCGTCGTCAGCGAGCAGCAGCTTGACCGCCTCGACTGGCAGAGTTCCCTGCACGCCGGCGTCATCGCGGCGGCGGTGCTGCCGGCCTCGTCGATGTCGACGCTGGAGCTGCTGCGCTATACCGAACACCTGTCGGCCCAGGAGCAGTCCTCGCAGGCCTACAGCATCCAGTTCTGGCGCAAGGCCTTCTACCCGCTGGCCTGCTTCGTCATGGTCGCGCTCGCCCTGCCCTTCGCCTATCTGCACGGGCGCTCGGGCGGCATCAGCATCAAGGTCTTCGGCGGCATCATGCTGGGCATCAGCTTCATGCTGCTGAACAACGTCGCCGGCCACCTGGGCCTGCTGAAGAACTGGACGCCCTGGCTCGTCGCCGCGACGCCCAGCCTGCTCTACCTGGGGCTGTCGATGGCCGCGTTCGCGTGGCTCGTCAGGTACAGATGATGAAGCCCCCGTATTCACTTCGTTCATGCCCCCCCGAGGGGGCGCCAGCGTCCTTCGGGCGGCCGTGCGGACACTGATGGACGGCCTGCTGCTGTTCGCCCACGGCGCGCGCGACCCAGCCTGGGCGCGCCCCTTCGAGATCATCGCCGCGCGGTTGCGGGCGGCCAGGCCTGACACGCCGCTGGCGCTGGCCTACCTCGAGTTCATGTCGCCGGGCATCGAAGAGGCCGCCGCGCAGCTCGCCGCCGCCGGCTGCACATGCGTGCATGTGCTGCCCCTCTTCCTCGGCACCGGCGGCCATGTGCGGCGCGACGTGCCACTGCTGCTGGAGCGCCTGCGCGAGCGGCACGGCGACGCCGTCGAATGGCTGCTGCATGCACCGCTGGGCGAGCACGAAGGCGTGCTGCAGGCCATGTGCGACGCCTGTCTCCACACACTCGAATGAACCTGCATCAATTCCGCTTCGTCCAGGAAGCCGCCCGCCGCAACCTCAACCTGACCGAGACGGCCAAGGCCCTGTTCACGTCGCAGCCCGGCGTGTCCAAGGCCATCCTCGAGCTGGAGGAGGAACTGGGCGTCGACATCTTCTCGCGCCACGGCAAGCGCCTGCGCCGCATCACCGAGCCCGGCCAGCAGGTGCTGGCCTGCATCGAGATCATCCTGCGCGAGGTCGGCAACCTGAAGCGCATCGGCGAGGAGTATTCGCGCCAGGACAGCGGCACCTTCTCCATCGCGACCACCCACACCCAGGCCCGCTACGTGCTGCCCGCGCCGGTGGCCCAGCTGCGCAAGAACCTGCCGCAGCTGCGCATCAGCCTGCACCAGGGCAGCCCCGACCAGGTCGCCAAGATGCTGCTGGACGAGACCGCCGACCTGGGCCTGGCGACCGAGTCGCTGGCCCAGTACCCCGAGCTCGTCACCCTGCCCTGCTACGAGTGGCAGCATGTGATG
Organism: Roseateles saccharophilus; assembly: GCF_004342485.1. Taxonomy (GTDB): domain Bacteria; phylum Pseudomonadota; class Gammaproteobacteria; order Burkholderiales; family Burkholderiaceae_C; genus Pelomonas; species Pelomonas saccharophila. The sequence continues at coordinate 21,751 of NZ_SMBU01000040.1, forward strand.
GTCGTGCACCGCGAGCACCCGCTGGCCACGGCCGAGCGCATCAGCCTGGAACAGCTCGCCGCCGAGCCGCTGGTGTCCTACCACCCCAGCTTCACCGGCCGCACGCGCATCGACAAGGCCTTCGCCGCCCGCCACCTGACGCCCAACGTCGTGCTGGAGGCCATCGACTCCGACGTCATCAAGACCTATGTGCGCCTGGGCATGGGCGTGGGCATCGTGGCCGAGATGGCGATGCGCGAGGAGCCGGCCGGCAGCGAGCTGGTCGCGCGGCCTCTGGGCACGCTGCTGGGCAGCAATGTGACGCGCATCGCCTTCAAGCGCGGTGCGTATCTGCGCAACTACGTCTACGCCTTCGCGGAGCTGCTGTCGGAGCGCCTGAGCCGCAAGCTGATCGAGAAGGCGATGACGGGCGACGCCACCGACTTCGGCCTGTGACGCCCCGCGCCGGTCAGGCGCTCTCGCCGAACCTGGAATCGATCGGCAGCATCACGTCCACGTCGTCGCTGCGCAGGCCGGCCTCGAACAGGTCCCGGGCCACGCCGTAAAGCATCAGCAGGTCGCGGTAGGACGGCAGCTCGAGGCTCGCCACGCCCGGCCCGCAACCATTGGCGAGCAGGGTCTGCAGCATCTGCACCGCGGCGCCGGGCTCGGCCCAGACCACCTGCAGGTGCGCGATGACGCTGGGGCAGCCGTCCAGGCTGCGCCCGCGCGCGAGGCTCTGCGACCAGCTCGGCGCCAGCGCGCGGAAATGCTGCTCGAACTGCTTCGCGAGCTCGGCGAACACCTCGGGCTCGCCGCGCTGCTGGCAGAGCTCCATCAGCATCAGATAGGGCATGGCGCTTCTGCTGCCGTGCGTCAGGTGGCCGGTCAGCAGGTCGGCCGCGGCCTCGTGCTGGCCGAGCAGCAGCAGGAAGTCGACCTGCTGCTGCAGGTCCAGCAATTCGTCGCCCAGGTTCAGATCGGGCGACGACTGCACCACGGCGGCCCGCACCGGCATCGGCTGGGTCGCCATCATGGCCAGCTCGGACGGCGTGGGCGATGCCGGCACGACGGCCGGCGCAAAAGGAGCCAACTGCGGTGGTGGCCAGGCCATCGGCCGGGGCTGAGGCCGTGTGGCGGCATGCTGGCTCTCGTCGGGCAGCAGGGCCGCGGCGCCCGCCTCGACCGGCGGCGCCACGCCGGTGGCATGCGCGGCCGGCGGCGCGGGCGGCGGTGCCGCCCCCTCGGCGGCGGCCTGCAGCGAGCGCCAGTAGGCGCTCTCGCGGCGGGCGCGCTGGTCCAGCCAGCGGCTGCCATAGAAGGCCGCCGAGCCGGCCAGCAGGCTCAGCGCCAGCGTCATCAGCCAGGTCAGCGGGTCCCGGTAAGCCGAGGTATGCACGGGCGCGGCCGCAGCGGGCGGCGCAGCCGCGGTGTCCGAGGCCGGCGGCGCGGCAAGCGCGGCTGAAGCGGCCTGGGCCTGGCGCGCCTCCAGCTCGGCGCGCAGTTGTGCCACGGTCTGTTCGAGCTGGCTGATCTGGGCCTCCAGCTCGGGCGTCAGCTCCGTCTCGGGCGCGCTGGCCGGGGCAGCCTGCGGCGTCGCCTGGCTGGCCAGCACCTCGGGTCGCTCAAGCACCAGGCGCGGGCCAGTGGCGCGCGGCTTGGCGTGGGCATGGGGCCGATGCCGCGGCGCGGCGGGCTGCACCTGCAGCAGCGCAGGCCGTGCCGGCTCCACTGCGGCAAGCTGAGGCGGCGGCGGAGCGGGCGCGGGTGGCGGTGGCGGCGCGCTGGCATCGGTTGGTGGATCGACGAAGACGTTGAACTCGCGCGTCAGCCGCAGCGGGCAGCCCAGGGCCAGCGTGACGTGCAGCGCCGGCTCCTCGATGGGCACGATGCTTTGCAGCCGCACGCGCCGCTGTCCGGGCTCGCCCTCGAGGCGCAGCTGCAGCAGGCCGGCCGGCACGCGCGCGTCGCCGGCGCTGACCTCAGCACGCAGGCAGCTGTCGCTCAACTGCTCGCCATCGGCGAGGGTCACCGGAATGCTGGCATCCAGCGGCCTGCCGAGTGCGGAGTGGACCAACGGCCGGCCCAGTCCCAGGGCCTCGGCGCCATGAGGCGCCAGGCCGAGCAGCAGTGCCAAGGCGGGGGTGAGAGCACCCAGCAACGTCGGGCGCAAGGCCGTGAGGGGCATTGACTGCAGGTGGCTGGCGATGTGGTTGAACGAAGGAGGAAACAGCGCGGGCGACTCTAACATGTGCTTACACAGCGACGGACCGGCCCACAGCGGCACAATGTTTCGCCAGACATGAACCCAATCAGCCTTACCCCCGCCGAACGCCAGCAGATCGATCAGGGCGCCTTCTTCTCGCGCTTGTCCGAGCCGCTGCGCCACGACATCCTGCAGCGCGCCTATGTGCGCCGCCTGCCCGACGAGACCATGCTCTCGCACCGCGGCGAGCCGGCCGAGGAATGGATCGCGGTCGCCAAGGGCGCCGTGCGCGTCAGTTCGGTGTCGCTGGCCGGCAAGCAGATCTCCCTGACCTATGTCGAGCCCGGCACCTGGTTCGGCGACATCGCCCTCTTCGACGGCCTGCCCCGCACCCACGACGCCTATGCCCACGGCGACACCACGCTGCTGTGTGTGCGCAGGGCCGATTTCCGCGCACTGCTGCAGGCCCACTCCGAGCTCTACGACGCGCTGCTGCGGCTGAACTGCCGCCGGCTGCGGCTGATGTTCGACATGATTGAGGATCTCAACACCCGCCCCCTGGCCGCGCGCCTGGCCAAGCAGGTGCTGCTGCTGGCGCGCTCCTACGGCGTGCAGGAAGGCGACGAGGTCCGCATCGGCCTGCAGCTCGCGCAGGAAGACCTGGCCCAGCTGCTCGGTGCGTCGCGCCAGCGCGTCAACCAGGAGCTCAAGTCCTTCGAGCGCGAGGGCGCCGTGCGCGTCGAGCCGACCCGCTTGGTGGTGCTGAGCCGAGAGAAGCTGCTCGCCGCGGCTTCGCGCTGAGACTGCCGCCGAGGAGACACGCCCGCCGCCCCCCGCCTCCCACAATGGAAAGTTCGCGCCCTACAGAACCGACATCCATGGAAGCATTCACCGGCACCCGTCCCCTCGCCCAGGCCCTCGACACGGCCGCGCTCGAAGCCTGGCTCGGCGCTCACGTTGCCGGCTTCAGGGGCCCGCTCGCCATCGAGCAGTTCAAGGGCGGCCAGTCCAACCCCACCTATCTGCTGAATACGCCGGGCGCCCAGTACGTGATGCGCAGCAAGCCGGCCCCGGTGGCCAAGCTGCTGCCTTCGGCCCATGCCATCGAGCGCGAGTTCCAGGTCATGGGCGCGCTGGCCGGCACCGCCGTGCCCGTGCCGACGATGTACGCGCTGTGCGACGACGAATCGGTCATCGGCCGCGCCTTCTACGTCATGTCCTTCATGCCCGGCCGCGTGCTGTGGGACCAGAGCCTGCCCGGCATGGGCAATGCCGAGCGCGCCGCCCACTACGACGAGATGAACCGCGTCATCGCGGCCCTGCACCAGGTCGACTTCAAGGCTCGCGGGCTGGAGGCCTATGGCAAGCCCGGCAACTACTTCGAGCGCCAGATCGGCCGCTGGAGCAAGCAATACCTGGCCTCGGTCACCGAACCCAACCCGGCGATGGACGCGCTGCTGGCCTGGCTGCCGGACCACATCCCGGCCTCGGCGCGCGACGCGGGCGAGGTGTCCATCGTGCACGGCGACTACCGCATGGACAACGTCGTCTTCCACCCCAGCGAACCGCGCATCATCGCCGTGCTGGACTGGGAGCTGTCCACCCTCGGCCATCCGCTCGCGGACTTCAGCTACCACTGCATGAGCTGGCACATCCAGACCTCGGGCGCCGCGCGCGGCCTGGGCGGCAAGGACCTGCTGGCCCTGGGCATCCCGAGCGAGCGCGAGTATGTGCAGCGCTACTGCGAGCGCACGGGCCGCGCCGATGTCGATGCCGTCATGGCCGACTGGAACTTCTACATGGCCTACAACATGTTCCGCATCGCGGCCATCGTGCAGGGCATCGCCAAGCGTGTCGTGGACGGCACGGCCTCCAGCGCCCAGGCCAGGGAGACGGCGGCCACGGCCAAGCCGCTGTCGCAGATGGCCTGGAGCTTCGCGCAGAAGGCTTAGGCGTCGCCGGGCCGCGTCGAATGCGTCCAGGCGACGGACGTCGTCGTCGGCCAGGCGCCGGCCTCGGACAAGCGGCCATTCACGCGCAGTGCCGCGCGGGCCGCGGCGTCCAGCAGGCGCACGAAGGCCTGCAGCCTGGGCAGGTCGGCGTCGGCCATCTCGGTGCGCAGATAGAGGTTGCCGCGCATGCACATCAGCACGAAGGGATGGCCCTCGGGCAGCAGATCCTGGCTGGCCTGGGTCAGGGCCTCGCCCAACTCGCCCTCCACCCAGTCGCGCGTCAGCTCCTTGGTGACGCCGACCAGGCCATAGCGCTGGCGGATGATCTGCGAGCTGGCGTTGTTGAACTTGGGAAACATCACCAGCCAGCGCATCTCCTCGGGCGTGTCGGTGTCGACCCGGGTCTTGAGCGTGTCGGTATAGGCCTCGAACACGGCGCGCTCGAGATCCTCCATCAGCGTGCGGCACAGCACCATCAACTGCAGGTCGGGGTGCAGACCCATCTCGCAGCGCATGCGCAGCTCGGTGCCGGGCAGGTAGCTGCGCTGGGACACGCCCCACTCGATGCGCAGCGCGCCGGGCTGGGCCTTGGGCTGCTCGATCAGGAAGCCCAGGCCATCGCGCGACTGCGTGAACTCGGCGTCGCGCGACGCCGCCCAATCCATGATCGGGCGCCAGCGTGCGGCGTTGGCGCGCGTCACGAACCAGTGCTTGACTTGCTTTACCACCATGAGTCGTGAGGAAGTCTGAGAATGGGGCCTAGTTGAAGCGCACCGCACGGAGGCGACGATGATCGAAGTGTATTCATGGCCCACCCCCAACGGGCACAAGGTGCACATCATGCTGGAGGAGTGCGGCCTCGCGTACCGGGTGCATCCCGTGGACATCGGCGCCGGCGACCAGTTCGCGCCGGCCTTTCTCGCCATCAGCCCCAACAACAAAATCCCGGCCATCACCGACCCCGAAGGCCCCGACGGCCAACCCATCTCGCTGTTCGAGAGTGGCGCCATCCTGCTCTACCTCGCGGGCAAGACGGGCAGGCTGCTGCCCGCCGACGTGCGCGGCAAATACGAGGTGCTGCAGTGGCTGATGTTCCAGATGGGCGGCGTCGGCCCCATGCTCGGCCAGGCCCACCACTTCCGCATCTACGCGCCCGACAAGCTGCCCTATGCCATCGAGCGCTACAGCAACGAGGCGCGGCGGCTCTACAACGTCATCAACAAGCGCCTGGCCCACTCGACCTATATCGGCGGGCGCGACTACAGCATCGCCGACATCGCCGTCTTCCCCTGGCTGCGTTCCTGGAAGAACCAGGGCGTGGAGATGGCCGACTACCCGCATCTGAAGGGCTGGTTCGACGAGATCGCCAAGCGCCCCGCCGTGCAGCGCGGGCTGGAGGTGCTGGCCGGCGCGCGCAAGCCGCTGACGGACGACAAGGCGCGCGAGGCGCTGTTCGGCAGGCGCCAGCTCGAGCAGCGCTGAACGTCGTCAAGGCCTGACGCCGGGCGGCTGCATGGTCATGCCCGCGGAGCGGCGCGCCAGGTAGACCTCCAGCGCCAGCAGCTCGGCGCCGTCCCAGTCCCACACGCGGGCGCGCACGCCGGCCAGGCAGCCGCGCAGGCGGCGCTGCAGGCTGCCCACGGCCTGCCACTCGAGCCGGTAGACCGGGTAGTCGTCGACATGGGCCTGCGGGATCAGGCTACCGCCCAGGCGCTGGCCCGCGCGTTCGTCATGGCATTGCGCGCAGGCCAGGTTGAGGGCGCCGACACGGGTCGTGAAGAGGCGCTGGCCCTGCGCCGCGACGGCGTCGAGCTCGGCGCCCTGCGGCGGCTGCAGCGGCAGGCCGCGCGACTGCCGTGCGACCAGGGCCGCCAGCGCCAGCAGCGGCTCGGCCTCGGGTGCCCAGGCCGGCCGCCGCTGGTGCTGCACGCGGCAGCGCTGGATGCGGCCAGGCAGGTCGATCAGCCCCTGGTCGAAGACCGGGTAGCGCGTGGCCGCGCCGCGCAGCGTCGCAGGCTCGCCATGGCAGCTGGCGCAGGACCTGGCGCCCTGGGCCCACAGCTCGCGACCCAGGGCCAGCGCGAGCTCGGCTGGATGCTGGGCCTCGTCGGCCTGCAGCGTGCGCAATGCCGGGCTCATCGTGTCGCGGCCCGAACGGCGCTCGTCGGCCTGGGCCGCGAGTGCGACAACCAGCAGCAGCCAGGCTCTCATGCGACGCTCAAGGCCCGCGTCTCGCGGTGCTCGAAGCCCCGGTCGCCGAACCAGGCGAAGCTCAGCTCGCCGGCCTTGCCCACGCGCAGCCAGAACGCGAGATAGGGATTGGCCGAGACGGCCGCGTACAGGTCGGCCGCGAAGACCAGCTCGCCGTCGAGCCGGCACTCGAAGCGGCGCACCAGGTCGCGCGGCAGGCGGCTGCCATCGTCACCGGCGCGGTAGCCGGTCTCCATCGCATGAGCCACCGTCGCGCGGACCTCGAAGGCAACGCCGGCCTGGATGGCTGCTGGCAGCGTAATGACGGCGCGGGTCGCCATCAGCGCCCGCCGGGCCGCCCCAAGGGCGCTGAAGCCCCCTTGGGGGGCAGTGAGCGAAGCGAGCGTGGGGGCTTCATCTTCAAGGTTCCACGCAGGCGGCCAGCGTGACGATGACGTCGACGCCGGCCTGCCAGCAGCGGCCGTCGGCCGCCCGCGCCACCGCCACGATGCGCTGGCTGCGCGCCAGCCGCATGCGGGTGCCGAACTCGGGCTTCGGCGCATCCGCGCCCAAGGCGACATGCACGACCTCGGGCTCGGGATTCAGCGGCGTGAACAGCGCCAGGCCGACGACCGGCTGGCCCGCGGCGACGCGCACCGGCACGGCGTTGCCGTTCTCGACCAGCTCGGCGATGTCGATCTTCAGCGGGCCGGCCTCGGGGTCGCGGCCGGCCCAGCCGCGGATGGCGGCGCGCATCGCCTCGTCGCTGGCCCGCGCCTCGGGCAGGCCCGCCAGCACGGCCGCCGCGACGGCGAACTCGCGCCGTCTCATGGCCGCCCCTGCGTGCCGAGGTAGGCCACGAGGTCGTCGAGCTGCTGCGCGCTCAGCGCCGCCCGGCCCGCCCACGCGGGCGCCACGTCGCGCAGGCCCTCGGTAGAGCGGAACGGTGGCATCACGGTGGCCGGATTGAAGCGCCGCATGTCGGCGATGCGCTCGCGCAGTTCCGGCGGGCTCAGGCGCGCAGCCAGGCCGTCCAGCGGCGGCGCAAGATTGCCCTGGTTGGCATCGCCCGCCGCGGTCAGTGCATGGCAGAGCAGGCACAGGCTCTGCGTGCGGTCGGCCAGCAGCGCCCGGCCGCGCTCGGCATCGCCGACTTGCGCGTGCGCGCCGGCCGTCAACAGCAGGGCCAGCAGCGCACGCATCACGCCAGGCTGTGCTTGCGCAGCGGCAGGTCGCGGATGCGCTTGCCGGTCGCCGCGAAGATCGCGTTCAGCACGGCCGGCGCGGCCACGGCGATGGTGGGCTCGCCGACGCCGCCCCAGAAGCCGCCCGAAGGCATGACGATGGCCTCGACGGCCGGCATCTGCGCCATCTTCATGACCGGATAGCTGTCGAAGTTCTGCTGCTCGACGCGCCCATCCTTCAGCGTGATCTCGCCGAACAGCGCGGCCGACAGGCCGTAGACGAAGCTGCCCTCGACCTGGGCGGCGATCTGCTGCGGGTTGACCGCGTGGCCGGGGTCGGTGGCGGCGACGATGCGGTGGACCTTCAGCTCGCCCTGCTTGCTCACCGACACCTCCGCGCAGGCCGCCACATAGCTGCCGAAGCCCATGATCTGCGCCAGGCCGAGATGCCTGCCCTTGGCGCGCGGCTTGCCCCAGCCGGCCCTGGCCGCGACCGCGTTCAGCACGGCCAGGTGCTTGGGCGAGTTGGCCAGCAGCTCGCGGCGCAGCTCCAGCGGGTCGCGCTGGGCGGCCTGGGCCACCTCGTCGATGAAGCACTCCAGATAGATCGCGTTCTGGTTCAGGTTCACGCCGCGCCAGAAGCCCGGCGGCACCGGCGGGTTGCGCATTGCGTGGTCGATCAGCAGGCTGGGCACCGCATAGCCCAGCGCGCCCTCGGCGCCGCCCGCGTTCAGGCCCTGGAAGACGACCGGGTCCCGGCCGTCCTTGATGTTCTGCGGGAACAGGCCCGCGATGATGCTCTGGCCCGAGATGCGCATATGCAGCGCCGTCAGCTTGCCCGCCGCGTCCAGGCCCGCGGTCAGCTTGCACTGCGTGACCGGGTGGTAGCGGCCGTGGGTCATGTCCTCCTCGCGGCTCCAGATCAGCTTGACGGGTGTGCCGGGCAGCTCCCTGGCGATCAGCACCGCCTGGCGCACCCAGTCGTGCACCGCGCCGCGCCGGCCGAAGCCGCCGCCCAGGTGCAGCTTGTAGACCTCGCAGGCCGACGGCGGCAGGCCCGCCGCCTCCGCCGCGGCGGCCAGCGCGCCCTCGCCGTTCTGCGTCGGCGTCCAGACCTCGCAGCGCTCGGCTGTCCACTTGGCCGTCGCGTTCATCACCTCCATCGTGGCGTGGTTCTGGTGCGGCGCGCTGTAGACGGCCTCGACCTTCTGCGCCGCGCCGGCCAGCGCGGCCGCCACGTCGCCCTGGCTGCTGCCGGTGGCGGCATCGTTCGCATCCAGGCCGGCCTTCAGCATCGCGGCGACGTCCGCGCTCGACAGCTTCGCGTTCGGGCCCTCGTCCCAGACGATGGGCAGGGCCTCCAGTGCGGTCTTGGCGCGCCACCAGGTGTCGGCCACGACGGCCACGGCCGTGTCGCCCACCTGCACCACCTTCTTCACGCCGGGCCGGCCGGCGATGGCCGCCGCGTCGAAGCTCCTGAGCCTGCCGCCGAAAACCGGGCAGTCCTTGATGGCCGCATTCAACATGCCGGGCAGCTTCAGGTCCATGCCATAGACCTGCGAGCCGTCCAGCTTGGCCGCCGTGTCCAGCCGCTTCATCGGCCGGCCGGCGATCTTCCAGTCGGCGACGGGCTTGAGCTGGATGTCGGCCGGCGATGCGAGCTTGGCGGCCTCGGCCGCAAGCTGGCCATAGCTCAGACGCTTGCCCACGTGATGCACCCAGCCGGCCGCCGTCGTGCATTCGACGACCGCCACATCCCAGCGGTTGGCCGCGGCCTGGATCAGCAGTGCCCGCGCCAGCGCCCCGCCCTTGCGGACGTATTCATGCGAGTCGCGCACGCCGCGGCTGCCACCCGTGCTCATGCTGCCCCAGGGGCGGTTGCGCGCGAGGTTCTGGCCGGGCGTCGGGTACTCGGTGCGCACCTTGCTCCAGTCGCACTCCAGTTCCTCGGCGACGAGCTGGGCCAGGCCGGTCAGCGTGCCCTGGCCCATCTCCGAGCGTGCGATGCGGATGACGGTGGTCTCGTCCGGCAGCACCTGCACCCATGCATTCAGCTCGGGCGTGTCGCCGCCCTGCGCGAGGCCGGGCACATGGAAGCCCACCATCAGGCCGCCCGCAGCAGCCGAGGTCGCATGCAGGAAGCCGCGCCGATTCAGCACCGCGCTCATGACGGGCCCCCTTCGATGACGATGGGAATCTGCCGGCGCTGCAGCTGGCCGGCGGCGAGGTGGATGGCGGCACGCACGCGGTTGTAGGTGCCGCAGCGGCAGATGTTGGTCATGGCCGCGTCGATGTCAGCATCGGTCGGCCGGGGCTTGGCCTTCAGCAGCGCCGCGGCGGCCATCAGCATGCCGCTCTGGCAGAAGCCGCACTGCGGCACGTCCAGCGCATCCCAGGCCTTCTGAAGCGGATGCGAGGCCGGGTGTTTGGGATCTGGCGCCAGACCCTCGATGGTCGTGATCTTCTGCGCCGGCGTCAGCGCCGAGGCCGGCATCACGCAACTGCGCACCGGCGCGCCGTCGATGTGCACGGTGCAGGCGCCGCACTGCGCGACGCCGCAGCCGTATTTGGTGCCCGTGAGGCCCAGCTGCTCGCGCAGCACCCAGAGCAGCGGGGTCTCGGCTTCCGCCTCGAACTGCATCCGCTTGCCGTTGACCGTCAGCTCCGCCATGCCTGCCCTCCCCTTCACCGCCACCGATGGCGGGCGCGGACAGCCTAGCAGGGGCTGCGGCGGCCTGCCAGGGCGACCTAAGATGAATTCATGGCCCGCATCCTCATGCCCCTGCCCGCCGAAGGCTATGACCCCAGCGAGACCGCCATCCCCTGGCAGCTGCTGAGCGAACGCGGCCACGGCATCCGCTTCGCGACACCCGATGGCCGCCCCGCCCAGGTTGACCCGCGCATGCTCGATGGCCGGGACCTGGGCCTGTGGGCGCCGCTGCTGCGTGCCGCCGCACCGGCCGTCGAGGCCCATATGGCCATGACCGCAACCGCCGAGTTCCAGCACCCGCGGCGCTATGCCGAGCTCCAAGCGACCGACTTCGACGCGCTGCTACTGCCGGGCGGCCATGCGCCGGGCATGAAGGTCTACCTCGAATCGACCGAACTGCAGGCCCTGGTCGCGGCGCAGTTCGCCGCCGACAAGCCGGTCGGGGCGATCTGCCATGGCGTGCTGCTGGCGGCGCGCTCACTTCGCGTCGACGGCCGCTCCGTGCTGCACGGCCGGCGCACGACGGGCCTGACCCGACAGCTGGAGATGACGGCCTGGCTGATGACGGCCGCCTGGCTGGGCCGCTACTACCGCACCTACCCCACACCGCTACAGACCGAGGTCGCTACGGCGCTGGCTCACCCCGGGGATTTCGACGTCGGCCCCCCTGCCCTGTTGCGAGACACCGCGCAGCGCCCGGGCCGTGGCTTTGCGCTGCGCGATGGCCACTACGTCAGCGCGCGCTGGCCCGGCGATGCGCACGCCTTCGCGCTGGCGTTTGCGCAGATGCTGGACGAGAACGATTAGCCGTCCAGCAGCCCCGCCTCGCGCAGCACGGCGTTGAAGGCCTCGGGCGCCTCCAGCGCAGGCAGGTGGGCCACGCCCTGCATGGTCCAGCAACGCACGCCGGGGATGCACGCCGCCATCTGCCGGCAACGGTCCACGAGGTGGGGCAGGTCCAGGTCGCCCCAGACCAGGCGCACCGGCCCAGGCAAGGCCTCCAGCCGCGGCCAGGCCGGCGAAGCGTCGATCAGCTCGCCGGCCGGCGGCGAACGCAGCGCGATGCCGTTCATGGCTAGGAAAAGTTCGCGCGCCACACCACCGACGCGGCCCTCGGGCTGGGCCGGGCCGTCCAGCCAGAGCCGCGCCTCGAGCCGGTTGATCTCGTCAATCTCTCGGGCCTGCTCTGCCGCGTCGATGGCATCGGCCAGGGCCTGCACCCGGGCATCGAGCTGGGGCGAGGGTGCCCCGGTCACGGCCGGCGCCACCAGCGTCAGGCCGGCGACCCGCCCGGGCTGGGCCAGCGCGAAATCGATGGCCAGGCGCCCGCCCTGGGAGCAGCCGACCAGCTCCACGCGCGACAGCGCCAGCGCGTCCAGCACGGCGAGCAGGTCGGCCACCATCGCATGCGGCGTGGCGGCTGCGATGCGCGTCTGGCCAAAGCCGCGACGGTCCAGGCGCAGCGCCGAGCGCCGCCCGGCCGCGGCGGCCATCACGCCATCCCACAGCCGGCCGTCGGTGATGCCGGCATGCAGGAAGACCAGTGGCACGCGGCCGTCGTCGTGTGGACGGAACTCGACAGCCAGCTCGGCGCCATCGACGGCAATCCAATGGGTGATCCGCATGCTCAGCCCGGTTCGGCAATGCGGTAGCCCACGCCCGGCTCGGTCAGCAGCACGCAGGGCTCGGCCGGCTCGGCCTCGAGCTTGCTGCGCAGCTGGGCCATGTAGAGGCGCAGGTAATGGGTCTGCTCGGTCGCGTCGGCGCCCCAGACATCGGCCAGCAGGCGGCGGTGGGTGACGACCTGACCGGCCTGGCGCACGAGGCGGGCCAGCAGCTTGAATTCGGTGGGCGTCAGATGCACGTCCGCGCCGTCGCGACGCACGCGATGGGCCGTGAGGTCCACCTCCAGGCCGGCGCGGCGGTACATGGTGACGGCCGGCTGGGCCACCGTGCCGCGGTGGCGCAGCGCCACGCGCAGCCGCGCCAGCAGCTCGCCGATGCCGAAGGGCTTGACAAGGTAGTCGTCGGCGCCGGCGTCGAGCAGGCGGATCTTCTGGCCCTCGACCTGGCGGGCCGAGATGACGATCAGCGGCGTGGAGCGCTCGCGGCGCAGCGCCTGCAGCAGCTCCTCGCCGTCGCCATCGGGCAGGCCGAGGTCCAGCAGCACGGCGTCGAGGTTGCCGGCATGGGCGAGCTGGGCCATCGCGTCGGCCAGGCTGGCCGCAGTCAGCACCTCGTAGCCCTCGACGGCCAGGGCTTCGCGCAGCGTCACGCGCAGCTCGCGGTCGTCTTCGACAAGCAGAAGTCTCATGCGGCCACCTCTGGCAGCGCCGGCGCCGCGCGCAGCGGCAGGCGCATCTCGAAGCTGCAGCCGCCATGGCCGCGCGGGCGCAGGCTTAAGGCCCCCTGATGAACCTCGGCAATCGCGCGGCAGACGGCCAGGCCGACGCCCGCGCCGGGCGGGCGCTGCGCAAAGCCGGCGAGGTCGCCGCGCTGGAAGGCATCGAAGACGCGCTCGCGCCAGGCCGCGGCGATGCCGGGGCCGCGGTCGCGCACGGCCAGCAGCACCTCGTCGCCGGCGCGGCGCACGAGCAGCTCGACCGCGGCCTCGCGCGGGCTGTATTTCAGCGCGTTGTCGATGAGGTTGTCGAGCAGCTGCGACATCAGGGCCGCATCACACCACAACAGCGGCAGGCCGCCCGCCACGCGTGCCTTCACGCGCTCGCCGTCGGGGCGGCGGCGCACGCGGCGCAGCGCCGCGCCGACGATCTCCTCGGCCGACTCCCAGTCGCAGCGCAGCGTCACGCCCGGGGCGCCCAGGCGCGCGAGCTGCAGCGTGTTGTCGGTCAGGCGCACTAGGCGGGTGGTCTCGTCGATGATGCGGCCGGCCAGCTCCTGGCGCTGGGCGGGGTTCAGCCGTTCGCCCTGGGTCTGCAGCGCCGAGGCCGAGCCCATGATGGTGGCCAGCGGCGTGCGGTAGTCGTGCGAGATGGCGGCCAGCAGCGCATTGCGGGTGGACTGGATGTCGGCCAGTTCGCCGGCCCGGCGCGCCTCGTCCTGCACGCGGCGGCGCTGCAGGGCCAGGCCCATCTGGTCGCACAGGGCCTGGGCGTGGGCGAGCTGGTCGGCGGCCAAGGCCTGGGTGCCCAGGCCACGCAGCGTGACGGCGCCCAGCGCCTCGTCCCGACCGCGCAGCGGCAGGTAGAGGTCCGGCTCGCCGGCATGGTGGGCCGTGCCGGGGCCGAGTGCCCGGCCGCAGTCGGCGCAGAGCTGCAGGCCGGCGAGCGCGTTGGCATCGGGCTCGCCGAGGACGACGTCCTGCGCGCCGGACGCCGGCCGCAGCAGCGCGGCCACCGGCAGGCCGGCCAGGGCCGACAGGTCGCGCAACAGCTCGTGGGCATGGGCCTCGGGTCGGTCGGCGTCGCGCATCAGGTCGCCGAACTCGCGCAGGGCCCGCTCCAGCCGGGCGGCCCGCTGCGCCGCGCGCAGGCCCTCCCAGGCGCGGCGCAGCTTCCAGCCGGCCCAGGCCAGCGCCAGCAGCGAGGCGGTGGCGATCCAGGGCAGGAACTGGATGAGGGAGCGAGGCATGGGCAAGGCAGTTTAGGTGGCCTCCGCTTCGACGCGCGGCTGCTCCGGCCTGGCCAGGCGGTCCTTCACGAGGCCGGCCAGCAGCACGTCCACCAGCGTGCCGCCCTGCCCTGCTCCCTGGCCGCCACCGACCAGCACCTCGGGCACCAGTTGCACACCCGCGCCGGCCAGCGCCTGGGCGACCTGCACGATGGCGTAGTTGCCCGACTCCATCGAGCCGATCTTCTGGCGGATGACCTCGGCCTCGGCCTCGCCGATGGCGAGCGTACGGCCCGCCTCGGCCTGGCCGGTCACGCGCGTGACTTCGGCGTCAGCCTCGGCCGTGATCTTCTTGGAGCGCGCCGCGCCGTCGGCCGTCTTCACCGCGGCCTGGGCGCTGAACTCGGCGATCGCCACCTTGCGCTCGGCGTCCACCACCTGGGCCTGGGTACGCGCCAGGGCCGTGGCCTGCTCGAGCTGCTGGCGCACGCCCTGGGCTTCCATCTGCGTCGTGAACGTGACCTTCTCCTGCTCGGCCAGCTTGCGGTCGGTCAGCGTCTTCATCAGCTCGGCCGGCGGCACGATGTCGCCGATCAGCGTCTCGACGGCGCCGACGTCGTAGGCCTTCAGCGCCGCAGCGATGGCGGCCTTGGCATCGGCCTGGCGCTCGCTGCGCTTCTTCAGGAAGTCGATGACGTCCGAGTTCTGCGCCGCGTTGCGGAAGTAGTTGCCGATGGTGGGCTCCAGCACCTGCGTGACCAGGGCCTCCATGCTGCCGAAGCGGGCGATGACCTTGGGCGCGTCGTTGCGCGGGATGTGGATGATCTGGCTCACGTCCAGGTTGAAGGTGAAGCCGTCGGCCGAGCGCACGGTGATGGTGGACAGGTTGGCGTCGAGCTTGTGCGCCTCGGTCTTGCCGGTGGCCCAATTCAGCACGACGTTGGCCGTGGGCACGACACGCACCTTGTGGGTGTAGGTGTTGATCGCGTACTTGCCGGGGTCCAGCACATCCACCCACACGCCCTTCTCGCCCTTGCGGACCATGTTGGCATGGCGGAAGCCCTCGCCCGTCACGTCCACGCCGGGGCGGCCGACGAAGGCGACGACGACACCGACCGACGCAATGGGCACCTCGGTCATGTCGATGATCTCGACGGTGGCGAACATCGGGTTGATGAAGTAGCGGCCGGCCAGCAGCACCTGCTCCTGCAGGCCCTTGGTGCCGCCGGCATCGACGAAGGCCTGCGGCTCCTGGAACAGGTTGTGGCCCGGCACCTCGGGGCCGGCGATCTCGCCGGTCGTGAGGGAGGCACCTTCGCGCGTCGTCACGATGCCGACCTTGTTGTCGGGCACGTCGGTTACCTGCACCTGGGTGACGCGGAACAGGCCGGGGTTGACGCGGTACTTGCCCTGGGGGATGACGCTCATCTGCGGACCGCGCTCGCCGCCGCCGTCCATGAAGGCGCGGGCGTCCTGGAAGCTGTCGCAGGCCACGGCGCGACCGATGACGCGGCCACCGGCCAGCGGGCGGCCATCGCGGGCCTCGACGATGCCGATCTTGCCGGGCTCGATGACGGTCATGCGCTCCAGGCGCACGGTGAACAGCAGGGTGTTGACGCGCCAGGCACCGGGCGGCACGACGCTCATCTGCAGGCCGCGCTCGCCGGCGGCCAGGAAGGCGCGGGCGTCCTGGAAGTTGTCGCAGTCGACATGGCGGGCCAGCACGCGGCCGTCGGGCAGGGGCAGGCCGTCGCAGGCCTCAATGATGCCGATGGCGTCATCGGGCACGACGGTGAACTTGACGAGCTCGACCTGGTACTGCCAAGGCCACAGGCCTACATGCAGGCCGGGGGCCAGCGTGTCGGCCTGCAGGCCGGCCTCGCCGTAGAGGGCCACGATGCGGCCGGGCGGCAGTTCCTTGTGGCGGCCGAACAGCACGAACTTCTTCGTGACCGTGCCGATGGAGTCGTCGGGCACGATGACGAAGCCGAACAGGCGCAGCGTGCGCCGGTAGAAGACCAGCGCGAGCAGCAGGGCCACGGTCAGCGTGGCCAGCCAGGGGTAGGTGAACAGGGTGAACAGGGCGTCCATACGGAGCTTTGTCGTGGAGAGGCCTCCACTCTCGCGGCAGCGGCGTTAGCGCCGCATAAGGAAGCGCGCTCAGCGCGCCGGCTGAGGACTGCGCGCGCGCTCCAGCGCCAGGCGCGCGCTCGTCGCCACGCTCAGCTGCTCCTGCAGATACTGCGCCAGCCGCGGCTGCTGGCTGAAGGCCGCGTTGAAGCGGATATGCGGGTCGGGCGCACCGTCGGCCGCGAAGGTGGCACCGCGCACCAGCAGGATGCCACGGCGGAAAGCCTCCTTCACGACGCCATCCACATCCACGCCCGCCGGCAGCGCGCCCCACAAGAAGAGGCCGCCCTCGCCCGGGTGCTCCAGCAGCACGCCGGCCTGGCGCAGCTGGCGCGTGGCGGCCACGCGGGCCGCGGCCAGGCGCTGCTGCAGTCGGTCCAGGTGCTTGCGCCAGCGCCCGGCCGACAGCGCCTCCAGCAGCACGAACTCGTTGAGCGCCGCCGTCGTCAGCACCGAGACGATCTTCTCGCGCATCAGCGCCTTCACCAGGCCCGGCTCAGCGGCCATATAGCCTAGGCGCAGCGAGGGGCTCATGGCCTTGCAGAAGCTCGAGTAGTAGATAACGCCGTCCAGCCCCGAGAGCTGGGCCAGGCGCGTCGGCGTGCCGGGGTGGAAGTGGCCCTGCACATCGTCCTCGGCGATCAGGAAGCCGTGGCGTTGCGCCAGCATCAGCACGCGGTGGAGGTTGGCCGCCGTGCTGCCCCAGCCGGTGGGGTTGTGCAGCACGCTCTGGATGAAGAGCAGGCGCGGCCGGTGGCGCGTGCAGGCCTCGTCGAGGGCATCGAGGTCGATGCCGTCGGGGCGGCGCGGCACCGGCAGGATGTTGACGCCGGCCTGGCGCAGGCGGTCGAACAGCAGGAAGTAGCCCGGCGTCTCCACCGCCACCGTGTCGCCCGGGCGCAGCAGCGCGCGGCAGATCAGGTCGATGGCCTGGGTGCCGCCATAGGTCGTCAGCACGCGGCTCGCGTCCACCGCAATGCCCTGCCCGCGCAGCAGCGTCGCGATGCGCTCGCGCAGCTCCGGCAGCCCCTGCGGCGGGCAGCGCGAGGCCATGCCCGCGGGCGCCCGCGCCAGGCCGCGCTGCACGGCCGCGGCGGGCACGGCGTCCTCCAGCCAGGTGGCCGGCAACGCGCCGCTGCTGGCCAGCAGCACGCCGGCGCGCTGATCGTTGGCCTGCTGGGCCAGCCAGACGGCCTCCTGCTCCTCGCCCGCCTCCACGCGCACCGCGTCGGGCATCGCATCGGCCGGCCCGTCGGCGACGAAGAAGCCGGCCGTGCCGCGCGAGTCGATCAGGCCGGCGGCCACAAGGCGGTCGTAGGCGATGACGACGGTGTTGGGACTGACGCCGAGTTGCCCAGCGAGCTGGCGGATGGAGTTCAGCCGCGCCCCCGGCGGCAGTTGGGCGCAGCCGATCAGCGCGCGCAGGCGCTGCTCGATCTGGTCGGCCAGTGGGGTGGAGGAGTCACGATCCAGCGAGAACATCGGTCAGCGCATCAGCATCACGGCCAGCAGGGCCAGGGAGGCGGCCATGATGGCATTGAACGCGCGGCGCCGGCCCGGGTTGGACAGCAGTCGGCCGATCCAGCTGCCGAACAGGGCCCAGCCCGAGATGCAGGGGAAGCCGACCAGGGCTCCGGCCAGGCTGACGAGCAGCGCAGCGGCGGGCAGGCTCAGCCCGGCCGGCATGAAGACCGACGCGACCGTCACGGCGCGCAGCCAGCTCTTGGGGTTCACGGCCTGGAAGAGCGCGGCCTGCACGAAGCCCAGGGTCTGGGGCGGCCGGTCCATCGCGACGGGCTGGCCGACGAGCCGCCAGGCCAGCACCAGCATGTAGAGCGTGCCGGCGAGCTTGAGGGCCGCATGCAGCGCCGGCCAGGCAATGAAGAGCGCCCCCAGGCCCATGCACATGACGAAGGTCAGCGTCGCGACGCCGCACACCATGCCGAGGATGGCGGGCAGCGTGCGCCGGTAGCCGTGGTGGGCGCCGCTGGCGACCAGCATCATGTTGTTCGGGCCGGGCGTGCCGGACATCAGCGCGCAATAGGTCAGGAAGGGCAGCAACTCGTTCATGCGGGGCATCGGCGGGTGGGCGATGCCGGCATTGCAACGTCCGGCCGTCGGGCCGTGAAGCTACAGCGCCTCGCGGCGCGCAGCGCGCTGTGTCAGCGCGCGGATGCGTACAGCGGCAGCGCCGACTCGGCGCGCAACCGGGCGCGGTGGAAGCGGCAGTACTCACGCTCCCAGTTGCCGTTGTCCCTGGCCTGGGTCAGGGTCAGCCATCTCAGGTTGTCCGGCGAGTTCTCGCCCTCCGCGCAGGGCGGCACGACATAGTCCACGACATAGCCTGGGCAGGCACCGGCGGGCTTGCCGGTGACCGGGCAGGGAGACAGCTGCCGGAACTCGGCCACGGCGGCCAGCGAGCGGCGCGGGCGCGCGTCCGAAGGCGCGGCCAGCACGAGGAAGACCGCGGCGGCCAGGGCCAGCGTGGTCGCCGCGGCGGCGGCCGAAGGGGCCTTCACAGCACCACCCGGCGAACGTCGATCTCGGTGTCCTCCCAGGCCACGGCATCGGGCTTGGGCTGCTCGACGCTGCCGGAAACCCTGACCGACGCCGTGCTCCGCGAAGCGGCCTCGTGCAGCCCCTTCACGCGCCGCATCGTGTCGCGGATCTGATGAAGCGAATCCTGGGCGAAGGCGCGAAGTTGAGGCTGCATGACGGGCTCCGGTGTCGATGCAGGCAGTCTCGGCGCGCGGCCACGTGAGGAATATCGCTCTTAGGGGGCAGGCAGTGGGGGATGCACGACCAGGCATCCCCCATCCCTCCCTCCAAAGAGGGATGGCCGACGCGCCAAAAAGAACCCCGGCGCGGGGCCGGGGTTGCAAACGCCGCAGGCGCATCGCGCCGGGGCACCTGCCCAGGGAGGGAGAGAAGCAGGCAAGAGAAGATTAGTGCCGCGCCAAGGCGGCCGGCGTAGGACAGCGCCGCATCGAGCCCGGAGGATGTCGAACACTGCCCGCTAGGCCGCATGGATGCTAGCTCTGCCGCAGCCAGGTGAGCGTCCGTTCCCCCATTTGTTCCCCCGCCTAGCAAGTGGTGCCCATTCCCTGATGCCAGGCTGATGCCCACGGTTCAGATCAAGGCAGGCCTCGCCAAGCTCCCAGCGAGAAGCCGTTCTACCCATTGAACTACAAGGCAGTGCCTCGGAAGGCTCAACCCTAGTAGCAGAGCGTGAAGTGCCCCGCCTGGCCGTTGTAGACCAGCAGCCCACGATCGATGACATCGCGACCGATCAAGCCGTCAATCTGCTGGCCCGCGAACGAGCTTTCGGTGACGGCGAGCGCATCAATCAACCAGCCGCCCTGCTGATGCCCTGGCACGAACAGCATGAGGTCGTACTGATACATCGGAACCGCTTGCGCGCCAGTTGACGGTGTGTGGATCATGACGGTGCCCGTCGGGTTCAGTCCCAGCTGAGAAATCAACCGCGTGTCGGCGACGGTGTGCGAGGCTCCTGTGTCGACCAGAAACGTTCCACTGACAGGCTTTGGCGCTGTTTGTCCAGCCGCCAGCATTGCACCCTGGAGAGGGACGCTCGGACCTATCAGTACGTTAATCAGCGGCCCGGCAGGGCCTGTCCCCAGCGTCAGACTGGGCATGTGCGCAGGTCACGGGTGAAGTAGGCGACCTGCTCAGCCGGAGCGATCTGCTTGACAAGGAAAGGTTCAAGCTTGAAATCGGTGTACCCGCGCTTGAGCGCATCGCCATAGGAATCAAACGTCTCGACGAGGGTGTCGCCCTTGATCAGGGCGAACTTCCCCACCTGCGTCAGCAGGGAGGGAAGGAGACGGTTGTACGTCTCGATCTCGAGCTGAAGCTTGGTCATGATCTTCCTCGTTGGTGGCTCCATCCAGTGGCAAGCAATGCTCGCTCTGGACAGCCTGAGCTTATACGACGAAAAGGGCCGGAATCGCAGATTCCGGTGTGCATCTGTCACGGCTCCCCATGGATGAGGGCCGGAGCCGCCGGGGCGCGTTGTGAATCGCGCGCCGCGTTCCGGCCGCGTCAGGGCTGCGTCTTGTACATGTCGATCAGCCTGAGGCGAAGGGAGGCGATGGCATCACCGAGGTCCTTGCCGGTTGACGAATGGTTGCTCTTGATCTCGAACAGCCCGGGCTGATGCTGAATCAATTTCGCAAGCAGCGCGTCGGCGGCAATCACAGCGCTTCCTTCATCCATGGCCATCTGGTTCTCCCTTTGTGCCCGGTGGCGCCGGGCGCGCGAAGTTGATTCTGGCCTGCAATGAGGGCTAGGCGATCGATCGGCGCCGATCCACCGACAGATTTGAGGACTACATCGGCGCCGGCGGTGCCGCGCCTTCTGATGCCCCTCGCTCTACCGGACGATGGTGATATTCCGGCGCGGTCGGTACGCGACAAAACACGTCAGGTCGGCATCGCCAGGAGCTTGGGTCAGCGACTCACCAGTTTCGAGCGCAAAGCTTGGGATGTCATACATGCCAGGGTAACCCGGCTTCGGCATCGTGGTCTTGACCACTACTACCTCGGTGCCGTCGTCGAGACGGCCGCGCAGACGTTCGATTTTCATGTTCTCTCCCTGTCCCGCGAATCGCGGCGCCGCGACTCTAACGCCCCAACCTGCCAGGGTGCGTCGTGCAGTTTGGTGAGACGTCGGCGCTCGCTCAGGCACGCCCGGCCCTCACTGAGCCCACCCCGCGTCCTTCTTCAGCTGCGCCGTCATCTCGTTGATGATCTGCAGCACCGCCTTCCAGCCCCCCCACTTCACTTTGGTTCGGGCGGCCTACGCAGGCCAGCGCAGATGATCGTGACGAGTCCGGTCTCGCCGCTATGGTTGTGGAAGCCGATAGCTGCCTCCAGGCCTGGCTCTGCGGCGACCATCTGCCCGATCCGGCTCACCCGGTCGATTAACGTTCCTTCCGTAGGGGAGTCGAGTGCGTCGATCTTCCGCAGGTCCGAAAGCAGCTGTCCCGCGTTCAGGTAGAAGGCCGCCGCGGACGCCGGCCCCGAGCCAGGGTAGGCGAAGCCCGCGCTGCCGACCCAGTACGTTGAATGCTGGCCGTCAAGTTCCACATCCACGCGCAGGACGGCAGCGGTGCCGGCGGCCTCGTCAGAACGGTTGACCATGTTGATCGCGATGGCCGCAAAAAGAAACCCCGGCGCACTGCCGGGGCTGAACCCTCTTCGCTGTTACGTCGAGGCCTGCTCAGGGAGGTGAAGCAGGGGGCAGAAGCCCGAAGTGACTGTACGGCATCACGCGTGAACCTGCCGCACGTCGAAGGTCGTTTCCTCCCACTCGCCCCAGGTCGAGTCCCGCGCCACGACGCCCCTCCAGGAAGCGCTCCCCGTCGCGGCCATCGGGCGGCAGATGCGTGAACGTAACGCTACGGCGCGCAGACCGTGGATGACGTCTTGTGTGGCGGCGCGACAATCTGTCCGAACGACGGCGCGCATAAAGGGGGAACACCGTGCACATCCAGAACCAGACCGAAAAATCAGTGTGGGAGCTTGCCGTAGCTCGAGCTGGGATGAAGCAGACCTTCACCTCGCTACTCGCCAACATCGGCTGGTTGAGTCAGCACAACTGCTCGATCCCAGGTATCGCGGTGGAGGCGCTCGACGGCGGCGACATCATCCGGATCAGGTACGACGGCTACGAGGTCGAATTGAGGCTCACCGCATTCGCTGATGACGGGAAGATCAAAGGGCGCGTTTTCGCTGTGCTCACGAGGCATCCAATGGATATGAGCAGCCCCCTGCTGGGGAGCTTCACGCTGGAGCGAGACGGGCGCACAGACATAACGTGCGAGCCAGCCGGCAACGTCGATTACGCCAGCTACGCGCTGCAACTCGTGCTCAACCTGGTGAAGGCCGCCCTGCTTCACCAACCTGCGCTCGCCGCGGCGGAATCCTGAGGGGAACTGCCATGGTCGACCGTCTCGTCGCCGCCATCCATCGCTGGTGGCATGGCAAATATGTACCTTACGAGAACGACTCCGACTCTCCAGTCGTCATCATCGGGGGCTACCACGAACAGCACTGGACATCGCAGGCCATCCATGCTGCGGCGCGCTTCCTCGCCGCAGAGTGGAAGTGGTGCGTCGGGATTGCTCTTGCGCTTCTTTCCCTTCTTCTCACCAAGTGCCACTGAGATAGGCCGAGCGCGGAAGCGCCGGCGTGTGGCGGCGTTCGGTGGCGAACCCCTCGACCACTAGGGGGGGGGACAGCTCCGGCCCGCAATATTCAAATGACCCGTGAAAATGAGTAGCAAGCCTGGCCGCAACGATCCATGCCCCTGCGGCAGCGGCCGCAAGTTCAAGAAGTGTCACGGCAACATTGCCGTCCTCGACACGTTGCGCGTGCTAAACAGCCCGCGGGCGCATCAGGAACTTCGGACGATGCTTGCTCGCCGCGAGGCCGAAGAATTCCAGCGTCGCGAGCAACAAGGACTTGGCAAGCCCATCATCTCGTCTGAGTTCCACGAGCACCGAGTCGTAGCCGTAGGCGGTACGGTCCACTTCTCCAAGAAGTGGAAGACGTTTCACGACTTTCTCAACGACTACCCGAAGATCGTCTTGGGCAAGGACTGGTGGATGGCCGAGGTGGCCAAGCCACCTGAGGCGCGCCATCGCATCCTCACCTGGGCTTTTCGAAGCTACGAACATTTCAAGGCTCATGTTATGACCGTCGCTGTCTGAGGCTTGCCAGGGCTTGATGTCCCAGGAACGTTGGGGGCGTTCGTGAGAACGCTGCCGCGGTCATCGCGGGACG
>NZ_SMBU01000041.1 GCF_004342485.1 Roseateles saccharophilus
CGAGTCCCGTCCAATTCTTCGCGAGACAGCAGCCTTGACTCAACCTCGAATAGCTTGGGATCGCGAGCCGAAATCTACGCGGGACGTAACACCGGCGTCGCTGAGCATCGGGATCAGCGCCAGCACCGGCTTCATGATGACCTTGCCGGAGTTGCCGGCGGTCACAAAGGACTTGCAGGCATTGAAGTCGATCGCGAAGTCGGCCACCTTGTCGGCCGCGACCGTCATGTCGGCATTGAGCTTGATGCCGCTCTGCGCCCCGCTCGGCGTGTCGACGGCCTGCTCGACGCCGCCGGTGGGCACCACGGAGTTGGCCAGCGGGTTGGCCGTCGTGTTGGCCGACAGCACGAGGCGCAGCTGCTGGTAGGTGCCGGCGGGCAGCTGGGTCTGGCCCAGCGTCGTCAGCGCGCCGTTGGAAAGGGCCAGCAGGTCGATGCGCTGCGGCGTGGCGAGCGTGATGTCCGTCCAGCCCGAATCCGTATCCCCGGCCGAGGCGCTGCCGTTCACACGCACCTTCTCGACGGTCACGTAGACATGGTCGAAGCCGCAGGCCGGCGCGTCGGTGATCGAGACGCGCAGCGTGCCGGTGGTAGACGTGGGGCTGGCCATGGGCTGGCCGCCACCGCCGCCGCCTCCGCAAGCGGCCAGTGCAGCCGCGGCGATGACGGGCAGACCGAAACGGGTGACGGAACGGTGGAACAGGTATGACATGGAGGTCTCCTCAACGACTCTGAAGTCGATAGTCTGGGGGCCTCCGGGTCGGCGCCATGTCGGCGGCTGCACAGACCCGCTGTCGGAGCCGTCCGACAGGCTTGCAGCGGCCTGTCGGACGGGCGCGGCTCACTTCAGCCGGCAACGCGCTTGGCGACGAGGGTCAGGATCTCGTAGCTCGCGCAGAGCTCGCCGCGCTGGTTGGTCACGGCCACGTCCCAGCCGATGACGCCCTGGGCCGGCTGGTCGTCGCGCGGCGGGCGGTCGATCTTGCGCTTGGCCGTCAGGCGCGCCTGGATGGTGTCGCCGATGGCCACCGGCGTGACGAAGCGCAGGTTCTCCAGGCCGTAGTTGGCCAGCACCGGGCCGGGCGCCGGGCTGACGAACAGGCCCGCCGCGGCCGACAGCACGAAGTAGCCATGGGCGATGCGCTTGCCGAACGGCGATTCCTTGGCCGCGACCTCGTCGAAGTGCATGTAGAAATAGTCGCCCGACAGGCCGCCGAAGGCGACGATGTCGGCCTCGCCGACGGTGCGGCGGTGGGTCAGCAGGCTCATGCCGACCTCGACATCCTCGAAGTAGCGGCGGAAGGGATGGATCTCGCTTTCGGTGACCGCGCCGCCGCGCTGGTACTCGCCGGTGACGGCCGAGATCATCGTCGGCGAGCCCTGCACGGCGCAGCGCTGCAGATAGTGCTTGACCGCGCGCAGGCCGCCCAGTTCCTCGCCGCCGCCCGCGCGGCCGGGGCCGCCGTGCTTGAGCTTCGGGAGCGGCGAGCCATGGCCGGTGTTCTCCAGCGCCGCCTCGCGGTCCAGCACCAGCATGCGGCCATGCCAGGCGGCGAAGGTCGGCACGGCCTGGGCGGCCAGGGCCGGCGTCTTCGTGCAGACGGTACCGACGAGGCTGCCACGGCCGAGCGTCGCGAGGTGCAGGGCCTCCTCGAAGTCGCCATAGGGCAGCAGCGTCGTCACCGGGCCGAAGGCTTCGACGTGGTGGGCGTCGCTGGCGGCCGGGTCGCGCGCCAGCAGCAACGTGGGCGCGAAGAAGGCGCCGTCGCCAACGCCCTCGCCCCTGGGAGCGAAGCCGTCCTTGGCGGACAGCAGCACATCGCATTGCGCGGCCAGCTGGGCGACCCGCTCGCCCACATCGGCCTGCTGGGCCTTGCTGGCCAGCGCGCCCATGCGCACGCCCTCGACGGCGGGGTCGCCGACGACGATCTTGGACAGCCGCGCCTTCAGCGCCGTGCCGACCGCATCGACCAAATGGCGCGGCACCAGCGTGCGGCGGATGGCCGTGCACTTCTGGCCGGCCTTGGCCGTCATCTCGCGGGCCACTTCCTTGATGAAGAGGTCGAACTCCGGGTCCTCGGGCGTCACATCGGGCGCGAGGATGGCGCAGTTCAGGCTGTCGGCCTCGGCGTTGAAGGGGATGCTCTTCTTCAGCAGATTGGGGTGGGCCTTCAACATCAACGCCGTGTCGGCGCTGCCGGTGAAGGTGACGACGTCGGCCTCGTCCAGGCGTTCGAACAGGTCGCCCGTGCCGCCGATGATGAGCTGCAGCGCGCCGGCCGGCACCAGGCCCGAGTCGACGATCAGCTTCACGCAGGCCTCGGCGACATAGCTGGTGGCCGTGGCCGGCTTCACGAGGCAGGCCATGCCGGCCAGGAAGCTGGGCGCGAACTTCTCCAGCATGCCCCACATCGGGAAGTTGAAGGCGTTGATGTGCAGGGCCACGCCACGCTTGGGCACCAGCACATGGCTGCCGATGAAGTGGTTGTTGGCGCCCAGACGCATCGCCGGGCCCTCGTGCAGCACATTGCTGCTGGGCAGGTCCTTGCCGCCGATGGAGGCATAGGCGAACAGCGTGCCGATGCCGCCCTCGATGTCGATCCACGAATCGGCCCGGGTCGCGCCGGTGTGGGCGCTGATCGCGTACAGAGCTTCCTTGCGCTCCATCAGATAGGCGGCCAGCGCCTTCAGCACGCGGGCGCGGTCCTGGAAGTGGCTGCGCAGCAGGCCGGGCAGCGCCGTACCACGCGCATAGCTCATGGCCTCGGAGAAATCGAGGGCCTCCTCGTGCGTGTACGCGACGACGCGGCCGTTGATCGCGCTGGCCAGCGGCTTGGCCGCGCGCGCGCCGACCCAGCGGCCGGCGATATAGCTTTGGAGTGTGCTCACTTGATGAGTTTCCAGGTCCCGTTTTCGATCTTGACCATCACGCGGGCGCGCTGGTCCAGGCCCAGGTGGTCGGCCGCGGACATGTTGAACACGCCGTGCGCACCGGCCACGTTCTTCACGTTCTCCAGCGCGTCGCGCAGCGCCGCACGGAAGGCCGGCGTGCCCGGCTGAGCCTTCTTCAGCGCCTCCGGCGCGGCAGCGGCCAGCAGTTGGCCGGCATCCCAGGCATGGCCGCCGAAGGTGGACACGCTGCCCTTGCCGTTGGCCGCCTCGTACTTGGCGATGTAGTCCAGCGCGCTCTTCTTCACCGGATGGTCGGCGGGCAACTGGGCCGCGACGAGAACCGGGCCGGCCGGCAGCAGCGTGCCTTCGACATCCTTGCCGCCGACGCGCAGGAAGTCGTTGTTGGCGATGCCGTGGGTCTGGTAGATGCGGCCGGCGTAGCCGCGCTCCTTCAGCGCCTTCTGCGGCAGGGCCGCGGGCGTGCCCGAGCCGGCGATCAGGATGGCATCGGGCCGGGCCGCGACGAGCTTGAGCACCTGGCCGGTGACGGAGGTGTCCGTGCGGTTGTAGCGCTCGCTGGCGACGATGTTGAGGTGCTTGGTGGCGGCGATCTTGTTGAACTCGCCCCACCAGCCCTCGCCATAGGCATCGGCGAAGCCGATGAAGGCCGCGGTCTTCACGCCGTTGTCCACCATGTGCTGGACGATGGCCAGGGCCATCATGATGTCGTTCTGCGGCGTCTTGAAGACCCACTTCTTCTTCGCGTCGACGGGCTCGACGATGCGGGCCGAGGCCGCCATCGAGATCATCGGCGTGCCGGACTCCGAGACCGCGTCGATCATCGCCAGCGAGTTGGGCGTGACGGTGGAGCCGATGATGACGTCGACCTTGTTGTCGGTGATGAGCTTGCGCGTGTTGGCGACGGCGGTCGTCGTGTCGGAGGCGTCGTCCAGCACGATGTAGTTCACCTTCTGGCCGGCGAGTGTCGTGGGCATCAGCGCGACGGTGTTCTTCTCCGGGATGCCGAGCGAGGCGGCCGGGCCGGTGGCCGACAGCGTCACGCCGACGTTGATGTCGGCAAAGGCGGGCACGGCGGCCAGGCTCAGCGTGGCGGCCAGGGCCAGGGCGAGTTGCTTGAATTGCTTCATGGGGGTGTCTCCTCGGGGTTATTGGACAAGGGCGGGCCGTGACGCATGGACCGCGCCGAGGCCGCCGAAGAACAGGTCGCTGACCAGGGCCGCGAGCGCCTCGTGCGACAACTCGCCGTCGGGACGCAGCCAGGTGAAGGTCCAGTTGATCATGCCAAAAAGCAGCATGGTCAGCGGCTTGTGCAGGCGCGCGTCGCGCAGTTCGGGCCGCACGAGGCACAGGGCCGCCGCGAATTCGCCGACGACGCGGCGCTCCACGTCCAGCAGGCGCTCGCGCTCGGCATCGGCGAGGAACTTGATCTCGCTGGTCAGCACGCGGTGCTGGGCCTGGGCGTCGGCATAGGCGCGCGTGAAGCGCTCGATCATGGCGCGCAGCTGGGCGTCGGGCGGCAGTTGCTGGGCCTTGACCTCCCCCACCAGCGCCAGCAGGGCATGCACATGGCTGTCGCAGATCTGGGCCAGCAGCTCCTGCTTGTCCTGGAAGTAGTGATAGAGCGTGGGCTTGGCCACGCCACAGGCCTCGGCGACCTGGTTCATCGACGTGGCGCTGAAGCCCTGGTCGGCGAACAGCCGGGCGGCGGCGGCGAGGATGTCCTCGCGTTGGGCTTCGAAGCCGGGGGCGCGTTTACGAGCCATCAACGCTCATCAAAGGAAATCACGACACGCTCCGTCAACGGATGTGCCTGGCAGCTCAGGATGAAGCCGGCGGCGACCTCGGCCTTGTCGAGCGCGAAGTTCTTGTCCATGCGCACCTCGCCCTCGACGAGCTTGCAGCGGCAGGTGGAGCAGACGCCGCTCTTGCAGGAGAAGGGCACGTCCATGCCCTCGCGCGCGGCGGCGTCGAGCAGGCTGGGGTCGCTCGTGTGGAATTCGATCTCGCGCGAGATGCCGTCGCGGATGACGGTCACGCGAGCTTCGGGCGCATCGCCCGGCTTGACCTCGTGCGGCACCGGCTTGCCGGCCAGGGTCTCGGGCGTGCCGAAACGCTCGATGTGGATGCGCTCCACCGGCACCCCCGCGCCCAGCAGCGCGGCCTCGGCCTGGTCGTTCATTTCGAAGGGGCCGCAGACGAAGGCCTCGTCCACGCCCGCCGCCGGCACCGGGCCGGCCAGGAAGGCGCTGAGCTTGCCGGCGTCCAGGCGCCCGCCGTACAGCGGCGCGTCCACCGCCTCGCGGCTGAAGATCAGGTGCAGGGACAGCCGCGTCATGAAGCGGTTCTTCAGGTCTTCGAGTTCTTCCTTGAACATCGTCGACGCGGTGCGGCGGTTGGCGTAGATCAGCGTCGCACGCGCGCCCGGCTCGCGCTCCAGCAGCGCCGTCAGCAAGCTGAGGATGGGCGTGATGCCCGAGCCGCCGGCGATGAAGAGCACATGCCGCGCTGCGGCCCGGGCCGCCGGCATGACGAAGCGGCCCTGCGGCGGGTAGGACTCGACGACGTCGCCGGCCTTCAGCTGCTCGTGCACCCAGCCCGAGAAGGCGCCGCCATCGACGCGGCGGATGCCGACCTTGAGGGCGCGATCAGAGCAAATGGAGTAGCTGCGGCGCAGCTCCTGTCCGCCGACGCTGGCGCGCAGTGTCAGATACTGGCCGGGCTCGAAGGCGAAGCCCTCGGCCGGTGCCTCGAAGCCGACGACCATCGCGTCGTCGGTGTCGCGCTCGACGGAGCTCACGCGCAGGGGGTGGAAGTGGAGTGCCATCGCTTTAGATCGGCTTGAAGTATTCGAAGGGTTCGCCGCATTCGATGCAGCGCCAGGTGGACTTGCAGGCCGTGGAGCCGAAGCGCGACAACTGCTCGGTCTTGGTGCCATCGCAGCGCGGGCAGCGCAGCCTGGGCACCACACGGATGGCCTGCTCGGCGCTGCACTGCGGCGGCACGATACCGTAGCGCTGCAGCTTGTCGCGGCCCTCGGGCGTGATCCAGTCGGTGCTCCAGGCCGGCACGCGCTGCATCGTGACGGTCACCGCGCCGAACTCGCTGAGCGCCGCGCGCACGTCGTCGGCAATCAGCTCGGTGGCCGGGCAGCCGCTGTAGGTCGGCGTCAGCACGACCTCCAGGCCCGCATCGGTCTCGCGCAGCTCGCGCACGATGCCCAGCTCCACCAGGCTGATCGCCGGGATCTCGGGGTCGGGCACGGCGGCGAGGCGCTCGCGGGCGGCTTCGAGGTTCACCACGCGCCCCCGGGGTAGGCGCGCTGCAGGTATTGCATAGTCGCCAGCAGATGGCCCAGATGCTCGCTGTGGATGCCGAGGTGGCCCTGGGGCTGCATCGCGCTGTCGCGCGGCAGGTTCAGGCCGGCCTCCTGCATCAGCGTGGCCCAGCGGGCGCGCCAGTCGGGCTCCAGCTCCCGCCACGCGGGGCCGACGCCGTCGACACCTTCGGCCGCGAACAGCTCGTTGAGATAGGGCCACAACAGGTTCAGCGCAGCCTGCATGCGGGCCTTGGACTCGCCCGTACCGTCGCCCAGGCGCACGACCCAATCGCTGCTGTGCTGGCGGTGGTAGCGCACTTCCTTCAGCGACTTGGCAGCAATGCCGGCCAGTTCGGCGTCGGCGCTGGCCTGCAGGCGCTCGTAGAGCAACTCCAGCCAGACGGACAGCGCGGCATTGCGCAGCGTGGTCAGCGCGAAGTCGCGGCCGCCGCTGCCGTCGCTGGGGCTGGCCGCGGCATTGGGCAGCTCGACCAGCACGAGGTTGCGGTAGTCGCGCTCCTCGCGCAGGAAGGCGAGCTGGTCTTCATCCCGGCCGGCGCCTTCCAGCTGCCCCGCATGGGTCAGCAGCGCACGCGCCTGGCCCAGCAGGTCCAGGGCCATATTGGACAGGGCGAGGTCTTCCTCCAGCACCGGCGCGTGGCCGCACCACTCGCCCAGGCGCTGGGCGTGGATCAGGCAGGTGTCCGCGAGCTGCAGGACGTAGTTGAGCTTGGCGTCCATCACATGTGGTTGAGCTGCTCGGGCAGCTCATAGAAGGTGGGGTGGCGGTAGATCTTGTCATCGGCCGGCTCGAACAGGCTGCCCTTCTCGACCGGATCGCTGGCGACGATCTGCTCGGAGCGCACGACCCAGATGCTGGTGCCCTCCTGGCGGCGCGTGTAGACGTCGCGCGCCATCTGGATGGCCATGGCCGGGTCGGCGGCGTGCAGGCTGCCGCAGTGCTTGTGGTCCAGGCCCGCCTTGCTGCGGACGAAGACTTCCCACAGTGGCCATTCGTTTTGCGTGTTGCTCATGTCGTGATCCTTCAAGCTGCTTCGGCCTTGGTGGCCTGCTTCTTCGCATGGGCCAGCGCGGCTTCGCGCACCCAGGCACCTTCGTCCCAGGCCTTGTTGCGCGCGGCCAGACGCTCGCGGTTGCAGGGGCCTTCGCCGCCCACCACGCGCCAGAACTCGCTCCAGTCGATGGGGCCGAAGTCGTGGCTGTCACGGCCGGCATTCCACTTCAGCTCCACGTCGGGCAGGGTCACGCCGAGGATCTCGGCCTGGGGCACGGTCGCATCGACGAACTTCTGGCGCAGCTGGTCGTTGGTGACGCGCTTGATGCCCCAGCGGATGCTCTGCTCGGAGTTGGGCGAGTCCTTGTCGGCCGGGCCGAACATCATCAGCGACGGCCACCACCAGCGGTTCACCGCGTCCTGCACCATGGCCTTCTGCTCGGCCGTGCCCTTTTGCATCATCACCAGCAGGCTCTCGTAGCCCTGGCGCTGGTGGAAGCTCTCCTCGCGGCAGACGCGGATCATGGCCCGCGCATAGGGCGCGTAGGAGCAGCGGCACAGCGGCACCTGGTTCATGATGGCCGCGCCGTCCACCAGCCAGCCGATGACGCCGATGTCGGCCCAGCTCAGCGTGGGGTAATTGAAGATGGAGCTGTACTTGGCCTTGCCGGACAGCAGCGCCGCGGTCATCTCGTCACGGCTGGTGCCCAGGGTCTCGGCGGCGGCGTAGAGGTAGAGGCCGTGGCCGCCTTCGTCCTGCACCTTGGCGAGCAGGATGGCCTTGCGCTTGAGCGTCGGCGCGCGCGTGATCCAGTTGCCCTCGGGCAGCATGCCGACGATCTCGCTGTGCGCATGCTGGCTGATCTGGCGCACCAGCGTCTTGCGGTAGTGCTCGGGCATCCAGTCCTTGGCCTCGATGAAGTCGCCGGCGTCGATGCGCGCCTCGAAGGCTTCCTCGCGGGCCAGCTCCTCGGCGCTCTTGACGACCTTGGGCTTGGCTTCCCGGGCCATCAAATCCATGGCTTGGGTATACATGCTGGGCTCCTTACTTCCTGCGTTGATCGACGACGCGGCGGGCCTTGCCGACCAGCGTGCGCTCGATGGAGTTGTTCGGTTCGACCCGGATGGTGGCGGTCACGCCGATCAGGTTCTTGATGCGCTCGCCCAGCCGCCGGCCGATGCCATCGTCGACGGCATCCACGGCCAGCTCGCAGCGGACCATCAGCTCGTCCAGCAGGCCGTCACGCGTGACGACGAGCTGGTACTGGCCGCCCAGGCCCTGCTCCTGCAGCACCAGCTCCTCGACCTGGGTCGGGAACAGGTTGACGCCACGGATGATGAGCATGTCGTCGCTGCGGCCGACGATCTTGCCCATGCGGCGCATGCTGCGCGACGTGGGCGGCAGCAGGCGCGTCAGGTCGCGCGTGCGGTAGCGAATGACGGGCATGGCCTCCTTGGTGAGCGACGTGAAGACCAGCTCGCCCTCGCTGCCGTCGGGCACCACCTCGCCGGTCTCGGGGTCGATGATCTCGGGGTAGAAATGGTCTTCCCAGATGGCCGGGCCGTCCTTGCTCTCGATGCACTCGCTGGCCACGCCCGGGCCCATCACTTCCGACAGGCCGTAGATGTCCACCGCATCGATGCCGGCCCCTAGCTCGATCTCCTTGCGCATCGCCTCGGTCCAGGGCTCGGCGCCGAAGATGCCGATCTTCAGCGAGGACTCGCGCGCGTCCAGCCCCTGGCGGGCGAACTCCTCGATCAGCACCTGCATATAGCTGGGCGTGACCATGATGATGTCGGGCTTGAAGTCGGTGATCAGCTGCACCTGCTTCTCGGTCTGGCCGCCGCTCATCGGGATGACGGTGCAGCCCAGGCGCTCGGCGCCGTAGTGCGCGCCCAGGCCGCCGGTGAACAGGCCGTAGCCATAGGCAATGTGTACCAGGTCGCCCGCCCGGCCGCCGCCGGCGCGGATGGAGCGCGCGACAAGATTGGCCCAGTTGTCGATGTCCTTCAGCGTGTAGCCGACGACGGTGGGCTTGCCCGTGGTGCCGGAGGACGCGTGGATGCGCGCCATCTTCTCGCGCGGCACCGCGAACATGCCGAAGGGGTAGTTGGCGCGCAGGTCCTGCTTGGTCGTGAACGGGAACTTCGCCAGGTCGGCCAGCGTCTTCAGGTCCGACGGGTGCACGCCGGCCGCATCGAACTTGGCCTTGTAGTGCGCGACGTTGTCATAGGCGTGCTGCAGGCTCCAGCGCAGGCGCTCCAGCTGCAGGGCCTGCAGTTCATCGCGGCTGGCGGTCTCGATGGGCTCGAGGTCGCCGGGTTGTGGTTGTCTGACGGTCATGCTTCGAATACCTTTCGTTCGCCGAGGCGGTAGGAGCGGCCGCGGAACA
Organism: Roseateles saccharophilus; assembly: GCF_004342485.1. Lineage (GTDB taxonomy): Bacteria > Pseudomonadota > Gammaproteobacteria > Burkholderiales > Burkholderiaceae_C > Pelomonas > Pelomonas saccharophila. The sequence continues at coordinate 9,637 of NZ_SMBU01000041.1, forward strand.
TCGCGATCAGCTCGCCGCCCTGGTTCTTCACCGTGATGTCGTAGAGCCCGGTGCGGCCGGCCAGCGAGGTCTCTTCGGCCGTCGCGGTCAGCACGTCGCCGAGCTTCGCGCTCTTCAGGATGTCGATGCCGAAGCCCGAGGCCACGGTCAGCGCGTTGCGGCTGTTGCAGGCGAAGGCGAAGGCCGAGTCCGCCAGCGTCGCGATCAGGCCGCCGTGGCAGATCGCGAAGCCGTTCAGCATGTCGGCCCGCACCGTCATCGTCAGCACCGCGCGGCCGGGCGCGATCTCGGCGACGCGCATGCCGAGCATCTGGCTGGCGGCGTCGTCCGCGAACATCGCGTCGCGGACCTTGTCGGCAATGGCTTGAGGCTCCATCACCGATCCTTGAATTCGGGTGGACGCTTGTCCATGAAGGCGGCCACGCCCTCCAGGAAGTCGTAGGCAAAGCCGAGCTGGCTCTGCAATGCGGCTTCGCGCTTGAGGGCCGGCTCGAACTCCAGCTTCAGCGCATCGTCCAGCGCACGGCGCGTCTCGGCCAGCGCGCGGGTGGGCATGCCGGCGAGCTTCTGTGCCAACGCCATCGCGGTGACCTGCAGTTCGGCATCGGGCACCACGCGGCTGATCATGCCCAACGCCGCCGCGTCCGCCGCCTTGAGCTTGTCGCCCAGCAGCGCCAGCTCCAGCGCCTTGGCGCGGCCCACCAGGCGCGGCAGCAGCCAGGTGCCACCGCAGTCCGGGATCAGGCCGATCTTGGAGAAGGCCTGGATGAAGCTCGCGCCCTCGCCCGCCACCACCAGGTCGCAGCCGAGCGCGATGTTGGCGCCCGCGCCGGCCGCGACGCCGTTGACGGCGGCCACCACCGGCACCGGCATGCTGCGCAGGCGCAGCGCCAGCGGCACGTAGTAGTGGTCCAGCATGTGGCCGATGTCCTTGGGTGCCACGCCAGGCTCGCGGCTGGGCGCCACATGGGGGTCGGCCAGGTCCTGGCCGGCGCTGAAGGCGCGGCCCGCGCCGGTGATCAGCACCGCGCGCGTCGCGCCATCCTCGGCCGCCGCCTCCAGCGCCTGGCGCAGCTGGCCCAGCAGGGCCGCGGTGAGCGCATTCAGCGCCTCGGGGCGGTTCAGGCGCAGCAGGCACACGGCGCCGTGCTGCTCGATCTGGATCAATTGCTCGGACATGAAATTCCTCTACCGACCGGTCGGTTAATCGTAAGAGACCCCTTGATCTGGATCAAGTAGGGAACGGGAAAACCCTAGTCGCCGAGGATTTCGACGGCGTCGGCCAGCGCCGCCACCTGTTTCGGTCGCGGCGGCGCGAAGCCCGCCGCCGTGCAGGCCGCCGCGCCTGCGGCCAGCGCCCAGCGCAGATGCTGCTCGGCCGACGCCGCGGCATTGCGCATCAGGCTGTCCAGCAGGCCGGCCAGCGCCGAATCGCCGGCACCCACCGTGTCGACCACGTCGACGCGCGGCGGCCGCGCGCTGCACTCCTCGACGCCGTGGAAGAGCGTCGCTCCGGCTTCGCCGCGCGTGAGCAGCAGCCAGGCGCCGGGGTTCCAGGCCGCGATCTGGGCCAGGCCCGAACGGTGGTCGGGCAGCCGGAACAGGCCGCGCAGATCCTCGTCCGACACCTTGATGACATCGGCCAGCCGGCACATCTGCTCCAGCGTGTCGTCGTAGCTGGCGTCCATCGGCGGCGCGCGGAAACTGGGGGCGTAGCTGATCAGCCGCCCTTCGGCCTTCAAAGCCTCGGCCAGTGACAGCAGCCGCCCGGCCAACGGCTCGCGCACCAGACCCAGGCTGCCGAAGTGCGCCCAGCGCAGCGAGCGCGTCCAGCCCAGCGGCAGACCCTCGGGGCGAAAATGCAGGTCGGCGCTGTCCTGGCCGATGAAGAAATAGTGCAGCGGGTCCAGCTCGTGCACGACGGCCAGCAGCGGCGGCCGCGCCAGCTGCTGGATGAAGCGCATGTCCAGGTTGGCCTCCTGGCTGGCGCGCCAGATCTCCTTGCCGAAGACATCGCGGCTGATCGCACCTCCGAAGGCGCTCAGCTGGCCCAGCGTCGACATCGCCACCGCCACACTCCACGGCGAACCGCCGCAGGCACTGCGCCAACTGTCCGGCCCGGTGCGGATCAGGTCCGTCAGGGCCTCGCCGAAGGCAATAAAGTGCGGCAGGTCGGGGTGAAGGATCGGAGGAGCCATCCGGGCCGATTCAAGCGCGCCGGGGCAGCCACTGCAAGCCCCCCGGTCATTCGGCGGCTGACACAATGCCGCCATGCCCGCCCGCGTGATCCCCCTGCACGACGCCCGCCCGCTGCGCGTGGCGTCGCCGCCCGCGGCCGCACAGTCCGGCCCGCCAGGACTCCCGCTGGCCGATGCGCTAGGCCGGCCGCTGCACGACCTGCGCATCTCGGTGACCGACCGCTGCAATTTCCGCTGCGGCTACTGCATGCCCAAGCAGGTCTTCGACAAGCACCACGAATTCCTGCCCCATGCCGACCTCCTCAGCTTTGAGGAGATCACGCGGCTGGCCCGCGTCTTCACGCAGTTGGGCGTCGCAAAACTGCGCATCACCGGCGGCGAGCCGTTGCTGCGCCGCCACCTCGAGACGCTGATCGGGATGCTGGCCGCGCTGCGCACGCCCGACGGCCGCGAGCTCGACCTGACGCTGACCACCAACGGCTCGCTGCTGACCCGCAAGGCCGGCGCGCTCAAAGCTGCCGGCCTGAAGCGCCTGACGGTCAGCCTGGACGGGCTGGACGACGCCGTCTTCCAGCGCATGAACGACGTCGGCTTTCCGGTCGCCGACGTGCTGGACGGCATCCACGCCGCGCAGGCCGCAGGCCTCGGGCCGATCAAGGTCAACATGGTCGTGCAGCGCGGCGTCAACGACGGCGAGATCCTGGCCATGGCGCGCCACTTCAGGCACAGCGGCGTCGTGCTGCGCTTCATCGAATACATGGACGTCGGCGCCACCAACGGCTGGCGCATGGACCAGGTGCTGCCGAGCGCCGAGGTGCAGCGCCGCATCGCCGCCGAATGGCCGCTGGCGCCGCTGTCGCACAGCGCGCCGGGCGAGACCGCCGAGCGCTGGGCCTATGCTGACGGCGGCGGCGAGGTCGGCTTCATCTCGTCGGTGACCCAGGCCTTCTGCGGCGACTGCAACCGCGCGCGCCTGTCCACCGAGGGGCGGCTCTACACCTGCCTGTTCGCCCATCGCGGCCACGACTTGCGCGGCCTGCTGCGCGGCGCCGAGCCGGTGGACGACGGCCAACTGGCGTCCGCCATCGCCGGCGTCTGGCAGGGACGCAGCGATCGCTACTCGCAGCTGCGCGGCCAGGGCGCCGCGACGCCCGAGGGCGAGCGGCGCGTCGAGATGCACTACATCGGCGGCTGAGGCATGGCGCGCCCGAGCTGGTTCACGCCGCAGCTGCGCCGCCGCGCGGCCTGGGCCGTGGCGGCCAGCCTGGGCCTGCCCTGGCTGGCCGGCGACTTCGCCAAGGGCTTCTACACGCCCGGCCTCGCGCCCGCCCCCGAGCACAGCCGCATGCTGATCGACTTCATCGTCATCGGCACCATGCTGTTCGCGCTGACCATGGTCGTCACCTGGCTGATCGGCTGCTGGGTGATGGCCGTGATGAAGGGCCCGCGCATCGACGGCGACGCCTTCCCCGGCGCCATGGGCGAGCCGCCGAAGTGAGCCGCAACACGTTGCACGGGCTCGTTCTGGCCGGCGGCCGCGGCATGCGCATGGGCGGCCTGGACAAGGGCCTGCAGCTGCTGCAGGGCCGCCCGCTGGCCGTCCACGTCATCGCAGGCCTCGCGCCCCAGGTCGGTCGCGTGCTGGTGAGCGCCAACCGCAACCTGGAGGCCTATGCCGCCCTCGGCCACGCGGTGCTGGCCGACCCGCCCGGCTTCGAATTCGCCGGGCCGCTGGCCGGTATGCTGGCCGGGCTCGAGGCCATCCCGGCCGACGCCTGGCTGCTGACCGCCCCCTGCGACTGCCCCCGCCTGCCGCCCGACCTGGCCGAGCGCCTGCTCGCCGCCGCCCGCCCCCACGGCCTCGCGTTCGCCCGGGCCGCACGCGAGCACCCCACCCACGCGCTGCTGCAGGCCCGGCTGCGCGAACCGCTCAGGGCCCATCTGGCCACCGGCGGTCGGGCCGTGCTGCGCTGGATGCTCGGCCAGCCCCACGGCGTTGCACACTTCGACGACGAAGCCGCCTTTGCTAACCTCAACCACCTCGACGACCTGCATGGCTGAACTCAGCATCCGCCCCATGCTCGAGCCCGACCTGCTCGCCTACAAGGCGCTGCGCGACTCGATGCTGGCCGCCCATCCCGAAGCCTTCACTTCCGACGCCGAGACCGAGAGCCAGCGCGACCTCGCCAGCTACCGCAGCCGGCTCACAAGCAACACGACGCTTTTCACCCTCGTCGCGCTGGACGGCGGCCGCCTCATCGGCGCGCTGACCTGCGAGCGCGAGCCGCGCCGCAAAGTGCAGCACATCGCCCACCTCGTCGGCATGATGGTGGGCGACAGCCACCGCGGCCGAGGCATCGGCCGCGCTCTGCTCGCCGACACGCTCGAGCGGCTGCACGCCACGCCGGGCCTGGCCCAGGTCACCCTCAGCGTGACGGCCACCAACCAGACCGCCGTCGGCCTCTACGAGAGCCAGGGCTTCGAGCGTTACGGCCGCCTGCCGGACGCGATACGCCTGCCTGACGGGCGGAGGTTGGACAAGCTGCTGATGCTGAGGCGACTGCAGGATTGAGACCGAAATGGCCTTCGCGTGCATGACGCTTTCCCCAGATGAATCCCGGGCCATGTTCGGATTCTGCGATTGGACGCGATGGGTCGGGAATCCTGTCGTCGTAGACGCTTCGACGGGTGCCCGCCTTTACCGCGTGCTGGAGCGCGCAGTGAACGACATCATCGACACGGTGTATTTTGAAGAAAACGGAGACCGTACCAAGCTCGAATTTCGCAACGGTTTGTGGGCCTGGGTTCCGGACGATGAAATGGGCCCGCACCAGATCCGTGTGCGGCATCAACGCATCAGCGAGGCTTTGATCGTCTTGGGCAGCAAGGGCGCATTGCGCCTGCTCCCTCGTCGAAGGGATCAGGTGCGTCTAGAAAGGTTCTTCGAATGGACAGGAATCGTGGCCTACTTCGCTGCGATCCTTGCGCTTCTATGGCTGGCAAAGGTCGGCGTGAGCGCCTAACGCGCCCTCGCATGGCGATCGAGCCAGTTCCCGCGCTCTCTCCGAGCCCGGCCCACTCACGGGCGAGTACGAATCCGGAAATCGAGACCACGGCACGGCTGGGTCGTGATTGGCAAGCAATGGGGGCCCGTCGCATGAACGTGCACCGCCAAGTCGCGGCAACTGCTTTGGCGCCCTACGGCTGGCGCACCTCGAACTGCACCACCAATTCATCCTGCACCGCCAGCAACCCGCCCAGCACCGTGAAGGGCTGGATGCCGAAGTCGCTCTGCCGGATGACGACCTCCCCGCGTGCGCGCCGGCCCTCGACCTCGACGACGAACCACTGCCGGCGCACGCTGCCGTGCAGCGCGATCTCGGCCTCCACCGCGCGCCGCGGCCCCTCGCCCAGTTGCTGCAGCGTGCGTGCGACGACCTCGGGGTGGGCCGCCGCATCCAGCGCCTTCAGCAGGTTGGCACGCGTGCCGGCGCGGGCCTCGTCGTCCACGGCGCTTGCGAACGCCGGCCCCAAGCCCGCCCGCAGCGCCGGCGGGTCGATGTCCAGCGCGTCGAGCCGAAAGCTCAGCACCGGCCCCGCCGCCGGCCAGTCCACGCGCAGGTCGCCCGCGCGCAGCACATGGTTGTGGCCGAGGCGCGCGGCCGACCCGCCGCGAAACACCAGCACCCGCAGCGCATTGCCGCCCGCAGGTTCAGCGGCGCTCGGCGGCGCGGGCGGCGGGTTCGCGCAGCCGGCCAGCAGGGCCAGGGCCAGCGCCAGCAGGCCGCGTCGCCCGGGCGACATCGATGGGGTTGGGACGCTCAAACTGCACGCTCATTCGGGGGTTTGGACAGGGACGCCCCGCGCCGCAACGCCGGGCTGGTCTAGCATAGCCATCACTCTCCCCCCGCACGGAGCCCGATCATGGCCAGCCTGTTCCGCCCCGCCCTCGACCTGATGGCGCAATACGCCGCCTACCACCGCGACCGCCGCAACATCGCGACCCATTTCATCGGCATTCCGCTGATCGTCTTCGCCGTCAGCGTGCTGTTCGCGCGCGTCGAGTTCACGGTCGGCGCCGCGCCGATGAACGCGGCCATCGTCGTCTGGGCCGTCACGGCGCTCTGGTATCTCACGCGCGGCAACCTCGTGCTCGGGGCCGCCACCGCCATCGCCAACGGCGTGCTGACCGCGCTGGCCATGACCGCCGCCCAGGGCTCGACGACCAGCTGGCTCGGCATCGGCGTCGGCAGCTTCGTCGTCGGCTGGGTGTTCCAGTTCATCGGCCACTACTACGAGGGCCGCAAGCCCGCCTTCGTCGACGACCTCGTCGGCCTGCTCGTCGGCCCGATGTTCGTCGTCGGCGAGGCGATGTTCATGCTGGGCTGGGGGCGCCGGCTGCTTGAGGAAATCGAGCAGCGCGTCGGCCCGACGCATCTGCGCGACCTGGCGCATCCCGTCTGAGTGCTGCCGCGATGACCGGCGTTCTGGTGATGGGCGCCGGCTCGGTCGGCTGCTATGTCGGTGGCCTGACCCAGCTTGCCGGCGTGCCGGTGCACTTCGTCGGCCGCCCGCGCGTGCTGGCCGGCTTGCGCAGGAACGGGCTGCGCCTGACCGACCAGGACGGCCTGGACCGCAGCATCCCCGCCCTCGAGCTGCGCCTGCACGACGAGCCGCCTGCCGGCCTCAGGCCCGACCTGGTGCTGCTGTGCGTGAAGTCCGGCGCCACGGCCGAGGCGGCGACGGCCCTGGGCCTGACGCTGCCCCAGGGCACGCCCGTCGTCAGCCTGCAGAACGGCATCGGCAATGCCGACCTCGCCCGCGCCACCACGCCACAGCTGCACTGGCATGCCGGCATGGTGCCCTTCAATGTCGCCGAGCTGGCGCCCGGCCACTACCACCGCGGCACCGGCGGTGCGCTGGCGGTCGAGGCCAGCGCCGACGACACCGCCCTGGCCGCCTGGCAGACCGCGCTGGCCCGCATCGGCATGCGGCTGGACCTGCATGCCAACCTCGCCCCGGTGCAGTGGGGCAAGCTGCTGCTGAACCTGAACAACCCGGTCAACGCCCTGTCCGGCCGGCCGCTGCGCGACGAGCTACTGCAGCGCGGCTACCGGCGCGTGCTGGCGGCGCTGCAGGAAGAAGCGCTGGACCTGCTGGACGCCGCCCACCGCCCGGTCGCCCAGCTCACGGCGCTGCCGCCGCGCCGCCTGCTGGCCCTGCTGCGCATGCCGACCTTGGTCTTTCGCCTGGCCGCCGCGCGCATGCTGCGCATCGACGCCAAGGCCCGTTCCAGCATGGCCGACGACCTGGCCCAGGGCCGCACGACCGAGGTCGACGCCCTCTGCGGCGAGGTCGTACGCCTGGCCGAGAGCCTGCACCGCGCGGCGCCGCTGAACGCCCGGATGAAGGCGCTGGTACAGGCCTGGCCCCAGCGCCGCCAGGCCTACTCGCCGGACGAGCTGCTGCAGGCCCTGAACCTGTCCTGAATTGATCCATCTCCGTCTGCCGGCGCGTGGCGACGGATGGCAGCCGGCGGAACACTGAGAACCTCGAAACAGCCCCCACCGAGACCCCTCATGACCACCGCCCTCATCGTCATCGACGTCCAGCAATCCTTCGCCGGGCGCCCCTATTTCGAGGCCGACGGCCTGCCCGCCTACCTGGCCGCCCAGAACCGCCTCATCGAAGGCTTCGAGGCGGCGGGCCTGCCCATCGTGCGCGTCTTCCATGTCGTGCCCGACGCGAGCGGCACCGACCCCTTCAGCCTGGCCAGCGGCCAGGTGCGGCCGCTGGCCGGCCTGCGCGACTTCGACGCCGCGTTGACCGTGCACAAGAGCCGCCACAGCGCCCTCGTGGCCAGCGGCCTGGACGTGTGGCTGACGCGGCAGGGCATACGCCAGCTCGTCATCAGCGGCATCCGCACCGAGCAGTGCTGCGAGACGACGACCCGCCATGCGTCCGACCTGGGCTGGGACGTCATCTACGTGCCCGAGGCGACACTCACGTTCACGATGCAGCACCCCGACGGCTCGCCCCTGACGCCCGCCCAGCTCCGCGCCCGCACGGCCGCCGTGCTGGCCGGCCGCTTTGCCCGCGTGATGGACACCGAGGCCGCACTGCGGGCCGTGACCGACGAGGAAGCCGCGCTTGCCTGAAGCCAGACAGGCCAAGCAGGTCGTCTTCGTGCTGCAGGACGACAGCCTCGTCCTCGACTGGGCCGGCCCGGCCGAGGCGCTGCGCCTGGCCAGCCAGGAGATCGCCGCGCTGGGCCTGGGCGTCGCGCCCTTCGCGCTGCGCTTCGTCGCCGCAGGGGCCGAGTCCACCGGCTCGGTCGGCGTGCAGCTGCAGGCGCTGGAGCCGCTGCCGGCCGCGCTTCCCGAGGGCAGCTGGGTCGTGCTCGTCGGCCGCACGTCGGCGGCCGAGGCGAGGACGCCCGCGGCCCGCAGCGAACTCCTCGCCTGGCTGGCCCGCCTCGCGCCCGGCCGCACCGGCCTGCGCCTCGTCACCGTCTGCTCGGGCGCCCTGCTGGCCGCCCGGGCCGGCCTGCTCGACGGCCGCCGCGTGACCACCCACCACCAGCACCTGGATCAGCTCGCCCGCCTTGCGCCCAAGGCCACCGTGCTGCAGGACCGCGTCTTCGTGCAGGACGGCGAGGTCTTCACCAGCGCCGGCGTGACGGCCGGCATCGACCTGGCCCTGCACCTGATCGCGCTGCATGCCGGCGAGCTGGTGGCCGCGCGCGTCGCCGAGCAGATGGCCGTGGCCCTGCGCCGCGGCCCGGCCGACCCCGAGCTGTCGCCGCTGCTGGCCCACCGCCAGCACCTGAACGCGCGCCTGCATCGCGTGCAGGACGCGCTGAGCCGGGCGCCCGCCGAGGACTGGCCGCTGGAGCGCATGGCCGAACTCGCCGCCACGACACCGCGCACGCTGAGCCGGCTGTTCGCCCAGCACGCCGGCACCAGCCCCCAGGCCTGGCTGCGCAGCGTGCGCCTGGCGGTGGCCAGGCACAACCTGCAGGCCGGCGCCAGCGTGGCGGCCGCCAGCGAGGCAGCGGGCTTCAACTCCGAGCTGCAATTGCGCCGCGCCTGGGCAGCGGCGGGCTGGGCCGGCACGCCGTCCAGCGCGAGACGCTAACGCCGGGTCAGGGCGGCCCTAGCTCATCTCCGGAATCTGCGCTTCATCCGCCTGCGCCGGCGATTCGTCGCGCGGGGCTCGCGGCACTGGGCGTGCCTGCAGACACTGCAAGCACTGACACAGCCAACCCACCGGAGCCCGCCATGAACACCGCCGCCACCACCTTCATCGTCGCCATCGCTTCCGTCGCCGCCGCTGCCGCCATCGGCGTCGGCCTGGCCAACCACAAGGCCGCCCCGGCCTCGCAGGTCGTGAAGCTGGAGCGCGTGGTCGTCGTCGGCAAGCGCGCCGAGGCCAGCACCGTCGCCCAACTGCCGCGCGTCGTCATCGAAGGCCGCCGCGACACGACGACACTGGCCGCCGCCCAGGCGCCGGTCTGGATCGTCTGAGCCCCCGCGCTGCCGTCAGTCACCCACCCGCCGCTGGCGGGTTTTCTTTTTTCAGCCAGCGCTGGCGTAGAGCGCCTGCACCAGCGCCGCCGCGTTCGGCCCGCCGACAACCCCGGGCGCCATGCGGTTCATCATGTAGGCGAGGCACAGCCGCCGCTCCACATCCACCAGCACCAGCGAGCCGCCCCAGCCGCCCCAGAAGCAGATGCGCTGCTCGGGGATGAAGGGCAGCGTGGCCGGCTCGGGCAGGCCATAGCCCAGGCCCATGCACAGCGGCACGCCGAGCACGAGGTCGACGCCGCGAGCCTGCACGTCGAAGATGCGGGCCACCGTCGTCGGCTTCAACCAGCGGCGCCCGCCCAGCGTGCCCTCGCAGGCAACGATGGACTGCAGCTGGGCCACGGAACGCGCATTGCCATGGCCGTTGGCGGCGCCGATGTCGGCGCGGCACCAGTCCTCGCGGTGGCTGTAGGCGGCGTCGGGCGCCGGGTTGGCCAGCGTGCGCACCATGGGGCTGGCCAGGTCCAGCACCGCCAGGTCGATCGAGGATGGTGGTGGAGGCACGACGCGGGCGACCCGGGCATCCAGCGCCGGCGGCAGGCCGATGTAGAAGTCCGCGCCCAGCGGCCCGGCCAGCTCCTGCGCGAGGAAGTCGCCGGTCTTCGACCCCGTCACGCGGCGGATCAGCTCACCGACGAGATGGCCGTAGTTCAGCGCGTGATAGCCCGAGGCGCTGCCCGGCGCCCACCACGGCGACTGCGTGGCCAGCAGCGCCGTGCTGCGCTCCCGGTCGCAGAGGTCGCCCATCGTCATCGGCTGCTCCCAGCCGCTGACGCCCGAGGTGTGGCCGAGCACGTCGCGCACGAGGATGCCGCTCTTGCCGTTGGCAGCGAACTCGGGCCAGTAGCAGGCGACCGGCGCGTTCGGGTCCAGCTCGCCGCGGTCGATCAGCGTCAGCGCGCACAGCGATGTCATCGTCTTGGTCGTCGACCAGACATGGGTCAGCGTGTCGCGCTGCCAGGGCCGGGTGCGGGCTTCGTCGCACCAGCCGCCCCAGTGGTCGAGGACGAGCTCACCCTCGACCGTCAGCGCCAGCGACGCGCCGAGGTCGTCGCCCTGTTCGAACAGCGCGTCGAAGGCGCGCGCCAGCCCTTCCCAGCGCGGTTGGTGATGGCCTTGCAGATGCTTCATGGTGTGCTCCTCACCCAGCAGTTCAAAAGTCGTAGCTCAGGCCGACGGCGAACTGCCGCGGCGGCGTGTAAGTGACCTGGCGCGCCGCGCCGAGCACGGGCGAGGCGATGCTCATGCTCGTGAAGGCGGCCTTGTCATTGGCGTTGCGCACGTTGGCCCAGAGCTTCCAGTGCCCGGCCGCGGGGCGCAGCGTGGCGCTCAGGTTCAGCAGGCCGTAGGCGCCCTGCATCGCGTCCGGCGTGTTGAACTCGGTGAAGTAGAAGCGGCCGCGCCAGCTGTAGTCGGCGCGCAGCGTCGCCCGCAGCTCGGCCACGCTGCCGGCCCACTCGGCACCGACCGTGAGCTGCTGCCTGGACGCCTGCGCAAGCTGGCGGCCGCGCACGTTGACCGGCGTCGTCGGCGCGTTGCGCAGGTCGACGTTGGTGAAGGCCGTGTACGTCGGGTCCATCAGTCCGACGCCGGCGGACAGCGTCAATGCGGGCAGCGGCTTCAGCGCCGTCTCGATCTCGACGCCATCGATGCGCGCGGCCGAGGCGTTGGCCAGGAGGGTCATCGCCTGGCCGACCTGGGACACCTGCATGTCCTTGTAGCGGCTGCTGAAGGCCGCAAGGCTGAGCACGCCGCGGCGCTCGAGGAACTCGGACTTGAAGCCGAGCTCGAAGCTCGCGACCTTCTCGGGCTTGACGAGGTTGGGCTGCAGCGCGCCGAGGTTGACCGCGCCGGACTTGAAGCCATGCGCCAGCCGCGCATAGGCCAGCGTGCCGGCAGCGGGCTTGTATTCGACGCCGATGCTGCCCGGCATGCTCGTCCAGCCGTCGCTCGGGTGGCCGGTGCCGGCCAGGCCGAAGGCGGCGATGTTCTGGTACTCGTCGGCGCGCTTGCTGTCGTGGTTGACGCGCAGGCCGGCCAGCAGCGACCACTGCGGGTTCAGCGCGTGGCGCAGGTCCACGTAGGCGGCCATCGAGCGCGTATGCACCGTGCCGCCGAGCAGAAAGCCCACACCGCCCGGGAAAGGCACGGTCAGCGGCTGGCCCGGCACGATGAAGCCCAGCGGCACCTGGGCGCTGATGGCGATGTCCTGGCGCTGGTCGAAGTCGATGGCGGTGACGCCGGCCATCCACTGCCACGGGCCGGCGTCGTCGGAGGCGAGATGGATGTCCAGGCCCTTGTCGGTGCTGGCGGTCGAGAAGCCCGAGGTCGCGACCAGGGCCTCGGTGCCGTCGCTGTCCCAGAGCCGGTCGGCCTTGCTGCGCCGCCAGCTCAGGGACGCGCTCAGCGTGTTCGTGCCGACCGGGAGCTCCAGCAACGCCAGCGCCGTGTCCACGTCGACGCGATTGCTGGCGCCCTGGCTCTTGACGACGCGCGGGTCGCTGCTCTGCGTGACGTCGTAGAGCAGCACCGGGATGGCGGCCGGGTCGGCCAGCACGGGCACGCTCATGCCGGCGTCGGACTCGCGGTAGTGGCCGGCAACGAAGCGCAGCGTGCCGGCGCCGCCCAGGCTGGCCTGCAACTGGCCGCGCAGTGCACGGCTGGACAGGTCGTCCAGGCGCTTCGGGCCCACCGAGCCCGGCCCGCCGGGCAGCACCGGCCCGGCGGCCTGGCCGGCCAGCGGGTTGCGCGTGTAGCCATCGGACTCGCGCACCTGGTAGGACAGCCGGCCCTGCAGGCCGTCGCTCAGCGGGCCGGACACGAAGCCCTCGCTCTCGCGCCGGTTGTCGCCGCCCACCAGCAGGCCCAGGCGCGCCTGGAAGCTGCTCGTCGGCAGCGCCGAGATGATGTTGACGGCGCCGCCGGTCGCGTTGCGGCCGTAGAGCGCGCCCTGCGGGCCGCGCAGGATCTCGACGCGCTGGGTGTCGAACAACGCCGTGTTGGAGCTGGTCTGGTCGGAGACGTAGGCGCCGTCGTTGTAGAGCGCCACGCCGGGGTCGCCGCCGGCCAGGATGAAGACGTTGCCGATGCCGCGGATGAAGACCTGGCTGGCGCCCTGGCCGTTCGTGAAGCTGGTGTTGGGGCTGAGCAGGGCCAGGTCCGCCAGGCCCGTGTCGCCACGCTCGGCCAGGCGCGCGCCGCTGAGCGCCGTGATGGCGGCGGGCGTCGTGTCCAGCACGGTCACGCGGCGCTCGGCCGTGATGACGACGCGCTCGATCTGCTGCGTGGCTTCGGGAGCGGTCTGCGCCGCGGCGAGCGCCGGCAGCAGGGCCAGGGCCGCGGCGCGCGCGATGGGCTTGAGTCTCATGCTCTGTCTCCGGTCGCCGCGTCTGGGTGGCGGCGTGCAGGCATGGTCGCGACCGGTGCGCGGGCCGGCTATGGCGTATCGGCAGCGCGCTGTGCCGATTCGGAACTTCCGCGCCGGTTCAGCGTCTGGCTGGGCGATTCGCCGAAACGCTCGCGGTAGCGCGCCGCGAAGCTGCCGAGCTGCCAGAAGCCCCATTGCGCGGCGATGGCGGTCACCGTCGTACCGGAGCCGACGGCGGCGCGCAGTTCCTCGCGCACGCGGTCCAGCCGGTACTGCTGCAGATAGCGCTGCGGCGACACGCCGAAGTGGCGCTCGAAGCCGCGCGCCAGCGCACGCACGCCGACGCCGGCAGCCGCCGCGATATCGGCCACCGAGGGCACGTCGGCCGCGTGGGCATGGATGTAGTCGCGCGCCCGCTTCGTCGACGGCGGCAGCGCGGCCGGAGAGTCGAAGCCGCGGGTGTAGCTGTTGGGCCAGGCCAGCAGCAGCTCGAAGAGGGCCGCGTCGCGCAGGCTGGCCTCCAGGCGCTGCGCGGCCACATGCGGATAGGCGGGCGTGGCAGCCAGATGGCCGAGCACGCGCAGCAGCGCGGCCACCGGCGCGCCGCCGGCACCGCAACGGTCGGCAAAGCGCAGCGGGTGGGCCAGGTCCGAGCCGAGCAGCGCGCGGCAGGCACCGGCCATGTCGGCATCGGCCACACGCAGGTTCAGCAGTTCCATGTCGCCGGACATTTCCAGGCCCTGCACCTCGTCGGGCGCCATCACGCCGGCGTCGCCCGCGCCGTAGCGGGCCTGGTCGGCGCTGCGCCAGACCTCGCCCTGGCGCAGATAGGAGAACACCCAGTGCCCGTGGGCACGCGGCATGGCCATGCGCGTGGGCGTGCCGTAGCGCACCTCGCCCAGATGCAGGCGCGCGAACTCGGCGCCGCGCAGCTTCAGCGCGAGGCTGCCCTCGTGGCCGACGCGCAGCGCGTGCGGGCCGTAGACGCCGCAGAGGATGGCCTGGGCCTCGTCGGGGTTGGTCGTCTCGCAGACGGAGACCAGGCGCGAATTGCTCAGGGCCGCATCGACCTCGGCGCCCTGCAGAGGGCGCTTGGCACTGACGGCGGCGGCGATGGGCAGCATGGCCGGGTTGTAGGCCAATTCATGCCCCCGCGCCATCGGGGCGCATGCGAGCGCGCCACAGTCACCCGCGGGACAGGGGTGACGAGCGTCATCCCCTAGTTCGCGGCGCATTTCGGGGCGTTCGTCCATCCCGTCGCGGCTGGGCCGGACTCGGTGGCCGGTTTGCCGTGCCGGTCACATCGACATCGCTGCGCCGAGGGGCCCTCCAGACACTGCCGGCAGCCCACGGCCCGACGCCGCCGGGCCTCAATCCTCCAAGGAGCATCACGATGAACTTCAAAGCGAGCTTGTGCGCTGCCGCGGCAGCGCTGACCCTGTCCTTCCCGGCGTTCGCCCAGGAATCGAGCTACACCCAGGGCTCGGTCTGGTTCTTCTCCAACATCCAGATCGAGCCGGGGCAGTTCGAGAACTACATGGACTACCTCGGCGCGAACTGGAAGAAGGTGCAGGAGCTGGGCAAGAAGGAAGGGATCATCCTCTCCTACCACGTGCTGTCGGTGAACGCGCAGCGCAACGGCGAGCCCGACCTCATCCTCGCCGTCGAGCTGAAGGACTACCGCACCAAGGCCCAGGGCGAGGCCTTCCAGAAAAAGGTCGAGGCCCTGCTCGCCGCGGACGCGCGCCAGCAGACGAGCGCCTCCGGCCAGCGCGGCACGATGCGCAAGCTGGTCGGCAACATGGAGCTGCAGGAGCTCGTTCTGAAGTAGCGCGCGCCGCAAACCCACCGAAAAACGGAAGCGAGGCTCAACCTGGGGCTGTCCGTGGCGAGCAGGACGCTGGCGACAATGCCCGGCCCACCACGGACGCCTCTCCATGCTCGAACTGCTCGCCAACCCGCAGACCTGGATCGCCCTCGCGACGCTGACCGCACTGGAGCTGGTGCTGGGCATCGACAACATCATCTTCATCAGCATCCTGGTGGACAAGCTGCCCAAGGCCCGCCAGGAGCTGGCGCGGCGAGTGGGCCTGTTCGCGGCGATGTTCATGCGCATCGGCCTGCTGCTGGTACTGGCCTGGATCGTCGGCATGGTGGAGCCGCTGTTCACGCTGCCGGTCCTCGACAAGGGCATCTCGGGCCGAGACCTCATCCTCATCAGCGGCGGCCTGTTCCTGATCTGGAAGAGCACCGGCGAGATCCACGGCTCGCTCGAGGGCGAGGACGAGGCCCATGGCGGCGGCAAGGCCCGCGCGGCCTTCGGCGCCGTCATCCTGCAGATCATGCTGATCGACCTGGTGTTCTCGCTGGACTCCATCATCACGGCCGTCGGCATGGTGGACGACGTGCGCGTGATGATCGGCGCCGTGATCTGCTCGGTGGGCCTGATGATGCTGTTCGCCGGCCCCATCGGCCGCTTCGTGTCGGACCACCCGACGATCAAGATGCTGGCGCTGAGCTTCCTCGTCGTCGTCGGCGTCGTGCTGGTGGCCGAGGGCTTCGGCCACCATGTGCCCAAGGGCTATATCTACTTCGCGATGGCCTTCTCGCTGGGCGTCGAGATGATGAACATCAAGATGCGCAGGAAGGCCGCGAGCAAGGTCGTGCTGCGCCAGCAGATCCCCGGCAGCGAGTGACCAAGGCCTGTCAACGCGCCATCCAGAAGAACACCGCCGTCATGCGGCGCTCGGCCAGCGCCTCGCCGACATAGGCCGAGGCGCTGTGGATCAGGTCGGCGCGGTAGAGCAGCAGGCGGTTGAAGCGCGCATCGACCGCGACGTCGGGAACGAACAGGCCGTTGGGCACGAAGCGCGTGCCGAAGGCCTCCACCAGGTTCGCGAAGCGCGACGGCACGCAGTTGCCGCCGAGCCGGCCGTCCGGATGGACCACGCGGAAGAAGGACGTGCCGGCATGGGCCGGGATGTCGGGCGACAGATAGAGCACGGCGGCGTAGGTGCACAGCGCGCGCGAGTCGGTGTGCGGCTTGACGCGGCCCTCGCCCATGCCCACCACCTGCACGCAGTTGTGGTTGATGCGGTCGGTGGCGCCCACCTGCGGCGCATAGACCTTACGGCAGCCGGTCTGCTTCAGCATCCAGCGCTCCAGCGGCGCCAGCTCCCCGGCCGTCAGCCCGGGCTGCAGGCGCATGCCCGGCCAGCTCTCGGGCCGGTACGGCGCGCCCAGCACCCAGTCCTGCGCGGCCAGCGCGCGTTCGCGCACGGCCATCGGATCGGGCAGCGCGTCGTCCAGCACCCAGTAGTCGCGACCGGGCCGGAGCTCGCGGTAGACGAGGCGGTTCAGCTGCGGGGCCGGAGCGCGAGGAGGCTGGCTCATGGTGTGGCGGGAGTCTAATGAAGGCCCATGGACGGCATCTTTCATTTCCCTGCCGCGGCCCGGCGCGATGCCGCCGTCGAGGCCTGGATGGCGGCCCGCCCGGTCGAACTGGGCGGCCTCGCGCGGCAGTGGTTCGACGCCATGCGCAGCTGTGGCGCCGATGTGCGCGAGCTGCTGCACGACGGCCACCCCACCGCCTGCGTGGGCGATGCGGCCTTCGGCTATGTCAACGCATTCACCGTGCATGTCAACGTCGGCTTCTTCAAGGGCGCCGAGCTGGCCGACCCCGCGGGCCTGCTGCAGGGCAGCGGCAAGGCCATGCGCCACGTCAAGCTCAGGCCTGGCGAGCCCGTCGATGCCGCGGCCCTGCAGGCCCTGATCGCGGCGGCCTGCGCCGACATGCGTCGGCGCGTCGGCGCCGGCTGAAGCGGGCCATGACCGTGCATCTGGCGCCGTTCGTGGCCTTCGACGGCTTTGCGTTCAGCCTGGGCGTGGAAGACCTCGTCGCGCGGCTCGGCCCGCCCGAGCGCCAAGCGCGCAACGAAGCGGCGCTCAACGAGTACGACTATGGTCACAGCGTGCTGCGCTTCCAGGACGGCGGCCGGCTGGAGGAGATCACCAAGCGTGCGCCGGTGCTGCAGGTGGGCAGCGTCGCCATCCCCTTCGCTGCGCTGGCCGCCTTCGTGCGGGCCCAGGATGGCGGCGCCTTCGAGCGCGCGGGCTTTCTCGTCAGCCCGCTCTACGGCATCGCCTTCGTGCCGGAGCAGCCCGACTGGGTGACGGCGCTGGCGCGGCATTGCATCCCGACCTGGCGGGCGCTGTAGCCTGGCGGCCGGCCTCGCCCGAGCCGCTCAGGTCGCCCAGATGCGCGGGTCGCCGCCCGGCAGAGCCCACAGCCGTTCGCGCCACAGCGCGCGCACGCGCCGCAGCGCCAGCGTCACGGCCTCGACCTCGTCGCCGACGACGCGGGCCAGCAGCACCGAGCCGCGTGCGCCGGCAAGATGGGTCAGGCCGCACAGCGGCAGCTCGGCGAGCCGCTCGCGCGCATCCGCCAGCAGCGCCTCGGCGCCGGCCAGCGTCGTCGTCTGCGCATAGGCCAGCGTACCCAGCACGCGGTGGCCCGCCAGCCCGCAGGGGCCGTCGAGCAGGGCCCGGTCGGCCGCGTCCAGCCAGCCGCGGTCCAGCCACTGGCCGCCGACCTCCAGATGCTGCAGCAGCCGGCCCTTGTCGAACGCCTGGCCAGCCGCCGGCAGGCCCAGGCCCAGCACCTCGCACGCGAACAGGCTGGCGCCCGGCGCGAGGCTCAGCCTCACCTCGTTGCGTGCCAGGCAGCCGGGGTAGGCCAGCGTCTCCTGCGGCAGCCATTCCAGCCGGGCGCCCTCGCCCACCCGGGCCACGACGACCTGGGCGGCCTCGCTGGCGTTGGAGCGGTAGAAGCGCGTCGCGGCGGGCGTCGTCACCAGCAGATGGGCACCTTCGGCCACGTCGATGTCGATGTCGAGCCGGTCGCCGCCGACAAGGCCGCCGGGCGGATGCACGAGCACGGCATGCGCGACGCCCTCGCCTTCGGGGTGGAGCGTCTTCAGCAGCCGCAGCGGGCCGTCGTGGCGGGCATGGACGCGGGTCGCGCCGGCTCCGTCGCGGGCCGCGGCCAGCGTCAGCCGTGCCGGCCAGCGGGCCTCAGACAAGCAGGCCCTTCTTCTCGATGAAGGCGACGACTTCGGCCAGGCCTTCGCGGGTCTTGAGGTTGGTCATGACCCAGGGCTTCACGGGCCGCATGCGTGCGGTGTCGCTGCGCATCACGCCGAGGTCGGCGCCGACATGCGGGGCCAGGTCGGTCTTGTTGATGACGAAGAGGTCGCTCTTCGTGATGCCGGGGCCGCCCTTGCGCGGGATCTTCTCGCCGGCGGCCACGTCGATGACGTAGATCGTCAGGTCACTGAGCTCAGGGCTGAAGGTGGCGGCAAGGTTGTCGCCGCCGCTCTCGACGAAGACGATGTCGGCATCCGGGAACTTCTCCAGCATGCGGTCCACGGCCTCGAGGTTGATGGAGCAGTCCTCGCGGATGGCGGTGTGGGGGCAGCCGCCCGTCTCCACGCCCATGATGCGTTCGGGTTCCAGCGCGCCGGCCACGGTCAGCAGGCGCTGGTCTTCCTTGGTGTAGATGTCGTTGGTGACGACGACGAGGTCCCAGCGCTCGCGCATGCTTTTGCAGAGCATCTCGACGAGGGTGGTCTTGCCCGAGCCCACCGGGCCGCCGACGCCGACGCGCAGCGGCGGCAGTTTCTTGGTGCGATTCGGAATGGCGTGCAGCGGTGCGGTGGTCATGAGCGGAACAGGCGTGAATACTGGGTTTCGTGGCGGGCGCCGTGGACGCCGAGCAGCGGCGCGAAGGCCATCGGCTCCGGCGCGGCGATCGCGACCACCACGGCCTGTGGAATGCCTTGCACGAGGCGTGCCAGCAGACGCTGGCCGGCGGTCTGGCCGAGAGGCACGCAACGCACGGCAGCCTGCATCAAGTTCTCGGCCCAGCCGAAGGCGATGGCCTGCAGCGCCGGCTCCAGCGCCGCATCGCGCGAAGCGGCAGCGGCCCCCATGACGACCGGCCAGGTGGCTGCGGGCCTGAGGCCTTGCAGCAGCGGCAGCACAGGCGCATCCGGCAACAGGCCCTGCATCCAGACGAGCAGGCTGCGGCCCATCTGCTGAGCCTGCTGCAGGCTTTCGGCCGTCTCGCGGGTCTGCAGCACCCAGGCGTTGAGTTCGGCAAGCCGCGCGCCATCGAGTGCCAGCGTCGCCGCATGGGCGGCCGCGGCCACCGGCAGCTCGGCGCGGGCCTGCACGAGTTCGAGCTGGTTCAGCAGCCAGGCGCCGGCGCTGGCCTCGTCGTACACGACGCCGGCATCGACCGCCGCCTCCAGGCCCTCGGAATAGCTGAAGCCGCCGACCGGCAGGGCCGGCGACGCCAGCCAGAGCAGGTGCAGCAGCGCGGGCTCATCCCCGCGGGCCTGCATGCCCGCAGTCCTTTGCCAGACACAAGGCGGTCCGCAGGGGACTGCCTCGTGTCCGGGCTCAGTGCTTGTGGTCATGGCCGTGGTCATGGCCGCAGCCGGGGCCGTGCACATGGCCTTCGTCGTGCGCCTTGACCGGAATGGCCAGCGGCTTACGTGCGGGCGGCTCAGCGGCATGCCCGTGGTGCTCGTGGGCATGGTCATGCCCATGATCGTGGCCGTGATGATGGTGGCCGTGGCCGCCCCCCTCGCCATAGGCCCCGCCCTCGGGCTCGAAGGCGGCCTGGGCCTCAGTGACGATGAGGTGCTGGCGGCGCAGCATGTCGGCCAGCACGGCATCGGGCTCGAACTGCAGCAGCTCGGGGCTCAGCTCCAGCGGCACATGGCGGTTGCCGAGGTGGTAGGCGGCGCGCAGCAGGTCGAAGGGCGAACCATGCTCGGCGCAGTGGCGCACCTGCAGCACGGGCTGGGCTGCGGCGACGACGCGCAGCAGCGTGCCGTCCTCGGCGACGAGCACGTCGCCGCCGCGCAGTGCGGTGCCGCGCGGCAGCACGACGCCGATCTCGCGGCCCGTGGAGTCGGTGGCGGCGAAGCGGCTCTTGCTGCGCGTGTCCCAGTCGAGTTCGAGGGTGGGGGCGCGCTTGACGAGGACGGCGGCGAGGCCGGCGCCGCCGGCGATGCGTTTGGTGGCGTGGATCATGACGCCAGTGTGCACGACATCAACCGGCGTTGGCCTTGAACAGCGGTTCCCGGCGCAGCTTCGTGCGCTGCTCGTAGTCTGCCGCCAGGGCCAGCAGCTTGGCGTCCGTCCAGGCCGTACCGAAGAAGCTCAGGCCCACGGGCAGGCCGCTGACCTGGCCCATCGGCACGGTCACATGCGGATAGCCGGCCACGGCGGCGGGCGTGGTGGCGGCGGGCGTGGTGTCCTGGTCGCCCTTGACGACGTCGGTGAGCCAGGCCGGGCCGGAGGTGGGCGCGACGATGGCGTCGAGCCTGTGCGCCTTCAGCATCGCGTCTATGCCCTGGGCGCGCGCGGCGCGCTGGCCGGTGGCGAGGGCCTTCAGGTATCTGGGCGCCTTCAGGCCGCCAGCCTGCACGGACGCGACCGAGGCCTCGAACCATTCCTGGCCGAACAGCGCCAGCGTCTCGGGGTGGGCCTGGTTGAAGGCGACGAGGTCGGCCAGGGTCCTGAAGGGGCCGCCGGGCGCGAAGTCGCGCAGGTAGTCGGCCATGGCCGGCGCCATCTCGTTGGTCATCACTTCCAGCTCGCCCGCGCTCATGGCCGGCAGCTGCGGCAACTGCGCGCGCACCAGCGTCGCGCCGGCGGCTTCGAGCGCCTGCAACGCGGCATCGAACAACGCGACGGTGGCGCGGCCATGGCCTTCGACGAGGTTGGTCGCCACGCCCAGGCGCCGCCCCTTCAGCGCGCCGGCGGGCAGCTTCAGCAGCGCGTCGCGGTCGAAGCGGCCCTGCTGGGCGCGCGTGGCCGGGTCGGCCGGGTCCACACCGGCCAGGGCCCAGAGCAGCAGGGCCACATCGGCGACGCTGCGGCACATGGCGCCGGCGGTGTCCTGCGAGAACGCGATGGGCACGATGCCGTAGCGCGACACCAGGCCCAGCGTCGGCTTGATGCCCACCAGGCCCTGCACGGCAGCGGGCGACGTGACGGAGCCGTCCGTCTCGGTGCCCACGCCCAGCAGCGCGAGGTTGGCCGCCAGCGCCGCGCCGGTGCCCGAGGAGGAGCCGCTGGGCGTGCGGTCCAGCGCATAGGGGTTGAGCGTCTGGCCACCGCGCGAGCTCCAGCCGCTGACCGAGGCCTTGCCGCGGAAATTGGCCCATTCCGACAGATTGGTCTTGCCGAGGATGACGGCGCCCGCTTCGCGCAGCCGCGCCACCAGCGTCGCGTCGCGCGGCACTGGCACGCCGGCCAGCGCGATGGAGCCGGCCGTGTTGGACATGCGGTCGTGCGTGGCGATGTTGTCCTTGATGAGCACCGGCAGGCCGTGCAGCGGGCCGCGCAGCTTGCCGGCGGCGCGCTCGGCGTCCAGCGCGGCGGCGAGCGCTTCGGCATCGGGGTTGAGCTCGATGACGCTGTTCAGCTTGGGGCCGGCGCGGTCCACCGCCGCGATGCGGGCGAGGTAGGCCTGCGTCAGCGCCAGCGATGTGAGCTCGCCCGCGGCCATCCGCCGGCTCGCATCGGCGGCGCCCAGCTCGGCCCAGCGGAAGCCGGAGCCGGTCATCGCTGCGGAGGCCGTGGCGGCGGCCGAGAGCGCCGGCGCGGCGCTAAGGAAGTTGCGACGTTTCATGTCGGAGATGCTCCTGGCTTGTGATCGCAGAGGGCGCCGGTTAGTATTACAGACGTTATAACGGAGTCAATCCATGAGCGCACTCAAACTGACCCAGATCGGCAACTCGGTGGGCGTCATCCTGCCCAAGGAAGTGCTGGCGCGGCTGAAGGTGGAAAAGGGTGATGTGCTCTATCTCTCCGAAGCCGTCAACGGCGTGCTGCTGACGCCCTACAGCCCCGAGTTCGAAGAACAGATGGACGCGGCGCGCGACATCATGAAGAAGCGCCGTGCCGTGCTGCACGAGCTGGCCAAATGAGCGGGCCGCCGCGCCAGTGGCGCTGGCTGAATGCCGACGTATTGCAGGCCGTGCATCTGGAGCAGCTCGCCGAGCACGGCGGCGCGCCCGGCACCCGCGATGAAGGCCTGTTCGAGTCCGCTCTCGCCCGGCCGCAGAACCTGGCCCTGTACGGCGAGCCCGACGTCTTCGACCTCGCTGCCGCCTACGCCGTGGGCCTAGCCAAGAACCACCCCTTCATCGACGGCAACAAGCGCACCGCCTATGTCGCGATGGAACTCTTCCTGGTGCTGAACGGCTGCGAGCTGACGGCCGACGATGCCAGCGCCACGCTGACCATGCTCTCCGTCGCCGCCGGCGACATCGACGAACCCACGCTCGCGCAATGGCTGCGCCAGCACACCGCAAACCGCTGAACCCATGCAACTCGAAACCCTGACCCTCTCCGTCCAGGACCATGTCGCCACCGTCCGCCTGAACCGGCCCGACAAGGCCAATGCGATGAACTCGACGATGTGGCAGGACATCCGCCTCGCCTTCGACTGGCTGGATTCCCAGGCCCAGGCCCGGGTCGCCGTGCTGGAGGGCGAAGGCCGGCACTTCACCGCCGGCATCGACCTGCAGATGATGATGGGCCTGGCACCGCAGATCCAGGACCCCTGCGACGGCCGCACCCGCGAGGGCCTGCGCCGCGTCATCCTCGACATGCAGGACACGCTGACCAGCCTGGAGCGCTGCCGCAAGCCGGTGCTCGCGGCCATCCACGGCGCCTGCGTGGGCGGCGGCATCGACCTGATCTGCGCGGCCGACATGCGCTACTGCAGCGCCGACGCCTATTTCTCAATCAAGGAGATCGACATCGGCATGGTGGCCGACGTGGGCACGCTGCAGCGCCTGCCCAAGATCGTCGGCTCGCAGGGCCTGGTGCGCGAGCTGGCCTACACGGGCCGCCGCGTGGAGGCCGCCGAGGCGCGCGAGATCGGCCTCGTGAACCGCGTGTTCGACGGCCGCGAGGCGCTGCAGGCCGGGGTGCACGAGATCGCCGCGGCCATCGCCGCCAAGTCGCCGCTGTCCATCCGCGGCACCAAGGAGATGCTGAACTACGCCCGCGACCACTCGGTGGCCGACGGCCTCAACTACATCGCGACCTGGAACGCCGCGATGCTGATGAGCGAGGACCTGACCCAGGCCATGATGGCCGGCAATGGCGCGGCGCCCGCGTTCCGCGACTGAGCCGGCGGTCGCTGACACCGGCATCGGCGACAGGCAAATCCCGAGAGCACCCCCAGCACCACGGTGTTAGGTTGACGCCTCCAACTCAGACGGAGGCAAAAATGGCTTGGCAAGGCTTGAAGGCAAAGGGTCTGGTGGCGGCGCTGGCCGCCGTGGCGGCTTTGGCCGCGTTGCCGGCGCGTGCGTCGGATGAGAGCGGCCTGGGTCTGGGCTCAGGCCACTCGGCGCCGCCGGAAATCTCCTTCATCCAGTTCCAGTCGCCCAACCTCGCTGCGCCCGGCACGATGCTGACCATCGAGGGCAAGCTGAGTCTGCCGCGGCATGTCGGCGAGCGGGGCGAGGCCAGCCGGCGCAAGCTGCCGGCAGTGCTGATCCTGCACGGCTCGTCGGGCGTCGACTCGCGCGGCGACTTCTACGAGGCCGCGCTCAATGCCGCCGGCATCGCCACGCTGCAGATCGACATGTGGCAGGCGCGCGGCATCAGCGGCGCCGGCCAGCGGCCCGCCGCCCCCATCCTGACCTATCCCGATGCCTTCTCGGCCCTCGCCTTCCTCGCGAAGCAGCCGGGCATCGACGGCAGCCGCATCGGCGTGCTCGGTTTTTCCTGGGGCGGCCTCGTTAGCATGGGCACGGCCGAGCGCCTGTACGCAGGCCAGTTTGGCGGCGGCCTCACGTTCAAGGCCCATGTGGCGCACTACCCGGTGTGCTACGCCTGGAACAACACGGCGCTGCTCGCCGCGGTGCACAGCACGCCCGCGCACTACGGCGTGCAGTGGCTCAACCTCACCGGCGCGCCGGTGCTGATCGAGGTCGGCACCAAGGACGACTACGACAACGGCAGCGCCCCCTGCGAGGCGCTGGCGCAGTCGGTCAACGCCAGCAACGGCGGCATCGTCAGCGTGAACGCCTACCCCGGCGCCACGCATGGCTGGGACCGGCTGATGGTGCCGATGACCGTGGCAGACCCCTTCGCCAACCAGGGAAGCTACTTCAGCACCGGCGTGCCGCCGACGGTGCACTTCACGCCCGATGTCGAGCAGGCCTACCTGTCACGCTCACGCGTCGTGCGCTTCTTCGCGAAGCATCTGTAGCCGCGAGCTGACGCTCAACCCGCCGCGCGGCTGCCCCAGAACGCCGCGCCGACGATCATCACCGCGCCCAGGGCCAGCGAGGCCGTCAGCGCCTGGCCGGTGACGACCAGCACCACCGCGGTCGACAGCAGCGGCGTCAGGAAGGCCAGCAGGCCGATGCGCCGCGGGTCGCCCGCCTTCAGCGCCGCGTCCCACAGGAAGAAGGCGCCCCCCAGCGGCCCCAGGCCCAGCGCCGCGATCAGCAGCAGGTCGCGCGCACTCAGGCTCACTGCAGGCTCCCACAGCGCATGGCAGGCCAGCGCCAGCAGGCCCGACACCGCCGCGAAGCTGCCCACCGCGCTGGTCGGGAAGGCCGGCACGCGGCGCGTCAGCAGCGAGTAGCTGCTCCACACCAGCGCCGAGCCCAGGGCCAGCCCGTAGCCGGCATGCCAGCCGCCGGCCAGGCTGGCGCCGGAGCGCCCGAGGATGACCACCGCCGCGCCGGCGAAGCCCAGCAGCGCCGCGCCCAGCTGGCCCGCCCGCCAGCGCAGGCCGGGCAGCAGCAGCGGCGCCAGCACCACCATGCCCAGAGGCCAGAGGTAGTTGATGAGATTGGTCTGCAGCGCGGGCGCCGTGCGCAGCGCGATGAACAGCAGCAGGTGGAAGCCGAACAGGCCGTAGACGCCCAGCGCCAGCGTGCGCCAGGGCAGCGCCCAGGCGCGCAGCCTGAAGCGCGACAGCGGCAGCGCCAGCGCGCTGCCCACCAGCAGGCCCAGGCCGGTCAGCAGGAAGGGCGGCACATGCGCGAGCGACACGCCGAGCGCGGCGAGCGAGGCCCACATCAGGATGGCCCCGAGGGCCAGCAGGTCGGCATTGGTCATGCCGGCCAGTCTCGGGCCGGCGCCGTCGCGCAACGCCGGCCGGTCGTCGCGGATCAGCGGCTCTGCTGAGCGTCGAAGTAATAGGTCTGGCGTTTGCGCGGCGAGAGGTAGTCGTACACCGGCTGGGGCAGCTGCTGGGGCTTCAGCGTGCGGGCGATGCTGACGTCGGGCTCCAGCTCCAGCTCGACCAGCACGGCGCTCTCCTTGGGCACGCTCGGGTCGTAGACCAGCACCGTGGGCTTGAGCGGCCGGGTGCTGTTGACCGACGTGACGATGCCCATCGAGTCGTTCGACAGCACGACCAGGGTGCCGGGCGGATAGACGCCCATGCAGCGCACGAAGGTGGACAGCGCCGTCGCGTCGAAGCGCGAGCGCTGCTACGCATACAGCACCGACAGCGCCTCGTGAGGCGTGAGTGCCTGGGCGGGGTTGTTGGGGTTGCAGAGGTTGTCGTAGGCGTTCACCAGGCCCACCATGCGCGCCAGCATCGAAATGGTCTGGCCCTGCAGGCCCTTGGGGTAGCCGGTGCCGTCCATGTGCTCATGGTGCTGGGCAATGATGGTCGTCGCCTCGCTCGAAAGGCCCAGCTTGCGCGCGATGTCCATGCCGTAGACGCAATGCTGCTGGTACAGGCCGCGTTCCGGCTTGCTGAGCACTTCCGTCTTGCGCACCAGCGAGTCGGGCAGCTCCAGCTTGCCGATGTCGTGGAAGAGCGCGCCCACGCCCATCACGCGGATCGCCTCGGGCGGTGCCTTCAGCTCCTTGGCCAGCATCATCGCCAGCAGCGTGACGTTCAGCGCGTGGTGATAGGTCTCCTCGCCGCCGATCTTGTCCTTCATCAGGTTGATGGCGACGTCTGCGTCCGTCAACATCGAATCGGCCATCGTCTTGATCAGGGCCAGCCCCTCCTCGCGCGCCTGTTCGGGCCGGGCGAACACGTTCTGCGTCATTGCCTTGAGGGCCCGCGCCGCCGACAGGAATTCGCGCTCGCAGGCCGCGGCCCGCTGCTGCTGGGCCAGCAGCCGCTCGATGCGGGCCCGCTTGGCCGCGTAGGCGGCGTCGTCGCCCGGCGAATGCGGCGGCGGAGGCGGCGGCTCGGCCGGCAGCGCCAGCGGCTGCGCATCGCTCTTGGCCGGCGAATAGCGGATGCGCTCCAGGCCCAGGGACTGCAGCGTCATGATCTGCTCAAGGCTCTTGATCTTGAAGCTCGAAAACGTGAACGGATGCTGCGTCCAGGGCAGATCCAGGTGCACATGCAGCCCGATCAGCAGTTGCGCGGGTGAGATAAAGGCGTCGTCGCTCATGAGCATCGTCATCACCAGGGATGACGGATTCTGACCTCTAGCCCCGCTGCGCGAGCCTTCCGGAACCGGGTCAACGCGTGCCGGAAAGCACGCTGTCGCGCCGCAGCGCCGCGGTCAGCGCCGACGGCGACTCATAGCCCACGCGCTGCGCGACCACCCCCACCGCCAGGCCCGCCGCGCGCAGCTCGCGCGCGCGGTCCAGCCGCTGGACGCGCAGCCACTGCATCGGCGTGAGCCCGGTGGCGGCGACGCAGCGGGCGCGGAACTGGCTCTCGGCCAGGCCGGCCCGCGCGGCCAGGTCGGCCACGCTCAGCGGCGCGGCCAGGCGCGTCTGCGTCCAGCGGCGCAGCGCCGCCCAGTCGATGGCGCGGCCCTGGGCGGCGGCCTGGGCCACGTTGCGCCCCCAGGCCTGCAGCAGCAGCTGGGCGCCCAGTTCCGGCGACACGGCCAGGCCCTGGCTCAGCGATGCGGCCAGGAAGCGCGCCAGATGGTCCACCGCCTGCGCATGCAGGGGTTGCAGCAGGCAGCCGAGCCAGGCCGGGTCGGCCGAGTCCAGCACCAGGCAATGGCTGCCCTGCGGGGCCTCGAAGTCGTGCCGCTCGCCGGGCGGGATCAGCAGCCCCTGCCCCGCCGCCACGCGCCGGCCGCGGCCCTCGACCTCCAGCTCCAGCGCGCCATCCAGCGTCCACAGCAGCTGGGCGTGGTCATGGGCATGGCGGCCATGGGCGGGGCCGTAGTGGCGCAGCGTGAGCAAGGGGCTGGGGCGTTGAGGCGTCAAGGCTGCCAAGCGTACAGGTACAGGCGCCGGCTAGCATCGCGCCATGCTCAGCCTCGCCCAAGCCCTCGCCTTCCTCGCCGCCGCCCTCGTGCTGACCGCCACGCCGGGGCCGGACAACCTGATGGTGCTCGGCATGGGCATGTCGCGCGGGCGGCGCGCGGGCATGGCCTTCGGCCTCGGCTGCGCCTTGGGCTGCCTCAGCCACACGCTGCTGGCCGTGGTGGGCGTGAGCGCGCTGGTGGCCGCCTCGCCGCTGGCCTTCGGCCTGCTCAAGGGCATAGGCGGCGCCTACCTCGTCTGGATGGGCGTGCAGGCCTGGCGGCATGCCGGCCGGGTGGCGGTGGGCGGCGCGGCGGGCGATGGCGCGTCGCTGCGCCAGCTGTTCGCGAAAGGGCTGGTGGCCAATGCCATCAACCCCAAGGTGGTGCTGTTCTTCCTGGCCTTCCTGCCGCAGTTCGTCGTCGCGCAGCAGGGTGCCGTGCCGCTGCAGCTGGGGCTGCTGGGCCTGATCTTCACCGCGCAGGCGGCGCTGCTGTTCGGGTTGCTGGGCTGGTTCTCGGGCAGCGTGGGCGCCTGGCTGAACCGCCGGCCCGCCGTCGGCCCCTGGCTGGACCGCCTGGCTGGCACGGTCTTCGTCGGCCTGGGCCTCAGGATGATGGTGTCGCGCTGAGCTTGACGGGGATCAGGGCCCGCGCCACCGCCGCGGCCTAGAGTCGCCGCAAGACGGACTCCCGCGGCACAGGCCGCCCTCTCCATGCTCGACCCCAAGAACGCCGACGTCTGGCTCGTCGGCGGCGGAATCGCCTCGATGGCCGCGGCCACCTTCCTGATCCGCGATGCCGGCATGCCCGGCGCCCGCATCCACATCCTCGAAGAGCTGGGCATCGCCGGCGGCTGCCTGGACGGCAGCGCCTCGCCCACGCAGGCCGGCTATGTGACCCGCGGCGGGCGCATGCTGTGCGAGGAGGTCTACCAGTGCCTGTGGAACCTGCTCGACGGCATCCCCTCGCTGGAGCAGCCGGGGCTGTCGGTGCGGCAGGAGATCGCCGCCTTCAACGACCAGGTGCGCACCGAAGCGCATGCGCGCCTGATCGGCCAGGGCCCGCGCATCCTCGACGCCCGCCACTACGGCCTGGACGGCCGTGACCGCGCCGAGCTGACGCGGCTGCTGGCCACGCCCGAGGCCCTGCTGGGCGCACGGCGCATCGACGAACTGTTCTCGCCGCATTTCTTCCAGAGCAACTTCTGGCAGATGTGGCGCACCACCTTCGCCTTCCAGGACTGGCACAGCGCCATCGAGCTGCGCCGCTACTTCCTGCGCTTCCCGCAGGAGTTCCCGCGCATGCACACGCTGGCCGGCGTGCGCCGCACGCCCTACAACCAGTACGACTCCATCGCGGTGCCGCTGCAGCGCTGGCTGATGGCCCAGGGCGTGGACGTGCGCTTCGGCCACCGCGTGACCGACATCGACTTCGACCAGCGCGACCCCGCCCAACGCCGCGCCACCCACCTGCATGTGCAGACCGCCCGCGGCCGGCAGACCCTGGCGCTGGCCGCGGGCGACGCCTGCTTCGTCACGCTGGGCTCAATCACGGCCGACGCCACCTACGGCAGCAACACCGAGGCACCGGAGCTGATCCGCGACCGCCGCGACGGCGCCTGGTCGCTGTGGGAGACGTTGGCGCGCAAGGCCGACGACTTCGGCCGCCCGCACAGCTTCTTCAACGTGGACGACAACAAATGGGAGTCCTTCACGCTGACGATGCACGGCCGCACGCTGCTGGACCGCCTGATCGAATTCAGCGGCAACCAGCCCGGCACCGGCGCGCTGATGACGCTGGTGGACTCCAACTGGCTGATGTCTCTCGTCGTGCCCCACCAGCCGCACTTCCCCGGCATGCCGGCCGACACCTACACGGCCTGGGGCTACGGCCTCTTCATCGACGCGCCGGGCAACTTCGTGGCCAAGCCCATGGCCCAGTGCGGCGGCCACGAGATCCTGGACGAACTGCTGCAGCACCTCGGCTTCACCGACATCCGCGATGAGGCCCTGGCCAGCACCGACGTGACGCCCGTGATGCTGCCCTACGGCTCGGCCATGTTCGCGCCCCGCAAGCCGGCCGACCGGCCGCAGGTGCTGCCCGCGGGCGTGGCCAACTTCGCCTTCCTGGGCCAGCATGTGGAGCTGCCGGACGACACCGTCTACACGGTGGAGTATTCGGTGCACTGCGCGATGCACGCGGTGTACCGGCTGTTCGGCGTGGACAAGCCCATCCCGCCGATCTACCAGGGCCTGCACGACCCCAAGGTGGGGCTGGAGGCGCTGGCGGCGGCGTTCGGCTGAGGACGGCAGCCACGGGCCACCGCCCCGACGGTCAGCCCTTCGTGGCCAGCAGCGCCTCCATTTCGTCCATGATGGCGTCCATGCGCTTGATGACGGCCTGGTAGGGCGCCGGGCTCGCCATGTCCAGGCCCGCGTTCTTCAGCGCCTGGTAGGGCGCCACCGAACCGCCGCCGGCCAGCAGCTTCAGGTAGTTCTCGCGCGCGCCGGGCTTGGCCGCCAGGATGTCCTCGGCGAAGTGCAGGGCCGCGGTGATGGACGTGGCGTACTGGTACACGTAGAACGGCCGGTAGAAGTGCGGGATGAAGGCCCACTCCTGGCAGTACAGCGGGTCGATCTGCATGACCCCGGCCGCATCGCCGTGGTAGTCCTTCAGCAGCTTGCAGTAGATCTCCGTCATGCGCTTGCCGTTCAGCGCCTCGCCCTTGGCCGCGGCATCGTGGGTGTTCAGCTCGAACTCGCCGAACATGGCCTGGCGGAAGAAGGTGCCGCGCAGGCGCTCCAGCGCATAGCCGAGCTGGTAGAGCTTCTCTTCCTTGCTGGCGGCCTGGCCGCGCATGTAGTTGCTGAGCAGCACCTCGTTGGCGGTGGAGGCGATCTCGGCGATGAACGTTGAATAACCCGCCGTCTCATAGGGCTGGGCGCGGTTGGCCATGGCCGTGTGCATCGCGTGGCCCCACTCGTGCGCGAAGGTGCTGACCGACTCGAAATCGCCCTGGTGGTTCAGGAACACGAAGGGCGGCGCGCCATAGGCGCCGTCCTGGTAGGCCCCGCCGCTCTTGCCCGGGCTGGGGAGTGCATGCATGGTGTTGGCCTTGAACGTGGTCTTCAGCAGGGCCTGGTAGTCCTCGCCCAGCGGCTTGGTGGCGGCGAGCGTCAGCGCGGCGGCATCGTCCAGGCTGTAGGTCTTCTTCTGCGTGACCAGGGCCGGGTAGATGTCGTAGTAGTGCAGGTCCGGCAGGCCCAGCATCTTCTGGCGCAGCTTGAAGTAGCGGTGCAGCGTGGGCAGGCCCTTGTGCACCTCGGCCACCAGCGTGCGGTACACGGCCTCGGGCACTTCTTCCCCGCCCAGGCTCATGGCCACGGCGCTGGGGTAGTGGCGCAGCTTGGCCATGATGGTGTCGTCCTGCACCACATTGCCCAGCGTCACGCCGTAGGTGTTCTCGTACTGGCCGATGGCGCCGAAGAAGGCGTCGAACACCTGCTTGCGCACCGCGCGGTCCGGGTTCTGGCGCAGCAGGCCGTATTTGGTGTCGTCCAGCCGCTCCGTCTTGCCGTCCACCGTCAGCTCGGGCCAATGGGTGTCGGCGTTGAACAGCAGCGTGCGCGCATCGCCCGTGGCGCCGCGTACCGGCGCCAGCGCCGCGATGACGGCTTCGCTCTCGGCGCTCAGCGTGTGCTTGGCCTGGCGCAGGCTGTTGCGCAGGTGCTCGGCATGTTTTTTGAGCCCCGGCTCGGCCTTCAGATAAGCCGCCACCTTGGCCTCGCCCAGCGACTGAAGCTCGGGCTCCACCCACGCGAGGGCGCTGCCGAATTCGCCACCGAGCTGCCCGGCCAGGCTGCTGCGCTCCTGGTTCTTGGCGTCGCGGTTGTCGGTGGACTGCTTCATGCTGGCGTAGACGCGCAGCCGGTCGAAGCGCAGGTTGGCCGCGCTGATCGCATCCAGCCCGGCCAGCAGGCTCTTGGCGCTCTTGCCCAGCGTGCCCTTCAGCGCGGCGAGATTGGGCAGGTCGGCCAGCAGGGATTTGCGGGCGGTTTCCCAGTCGGTGTCGCTGGCGTAGAGGGGGCTCAGGTCCCAGACGGCGGGGAGTTGGTCGGCATGCACGGCGGCTGGGCCGCCGAGGGCCAGGACCAGGCTGAGGGCCAGGGCGCGGGGGAGGGTTGAACGGTTCATCACAGCACGGGTTGAAATGAATGGAACCCGTGAGTGTCCTTAATCAGACCGGGGCTGTCCGAAGTGACGCCGGGTAAGCCCTGAGTCGATGCGGCAGCTGCGGGCCGGGGCCGGGATCGAGATTCGCAACCGGACCCGTGGTGGTTGATGCCAGGCGAGAGCCGAGTGGCCCCCTCCGGCTCAGCGCATCACCCCGGCGGCCACCCAAAGTGCCCCACTTATGGCCACTCAAACTGCTCCACCTGGCCGGGGTGAATTGACCCGTTGAACACGGTCGGTCAGGCGC
>NZ_SMBU01000042.1 GCF_004342485.1 Roseateles saccharophilus
ACCATCCAGACTGTCATCTTCCTGATCGCGGGCAAGCTCGACTTCAGCGCGATCAACCCTCACGCCCGGCAACCCACTTGAAATTCAAGAGAGCCTAGAGAAGTTCCTCGAAGGGGATGGCCTGGACAGCCGTTGCCGCCATACCGATGAGCACGCTAAGAATGATTTTTCGCATGGGCGCCTCCACTGTTGTGGACGGCAGTCTAGGTGGCTGCCCATGACCTGCTGCCCGCGACAGTCCACGGATGTCGACGCGCCCCTGGCTCAATTCCTCGCGGAATGAGATTGCGTGTGACCTGCCCGGAATCGAGGGCTTTGCAGGTAGATCACCGAGGCGTCTTGGCCATCAGTGATGCTGGATCGAACTCGGATAGTTCAGCCGTCCGACCGCGTGACGGTGCAGTGACTATGCCACCCAGGCTAGCGTTTTCGACGGCGCTTCCGGCGCACTCCAACATCGCCTGCAACAACACATTGCACCCCGCCTCGATGTGCTCGGGCTTGGCGTCCTCGATCTCGTTGTGGCTGATACCGTCCTTGCAGGGAATGAAGATCATGCCTGCCGGGGCCAGGCGGGCCATGTAGACGGCGTCGTGGCCGGCGCCTGATACGGTGGGCATGTTGCTGTAGCCCAGCGCGTCGGCGGCCTTCTGCACGGCGGCGATGCAGTCGGGGTGGAAGGGCTGGGCCGGGTAGGCGCTGACCTGCGTGATCTCGATGGGCAGGCCGGTCTCGGTCGACAGCCTGGCCGCTACGCCGCGGATGTCGGCGTCCATCGCGTCGCAAAGCGCATCGGTCGCATTGCGCAGGTCGATGCTGAACTTGACGCGGCCGGGGATGACGTTGCGGCTGTTGGGGTGGACCTGCACCATGCCCACCGTGCCGCGGCCGTGCGGCGGGTGGCGGTGGGCGCAGGCGACCACCTCCTGCATCAGCTTGGTCGCGACCTGCAATGCGTCGCGGCGCAGCGCCATCGGCGTGGGGCCGGCGTGGGCCTCCATGCCGGTGACGACGCAGTCGTACCAGCGGATGCCCAGCACGCCGGTGACGACGCCTATGGTCTTGTCGTGGTCCTCCAGCACGGGCCCCTGCTCGATGTGGGTCTCGAAGTAGGCGCCGATCGGGTGCTCGCCCGGCGCCTGCTCGCCGACGTAGCCGATGCGTTCCAGCTCGCCCTTGACGGTCTTGCCTTCGGTGTCCGTCGCCGCGTAGGCATGCTCCAGCGTGAAGGCCTTGGCGAACACGCCCGAGCCCATCATGACGGGCACGAAGCGCGAGCCTTCTTCATTCGTCCAGAACGCGACCTCGATGGGCGCCTCGGTCTCGATGCCGTGGTCATTGAGCGTGCGCACGACCTCGATGCCGGCCAGCACGCCATAGTTGCCGTCGAACTTGCCGCCGGTGGGCTGGGTATCGATGTGGCTGCCGGTGACGATGGGCGGCAGGCTGTTGTTGCGGCCCGGCCGGCGCATGAAGCCGTTGCCGATCTGGTCGATGGTGACGGTCATGCCGGCCTCGCGCGCCCAGCGCGTGACGAGGTCGCGGCCCTGCTTGTCGAGGTCGGTCAGCGTCAGGCGGCAGACGCCGCCTTTCTCGGTGGCGCCGATCTGGGCGAGCTCCATCAGCGAGTCCCACAGGCGCCGGCCGTTGACGCGCAGCTTCGTGATGTCGGGCTTGGTGGCGGGCATGTCCATGGGGTTCTCCTTCAACGCGCGACGGCGGTGGGCGCGAGGTCTTGCGCGCGCTTGAGGGCCGCATCGAACTGCGACCCGAACGGCGGGCGCTTCAAGTAGTGACCCCTGCCAGCTTCGACGCGCAGCTCGCCGCGGGCGAACACGACGCGGCCCTGCGAGATCGTGTGGCTGGGGATGCCGCGCACGGTGCGGCCCTCGAAGATATTGAAGTCGTTCTTCGAGAACTGCGTGCTGGCGCTCAGCGTCTTCGTGCCGGCCGGGTCCCACAGCACGAGGTCGGCATCGGCGCCTTCGGCGATGACGCCCTTGCGCGGGTAGAGGTTGAAGAGCTTGGCGGCGTTGGCCGACGTGATGGCGACGAACTCAGCAGGCGTCAGCCGCCCCGAGTTCACGCCTGCATCCCACAGCACCGCCATGCGCTCCTCGACGCCGCCACAGCCGTTGGGGATCTTGGCGAAGTTGTCCTTGCCGGCGGCCTTCTGGCTCGCGCAGAAGGTGCAGTGGTCGGTGGCCGTCGTGTGCAGCTGGCCGCTCTGCAGGCCGCGCCACAGGAACTCCTGGTGGATCTTGGGCCGGAAGGGCGGGCTCATCACATAGGCCGCGGCCTTGGCGAAGTCGGGGTCGCGGTAGACGCTTTCGTCGATCAGCAGATGGCCGGCCAGCACCTCGCCGTAGACGCGCTGGCCGCGGGCGCGCGCCCGCGCGATCGCCTCGGCGCTTTCGATGCAGCTGACGTGCACGATGTAGATGGGTACGCCCAGCACGTCGGCGATCGCGATGGCGCGGTTGGCGGCCTCGCCTTCCACCATCGGTGGGCGGGAGAGCGGGTGGCCTTCGGGACCGGTGATGCCCATCTTGGCGACCTCGGCCTGCAGCAGATAGACCAGCTCGCCGTTCTCGGCGTGCACGGTCGGCATGGCGCCCAGTTCGAGCGCACGCTTGAAGCTGTTCACCAGCGTCTCGTCGTCGCACATGATGGCGTTCTTGTAGGCCATGAAGTGCTTGAAGCTGTTCACGCCTTCCTCGCGCACCAGCGTGCCCATGTCGTCGCTGACCGTCTGGTCCCACCAGGTCACGGCCACATGGAAGGCGTAGTCGGCCGCGGCCTTCTCGGCCCAGCCGCGCCAGGTGCGGTAGGCCTCCATCAGCGGCTGCTGCGGGTTGGGGATGACGAAGTCGATGATGCTGGTCGTGCCGCCGGCCAGCGCGGCGGCGGTGCCGGTGAAGAAGTCGTCCTGCGTGACCGTGCCCATGAAGGGCAACTGCATATGGGTGTGCGGGTCGATGCCGCCGGGCAGCAGGTACTGGCCGGTGCCGTCCAGCGTCGTCGTGCCGGCCGGCGCCTCGCGCACGGCGCGCTCGCCGAGGGCGGCGATGCGGCCGTCCACACAGAGGACATCGGTGCGGCTCTCGGCGTCGGCGTTGACGACGATGGCGCCGCGGATGAGCAGGGCGGGCATGGGGGCTCCTAAGGCAGATGCTGGCGATCAGCGGACTCAAGGAACGTGCTCGGCGTTCTCATGACGGCGGCGATGGTCAGAAGAACGTAGCTTGCGCCAGCAAGCAAAAGTCCGACAAACCAGGCATAGGTGTAGATGGTCTTGAAGGCGGCGCCGACCTCGGGAAAGGCGGCTGGGAAGGCGGCGTTCAGGAAACCGGGGACGTTGGGCGCGACGCCGATGAGGAAGGCAACAACGGCGGCCATATTCCAGCCGCCGCGATAGCTGTAGTAGCCGTCACTGACGTACAACTGGCCCACGATCAGTTCGGTCTTCCGTACTACGTAGTAGTCCACGATCAGGATCCCGGCCACCGGCCCCAGCAGTGCCGAGTAGCCGATCAGCCAGGTGAAGACATAGCCTTGCGTGGAGGCCAGGATCTTCCACGGCATCATGACGATGGCGATGCCGGCGGTCAGCATGCCGCCGAGCTTGTAGCTGACCTTGCCCGGCGCCAGCGCCGAGAAGTCGTAGGCCGGGCCGACGAGGTTGGCCGCGAGGTTGACGCTGACGGTGTCGACCAGCAGCACGATCAGCGCGATCAGCACGGCCGCGCCCGTCATGCGGCTGGCCAGGTCCACCGGGTCCCACAGCGCCTTGCCGTAGATGACGACGGTGGCCGACGTGACGAACACCGCCAGTGCGGCCAGCAAGCCCATCGGCGCGGGCAGGCCGATGGCCTGGCCGACGAACTGGTCGCGCTGGCTGTGGGCGAAGCGCGTGAAGTCGGGGATGTTCAGCGCCAGCGTGGCCCAGAAGCCGACCATCGCGGTCAGCGAGGGCCAGAACACGGCGGAGAACTGGCCGGCCTTTTTGCCGCCTTCGACGAAGGCCGAGGGTTGGTCGAGGATGGGCCCGAAGCCGCCGGCCTTGTCCCAGGCCCACCCCAGCAGCACGAAGCAGATGAGGATCTTGATCGGCGCCGTGTAGGTTTCGAGCTTGCGGATCGCGTCGATGCCGTGCACGACGAACCAGAACTGCAGCAGCCAGAACAGCAGGAAGCAGGCAAGCTGGGCCGCGCTGATGCCCAGCCCCGGCAGCGGGTCACCCGACAGCGGATGGCCCATCAGCACGCCGGCCAGCGTGTAGATCATCTGCCCGCCGAACCAGGTCTGGATGCCGTACCAGCCGCAGGCCACCAGCGCCCGCAGCAGCGCCGGCAGCCGCGCGCCCTGTGTGCCAAAGGACGCGCGCGCCAGCACCGCATAGGGGATGCCGTACTTGGCGCCCGCGTGGCCGATCAGCAGCATGGGCAGCAGCACGATGAGGTTGCCGAGGAAGACCGTGCCCACCGCCTGGCTCCAGCTCATGCCCGACTCGATGAGGCTGGCCGCCAGCGTGTAGGCCGGGATGCACATGACCATGCCCACCCACAGCGCGGCGAAGTGATACCAGCGCCAGGTTCGCTGGGCGGCGGTGGTAGGGATCAGGTCCGGGTTGCTCAGCGTGGGATCGCCAGTCATGTCAGCCCCTCGTCCAACGAGTACGTTGGCCGATCCCCCGGGGGGATGCGGGCCGGCTTGGGGCGGCCCGGCGCTCGGCCCGCTGCTGATGTGCCAACACGACGTGGTTCATGCCTACTCCGGTCAGGTGTTCTGAGGGAAAGCAAATTGCGGACCCTTGGGTGTCGAGTCCGGCCAGCGCTGCATGACGGCCTTGTGCTTGGTGTAGAAGCGCACCGCCTCGGGGCCGTAGGCGTGGTGGTCGCCGAACAGGCTGCGCTTCCAGCCGCCGAAGCTGTTGAAGGCCATAGGCACCGGCAGCGGCACGTTGACACCCACCATGCCGACCTGGATGTGGTGCACGAACTCCCGCGCCACATGGCCGTCGCGGGTGAAGATGGCCACGCCGTTGGCGTACTCGTTGGCTTCGATCAGCGCGATGGCCGCGGCCAGGTCGGGCACGCGCACGACGCAGAGCACCGGGCCGAAGATCTCCTCGCTGTAGCAGCTCATCTCGGCGCCGACGCCGTCCAGCAGCGTGCCGCCGACGAAGAAGCCGTCCTCATGGCCGGGCACCCGCAGGCCGCGGCCGTCGACGACCGCCTTCGCACCGGCCGCCACGCCTTCGCCGATCAATCGTTCCACGCGCTGCTGCGACGCGCGCGTGATCAGCGGGCCCATTTCTGCGCCTTGCTGATGGCCCTCGCCGATCTTCAGCGCGCCCACCTTGGGCGCCAGTGCGGCGACCAGCTTGTGGCCGACGTCGCCCACGGCCACGGCTACCGAGATCGCCATGCAGCGTTCGCCCGCCGAGCCATAGGCCGCGCCCATCAGCGCGTCCACGGCACCGTCCAGGTCGGCGTCGGGCATGACGACCATGTGGTTCTTCGCGCCGCCCAGCGCCTGCACGCGTTTGCCATGGGCCGTGCCGATCCTGTAGATGTGCTCGGCCACCGGCGTGGAGCCGACGAAGCTGACCGCCGCGATGCCGGGGTGGGCCAGGATGGCGTCCACGATGTCCTTGTCCCCCTGGATGACGCTGAACACGCCATCGGGCAGGCCGGCCTCCTTCAGCCAGCGCGCCATCAGCAGCGAGGCCGACGGGTCGCGCTCGCTGGGCTTGAGGATGAAGGCATTGCCGCAGCCGATGGCGATGGGGTACATCCACATCGGCACCATGGCCGGGAAGTTGAACGGCGTGATGCCGGCCACCACGCCCAGCGGCTGGCGCATGCTCCAGGCGTCCATGCCGCGGGCGATCTGCTCGGTGTATTCGCCCTTCAGCAGCTGGGGCATGGCGGTGGCGAACTCGACGACCTCGATGCCGCGCGCCACCTCGCCCAGCGCATCGGGCAGGGTCTTGCCATGCTCGCGCACCAGGGCCTCGGCCAGCAGCTCGCGGCGCTCCTGCAGCAGCGTGAGGAACTTGAACAGCACGCGGGCGCGGGCCAGCGGCGGGGTCTGGCCCCAGCCCTTCGCGGCCTGCGTGGCGCCGGCGACCGCGGCATCCAGATCGGCCGCGCTGCCCAGCAGCAGCTGGCCTTGCACGGCCCCGGTGGCGGGGTTGAAGATGTCCTGCCGGCGCTCGCCGCTGCCGCGGCTGACGGCGCCGTTGATCCAGTGGCCGACTTCGTAGTGACTCATCGCCATTCCTTCAGCCGCACCCGGCGCGCATCGGGTTGTTCGGGTGCGTGGTCCAGTTCTGGTAACTGCCGTCGATGACGCGGCCTGTGCGGGCATCGGTCTCGCCGGGCTGCAGCTTGCGCATCGTGATGGTGCCAGGGACAGGGCAGATCGACACGCACAAGTTGCAACCCACGCATTCCGCGTCGTTGACGTGGAAGTGGCGTTGGCCGTCCTTGGTCGCCCAGATGGCCTGGTGCGAGGTGTCCTCGCAGACGACATGGCAGCGCCCGCACTGGATGCAGCTGTCCTGGGCTATGAGGGCCTTCTCGACGTGGTTCAGGTTGAGCTGGTTCCAGTTCTTCACGGTCGGCACGGCGCGGCCCTGGAAGTCGGCCAGCGAGGCATAACCCTTCTCGTCCATGAAGTTGGCGAGGCCCGAACACATGTCCTGCACGATCTTGAAGCCGTAGACCATGGCGGCCGTGCAGACCTGCACCGTGCCGCAGCCCATCGCGATGAACTCGGCCGCGTCGCGCCAGGTGGAGATGCCGCCGATGCCGCTGATCGGCAGTCCGGCCGTGGCCGCGTCGCGGGCGATCTCGGCCACCATGTTCAGCGCGATGGGCTTCACGGCCGGGCCGCAGTAGCCGCCGTGCGAACCCTGGCCGTCGGTGACCGGGCTCATCGTCATGCGGTCCAGATCGACGCCCATCACCGAGTTGATCGTGTTGATGAGGCTGACCGCGTCCGCGCCGCCGGCCCTGGCCGCACGCGCCGGAAAGCGCACGTCGGTGATATTGGGCGTGAGCTTGACGATGACGGGCATGCGCGTGTGCTTCTTGCACCACTCGGTGACCTGCTGGATGTACTCCGGCACCTGGCCCACGGCCGAGCCCATGCCGCGCTCGCTCATGCCATGCGGGCAGCCGAAGTTCAGCTCCACGCCGTCGGCGCCGGTGTCGGCCACGCGCTCGAGGATGGCCTTCCAGCTCGCCTCGTTGACCGGCACCATCAGGCTCACGACCATGGCCCGGTCCGGGAAGTCGCGCTTCACGCGGCGGATCTCGTCGAGGTTGGTCTGCAGCGGCCGGTCGGAGATCAGCTCGATGTTGTTGAAGCCGATGACGCGGCGGTCGGGGCTGAACAGCGTCGCATAGCGCGGGCCGTTCACGTTGACGACCGGCGGGTCCTCGCCCAGCGTCTTCCAGACGACGCCGCCCCAGCCGGCCTCGAAGGCGCGGCGCACATTGACCTCCTTGTCGGTCGGCGGCGCCGACGCGAGCCAGAAGGGGTTGGGGCTCTTGATGCCGAGGAAATTGCTGCTCAGGTCAGCCATGGCGGGCCTCCTTGTCGAGGTGGCGAACGGGGCTAAGGCCGATGGTGCGGTCGATGGCCTGTGCGGCGCGCTTGCCCTGCTCCACGGCTTCCACGGTCAGGTCGCGGCCGCCGGCGCGGCAGTCGCCACCGGCCCAGACGCGCGGGTGGCTGGTGGCGCCGTCGGCATCGGTCCTGATGCGGCCGCCTTCCAGCGCGATGGCCTGGCCCGCCGGCTCGGCCTCGTAGGCCTGGCCGATGGCGCGCAGCACGAGGTCGGCCTCGACGAAGAACTGTTCGCCCGTGTCGACGAGCCTGCCGTCTTCGAGCCGCGTCGCCGCGAAACGCATGCCCCTGAGCACGCCGCCTGCCGCCTCGACGGCCAGCGGCCGCGCCCAGCAGCGGATGCTCACGCCATGGGTCTGGGCCCAGTGCTGCTCGTACTCCGAGGCCGACAGGCCCTCGGGCCCGCGGCGGTAGATCAGGGTCACTTGCTCGGCGCCCAGCAGCCGGCTCTGCACGGCGGCGTCCACGGCCGTCATGCCGCCGCCGATGACGACGACGCGGCGGCCCACGGGCACGATCTCGGGGGCGTTCTGGCGCAGTTCGGCGATGAAGTCCACGGCGTCCCTGACCGATGACTGCAGGTCGGGCAACTCGGGCTCGGCGATGCCCAGCGCATTGACGCCCTGCAGGCCCAGGCCCAGGAAGACGGCGTCGTGTTCGGCCAGCAGGCCATCCAGCGTGATGTCGCGGCCCAGGCGGCAGTTCAGCCTGGGCGTGATGCCGCCGATGGAGAGCAGCCAGGCGATCTCGCGCTGCGCGAAGCCGCCGGCCACCTTGTAAGTGGCGAGGCCGTATTCGTTGAGGCCGCCCAGCTTGTCCGCGGCGTCGAACAGCGTCACCTCGTGGCCGCGCCAGGCCAGCCCATGTGCCGCGGCCAGGCCCGCCGGGCCGGCGCCCACCACGGCCACGCGCCTGCCCGTGGGCTGGCCGCGCGTGAACAGCGGCTTGCCGCCCTGGGCGAAATGCCCCTCGACCGCGAAGCGCTGCAGCAGCCCGATCTCGACCGGCTTGCTCTCGTTGGCGTTGCGCACGCAGGCCTGCTCGCACAGCACCTCGGTCGGGCAGACGCGGGCGCAGATGCCGCCCAGCGGGTTGGCCGTCAGGATGGCCTCGGCCGCGCCGCGCAGGTTGTCCTGCGCAATGCGCTGGATGAAGCTCGGGACATCGATGCCGGTCGGGCAGGCCGTCTGGCAGGGCGCGTCGAAGCAGTAGTAGCAGCGCTCCGCCTCGATCAGGGCCTGCGTGCGGTTCAGCGGCGGGTGGGCGTCGCCGAAGTTGCGGGCGTAGTCGGCGGGCGAAAGTCGGCCGGACTTCAGGTCGGCAGGGTCCACGGGCGTTCTCCCAGGGTTCAACAGGTAAACATTACTACCCTGTAAAAATTGACCCAGACGTAAAAACCCGCAGCTCCCGCCTGGTGCGCGCCGTCAAAATCCGGTGCATGACCGAACCCGTCGCCGTGACGCGAACCCCGCGCGCCGCCACCCTGCGCAAGCAGGAGGCCATCCTTGCCGAGGCCGAGCGCCAGTTCGCGCGCTTCGGCTTCGAGGGCGTCAGCCTCGACAGCATCGCCGCCGTGCTGGACCTGTCGCGCCAGAACCTGCTCTACCACTGGCCCAGCAAGGAGGAGCTCTACCGCGCCGTGCTGGACAGCGTGATGGGCGAGTGGATGGCCAATATGTCGGCCATCGCGGAGGCCGACGAGCCGGAGGCCGCCATCCAGACCTATGTGGACGTGAAGCTGCGCTTCAGCCGCGAGCGGCCCAGCGGCAACGCGGTGTTCACCCGCGAGATCATGGCCGGCGCGCCGCGCTACCAGGACGTGCTCAAGGCCCAGGTCATGCCGCTGCTGCATGCCGACGTGGCCCGCTTCGAGCGCTGGGCGTCCGAGGGCCGGGTGCGGCGCCTGGACTTCACCCACCTGATGTTCCTGATCTGGTCGTCCACCCAGGCCTATGCCGATCTGGCGCCGCAGTTCGCCCTCTATATGGGCAAGCCGCGGCTGGAAGAGGCCGACTTCGACGCCGCGCGCGAGCTGATCACCAGCCTGATCTGGCGCAGCCTGGACGTCGCGCAGTGACGTGCTGACGGGCGGGTCAGCGCCAACCGGCGTCCCGCGCCGCGCGCTCCTGCTCCGGCCCCAGCGCCGCGCCGGCCATCAGGCCGTCCACCGCCGCGAGCACGGAGGGCGGCAGCGCACTGGCGGCCTGCCGCATGCCGCCCGCCGGTGCGGCCGTGACGGCCGCCACCTGCTGCAGCGCCCAGCTGCCATCCCCCTCGCGGCAGGCCAGGCCCGCCGATGCGGCGGTCGTGAAGCTGCGGCACCAGCGCCCGTCCCTGGCCTTGAAGCTGAGCTGCACGGCCACCGCGGCGCCGGCCTCGGGCGCGCTGGCCAGTTGCCTGTCGAGGGCGCGGGCGATGGCGCCCGTGGCCACCAGGCGGCCGCGGTCCAGTGCGTCGCCGTCGGAGGGCGCCAGCCGCGTGCCGAGCAGCGTGCCCAGCACCAGCGTCGCGGCCATGCCGCCCCAGGCGGCCCAGCTCGACATCGCCTTGCGCTGCACCCGCACGGCGCCCAGGTCGACGACCTGGGCCGTCGGCTCGGCCAGCAGGGCCTTGAGCCGGCCCGGCACGGGTTCGTCCAGCACCTCGCCGAAGGCGGCGGCCATGCGGCGGCGCTCGGCCTGCAACAGCTCTTCTTCACTGCGGCTCATGGCCACTCTCCCAGCAATTCCTGCAGCGCCTCGCGGGCGCGGGCCAGGCGGCTCGTCACGGTGCCCACCGGCACGCCCAGGGTTTCGGCCGCCTCCTGGTAGCTCAGGCCCTCCACCAGCACGAGGCCGACGACGCTGCGGTGCTCCTCGCTGAGCCGGGCCACGGCCTTGCGCACGAGGATGGCGTCGAGCTGCGAGCCGGTCGCCCGGCCGTCGCCCACGTGTTCGCCCTCTTCCTCGGGTAAGAAGGTCTGGCCGCGCCGCTCCCGGGCGCGCAGCTCGTCGATCCAGGCGTTCTGCATGATGCGAAACATCCAGCTGTCCAGACGCGTTCCAGGCGTCCACTGGTCGGTGCGGGTCAGCGCCTT
This sequence comes from Roseateles saccharophilus, assembly GCF_004342485.1. Taxonomy (GTDB): domain Bacteria; phylum Pseudomonadota; class Gammaproteobacteria; order Burkholderiales; family Burkholderiaceae_C; genus Pelomonas; species Pelomonas saccharophila. Next base: position 10,718 of record NZ_SMBU01000042.1, read on the forward strand.
CTCGATGGCGACCTGAACGAGATCGTCGGCGTCCTCGCGGGAGTGGGCCAGCGTGCGGCCGAAACGGCGCAGTCGGGGCAGCAGGCTGGCGATCTCCTGGCGAAGCTCGGCAAGGTTTTCGGGCATCGATACACGGACAACGGGCGAGGCCGGGATTTTCTTCCCGAGCCCGCTCGTTATCCTCGCAAAACACCCCGTGAAAGCCATGAGAACCCTGCTTGCCCTGGCCCTCCCGGCCCTTCTGGCCGCCTTCTGCCTGCCGGCCCAGGCCCAGCTGCGCCTGCCGCAGCTGCCCGGCCTGTCGCGCCTGCCGGGCCTGGCCGACCGCGTGCTGCCCCAGTCGCTGCCCGATCTGCTGTCGTCGACGGTCCAGCTCGTCGACCAGCGGGTGGCGAACGCCCGCGAGCTGCTGGCCCGCCATCGCGACCTCGTCGAGGCCGACCCCGCCGGCGAGCCCATCCGCCGCCAGGAGCTGGTGCTGCTGTCGCCGACCGATGCCGCGCTGGCCGCCGCGGCCGGGCTGGGCCTGACCCCGCTGCGCGAGGAGGCCTGGCCCGAGCTGGCGCTGCGCGAGGTGGTGCTGCGCGTGCCGGCCGACCTGGCCACGGCGCAGGCGCTGGTCCGGCTGCGCGCGGCCCAGCCGGACCTGCAGGCCGACTTCAACCATCTTTATTCACGCAGTGGCGCGATCGCTGCGGCGGCCGCCCCTGGCGCGCCGCCGCCCCAGCACGGCCCGCTGCGGGTGGGCCTGGTCGACGGCGGCGTGGACCGCCATCACGCCGCCCTGCGCCACGCGGCCGGCGCCAACTTCGGCTGCGGCGGCAGGGCGCTGCCCAGCGAACACGGCACGGCGGTCGCGTCCCTGCTCGTCGGGCAGGACCGCGGCTTTGCGGGTGCGGCCGTGAAGGCCGAGCTGTTCGCGGCGGACGTCTATTGCGACCGGCCGGACGGCGGCTCGGCCGAGGAGGTCGTGCGCGCGCTGGCCTGGATGGCACGCGAGCGCGTCGGCGTCGTCAACATCAGCCTGGTCGGGCCGCCGAACCGGCTGCTGGAGCAGGGCGTTGCGGCGCTGGTGAAGCGCGGCCACCTGCTCGTCGCCGCGGTCGGCAACGACGGGCCGGCCGCGCCGCCGCTCTACCCGGCCTCCTATGCCGGCGTCGTCGGCGTGACCGGCGTGAACCCGAACCGTCGCGTGCTGCCCGAGGCGGCGCAGGGGCCGCAGGTCATGTGGGCCGCGCCGGGCGCGGACCTGGCCGTGGCGCGCAGCGGCGGTGGCTACGGCGTTGCGCGTGGCACGTCCTTCGCGGCGCCCTTGGTGGCCGGCCTGCTCGCGGCCGAGTTGCGCGAGCCCGACGCAGCAGCAGCGGCAGCGGCCGTCGAGCGTCTGGCGGTGTCGGCCATCGACCTCGGCGCACCGGGCCGAGACCCGGTCTATGGCCGCGGCCTCGTCGCCGAGGACCTGCGCGTCGTGCCCGAGCAATTGCAGGCCCGCCAGGCGCGCTGACACAGCTCGTTGCACCTCGGCCGGGCTGGCCGGAAGGATGGTTTCGCGGTGGTCGTTGTGATGGGTGAAAGGGCCGGAATGGCTGGCCCTTCCGACACGCAACCCCGGAGATCCATCATGTTTGCAACCCGTCGCACCCAAGTTCTTCGCGCCACGCTGAGCATTGCCGCACTGGCTGCCGGCCTGTGCGCCTCCAATGCCCATGCCGGCCTGCTGGGCGGTGGTGCGGGCCACGGCCTGACCGGCGGCCTGTCGGGCGGCCTGAATGGCGTGCTGTCGCCGCGCCAGCTCGACATCGGCGGCAAGGCCAACGGCTCCGCCAGCGGCCAGGGCGACGGCTCGCTGCTCACGGGCGCCGCCGACAAGGCTGCCGGGGCCGAGGCCGCCGCGAAGGACAAGGCCGCCAGCGCGAAGTCTGCCGCCGCGGATGCGAAGGCGGCCGCCGCCGACAAGGTCGCCGACCTGAAGGCCGGCGGCAAGAGCCTGAAAGACGCCTCCGGCAGTGCCGAAGCCGGCGCGACCGGTGCCGTCGACGGCACGGCCCATGGCCTCGTGGCGGGCCTTGGCGCCCAGGCCGGCGGCACGCTGGGCCGTGGTGGTGACGCCTCGAACGCCGCGACGCCGGCCAAGCCCGCGACGCCGGCGACGCCTGCCACGCCGGGCGCCAAGGGCACGGCCGCCGCGCCGGCGACGCCTGCCACCCCGGCCACGCCCGCAACGCCTTCGCCCTCGAGCGGCAACGGCAGCCAGCACAAGGCCATGAACGGCAGCGCCAACGCGCAGGCCGGTGGCCAGCACACCCGGGCCTCGGGCAATGCCTCGGCCAAGGCTTCGCGCGCCGACAGGTCCGTGGCCGTCGATGCCTCGGCCGACGGCTCGGTTCAGCGCTGATCCGGTTGCGGCATGAAGAACGGCGGCCTGCGGGCCGCCGTTTGTTTTTGCCTGGGCATCAAAGCTTCAGCAGCGCATCCAGGTTCACATGCAGCTTCAGCTCGGCCGGCGCCAGGCTGGCGGCGATGGCCTGCGCGGCCAGCCGGGTGTCGCGCGGCACCGGGCCGCTCAGCGGGCTGCCGCTCTTGCCGATCAGCACGGCCACCAGCGGTTCGTTGGCACTGAAGCCGCGCTTGAAGACGATGCCGATCTCGCCGTTGGCCAGGCGCACGATGCTGCCCGGCGGGTAGAGGCCGACGACCTTGATGAGCGCCGCGCCGGCCTCGTCGGGCTGGCCGAGTTCGTCGAGGAAGACGGCACGGGCCGCCGCGGCACCGCTCATGGCCTGGCGGCTGCGGCGCGGCGCGAGGCGGGCGCCGAAGATGTCGATGCGGCGCAGCAGCCGGGCCAGCTTCTCGCCGTCGCCGCGGGCGGCCAGCGCCCCCGGGCCGGCCTCGTGGTGCAGGCGCACGGCCGTCAGCCAGGCCGGGTCGTCGATGCCGAGTCGGCCCAGGCGCTCGGCGGCGCGCTCGCCGTGGGCGGCCAGGGCCTGGCGCTGGGCCGGCGTGGCGGGGCCGGCCAGATTGGCCATGCGGTCGTGGGCTTCGTCGGCGCCATAGTTCATCGTCAGCGCCGCGCCCTGCAGCGCCGCGCGCAACTCGGGTGCGAGCTGCAGCTGCTGGGCGACGAGGTCGCAGAGCAGCAGGGTCAGCAGCGCGTGGCGGGCGCTGTAGTCGCCGAACTCCTTGCTGCTCTCGAAGACCAGCAGCATCAGCGTCGCGTCCGGGTGGCCGTGCAGGCGCTTGAGCGCCGCATCGCGCAGCGCGGCCACGCGGGCGGCGAAGCCCGCCGGCTCGGCCTCGCGCAGCAGCGTGTGGGTATGCAGCAGCAGGTCCGACCAGGCCTCGCGCGGGCCGAGCTCGATCTTGCCCGGCACCAAGGTGTCCAGCCGGAAGCTGGTGTCGGCCTTGGCGATGTCGGCCAGCGGCACGTCCTGCATGACGAGGGTGTCGAGCCGGTGGGCGCGGGCGCGCTGGTATTCCAGCGTGTCCTCGGACTGCACCCAGGCGCCGCCATCGACGAGGCTGCGCACCAGCGGTGAGTCGCGCAGCACCTGGCCACGCGCGAACAGCAGCTTGCCGCCGGCGTCGAAGAGGTCGTAGGGCAGGGTCATGCCGGGCCGCAGCGTGCGGGCGGGCAGGGGGATGAGGTCGGAGGCCATGTGTTACCGATTGTCGGCATGCTGTCGGCCATCTGAAGCCAGGCTTGAGCCCTGGCGAAGGAGGGGCTGCGTAGAATTCCCGGCTCATCCGAGGAGCGCTGCGACGGGTTTTCGGCCTGCCAGGCTCGGATTTCGAAGAACGGCGCTCATCGATCCTCAGCCTGAGTCGCCATCGATGACCATCTCGCCGCCCCCTCTCAAACTCTCCGGCCTCGAGCCCGTTGCCATCGACGCCGGCAGCCTGTTCGTCAACATCGGCGAGCGCACCAACGTCACCGGCTCCAAGGCCTTCGCCCGCATGATCCTGGCCGGCCAGTTCGAGGACGCGCTGGCCGTGGCCCGCCAGCAGGTCGAGAACGGCGCCCAGGTCATCGACATCAACATGGACGAGGCCATGCTGGACAGCCAGGCGGCCATGGTGCGCTTCCTGAACCTGATCGCCGGCGAGCCCGAGATCGCCCGCGTGCCCATCATGATCGACTCGTCCAAATGGACGGTCATCGAGGCCGGCCTGAAGTGCATCCAGGGCAAGGGCATCGTCAACTCCATCTCGCTGAAGGAGGGCGAGGCCGAGTTCAAGCGCCAGGCCAGGCTGGTGAGGCGCTACGGCGCCGCGGCCGTCGTGATGGCCTTCGACGAGCAGGGCCAGGCCGACACCTTCCAGCGCAAGACCGAGATCTGCGCGCGGGCCTACCGCATCCTCGTCGACGAGGTGGACTTCCCCGCCGAGGACATCATCTTCGACCCCAATATCTTCGCGATCGCGACGGGCATCGAGGAGCACGACAACTACGCGGTGGACTTCATCGAGGCCACGCGCTGGATCAAGGCCAAGCTGCCCGGGGCCAAGGTGTCGGGCGGCGTGTCCAACGTGTCGTTCAGCTTCCGCGGCAACGAGCCGGTGCGCGAGGCCATCCACACCGTGTTCCTGTATCACGCCATCCAGGCGGGCATGGACATGGGCATCGTCAACGCCGGCATGGTGGGCGTCTACGACGACCTCGACGCCGAGCTGCGCGAACGCGTGGAGGACGTGGTGCTGAACCGCCGGCCCGACGCCGGCGAACGCCTCATCGAGATCGCCGACCGCGCCAAGAGCGCCGGCAAGGACGACTCGGCCCGCCTGGCCTGGCGTGCCGGCGACGTCAACGAGCGCCTGTCGCATGCGCTGGTGCACGGCATCACCGACTTCATCGTCGACGACACGGAAGAAGCTTGGGCAGCCATCTCGGCCCGGGGCGGCCGGCCGCTGCACGTCATCGAGGGCCCGCTGATGGCCGGCATGAACGTCGTCGGCGACCTGTTCGGGCAGGGCAAGATGTTCCTGCCCCAGGTGGTCAAGAGCGCCCGCGTGATGAAGAGCGCGGTGGCCCATCTCGTGCCCTACATCGAGGAAGAGAAGCGCCGCATGGAGGCCGCCGGCGGCGACGTGAAGCCCAAGGGCAAGATCGTCATGGCCACCGTCAAGGGCGATGTGCACGACATCGGCAAGAACATCGTCACGGTGGTCCTGCAGTGCAACAACTACGAGGTCGTCAACATGGGCGTCATGGTGCCGGCCCAGGACATCCTCAGGAAGGCCAAGGAAGAGGGCGCCGACATCATCGGTCTCTCGGGCTTGATCACGCCCAGCCTGGAGGAGATGCAGCACGTCGCCGCGGAGATGCAGCGCGACGACTATTTCGCCTCGCGCCACATGCCGCTGCTGATCGGCGGTGCGACGACCAGCCGCGTGCACACGGCCGTCAAGATCTCGCCGCATTACGAGGGGCCGGTCGTCTATGTGCCGGACGCCTCGCGCGCCGTCGGCGTGTGCTCCGAGCTGCTCAGCGACGAGCGCGCCGCGGCCTATGTCGCCGAGCTGCGCGCCGACATCGAGAAGACCCGCCAGCTGCACGCCAACAAGAAGCAGACGCCGCTGGTCACTCTTGAGCAGGCGCGCGCCAACATGGCGGTGCTGGACCTGTCCCGTGTGCCGCCGGCGCCCAAGTTCACCGGCCGCCGCGTGCTGAAGAACCTGGACCTGGCCGAGCTGGCCAAGTACATCGACTGGGGCCCCTACTTCCAGACCTGGGACCTGGCCGGCCCCTATCCGGCCATCCTCGATGACGCGGTTGTCGGCAGCGAGGCGCGCAAGGTGTTCGCCGATGCTAAAGCCATGCTGAAGAAGATCATCGACGGCCGTTGGCTGCAGGCCCATGCGGTGTTCGGCCTCTACCCGGCCGCGCGCGTCGACGACGACGACATCGCGATCCGCAGCGAGCCGCCGATGACCTGGCATGGCCTGCGCATGCAGTCGGAGCGGCCGGTCGTCGACGGTGTGAAGCGGCCCAACCGCTGCCTGTCCGACTTCATCGCGGAGAGTGGCGACCACATCGGCCTGTTTGCCGTCACGGCGGGCCTGGGCGTGGAGAGGAAGGAGGCCGAGTTCCTGGCCACGCACGACGACTACTCCGCCATCATGCTCAAGGCCCTGGCCGACCGCCTCGCCGAGGCCGCGGCCGAGTGGCTGCACGAGCGCGTGCGCCGCGAGTTCTGGGGCTATGCGCCGGCCGAGGCGCTGTCCAACGACGAGCTGATCCACGAGAAGTACCAGGGCATCCGGCCCGCGCCCGGCTACCCCGCCTGCCCCGACCATCTCGCCAAGCGCGACCTCTTCCGCGTGCTGAATCCGGAAGAGATCGGCATGGGCCTGACCGACAGCATGGCCATGACACCGGCCGCCAGCGTCAGCGGCTTCTATCTGGCCCACCCGGATGCGGCCTACTTCAACGTCGGCCGCATCGGCGACGACCAGCTTGCCGACTGGGCCGCGCGCTGCGGCCTGCCGCTCGCCGACGCCGAGCGGGCGCTTGCGCCGCTGCGCTGAGCGGCCCGCCGCGGGTTCCTCGCGGTGTGGGTGTGAAGTTGTGAAAAGCCCGGGTGATCTGCCCCTGGGGCACCCCCGTGGATGCGGGTTCGGCCATCGTCCGAACAGCCCATCCACCTTCATGGCGACGTCATGGGTGCAACGAAAAGTCGCGGCTTTTCCAGCCCATCCGGAGTCACCATGTCGCGCCCGTTCGTCGTCCACCCCCTCGCTGCCGCCTCCGCTGTTGCCGTCGCGCTGTTCGCCGCCACCGACGCGCAGGCCCAGGCCTTCCAGGCCGGCGACCTGATCGTGTCGCGTACCGTGTATGCCGGCACGGCGTCGACCGTGACCGTCGGCCAGACGCTGCCCGGCGGTGGCACGAACCGGGCCATCGCTGACGGCAGCTTCCCCAATGTGTTCAAGAACGAGGTGCCCGACCCCTCGTTCGGCGTCACCTCGCCGATCTTCATCGACCAGTACTCCACCACCGGCAGCCGCATCGGCAGCCTGGCCGTGGACCCCAGCCTCGCCGTCAGCAGCTTTGCGTCCAAGTCGGAGCTGGCCCTGAACGTCTCGACCGACGGCAGCGCCATCACCTTCATGGGCTACAAGGCGCCGGTCAACACGCTGGACGTGTCCAACTCCAACACCGCCCAGGTGTTCGACAGCACCAACCCGGTGGGCTCCACCTATGCCCGCTCCGTCGTGCAGCTCAACCTGAGTTCCGGCGCGATGACCTCCACCGCCGTCAATGCCTACAGCGGCAACAACGGCCGCGCGGCCGTGCTGGCCAATGGCAACTACTACATGGTCGGCAACGCCGGCAACGCCGGCAACGGCAGCGGCAACGGCACGACGCTGAGCCAGCTGAGCGACAACACCGGCGTGCAGAGCATTGCCGCCAACGGCTCGGGCAACACCACGGCCGTCGGCGTGGCCATCGGCACCTATGGCTCGACCACCGGCTACCAGCGCGGCTTCGCGCTGCAGCAGCTGCCGGCCTATGCCAGCACGCCGGGCAAGACGGGCAAGGACGACAACTTCCGCGGCATGACGGTCTTCAACAACACGCTCTACGTGACCAAGGGCAGCGGCAGCAACGGCGTCAACACGGTCTACCAGGTCGGTGCCGCCGGTGCGCTGGCCAACGGCGGCTCGCTGAGCAATGCCGCCATCACCATCCTGCCGGGCTTCAACACCACGTCGGAGAAGCTGCTGGAGGCCAACACGAACACGCCGGCCGGCGTGACCCACCCCTTCGGCATCTGGTTCGCCAACAGCACGACGCTGTTCGTCGCGGACGAGGGCGACGGCATCCGCCTGGGCCAGGCCCACAAGAGCACCGCGCAGGCCGGCCTGCAGGAATGGGTGCTGAGCGACGGCAGCTGGAGCGAGACCGCCGTGTTCCAGAAGGGCCTGCTGGACCAGGCCACCTACACCCAGGGCCTGCCCTGGAACGTCAAGACCGACGGCCTGCGCAACCTGACCGGCACGACCAATGCCGACGGCAGCTTCACGCTCTACGCGACCACGTCGACCGTCAGCGACGAGACCACCCATGACCTCGGCGCCGATCCCAACCAGATCGTCGGCATCACCATCGGCGCCGGCTCGACGGCCGCCAACACCAGCTTCGCGGTGCTGCAGAGCGCGGCCGCCGGCGAGCGCTTCGGCGGTGTTGCGCTCGCGCCCAGCAGCGTGAGCGCCGTGCCCGAACCGCAGACCTGGGCGCTGATGCTGGCCGGCCTGTTCGGCGTGGGCCGCATCGCGCGCCGCCGTCGCGGCTGAGCATCGCTCCGGGGTGGGTCGGGCACGGCCCTACCCACGGAGTCGGTGTCGTCCTACAAGTTAGGGGTGGCGCCGGCGGTAGGCTGGAGACCTACAAATTCCAAGGAGCCCCCATGTCCGCCCTCCCGCTCAAGTCCACCCAGATCGTTGCCGGCGTTGCCGTCGTGCTGGCGCTGCTCGGCGGCGCCTATGCGGTGGGCCGTTCACAGGGCCCGAGCACCGACACCCCGCCGGTTGCACAGGAAATGGCCAAGCCACAGCACCTGGCTGCTGCCGGAACCAACGCTGCACCTTCGCGGGAGGCGGCGCCACAGGCCGCCCGCCGGGCCGATGAAGGCGGCGCTGCGGCCGCCCTCTGCCAGGGCTGCGCCCGCGTGACCGACGTGCACACCGAGGCCCGCCGCGGGCAGGCCAGCGGCGTGGGTGCCGTGGGTGGTGCCGTCGTCGGCGGCTTGCTGGGCAATATGCTCGGCGGCGGCAATGGCAAGAAGCTCGCGACCGTCGGCGGCGCCGTGGCCGGCGGCTATGCCGGCAACGAGATCGAAAAGAACGAGAAGAGCCACTTGGTCTGGATCGTGCAGGTGCAGGAGCGCGACGGCCGCACGCACCGCTTCGAGCGCAGCGCGGACCCGGGCCTGCGCGTCGGCGACGAGGTGCGACTGACCGAGAACGGCTTCAGCCGCGTCTGAGCGCGGCACGGCGATGCGGCTGGCGCGCTGGTGCCGGCTGCCGCACACTGGCCGGGTCAGCATCACCTGGAGGTAAGGCCATGAAGCAGATCATCGCGGCGGCGGCCCTGGCCGCCGTCTTCGCCACCGCACAGGCCCAGCCGGCGCCCCAGCAGGCGCAGCCGGCCGCGTCCATGCCCACGTCCAAGCAGCTCGCCAGGCTCTGCGAAGGCTGTGCCTGGGTGCAGGACGTGCACAGCGAGACGCGCAAGGGCAAGGGCAGCGGCCTCGGGGTCATCGGCGGCGCCGTGCTCGGCGGCCTGCTGGGCAACCAGGTGGGTGGCGGCACGGGCAAGAAGGTTGCCACCGTCGGCGGTGCCGTGGCCGGCGGCTATGCCGGCAACGAGGTCGAGAAGAATATGAAGAAGCAGACCGTCTGGGTCGTGCAGCTCGTCAACAAGGACGGCAGCACGCGCCGCATGGAGCTGGGCGCCGACCCGCGGCTGAAGGCGGGCGACACGGTGCGCGAGAAGGACGGCCAGCTGACGCGGCAGTGAGGCCGCGCGATGGCCGCTGGGTCAGCCGGCCTGACCGGGCAGCCCGCGCCGCAGCTGGATGGCCTCGGCCACATGGCCGCTGCCGATGCGGGCCGCGCCGTCGAGGTCGGCGATCGTGCGGGCCACGCGCAGCACGCGGTGGAAGCTGCGCGCCGACCAGCCCAGCTTTTCCGCGGAGCGCTCCAGCAGCGCCTTGGCGGCCGGCTCGAGTTCGGCATGCGTGGCCAGGTCCTGGGCCTGCAGCTGGGCGTTGGCGACGCCCTGGCGTGCGACGGCCCGCTCGCGCGCCTGGGCCACGCGCTGAGCGACGACGGCGCTGGGCTCGCCCGGGGCCAGGTCTTGCAGCTCGCGCGGTGGGATGACGGGCACTTCGATGAGCAGGTCCAGCCGGTCCAGAAAGGGGCCGCTGAGCCGGCCCTGGTAGCGCGCCACCTGGTCGGGTGAGCAGCGGCAGGCGCGCAGCGGGTTGCCCAGATGCCCGCAGGGGCAGGGGTTCATCGCGGCGACGAGCTGGAAGCGCGCCGGGAACTCGGCCTGGCGGGCCGCCCTCGAGATCAGGATGCGGCCCGTCTCCAGCGGCTCACGCAGCGCCTCCAGCGCCGCCCTGGGGAACTCCGGAATCTCATCGAGGAACAAGACACCATGCTGGGCCAGCGAGATCTCACCGGGCCGCGGCGGTGAGCCGCCGCCGACCAGGGCGACGCTGGAGGCCGAGTGGTGCGGTGCGCGCAGCGGCCTCTGCCCCCAGCGCGAGATGTCGAACTGGCCGGCCAGGCTGAGCACGGCGGCCGACTCCAGCGCCGCTTCGTCGTCCAGCGCCGGCAGCAGGCCGGCCAGGCGCTGGGCCAGCATGGACTTGCCGGTGCCCGGCGGGCCGACCATCAGCAGGCTGTGGCCACCGGCCGCGGCGATCTCCAGCGCCCGCTTGGGGCCGGCCTGGCCCTTGATGTCGGCCAGGTCGGGCAGGCCCGCCTGGCGTTCGCGGGGCAGGGCCGCGGCACGCGCCAGGCCTTCGCCTTCGGGCTGCAGCGCGGCGACGACGTCGAGCAGGTGAGCGGCCTGCCGCACGCTGAGGCCGTCGACCAGGGCGGCCTCGGCGGCGCTGGCTTCGGGCAGCAGCAGTTCGCGACCGGCATCCGCCCGGCGCAGCGCCAGGGCCATCGCCAGCGCGCCGCGCACGGGGCGCAACTCGCCCGCCAGCGACAGCTCGCCGGCACATTCGAAGCGCGCCAGCCGGGTCGCGTCGATCTGCCCGTTGGCCGCCAGCAGGCCCAGGGCCATCGGCAGGTCGAAGCGCCCACCTTCCTTGGGCAGATCGGCGGGGGCGAGGTTGACCGTGATGCGCTTGTTTGCGGGAAAACCCAGGCCGCTGTTCTGCAGCGCCGCACGCACGCGCTCGCGCGCCTCCTTGACCTCGGTGTCCGCGAGGCCGACGACGGTGAACGACGGCAGGCCATTGGCCAGATGCACTTCCACGGTGACCGGCGCGGCGGCAAGGCCGTCTAGGGCGCGGGAGTGGACGGTGGCGAGGCTCATCTGGGATAGGCGTGGCAAACCAGTCTAGCCGCAGCCCTGGGCGGCGTCGGCCGAACGGGAGTGCGCGCAAATGCACGCCGGAGGTGCATTCAAGCCGCAGGGTTTGTCCAATTTGGTGCGCGCGCCTGACTTGCGGGCGTCATCGGCCCAGATTCGTGCGCCTGACCGCGACATGACGCTTGGCACGGAAGCTGCAAATACCCGCCGGACTGCATCCCCCCAACTTGACACAGGAGCTCCGCCATGAAGTTGTCCCCTTCGCTGATCGTTCTGGCACTGTCTGCGGTGGCCCTTCCGGCCTTCGCCGATGAGCCTGCGCCGGCCGATCCGTTGTCGTTCAACATCGGCGCCGTTACCGAATACCGTTACCGCGGCATCTCCCAGAGCCGCCTGCAGCCCGCCCTGCAGGGCGGCATCGACTACGCCGCCGCCAACGGCTTCTATGTCGGCACCTGGGCGTCGACGATCAAGTGGATCAAGGACATCCCGGGCGGCGGCAACGCCGACGCGGAGATCGACATCTACGGCGGCTACAAGAGCGAGGTGGCCAAGGGGCTGACGCTGGACGTCGGCGGCCTGCAGTACTGGTATCCGGGCAACAAGCTGAGCAGCGCCGGGCTGGCCAATGCCAACACCTTCGAGCTGTACGGCGCGCTGAGCTTCGGCCCGGTGACGGCCAAGTACTCCCACAGCCTGACCAATCTGTTCGGCAACCCGGACAGCAAGAACAGCGGCTACCTCGATGTGTCGGCGTCCTTCGACCTGGGCGACGGCCTCAGCCTCGCGCCGCACGTCGGCCACCAGACCATCAAGCACACGGCCAGCGGCTCCTACACGGACTACTCGCTGACGCTGACCAAGGACTGGTCGGGCCTGGCGCTGAGTGGTGCCGTGGTCGGCACCGACGCCAACAAGAGCTTCTACGCCAGCCCCGCCAACGGCAAGTTCCTGGGCAAGACCACGCTGGTCGTCGGCCTGAAGAAGACCTTCTGATTCTCAACCGGAGCGCGACATGAAACTGATCACTGCCGTCATCAAGCCCTTCAAGCTGGATGAAGTGCGCGAAGCCCTGAGCGCCATCGGCGTGCAGGGCCTGACCGTCACCGAGGTCAAGGGCTTCGGCCGCCAGAAGGGCCACACCGAGCTGTATCGCGGCGCCGAGTATGTCGTCGACTTCCTGCCCAAGGTCAAGATCGAGGCCGCCGTGGGCGACGACATCGTCGAGCGCGTCATCGAGGCCATCGAGGCCTCGGCCCGCACCGGCAAGATCGGCGACGGCAAGATCTTCGTGTCGCCGCTGGACCAGGTCGTTCGCATTCGCACCGGCGAAACCGGCAATGACGCGCTCTGACGCGTCGCACCATCACCTGTTGGAGACCACTCAAATGAAGAAACTCCTTGCCGGCCTCGCACTCGCTGCCGGCCTGCTCGCGCCGGCCGCCTGGGCCCAGGACCCGGCCTCGGCACCCGCCTCGGCGGTCGCCGCTGCCACCGCCCCCGCGGCTTCCGCGGCCGATGCCGCACCTGCGGCCGCTGCGGCGGCCTCCGCTCCTGTCGAGGCTGCCTCGGCGCCGGCCGTCGTGCCCAACAAGGGCGACACGGCCTGGATGATGGTGTCGACGCTGCTCGTCATCATGATGACCGTGCCGGGCCTGGCGCTGTTCTACGGCGGCCTGGTGCGCAGCAAGAACATGCTGTCCATCCTGATGCAGGTCATGGTCGGCTTCTCGCTGATCGTCGTCCTGTGGGTGCTGTACGGCTACAGCCTGGCCTTCACCGAGGGCAATGCCTTCATCGGTGGCACGGACCGGCTCTTCCTGAAGGGCATCTGGAACAACGTCGCCGGCACCTTCGAGAACGCCGCCACCTTCAGCAAGGGCGTGGCGATTCCGGAGCTGGTCTATGCGGCCTTCCAGGCGACCTTCGCCGGCATCACCGGCTGCCTGATCGTCGGTGCCTTCGCCGAGCGTGCGAAGTTCGCCGCGGTGATGGCCTTCCTGGCGCTGTGGTTCACCTTCGCCTACCTGCCGATCGCACACATGGTCTGGTTCTGGCCCGGCCCGGATGCCTACACCTCGGCGGCCGTCGTCGAAGCGACCAACCTCAAGGGCGGCCTGCTGTGGCAGTGGGGCGCGCTGGACTTCGCCGGCGGTACCGTCGTGCACATCAACGCCGCCGTGGCGGGCCTGGTGGGCGCCATCATGATCGGCAAGCGCATCGGCTACGGCAAGGAGCAGTTCACGCCGCACAGCCTGACGCTGACCATGGTCGGCGCCTCGATGCTGTGGGTGGGCTGGTTCGGCTTCAACGCCGGCTCGGCGCTGGAAGCCAACGGCTCGGCCGCGCTGGCCTTCATGAACACCTTCGCCGCCACGGCCGCCGCCGTGCTGGCCTGGTGCGTCGGTGAAGCGCTGATCAAGGGCAAGGCCTCGATGCTGGGTGCCGCCTCGGGCGCCGTCGCCGGCCTCGTCGCGATCACGCCGGCCGCCGGCAACGTCGGCATCGGTGGTGGCCTGGTCGTCGGCCTGGTGGCTGGCTTCGCCTGCCTGTGGGGCGTGACCGGCCTGAAGAAGATGCTGAAGGTGGACGATTCGCTGGACGTGTTCGGCGTGCACGGCGTCGGCGGCATCCTGGGTGCCCTGCTGACCGGCGTGTTCAATGCGCCCCAGCTCGGCGGCCCCAGCTTCCCGGTGGACTGGTTCAGCGGCACGCTGACCAGCGCGGACGCCTACTCCATCGGCGCCCAGGTGCTGGTGCAGGCCAAGGCCGTCGGCGTGACCATCCTCTGGTCCGCCACCGTCTCGGTGATCGCCTACAAGCTGGTCGACATGACCATCGGCCTGCGCGTCACCGAAGAGGAAGAGCGCGAGGGCCTGGACATCTCGTCCCACGGCGAGACGGCCTATCACAAGTGATCTCCCTGCGGCCGGGCACGCTGCCGGCCGCCTCTCAAGTGGAGCCGCCCCTCGGGGTGGCTTTTTTCTTGCCCGCGCCGGTGGTGGCTTGTGAACCGGTCCGGCGCCCCCAAATGGGTCGCCCCGCGCGCAGTCGCGCCCCAGCTTCTGACATCATTCGGCCATGGTTCCCCATCTGATCACCGCCCTGAACGGCCCCATCAACGAGCTGGAGGCCCGCATCCTGGAGTCCATGCCGGCGACGGAACGCTGGTTCAGGCTCGAATGGATGGAGCACACACCGACCTTCTACGCGTCGGTGGACCTGCGCAACGCCGGCTTCAAGCTGGCGCCGGTGGATACCAACCTCTTCCCCGGCGGCTTCAACCACCTCACCGCCCAGATGCTGCCCCAGGCCGTGCAGGCGGCCATGGCGGCCATCGAGAAGATCTGCCCCGAGGCGCGCAACCTGCTCGTCATCCCCGAGACCGACGCGCGCTGCAGCTTCTACCTGGAGAGCCTGGCCACGCTGGCGCGCATCTTCACGCAGGCCGGCCTGAACGTGCGCTTCGGCACGCTGGACACCACCATCACCGAGCCCACCGAGTTGGCGATGGCCAACGGCGAGAGCCTGGTCGTCGAACCTCTGGTGCGCAAGCGCGGCCGGCTCACGCTCAAGGGCTTCGACCCCTGCACCATCCTGCTCAACAACGACCTGTCGGCCGGCACGCCGCCGCAGCTGATGGGCCTGCACGAGCAATACCTGCTGCCGCCGCTGCATGCCGGCTGGACGGTGCGGCGCAAGAGCCAGCACTTCCGCGCCTACGAGGAGGTGGCCAAGCGTTTCGGCAAGCTGCTCGGCATGGATCCCTGGCTGATCACGCCCATGTCCGCCAGCGTGGACCTGCACGGCAAGAAGGGCCTGGAGGCGCTGCAGACGGCCGCCGACGCCCAGCTGACCAAGGTGCGCCGCAAGTACAAGGAATACGGCATCAACGAGAAGCCCTTCGTCATCATCAAGAGCGACGTGGGCAGCTATGGCCGCGGCGTGATGACGGTGCGCGACGCCAAGGACATCGAGACCCTGGCCGAACGTCTGCCCGACAACCTCGGCCAGCAGGTCATCGTGCAGGAGGGCGTGCCCACCCACGAGCGCGTGCACGAGGCCGTGGCGGAGCCGGTCGTCTACATGATGGACCGCTACGTCGTCGGCGGCTTCTACCGCGTGCATGCCCAGCGCGGCATCGACGAGAACCTGAACGCGCCGGGCGCCAGCTATGTGCCGCTGGCCTTCGCCGACTCGCCCCATCTGCCGCGCCCCGGCGAGAAGCCCGGCGCCAGCGCGCCCAACCGCTTCTACATGTATGGCGTCATCGGCCGCCTGGCCATGCTGGCCGCCAGCTACGAGCTGGAGGCGACGGACCCGCAGGCGGAGGCCGAGGCGGCCTAAGGCAACGCTGAACAAATCCCTCGCGCGCAGCGCATCCCGAGACCTGTTCAGCGTCGCCCTGACTTTCGACACCCCGGGCTATGACTTGAGGGCTGAGGCCGTCGGCTGGTATAGGCTGCCGACCCTTCGCGGGGCGTTGTGCGTCCCTTCGTCCGACCTTCACCTCAAGTCATGAAGAACACCCTCCGTCTCACCACCCTGGCCCTGCTCATGCACGTTGGCTGCCTCGCCTGGGCCGCGCCTAGCAGCACTTCCGGTCTCGACCTCGGCGGCGCCGACAAGGCCGTCCGCCCGCAGGACGACCTCTTCCGCGCCGGCAACGGGCACTGGCTGACCACCACCGAGATTCCGGCCGACAAGTCCTCGTACGGCGCCTTCATCCAGCTGCGCGACCTGTCCGACCAGCGCGTGCGCGCCATCGTCGAGGACCTGGCCCGCGGCAAGCATCCGGCCGGCGCCGTCGAGCAGAAGATCGGCGACTACTTCGCGGCCTATATGGACACGGCCGCCATCGACAAGGCCGGCCTCGCGCCGATCCGGCCGCTGCTGGACAGCATCGCGGCGATCCAGGACCGCGAGCAGCTCGCCGCCTGGCTGGGCACGCATGTCGGCAGCGTCAGCCTGCCGGTGCCGCTGGGCATCGAGGCCGACTTCAAGCAGCCCACCGTCAACCGCCTCGTCACCTGGCAGGGCGGCCTGGGCCTGCCCGACCGCGACTACTACCTGAAGAAGGACGACGAGCGCATGGCCAAGGCGCGTGCCGCCTACGAGACCTATCTGAAGGCCCTGGCCCAGCAGGCCGGTCTGAAGGATGCGACCGCCGTGCCGCGCGTGCTGGCCGTCGAGCAGCGCCTGGCCGAGGTGCAATGGTCCAAGGTCGAGAACCGCGACCCGGTCAAGCTCTACAACCCGATGACGCCGGCCGAGCTGGCCGAGAAGGCCCCCGGCTTCGCCTGGGGCGCCTTCTTCAAGGCTGCGCTGCTGCCCGACCTCGACAAGCTGTCGGTGTCCCAGCCCAGCTATGTCGTCGCGGCGGCCAAGATCCTGAACGACACGCCGCTGGACGACCTCAAGGCCTATCTGACGCTGCGCACCCTCGACGCCAACGCCAGCATCCTGCCCCAGCCCATCCGCGACGCGGCCTTTGCCTTTCAGGGCACCGCGCTGACCGGCGCCAAGAGCGAGCAGCCGCGCTGGCAGAAGGCCGTCGCCAGCCTGAACGGGGCCCTCGGCGAGGCCGTCGGCCAGGTCTATGTGCAGCGCCACTTCCCGGCGGCCGACAAGGCCCGCATGCTGGAACTGGTCAACAACCTGATGGCGGCCTACAAGACCTCCATCGACGGCCTGACCTGGATGACGCCTGCCACCAAGGCCGCGGCCCAGGACAAGCTGTCCAAGTACATGGTCAAGATCGGCTACCCCGACAGCTGGCGCGACTACGCCAAGCTCGAGGTGCGCGCCGGCGATGCCTTCGGCAACAGCGAGCGCGCCAGCCGCTTCGACTGGCAGCGCGAGGCCGGCAAAGCCAGCAAGCCGGTGGACCGCCGCGAGTGGGGCATGACGCCGCAGACCGTCAACGCCTACTACAACCCCACGCTCAACGAGATCGTGTTCCCGGCCGCCATCCTGCAGCCGCCCTTCTACAACCCCAAGGCCGACGACGCGGTCAACTACGGTGGCATCGGTGCCGTCATCGGCCACGAGATCAGCCACGGCTTCGACGACGAGGGCAGCCAGTTCGACGGCAGCGGCGCGCTGCGCAACTGGTGGACCGACGCGGACCGCAAGGCCTTCGAGGCCATCGGTGCCCGGCTCGTCGCGCAGTACGACGGCTACGAGCCCATCCCCGGCAAGCACCTGAACGGCCGGCTGACGCTGGGCGAGAACATCGCCGACCTGTCCGGCCTGCAGATCGCCTACAAGGCCTATCTGCGCTCGCTGGGCGGCAAGCAGCCGCCGGTCGTCGACGGCTACACCGGCGAGCAGCGCTTCTTCATGGGCTGGTCCCAGGTCTGGCGCGAGAAGGCCCGCGAGGAGCGCAAGCTGCAGCTGCTGACCATCGACCCGCACTCGCCCACGGAGTTCCGCGCCAATGGCGCCGCGGTCAACCACGACGGCTTCCACCAGGCCTTCAAGACCCAGCCGGGCGACAGGATGTTCAAGCCCGCCGAGGAGCGCATCCGCATCTGGTGAGGCCCGCGTCTACGCGCAGGCCGGCGAGGCGTCAAGCCTCGTTTGTGCGGTTTGCTGCACTGCACAAAACGGCCTGCGGGGGCGCAGAATGCCCGCTTTCGGTTCCTGGCCGCCCGCAACGCAGGCGGCGTTTCAAAAAGTGAGTTCTTCCCATACGGCCCACAGCCGCTCGGCGCTGGCGGGCCTGACCCTCGGTGCGCTGGGGGTGGTCTACGGCGACATCGGCACCAGCCCGCTGTACGCGCTCAAAGAAGTCTTCCACGGTGGCCACGTCGCCACGACGCCCGAGAACATCCTCGGCGTGCTCTCCCTGCTGTTCTGGACGCTGACCGTCGTCGTCTCGATCAAGTACGTGCTGCTGATCCTGCGCGCGGACAACAACGGCGAGGGCGGCCTGATCGCGATGCTGGCGCTGGCGACCATGGCCGTGAAGGACAGGCCGCCGCTGCGGCGCGGCCTGATGCTGGTCGGCCTGTTCGGCACGGCCATTTTCTTCGGCGACGCCGTCATCACGCCGGCCATGACGGTGCTGGGCGCCGTCGAGGGCATCGACGTGTACGCGCCGCAGTACCACGACGCCATCCTGCCGCTGACCCTGGTCGTCATGGTCGGGCTGTTCGCCGTGCAGCGCTTTGGCACCGGCGGCATCGGCAAGGCCTTCGGGCCGATCATGCTGGTGTGGTTCCTCAGCATCGCGCTGCTCGGCCTGCCCCACATCGCCGGCAACCCCAAGGTGCTGGCGGCCGTGAACCCGGTTTATGCGCTGGAGTTCTGCCTGCGCTACCAGTGGGTGGCCTTCGTCGCGCTGGGCGCCGTCGTGCTGGTCGTCACCGGCGGCGAGGCGCTCTATGCCGACCTCGGCCATTTCGGCAAGCAGCCCATCCGCATCGCCTGGTACGGCATCGCCATGCCGTCCCTGGTGCTGAACTACTTCGGCCAGGGGGCCATGCTGCTGAAGAATCCCCAGGGCGTCGAGAACCCCTTCTTCATGCTGGCGCCGTCCTGGGCCGAGATCCCGCTCTTCCTGCTCGCCACGGCCGCGGCCATCGTCGCCTCGCAGGCGCTGATCACCGCCAGCTTCTCGGTGGCCAAGCAGAGCATCCAGCTCGGCCTGCTGCCGCGGCTGCGCATCCTGCACACCAGCGTGCGCGACATCGGCCAGATCTACGTGCCCTTCATCAACTGGTCGCTGATGCTGTTCGTCGTCGCGGCGGTCGTCTTCTTCGGCTCGTCCGAGAAGATGGCCGGCGCCTACGGCGTCGCGGTCACGATGAACATGACGATCACGACCGTGATGACCTTCTTCGTCATCCGCTACGGCTGGAAGTATCCGCTCGCGCTGTGCGTCGTCGCGACGGGCGTCTTCTTCATGATCGACATGACCTTCCTGGCCTCCAACCTGCTGAAGATCGTGGCCGGCGGCTGGTTCCCGCTGATGATCGGCATCGGCATGTTCACGCTGATGCTGACCTGGAAGCAGGGCCGCAAGCAGCTCTCCGACAAGCTGCGCGAAGACGCCATCGCGCTGCCGGACTTCCTCGCCGCCGTCTTCGTGAACCCGCCCACGCGCGTGGCCGGAACGGCCGTCTTCCTGTCGGCGGAGCAGGGCATCACGCCGAACGCGCTGATGCACAACCTCAAGCACAACCGCGTGCTGCACGAGCAGAACGTCTTCGTCACCGTGCGCCACCACGAGGTGCCCTGGATCGGCTTCGACCGGCGCTGCGAGGTCCAGGCCCTGGGCCACTGCTGCTGGCAGGTGGCGCTGCACTTCGGCTTCAAGAACGAGCCCGACGTGCCCGAGGCGCTGGCCCTGCTGAAGGGCCACGGCGTGCAGCTCGAAGACATGGAGACCAGCTACTTCCTGAGCCGCGACATCGTCATCCCGACCGTCGGCGCCGGCATGGCCCTGTGGCGCGAGAAGCTGTTCGCCAGCATGCACCGCAACGCGGCCGCCGCGGCGGACTTCCTGCACCTGCCGACCAACCGCATCGTCGAGCTTGGCAGCAAGGTCGAGATCTGAGCGTCGCCGCTATGCTGGCCCGATGCGCGCTTTCCTGAAGGACGTCTCGCCGTCCACCCTCGTGGCCGGCTTCGTCGCCGTGCTGGTGGGCTACACCAGCTCGGTCGCCATCATCTTCAAGGCCACCGTGGCCCTCGGTGCGTCGCCCGCGCAGACGGCCTCCTGGCTGTGGGCGCTGGGCCTGGGCATGGGCCTGACCAGCCTGGTCCTGAGCCTGTGGACGCGCCAGCCCATCCTGACCGCCTGGTCCACGCCCGGCGCGGCCCTGCTCGCGTCGACCACCGGCGTCGCGATGCCCGAGGCCATAGCCGCCTTCATCGTCTGCGGCCTGCTCATGGCCGCGGCCGGCGCCAGCGGCTGGTTCGAGAAGCTGATGGACCGAATCCCGCTGGCCATCGCCTCGGCCCTGCTGGCCGGCGTGCTCACGCGCTTCGGGCTGGACGCCGTCGTCAGCGTCGAGACCGCGCCTGGCCTCGTGCTGACGATGGCGGCGGCCTATCTGCTGGGCCGGCGGCTGTGGCCGCGCTATGCCGTGCCGGGCGTGCTGCTGGCCGGCATCGCCGTCGCGCTGGCCCAGGGGCGGCTCAGCTTCGCCGGCATGGCCGGCGCCCAGGTCTTCGCGCTGCCGGTCTGGACGGCGCCCGAGTTCAGCTGGAATGCAGTCATCGGCGTGGCCCTGCCGCTCTTCCTCGTCACGATGGCCTCGCAGAACCTGCCCGGCGTTGCGGCCCAGCGCGCCAGCGGCTACCAGACGCCGGTCTCCGCCAGCATCGCCGTGACCGGCGCCGCGACGACGCTGCTCGCCCCCTTCGGCGGCTATGCGCTCAACCTCGCGGCCATCACCGCGGCGATCTGCATGGGCCGCGAGGCCCACGAGGATCCGGCGCGGCGCTACACGGCCTCCATGGCTGCAGGCCTGTTCTATTGCCTGATCGGCCTGGCCGGCGGGGGCGTTGCGATGCTGCTGGCGGCCTTCCCGCGCGAACTCGTCGCGGCGATCGCCGGCCTGGCTCTGCTCGGCACCATCGCCGGCGCGCTGGCCGCGGCGCTGAAGGACGAGGCCCACCGCGACGCCGCCATCCTGACCTTCCTCGTCGGCCTGTCGGGCTTCAAGCTGCTGGGCATAGGCTCGGCCTTCTGGGCCGTCGTGGCCGGCGGCCTCGCCACCGCGGTCGCGGCCTGGCGCCGCGCGGGCCGCGCATAGCCCCGCCTGCGCGCCCGGCGTGGCGCTGTGCAACACTGGCCGACGCCTTATCTCAGCGCCTGACCATGAAGCTGCTCTTCGTCGCCGACCCGCTCGACACCTTCAAGACCTACAAGGACTCCACCTTCGCGATGATGCGCGAGGCCGCCCGGCGCGGCCATGCCCTCGTCGCCTGCGAGCCGCATCATCTCGTCTGGTTGCGCGACGGCCGCGTGACGGCGCGCGGCGCCCGCCACATCACGCTGACCGGAGACTCGCACGACTGGTTCAAGGTCGAGGCCACGGCCGACCTGGCCCTGGCCGACGCCGACGCCGTGCTGATGCGCAAGGACCCGCCCTTCGACCCCGAGTTCTTCTACGCCACCCACCTGCTCGGCCAGGCCGAGCGCGAGGGCGCCCGCGTCTTCAACAAGCCGAGCGCGCTGCGCGAGCACCCCGAGAAGCTCGCCATCCTCGAGTTCCCGCAGTTCATCGCGCCGACCCTGGTCACGCGCGCGCCGGCCGAGATCCGCGCCTTCCACGCCGAGCACCGCGACATCATCCTCAAGCCGCTCGACGGCATGGGCGGCATGGGCATCTTCCGCGTCAAGGACGACGGCCTGAACCTCGGCGCCATCATCGAGACGCTGAACAAGGACGGTGCGCAGACCGTCATGGTGCAGCGCTTCATCCCGGCCATCGCCGAGGGCGACAAGCGCATCCTCGTCATCGGCGGCAAGCCCGTGCCCTGGTGCCTGGCGCGCATCCCGCAGGGCGGCGAGGTGCGCGGCAACCTTGCGGCCGGCGGCAAGGGCGTGGCGCGCAAACTTTCAGCACGCGACTTCGAGATCGCCGAGACTCTCGGCCCCATCCTCGCTGCGCGGGGCCTGCTGCTGGTCGGCCTGGACGTCATCGGCGATCACCTGACCGAGATCAACGTGACCAGCCCGACCTGTTTCCGTGAGATCACCGACCAGAGCGGGCTCGACGTTGCAGCCCTGTTCATCGATGCGCTGGAAGGAGCTCTTGCATGAAACGTCGCGAATTCGCCGCCCTCGGCCTTGCCAGCCTCGCCCTGCCCGCGCTGGCGGCGGACGCGGGCTTTGACGGCCAGGTCGAAGCCTTCCTGGAGGCGCTGTGGCGGCTGGACCCCGACGCCGCCGTCGCCGCCGGCCGTTTCGAGTTCGCGCCGCAGATCACGCTGCCCGGCAGCGCCCAGCGCGACCGCCAGCGCGCCTTCCTGAAACATTGGCTGGCCGAATTCGAAAACCGGTCCGACGCGACGCTTTCGGTCAGCCAGCGCATGGACCGCGCCATGCTGATCGCCAAGATCAACAGCGATCTCTGGCAGCTCGACACGCTGCGCGAATGGGCCTGGAACCCGGCCAACTACAACCCGGCTGGCCCGCTGGACCTGCTGCTGAACACCGACTACGCGCCCCTGCCCGAACGGCTGAAGGCGCTGAAGCCACGCGTCGCCGCGCTGCCGGCCTTTTACCGTGCGGCCCAGGCCAGCCTGGCGCCGAACGGCGGCGTCACGCGCGAGCACACCGAGCTGGCCATCCAGCAGGCGCCCGGCGTGCTCGGCGTGCTGGACGACATCGCCAAGCGTGCCGCCGAGGCCGGCCAGGCGGCGACCTTCAAGGCGCCGCTGGCGCAGGCGCGTGCCGCGGTGAACGGCTATGGCGCGCATCTGAAGCGGCTGCTGCCCTCGGCCAGGCGTTCCTTCCGCATCGGCGCGGCGCTGTACGAGGCCAAGTTCGCCCACGACATCCAGTCCGCCCGCACGGCCAAGGCCACCTACGAGATCGCGCTGCAGCGCCGCGAGGAGGTGCTGGCCGGCATGCAGGCCCAGGCCGCGGCGCTGTGGCCCAGCGTCATCGGCGCCGAGGCGCCGCCGGCCGACCGCTTCGCGCTGATCGGCCGCGTCATCGCCAAGCTCAGCGAGAGGCATGTCGCGCGCGAGCGCTTCGTCGACGAGATCCGCGCGCAGATCCCGCAGCTGGAGGCCTGGGTGCGCGACCACGACCTGCTCAACCAGGACATGTCCAAGCCGCTGGCGGTGCGCGAGACGCCCGAGTACGAGCGCGGCGTGGCCGGCGCCAGCATCGAGGCGCCCGGCCCCTACCGGCCCCAGGACAAGACCTACTACAACGTCACGCCGCTGGACGAGCTGACGCCCGAGCAGGCCGAGAGCTCGCTGCGCGAGTACAACCACTGGATCCTGCAGATCCTCAGCATCCACGAAGCCATTCCCGGCCACTACACCCAGCTCGTGCACGCCAACCGCGTGCCGGGCAAGGTCAAGGCGCTGTTCGGCAACGGCGCGATGATCGAAGGCTGGGCCGTCTATGGCGAGCGCATGATGATCGAGAGCGGCTACGGCGCTTCGCCGGAGATGACGCTGATGTGGGGCAAGTGGCATCTGCGCGCGGTGACCAACACCCTGCTCGACTACAGCGTGCACACGGGCGGCATGACCGAAGCCGATGCGCTCGACCTGCTGATGCGCCAGGCCTTCCAGACCGAGCGCGAGGCCCGGGAGAAATGGCGCCGCGTGCAGCTGACCTCGGTGCAGCTGACCAGCTACTTCAGCGGCTACAGCGAGATCTTCGTGCTGCGCGAGCAGTTGAAGGCCAAGTCCGGCCCCGGTGGCTTCGACCTCAAGGCTTTCCACGAGAAGTTCCTCGGCTATGGCAGCGCGCCGGTGCGCCTCATCGCGGCGGAGATGATCCGGAGTTGAACCGCGGCGCCGCCGCGCCCGATTAGCATCGGCGCTCCACTGACGGAGCTGCCCGCATGCCCTGGCGCCAACTGGCCAACTTCCTGACTGTTTGCCTGGTCGTCTGCCTGACCGCGAACGCCGCGCAGGCGGCCGCCGACGCCGCGCGACTGCAGACGCTGCTGACCGAGCAGCACTACGCCGATGCGCGCCCCGGGCTCGACGCCCTGCTGCGCGCCAAGCGGCCCGATGCGGCCGAGCGCGGCCTCGTCTACCAGTGGCTGTTCGCCCGCGACGACGGCGCCGCCATCGACCGCCGCACGCACGGCGTGCTGAGCGACGCCAAGGCCGAGGCCGTCGACCTGCTGGCCGCCGGCCGCCTGGCGCTGGACCGGCGCGACTTCGAACGGGCGCGGAACTGCTTCGAACAGGCGCTGGCGCGCGCCACACTCCCGGTCGACAAGGCCCAGGCCCTGCGCGGCCTCGGCCAGCGCCATTACCAGCTGCGCGAGTTCGACGCCTCGCTGCAGAAGCTCGAGGCGGGCCTCGCCGCCGAGCGCACGGCCGATGGCCTCAGTGCGCTGGCCGAAACGCTGATCCGGCTGGGCCGCACCGAGGACGCCATCGCCGCCGCGGAGCAGGCCGTCGCGCTGAACCGCCATCACGAGATGGCCCATTACCTGCTCGGCAACGGCTATGCGCGCGAGAACTACAGCCAGCTGGCCGAGCATCTGCGGAACTGGCCTCACGCGCCTCAGAACCCCGTCGAGTTCCCTGCGCTGATGCTTGATGTCAAGCGCGCCTCCGATGCCTTCGAGCGGGGTGACTTCGACGCCGCGCTGGCGATCAGCCTGGCCGTGCTGGAGCGCTGCCCGCAGCTGGGTCGCGCCCATGCCATCGCGGCCAAGGCGCTTGAGTCGCAGCGTTTCGCCGTCGACGTGCACCGCGCCGACTACGAGCGCCGCTTTGCTGCGATGCCGACGCCGGTGGTGCCCGGTATCGAGCGCTATGTGCTGAACTGGAAGGATCTGTCGCCGCGCCACCAAAAGCGCGTCGCTTTGTCAGTCGCGCCGTGGAAGGCCTTCATCCCGGTGTTGGTTGAGGCTGGCGCGACTCACTTCATCAAGCCGATGTGGATGCGGCTGTCCGAGACGCCTCATGGCATGAGGCTGAAAGATGCACGTATTGACTACGACTCACGGCTCTGGGACGACGTGCGAGGCATGGGTGGTTACGCCACCGTCACCGGCATTGAGGACGTGGAGCGCAGCATCTTCGACAAGTACAACACCGTGCTGCACGAGTTGACCCATCAGGTGCACGGCGTGCTGACGGCCGAGCAGGTGCGTGAGATCGAGGCGCACTACCAGCAGGCCAAGGCGCGCGACGCGAAGACGCGCAACGGCTTCCTGTCGCGCTACGCGGGCGGCTCGGTGTGGGAATACTTCGCCGAGGGCGCGAACGCCGAGGCCTCGCCACGCCGGGATACCTACGACGGCCGGGAAATCGTGCGCGAGCGCCTGATCGTGATCGACCCGGCGCTGCGGGCGCTCGTAAAGCACTTTTTCACCCTGCGTGACACGCGTGCAAACCTGCCCGCGGCTCTCGTTAACGCTGGAAACGACAAGCTGGAGGACGGCTGGCTGGCCGATGCGGTGCCGCTGTTCGAGCGCGCGCTGAAGCTCGCGCCCGACGACGAGAGCGCGCTGGCGGCGCGCCTGTATGCACTCGCGCTGGCGGGCGACGGCGCGGCGGCGCGCGAGCTGTCGGTGCGCGCGCTGGCCCGCCATCCGCACAGCGGCGCACTGCGCGTGAACACCGCCGATGCGCTGTGGCATGGCGGCGCGCCGCTGGCCACCGAGGTCGTGCCCGGCCTGGCCAAGGGCGCCGACGCGCTGAAGGGCGAGGACCGCTTCCGGGTCGACCTGGCCCTGGCCGACCACTACCGCCGCCTGGGCGACGTGGCCCGGGCGCTGGCCGCCTACGAGGCCGTGCTGGCCTACCAGGGCGACCAGCCCGAGGCGCTGTGGGGCAGGGCGGCCACGCTGGCCCTGGCCGGCCGCTGGGACGATGCCTTCAAGCAGTACGACGCCGTGCTGCGCCTGCGCACCGGCCTCGTGCCGCTGCGCCGCGACTATGCGCTGGACCTGCTGCGCGCCGGCCTCACCGAGCCGGCTCGTGCCCAGCTCAAGGAGGCGCTGATCCTCGACCCGCGCGACCCCGACACGCTGGCGCTGAAGGCCTGGCTGGCCCTGGTCGACGGCGATGCCGCCGCCGCGCAGCACGGTGCCGACGAGGCCCTGGCCGCCGGCCCCTGGAGCGACCTTGCCGTCATCGTGCGTGCCGCCGCGCTGCAGGCGCAAGGGCAGGGCGATGCCGCCCGGGCCGCGCTCGCGCCGCTGCAGGCACGCATCGCCGCCGCCGCGCCGCCGCAATACGTCTACCGGCCCGAGAAGTCCGCCTGGGCCTCGGTGCACGAGCTGCCGGCGAGCGAGCGCCGGGTCATGGAGCTGCTCCTCAAGTGAAGGCCTTCTTCCAGCGCCTCGAAGCGGCCCACCTCAACGGTCTCAGCGTGGCGCTGGGCGTCACGGTCACGCACGCCCTGGTCGGCGCGCTGTTCGGCGAGACGGCCGGCCTCGCGGCCGTGGGCGGCGCGGTCTGCGCCAGCCTGCCCGACGTGCCCAACCCGCCGCAGCGCGTGCTGCCGCGCGTGCTGCCCGCCGCCGCCGCCGCGGCCCTGGTCACGCTGCTGGTGGGCCTGGCCGATGGCTCGCTGGCGCTGACCGTGGCCCTGGTCGCCGTCGTGGCCTTCCTGTCGCTGATGGCCCTGGCCTGGGGCCTGCGCGCCGGGCCGCTGTCCTTCACGCCGGTGCTGGCCATGGTGTTCGCGATGGCCTGGGACCGCACGGCCGGCGCGACCTCGCCCGTCGGGCATGCGGCCTGGGTGTGCCTGGGGGGCTGCGTCTATGCGCTCTGGGCGCGGTTGAGCGCCAACGTGCTGCGCCACCGGCTGCGCCAGCTGGCGCTGGCCAATGCGTTGCGCGCCACCGAGCGGCGGCTGCGCTCGCGGGCCCAGCGCATCGCCGGCGCCGTGGGCGGGGCGGAGGCCAGCATCCGTGCCTCCATCGCCGACGACGTGCTGCTGGCCGAGGCCCTGCAGGCCGCGCGCGACCAGGTCTTCGCGGCGCGCCGCTCGCCGCGCAGCCGCAAGCAGACCGACCTCGTGCTCGGCCTCATCGAGCTGCGCGACCTGCTGTTGGCCAGCCGCCTCGACACCGAGCTGCTGGGCCAGGACTTCCCCGGCCGCCAGTGGCGCGCCGCGCTGGCGGAAACCCTGCGCCAGCTGGCCGACGTGTTGAGCGCGCTGGCCGACAGCATCGCCTACGGCGTGCCGCTGCCCGATGTGTCGGTGGACGCCTGGCGCGAGCAGCTTGCCGCGCGGCTGACCGCCGTCAGCGCGCCGCCGGGCGACTCGCGCGCCCACCTTGTCTCGGCGCTGCAGTCGCGCCTGGGCCATATGCTGGACGACGTGGCCGCGATGGTCGCGCGCCAGGGCAGCACGGACGACCCCGAGAGCCCCTGGACGCCCGAGCGCCTGGCGCCTTTCGTGTCGCCCGAGGGCTGGCCGCTGGCCGCGCTCAAGCCCCATCTGACGCTGCAGTCCAGCGTCATGCGCCATGCGCTGCGTTCGGCGCTGGCCCTGTCCCTGGCCTATGCGCTGGGCGCCTTCCTGCCATGGGCGGCGCATCCCTTCTGGCTGATGCTGAGCGTGGCCGTCGTGCTGCGCGGCAACCTGGAGCAGACGCTGTCGCGCCGCAACGAACGCATCATCGGCACGGTGCTGGGCTGCCTGCTGGTGCTGCTGCTGGCCCATCTGCATTCGGTGCCGTTGCTGAGCCTGTGCTTCATCGCCGCGGTGGGCACGGCCCATGCCTACGTGAACCGCCGCTACCGCGTGGCCGCCACGGCCGCCACGCTGATGGCCCTGCTGCAGCCGCTGATGCTGGCGCCGGGCAGCAACCCGGCGGTGGTCGAGCGCCTGGCCGACACGCTGATCGGCGCCGGCCTGGCCTGGCTGTTCAGCTTCGTGCTGCCGAGCTGGGAGCGCTCCGCGACGCCGCGCCTGGCCGGGCAGCTGCGCGGCGCGCTGGCCCGGCATGCGTCCAATATGCTGCGCTGGGCGCCGGGCGCCGAGGAGCAGCTGGCCCAGCGCCTCTCCCGCCAGCAGGCCTATGCCGCGCTGTCGGCGCTGGCCGCCACCGCGCAGCGCACGCGCGTGGAGCCGCTCAGCGTGCGTCTGCCCGAGGCCGAGGTGGAGTCGGCGCTCAGCCACGGCTACCGGCTGATGGCCCTGCTCGGCGCGGTGCAGCACCAGGTGCAGCGCCGCGGCACGCGGCTGGACGCCGCCCGGGCCGAGACGGCCCTGCCGCTGGCGCGCAAGGCCTGCGTCGATGTGCTCAAGGGCGAGCCCATGACCGGCGCCGACCCCGCCGAGATCCCCGACGGCGATGCCGGCGCCTGGCCCGAGCACCTCGGCCAGCAGGACCTGACGCCCTGGCTGCTGCGCCGGCTGCGGCTGTGCCGCATCGAGGCGCGCGAGTTCGTCGGCGCGCTGGAGTTGCTCCAGCCCGCAGGAAAACCGGAGTGAACAGGCTCTAGCATCGCCCGCATGAAGATCGCCGCCTGCCAGATGGTCTCCGGCCCCGACGTGGCCGCCAACCTCGTCGCCGCCCGACGCCTGCTCGAGGACGCCGCACGCCAGGGCGCGGGCCTGGCCGCGTTGCCCGAATACTTCTGCCTGATGGGCCAGCGCGACAGCGACAAGCTGGTCCTGGCCGAGGCGGAGGGCGCCGGCCCCATCCAGGCCATGCTGGCCACGGCCGCGCGCGAGCTGGGGCTGTGGATCATCGGCGGCACGCTGCCCATCAAGGCCGCGACGAGCGAGCGCGTGCGCAACTCGACGCTGGTGTTCTCGCCCGCCGGCGAGTGCGTCGCGCGCTACGACAAGATCCATCTGTTCGCCTTCGACAACGGCCGCGAGAGCTATGACGAGGGCCGCGTGCTGGAGGCTGGCAGCCAGCCGACGCGCTTCGATGCGGGCGGCGTCGGCGTCGGCCTGTCGGTCTGCTACGACCTGCGCTTCCCCGAGCTCTACCGCGGCTACGCCGGCTGCGACCTGCTGGCCGTGCCGGCCGCCTTCACCTACACGACCGGCCAGGCGCACTGGGAGCTGCTGCTGCGCGCGCGCGCCGTGGAGAACCAGTGCTATGTCATCGCGCCGGCCCAGGGCGGCCAGCATGCCAACGGCCGCCGCACCTGGGGCCACAGCATGGTCATCGACCCCTGGGGCCAAGTGCTGGCCGTGCTGCCCGAGGGCGAGGGCGTCGTCATGGCGGAACTGGACCGGGCACGGCTCGCGCAGGTGCGCCAGCAGCTGCCGGCGCTGGCGCACCGACGCCTGGGTTGATCCTAGGCCAATGACTTTCCGCGCCGCGAAGCCAGGCTCTTAATGTGGAAGACCTCTCCTGCCGGACGTGACGACGCCTGACCTGACGCCGGCCGGAGCGTTGGGGCGCGATGGGAGGACGCGTCAGGCGGC
>NZ_SMBU01000043.1 GCF_004342485.1 Roseateles saccharophilus
CCCACCGAGGTGATCGAGGGCCTGAAGCTGCTACTGCGCGGCGGGGTCGCCGTGCCCAGCGCCGAGGCGGTCTTCAGCGTCGAGCGCAGCCTGCCCCATGGCCATGTGGCCGCGGTGCTGGGCTGCGCACGCGGCGCGGGGGCCCCGGGCTGGTTCGCCTCAGCCCCCAAGGAGCTGCAGCCGCTGCTGATGGCCCTGCTGGTCGCGCGCGTGATCGCGCCAGCCTCCAAGCTGGCCACCCACCGCCTGTTGCACGACGACACCGCGAACTCGTCGCTGGGCCGCGTGCTCGGGGTCGGCCAGTGCCGCGCCGAGGAGCTGTATGCGGCGCTGGATTGGCTGCACGACGCGCAGCCAATGATCGAGCGGCGCCTGGCGCGCCAGCACCTGCTGGGCTCGACCCTGGTGCTGTACGACCTGACCTCGACCTGGCTGACGGGGCGCTGCTGCGAGCTGGCCGCGCGCGGGCACTCGCGCGATGGCAAGCGCGACGATCCGCAGATCGTCTTCGGCCTGATCTGCACGGGCCAGGGCTGCCCGATCGCGGTGGAGGTGTTCCCCGGCAACACCGCCGATCCGGCCACCGTGGCCGCGCAGGTGGCCAAGCTGCGCGAGCGTTTCGGCATCCAGCACATCGTCTGGGCGGGTGACCGCGGCATGCTGACCTCGGCTCGCATCGAGCAAGTGCTCAAGCCCCAGGGCATGGATTGGGTGAGCAGTCTGCGCAGCCCCCAGATCGCACAACTGGCCGCCGAGCACGGGCCCTTGCAGCCCTCGCTGTTCGACGAGCGCAACCTGCTGGAGCTCACCAGCGAGCACTTCCCCGGCGAGCGCCTGGTGGTGTGCCGCAACCCGCTGCTGGCCGAGGAGCGCGCCCGCAAGCGAGGCGAGCTGCTCGCCGCCACCGAGGCCGATCTGGCCAAGATCGCCGCGGCCACGCGGCGCGAGCGCCAGCCGCTGCGCGGCGAGCAGGCCATCGCCTTGCGCGTGGGCCGCGTGATCGAGCGCTTCCACATGGCCAAGCACATCGAGCTGTCGATCACCGACGACACGCTCACCTGGCAGCGCCGCAACGACGCGATTGCGCAGGAGGCCGCGCTCGATGGCCTGTACGTGATCCGCACCAGCGTGTCGGCCCAGCAGCTCGATGCCGCCGCGGCGGTGGCCGCCTACAAGAGCCTGTCGCATGTGGAGCGGGCGTTCCGCTCGATCAAGACGGTGGACCTGCATGTGCGTCCGGTCTTCCACTACAACGCCCAGCGTGTGCGGGCTCACGTATTCCTGTGCATGCTCGCCTACTACGTTGAGTGGCACATGCGGGCGCGGCTCAAGCCCATGCTCTTCGACGACGAGCACCTCGACGAGGCCAGCGCCAGCCGTGCCTCGCCCGTGCTCAAGGCGGTTCGCTCCGAGCAGGCCAAGGCCAAGGATGCGAGCAAGACGGCCGAGGACGGGCTGCCGCTACACAGCTTCAGGACGCTGCTGCAAGACCTCGGGACCTTGGCCTACAACGTCACTCACACCACGCTTAACCCCGAGGCCCAGATCGTCCTCACCACGCGGCCCACACCTCTGCAGGCCAAGGCCTTCGAGTTGCTCGGCCTGAACCCGGCCTGTACCCAGTAGCCGCCCACCCCGCGAACGCAAAGTTCAAGCGGGGCGCCGACTTACGTTCGCAGAGGCGCCAAAGTTCGGCTTAGACCAGCACCTCGACGCAGGCCGGGTGGCCCAGGAAGCCCTCGGGGCTGGCACTGCGGCCATAGGCACCGCTCTGGTAGACGACCGTCAGGTCGCCGATCTCGCCCCTGGCCATCTCCATGCGGTCGGCCAGCAGGTCCAGCGGCGTGCACAGCGGGCCGACGACGCTGGCAGCCTCGGTGGACGCCTCCTGCCGGCCCTGCGGCTCGACGGAGGCCGGGTAGTTCTTGCGCAGCACCTGGCCGAAGTTGCCGGACGCCGACAGATGGTGGTGCAGGCCGCCATCGGCCACCAGGAAGACCTGGCCGCGCGAGACCTTGCGGTCGACGAGGCGGCTGACGTAGACGCCGGCCTCGCCGACGAAATAGCGGCCCAGCTCGATGACCAGCCTGGCTTGCGGCAGGTCGGCCCTCGCCCGCTGCTGCAGCGCCGCCAGGTTGGCCGCGATGGGCGCCAGATCCAGCCGCGTCTCGCCCGGGAAATAGGGAATGCCGAAGCCGCCGCCCAGGTTCAGGAAGCGCACCGGCGCCGGGGCCGATTCGGCCAGGCGCAGGGCCAGTTCGTAGCTCTTCAGCTGCGCCTCGCAGATGGCCTCGGCCTTCAGGTTCTGCGAGCCGGCGAACAGGTGGAAGCCTTCGAAGGCGAGCCCGTCGCCGGCCAGCGCGCCGACCTGGGCCAGCACCTCGGGCACCGTCTCGGCATCGATGCCGAACTGCTTCGGCCCGCCGCTCATGCGCATGCCTGAGCCCTTGAGTTCGAAGTCGGGGTTCACGCGCAGGGCGACGCGGGCCGGCAGGCCCAGGCGCTGCGAGGCCGCGGCCAGCACCTTGAGCTCGCGCGCCGTCTCGACATTGACGAGCACGCCGGCCGCCACCGCCTGGCCCAGCTCGATGTCGCGCTTGCCGGGGCCGGCGAAGCTGATCTCGTGCGGATCGGCGCCGGCATTCAGCGCCACCTGCAGCTCGCCCGCCGAGGCCACGTCGATGCCATCGACCAGTCCGGCCATCAGCTGCACGAGGGCCGGCATCGGGTTGGCCTTCATCGCGTAGTGCAGCTCCAGCCCTGCCGGCAGCGCGGCGCGCAGCTCCGCGACGCGGGCCTTCAACAGCCCGCGGTCATAGGCGTAGAAAGGCGTCTGGCCGACGCGCTCGGCCAGCACCGACAGGCGCTGGCCGCCGACCAGCAGCTCGCCGCTGGCATCACGCGAGAACAGTACGGGCGCGTGCTCCAGCACACGCTTCGGGGGAGTGGTATCGCTCATGCGGCGTGGCGCTCGACCCATTCGGTCGAGAGTGTCTTGCGGTCGATCTTGCCATTGGGGTTGCGCGGCAGCGGGCCGCTGCGGGCCTGGATGCCGTGCGGCACCATATAGGCCGGCATGCGGGCCTTGCAGGCGGCGGCCAGCGCGGCCAGGTCCAGCCCGGCAGCGCCCTCGGGCGGCGTCGCGATGACCTGGATGGCCTGGCCCAGCGTGTCATGGTCGACGCCGAAGGCCACGCATTCGCCGACCAGGCCGGTCGCGTACAGAATCTCCTCGACCTCGGTGGGGCTGACGCGGTAGCCCGAGGTCTTCATCATCTCGTCACGACGGCCAACAAAGTACAGGAAGCCCTCGGCGTCGCGGCGCACCGTGTCGCCGGAGAACACGGCGAACTCGGGCAGCTGCAGCCCGCCCTCACGGCCACCCACGCCGACCGGCAGGGGCTTGTAGCGCTCGGCCGTCTTCTCGGCATCGTTCCAGTAGCCCAGGCCCACCAGC
Source organism: Roseateles saccharophilus (assembly GCF_004342485.1). Lineage (GTDB taxonomy): Bacteria > Pseudomonadota > Gammaproteobacteria > Burkholderiales > Burkholderiaceae_C > Pelomonas > Pelomonas saccharophila. The sequence goes on from NZ_SMBU01000043.1 coordinate 3,458, forward strand.
GCGCCGCGGTGCACCAGCTCGCCGGGCTCGTCGGCCGCGCATTCCGTGCCGTCCTCGCGCAGCACGAGGATCTCGGCGTTCGGGATGGCCTTGCCGATGGAGTCGGGCCGGCGGTCGACCTCGGCAGGCGGCAGATAGGTGGAGCGGAAGGCCTCGGTCAGGCCATACATCAGGAATGGCTGGGCCGATGGCGCCTTGCTCCGCAAGGCATCCAGCGTCGCGCGCGGCATGCGCCCGCCGGTGTTGGCGAAATAGCGCAGATGCTGGTCGATGGCGGCCGGCCATTCCAGCTGGGTCAGCTGGATGTAGAGCGGCGGCACGGCCGTCAGCCCCGTGACCTTCTCGCGCTCCATGGCCTTGAGCACGTCGCGGGGCAGCAGATAGTTCAGCAGCACGACGCGGGCGCCACTGTGGAAGGCCGTCGTGAGCTGGCTGAAGCCGGCGTCGAATGACAGCGGCAGCGCGGCCAGCAGCGTGTCGCTGGCGCGGTTCTCCAGGTAGCCGGCCACGCTCTTGCCGCCGGCCACCATGTTGCGGTGGGACAGCACGACGCCCTTGGGCCGGCCCGTCGAACCCGAGGTGTAGAGGATGGCCGCCATGTCGGTGTCGATGACGCGATGACCGGCGCGGGCCGGCGCGGCGAGCAGGGCCGCCCAGTCGTGCAGCGGCACCGGCGCCGAACCCGAACCGCCGGTCAGCACGACATGGCGCAGCGAGGGGCACTGGGTCAGCACGTCGCCGAGTTGGGCCAGGCGCTCGGGCGAGGTGACGAGCACGCGCACATCGCAGTCGCGCAGGATGAAGCCCACCTGCTCGGGCTTGAGCAGCGGGTTCAGCGGCACGAAGACGCCGCCGGCCGCCGGCGCGCCGAAGCTGGCGACGACCGTCTCGAAACGCTTCTCCAGATAGATGGCTACGCGCTCGCCGCGGCCCAGGCCCAGCTGCATCAGGCCGCTGGCGAAGCCGCGCACGGCGGCGTCCAGTTCGCCATAGCTCAGCGTCGCCGCACCATAGGTCAGCGCCGGGGCGCCGGGCGTGCGCTCGGCGGCAACGGCCACCAACTCGTTCAGCAGGGTCGATTCGGGCATGAAGGCGCGGCCGCAAAACAGGCGTTGAGAGTGAAAAAAGTATCTCACGCGACCCCGAGGCCAAGGGGTGGCTGCCCCCGGAGGCAAGGGGGCCGGAGGCTAAACTGCCGCGCTTGCTTTTTGGACGCACCCGATGGAAAACGCCCAGGTTCTCGGCCACGTGCTGAGGCTTCTCGATGACGTGCTCAGCCTGAACGGCCGCGCCCAGACCTTCACCCGCGACACCGCCCTGCTCGGCGCCCTGCCCGAGCTGGACTCGATGGCCGTGGTCAGCCTGATCACCGCGATGGAGGAGCAACTGGGCCTGGCCGTCGACGATGACGACATCGACGGCGACACCTTCGCCACCGTGGGCTCGCTGGCGGACTTCGTGGCCGCCCGGACCTGAGCGGCCAGAGCCTGCGAATGAACGTCGACGCCAGCAATCCCCGTTCGGTCCCCCGGAATCCCGTGCCGGGCCCGCACAACTGCCAGGTCGACACAGGCTCCCCGGCCCTGCCCTGCCTGCTCGACCGGCCCGGCGCGCTGCTGACCAGCAGTGGCCGCGCGGCCATCCTGCTGGGCCTGGAAAGCCTGGCGCTCAGCCCGGACCAGCGCGTGCTGGTGCCCAGCTACCACTGCCCCACCATGGTGTCGCCGGTACTGACGCTGGGGCACCGGCTGGGCTTCTACCCAATAGCCGCCGACGGCCGCCCCAGCCTGGACTGGCTGGAGCAGCATGCGCCGGCCGACACACGCGTACTGTGCGTCGCCCATTTCTTCGGCCTGCCGCTGGACTTGCGCGACCTGCGCGCCTGGTGCCAGCGCCGCGGCGTGCTGATGCTGGAAGACTGCGCGCACGCCATGTTCGGACAGGGCGAGGGTGGCGCGGTGGGCGCGCTCGGCGATGTCGTCATTGCCAGCCTGCCCAAGTTCTTCGCAGCGCAGAACGGCGGCCTGCTGCTGGTCAAACAGCCGGCCCGGCCCGTCGCGCCGCTGGAACCAGTGGGTCTGAAGGGCCAGCTGAAGGCGACGCTGGACGACCTAGAGATCAGCGCGTGCTACGGCCAGCTGGGGCTCCGGCGGGTCTGGGCGGCCCCGCTGCTGGCGCTCAAACGGATGCTGCGTGGCGGCGGCCGCGCTACGCCCACCAGCGCGGCTCCGCAACCCGCCCGGTTCGACCCGGCGGGTGACTACGCGCGCATCGACGTGAAGCTGTGCCATCGCGCACCGACGCGCGCCGCCACGCGGGCGGCCTTGCTGACCTCCCGCGGCCGCGTCATCGCCCGGCGGCAACAGCACTACCGCGCCATGGCCACCGCGTTGGCCAACCGGCCGGGCATGCGCCCGCTGTTCCCGGCCTTGGCCGAGCACAGCGCGCCCTATGTCTTCCCGCTCTGGGTGGACGACCCCGACCCGGCCTATCAGGCCTTGCGAGCGCTGGGCGTGCCGGTGTCGCGCTGGGACTGGCTGTGGCCGGGCGTGCCGGATCTGGCCGGCGACCAGGGAAAAATCTGGTCTCACCATGTGCTGCAGTTGCATTGCCATCAGGACATGAGCGACCAGGACCGAAACTGGGTGATCGACGCTCTCCTCACCTACCGCAGGAGTTGACGGCCTTGAAAACAACTTCAACGATGGACTGGAAACTCGTTCCGGCAAAGCAGTTGGCCACCTTGGCCACCCACTGGGATGCGCTGCAAGCGAAGCTGTTGCCCCACGCCTTCCTGCGCAGCGATTTCCTGTTGTGCCTGCTGGACCAGTTCGGCCAAGGCCGAGAGCTGCTGGCCTACCGTGAGGATGACATCGGCTGGACCGCGGCGTTGCTGCTCCGGCCCCGGGGCAAGGGTCGCTGGAACAGCTTCCAGCCGTCTCAGCTGCCGATGGGCCCGGTGCTGCTGCCGGCGGACGAAGACCTCGAGGCAGCACTGCAGTCGCTGCTGCGCGCTCTGCCCGGGCTGGTCTTGGGCGTGGGGCTGACGCAGCTGGACTCGCTGGCCCACATGGGGCCTTTCGACGGTGCACGGCTGCGCCATCAGCACTACATTGACACGGCCTGGGTCGACGTCGAGAACGGCTTCGAGGCCTACTGGGAGGGGCGCGGCAAGAACCTGCGCCAGAACACGCGCAAGCAGCTGAAGAAGATCGAGGCCACCGGCGTGACGCCGCGCCTGGAGATGATCGACACACCCGAACTGGTCGCGCTGGCCATCAAGCAGTATGGTATGTTGGAGAACAGCGGCTGGAAGGCCGAACTGGGCACCGCCATCTCCGTGGACGGCGCCCAGGGGCGCTTCTACCGGCAGGCGCTGGAAAGCGCGGCGGCCGCGGGCCGGGCCCGCATCTACCGCTACTGGTTCGGTGACGAAGTCGTCGCGATGGACCTGTGCGTGCATCAGGACGACTGCCTGGTGATCCTGAAGACGGCTTACCAGCAGGCCCATCAGGCGGTGTCGCCGTCGACGCTGATGCGCGCCGAGGAGTTCAAGGCAGTGTTCGACGAAGGCCGCTTCAAGCGCATCGAGTTCTTCGGCCGCGTGATGGAGTGGCACACGCGCTGGACCGACAAATCCCGCCCGCTGATGCACCTCACCGCCTACCGCTGGGCCTGGCTCAAGGCGCTGCAGGACCGGCTCAACCGCAGCAAGACCCGAGCAGCTTGAACACCCCACCCGACGTCTTCTTCCTGCCGGCCGACGGTGAGCAACGGCTGTGCCTGTTCCATGCGCCGGCTGGCGAGCCGCGCAGCCGGGTGCTCTACCTGCACCCCTTCGCCGAGGAGATGAACAAGTCGCGCCGCACGGCCGCCCTGGCCTGCCGCGCGCTGGCCGAGGCGGGCCATGCCGTGCTGCAGATCGACCTGCGCGGCTGCGGCGATTCGTCGGCCGACTTCGGCGACGCGTCCTGGACCGACTGGCAGGCCGATGTGAGGCTTGGGCTGCACGCGCTCGACGAGCGTGCACCGAACGACGCGCCGTTGTGGCTCTGGGGCCTGCGCGCCGGTTGCCTGCTGGTCACGGCCGACTGGGGCCGGCCAGTGAACTATCTGTTCTGGCAGCCGATGACCAGTGGCAAGCTGGCGCTGCAGCAGTTCCTGCGCCTCAAGGTGGCCGCCGAGATGGCCGCGGGCGCCAGCAAGGGGCTGATGGAACAGATGAAGTCCGAGCTGGCCGCGGGCCGGTCGATCGAGATTGCCGGCTATCGGCTCGGTCCGTCCCTTGCATCCGGCCTCGAGGCCGCCAAGCTCAACCCGGCCGGTGCGCCCGGCCGCGTGGAGTGGCTGGAGCTCAGCACACGCGAGGACGCCCTGCTGACGCCGGCCAGCGAGCAGGCCATCAAGGGCTGGCAGGACACCGGCTGGACCGTGCGCCCGCAGGTCGTGCAGGGACCGAGCTTTTGGGCCACGGCGGAGATCGAGCTCGCGCCGGCGCTGATCGCCCGCACCGTGGAGGCGCTGGCGTGAACGAATCCGTGCTGAGCATTGCCTGCGGGGGGGAACCGTTGGTCGGCATCCTGGCCGAACCCGACGGCACGCCCGCCGACGTCGGCGTCCTCATCATCGTCGGCGGCCCGCAGTACCGTGTCGGCAGCCATCGCCAGTTCACGCTGCTGGCCCGCAACCTGGCCGGCAACGGCTTCGCGGCCTTGCGCTTCGACTACCGCAGCATGGGTGACAGCCCCGGCGAGACGCGCGACTTCCTCGACGTCGGCACCGACATCGCCGCGGCCATCGATGCCTTGCTGGCCGCGCGCCCGGCACTCAGGCGCGTTGTCCTCTGGGGCCTGTGCGACGCCGCCTCGGCCTCCCTGCTCTACCTGGATGCCACCCACGACCCACGCGTCGCGGGCGTCGCGCTGCTGAATCCCTGGGTGCGTTCGGCCGCGACGCTGGCCCAGACCCACGTCAAGCACTACTACTGGCGCCGGCTGCGCCAGCCCGAGTTCTGGCTCAAGCTGCTGCGGGGCGGCGTGGGCCTGGCCGCGCTGCGCGGCCTTGGCAGCAACCTGCGCCTGGCCCGCGGTGCCGGCCAGGCCAAGGCCGACTCGCGCAGCTTCCAGGACCGCATGGCTGCCGGCTTGCGTGGCTTCGCGGGCCCGGCGCTGCTGATCCTGAGCGGCGATGACTACACTGCCCGGGAGTTCGCGGGCCATGCCCGAACCTCCACGGCCTGGCTTGGCTTGCTGACACGCCCGACGCTGGACCTGCACGAACTGCCGACGGCTGATCACACCTTCTCGATGACCGCGGACCATGGCGCGCTATGCCGCATCTGTTTGGACTGGATGAGGACACGATGCCTGACAGCCGAAAGCCGATGAACCACTGCCTGCTTGCCCAGGCCTGCTGCGTCGCGCTGGCGCTGGCTTTGGCTGCCCTGCCGCTCGCGGCCCAGCCTTCCAAACGGGCCCCGCCGCCCGAAGGCTGCGGCGAAACGCACAACACCTATGGCCCCTTCGATCACCGTAGCGCACATGCCTCACAGCTCTACATTGTCGAAAGCGTTCACTTCACGCGTGGTGTCGAGAACCTGACCCACGGCTCGACCGGTCCCTTCAGCAAGGACATCGCCTACACGCTGGCCGTCTTTCCCAACCATCCGCGCGCCATCATGTCCATGGCACGCCTGGCGGACCGGGAGAAGTCGAACCAGGCCGACGGTGCCGACATGACGGTCGAGTGCTATTTCGCGCGCGGCATGAACTTCGCACCCGACGATCTCGTGTTCCGCATGCTCTACGTGAACTACCTGATCCAGCACAAGCGCCTCGACGAGGCACACCGCTTCCTCGACTACGTCGTGACTCAGGCCGGGGACAACCAGCTGACCCTTTTCAACGCCGGCCTGCTGTACTTCGACATGCAGGACTACGACAAGGCGCTGATCCAGGCCCACCGCGCAATGGCCCTGGGCATGACCCGCACGGAGCTGCGCGACCGGCTGAACTCGGTCGGTCGTTGGAAGGAACCTGACCCGGCTGAAGCGCCGGACGCAGCCGCGTCGGCACCGCTCCCTGCGGCGTCGGCCGCCTCGCAGACCTCTCCCTGAACCTGCTCCATGCCCCGCGTCAACATCGTCGTCCCTGCCTACAACGCCGAGGCCTTCATCGCCGAAACGGTGCGCTCGGCGCTGCACCAGACCATGCCCGACCTGCAGGTCACCGTCATCAACGACGGCTCCAGGGACGCTACGGCCGCGAACGCCGAGCTGGATGATGCCCGCGTGCGCGTGATCTCGCAGGAGAACCGCGGCATGTCGCGTTCGCGCAATCGCGGCATGGCCGAGGTGGACTCTGAGTTCGTCGCGCTGCTGGACGCCGACGACCTCTGGCACCCCGAGAAACTGCGCCTGCAGCTCGAAGCCCTGCAGGCCCGCCCCGACCACGACTTCTGCTACACGGCCTTTACTGTCTGGCAAGGGGAGCCACGGCCCGACTACTTCCAGGAGGTCCGCAACGGCCACGTCGACGAGGCGCTGTCCGGCTGGATCTACCCGCGCCTCATTCTGGACAACCATGCCCTGCCCTCATCGGTGCTTTGGCGGCGCAGCGCCTGGGACAGCATGGGCGGCTTTCTGACCGACAACCAGCAGACCGACGACTGGGAATACCTGGTGCGCGCCAGCACCCGGCATCGCTTCGTGCGCCTGGCCGAATCCTTCGTGCTCTACCGCCAGCACCCGGTCTCGTTGTCGCGCCGCATCCCGGCCACGAACACGACCGAGCTGATGCGCGCCGACCTGCTGCGCCGCTTCGGCATGAGCTCGCCCCCCGGCCACGACGTCGACCCCGTGGCGCTTCAGCGCTTCCAGCACCGTGGCTGGTGCAATTTCGCCGACTCGCACACCGCCAAGGGTGATCTGGCCCTGGGCCTGAAGACTTTCGCCGGCCTGCTTCGCAGCGGCCCCTACCGCACCCACACGCTGACCAAGTTCGCCAAATCGCTGTTCCGCCGTTGGGTGCCCAATGACTGAGGCGCTGCGGATCGGTATCAGCGCCACCAGCCTCAACACCGCGCATCTGCGCGGCATGGGCAAATACCTGCTTGAGATGTGCAGCCAAGCCGGCCCCGCCGACGGCGTGGCCTGGACACTGTTTGCACAGAACGCCAGCAAGCCCATGCACCTGCCGCGCGACCAGCAGGTGCAGGCCGACATCTTCGACTTCCCCGGCGACCGGTTCTCTCTTTGGGAGCAGGTCGGCTTGCCGCGGCGCATCGGTCCGCACCGCTTGGACGTGTTGCACTGGGCCGAGAACACGATGGCCTGGTGGCAGCCGTGCCCGGCCGTCGTCACCATCCACGACACCATCCCCTGGGAAGCGGAGACGCCCACTCGCTGGCAGCACTGGTACTGGCATCGCCTGATGCCCGCAGCCTTCCGGCGCTGCGCGGCTGTCGTGACGATCAGCGAATCCTCCAGGCGCGACATCCTGGCCCGCTGGCCCGACCTCGAACCCAAGTTGAGCGTCATCCCGCACGGCATCGAAGCCGCCTACTTCGAGCCACCGCCGAGCAGCTTGCCTGCCACGCTGACCACGGAACTGGCAAGTGCGCGCTTTGCGGTCTACCTGGGCGGCCCGATGAAGCGCAAGCGCTTTGACTGGGCACTGCAGACGCTCGCCGCCCAGCCCGATGCAACGCTGAAGCTAGTCGCCTGCGGCTTCGGTGCCGATGCGCGCAAGGTGGCCCGCCTGGCCCTGCCGCGCGAGCTGCAGGGCCGCGTCGTGTTTGCAGAGTTCCTGTCCGATGCCGAGCTGCTGGCGCTCTATCGCGCGGCGGTCGCCGTGCTCTACCCGACGCTCTACGAGGGCTTCGGCTTCCCGGCCGTCGAGGCGCAGGCCGCCGGCACGCCGGTCATCTTCAGCCCGCTGGGCAGCCTGGCCGAGCTGGTCGGGCCGCTGACCACGCTGGTGCCGGCCGAGGACCTGGCCGCCTGGGCTGCCGCGCTGCACGAGGCGGCAACGCTGAGTGCCGAGGCGCGCGCCGCCAAGGCCGCGCAGGCCGCTGCCTGGGCCCAGGGGTTCCGCTGGGGCGAGAGCTGGCGCCGCCACCTCGAGGTCTACCGCCGGGTGGCCGGGTGCCGATGACGCTGCTATTCCTGAACCCCGACGCACCGGTGAGCGCCTCGCCAGGCCTTCCCAAGCAAGCCCGCGCCGGCCTGGCGGGAGTCGGCCCGGGCACCGGATGCCCCGCGAACGCCTGGCGCCGTCGGCCAGGCAAGGCCGCGTGCCGCAGGAGGCCGCGGTGAGCCTCCCTTTGTGCTGGCAGCTCCACAGCATCGACCCCCAGCAGGGCCTGGGCGTGCACCGTGCGGCCTGGGACCGGCTCAACCGCGCCCAGACCGCCGGCCACGCGATGCTGGACGGCGGTTTCATCGACGCGCTGCTGCGTCATTTCGGCGCCGGCGGTGTCCAGCTCGCCGTGGCGCACGACGGCCAGGCACCCGTGGCCATGCTGCTGATCAACCTGCGCGCGCGCGGCCTGGGCGTCTGGTCCAGCTTCATGCCCTCGCAGACCCAGGTCGGCCCCAGCCTGGTGCCGACCGACACCGACCTGAGCGGCCTGATGGCCGCACTGCCGGGCTATGCCGGCGAGCTGGATCTGCTGTGCAACGACCCGCGCTTCGGCGACCTGCGCGCACTGCCCGGCCAGCCCGTGCAGAGCCTGCCGCATGCGCTGACGATGAGCGTCAGCCTGCGCAACGGCTTCGATGACTACTGGGCCCAACGGCCGCGCAAGCTGATCCAGAACATGCGCCGCTATCTGCGCCGGCTGCAGTCCGAGCCCGGCGGCGAGCGGCTGGACATCATCAGTGCACCCGAAGCCATCGCCACGGCCGTGGACCGCTACGCGGTGCTGGAGAGCAGCGGATGGAAGGGCCGCGAGGGCACCGCCATCGGCAACGACAACTCCCAGGGTCGCTTCTACGCCGAACTGATGCAGACCTTCGCCCAGCGCGGCGAGGCCCTGATCTACGAGCTCTGGCTCGGTGAGGAGCTGCTGGCCTCGCGCATGCTGCTGCTGCGCGACGGCATGGCCGTCATGCTCAAGACCGCCTTCCACGAGCGCTTCGAGCGCCTGGCGCCCGGCCGCATCCTGCTGCTGCGTACGCTGGAAGACCTGTTCAAGCGCGCGCCAGGTGGCATCGTCGAGTTCTACACGAATGCGGAGGCCGACCTGCTGGCCTGGTCCACCTCGCAGCGCTGGATCAACCACGTCAGTGTCTACCGCCACAACGGCCTCGCGGTCCTTTACGGGTTGCTCAGGCGCAGCACACGGGGCTGGCTGCGGCGCGGCAAGCAGCCGGTCGACACGGCGATCATGGTCAGCCGCAGCGGTGCCAGCGTCGAAACCTACGCCCATGTGCGGGAACTGCCGGTCGACGCCATTGCACTGCTGCATCGGGCCGAGGAGCACCATGTCGAGTTCGGCGCGGACTGGCTCGCCAACCTCATCGACACCGTCTACGCACGCGAGCCGCGGCTCCATGAGGTGCGCATCCTGGTGCTGCGGCGCCAGGGTCGGGTGCTGGCCGTCGTGCCAACGGTGGCGCAGACCGGCACGCTGGGCCGAGAAGTCAGCGCGCTGTCCAACTTCTACACCGCCATCTACGCGCCCGCACTCGATGACGACCTCGAGGCCGAAGATCTGCTGCCGCTGACTCGCGCGCTGCGCCAAGGCGGCGCCGACGCCGCGGCCTATCGCTTCTCGCCGATGGACCCGGACTCGCGCGAGTTCGCGCTGCTCAAGCGGGCCCTGACGCTGGCCGGGCTCAGTACGCATGCCTACTTTTCGTTCGGCAACTGGTACGAGCCGGTGCGCCAGCACTGGCCCGACTACCTGAAGGACCGCAGCGGCCAGTTGCGCAGCACGATCAAGCGCATGAACAAGAAGTTCGCGAGCGAAGGCGGGCGGCTGGAAGTCGTGCGCGACGGCGACGCGCTTGAGGTTGCGCTGGCCGCCTACCGCGACGTCTATGCCCGCAGCTGGAAGGTGCCCGAGCCCTACCCCGACTTCGTGCCCGGGCTGATCCGCCTGTGCGCGCGCCGCGGCTGGCTGCGACTGGGCATCGCCTGGCTGCACGACAAGCCCGTGGCGGTGCAATTCTGGATCATCGCCAACGGCCGCGCCAACATCTACAAGCTGGCCTACGACCAAGCCCACAAGGCGCTGGCTCCGGGCACGCTGCTGACCGCGCTACTGATGGAACAGGCGTTGGATCTTGAGAGCGTCCAGGAGGTGGACTATCTGATCGGTGACGCCCCGTACAAGGCCGAATGGATGAGCCGACGCCGTGAACGCCTGGGTCTGGTGGCCTACGACCCCTTGACGCTGCACGGCCTTGTGGGCCTGGTGCGCCAGACCGCTGGCAATGCCTGGCGGCGCCTGCGCACACTGCGAAACACCCCTCATCCCGCCGACAATCCTGCGTCCTGATCCTAACGACTCGCATGCAAGCCCAAGCCCTGCCGCCCGACACGCCATTCGCCTCCGGCCTCCCCCGCTTCGCCGCGCAAGCCGCCGACGCCCTGGCCGCCTGGCGGCAGGCCTATGCCGCGCGTGGCGCCGCCTGCGCGGCCGACGTGGGCGGCGAGTTCGCTGTCGCGCTGGATCTGCCGGGCGGAGGCAGCTACCTCGCCGTCGACCGTTTTGCCGTGCACAGCCTCTGCTATGCGGTGCAAGGCGGCCGGCTTCACTATGCAACGCGCGCCGACGACCTGGCCCGCCGCCTCGGCATCACGGCGCTGGACCCGCAGGCCATCTTCGACTACCTCTTCCACCACTGCATTCCGTCGCCGCGCACCATCTACACCGGCATCCTGCGACTGCCGCCGGCGCACTACGCGCTGTTCGAGAACGGCCAGCTGACCGTCGCGCCCTACTGGACCCCGCGCTTCACGGAGCAGGCCAACCCCGACTTCGGTGCCCTGCGCGACGAGTTCCGCGGCATCCTGCGCGCCGCGGTGAAAGGCCGCCTCGGCGCCGACGGCAAGACCGCCTGCTTCCTCAGCGGCGGCACCGATTCCTCCACCGTCGCCGGCCTGCTCGGCGAGGCCACGGGCAAGCCGCCAGCGAGTTATTCCATCGGCTTCGAGGCCGAAGGCTACGACGAGATGGCCTACGCGCGCATCGCCGCCAAGGCTTACGGCGCCGACCACCACGAGTACTACGTGACGCCGGCCGATCTCGTGAAGGCCATCCCCGCTGTCGCGGCCCACTACGACCAACCCTTCGGCAATTCCTCGGCCGTGCCGGCCTTCTACTGCGCGAGCAAGGCGCGCGCCGATGGCTACACCCGCATGCTGGCCGGCGACGGCGGCGACGAACTCTTCGGCGGCAACACGCGCTATGCCAAGGAGCGCGTCTTCCACGTCTACAGCCAGATCCCGTCGCCGCTGCGCGCCGGCGTGCTCAACCCGCTGTTCGTCAACCCGGTCGCGGGCCGCATTCCGCTGCTAAAGAAGGGCACGAGCTATATCGCCCAAGCCCGCGTGCCGATGCCGGACCGCATGCAGAGCTACAACCTGCTGGACCGCCTGGGCCTGGCCGACGTGCTGACGCCCGCCTTCCTGGCCGCCGTCAACACCGACGCCCCGCGCGAGCACCAGCGCGCCACCTGGAACGGCGGCCCGCACGAAGCCAGCCTCGTCAACCAGATGCTGGCCTTCGACTGGCGCTACACGCTGGCCGAGAACGACCTGCCCAAGGTCGTCGGCACGACGGGCCTGGCCGGCATCGACGTCAGCTTCCCGCTGCTGGACACGCGGCTGCTGGACTTCTCGCTGAAGCTGCCGACCAGCTACAAGCTCAAGGGGCTGAAGCTGCGCTGGTTCTTCAAGGAGGCTCTGCGCGGCTTCCTGCCGGACGAGATTCTGACGAAGAAGAAGCACGGCTTCGGCCTGCCCTTCGGCCCCTGGGCCGTGAAAGACGCGGCGCTGAACGCGCTGGCCGCCGACTCGCTGCGCGGCGTGGCCGCGCGCGGCATCGTTCGCACGGAGTTCGTCGAAAGCCTGCTGACGCAGCGGCTCAAGGAGCACGCCGGCTATTACGGCGAGATGGTGTGGATCCTGATGATGCTGGAGCAGTGGCTGCGCCGGCATGCGCCTGATTACCGGCTTTGATGGCCGGCTTTCATTCGCGAGGAATCAAGCCAGCGCGGCGCTGAGCGCGGCAACGACCTGTTCCTGCTGGGCCTCGCTCAGGTCGGCACTCATCGGCAGACTCATCACGCGTGCGGCGGCGGCGATGCTGTGCGGACAGTCCTCGGCCTTGGCGTACTGCGCGTAGGCTGGCTGGTGGTGCAGCGGGCGCGGATAGTGCACGGCAGTCGGCACGCCGGCGGCCTTGAGCCGGGCTTGCACGGCATCGCGGTCGTCGACGAAGACGGTGTACTGCGCCCAGACGCAGTCGCGGTCGTCGCGTACCGCCAGCAGTTGCAGGCTCGGGATGGCTGCACTCAGCTTGGCGCGGTAGGCATGGCCCAGCTCCAGGCGGCGGCGGATCTCCCACTCGAAGCGGTCCAGCTTGCCCAGCACGACGGCGCATTGCAGCGTGTCCATGCGACCGCCCACGCCCAGACGCGTGTGCAGATAGCGCTGGCTCTGGCCGTGGGTGCGAATCTCGCGGCAGGCCTGGGCCAGCTTGTCGTCGCTGGTGAAGATGGCGCCGCCGTCGCCATAGCAGCCCAGGGGCTTGCTGGGGAAGAAGCTGGTGCAGCCGAAGGTGGAGGTATTGCAGCTCTTGCTGCCGCGGTACGTGGCGCCGAAGCTCTGGGCGCCGTCCTCGATGACAGCCAGGCCATGGCGCTGCGCGATGCCATTGATGGCGTCCATGTCGGCCACCTGGCCGTACAGGCTCACCGGCATGATGGCCTTGGTACGCGGCGTGATCGCGCCTTCGATGAGGCTGGCATCGATGTTGGCCGTGTCGGGCTCGATGTCGACGAAGACGGGCACGCCGCCGGCCAGCACGATCATCTCGGCCGTGGCCGCGAACGTGAAGGGGCTGGTGATGACCTCGTCGCCGGGCTTCAGGTCCAGGGCCATCAGCGCGATCAGCAAGGCCTCGGTGCCGCTGGCGACGCTGATGCAATGCCTGGCGCCGGTGTAGGCGGCGAGGGCCTGCTCCATCTCCTTGACCTCGGGGCCGAGGATGTACTGGCCATGATCCAGCACCTTCTGGATGCGGGCGTTGATGTTGTCGCGCAGAGCCGCGTACTGGCTCTTGAGGTCGATGAAGTCCATTCAGCTCTCGATCAGTTGGAGTTGGCGGCCGCTCAGCAGATAGCGGTCGCCGGTATGGCGGCAGACGGCTTCGACGGGCTGCTCGCTTGCCAGCGGCAGTTCCAGACGCTCGCCGAAGCGGCTCATCCAGCCGGCCTGCCGGGCCGGCACGCCCACCATCAACGCGAAGTCGGGCACGTCGCGGTTGATGACGGCGCCAGCACCGACGAAGGCATGGCGGCCGACCGTCGTGCCGCAGACGATGGTGCTGTTCGCACCCAGCGTCGCGCCCTGCTTCACGAGGGTGCGGCGGTACTCGTCCTTGCGCGTGACGGCCGAGCGCGGGTTGTAGACATTGGTGAACACCATGCTGGGGCCGCAGAAGACGTCATCCTCCAGCGTGACCGCGTCATAGACCGACACGTTGTTCTGGATCTTGACGTTGTTGCCGATGAGCACGTCGTTACCGACATAGACGTTCTGGCCGAATGAGCAGCGCTCGCCGATGCGCGCGCCCGCGCTGATGTGCACGAAGTGCCAGACGCGGCAGCCATCGCCGAGCTGGGCACCCTCGTCCACGATGGCGCTGGGGTGGATGGTCGTCGCCATGGCTTCAATAGGCCAGCGGCAGGTTGACGCGTTTGCCGTCGCGGGCGCTCAGATACATCGCGATCAGCAGCTCCAGGGACTTCAGGCCCTCGCGGCCATCGGTCTCGGCCTGGGCCTCGCCACGCAGCGTGTTGATGACGTTGTCGTAGTAGAGCGGGTGGCCGAAGCCGTAGACGGACGTGGTCTGATAGCTCGCGTCGGCGATCTGCGCGTCCATCTCGTGAGGCGTCTCGAACTCCCAATGCTGGATCTCGTTGACGGCAACGCCGCCGACGCGCACCGAGCCCTTCTCGCCTAGGAGGGTGATCGAGCCCTCGAGGTTCTTCGGGTAGGTCAGCATGCTGACGTTGACGGTGCCCATCGCACCGTTGCGCCACTTCAGCGCGGCCACGCCGCTGTCTTCCACCTCGATGTTGCGCGCCAACGTGCCGGTATAGGCCATCACGCTCTCGACCGGGCCGCAGACCCAGTCCAGCAGGTCGATGTAGTGGCTGGCCTGGTTCATGAACGCGCCGCCGTCGAACTCCCAGGTGCCGCGCCATTCGGCGCTGTCGTAGTAGGCCTGGGGGCGCGTCCAGAACACATTGACGGCGATGTTGTAGAGGCGACCGAAGCGGCCCTCGGATACGGCCCGCTTGAGCAGCTGCAGCGTCGAATTGCGGCGGTTCTGCTTGACGACAAACAGTTGCACACCGGCGTCGTCGCAGGCCTTGACCATGGCCAGGCCATCCTGCCACCGCGTGGCCATCGGCTTCTCGGTCATCACATGCAGGCCAGCCTGGGCAGCCTCTATGGCCTGGCGCGGATGCAGGCCGCTGGGCGTCGTCAACACGACGCAGTCGATGCCGAGCTCGGCCTTGGCCGCGAGCAGCTCGGTCAGCGACTTGAAACCGCGCGCGCCGGTCTTGGCAACGGCGGCGTCCAGCGCCGCCGGGTCCACGTCCGCGACAGCCACCAGTTCCGCCCGGTCGGCATGCTTCTTGACGGCCTCGAAATGGTTCTGCGCGATGCGGCCGCAGCCGATGAGCGCGAAGCGGACCTTGCGGCCCGTGACAGGAGAATGGTGCTGACGCATTTGATTCATTCGGTTTTGTCGCTCTGGCGCGGATTGTCGACCCGACGACGCTGCCAGAAGCGCGTCAGCCGCGTAAACGCGGGGTCGGCTGCCAGCGGGTGACGACACCAGGACAGGGCCAACAGCCAGGTCACGATGCAGCCGCCGATGGCCAGCGCGAAGCCGGGCCACGCCATGGGCTGGCCCGCCGGATGCGGCACCCACAGCTTCAGCAGCAACGGCGGGGTCAGGGCAAGCACCGAAACGAGCAGGCTGCGCGCCAGATTGCGCCCCAGCGCCCACCAGTCGTTGGCCAGGAAGCGAGCCTTCACGCCATAGATCAGCGGCAGCTGCAGCAGCAGCGTCAGCGCAAACGCAGCAGCGCAGGCACGGGGCTCACGCCAACTGGCCGCCGCCACGACGATGAACAGCGCACGCAAGGGCTGAAAAACCAGCTCCATGCGCGTCAGCAAATCCATGCGCCCCATTGCGACGGTCAGGTTGCCCATCAAATTTCCGATGGCCGCAACGGCGCCGCCCGCGCAGAACAGCGGCACCAGCGGCGCGGCAGCATCCCACTGCGGGCCGAACAGCAGGCGCAGCGTCTCCAGCGCATAGAGCGACACGAAGCCATAGAAGGGCCAGGCGACGACGCAGACGTAGTTGACGCTGGCCACATAGAGCGGCTCCA
Source organism: Roseateles saccharophilus (assembly GCF_004342485.1). GTDB lineage: Bacteria > Pseudomonadota > Gammaproteobacteria > Burkholderiales > Burkholderiaceae_C > Pelomonas > Pelomonas saccharophila. Next base: position 19,101 of record NZ_SMBU01000043.1, read on the forward strand.
TCGTCTGCTGCTCGCGCACGGCCTGGGCATAGGCCGGGTAGGCAACATTGCGCACGGCCCCCATCAGGTCGCGGTAGAACAGAAACATCAGGCCCTGGGCGCGGCTGAGCAGCGCGACCGGCTCGAAGCCCATCAGCCTGCCCACGGCGAGGTCGTTGATGTCCATCGCCACCGTCGTGACGATGCCGACCGCTGAACTCTGCGCGCCAAAGCTGAACAGGCGCCGCCAGTGCGACAGGCTGGGACGCAGCAGGCGCCGCTCGCCTTGAGCCAGCCAGGCGACGAAGCCGGTCGTGGCACTGGTGAACAGCGTGCCGGCCACGAGGCCGAGCGGCCCGAAGCCGGCCCAGGACAGGCTCACGCTCGCGATGGCGCCGACCAGTGTGGCGACGAGGTTCACGCCGGCGACGGCCTTGAAGGCCATGCGCCGGCGCAGCAGCGTTAGCGAAATGGTGGAGAACGGCAGCAGCAGGAAGTTCAGCGAGGCCAGCCACATGAGGTTGCGCATGCGCGGCTCGCGATAGAACTCCGCCACCCACGGTGCGGCGCAGGCCAGCACGAGGGCCAAGCCGGCGCCGATGACCAACGTGACACCGAGCGCGCTGCGCACATGGTCGTCGGTAAGCTCCTTCTCCTGGATCAGATAGCTCGCTACGCCGAAGTCGCGCAACACCTGGGCGATGCTCATGACGGCCAACGTCACCGAATAGATGCCGATGTCGGCCGGCGTGAGCAGGCGGGCTATCAGCAGACTGCTCGCCAGGTTGATGACGATCAGGGCATACCGTTCAGCGAAAGAGAACAGCAGCGCACGGCGCACACCGCTCATCGCAGGGGCTCCAGCACGCTGCCGTCCACTGCGGCGTCCAGCACCTGGGCAAGGTGCCGCGTCGTGGCCGCGCGGCTGTAGCGCTCGATGCCACGGGGCGGCGCCACACTGGCCTCGCCGCGGAGCCAACCGAGCAGCTTGATGGCAAGGCCCTCCACATCGCCCGGCTCACTGCGCACGCCGCCACCAACATCGTCGAGCACCCGCGCCACCTCGCTGCGCTCGGGCACGACGGCCAGGATGGGCCTGCCACAGGCCAGGTATTCGAACAGCTTGCCCGGCAGCGACGCGGTCGCGTAGTAGCCGGTCGGTACCGGTAGATAGAGCAGATCGGCCTGCTTCATCAGCGTCAGCGCCTGGCGGTGGGGCACCGGACCGAACTCCGTCACCCAGTCGCTGACGCCCGCCTCGGCAGCCGGGCCGGTGGCGAAGCCTGCAGCCTGCACGCGCAGCCGCGCGAGCTCGGCGCACCCTCTCGCCTTCAGCAGCGCGATCGCAGCATAGAGGTCCTGCAGGCCGTAACCCGGGCGCCAGACGCCGGTGTAGCTGATGCGCAGCAGGCCATCGTTTTGGGGCGCCGCCTCGGCGGCAAAGTCCTTGGGCTCGAAACCGTTCGTGATGAGATGCAGGTCGCCGCGGCCGCAGTCGCGGCCAATGCTCTCCACCAGGGCTTGCGTCACGGTGATGACGGCCGCCGCATCGCGCGCTGCCAGACGCTCCAGCGCCGGGTTCTCGCGAGCCTGTGCGGCCGAGGCGGTCTCCCAGGCCATGTCGCCACTCGGTGTCCATTGGTCGCGATAGTCCAGCACATAGGGCTTGCCGGTGCGGCGCGACACCTCGCGGGCGAGCAGGAAACCCGTCCAGGGCCAGCCGCTGGCGTAAATGGCGTCGAAGCCGACCTCGTCATGCAGGGCCAGCGCGCGTTCAAGGGCCGGATGCAGCCAGCCAGCGGCCTGGTCCGGCACCTCGGCGCGGGCCTCCAGCCGCCAGGCGAGCGCTTCGACGGCGCGCGCGCCGAGCCTGCCAGGCAGCCAGCCAGCCCAGCGGCGGGCATGCAGACGGCTTTGCAATGGCACCCGCTCGACGCGCGTGCCGGGCCTGACCTCGGCCAGCAACTCGGCATCAAGCGACGCTCGCGGCTCTGGGGCACAGCTCAGCACCAGCGGCTGCCAGCCAGCGTCGGGCAGGTGGTTAGCGAATGCGAGACTGCGCCGGGTGCCTGAATTGGCGATCGGCGGGAACAGATAGGCGATGAAAAGGACGCGACGCATCAGTTCAGCAGGTTGCGCGCCAGCCTCAGTCCGAACTTCAGGCGACCGCGGTCCCAGGGCGTGAAGCGCGGGATCTGGAAGACATCATCGTCGCGGCGTGCGGCGGCCCAGCGCGTGGACACCGCCGCGTCGAAGCCGAGTTCGCGCACGAGCGCCGGGTGCACTTCGGACAGGTAGTCGGTACCGGGCTTGCCGTTCGGATAGGCGAACAGGCTGACCTTCGCGCCCAGCAGCGCCTGCAGCACCTCGCGGCTGTGGCCGATCTCGTCGGCGGCCTTCTGCGCATCGAGCTTGGCCAGGATGGGGTGACTGACCGTGTGCGCGCCGATCCGCATGCCGGCATGATGCAGGTTGCGCACCTGCTCACTGCTCATCATCAGGTCGTCGGGCGGCCGCACCTCGGCGCGCGCGGCGATCGCATCGACGCAGGCCTGGCGCGGCTCGGGGGGAAGATATTTCACGCGTTCGATGAGGCGGCCCAGTACTGCGCGGCGGCCGGCATCGTCGCCGAGTGCATGCTGGCCGAGATCATCGCCGCGGCCGTCGACGAAGCCACGCAGGTCCAGCGTGCGCAGGCTGCTCAGCCGCACAGCCTCGATCAGCGTGTCGTTCCACATACGACCGCCATCGAGGAAGCCGGTGGCAACGAAGAAACTGCACGGCAAGCCATGCTTTCTCAGCAGCGGCAGCGCGACATCGTGGTTGTCGGCATAGCCGTCGTCGAAGCTCAGCGCCGCGGCGCGCGCCGGCAGGCTGCCCTCGTGCAGCTGACGGATGGCAGCGTCCAGCGGCAGCACGTTGAACCAGGACTTGACCCAGCCCAGCAACTCGTCGAAACGGGCCGCGTCGACCTCGTCGGGAAAGAGCGGGTCGGGCTCGCGCAGCACGCGATGGAAGATCAGCACAGTCAGGCGCGCACGCGCGCCGGCGGGGGACAACAGGCTGAACAGCGGCTTCATGGCAAGGGAAGGTCTTTCTTCTTTCCGAAGCGCTTTTTCAGAAATTCGGGCCAGTAGACGAGGGGCTCATCCCTCTCACGCAGCCACTCCTTGCGCTCCAGCCAACGCCTGCCGATGACGGCCAGCACCAACAGGTTATAGGGCAGGTCCCAATAGCTCAGGCTCAGGAAGGCGCCGCCCACCGCATAGCCGGCCAGGCTGACCTGCAGCATGCCGCCAAGGTCGGACAACCACTGCGTTTCCGGCTTGCCACGAGCCTTGACGCGGATCGAACCGGCCGTGAACCAGACCATCGTGAACAGCGTGAGGAAGATGAACAGGCCAACGAAGCCCTGCTCGCCAAGCACCATGAAATAGATGCTGTGGGCCGCGTGCACATCGTTGGGGTCGGGGCCATAGATGGCGAAGATGACGCCCGTCCACACCATGAAACCACCGCCAAAGAAATTGGCCTTGGCCAGGTTCCAGGCCATGCCCCAGGCGTTGATACGCCCGAGGGCCGACTCGTCCTGCTGGTAGGACTTGATGGTGTTCATCCGGTCCCACCACTCGGCCGGCATCAGCGACAGCAGCGCCACACCGACGACAACGATGGTGACAGCGCCGACGAACTTGTTCTTGCCGCGCCACCAGAGCACCAGCGCCATCGCCGCAATGGCCAGCAAGGCGCCGCGCGAATGGCTGCCCAAGGCCGCCATCGCCATCAGCACCATGCAGACGGTCATCGTCGTCTTGGCCCACTTGGCCTGCATCTGCATCTGCAGGAAGCGCATCAAGGGGATGACGATGACGATGGCGAGAGCGACCTCGTTGTTGCCCTCGATGTAGGTGTTCTCCGGCCCCCAGACCCTATAGCTGCCGCCGGTCAGGATCGTGAAGGCGCCGCCCTTGACGCCAAAGAAGCCGATGGAGATGACCAGCACCCAGGCCAGCAGCATCATGTGGCGCTTGCTGTGCAGCAGCACCATGGCCACGAGGATCATCAGGTCGATCTTCATGACCCGCTTCCACAGCTCGAAGCTCTCGTCAAACAGCATCGAGAACGGCAGCGTGATGCATATCCACAGCATGAAGATCATCAGCGTGATGTTCTCGCGGTTCAGCGAGTAGTCGCGCCTGTCCTTCGTGACGAAGAGGCCGATCAGGGTCGCGCCGCCAATGACGGCGGCGAAAGGCATGGTCCGCAATGTCCAGGTCAGCTGGTGCGGGTTCATGATGCTGAACCAGGTCCAGCCCAGGATGCCGATCCACGGGTGACGAAAGGCCTGCAGAAAGCACCAGCCGACGATGACCAGCAAGGCGATGTCACGCATGTCTGCTGGTTCCTACGATGTTTTGGAACAAATCAACCTGGCCCTGCGTGGTTTCATGCCAGCCGAAACGACAAGCATGGTCGCGCACGGCTTCGCGTGGCGGCAGTGCGTGCCACAGGCTGAGCACCGCATCAGCCAGGGCTTGCGCCGTGCGTTCCTTGACGACACGTCCAGCCAGGTGCGTCTCGACGATCTCCGGGATACCGCCCACTGCCGTTGCGACGACAGGGGTGCCGCAAGCCATGCTCTCCAGCAACACGTTGGGCCAGCCTTCGCGCTCGGACGCCAGCATCAGCACGTCGGCCGCTCCATACCAGGCGGCAAGTTCGTCTTGCGGCAAGGCACCGAGAAAACATACTTTCCGAGCCAGCCCCAGTCGCCCGACCACGGTTTCCAGTTCGCTGCGCAACGGGCCCGCACCGATGATGCACAGGCGCGCGTCCAGCCCCTGCTGGCGCAGCATGCCCAAGGATTCGATCACGAGGTTGTGCCCCTTCAGAGGAACAAGGTTCCCGACCGACAGCAGCAACGGACTCCCGTCGACACCAAGCCGCGCTCGCAGCACCGTGCGGTCAGCGCTAGCCTGAAAGCGCGTCAGGTCCACACCGTTTCGCAGCGTCAGCTGCTGGCGGCTCGCCACACCCAGTTCGCGCATGCGTTCGACCAATGCCTGGCTGACGCCGATCGAAGCACACGCGACGCGCGACGCCCAACGCATGAAACGCAACGGCAGCGCGTGGCGGGTAATCAGGTTGATATCGCTGCCTCGCGCGGTGATCGTCAGCGGCTTGTCGAACCATTGGGCCAGCAGAGCCGCGGCGACGCCGTCGGGATAGTAGTAATGGGCATCGATGAGGTCGAAGTCGAAGCCCTCGTCGATGAGCCGGCGCACGGCGGCCCGCGCACCCAGCGCCAGCGTCAGCGGTGCCGAGGTCATGCCGATCTTCGGGGCAAGCAGGTAGCGCGGGTGCAGTACGTCGATGCCGTTGCGCTGCTCGCGCGCCGGCGTCGCGGCGAACCTGGCGTAGTCGCCCCAGCGCGGATTGGTCGACGGGAACCAGGGCACCGGCGCGATGACGCGCGACTCGACCTGCCCGCTCTTGAGCAGCTCGCGCAGCCGCGTCTCGACAAAGATGCCATGGCCGGGCCGCACGCTGCTCGGGAACAGCGTCGAGAAGGTCAGGACCTTCAGCCGCCTCACCGCAGGGCCTCCACCGCCTCGATGAGGATGCGGCCGAAAGCCTCGGCCGCGACACGGTGACCGAATTGCACCTCGACCAGTTCGCGCGCCGCGCGTGACAGCTGCAGGCGCAGCGCAGCGTCGGCCAGCAGCTTGCATGTCGCGTCCGCCAGAGCTTCGACGCCATCGGCGCGCAGGAAATGGACACCGTCGTCGACGTCCAGCCCCTCGATGCCGATCGTCGTCGACACCACCGGCAGGCCCATGGCCATGGCCTCGAAGGCCTTGATGCGGGTGCCCCCGCCGACGCGAAGCGGGATCACGAAGGCCTGCGCATCACGGGTGTGGTCGCGCACGTCGTCGACGAACCCGGTGAAGCTCACGCCGGGCAGGTTGCGCTGCACAAGCGACGCGGGCGGGTTCTTGCCGACGACGCGCAGCTGTGCATCCGGGACCCGGGCGCGCACAAGCGGCCAGACCTCCTCGAGGTAGAAGCGGATGCCATCGACGTTCGCCTCCCAGTCCATCGAGCCGGTGAAGACGACCGTCGGCATGCCATCGGCGGGGGCCTGCCAGCTGAAGAAGTCGAGATCGACGCCGGTCGGGATGGCCCGGGCCGTCGTCAGGCCGTCGTTCTCCGCGAACATCTTCGCGTCGCGCTCGGACACGGCGACGACGCGGGTGAACCCGGCCAGCGCTTCACGCTCGAAGCGGCGCATCTTGGCGGCCTGCGAGGCCCACAGCCAGCGCAGCGGCGCGCTGGCAGCCGTCCTGGCATGGCGCTCGAAGATCTCGGCCTCGACGTTGTGCGTGAAGCAGACCGTCGCACCGCCCAGGCGCCGCGGCCTGAGCACCGCGGCGTGGACGAAGTCGAAGACGACGACGTCGAAGCGTTCCGCCGCCAGCACCTTCTCGACGGCCTGCAGGGCCGCGGGCGTGCGGTCGGCCACAACGTTGATCGGCAGCGGCGACAGCAGATCGGGTGCGCGCTGCCAGCGTGGGCGTGGCCCACTCGGCGCCCAGCCGATGAAACGTTCGCACAGCCGGTCCAGCTCGGCCTGCCAGTCACGTTGCTGCTCGGGCGCGGCCGGCGACAACAGCGTGATGTCGAAACGACCACTCTCCTTGAGACCTCGCAGGATGTTGCCTGTGCGGATCTTGCCGCCGGCATCGGCCGGGAACAGGAAGACCGGCGAGACGAACGCGACGCGCAAACGGGTCACCAGCAGATGCCCTCGTACTCGGCGAAGCCGGCGTCACGCAAGTCGGCGTAACCGTTCAGGTCAATGACGCGCGCCCCCTTGGCCACCGTGATGATGCGCTGGCGGGTCTCGGCGTCGGCATGGCCGACGACGACGATCTCGGCGCGCGCCAGCGCCGCATCGGGCGTCTCCTGCAGCAGCTTGTCGAGATGGGGGATCTCGCGGTCGATGTATTCCTTGTTCTTGCCGAGCAGCCGCGCGATCTTGACGAACTTGTCGTAGATGGCCAGATCGAAGCCCTTGCCGAGCAGGCGCTCGGCAAGCACCACCAGCGGCGAGTCGCGCAGGTCGTCGGTCCCGGGCTTGAAGGCCAGGCCGAACAGGGCCACCGGCTTGCGGCCAGCGGCGGCGATAAGGTCGTAGGCGCGGCCGATGTGGGCCTCGTTGCTGTCCAGCAGCGAGCCCAGCACGGGGATGTCCACGCCGCGCTCGCGGGCGATGGTCAGGAAGCCCTTGACCTCCTTGGGCAGGCAGGAGCCGCCGAAGGCGAAGCCCGGGCGCAGATAGGCCTTGGAGATGTTGAGCTGGGTGTCGCGGCAGAACAGTTCTAGCACGTCGCGCGAATCCAGCCCGGTCTGCTTCAGGACCGCGCCGGCCTCGTTGGCAAAGACGATCTTCAGCGCGTGGAAGACGTTACACAGGTATTTGACCGACTCTGCCACGCCGACCTCGGCGGCGACGAAGCTGCCCGGCACGCCGGCGTAGAGCCGGCGCATGACCTCCACGCCGGCCTCGTCCACGCTGCCGACGATGGTTTGCGGCGGCTTGTGGAAATCGGCCACCGACGAGCCTTCGCGCAGAAACTCAGGGTTGAAGACCAGGGACAGCCGGTCGCCGATCCTGCGGCCGGCGGCCTTCTCCAGCAGCGGCGCGATACGCTCGCGCGTGGTGCCCGGCGCCACGGTGCTGCGGATGACCAGGGTGTGGTGGTCGTCCTTGCGCGCGATTTCTGCGCCGATCTGGCCGACGACGGCGTCCAGCGCCGTCAGGTCGGGCATGTAGTTGGGCAGCGAGGGCGTGGCCACCGAGATCAGCGACACCTCGGTGCCCTGCACGGCCGCGGCGACGTCGTTCGTGGCGGTCAGCCTGCCGGCCTTGACGGCAGCGGAGATCAGCTCCTCGATGCCTTCCTCGACGACGGGCGACTGGCCCGACGCGATCAGCTCGACCTTGAGCGGGTTGATGTCGACGCCGACGACCTCGTGGCCGAGCTCGGGCAGGCAGGCGCATGACACGGCGCCGACATAGCCCAGACCGAAAACCGAAACCTTCATCTTGTTGTCCTTGTCGAAATCAAGCGGCGGCACGAGCCGTGGCGCTGCCCAAGCCCGCGTTGCGCAGGAAGGCGTCGAACATCAGCAGCACCCACAACGGCTGGGCGTGGTCCATCGCGCCGCGCTCGTGCTGGTCCAGCAGCCGGGCGATGGCGCTCTGGCTGAACCAGCCGGTCTGGGCCAGTGCGCCGTGCTGCAGCGCTTGGCGAGTCTGCTCGCGCAGCGGGCCGCGCAGCCAGCGTGCCAGTGGCACGGCAAAACCCATCTTGGGCCGGTAGAGCACGTCATGCGGCAGCATGGGCTCCAGCGCCTTCTTGAAGATGTACTTGCCTTCCTGGCCGCGCAGCTTCAGGTCGGAGGGCAGCGTCGCGATCCACTCCACCAGCGGATGGTCCATCAGCGGCTCGCGCACCTCCAGGCTGTGGGCCATGCTGGCACGGTCGACCTTGGTGTTGATGTCGCCCGGCAGATAGGTGTGGATGTCCAGGTACTGGATCAGCGCCAGCGGATCGTCGGTGTTCGCGCGGCGAGCGTGATGGTGGAAGACCTCGCTGGCATGCCAGCCCTGCAGCTCACGCTTGAAGGCGTCGCTGAAGAGCTCGTTGCGCAGCGGGTCGCGCACCAGGCCCATCGTGTTGAAGTAGGCGTCGACCGAATTCCGGGCGATGGCCTGGAAGGTCGTCTTGGCACGAAACACGCGCGGCGCCCAGTCGGCCTTCGGGTAGAGCCGCGCCAGCGGGCCGAACACGCCGCGGCGCAATGCTAGCGGGAAGGCACCGCGCATGCGCTCTTCCATCATGTGCATCCTGTAGCGGCGGTAGCCGCCGAAGCTCTCGTCCCCCCCGTCACCGCTCAAAGCCACGGTCACATGCTTGCGTGCGAGCTCGCAGACGCGGTAAGTCGGGATGGCCGACGAGTCGGCATAGGGCTCGTCGTAGAGGTGGGCCAGCAGGTCGACAAGGCCGAAGTCGTCGCTGTTGACGACCTCGACGCGATGGTTGGTGCGGTAGCGATCCGCCACCATCTGCGCGAACTCGGTTTCGTTGAACTTGGGGTCGTCGAAGCCGATGGAACAGGTGTTCACCGGCTGGTCGTCCAGTTGGGCCATGGCCGCGACGACGGCGCTGGAGTCGACGCCACCCGACAGGAAGGCACCCAGCGGCACCTCGGCCTTGAGCCGCAGCTTGACCGACTCGGCGAGGCGGCGGCGCAGCTCCTCGGCAGCCTCTTCCTCGCCGATCTTCGCGTCCAGCGTGAACTTGACGTCCCAGTAGCGCTGCGGCTCACCCAGGGGCTGGCCGCGCTTGACGAGCAGGCGATGGCCGGGCGCGAGCTTTTGCGCGTGTCGATAGATCGTCCAGGGGTCGGGCACATAGCCCAGCGCGAAATAGGCCTCGACGGCGCGCGGGTCGATCTCCTGGCGCAGGCCGCCATGGGCCATCAGGCTCTTGAGTTCGGAGCCGAACAGCAGCCAGCCGTCCTCGGTCAGCGCATAGTGCAGCGGCTTCACGCCCAGGCGGTCGCGGGCCATGAAGAGGCAGTCGCGGCGGCGGTCGTGGATCATGAAGGCGAACATGCCGCGCAGGTGGTGCACGCAGTCCTCGCCCCAGTGCTCCCAGGCGCGCACGATGGCCTCGGAATCGCTCTTGGTGCGGAACACGTAGCCGTGGCCACGCAGCTCGTCCATCAGCTCCAGGTAGTTGTAGACCTCGCCGTTGAAGACCAGGGCCACCGACTTGTCATCGTTGAAGATCGGCTGCTGGCCGGTCGCGATGTCGATGACCGACAAACGCCTGTGACCGAAGCCGACGCCGGGCTCGATGTGGAGGTCACCCTCGTCCGGCCCGCGATGGTGCTGGGACTCGTTCATCCGGTGCAGGCGCTCGCGCTCCGGAAGGCGCTGGCCACGGGTGTCGAACAGACCGGTGATGCCGCACATGGGTTGGACCTGGTTCAGCCAATCATTGGGAAGGTCGCGCCTCTCGGGCGCGGTTAAAGGCGGATTCTTACCGAGCTTGGTGACGCTGCCCGGGCTTCGCAGCCGTTGGCGTGATCTCAGGCACGGCCTATCCCCCTGACCGGGGGAGCGCGCCGGCATACAAACGGCCATAGGCCGCGACCATGCCGTCCAAACTGAACTGCCCGCGCACCCGGGCGAGCGAGGCCGCACCCATGCGCTGGCGCAGGACCGGATCGGTGACGAGACGCGCCAAGGCAATGGCCATTTCCTTGCTGTCCCGGGCGGGCACGAGCAGGCCGTTGACGCCCTCTTCCACCAGTTCCGGGTTGCCGCCCACGTCGGTCGCCACCGGCGCGCAGCCGCAGGCCATGGCTTCCAGCAGCGTATTGCTGATGCCCTCGGCCTGTGACGGCAGCGCAAAGATGTCGAACTGCGACAGCAGCCGCGCGACGTCACCGCGGTCGCCAGGCAGCCAGGCCTGCTCAGCGGCCCCGGCCTGAGCCAGCCGTTCCAGCGCGGCTTCCAGCAGCGGGCCGCCACCCAGCATGACCAGGCGCAGCCGCGGCCAGTCGGCCGGGCACAGCTCGCGCAGACGCAGGAAGGCGTCGACGAGGTTGAGCGGATCCTTCACGGCCTGCATACGCCCCACCGCGCCGACGACGAGATGCTCACCGCGGCGAAAGGGCCAATCCGCCGGCGGCACCTCCGACGGCGCGAAACACCGGGTGTCGACGCCATTGCAGATGCGCAGCACCCGCTCGCGGGCGAAGCCGACCGGACCGGTCAGATAGCTCTCGATGGCCTTGGACAGCGCCACGAAGCGATGCGTGCCGGCGCCATAGACGCGCCGCAGGCGTTGATTGGCACGGCTGACGCCGCCCAGGTCGTTGGTGTCCCAGCCATGCTCGCTGTGCACGCGCAGAGGCACCCGCGCGGCCCAGGCCGGCAGCTGGAATTCCATCGCGCCGAGATTGCGTGTGTGCACGACGGCCGGGCGCAGCTCGCGCAGCAGCCGGTACACGCGCGGGTAGAGCCAAAGCCCCTGGCCGGGCGACTTGTGCAGCGAGATGAACTGCGTTCCCGGCGCCTTCACGCGCTCCTTGAACGCGGTGATTTCGGTGACCGCGACCACCGCATGCCGGAAAGCCGGCAGGTGGTTGATGATATTGACGACGCCGTTCTCCAGCCCGCCGGTGTCGAAGCGGTGCAGCAGGTGAACGACCAGGGGGCGATGAAACGCCGCCACCTCATTGAGCATCGACACCTCCAGGCAGGCAGACTGCCAGTGGCCGCCATACGCTGAGTTCTATAGGCCAACCGGGCCGATCGTGTCGCGCGGACTGCGGCGGGGAGAAAGAGAAGCTCGCCACGCGTTCGTGACAACGCTGGCCCAAGCGCTTGTTCAGCATCGCGTCCCAGCCCCGGATGCGCCTGGACGCGTCCACCGACGTGATGAGCCAAGTCTGACGCCATTGCTCAATGCTGACGCGGGACAGCACAATGCCGGCCGCTGCGCTCGAGCCTGGATAGTTGCCGAGCAGCCAGGCCACGCCGACGGGTTGGCCGGCGAGCACGTCCACGATGCCCGGAAGGCCACCCGTGAACTCGATCATGGGCTGACCAGGCTTGAAGCCGGCAAGCTTCAGCGTGTCGGCGAGTTGATTCAATGCGCCAGCTGTCCGGGTATCCGTCAGAAGGGCCCGATAACGCGCGTTGTCGGACAGCGGCACGCGGGCCTCGAGCAGGGAGCCATGCAGTCGATAGGTCTGCTGCGCATACAGCCAAGGCCAGGTCATCGGCGCCAGCACGGGCAGCGACAGCAGCAGCGCACCCAGCGCCAGCGCACCTTCGCCGATGTGGCCCCAGCCACGCAGAACCCACAGGCCACAAAGCAGGCCACACAGCGGAAAGGCGGCAGCCATCAGGGAGTGGTCGGCCAGCGGCATATTCGTGCCGAAGGAATAGGCCAACGGCAGCCCGAAAACGAGGCCACACACCACGGCACAGGGCAGCAGGCGCGGCCGTACGCGGCCGTGGGCCAACTGCAGCACAAGGCTGCACGATGCAAACGCGACGACCAGCAGCCAGCCCCCTCTGACCTCGGTGGTCACCAGCATCCACACGCCAAGGGCGGCCATCGTGAAAAGCATCAGGCCAGCAGCCGCATGCACGGCGGCACGCCGTAACAGCATGACCTGCGCGCCAATGGCCACGGCCATGGCGGCCAGCAGGGGCAAGGGCGCCTCCCGCTGCCACGACCACAGCACCGCCCGCAGGGACAACAGCGGATCCCGTGCTTCCATGGCACGCTGAAAGGCCAACCCGTCCATCACGGTCTGCCACCAGGCAGGATCACGCCAAGTGACGTAGCCCAGGTTGAGCCCGACACCCAGCGCGGCCGTTCCCGCCAGCGTCCAGAAACTTCGCCATGACCAATCCCGGTGATGCAGCAGCAGCATCGCGCAGTGCAGCGCCAACAGCAGAACGGCCGTGGTGATCTTGCAGAACACGGTCATGCCAAGCACCAGGCCATACAGCAGGCCCAGCAATGCACGGCGCCCGGCCCGCCTCAGCCATGCCAACAACAGAGCGCTTGCGAGAGCGCAGCCGAAGAAGGCCATGGTGTTGTAGGACGGGCCTCGCAAGGTCCACATATAGGCATAGTGGGTCAGCCCCAGCAGCGCCGCCAACCAGGCAAACCGCCGCTCAGGGATCTCGATGCCCGGGCACTGCCAGCGCACATAGGCGGCCAGCTGCACGAACATCGTCGCACTGGATGCCGCGATCAGTGCCGCACCGGCGATGCGCATCAGGTCGATGCGCTCTCGCAGCAGCCAGAACAGACCGTCGAGGTAGGCTGCAAAGAACGAGAACTGGAAGTCGAACTGCTGCCAGTAACGCAACTGCAACCAATAGAAGGCTTCGTCGGTCAGCTCGATGCCACGCCCGGCGGTCAGCACGACCGAGAGCATGGACCACCCGCCCACCAGAGCAACGCCCCCCCAGGCCAGGAGCGCCCCGTCAAGCCGGCCTGTGCAGGCCCCAATCCGCTTCAATCCTGGGCCCCGAGCGCCACGCGCAGCGCGCGCAAGACATCGCGCTGCTTGTCCTCCATGCCCACCCACAACGGCAAGCGCAGCAGGCGGTCGCTCGTATTGTTCGTGACCGGCAGTTCGCCGTGAGCACGCGCATAGCGTTTGCCGGCCGGCGCGCTGTGCAGCGGGATGTAATGGAACACCGACTGCACGCCCTGCTCCTTCAGGCTGGCGATGACGGCCGTGCGGCGTGACAGATCCGGCAGCAGGATGTAATACATGTGCGCGTTGTGCTGGCAGTGCTCCGGCACGATGGGGCGGCGCAGCAAGCCTTCCGCCTCGAAGGAGGACAGCGCCTGATGGTAGACATCCCACATCAGCAGGCGGCGCCGATTGATGGCATCGGCCTCCTCGAACTGCGCGACCAGGAAGGCCGCCACGATCTCACCCGGTAGATAGGACGAGCCCACGTCGACCCAGGTGTACTTGTCCACCTGGCCGCGGAAGAACTGGCTGCGGTTGGTGCCCTTCTCGCGGATGATTTCCGCGCGCTCGGCCAGCCGCGGTGCATTGACCAGCAAGGCACCACCCTCGCCCGCAATGATGTTTTTCGTTTCGTGGAAGCTCAGCGCAGCCAGTTCGCCCATCGAGCCCAGGGGCCGACGGCGATAGCTCGAACCCAGGCCTTGCGCGGCGTCCTCGATGACCAGCAGATTGTGACGGCGCGCAATCTCGAGGATGGCATCCATCTCGCAGGACACGCCGGCGTAGTGCACGGGCACGATGGCACGGGTCTTGGGCGTGATGGCGGCCTCGATGAGGCGCTCGTCCAGGTTCAACGTGTCGGGACGGATGTCCACGAACACGGGCACGGCGCCGCGCAGCACGAAGGCGTTGGCCGTCGACACGAAGGTGAACGAGGGCATGATGACCTCGTCGCCCGGCTCCAGGTCGGTCAGCAGCGCGGCCATCTCGAGGCCGGCAGTGCAGGAATGGGTCAGCAGGGCCTTCTGGCAGCCGACTGTCTTTTCCAACCAGTGATGGCACTGCTTGGTGAACCCACCATCACCGGCGAGATGACCTTTGGCATGAGCCTGGGCGATGTTCCAGAGCTCTTTGCCGGTCATATAGGGCTTGTTGAAAGGAATCATGGCCAGAACTCCTAAGTCGTAGATGAGGCCGCGATACCTTCGTCGCGGAATACCCAGTGGCGTTGCAGAAGGAACAGCAGGATTGCCGTCAGCACGATCGTGACGCCCTGCACCCACTCATGCGACCAGCCGGCATAGTGGTGCAAGAGGCCCAGCATCACCAGGTTGAAAAGGTAGCCGAAGGCATAGGCAGCGACATAGCGGGCAAACGCCTTGGGTGCGGCTGCGCGGGAAGCGAAGCTCCATCGACGGTTGAGGACGAAGGTCTGCAGCACGCCCAGCGCATACATCAGACTCATCGCCAGAATCGGGGTCAAGCCGGCGGACGTGAGCACCATATACAGGCCGAAGAGCAAGGCGTTGGACCCCAGCCCGACGACCGCGTAGCGCCAGAACTGGCCGAACCAATGCACCCGCTCGCTCACGGCAGGTCCAGCGGAGGCAGCACTCCCCGATGCAGGGTGGCCTCCGCGCGCTCGAAGCGAAAACCGAGCTGGCCGTAGAGCGCCAAAACCGGCAGGTTGTGCCCCGAGATGGCCGTGCGCAGTTGCCGGCAGCCACGCTCGCGATGCCGGTCCATGACCAGCCGCCAAAGCCGCTTGCCCAAGCCTCTGCCCTGGAATGCCGCTGCCACGGCCGTCAGATGCCAGTAGGCCGAACACTGCCCCTCTTGCTCGCGCTCCTGGACGATGAAAAACCCGGCGATCTCCCCTCCCAGTTCCGCCACCAGAACCTGCTGGGCGGGATCATTGGCACTGTTGCGCACCCAGGTCGCATAGCGGGCCGCGCCACGCTGCGGACAGATTTGCGGGTCGATGAAGAAACGGCTCGTGACGAAAGACTGCTCGGCGATGGCCTGCACCTCGGACAACTCGTCAGGCCGCATGAGCCGCAGCGTCAGCGCGGGATCCGCTGCTCCAGGCGGTGCGGCTTGAAGATCGGCCAGCAGCGGGAAATACATCGTCTCTATCCACCGAAACCCGCGCGCCTGCAGCCAGGCAATCTCCGCGAGACGCCGGGACTCGAGCTTGCAAACCTCGAGGGCGACGCCACGCTCCTTCGCCCAGCGCTCATAGCCCGAAAAATCCGTCTCGGCTTGCGACGGCTGGCGCAATTCGAGACCTTCGAGCTGGGCAACGGGGCTGCCGAAGATCGCCGTGTCCCACGGCACCTCGAAATAGCTGACGCTCAGGGCCGGTGTGTCGACAACAAGACGCTCAAGCTTCAGCATCGACGGGCACCGCGGACAATGGGTTCGCTGGCTGCATGCCGGCGAGCGGCCCCACCTGTTCGGTGATCAGATAGGTCGGACGCTCCATGGTGCGGAAGTGCATGCGCGCGAGGTATTCACCGATGATACCGAGGGCAAACAACTGTGCCCCGGAGAAGATGGCCACGATGGACGCCAGGAAGGCAAAACCCGGCACAGCCACACCGTTGATGAAATAGCTGGCAACGACGAAGACCAGCACACCCAGGCCGAACAACGTGAAGACAAAACCGATCCAGCTCGCGGCCTGCAGCGGTGCGGTGCTGAAGCCGGTGACCATATTGAATGCATGGGCGATGAGCTTGCGCAGCGAATACCCGGACTCGCCGAGCTTGCGCTCGTCGTGCTGCACCTCGACATAGCTGAAACGGCTGCTGCCCCAGGTCAGCAGCACATCGAGAGACAGAAACGGGCTGCGATAGGTCGCGAAGGCATCCCGCAAGCGCGTGCGGAAGACGCGAAAGGCGCTGACGTGCCGCGCCGTGCTTGCGCCCATGGCCTGCTGCAGCACGAGCTTCGTGACCCTGGAGGCCATGTCCCGCAGGAAACCATGTTGCTCGCGCGCGGGCTTGCCATACACCACGTCAAACCCTTCGCCCAGACGTGCAAGCAGCTTGTGGATTTCTTCCGGCGGATTCTGAAGGTCATCGTCCAGCGTCACGATCAGCGGCTGCCGCGCCGCGCGGATGCCTGCCAGAAGTGCGTTGTGCTGGCCGAAATTGCGCCCCATGCGCAGGCCCCTGATGCGATCGTCCTGGGTGGCCAGCCGGACGATTTCTTCCCAGGACCCGTCATGACCGCCGTCTTCGACGAGCAGGATTTCGAACGGCCGGCCTAAACGCTCCAGCGCGGCCGTCAGGCGCGTGTGCAGCAGATGCAGCCCCTCCCGCGAGCGGAATACCGGAACGACGACGGAAAGCCCCTCATCACCGATTTGCGAGCTCATAGTCGGCTCACAGTCGCCAGAGGCGATAGCCCGCGCTCAGGAGTGCGGCGGCGTCGAACGCCGCCTTCACGTCGATGAAGGCGCCACCCTTGGTGAGCTTCTTGCCGATGTCCTCGATGCCCAGCGCCGCGTATTCACGGTGCGACACGGCGGCCACGATGGCATCGGCGCGCGGCAGGTCGTCGAACGGCATCAGGCGCACGCCGTACTCGTGCATGGCCTCTTCGGGATCGGCCTGCGCATCGGTGACGAAGATCTCGACGCCATAGGTCTTGAGCTCGTTGATGATGTCGATGACCTTGGAGTTGCGCAGGTCGCCACAGTTCTCCTTGAAGGTCAGACCCAGCACGTTGACGCGCGCGCCCTTGATGTAGCTGCCGCTGGCGATCATCTGCTTGATGGTCTGCTCGGCGATGAACTTGCCCATGCCATCGTTGATGCGCCGCCCCGCCAGGATGACCTGCGGGTGGTAGCCCAGCATGTCGGCCTTGTGGGTCAGGTAGTAGGGGTCCACGCCGATGCAATGGCCGCCCACAAGGCCCGGCTTGAACTTCAGGAAGTTCCACTTCGTGCCGGCGGCCTCCAGTACCTCGGAGGTGTCGATGCCGAGCTTGTCGAAGATGATGGACAACTCGTTCATCAGCGCGATGTTGAGGTCGCGCTGGGTGTTCTCGATGACCTTGGCGGCCTCGGCGGCCTTGATGCTGGACGCGCGGTGCACGCCGGGGATGATGATCTTCTCGTAGACCTGGGCGACCTTGTCCAGCGTCTCGGGCGTGTCACCGGAGACGATCTTCAGGATCTTGGTCAGCGTGTGTTCGCGGTCGCCCGGGTTGATGCGCTCGGGGCTGTAGCCGACGAAGAAGTCCTGCTTCCACTTCAGGCCGGACTCGCGCTCCAGCACGGGGATGCAGACCTCTTCGGTGGCGCCGGGGTAGACGGTGCTCTCGTAGACGACGATGGCGCCCTTCTTCATGTGGCGGCCGACGCTGGTGCTTGATCCGATCAGCGGGCGGAAGTCGGGGATGTGGGCCTCGTCCACCGGCGTGGGCACGGCGACGATGATGACGTCGGCCTCGGCCAGCATCTTGGGGTCATCGGTATAGACGGCATGGGTGGCCGCCTGGACTTCCTCGTCGCTCAGCTCACGGCTGGGGTCGGTGCCGCGCTGGCAGGCCTCGACCTTGTTCCTGGCGATGTCGAAACCGATGGTGCGCACCTGCTTGCCGAACTCCACCACCAGGGGCAGGCCCACATAACCCAGGCCGATGACTGCGAGCGTATTCATGGATCGTTTCTCGTTGCTGTGAGTACGTGGGAAGCCTGCAATTTTCACTGTTTGTGCGTGACATCCCGATCACGGGTATCCCGCAAAGCAGTGTCCAGCGCAGCCCAGTGTTGCTGTATCCTGAATCCGTGACCACCATCCCTGCGGCCAGGAATTGGAGCGCGAGTTGACGGTTGAACCGCGTGATACGTCCGCGCAGAGGTCAGCAATGG
>NZ_SMBU01000044.1 GCF_004342485.1 Roseateles saccharophilus
CCCGCGATGACCGCGGCAGCGTTCTCACGAACGCCCCCAACGTTCCTGGGACATCAAGCCCTGGCAAGCCTCAGACAGCGACGGTCATAACACCTATGCCGATGGGCTGCAGGGATCAACAGGCCCACCCATCCGGGGGGAAAACCGTGAGTTTGGGCACGGACGGCCATCCTGCCCACGCGCATGGGGGGTGCTCGCCCCTCGAGCCTCCCCCTAGAGTGCAGTCCCAGAAGGCCCCGCCACTGGGGTTTGCCCGATAGAAAAGTCAGAAAGCCCGTCATGAAAGCCCTGTTTGCAGCCGCAGCGATCGTCCTGGCCACCGGCGCTTCGGCCAATACGGTCAGCTTCAGCAACTACGGCCATCAGGACGGCACCGGTAACGGTCTGGTCTTTGACGACACCTACACGCTCGACCTCGCCAGCGACACCTGGGTCAGCGGCCTGCTGACCACCGCCACTTTGCTGGGCACCACCCCGGCCGTTGACATCAGTGGGGTCAAGCTGAGCCGGATTGGCAGCAACGATGTGATCTGGGTCGAAACCCTGAACGTCAACTGGGACGTGGCCCCTGATGGCGTCGAGCAATGGGCCCTGGGCTCCCAGCTGTTGAGCGCCGGCCAATGGCAGCTCGAGGTGCAGGGCACGTCCTACGCCGACAAGATCGGCAATGGCTACGCCGCCAATGTCGAACTGCCGGAGCCGGGCAGCGTCGCCCTGGCCGCCCTGGCCCTGGCCGGTGCCGGCCTGGCCAGCATCCGCCGCCGCAAGGCCTGAGCCCTCCGAACGCACCGGAAGACCGAGATGAAACACATCGCAGTTGCAGGCCTCTTCGCCGCTGGCATCCTGGCCGCCCAGGCCGCGGGGGCAGCGACCACGGTCAACATCAAGTGGCAGGGCCTGGATACGTCGGGCACCAAGCTCAGCACGATGGACACCACCGTGTCGTCCACCACGCCGATCACCAGCAACTACGCGACCTCGGCGCTGAACTACACCAACCTCGATACCGGTTCGAGCTTCGTTGCCTATTGCGTCGAGCCCCTGCAGGGCAACGGGCGGGCCGGCATCGCTCGCGCCTACAGCGTCGAGAGCTTTGGCGGTGTGCAGGCCCAGCAGCTGCAAGGCCTGTTCTCCACGGCCTATGCCGGCCTGAGCACCTACAACGACAAGGCGGCCTTCCAGCTCGCCGTGTGGGAGATGGTCCTCGAGACCGGCTCCACGCTGGACGTGAACAGCGGCAGCTTCCATATCTCCAGCACCGACGCTGTCAGCACCCAGGTCGCCAGCGAGGCCAATTCCTTTCTGGCCCAGGCCCTGGCCTACACCGGCCCGGCCCGCTACACGCTGACCAAGCTGACCAATCCGCAGCTGCAGGACCTGATCACGGCCACGCCGCTGAGTGCCGTGCCCGAGCCCGAGAGCTATGCGCTGTTCCTCGGCGGCCTGGGTATCGTTGGCCTGCTGGTGCGCCGCCGCCTGCCGCGCTGAACGCGCCGCAAGCCCTGCAAAGGCTCCTTCGGGAGCCTTTGTCGTTTTAGCTTCTTAAAATCCGCGCGCTTTCCCCGACTCCTTCCAGCGCGCCATGCCCGTCAATCTTTCCGCCCCCGATCCCGCCAACCTCCTGCCCGTGCCGGGCGTGCGCCTCGGCGTGACGATGGCGGGCGTGCGCAAGGCCAACCGGCGCGACCTCAGCGTCATCGCGCTGGACGAGGGCGCGGCCGTGGCTGGCGTGTTCACGAGCAATCGCTTCTGCGCCGCCCCTGTGCAGGTCTGCCGTGAGCACCTGGCCGGCGGCTCGGCCATCCGCGCACTGCTCATCAACACCGGCAATGCCAACGCCGGCACCGGCGCCGACGGCCTGGCGCGAGCGCGCGAGACCTGCCAGGCCCTCGCCGGCCTGATCGGCTGCGCGCCCGCGCAGGTGCTGCCCTTCTCCACCGGCGTCATCATGGAGACGCTGCCGGTGGACCGCATCGCCGCCGGCCTGCCCGCGGCGCTGGCCGCGCTGCGCGACGACGGCTGGGGCGAGGCGGCCCTGGGCATCATGACGACGGACACGGTGCCTAAGGCCGCGTCGCGCCGCATCAAGATCGGCGGTGTGCCGGTCACGCTGTCGGGCATCTCCAAGGGCGCCGGCATGATCCGGCCGAACATGGCCACGATGCTGGGCTTCGTCGCGACGGACGCCAATATCGCGCCGACCCTGCTGCAGCCGCTGGTGAAGGCCGCCGCCGACGCGTCCTTCAACCGCATCACCATCGATGGCGACACGTCGACCAACGACTGCTTCATGCTGATCGCGTCGCGCCGTGCCGCGCATGCCGAGATCACGTCGCTGGACAGCGCCGACGCGAAGACGCTGCGCGAGGCCCTGGTCTCGTTGGCCCAGGAACTGGCCCAGGCCATCGTGCGCGACGGCGAGGGTGCGACCAAGTTCATCACCATCACCGTCGAGGGCGGCCGCGACGAGGCCGAGTGCAAGCTCGCGGCCTATGCCATCGCCCACTCGCCGCTGGTCAAGACGGCCTTCTTCGCCAGCGACCCCAACCTGGGCCGCATCCTGGCCGCCGTCGGCTATGCCGGCATTGCCGACCTCGACCAGGGCCTGATCGACCTGCACCTGGACGATGTGCATGTCGTCACCCGGGGCGGCCGCCGCCCCGAGTACCGCGAGGAGGACGGCCAGCGCGTGATGAAGCAGGCCGAGATCACGATACGCATCGGCCTGAACCGCGGCGCGGCCAGCGCGACGGTCTGGACCTGCGATCTCAGCCACGACTACGTCAGCATCAACGCCGATTACCGCAGCTAAGTTCAAGGGTGGCAGCGAAAAACCTGCGGGTTTTCTCTGTCAGGACTTCATCGCATGACCATCGGCGCCCGCCAGGGGCGGCGCCGAGAATCCGCGGCTTCCCGAATCCAGGATCAAGCCTGATGAAGCTCACCCTGTCCGCCCTTGCCATCGCCGCCGTGCTCGCCACCCCTGCCCAGGCCCAAGGCCTCAGCTACCCCGCCACGCGCAAGGTCGACCAGGTCGACGGCTACCACGACACCGCCGTCGCCGACCCCTATCGCTGGCTGGAAGACGACAACAGCGCCGACACCAAGGCCTGGGTCGCGCAGCAGAACGAGGTCACGGACAAGTTTCTCGCCGCCATGCCGCAGCGGCTGCCGGTGCGGCACATCTATACCGAGCTCTACAACTTCGAGCGCTTCGGCATTCCCTTCCACGAGGGCGGTCGCTATTTCTGGAGCCGTAACGACGGCCTGCAGCAGCAGAACGTGCTCTACACGGCCAGGACGCTGAAGGACACGCCGCAGGTTGCGCTGGACCCCAACGCCCTCAGCAAGGACGGTACCGTGGCGCTGAGCGGCGTGGTGCCCTCGCGCGACGGCAAGTTGCTGGCCTATGGCGTGGCCGGCGCAGGGTCCGACTGGCAGGTCTGGAAGGTGCGCGACCTCGCCACCGGCCAGGACCTTGCCGACCGCATCGACTGGGTCAAGTTCAGCAGCGCGGCCTGGACGGCAGACGGCAAGGGCTTCTTCTACGCCCGCTACGACGCCCCCAAGGAAGGTGATGCCCTCAAGGGCGCGAACTACTTCCAGAAGCTCTACTACCACCGCCTCGGCACCGCTCAGGCGGATGACGTGCTCGTCACCGAGAACCGCGACGACAAGGAGTGGGGCTTCGGCGCCGAGGTGTCGGACGACGGCCAACTGTTGCTCGTCACCGTCTGGAAGAGCGCCGGCAGCAAGAACGGCCTGATGGTGCTGCCCCTGCCCAAGGGGGCGTTCGCCGGCGGCAAGCCCCAGCCCGTCACGCTGGACTTCGACGCCCAGTACAACCCCGTCGCCGTCGTGGGCGGCAAGCTCATCGTCAAGACCGACAAGGACGCGCCGCGCGGACGCCTCGTCGCCATCGACCTGAGGCATCCCGCGCCCGCCGGCTGGAAGACGCTGGTCGCCGAGGGCCCGGACGCGATGACCGGCGCCTCGGCCGTCGGCGGGCGCTTTCTGCTGAGCTATCTGCATGACGCGGCGACCCTGGTGCGCGTGCATGGCGCCGACGGCAAGCGCCTGTCCGAGGTGGCCCTGCCCGGCATCGGCACGGCCAGCGGCTTCGGCGGCCGCTGGGACGAAAGGGAAACCTTCTTCAGCTACACCAGCCTCACCAACCCGGCCGAGATCCATCGCTACGACCTCAAGACCGGCAGGATCGAATTGTTCAAGCGCCCGAAGACGGCCTTCAATCCCGACGAGTTCGAGACCCGCCGCGAATTCGTCACCAGCAAGGACGGCACCCGCTTCCCCATCTTCATCGCCGCGAGGAAGGGCCTGAAGTTCGACGGCAGCAACCCGACGCTGCTCTACGGCTACGGTGGCTTCGACATCTCCATCACGCCGGCCTACAACGTCACCGCGGCCACCTGGCTGAAGATGGGCGGCGTCTACGTCATCGCCTCCGTCCGCGGCGGCGGCGAGTACGGCTCGGCCTGGCACGAGGCCGGCACCAAGCTGAAGAAGCAGAACGTCTTCGACGACTTCATCGCCGCCGGCGAGTGGCTGGTTAGAACCAAGGTCGCCAGCCCGGCGACGCTGGCCATCAACGGCGGCAGCAACGGCGGCCTGCTGATCGGCGCCGTCACCAACCAGCGCCCCGACCTGTTCGCCGCGGCCGTGCCCCAGGTCGGCGTGATGGACATGCTGCGCTACCAGAACTTCACGATCGGCTGGGCCTGGGCCACCGACTACGGCACCAGCGACGATGCCGCGATGTTCAGGGCGTTGTACGCCTACTCGCCGCTGCACAACATCAGGAGCGGCGTGAAATATCCGGCCGTGCTGATCACCACCGGCGACCACGACGACCGCGTCGTGCCGGCGCACAGCTTCAAGTACGCCGCCACGCTGCAGGCCGCCGACACCGGTCCGGCGCCCAAGCTGATCCGCATCGAGACCAATGCCGGCCACGGTGCCGGCAAGCCGACGTCCAAGATCATCGAGGAGCGCGGCGACATCCTCGCCTTCATCGCCAACACGATGCACCTGGAAGTGAAGTGACGGCCGCGAGCGCGCTCCGCGATCTGGGCTTCGCCGATGTCGACGCCCTGCTGGTCCTCTACCGGCACCTGAACGCGGGCGACGCGCCGCCGCCACCCGAGGCGGCGCGAGCCGTGTTCGGCCACCCCGGCCTGCGCCACTTCGGCCTGTTCGACGGGGAGGCGCTGATCGCGAGTTGCAACCTCGCCGTCATTCCGAACCTGACGCGCGGTGGGCGCAGCTATGGCGTCATCGAGAACGTTGTCACCCATGCCGATCATCGCGGCCGGGGCCACGGCCAGGCCGTCATCCGGCATGCCATCGCGCAGGCCTGGGCCGCGGGCGCCTACAAGGTCGTGCTGACGACGAGCCGCAAGGACCCGGCCGTCTGGGCCTTCTACGAGAGCTGCGGCTTCGACAGCGGCGACAAGCGCGCCTTCGTCATCCGCCGGCCCGCGGTCTGAATCAGAAGTTCACGGCCTTGGTCTTCATGCCGCGCGCCACCAGCGTCGCGTTGATGAGCTGAGCCTGCTCGCGGCTCGGGAAGGGCCAGATGGTGGCGCGCCAGCCTTCGGGCGTCTGGATGACGTCAGCCTGCAGCGCATCCGGGTTGCTGTACACGCCGACGAGGCCGGCCTTCATCTTCTTCAGCAGCGCCTCGGCGTCGGCCTTGCTGCCCGCAGGGCCGACGAGGGCGACGACGGTCTGGCCCGGCGCCGCGGCCATGCGTTCCAGGCGCGGGTCGGCGGGCTCGGGCATCTTCGCCGCGTCGGGTGTTGTCTCGGCGCTTTTTTCGGCGCTCTTCCCGGGGCTTTTTTCCGCGGCCTTGTCCGCCGGTGCGGAGGCGGGCTTGCTCGACAGCAGCGGGGGCCGTGCAATGCCGTCCGACCTTCGTACGAGGTGGGGCCGGATGTCGGGCTGCGAGGCGGCTGAAGCTTCGGCCTCGGGCGCACGGGCAGCGGCCTCGCTGGCCGACGCGGGGGTGGATGCGGCTTCGGCCGATGAGGCCGGCAAGGCGGGAGGCTGTATGGCGGAGGCCGGTGCTGGTGCTTGCGAGGAGGCCGCGGCAGCCGGCGGCTCGACCTGGGCCGGCGCCTCATGGCGCGGCCACAGCGCCCAGGCCAGGCCCGCGGCCAACAGGGCCGCCACGCCAGCCGCCAGCCCCAGGCGCAGCGGGTCCCAGATGCGCCGGCCGATGACCTGGGACGGAATGCCGCGCCCCGTCAGCACGCGGCTGCGGCCGCGGCCGGCGTCGATGCCGGCGCTCATCAGATAGAGCTCGAAGGGCCAGCCGCCATGCGCGCCGGCCAGCGTCTCGTCGATGACGATGACGCGCCAGGGGCGGGTCTCGGGCGTCGCGGGCGGTTCGGCAAAACCGTGGGCCAGCGCGAAGCGCTCGATGCGCGCCGGACTCAGGCCGGGCAGAAACTTCTCGTTGAAGGCCCGCCACTGCGTGCGCGCTTGCCGGCGCAGCTTCAGCCGCCGAGCCAGCCCCGCCGCGCGCTGCACGAGCACGGACCAGCGCGACTGTGGCGGATGCTCGTGCATCGCGTCGAAGGCGCTGACGACATCGGTCAGCACTGGCTCGACGACACCGCCGGCCTGGGCGCTCGCGCGCACGAAGGGCAGCGCGACGACGCCGATGGTGTGCACGTCGTCCGCGGCGATGCGCCGCGCCAGCGGGTGGCGGTTGTGCCAGTCGACGATCTGTTCAGCCAGGCGCTCCATGACTTGTCGATCTTGCCCGGCCCGCCCTGGCGCCGGTGGTGGAAACAGAGCCTCTAACTCAGCCCAGTTGCTTCAGCAGCCAGGCGTTCAGGTCCTGGATCTCTTCCATGCAGACCGAGTGCGGCATCGGGTAGTCGTGCCACTCGACCTCGTGGCCCAGCGCGCGCAGCGCGTCGCGGCTGGCCGTGCCGCGGGCCGGCACGACGACCTGGTCCTGCGTGCCGTGGGCCATGAAGATGGGCAGGCCGGCATTGGCCGCCGATCGCTCGGCCGCCGTCGTCGCGGCCAGCGGCAGATAACCCGACAGTCCGACGGCGCCGGCCAGGCGCTCGGGGTAGCGCAGCGCCGTCATCAACGCCATCGCGCAGCCCTGCGAGAAGCCCATCAGCACGATGCGCCCGGCCGCCACGCCACGCCGGCGCTCACTGTCGACGAGGGCGGCGATGGCGGCCTGCGACTCGCGCAGCCCGGCTTCGTCTTCGCGGCGCACGAGGTCGGTGCCGAGGATGTCGTACCAGGCCCGCATCACATAGCCGCCGTTGATCGTCACCGGCCGCTCGGGCGCATGCGGGAACACATAGCGCACGGCGCCCAGGGCCCGCAGGTCCAGCTCGCCGCAGATGGGCACGAAGTCGTGCCCGTCGGCGCCCAGGCCGTGCAGCACGATGATCGTCGTGCTGGGGTTGGGGCCGGTCTCGATCTCGTGGGTTTCAAGCATGGCGGGTGGTCCAGTCTGTGGCGAACAGCTCGAAGCGGCGCTCGCCATGGTCGTCGATATGCAGCGGGCGCCAGCCCGCGCGGCGGTAGAAGGCATCGGCGCGTGAGCCGGGCTGGGTGCCCAGGCTCAGCCGCGGCAGGCCGGTGGCGAACAGCCAGTCCACCATCGCGTCGTGCAGCGCGCGGCCGTGGCCCTGGCCCGCGCGGGCCGGGTCGACGAACATCGCCCAGATGTTGCCGTCACGGGCGTCGCCGATGGAGAAGCCCGCGATGTGGCCGGGTGCCAGCTCGACGACCCAGCCGCGGCCGAAGCCCTCCAGGTAGGCGTGCAGTTCGTCGTCCAGGATGCGGCCCGGCGTCAGCGTGTTCTCGGTGACGGCGTAGCGCACGCGCCAGATCTCGGCGGTGTCGTCACGGGTGGCGATTCGAAGCGTCATGGCGTCATTGTCGCGACAGCGGCGCGGCGGTTCGCCCTTCATCATTCGGGCCATGGGAAGCCTCTACCTCGTCCGCCACGGCCAGGCCAGCTTCGGCGCGGCCGACTACGACCAGCTCAGCGCCAATGGCCATCAGCAATGCCGCCACCTGGGCGCCTACTGGCGCGAGCGCGGCCAGCGCTTCGATGCCGTCTTCACCGGCACGCTGCGCCGCCATGCGCAGTCGCTGGCCGGCATCCAGGAGGGTTATGGCGAGGACCTGCCGGCCGTCGCGCTGCCGGGCCTGAACGAGTACGACAGCGAGGCCGTCGTGCGCGCCATCCATCCCGGGCCGCTCGGCAAGCCGACCGATCCCGAGGCCGTCAAGCAGCATTTCCGCCTGCTGCGCCAGGGCCTGCTGGCCTGGATGCGCGAGGAGACCGCGCCGGCGGGCATGCCGCTACACCGCGACTTCGCCGCCGGCGTGGCCGATGCGCTGGCGCGCGTGCTGGCGCTGGGCGTGGGCAAGCAGGTGCTGATCGTGTCCAGCGGCGGGCCCATCGCGACGGCCGTGGCCCAGGTGCTGGACTGCCCGCCCGAGAGTTTCGTCGAGCTGAACCTGCGCATCCGCAACTCGGCCGTCACCGAGTTCGCGTTCAACCCGAGGCGGCATCACCTCGTCACGTTCAACGCGTTGCCGCATCTGGACAGCGCCGAGACGCGCGGGCTGGTCACGCACGCCTGAGCGTGCATGAACCGCGTCGTCAGCCGGCGCGGCGGCGGCTCGCGGCGGCCACGCCCAGCAAGGCCAGGCCGGCCAGGGCCAGCGAGGCCGGCTCGGGCACGTTGTTGGGCGGCGCGTCGTTGAACGAGTTGGTCGGTGCCGTGTTGGTCGGCGGCGTGATCGCGGGGCTGGTCATCACCTGGGAGAGCAGGTCGCCCACGACGTAGTAGCCGGCCGGCTTGTAGCCGTTACTGCCGGGCTTGCCCGAGGCGGCCTGCCAGGCCGTGAAGCCGACTTTCAGTTCCGGCGCCGTGACGCCGCTGATGTCGATGTTCTTGCCGAGCAGGTCGATGGTGAGCAGCAGGTCGTTGCTCAGCGGCAGGTCGGGGCTGGCGTCCAGGCACAGGGCCTTGGAGTTGCCATTGGCGTTGCAGCCGGAGCCGGTCAGCTCGGTGCGGGTGTAGCTCCATTGGAAGCTGCCGCCGGGGGCCGGGCTGGCGCTGACGTTGACGCCGGTCAGGCCGCTCAGGTCGCCCAGGCCCTTGAAGCCCAGCTCGCCCAGGTTGGTCGCGGGGGCCCAGTTGCCGGTGGCGTCCAGCGCGTTCTGGATGTGCAGCGTGAAGGTGTCGGCGTCCACCGCGTGGTAGGTGAAGTTCACGCCCTGGCTCGCGACGACGAGGTCCGCATGGGCGGCGGCCGAAAGAGCGGTCAGCAGCGAGGCGGCGAGCAGGCGCAAGGACTTGGACATGAAACGAGCACTCCCCTGTGGATGCCGCTCTGGCGGCGATTGACTTCAAGTTAGGGGGTAGCTTAGGGTGCAGAGGCGGCTGCGCCCATCCCCGCCACGCGGGGTCGGCGGGCGGGCGGCGTGAGGAATTGGGCACCCGGCGCCACTTCACCCCCGACGCGAGGGGGTGTCGGGCGCGGGCGGGGCGATCCGGGACAATCCCGGCCGATGTCCGCCGCGCTCTTCACCTCGCTGATCTCCCCGCCCCCCGCCGCCACGGCGCCCGCGCATGAGCGCTTCCTGCATCTCGTCCGCCTGGCCCTGGCCGGCGGCCAGTTCGGCAAGCTGCTGCTGTCGGGGCCGGTGGGCGACGAAGCCGACGTCGAGCGCCTGACCGTACGCGCCATCGAGCTGCGCGGCGAACCGGCGCTGAGCTTCCTGTGGCGGCACCGGACGAAGGACGTCACGAAGAACCACGCTCCCGAGGCCGGCCTGGCCGAGATTGGCGCGCTGCTGGGCGGGCGCTTTCGCAATGCCCATCTGCACACGGCCGCCGAGGAGGTGCAGTTCGCCGTCAGCCGCAAGGGCCGCGAGACGCTGCGCGTCACCCGTGTCGATGGCGCCCAGACGCCGGATCCCGCCGCGCACGACAAGGCCAAGCACCGTCCGCTGGACATGGCCCACCCGGTCTGGTCGGCGCTGGGCCTGACCCACCTCGTCAAGGGCGAGCCGGCCCTGGTGCCGGCGATGGCGCGCAAGTGGAAGCAGATCAACCGCTTCGTTGAGATCCTGGCCTCGGCCGTGGCCGAGGCCGGCCTGACGGGCCCGGTGCGCGTGGCCGACTTCGGCTCCGGCAAGGGCTATCTGACCTTCGCCGTGCACGACTGGCTGCGGTCCCAGGGCCTGGACCCGCGCGTGACCGGCATCGAGCTGCGCGACGACATGGTCAGGCTGTGCACGGCCATCATCGACAACGAGGGCCTGGCCGGCATCCGCTTCGACCAGGGCGACGTGCGCACCCAGGCCGTGCAGCCGCTGGACGTGATGATCGCGCTGCACGCCTGCGATATCGCCACCGACCATGCCCTGCACGTCGGCCTGCAGTCGGGCGCCAGCATCATCATGAGTTCGCCCTGCTGCCACAAGGAGCTGCGCCCGCAGATGGCGCTGCCGGCCGTGCTGAGGCCCATGCTCCAGCACGGCATCCATCTCGGCCAGGAGGCCGAGATGGTGACAGACTCGCTGCGCGCGCTGCTGCTGGAGAGCCAGGGCTATCGCACCCAGGTGTTCGAGTTCATCGCGCTGGAGCACACCAGCAAGAACAAGATGATCCTGGCCGTGAAGGCGCGAGGCGCCGCGGCCGAGGCCCTGGCGGCGCGCCGGCCCGAGCTGCTGGCCCAGGTTGCCGAGATCAAGCGCTTCTACGGTCTGCGCGAGCAGCGG
This sequence comes from Roseateles saccharophilus, assembly GCF_004342485.1. Lineage (GTDB taxonomy): Bacteria > Pseudomonadota > Gammaproteobacteria > Burkholderiales > Burkholderiaceae_C > Pelomonas > Pelomonas saccharophila. The sequence continues at coordinate 10,796 of NZ_SMBU01000044.1, forward strand.
CTGGAGCAGTTGCTGGGCTCGCCCTGACGCCCAAACAGAAGCCCCGCCCGGCGTGAACCGGTCGGGGCGCAAGAGCGCTTCACGCCGCCCGGGACGCACCTTGCGGTGCATGGGGCTGCGGCGTGGATCACAGCGCAGGCGGCCGTTGCTTGCGACACCGGGGGCGGTGACGCGGGCGGGGCCCTAGCTCATGCTTTCATGGTCGCGGGCGGTCGCGTTCCGCCTCGCCAGGGGCCGCAGCGTTGCCGGGGGCCGTGCACTGGTGACGGGCTGAATCATCGGCGCAGCGCGCCGTGAACAAAGCTGCGATCAGGCGGGCCCGGCCGGGCTTTTTCCGCGTCAGTACGCGTAATGCAGGCCGACCGAGGCGCTGAACCTGGGCTCGATCTGCAGGCCGTTGACATGCTGGTAGACCGGCAGCTGGATGAAGGCATAGGCCTTGAGCTGCTCGCTCAGCGTGGCGGTCAGGCCGGGGCTCAGGTAGGCGAGCGTGGAACCGGCGTTGGCCGTGTCGGCGTTGACGCCCGATTCGCGGCGTTCGCTGCGCAGGTTGAGCTGCAGCTGCGGTGCGACGGGGCCGTCGCCGACATAGCGCAGGCCCAGGCTGAGGTTGAGGCCGGCACCGGGCTTGAACCCGTCCTTGCCCTGCAGCGGCAGCTGCAGCAGGGCCTGGGCGAAATAGTCGAAGTGGGTGGCGACGGTGCCGAAGCGGTAGGCGCCCAGCAGCAGGTCGGTGGAGCCGGTGCCGGGTTGCAGGCCGCGGTCCAGCGGCTGGCCGGCCTGGGGGCCGGCGGCGAAGCCCTGGTCGGTCCGCCCCGTGGGCAGCTTGAGGCCGAATTGCAGGCCCCAGTGGCGCTCGGCAGGGTCGCCCTGGTAGCGGGCCAGCACGCGCACGTCGCCGATGCCGGAGGAGCGCGACGTGGACAGCTCGGTGTCGCCCTGGGCCACGGTGGCGTGGCTGCGCAGCAGATAGGGCAGCTGCAGCGTCACGGCCCAGTCGGGCGAGAAGCCGTAGTCCAGCGTCAGCGTGCTGATGTGGTTGGCCGTGTTGCGCTGGATCTCCTGGTCGGCCGGCAGCGGGATGCCGGCGCGGTCCACGCGGTGGCTGCCGCTGCGCAGCTCGTCCTGGTTGAAATAGTCGTGGCGCAGGTCGAGGCTCAGTCCGGACGCGGCGTACAGGCCCTGGCTGGCCCAGTCGGAGCTGAGCGTGCAGCCGCAGCTGGAGCAGGCCCAGGCGGCGGGCAGGGCGGTGGCCAGTGCGGCGGCGATGGCGGTCTTTTGCAATGAGGTCATGGTCGGTGTCCTGTGATGAGGGGGCTCAATGGGCGTGCTCGCCGGCGGCCGGCCGGGCCGGCACGACGCTGAGCCTTGCGGCCGGGGCGGCGGCGGGCTTGCCCGGGCCGGGGACTTCGGCCCAGTTCATCTCGCCCTTGACGCAGACCTGGCGCACCTTGAACCACAGCTCGCCGGGCTCGCCGGGCAGCGTGGTGCGCAGGCTGAACTCGTCGTACCAGGCGTCCTGCAGGAAGTCGGCCTCGGAGTTGGCCGTCCAGCGCACCTCGGCGAGCTCGTCGGTGACGGTCTTGCCGTGACTTTGGTAAGGACTCTTCAGCGATGCGCGCGTGGTGGTCAGCGTCCAGCCGGGCTTGGGGACGGGCTTGCTGCCGCGCAGGCCCTCAGGCAGCGTGACGATGATCTGCCGGGTGGCCGAGCCGTCGCAGCCGTGACCGACGCGCAGCACGGCCTTGTAGGGCTTGCCGGCTTCGGCCTCGGCGGTCTCCAGCGTGATGTGGGCCTGGGCGGCGCCGGCCAGGGCCAGCAGCGTGAGGAAAGAGAAGGGCTTCATCGGGGGCTCCTGGGCTCAGAGATCGAACTTCAGCTCAGCCGAATAGCTGCGCTGCGGGTAGTTGTGGAAGTTCCAGTAGCGGGCGTTGTTCAGGTTGTCGATGCCGAAGGCGGTGCTCCACTGTCGGTCCAGCTTCCACAGCAGGCGCAGGTCGGCGGTCGCATAGCGGCTGACGCCCATGTAGGCGAAGCCGTTCACGTCGGCATTGTTCAGCGTGCGGTACTGGCGGCCGCTGTAGCGCGCCGCGAGGCTGGCGGACCAGCGCTTGTCGAGGCGGTAGGCGGCCAGGGCGGTCGCGCGCCAGCGCGGGATGTTGGGCTGCCATTTGCCGACCGTGTCGCCCGGCGTCGTGACGAAGCCGGCGTTGGCCTTGATCCTGGAGTCGGTATAGGTGACGCTGCCCGACAGGTCCAGGCCCTTGAGCCCCCAGTCCACCGCCGACAGCGTCGCCTCCAGCCCCGTCGTGCCGACCTTGTCGATGTTCTGCACGCGGCTGATGTTCTTGTTCGCGACGGGGTCGAGGACGGTCTGTGAATAGAGCGAGTCGCGTGTGGTCTCGGCGAACAAGGTCAGGCGCGACTGCAGCGGGCCCCAGCCCTGCTCGACGCTCAGCTCGCCGGTCCAGGACTTCTCGGGTTTGAGGCCGGGGTCGTTGATGTACTGCGAGTTGGTCGTCGACGTGGCGCCATAGAGCTCGCCGACGGTCGGCATGCGTACCGCGCGGCCCGTGGCGAGCTTGATCACGGTCTCGGGCGCTGCCTGCCAGGACAGCGCGGCCTTGGGCGACAGGAAGTTCTCGCTGCGCGGCGCGTAGGCCTGGCTGGACGTGGCCGAGAAGTCGGTGCGGCCGTCCCGGGCCTGCCAATGCTCGGCGCGCAGGCCCAGCACGGCCTTCCAGTCGGCGTTCAGCAACCAGGCGTCCTGGGCATAGGCGGCCTGCAGCCGGGTCTTGCCGGTCACCTTGTTGAGCAGCTTGCCGGGCCCGTCTGCCAGGTAGTTGCCGGTGATGCCGGAGCTCAGGTAGCTGAGCTTGTAGCTGTCCTGCTGCAGCCCGAAGTCCAGCACATGCGCCGTGCCGGCCGGGCGCCAGATGCCCTTGGCGGCCAGCGTGTTCCAGCCCGTGCCGCTGCCGTCGGCCAGCGTGCCGGCGCCGCCGGTCCAGGCGCCCGGCTGCGGGTTGTCGGAGAGCACGCCGCTCGCGCTCAGGCCGTTCTGGCGCTTGCCGTCCTTCTGGTAGCCGTAGAGGCTGGCGGCGACTTCCCAGTCCCATTCGCCGCCGCTGTGGCTTTTCACCGAGACGCCGTGCATCACATGCTGCAGCTGCTCGCGCGTCAGCGCGAAGTCGGAGGCGGTCAGCCTGGTGAACTGCCTGCCGTCGATGACGATGGCCCCCGAATACACCGGCTTGCCGGCCGCGTCGCGCAGCCAGCTCGTCGAATTGCCGTCGGAGTCGTTGCGCCACAGGCCCAGCACATAGTTGGCGCGCACCGTGGGGCCGAGGTCGTAGGCCAGCTTGAGCTTGAGGTGGTCCTGCGTGTTGTTGTACTGGGTGCCGGCACCGAGCAGGTACCACGGTGCATTGCTGCTGTTGGGTACGAGCAAGGCGCCGGTCACCGGCGTGGCGGTCGTGACCGCCGTGCCCGTGCTGGCCATGCGGGTCGCGAAGGTCAGCGGCTGGCCGTCGCTGTCGGTGTGGTTGACGTTGAGCCACCAGCTGAAGCCGCCTTCGCGGCTGCCCACCGACACGCTGGCCGCCCAGGCACGGTAGCTGGCCTTGTGGCCGTAGAGCTCCGAGGACTGGGTGCCGTACCCGACCTTGGCGTGCGCCTCGAACTTCGTCGGCATGCGGGTCTGGTAGTCCACCACGGCACCCACCGAGTTGCCTGGATAGGCCGCCGAGAAGGGGCCGTACATCACGTCCACGCGCTCGATCTCTTCCGGTGTGACCAGGCCCCAGCGTGGCGGGAAGGACAGGCCGCCCACGCCGTTGCCGAGGTAGTTGGACAGCAGGATGCCGTCCGCGTAGACGGCCGAGCGCGCGCTGTTGCCGGTGCCCGAGGCGCGACTGGACAGGATGGCGTGGTTGTAGTCGCCGATATAGCGCTTGCGCACCAGCAGGCTGGGCAGGTATTTCAGCGCGTCTTCGGAGTCGGTCGCGTTGATGGTGCGTTCGATGTCCTCCCGCGTGACGCTCTCGCGCGTGGTCGGGATATTGCTGGGCAGGGAGCTGGGTGCGGCACCCTGCACGCGCACGAGGCCGAGCTTGTGGCGCGCAGGAGCGGCAGCCGTGGCGGTGATCGGGGCGTCTTCGCAGTCGCAGTCCTCACAGGCGAGGGCGGTGCTCGGGACCAGCGCGAGGCCGGACAGGAGGGCGCAGGCGGCGGCAGCCGCGCGCGCGAGGGCAGTCTTCTTCATGATTCGGGCAGTGATCGGAGTCGGTGCGCCACCCGCAGGGGCGGTGGCGGTCGCCGGGGCCCAGGGGCAGCCGGCAGGGGAGGGGACTCAGATCAGCCCGGGTGGGGCGCGGGCGCTGGCGGGGCGCCAGGCGTGGGCGGTGACCGGCGCGGTCCAGAAGCGCTCGGGAGCCTCGAAAACGATGTCGTCGCGCAGCAGCTGGGCGGGCGCCGCGGGCGGACCGGCCAGATCGGCCGCATGGATGTGGCAGGCCGGGCAATGCCCGTGGGCCAGCAGGTCGAGGGCCGCTTCGATGGGCTTGGGCTTGGCCGCATTGGCCGCCGTGGGCGCCCGGCAGACATCCTGCCAGGCCGCGTAATCGCCGCGGGCATGCGCCAGCGCGGCACTGATGCCCGGCGCCAGCACGCCCAGCAGGAACACGATCACCAGCCACCACGCCTGTCGGCGAGTGCGGGTGGGAACGTGCCGCAAGGGCATCAGGGCGGGCATTCCTCGATTCTATGGGGCGGGTTAGGCGCTCATCATGGCGGCGACAGGGAGAAAACACATGAACGAAGCACTGCATCGCCGCGGCCTGCTGGCCTGCGCCGGCCTGGCCGCGCTGGGCGCCGCGCGCGCCGACGACGAGGCCGCGGCCAAGCCCGCCAGGCCACCGCTGGAGCGGGTGGCGCCCGACGCCTCGCTGGGCCGCCAGCTCGATGGCAGCGAGCCCAGGCTGTCCGACTACGAGGGCCGGGTCGTCGTCGTCAGCTTCTGGGCGACCTGGTGCCCGTATTGCCGCGAGGAGTTCCCCTATCTCGACGCGCTGCAGCGCGCCGGGCGCGACAGGCTGCAGGTGGTGTCCGTCAACACCGAGGAGCGCGACGTCTTCCGCAAGGTGGCGCGCCTGCTGTCCGAGCAGGTCAAGCTGACCCTGACCTACGACCCGGCCAAGGCCAGCCGCAAGGCCTTCGAGGCGCCGGGCTCCCTGCCCTACTCCGTCATCCTGCACCGCGACCGCAGCGTCGCGGGCATCAAGACCGGCTGGGGCGAGGGCAGCCTGAAGAACCTGGTGGCGACCGTCAACGCGGCGCTGGCCGCGGACGCCGCCTGAGCTTCACGTGGCCGCCAGCAGCCCGGCCAGAGCCCGCGCCACCACCTGCGTCGCGCGGCGCAGGTCGTCCAGCACCAGATGCTCGTCCGCCCGCTTGGCATTGCTCTCCAGCACCGTGCGCGGCCCGGCGCCGTAGATGGCGGCCGGGATGCCGTGGGCGGTGTAGAGGCGAACGTCGGTGTAGAGCGGCGTGCCCGAGGTCGGGATGGGCTCGCCGAACACCGCCTCGCCGGCCTGCTGCAGCGCGGCCACCAGCGGCGCGGCGCCGGGCAGGGGCTGCATCGAGTTGGCGAGCAGCAGGCGCCTGATGTCGAGCCTGATGCCGGGGCTCTGCGCCACGGCGGCCTCGATCAGCGCGCGCACCTCGGCCTCCACCGCCACCGGGTCTTCCTCGGGGATCATGCGGCGGTCCAGCTTCAGCACCACCTTGCCGGGGATGACGTTGGTGTTGCTGCCGCCCTCGATGCGCCCGACGTTGAGATAGGGGTGGGTGATGCCCGGCACGCCGGAGCGCCGCGTCTTCAGCACCTCGTTGTGGGCGTAGAGGGCGGTGAGCAGCTGGGTCGCGGCCTGCAGCGCGTCGATGCCCGTCTCCGGATAGGCCGCATGCGAGGCCAGGCCATGCAGCGTGACCTCCATCTGCAGGCAGCCGTTGTGCGCCGTGACGACCTGGTAGCTGAAGCCGGCGGCGATCAGGTAGTCGGGCTTCGTCAGGCCCTGCTTGAGCAGCCAGCCCGGGCCCAGCTCGCCGCCGAGCTCCTCGTCGTAGGTGAAATGCAGTTCGACGGCACCCTTCAGCTTCAGGCCCGAGTTCTTCAGCGCCAGCAGCGCAAAGGTGTAGGTCGCGAAGTCGCTCTTGCTGACGGCAGCGGCGCGGCCATAGAGCTTGCCGTCCACGATCTCGGCGCCATAGGGCTCATGCGTCCAGCCTTCGCCCGGCGGCACCACGTCGCCGTGCGCGTTCAGCGCGATCGTCGGGCCGTCGTCGGAAAAACGGTGGCGAGCTATCAGGTTGGTGATGGACTGCATGCCGGCGGCCTGTACGTCGGCCGCGGGCACGGCGTGCTTCTCGACCGCGAAGCCGAGGGCCGTCAGCAGCTCGGCAGTGCGCTCCGCATGCGGCGCGTTGTTGCCGGGCGGGGTGTCGGTGGGGATGCGGACGAGGGCTTGGAGGAAGCGGACTTCGTCGTCGAAGTGATTGGCGATCCAGGCGCCCAGAAGTTTAGACATTCAGGTTCTCGATCAGTTGCCGGAAAGCATCGATGGCGAGTTGGGCATCATCCGTTGTCACCGACTCCAACGGGTTGTGGCTGATGCCCCCATTGCCGCCGCGCACGAACAGCATGGCCTGCAGCAGCAACTCGTGGATCTTCATCGCGTCATGCCCGGCGCCGGACGGCAGTCGGTGGATCGGCAGGCCCAGCTCGCCGACGGCGGCCTCCCACCGCGATTGCCAAGCCGCATCGCTGGGCGCCGCGTTGGCGGCCAGCGTGGGTTGCAGCGTGTAGCTCAGACCGCGGCGCTCGCAGATTTCTTCGAGCTTGGCGAGCACGTCGGCATCCAGCGCGTCGCGGGCCGCGTCGGTCGTTGCGCGCAGGTCCAGGCTGAAACGGCAGCGGCCGGGGATGACGTTGATGGAGCCAGCGGGCACTTCCAGCATGCCGACCGTCGCGACCACGTCCGGCACGGCGGCGGCGCGTTGCTCGGCGAACAGGATCAGCTCGGCCACGCCGGCCGCGGCGTCGCGGCGCTGGCCCATGGGCGTGGTGCCGGCATGGCTGGCCAGGCCGACGATCTCGCCGGTGTAGCGGCGGCTGCCGTTGATGCTGGTGACGATGCCCAGCGGCAGGTCCAGGCTGTCCAGCACCGGGCCTTGCTCGATGTGCACCTCGACGAAGCCGAGGTAGCGGCCCGGGTCGCGCGCGAGGGCCGAGATGGCGTCCATCGTGCCGGGCAGGCCGGCGGCCTGCATCGCGTCGCGCAGCGTGGTGCCGGCGGCGTCGGTCTGGCCCAGCCAGGCCGGGTCGAAGGCGCCGACCAGCGTGCTCGACCCGAGGAAGTCGGCTGGAAAGCGCTGGCCCTCTTCCTCCGAGAAGCCGACGACCTCCAGGCCAAATGCCAGGCGCCTGCCGGCGCGGTGCAACTCGCGCACGGCCAGCATGGCCACGAAGATGCCCAGCCGCCCGTCGAAGCGGCCGGCGCGGCGCACGGTGTCGTAGTGGCTGCCGGTCAGCAGACGCTTGTCGCTGCTGCCGCGGTAGATGCCCACGACATTGCCGACCGCATCGCGGCCGACCTCGTCGAAGCCGCAGTCGCGCATCCAGGCCATCAGCTGCCCGGCGACGGTCGTGTGCGTGGGCGTCGCATAGGTGCAGGTCAGGAAGGTCTCGTCCTCGCTGTGCCCGGCAAGCGCCGCGGCCCAGTCCCACAGCTGCTCGCCCAGTGCAGGCTTCACGCCGAACTTGTCGTTCAGGCGGATCTCGGCGATGCGGTGGATCTGGCGCAGGCATTCGGCCCGCTCGACGTCCGGGTGGGCGCGCAGCCGACGCTCGAAGGTGGCAATGATTTCCTGGCGCGTGAAGCCGCTGCCGCGCGGACCGCGCACGGCCAGGATGAAGGGCCAGCCGAAGCGGGCGTTGTAGTCGGCGTTGAGCTTCTGCAGCTTCGCGAACTCCTTGGGCGTGCAGGCGGTCAGCCCGGCCCTGAGCTGCTCGTTCGTCGACTCCGCCGTCAGCTCGCCGGCGACGGCGGCCTTGCCGGCCAGTTCGGGGTGGGCGCGGATCAGGCCGAGCTGCTCGTCCATCGTGGCCTCGCGCACGGCGCGGGCCAGGGCCACCTTCAGCGCGGCCAGCGTCTTGAAGGGGCGCAACGGAGCGGCGCGCTCGGCGATCCAGGGCGAGTGTTCGTAGGTACCGTCGAGCAGCGCGACGAAGTCGGCCGTGCCGGTGTTGTTGAGGTCGTCGAGTTTCATCATTCCCAGACAAAGGCCGTCTTGGCGTCGAAGGGGTGCACGGTCTTCCAATGCCGCGCGATGTCCAGCCGCCGGCACACCCACACGCGGTCATGCGCCTCGATGTGGTCCAGAAACTTCTGCAGCGCGCGCATGCGGCCAGGGCGGCCCAGCAGCCGGCAGTGCATGCCGATGCTCATCATCTTCGGCGCCTCGGCGCCTTCGGCGTAGAGCAGGTCGAAGGAATCGCGCAGGTACTCGAAGAAGGGCTGGCCATGGCTGAATCCCTGGGGCAGGGCGAAGCGCATGTCGTTGCAGTCCAGCGTGTAGGGCACGACCAGATGGGGCGCCAGCTCGCCATGGGTCTTGCGCACCTGCAGCCAGAAGGGCAGGTCGTCGCCGTAGTAGTCGCTGTCGTACTCGAAGCCGCCGAAGTCGGCCACCAGGCGGCGCGTGTTGGGGCTGTCGCGGCCGGTGTACCAGCCCAGCCCGTGCGGGTCGCGGCCGAGCGTCAGGCGCTTGAGGGACGCCATGGCCTGGGCCAGATGGGCACGCTCGGTGTCCTCTTCCATGCTCTGGTAGTGGATCCAGCGCCAGCCGTGCGAGGCGATCTCGTGGTCGAGCTCGACGAAGGCCTGGGTCACGTCCGGGTGGCGTTCCAGCGCCATGCCGACGCCGAACACGGTCAGCGGCAGCGCGCGCTTCTCGAACTCCTTCAAGAGCCGCCACACGCCGACGCGCGAACCGTATTCGTAGATGCCCTCCATGCTCAGGTGGCGGGCCGGGTAGCTGGCCGGGTTGGCCATCTCGGACAGGAACTGCTCGCTGCCGGCGTCGCCATGCAGCACCGAGTTCTCGCCACCCTCCTCGTAGTTCAGCACGAACTGCACGGCAACACGGGCATGGCCGGGCCATTGCGCATGGGGCGGGTTCTCGCCGTAGCCGACGAGGTCGCGGGGATACCGGGGCTGATGAGGCGCGTTCATCCCTAAACTTTGCCCCAACTCAGGAGATTCGATGGGCAAGCTGACCACACATGTGCTGGACACCGCCAACGGCTGCCCGGCCGCCGGCATGGCCGTGCGCCTCTACCGCTTCGATGCCGAAGGGCCGAAGTGGCTGCGCAGCCTGAGCCTGAACGCCGACGGCCGCGCCGACGGCCCGCTGCTGGACGGCCCGACGCTGACGGCCGGCCGCTACCGCCTGGTTTTCGAGGTGGCGGCCTATTTCCGTGCCCGCGGCCAGGCCCTGGCCGAGCCGGCCTTCCTGGACGAAGTGCCGCTGGACTTCGGCATCGCCGACGAGGGCTCGCACTACCACGTGCCGCTGCTGGCCTCGCCGTGGAGCTATTCGACCTACCGTGGAAGCTGAACAAACGCTGATCCTCGTCACCGTCGCCCGCACCAGCGGCAGCGTGCCGCGCGAGGTGGGTGCTTGGATGGCCGTGGCGGCCGGCACCATCACCGGCACGGTCGGCGGCGGCCATCTGGAGTTCGACGCCATCGCCCGGGCGCGCGCCGCGCTGGCTGGTGGTGCGCTGGACGAGGAAGTGCGCTACCCACTCGGTCCCAGCCTGGGGCAGTGCTGCGGCGGCGTCGTGTGGCTGCGCTTCGAGCGCGTGGCGGCGGGCGAGGACCTGGCCGCCCGCCTGCTGCGCCCGCTGCAGCGCCCGCTGGCCCTGTTCGGTGCGGGCCATGTCGGCCAGGCCATCGCCCATATCGCTCGCGAGCTGCCGCTGTCCCTGCACTGGATCGACAGTCGCGAGGGCCAGTTCCCGGCTGTGGACCCGGCCCATGACTGGCGCCAGGAGGTCTGCGACCCGCCGGCCGATGCGGTGGCCGACCTCGCGGCCGGCTCGGCCGTGCTCGTCATGAGCCACAGCCATGCCGAGGACTTCGACATCGTGGCCGCCTGCCTGAAGCGCCAGCGCGAGCGGCAGGACCTGGCCTTCATCGGCCTGATCGGCAGCCGCACGAAGTGGGCGAGCTTCCGTCAGCGGCTGCTGGCGCGGGGCTTCACGGAGGGCGAACAGGCCGAGGTCGCTTGCCCCATCGGCGTGGCCGGCGTGGCCGGCAAGCAGCCGGCCGTCATTGCGGTGGCCGTGCTGGCCCAGATCCTGGCGCTGCCCCAATAAACTGGCGCTCCGTCGCAGCGGTGTCGGGGCCGGGAAGGCCTCGCGGACGCGACCTTGAAGGCTTCACAGCACCCGCCGTGGTGGAGCCATGGAGAACCGCGACTTGGACATCTACCTGCTCGACTGGGCCAATCTGCTGCTGCGCTGGCTGCACGTCATCACCGTCATCGCCTGGATCGGTGCGTCCTTCTACTTCGTCTGGCTGGACAACCACCTCGTCAAGCCCGTGGCCGAAGACCTCAAGGCCAAGGGCGTGGACGGCGAGCTCTGGGCCGTGCACGGCGGCGGCTTCTACAACCCGCAGAAGTACATGGTGGCGCCGGGTAACCTTCCCCAGGACCTGCACTGGTTCTACTGGGAGAGCTACTGGACCTGGATGAGTGGCTTCGCCCTCTTCGTCGTGCTCTACCTGTGCAACGCCGGCCAGATGCTGGTCGACCCGCGCGTCTTCGCCTGGGGCGCGTCCTGGCAGGCGGTCGCGGCGGCCCTGGTGTTCCTGCTGATGGGCACGGTGGTCTATGAGGCGGCCTGCCAGACGCTAGGCCGCACGCGCGACGGCGGCATCGGCAACGACGGCCGCGTGCTCGCCGCCGTGGCCCTGTTCATCGTCTTCGCGAGCTGGCTGGCCTGCCAGCTGTTCGCCGGGCGCGCGGCCTTCCTGCTCGTCGGCGCGACGCTGGCGACCATGATGACGGGCAACGTCGCGCACTGGATCATCCCGGGCCAGCGCAAGGTCATCGCGCAGATGCGTGCGGGCCGGAAGCCCGACCCCATCTTTGGTGCGCGCGGTAAGCAGCGCAGCGTGCACAACACCTGGTTCGGCCTGCCGGTGCTGGTCGCGATGCTGAGCAACCACTACGGTTTCCTGTACCAGCACCCGCGGAACTGGCTTGTTCTGAGCGTGCTGATGGCCGCCGGCGTGGCCATCCGCGTGTTCTTCGTGAGGCGCCACAAGGGCGTCAACAGCTGGGGCGCGGTGGCGCTGGTCCTGGCGCTGCTGGCCGGCCTCGTCGTGTGGATGGCGCCCGCGCCTCGGCCGGCCACCGCCGCCGCGGCCGGGCCGGTCGGCCTGGCCCAGCTGCAGGCCGTCGTGGCCCCGCGCTGCCTGGCCTGCCACAGCGGCGAGGCCGCGCAAAAGGGCGTGCGCCTGGACAGCGCCGAGGGCCTGGCCGCACACCGGGCCCAGATCTACCAGCAGGTCGTCGTGCAGCGCGCGATGCCGCTGAACAACGCCACCGGCATCACCGAAGACGAACGCGCCCTGATCGGCCGCTGGACGCAGCAAGCACCATGAGCCTCGACCCACGCGCGCTGCTGCGCCAGCTCTACGACGTGGCCGTGGCCCGCGCGCTGCCGGGGCGCGTTCTTGCGGCCCATCTGCCAACCCCGCCGAAAGGACGCACGCTGGTGCTCGGCGCCGGCAAGGCGGGCGCGGCGATGGCGCAGGCGCTGGAGGCCGCCTGGCCGGCCGACGCGCCGCTGTCAGGCCTGGTCATCACGCGCTATGGCCACATCCCCGACGGCTGGCGGCCGCGGCGGCTGGAGGTGGTCGAGGCCGCCCACCCCGTGCCCGATGCCGCCGGTCTGGCCGCCAGCGCGAGGCTGCTGGCCATGACCCGCGGCCTGACGACCGACGACCTCGTCATCTGCCTGATCTCGGGCGGCGGCTCGGCGCTGCTGAGCCTGCCCGCGCCGGGGCTGACGTTGGCCGACAAGCAGGCGGTCAATCGGGCGCTGCTGAACAGCGGCGCGGCCATCGGCGAGATGAACTGCGTGCGCAAGCATCTGTCCGCCATCAAGGGCGGGCGGCTGGCGGCGGCCTGCGCGCCGGCACGCCTGCTGACGATCGCGATCAGCGACGTGCCGGGCGACGAGCCGGCCGTCATCGCCTCCGGCCCGACGGTGGCCGACGCGACGACCTGCGCCGATGCGCTGGCGATCTGCCGGCGCTACCGCATCGAGCTGCCGCCCGCCGCTGTCGCCGGCCTGGGCTCGGGCGCCTTCGAGACGCCCAAGCCGGCCGATTTCGCCCAGGCCGGCCACGAGTTCGTCATGCTGGCCACGCCGCAGATGAGCCTGGAGGCGGCGGCCGAGGCGGCGCGCGTCCAGGGCCTGGCGGCCTACATCCTCAGCGACGAGATCGAGGGCGAGTCGCGCGTCGTCGGCGGCCTGCACGCAGCCCTGGCCCGCGCGGTCGCGCGTCGCGGCCAGCCCTTTGCGCGGCCCTGCGTGATCCTGTCCGGCGGCGAGACGACGGTCACCGTCGACCCGGCCCGCCCCGCCGGCAAGGGGGGCCGGGCCACCGAGTTCCTGCTCGGTTGCGCGCTGGCGCTGCAGGGCGAACCCGGCGTGTACGCGCTGGCCGCCGACACCGATGGCATCGACGGCGTCGGCCCGCATGCCGGCGCGCTGCTCACGCCCACCAGCCTGGGCCGCGCCCGCGCCCTCGGCCTGAACCCGCAGGCCCTGCTGGACGGTCACGACAGTGCCAGCTTTTTCGCGCCGCTGGGCGACCTGCTGGTGCCCGGGCCGACGCACACCAACGTGAACGACTTCCGGGCGCTGCTGATCATTTAGGGCCTGTTCACCCCACGGCGCGGCCTGCTGCCGTGGGGTGAACAGGCACTCAGTCGTGGCAAGGCCGCGGCCTTCGTCCTAGACTGGGCCGACCGCCACTCGCCGGGGGACCGTGATGACAGCCGCTGCGGAACGCTTCTTCGTCAGGCACAACGCCCTGCCCACCATGCCCGAGGTGGCCTCGCGGCTGCTGAAGAGCTTCGACGACGACAGCGTGGGGCTGTCGCAGATCGCCGCGCTGATCGAAAAAGACGGCGCGCTGACGGCCAGGGTGCTGCGCCTGGCGAACACGGCCCACTACAGCCCTTCGCACCAGATCGGCAGCGTCGTCGACGCAGCCCATGCGCTGGGCCTGGAGACGCTGCGCAACCTCGCGATGGCGGCCTGCCTGAGCGGCGCCTTCCCGAGCGTGAAGGGCCTGGACCGCGCCGTCTTCTGGCGCCACAGCGTCGCCACGGCCAATTACGCGCGCATCCTGGCCCGCATGCTGGGTGCCGATGGCGGCACGTCCGACACCGCCTATCTCGCCGGCCTGATGCTGCGCACCGGCCAGCTGCTGATGGCCGCGGACGAGCCGCATCTGGTGGCCGACGTCGAGGCCCACGCGGCCGAGCCGGGCAGCCGCTTCTCGCTCGAGGAGCACCGTTTCGGCTGCACCCATGCCGACGTGACCGCATCGCTCGCGACGCACTGGCAGTTTCCGGCGGCGCTGGTCGAGGCCTTCAAGGATGCGAATGCGCCGCTGGAGATCCGCCCCTTCTCGCTGATCGCCGCGGTGCTGCATGTGGCCGAGGTGCTGGCCGACGCCGCCGAGCATCACGACGAGCCGGTGCATGCGCTGAAGATGGCCGTGCCCGAGCTGATCGAGCACCTGCACCTGGATCTGGAGCTGCTGGCCGCCAGGATCGCCGCCACCGGCGACCCGGCGGCCGAGGTCGAGCAGATGCTGCATTGAGCCCCGGCCCAGCGGGCCCGCCGGGCCGGGGGCCAACATCAGGGCATCTTGGCAATGATGGCCTTGGTCTCGTCGGCGCTGAAGGCACGCAGTGTCTGCGCACGGACGTTGCCCATGCTGGCGATGGCCATGCCGAAAGCGGCCGCCATCGCCTCGTCCTTGGCCTCGAATTCGCAGACGAAGTCGTACTGGCCCAGCGTCCAGTGCACGGACTTGAAGGTGATGCCGTATTCCTTGGCCATCTTCTGGGCCGCCTCGGACCGCGACACGGTCTCCTTGATCGTCTTTGCGCCCTGGTCCGTGAAGTTCATCAGGCTGATATAGGTCGCCATGGAGGTTCTCCTTGCAGGCTTGCAGCGGGGACCTGGAATCGGGGTGGGGCCAGGCCGCCGCGGATCCCCGCGCGCCGGCCGGCCCTGGGCCGCTGCGCTTGCTGCCGCGGCGGCCCGAGCAGGCTACGCCTGAATCGCCGCCCTGTCTGGTCCCGCGCCGCTGCGCATGCTGAAAACTGACGAGGCCCGGCATGACGCACTGCACAATCCCTGCCGCGACAAGCCGGGAGGCGCGATGAGTTCGAAGTTCTGGCCAGCGTTCTTTTTGCTGACCCTGTTCCTGGGCCAGGCCTCGGCTCAGACGCCGCCGGCCAAGCCGGTGGTGGCCAAGGGCGCCAAGGCCGTCTCGCCCTATCCGGCCGTGCCTGCCGGCGCGGGCTACCGTTTCGGCCCGGCGCCGGCCTGGGTCAAGCCGCTGCCGGTGGCCGGCGCCGCGGCGGCCCAACCGGCTGCACCCGGCGCGAAGGCGCGGCGCGAGCCGCTGGTGGACATGCAGGTGCAGCTCGCGCCCCGCTCCGCGACGGCCAGCTACCTGCATCTGCAGCGCGTGGCCCTGGACAGCTCCACGCTGCGCGAGGTCTCGGAGCCGCAGATCAGCTTCAACCCTGCCTACCAGCAGCTCGTCATCCACCAGATCGGCGTCATCCGTGACGGCCGGCGCGAGGACAGGCTGAAGGACGCCCGCATCGAGCTGATGCGCCGCGAGCAGCAGCTCGAGCGCCAGATGATCGATGGCGTGCGCACGGCGCTGGTCGTCATCGCCGACGTGCGCGTGGGCGACGTCGTCGACGTGGCCTACACGGTGGAGGGTGAGAACCCCATCTTCGAGGGCCGCTTCGCGGCGCTGCTGCATGTCGCGGCCGACGCGCCCATCGACCGCCTGCACCTGCGCATCGAGGGCCCGCCGCAGCGGCAGCTGCAGGTCAGGGGCATCGCCACCGACCTCGTGCCCGAGCGCTTCGAGGAGGGGGGCCGCCAGGTGCTGCGCCTGGTGCGCGAGCATGTCGCGCCGGTCGTCGACGAGGCCGCCACCCCGCCCTGGTTCAAGGTCTACCCGGCCCTGCATGTCAGCGAATACGGCAGCTGGGCCGAGGTGGACCAGTGGGCGCAGCGCCTGTTCGCGCCCGAACCCATGCAGCCGGCCGTGGCCGAGCGCGTCGCCGCGATCAAGGCCGAGGGCGGCACGCCCGAGCAGCAGGTGGCCGCGGCACTGCGCTTCGTGCAGGACGAGGTGCGCTACTTCTCCGTCAGCCTGGGCGAGAGCTCGCACCGGCCCAAGGCCCCGTCGAAGACGCTGGCCGAGCGCCTGGGCGATTGCAAGGACAAGGTCATGCTGCTGAACGCACTGCTGGCCGGCTTGGGGCTAGACGCCAGGCCCACGCTGGTGTCCATGCAGCGCAACCGCGGCCTGGTCAACTTCCTGCCTTCGCATGACAGCTTCGACCACGTCATCAGCCGCGTGCAGGTCGGCGAGCAGGTCTATTTCCTCGACCCGACGATCAACGGCCAGGGCCTGACGCTGGACAGGCGCGGCTACTACCCCTACGGCGCCGGCCTGGTCGTCGGTGGCCAGGCTCCGGGTGAAAGCGAGGCGCCCGTCGCCATCGCGCCGCCGGCCTTCGCGGTGGACGCGATGAGCTACCGCCAGGACTGGGACCTGTCCGACCTGAAGCGCCCCGCCCGGCTGACCACGTCCTTCAAGGCCAGCGGCCTGGCCGCCGAGCGCTGGCGCGCCATGGTGGCCCAGGCCGGCACCGACCGCCTGGCCGAGGCCATCGGCGGGCATTACGTCAAGGCCGTGCCCGGCCTGGTCAGCGTCGGCACGCCGGTGCTGGTGGACGACCGCGCGGCCAACGAGCTCGAGCTCAGGCTGGCCTTCGAGCATCCCGCGCCGGGCGTGTACGCGCGCGGCATGCTGGAGCTGGAGCTGCCGGCCATCGAGCTGGGTGACGCGCTGGCCCTGCCGCCCGAGGCGCGCCGGCGCTACCCCTTCATGCTGGACGGCCCCCGCCGCATGGAGCTGCGCATCGCCGTCACCGGCCCGCAGCCCTTCACGGCCGCGCCGCCGGCGCCACAACAGGTCGCCGACAAGCACTTCAGCTTGCAATCCCGCGTGGAGACCCAGGGCAGCAGCCTCGTCGCCGTCAGCCGCTACGAGCGGCGCGGCGACGAGGTACTGCCGGCCGACCTCGAGGGCTACCGCGAGCGCGTCGGCCGCGCGCGGCAGCTGTCCAGCAGCCGGGCCCGGATGGCGCTGCTGGACTTCCGCGACAAGTCGCTGGAGCCCGAGTTCGCCGCCATCGACCTGCGCCTGGCCAAGTACCGCGGCACGCGGCCCGACGCGCTGCTGCAGATCCTGCAGGCCAGCGAGATCACCCGCCTGGTCGGGCAGCTGCTGCTGCCCAGGCTGGAGCCCGGCAGCCGCCTCGCGGCCCGCGTGCTGGCCGAGCGCGCCCAGGCCGGCAACACCCTGGGCGACTTCGCCGGCGCGCTGCGCGATGCCGAACTCGCCCTGCAGGGCCAGCCGCCCGCCGAGGAGGCCGCCGCCGCGCTGGAGGCCAAGGGCGTGGCCCTGGTCGGCCTGGCACGGCCGGCCGAGGCGCTGGCCGCCTTCAGCAGCCAGGCCCGGCTCGACAGCGGCAGCCGGCCCGGCGCCTGGCTGGGCACAGCCCACTTCATGCTGGGCGACTACGCCCAGGCCGAGGCGGCGCTGCGCGACAACGCCGCCAACGTCAGCGGCGAGGCGCGCCACTTCACGCTGCTGTGGCTCTACCTCGCGGCCGAGCGCCAGGGCGGGCGTGGTCAGGCCGCCATCGCCGACGAGGTGGCCAGCGTGGACAGCACGCGCGAGGAATGGGGCGGCGTGCTGCTGCGCTACCTGGGCGGCGCACTGGACCGCGACGCGCTGCTGAAGGCCGCGCGCGCCAAGCCCGAGCAGGAGAGGCTGCGCCTGGCTGAGGCCTATTTCTTCATCGGCCAGCAGCTCGCGGCCCAGGGCCGGCGCGGCGAGGCGCTGCCGTGGTTCGAGCGCACGGTGTCGACCCAGGCCGTGCCCTACCGCGAAGTCACGCTTGCGCAGTGGGAGCTGCGCCGAGGCCCGAACGAGAGGCCGTGATCGGGCAGGAGGCTGGGGCCGCCAGTTACCATGCCGGCCCCATGCCCGACGCCGCACATCCGCCCCATGTCCCTGCCGTTTGAACTCCAGGTCGGCTGGCGCTACGTCCGCGCCGGCCGGGGCGGGCGGCGCAACCGCTTCATCAGCTTCATCTCGGGCGTGTCCATGGTGGGCATCGCGCTGGGCGTGATGGCCCTCATCGTCGTGCTGTCGGTCATGAACGGCTTCCAGCAGGAGGTGCGCGACCGCATGCTCAACGTCATCGCCCACGTCGAGCTGCTGGATTACGCCGGCCAGGCCCTGCCCGACTGGCAGGCCACGGCGGCCAAGGCGCGGGCCAACCCCGAGGTCGTCGGCGCGGCGCCCTTCATCGCCACGCAGAGCCTGATCGCCCACGGCGGCGACGACATGCGCGGCGCCGTCATCCGCGGCATCTCACCGGCCGACGAGGCCCAGGTCACCGGCCTGGGCGCCCAGCTCAAGGACGCGGCCTTCGCCAAGCTGCAGCCGGGTGCCTGGAACATCGTGCTGGGTGCCGAGCTGGCCCGCCAGCTCAATGTGGGCGTGGGCGACAAGGTCACGCTGGTGGCGCCGGGCGGTCAAGTCACGCCGGCCGGCGTCGTGCCGCGGCTGCGTGCGTTCACGGTGGCGGGCACCTTCAGCGCCGGCCACTACGAGTACGACTCGGGCCTGGCCATGGTCCACCTCGACGACGCGGCCAAGCTCTTCCGTACCGGCGGCCCGACCGGCGTGCAGCTGCGGCTGCGCGACGTGCACGAGTCCCGCCGCGTGGCCGGTGAACTGGCGCGCAGCATGGGCCCCGACATCCTGGTGCGCGACTGGACGCGCGCCAACGCGACCTGGTTCGACGCCGTGCAGATCGAGAAACGCATGATGAGCATCGTGCTGTCGCTGATCGTCGCCGTCGCGGCCTTCAACCTTGTCTCCACGCTGGTGATGACGGTGACCGACAAGCAGAGCGACATCGCCATCCTGCGCACCCTGGGCGCCAGCCCGCGCTCCATCATGGGCATCTTCATCGTGCAGGGGGCCGTGTCCGGCGTCATCGGCACGCTGGCCGGCGTGGTGCTGGGCCTGCTCGTGGCCTTCAACATCGACATCATCGTGCCGGCCATCGAGCATCTGCTGAACGTCAGCTTCCTGCCCGGCAGCATCTACGTCATCAGCCAGATGCCCAGCGACCCGCAGCAGGGCGACATCGTGCCCATCGCCCTCGTGTCCCTGGTGCTGGCCTTCCTGGCCACCCTCTACCCGAGCTGGCGCGCCAGCCGCGTGCAGCCGGCGGAGGCGCTGCGCTATGAATGAGCTCGTCGTACAGGCCACCGGCCTGACCCGCCGCTTCCACGAGGGCAGCCTGGACGTGACCGTGCTGCGCGGCATCGACCTCGCCGTGAAGCGGGGCGAGACCCTGGCCATCGTCGGCGCCTCGGGCTCGGGCAAGAGCACGCTGCTGCACCTGCTCGGTGGCCTGGATGCGCCCACCGCCGGCGGCGTCACGCTGATGGGCCGCGCGCTGGCCGGCATGGACGAGGCCGAGCGCGGCCACTGGCGCAACCAGCACCTGGGCTTCGTCTACCAGTTCCATCACCTGCTGCCCGAGTTCAGCGCGCTGGACAACGTCGCGATGCCGCTGCGCATCCGCCGGCAGACGCCGGCCGAGGCTCGCGCCGCAGCGGCCGACATGCTGGCCCGCGTCGGCCTGAAGGACCGCGGCCTGCACCGCCCGGCCGAGCTGTCCGGCGGCGAGCGCCAGCGCGTCGCGATTGCCCGTGCACTGGTCGCGCGGCCGGCCTGCGTGCTGGCCGACGAGCCCACCGGCAACCTCGACCGCGACACGGCCGACGCCGTCTTCGCGCTGATGCTGGAGCGCGCCCGCGAGCAGGGCACGGCCTTCATCCTCGTCACCCACGACCGCGACCTCGCGGCGCGCTGCGACCGGCAACTGCGACTGGTTGCGGGGCAATTCCAATCGACTCCTGCATGACCATGCCGCGCTTTGTTCTCAAGCTCTCCTGCCCGGACCGCGCCGGCATCGTGCACGCGGTGACCGGCGTGCTGCTGCAGCAGGGCGGCAACATCGTCACCTCCCACCAGCACGGCGACCCCGACCATGCGCGCTTCTTCATGCGCATCGAGTTCGAGGCCCAGGCGGAAGAGGGGGCGCTGCAGGCCGCCTTCGCGCCGCTGGCGGCGCAGTTCGGCATGGATTGGGAGCTGGTGGCGCGTGCCCGCAAGACCCGTGTGCTGCTGCTGGTGTCCAAGCTCGGCCACTGCCTGAACGACCTGCTGTTCCGCGTGCAGACCGGGCATCTGAATGTCGAGATCCCGGCCATCGTGTCCAACCACCGCGACTTCTACCAGCTCGCGGCCTCGCACAACATTCCCTTCCACCACTTCCCGCTGCTGGGCGCGACGGACGCGCAGAAGGCCGCGCAGGAGGCCAAGATCCGCGAGGTCATGGCCGACAACGACATCGACCTCGTCGTGCTGGCGCGCTATATGCAGATCCTGTCGCCGGAGCTGTGCCGCGATCTGTCGGGCAAGGCCATCAACATCCACCACAGCTTCCTGCCCAGCTTCAAGGGCGCCAAGCCCTACCACCAAGCCTATGAGCGCGGCGTGAAGCTGATCGGCGCGACCGCCCACTACGTGACCAGCGACCTCGACGAGGGCCCCATCATCGAGCAGGAGGTCGCGCGCATCGACCACAGCTACACGCCCGAGCAGCTCGTCGGCATCGGCCGCGACATGGAATGCGTGGCGCTGGCACGGGCCATCCAGTGGCATGCCGAGCATCGCGTGCTGCTGAACGGCAACCGGACCGTCGTCTTCCGCTGAGTTACAACGAGAGGCATGTGGATCGACACCCACTGCCACCTCGACGCGGCCGAGTTCGACGCCGACCGTGACGGCGTGGTCGCGCGGGCGCGGGCGGCGGGTCTCACGCAGATTGTCATCCCCGCTGTTGAGGCGGCCAACTTCGACAGCGTGCGCCTGCTGGCGATCCGCCAGGGCTTCGCCTATGCGCTGGGCATCCACCCGCTCTATGTGATGCGGGCCAGCGAGGGCGACCTCGCCGTGCTGGCCGAGGCGCTGGCCACGCACCACATCGACCCGCGCCTCGTCGCCGTCGGCGAGATCGGCCTGGACTTCTTCGTGCCCGGGTTGGATGCCGCGACCCAGCAGCATTTCTACGTCGAGCAGCTCAGGCTCGCGAAGCGCTTCGAGCTGCCCGTCATCCTGCATGTGCGCCGCAGCGCGGACCAGCTGCTGGCCGGCCTGCGCCGCGTCGGCTTCACGCGGGGCGGTATTGCGCATGCCTTCAATGGCAGCGAGCAGCAGGCCCGGGCCTTCATCGACCTCGGCTTCAAGCTCGGCTTCGGCGGGACGTTGACCTTCGAGCGCTCGCTGCAGATCCGCCGCCTGGCGGCCTCATTGCCCGAAGAGGCCTTGGTGCTGGAGACCGACGCGCCCGACATCCCGCCGCAGTGGCTCTACAAGACGGCCGGGCAGCGCGCGGCCGGCGCGACCGCGCGCAACGAGCCGGGCGAACTGCCGCGCGTCGCCGCGAGCCTGGCCGCACTGCGCGGCTGGACGCCGGAGCGGACGGCCGCCATCACGACGGCCAATGCGCAGGAAGCGCTTCAGCGGTTGCGCGGGCTGATGGGTGTTTCCGGCACCGGGTAGCCCGCCGCGCCGAAGGTCGCGACGACGACCTTGTGGGTGTCGAAATAGACCTGCCAGTAGTGGTCGGTGTGGCAATAGGGCCGCACGCACAGCAGCGGGCCCTCGGGCGTGAACTGCAGGATCTCGATGTCGGGCGCCGGCTGGGCCAGCACATTGGGTATGGCCGCGACAACGGGCTTGAGGCGGGCGATGGCGTCCAGCGGGTCGACGCTGTTGGCGACCTTGGCGACGCAGTCGACGCGGCGGTGCGGCAAGGTCGAATAGTTCTGGATGGCGCTGCTGAAGATGGTGTTGTTGCCGACGATGGTGTGCACGTTGTCGGGCGACGTGAAGGTGGTGCCGAACAGGCCGATCTCGGTCACCGTGCCGGTCACGCCGCCGGCCTGGATGAAGTCGCCGACCTTGAAGGGACGCAGCACCTGCATGAAGACGCCGGCCGCGAAGTGGGTCAGCAGCCCGCCCCAGGCCGTGCCTATGGCCAAGCCGGCGCCGGCCAGCAGGGCCGCGAAGGAGGTGGTCTTGACGCCGAAGATGTCCAGGATGGCGAGGACGAGGACGATGTTCAGCAGCACGCCGAGGATGGAGCGCAGATAGGCCGACAGCGTCGAGTCGATGCGCTTGCCGCGCTCCAGTGCGGCCGTGAAGATGCGCAGTGCCAGCGCGATCAGCCAGCGGCCGACGACCCAGGCGGCGATGGCGGCCAGCACCTTGAGGCCGAAGTCGGCACCCTGTGTGCTCAGAAAGGTCCAGATGGCTTCCGTGTTCATGCCTGCTTCCTCCGGTTGAAGTCCATGGATTCAGAGATTGCCAAAGTCCAGTGACAGCTCGACGCGGTCGCCCACGCCGAGCCAGCCGGCGCCGCTGCCGTTCAGGTAGACGCCGAACTGCACCGGTGCACCCGGCGCACGCTCGGCGCTGAGCCGTGCCAGCGCCTCGAGCGCCGGCGGCTGGGTCTTGCCGCTGGCCGGGTCCACCGTGGGCACGACGCAGCGCACGCAGGGCGTGGTGCGCCTGAGCCTGAGGCTGCCGACGCGCATCTCGACGAGGATGTCCTCGATGAAGGCAGGCAGCTCACCACCCGCCTCGGCGCCGAGCAGCAGGTTGGGGCGGGCGCGCTGGGCCAGGCCGGCCAGGGGCTGGGCCAGCGCCTGCTGCCAGGCCTGCAGCGAGCCGTCGCCGACGAGGTGCAGCGCGTTCAGCCCCGGGCGGCGCCGGGCCTCGGCACTCAGGCGCACGAGGCGCAGGCGCTCGCCAGTCGTCGCACGCAGCAGCGCCGCGGCGTCGTCGCCGGCATCCCAGCCGTCGAACTGGTCGAAGTCCTGGCGCTCGCCGTTCCAGGCACGCAGCTCGACCGGCTGGCCGGCGTCGGGCGGCAGCGCGAGCCCGCGGCCGCCGGCCTGCAGCTCCAGCCGCTCGGGCGTGAGCCTCGCCTTCACCAGCGCCAGGCGCGGGTGGGCGCCCATCCAGGTCAGCTCGCCGGCGGCGTCGGCGATGGCCCAGCCGCGGTCGTCCTCCGGCCAGCCGTCGGCATCCAGCTTCAGCGCGTCGACCGCCTCGCCGGCGCAGGCCTTGACCGGGTAGCGCCACAGGCCGGTGATGCGCGCGACGAGATCAGCCATGGCGGCGCAGGCGCGGGGCGCTGACACACTCCGGGGTGTTCGAGACCAAGTTCTTTCCTCCCTTGCCGACCCGTCCATCTTCGCCGCGCCGCCGCGCGGCCACCAATCCCGCAAACCCCGAGGCCGCGCCGCGCCTGAGCGGCCTGGCGCCGGTGTCCGACGCCGGCGTGCGCGTGCTGGTGCTGGGCAGCTTCCCCGGCGTGGCATCGCTGCAGGCGGCGCAGTACTACGCCCATCCGCGCAATGCCTTCTGGCGCGTGATGGCGGCGCTGCTGGGCGAGGCGGGCCTGCCGGGCCAGCCCTATGCGCTGCGGCTGCGCACGCTGCTGGCGCATGGCGTGGGCCTGTGGGACGCAGTGGCCTCCTGCCGGCGCGAGGGCAGCCTGGACACGGCCATCGAGGCGGCGGCGCCCAGCGACTTGGCCGAGCTGCTGCCGCGCCTGCCGGCGCTGCGCGCCATCGCCTGCAACGGCGCGCTGGCCCACCGCGAGACGCAGGCCATCCTCGGCGACGCGGGCCTGCCGCTGCTGCGCCTGCCCTCCACCAGCCCGGCCCATGCCGGCCTGAGCCTGGACGACAAGATTGCCGCCTGGCGCGCCGGCCTCGGCCCGCATCTGGCGTGACCTAGGATGCCCGCCTGATGACGAAAACTAAAAAACCGACCTGGGGCCCGGCGACGCTGAGCGAGTTCGACGGCGTACGCTTCCTGCACCTGGACTCGATCTGGGTGCAGGGCGCAATGCGCATCCGCAAGCCCGATCAGATCGAGCTCGAATATGTGCAGCGCATGTGTGCCTGGATGCTGTGGCGTGACCCGGCCCTGCTGGGCGAGGGCCATGCCGTGCAGCTCGGGCTGGGCGCCGCGGCGCTGACGCGCTTTTGTCATGGTCCGCTGAAGATGCAGACCACGGCGGTCGAGATCAACCCCGAGGTCATCGCGGCCTGCCGGCAGTGGTTCCGGCTGCCGCCCAACGATGCGCGGCTGAACGTCGTCAATGAGGATGCGGCGCGCTGGGTGACTGCAGATGCCAACCTGCAGACCGCCGACGTGCTGAACGTGGACCTCTACGACCACGACGCCGCCTCGCCGGTGCTGGATGACGAGGCTTTCTACGCCGCATGCCGCGGCGTGCTGGCGGACGGCGGGCTGATGACGGTCAACCTGTTCGGCCGCAGTGCGAGCTTTGCGCGCAGCGCGCTGCGCATCGCCCGGGCCTTCGGCTCCGACCAGGTCTGGAGCCTGGCGCCGACGAAGGAGGGCAACACCATCGTCGTCGCGGCGCGCGGCGTGCAGGTGCCGCACCGGGACGTGCTGGAGCAGCGCGCGGCTAATATCGAATCGCGCTTCAAGCTGCCGGCCCGCAAGTGGCTGCGCCTCGTGAGGCCGCTGCCGATGAGCATCCTGCAAGCGCTTTGAGCCCGACACCGATGAACCCGAAGCCCAGACCCGCCACCGTGCCGTCCTCGCCTTCGTCCACCTCCTCGACCAGGCCCGAGGGCCGGCTGGAGTGGCGGCAGCTGTTGAAGTGGCTGCTGCGAGATGGCCTCATCGACGAGGCCCAGGCCAACCGCACCGAGCAGCGCTTCGCGGCCGGCGACAGCGCGCTGCCCCCGCTGGTGCGCCTGGGCCACGCCAGCCTCGTGCACCTGGCCACGGGCAAGCCGCTGGACGTGGACGCGCTGTCCGAGTGGCTGGCCGTGCGCGCGGGCCTGCCCTATCTGCGCATCGACCCGTTGAAGGTGGACGTGGGCCGCGTGGGCGACGTGATGTCCATCGGCTATGCCGAGGCCAAGCGCTGCCTGCCGGTGCAGTTCGGGCTGACGGACGTGACCATCGCGACCTCCGAGCCCTTCGACACCGCCTGGGT
Organism: Roseateles saccharophilus; assembly: GCF_004342485.1. Taxonomy (GTDB): domain Bacteria; phylum Pseudomonadota; class Gammaproteobacteria; order Burkholderiales; family Burkholderiaceae_C; genus Pelomonas; species Pelomonas saccharophila. Next base: position 35,408 of record NZ_SMBU01000044.1, read on the forward strand.
GGCGCAGATCGAGTCGCATGTGCGCAAGCCGGTCAAGCTGGTCGTCGCCAACCCGCTGGAGATCGCGCGCTACACGACCGAGTTCTTCACGCTGGCCCGCTCGGTGCGCGCGGCAACCAAGGCCGGCGAGCAGAGCCAGGTGGCGAGCTTCGAGCAGCTCGTCGAACTGGGCAGGAGCAACAAGCAGCTCGACGCCAACGACCAGGGCGTCGTGCAGGTCGTCGACTGGCTGTGGCAGTACGCCTTCGATCAGCGCGCCAGCGACATCCACCTGGAGCCGCGCCGCGAGATGGGCGTGATCCGTTTCCGCATCGACGGCGTGCTGCACACGGTCTACCAGCTGCCGCCCACGGTGATGAGCGCGATGACATCGCGCATCAAGCTGCTCGGCCGCATGGACGTGGTGGAGAAGCGCCGCCCGTTGGACGGCCGCATCAAGACGCGCAACCCGGCCGGCGACGAGGTCGAAATGCGCCTGTCGACGCTGCCCACGGCCTTCGGCGAGAAGATGGTCATGCGCATCTTCGACCCCGACACGGCGGTGAAGGACCTGGCCTCGCTGGGCTTCGGCCAGCACGACTCCGACCGCTGGGAGGCGCTGGTCAAGCAGCCCCACGGCATCATCCTGGTGACCGGCCCGACCGGCAGCGGCAAGACGACGACGCTCTATTCCACGCTCAAGCGCCTGGCAACGGACGAGGTCAACGTCACCACCATCGAAGACCCGATCGAGATGATCGAGCCGGCCTTCAACCAGACCCAGGTGCAGAACCAGCTGGACTTCGGCTTCGCCGAGGGCCTGCGCGCGCTGATGCGCCAGGACCCGGACATCATCATGGTCGGCGAGATCCGCGACCTGGAGACGGCGGAGATGGCCATCCAGGCGGCGCTGACCGGCCACCTCGTCTTCAGCACCCTGCACACCAACGATTCGGTGTCGGCCATCACGCGGCTGCAGGATCTGGGCGTGCCGAGCTATCTGATCAGCGCCACCGTCATCGGCGTGCTGGCACAGCGCCTGGTGCGCACGCTATGCCCTCACTGCAAACAGCCCGACCCGGCGGTGACGCGCGAAAGCCTCAACGAGCTGGTGCGCCACTGGCGGTTGGGCGGCGGCGTCAAGCCCTACAAGCCGGTGGGCTGCCTCGAATGCCGCAATACGGGTTTCCGGGGCCGGGCCGGCCTGTACGAGTTGCTGACGGTGAGCGAGGGGGTCAAGACGTCACTGGGCGACCTCGGCGCCCTGCGCCGCCAGGCCGTGCAGGAGGGACTGCGCCCGTTGCGCCTGGCCGGGGCGATGAAGGTGGCCGAGGGCGTCACCACCATTGAGGAAGTCCTGCGCAGCACGCCTGCATGGGAGGGCTAGGTTGGGCTCGCCGGCGAACTCCTGAATCGGTGATTGATCAGGCCGACGGGAACTTTCGCTTCGATTTGCCGAACTTCTTGCCATCCCCAAAAAACCTGTGCTACAGTAGCGGGCTTCGCTGATCACAACGCGGTGCTTGTCGGGAACGGCAGCTGGCGGCGGTGAGATTGGCGAAGCGGGCCG
>NZ_SMBU01000045.1 GCF_004342485.1 Roseateles saccharophilus
TACATGATGCAGCAGATCGCCCCCGGCCCCTTCCGCATGGCCCACTACGCGATGGCCACCGGCGTGATGGCGCTGACGAAGTGGGGCACGGGCAGTGTCAGCGCGCTGCTGTGGAACGGCGTCGGCCACCACTACGCCGGCTTCTTCGGCTGGGTGCTGGTCTTCTCCATCCCGCCGGTGCTGCTGGCTTGGGTTGCGCCCTTCCCGCACGACGGCCTGGAGGCCGCGCCCGCGGGCAGAGAAGCCCCGGTGGGAGCGCATTGATGAGCCTGCTGCTCAGTCTCGCCATGGCCGCCGCCACCGCCGCCCAGCCCGCCTGCGGTGCCGATGCGATCGGCACTTCGCGCACGCTGACCCTGAAGCGTGAAGCCGCCGCCTGGGGCACGGCCCAGCATGCGCCGCTGCCGACGCTGGCGCCCGGGGAGGTCGTGCTGAGCTTCGACGACGGCCCGCGGCCCGAGTCCACGCCGCTGGTGCTGAAGGCCCTGGCCGAGCAGTGCGTGCAGGCCAGCTTCTTCATGAACGGCGAGCCGCTGCGCGCCAACGCCGCGCTGGCCCGCCAGGTGCGCGACGCCGGCCACAGCGTCGGCATGCACGGCTTCCGCCACGAGCATTTCCCGCAACTGTCCACGGCCGCGCAGCTGGCCGACCTGGACGCGATGATCGCCACCTACCGCGCGGCGCTGGGTGCCGAGCCGGCGGCCTGGCGCTTCCCCTTCCTCGAAGAGACGCCAACCTTGTTGAAGGCGCTAGGCGAGAAAGCCATCACGGTGATGTCCGTCGACGCCGGCGCCGAGGACTGGCTGCCCGAGCAGACGCCGCAGATGCTTGCGACCAAGCTGCTCGGCCAGCTCGCGAAGAGCGGCGGCGGCATCGTGCTGCTGCATGATGCCCAGGACCAGACGGCGAGGGCGCTGCCCTTTTTGCTGCAGACGCTGAAGGCCAGGGGCTATCGCGTCGTGCATCTGCGCTGGGAGTAGGCAAGGCGGCTCGCGTCGCCTTGCGGGCATGCTCGACAACGGATTGCCTCGCGGCTACCTGTCGAACCAGTATTCGAACTCGGTCCGGTTCTGGTTGAAGGCCTTGCCGTCGTTCACGGTCTCGGCACGTACGACGCCGTGGATGCCACGGAACTTGCCGGTCCCGCCCGTGATGTCCAGTTCCGTCAGGTTCTTGAGGCGGTCAGTGTTGGCCAGCTTGTGGTTCAGGAAGTAGCCCCGCGCGAAAATCTTGTCGCCGCTCTCCATCCGGTATTCGACATAGCTGCGCCCGAGTCCGTTCAGGTCGGTGAGGTCGCTGCTGGCACGGATCACGGCCTCCTTCAGGACCACGCCCTCGATGGTCTGGTCCTTGCCGCCGTAGGCGCGCACCAGTTCGTAAAGACGCAGCTTGTGTTCCGGCACATCGCCGACATCGAGGATGTGCATCACGGTGTATTTGTTGCCGCTGGCCGGCGCATCGAACGCGACCACATGCTTCTCCTGCGCATGGGCCCCCGCGCACGCGAGGAGTCCACCGCAGAGTGCCACCGATATCTTCCAGCGCAGGTCTGTTCGCATCGTCGTTGCTCCATGAGTTGCCTAGTCGTCTGACTCTAGCGATGCGCCTTTGAGAAGTCCAGGTGCCGGGACTCAGACCCATCCGGCGCCGGCCGGAGGCTCAAAAAAATACTTGACGTTTGAACTATTGATTTCTAAAGTGAAACGCATCGAGAGGACATCTCATGCGTATCACCTGCATAGGCGGCGGCCCTGCCGGCCTGTATTTCGCGCTGCTGATGAAGAAGGCCGACCCGGCCCACCAGGTGCGGGTGCTGGAACGAAACCGTGCGGGGGACACCTTCGGCTGGGGCGTCGTGCTGTCCGACCAGACCGTGGACGCGCTGCGCGAGGCCGATGCCGAGACGGCCGAGCAGATCAGCGACGCCTTCAACCACTGGGACGACATCGCCGTGCATTTCCACGGCCGGCGCATCGTGTCCGGCGGCCACGGCTTCTGCGGCATCGGCCGCAAGAAGCTGCTGAACATCCTGCAGGCCCGCTGTGAGGCGCTGGGCGTCGAGCTGGCCTACGAGACCGACGTGGCCGACGACGCCGACATCGACGCCGACCTCATCATCGCGGCCGACGGTCTGAACAGCCGCATCCGCCAGAAATACGCCGCCAACTACCAGCCTGACATCGACCTGCGCCGCTGCCGCTTCGTGTGGCTGGGCACGACCCGGCTCTTCGACGCCTTCACCTTTGACTTCCAGCAGACGCCATGGGGCTGGTTCCAGGCCCATGCCTACCGTTTCGACGCGACGCATTCGACCTTCATCGTCGAGGCGCCCGAGGAGGTCTGGCGGGCCGCGGGCCTGGAGGACATGGGCAAGGAGGAGGGCATCGCCTTCTGCGAGAAGCTCTTCGCCCAGGTGCTGGACGGCCACAAGCTGATCTCCAACGCCAGCCATCTGCGCGGCTCGGCGCAGTGGATACGCTTCCCGCGCGTGGTGTGCAAGAGCTGGGTGCACCGCAACGAGCAGGGCACGCCGGTGGTGCTGATGGGCGACGCCGCCCACACGGCGCATTTCTCGATCGGCTCGGGCAGCAAGCTGGCGCTGGAGGACGCGATCGCGCTGGCGCGCGACATCGAGCAGCACGGCGGCGACCTCGAAGCCGCGCTGGCCGAATACCAGGCCAGCCGCAGCGTCGAGGTGTTGCGCATCCAGAACGCGGCGCGCAATTCCACGGAATGGTTCGAGAACGTCGAGCGTCATGCGCGGCTGGAGCCTGAGCAATTCGCCTATTCGCTGCTGACGCGCTCGCAGCGCATCTCGCACGAGAACCTGCGGCTGCGTGACAGCGCCTATGTCGGCGGGTTCGAACGCTGGCTGGCCGGCCGCAGCGGCGTGGAGGCACAAGTGCCGCCGATGTTCACGCCCTTCAGGCTGCGCGGCCTCACGCTGAAGAACCGCGTCGTCGTGTCGCCGATGGCCCAGTACAGCTGCGAAGACGGCCTGCCCGGCGACTACCACGTGGCCCACCTCGGCGCGCGCGCCCAGGGCGGCGCCGGCCTCGTCTTTGCCGAGATGACCTGCGTGTCGCCCGACGCGCGCATCACGCCCGGCTGCCCGGGGCTGTGGAACGACGCCCAGGGCGCGGCCTGGCGGCGCATCGTCGACTTCATCCACGGCAGCAGCAGCGCCAAGGTCGCGATGCAGCTCGGCCACGCCGGGCCCAAGGGCTCGACCTGCCTGCCCTGGGAAGGTGGCGAGGACCGGCCGCTGGCGAGCGGCAACTGGCCGCTGATGGCGGCCAGCGAGCAGCAATACCTGCCCGGCGTCAGCCAGCTCGCCCACGCGATGACACGCGCCGACATGGACCGCGTGCGCGACGACTTCGTCGCCGCCACCCGGCGCGCGGCGGAGGCCGGCTTCGACTGGCTGGAGCTGCACTGCGCCCACGGCTATCTGCTGTCCGCCTTCATCTCGCCGCTGACCAACCAGCGCAGGGACGACTACGGCGGCTTGCTGGAACAGCGCCTGCGCTATCCGCTCGAGGTCTTCGCCGCGATGCGCGCCGCCTGGCCCGAAGGCCGGCCGATGTCCGTGCGCATCTCGGCCCATGACTGGGTGCCCGGTGGCACGACGCCGGAGGGCGCCGTCGCCATCGCCGCCGCCTTTAAGGCCGCCGGCGCCGACCTCATCGACGTGTCCTCCGGCCAGGTCAGCAAGGCGCAGAAGCCGGTCTATGGCCGCATGTGGCAGACGCCCTTCGCCGAGAGCATCCGCAACCGCGTCGGCATCGCGACGATGGCCGTCGGCGCGATCTCCGAGGCCGACCATGTGAACAGCATCGTCGCCTCCGGGCGCGCTGACCTCTGCGCCATCGCACGGCCCCACCTGGCCAACCCGGCCTGGACGCTGACCGAGGCCGCGCGCATCGGCTATGGCGGGCCCACGGGTCTGGATTGGCCGCGGCAATACCTGTCGGGCAAGAGCCAGCTTGAACGCGAGTTCGAGCGCCAGCGCTCGGCGGGCGTGGCCGCGGCCGAGCAGGCGAACAAGGCGCTGGGCGTATGAAGCACAGGCATGCCGTCGTGACGGGCGGGGGTAGCGGCATCGGTGCCGCGGTGGCCGCGAGGCTGCTCGCCCAGGGTGCGCGCGTGACGCTGATGGGGCGCAGCGAGCCGAGGCTGCGCGCGCAGCAGGCCGCGCTGGGCGATGTGGCCGTCCAGGTCTGCGACGTGGCCGACGAGGCCGGCGTCATGGCCGCCTTCGCGGCGGTGGGGGATGTGGACATCCTCGTCAACAACGCCGGCCAGGTGGAGACGGCGCCGCTCGGCAGGACCTCGCTGGAGCTGTGGCAGCGGCTGCTCAACGTCAACCTGACCGGCACCTTCCTGTGCAGCCGCGCCGTGCTGCCCGGCATGCTGGCGCGCCGGCAGGGCCGCATCGTCAACGTGGCCAGCACCGCGGCGCTGAAGGGCTATGCCTATGTCGCCGCCTACTGCGCCGCCAAGCATGGCGTGCTGGGCCTGACCCGCGCGCTGGCGCTGGAAGTGGCGGCCAGGGGCGTGACGGTCAACGCCGTCTGCCCCGGCTATACCGAGACCGACATCGTCGCCGGCGCCATCGACAACATCGTCGCCAAGACCGGCCGCACGGCGGAACAGGCCAGGGCGGAGCTTGCCGGGGTCAATCCGCAGGGCCGGTTGATCCAGCCCGACGAGGTGGCCGCCACCGTCGCCTGGCTCGTCGGCGCGGCCGGCGTCAACGGCCAGGCCATCGCCGTGGATGGCGGGGAGACGATGTGATGTCGGCAGATCTCGATCTCGAAACCCGTGCCTCCGCCGACGACCACCAGGCGCTGCGGCTCTGGCTGCGCCTGCTGTCCTGCACGACGCGCGTGGAAGACCAGATCCGCCAGCGCCTGCGGCAGGATTTCGGCACCACGCTGCCGCGCTTCGACCTGCTCGCCCAGCTGGAGCGCCACCCCGACGGCCTGCCGATGCGCGAGCTGTCCAAGCGGCTGATGGTGACCGGCGGCAACGTGACCGGCATCACCGACCAGCTCGAAGCCGAGGGCCTGGTACTGCGCGAGACCCGCGCCGACGACCGCCGCAGCTTCATCGTCAGGCTCACGCCCCAGGGCCGGCGCCAGTTCAAGCGCATGGCGGCCACGCACGAGGGCTGGATCGTCGAGCTCTTCGCCGGTTGGACGCCCGCGCAGAAGATCCAGGTCTACGAGCTGCTCGCGCAACTGAAAACACATCTGTCCAAGGACGCCACGACATGAACCCGCACCTGAGCTCGGGCAACCGCCAAAGCCTGGCCGGCTACGCGCCCCAACACTTCCTCTGGCAGCAGCAGGGGGCCGTCGGCCTCGTCACGCTGAACCGGCCCGAGCGCAAGAACCCGCTGACCTTCGAGTCCTACGCCGAGCTGCGCGACCTGTTCCGCCGCCTGAGCTACGTCGACGAAGTCAAGGCCATCGTCATCCAGGGCGCGGGCGGCAACTTCTGCTCCGGCGGCGACGTGCACGAGATCATCGGCCCGCTGACCGCGATGAGCATGCCCGACCTGCTGGCCTTCACGCGCATGACGGGCGACCTGGTGAAGGCCATGCGCGCCTGTCCCCAGCCCATCGTCGCGGCCATCGACGGCGTCTGCGCCGGTGCCGGCGCCATCATGGCGATGGCCTCGGACCTGCGCGTGGGCACGGCACGCAGCAAGACGGCCTTCCTGTTCACCCGCGTCGGCCTGGCCGGCTGCGACATGGGCGCCTGCGCGCTGCTGCCGCGCATCGTCGGTCAGGGGCGCGCTTCGGACCTGCTCTACAGCGGCCGCAGCCTGGGCGGCGAGGAGGGCCATGGCTGGGGTTGGCTGAACCGCCTCGTCGAGCCCGAGCAGCTGTTGCCGGAGGCCATGGCCTGGGCCGGTGAGATTGCCGCCGGGCCGAGCTTCGCGCATGCGATGACCAAGCGCATGCTGCATCAGGAGTGGGCCATGGGCGTGGACGAGGCCATCGAGGCCGAGGCCCAGGCCCAGGCCATCTGCATGATGACCCAGGACTTCCACCGTGCCTACGAGGCCTTTGCGGCCAGGCAGAAGCCGGTCTTCCAGGGGGATTGAAATGGACCACCTCGACTGGCCCTTCTTCGACGCCAGGCACCGCGAGCTGGCAACCGCGCTGGACGCCTGGTGCGGCGAGCATCTGCAGCATGTGGACCATGACGGCGACGTGGACGCGCAATGCCGCGATCTGGTCGCGCAACTGGGCGCAGCCGGCTGGCTGAACCATGCGGTGGCCGGTGATGGCCACGCCATCGACACCCGCGCCATCTGCCTGATCCGTGAGACGCTGGCGAAGCATGACGGCCTGGCCGACTTCGCGTTCGCGATGCAGGGCCTGGGCTCGGGAGCGATCTCGTTGCAAGGCACCGCGGCGCAGCGCGCGCACTACCTGCCGCGCGTCGCACGCGGCGAGGCGCTGGCGGCCTTCGCGCTGTCCGAGCCGGAGGCCGGCTCGGATGTCGCGGCGATGCAGTGCAGCGCCGTCGAGGACGGCGACGCCTATGTGCTGAACGGCGAGAAGACCTGGATCTCCAACGGCGGCATCGCGGATTTCTATGTGCTGTTCGCGCGCACGGGTGAGGCGCCCGGGGCCCGCGGCATCAGCGCCTTCATCGTCGACGCCGGCCTGCCCGGCTTCGACATCGCGGAGCGCATAGCCGTCATCGCGCCTCACCCGCTCGCGCGCCTGCGCTTCACGAACTGTCGCGTGGCCAAGAGCCAGATGCTGGGCGCACCGGGCGAAGGCTTCAAGGTGGCGATGCGCGCGCTGGACGTGTTCCGCACCTCCGTCGCCGCCGCGGCGCTGGGTTTCGGTCGCCGCGCGCTGCAGGAAGGCCTGGCCCAGGCCAAGGCGCGGCCCATGTTCGGCGCCACGCTGGCCGACCTGCCGCTCACGCAAGCCAGGCTGGCCGACATGGCCTGCACGGTGGATTCGTCCGCGCTGCTGGTCTACCGCGCCGCCTGGCTGCGCGACCAGGGCCGCACCATCACCAAGGAGGCCGCGATGGCCAAGCTGATGGCCACCGAGGGCGCGCAGCAGGTCATCGACGCGGCCGTGCAGCTCTTCGGTGGCCGCGGCGTGCGCCGGGGCGAGATTGTCGAATCCCTCTACCGGGAAATCCGTGCGCTGCGCATCTACGAGGGCGCCAGCGAAGTGCAACAGCTCATCATCGGTCGTGAGCTTCTGAAGCAGGCTTGAACATGCATCCTTCGGCCCATCTGGATACCTTCGCAAGAGATCACCTCCCGCCGCAGGACCAGTGGCCCGAGCTGGTCTTCGACCTGCCCGAGCTGCAGTTCGGCCCCAGGCTGAACGCGGCCACCGAGCTGCTGGACCGCTGGGTCGCGCAGGGCCAGGGTGGGCGCCCCTGCGTGCAGGGCGCCGGCCTGCGCTGGACCTATGCCGAGCTGCAGGCCGAGGCCAACCGCATCGCCAACGTCCTCGTCAATGAGCTCGGCGTCGTGCCCGGCAACCGCGTGCTGCTGCGCGGTGCCAACACGCCGCAGCTGGCGGCCTGCTGGTTCGCCGTCGTCAAGGCCGGCGCCATCGCGGTGGCGACGATGCCGCTGCTGCGCGCCAAGGAGCTGGGCCAGGTCATCGCCAAGGCCGAGGTCAGCCATGCGCTGTGCGACGCGGCGCTGGCCGACGAACTCATGGCGGCCCAGGCCCAGCACCCCGTGCTGCGCGGCATCTGCCACTTCCGCAGTGGCGCGCCCGACGGCCTGGAGGCGCGCGCCGCGCGCCAGCCGGCCACGTTCACCAATGTCGACACCGCCAGCGACGACTGCGCGCTGATCGCCTTCACGTCCGGCACCACCGGCCAGCCCAAGGGCACGATGCACTTCCATCGCGACCTGATCGCCGCCTGCCGCTGCTGGCCGCCGCACTGCCTGCAGGCCCGCTCCAGCGACGTCTTCATCGGCAGCCCGCCGCTGGCCTTCACCTTCGGCCTGGGCGGCCTGCTGCTGTTCCCGATGAGCGTGGGCGCATCGACCGTGCTGCTGGAGAAGGCCGCGCCGGAGCTGCTGCTGAAGGCCATCGTCGAGCACCGCGCAACGGTCTGCTTCACCGCGCCCACCTCCTACCGCGCGATGGCGCCGCTGGCCGCGCAGCACGACATCTCGGCGCTGCGCAAATGCGTCAGCGCCGGCGAGGCCCTGCCGGCGGCCACGCGGGCGCTGTGGAAGCAGGCCACCGGCATCGAGCTCATCGACGGCATCGGCGCGACCGAGCTGCTGCACATCTTCATCTCCCACACCGAGGCCGAGGCCAGGCCCGGCGCCACCGGCAGGCCCGTGCCCGGCTACCGCGCCTGCATCCTCGGCGACGATGGCCGCCCGCTGCCGCCCGGCCAGGTCGGCCGCCTCGCCGTGAAGGGCCCGACCGGCTGCCGCTACCTGGCCGACGAGCGCCAGCGCCAGTATGTGCAAGACGGCTGGAACCTGACCGGCGACGCCTACCTGCTCGACGCCGACGGCTACTACGTCTATCAGGCCCGCACCGACGACATGATCATCTCGGGCGGCTACAACATCGCCGGCCCCGAGATCGAGGCCGCGCTGCTCGCCCACCCGGCCGTGGCCGAATGCGCCGTCATCGGCGTGCCCGACGCGGAGCGCGGCCAGCTCGTGAAGGCCTTCGTCGTGCTGCGCGAGGGCCATGCGCCCGATGCGAAGGCGCTGCAGGAGCATGTGAAGGCGAGCATCGCGCCCTACAAATACCCGCGTGCCGTCGAGTTCCGCGACAGCCTGCCGCGCACCGAGACGGGCAAGCTGCAGCGCTTCAAGCTGCGGGAGCCCGGCTGATGCCCGGCGTCGTCTTCGAGCGCGAGCTGAGCGTGCGCTTCGGCCATTGCGACCCGGCCGGCATCGTGTTCTACCCGCGCTATTTCGAGATGCTGAACGAGCTCGTCGAGGACTGGTTCGCGCAGGGCCTGGGCATCCCGTTCGCGCAGCTCATCGGCGAGCGCCGCATCGGCATGCCCACCGCGCAGCTGGACACCCGCTTCAGGCGCGTCAGCCGCATCGGCGACCGCCTGCGCCAGCGCCTGAGCCTCGTGCGCCTGGGCGGCAGCTCGCTGACGCTGGCCATCGCCTTCGATGGTGACGACGGCACGCGCGTCGAATTCGACCAGGTGCTGGTCTGCACCTCGCTGGACACGCACAAGCCCCATCCCCTGCCCGCCGACTTGCGCGCCGCACTCGAGCGCGCCCAGGAGACCCCATGAGCAAACAGATCCTGCAGCCCGCCGGCTGGGCCGCGCCGCGCGGCTATGCCAACGGCGTCGCGGCCAGCGGCCGCCAGGTCTTCGTCGCCGGCCAGATCGGCTGGAACGAGCGCTGCGAGTTCGACAGCGACGACTTCATCGCCCAGGTGCGCCAGGCGCTGCTGAACGTGCGCGCCGTGCTGGCCGAGGCCGGGGCCGCGCCCGAGCACATCGTGCGCATGACCTGGTATCTGATGGACAAGCGCGAATACATCGCCCGCGGCCGCGAGGTGGGCCAGGCCTACCGCGAGGTGCTGGGCCGCGACTACGGCATCGCGATGAGTGCGGTGCAGGTGTCGGCGCTGATGGAGGATCGGGCCAAGGTGGAGATCGAGGTGACGGCGGTGCTGCCGTAAGGCGGCGCACTCGGACGGGGTGCGATGCTGAATGTCGCTGAACGACCCGTTGCGGAAGTTAGTCTTGCGCGACTGGGCGGCCCGAAGCAGTCGTTCACCGTCTCGGGCTCGACGGCGCAGCATCGTCAAGCCAAACGCCTTGACTATCACGTGTACTTAGGCTGGCGCCGGCGTCGCGGCGTGCCCCTGAGCCCCCTCAGTGAGGGGGGCACTTCAAGCAGTTCTGCGCGTAGGCTCGTGCCCGCGGATTCCCATGTCTTGGAGGCGTCCGTCGACGCAGCGATCCTCCTAAGGAGGATCGTTCAGCGTAGCGGTCGTAGTGGTTCCGGGTTCCATCGTCGGCGCCAGAGTCGACCACCTCGAGGGAGGCCCCCAATGCGCAGAGCCCTTCAGCGTAGATTGCTGCCGCTGCTTTTCGCGTCACTCGCACTGGTCTGCGGTTTGGCCATGGAGGCCGCGCAAGCGGCTTCTGCGCAGCAGACCATCCATGTCACTGGGCTGCGGCAAGATGGCGATCAAGGCGTACTCGTCAACATCACACTCAGCATCCCAGCCGGCGTGGACGCCGCCGGGATCGTTGACGATGCGCTTGCGAGGCATGGCGCGAAGCCGGTCACGAATTGCTCTCAGCTACCCATCCTGTTCTGGCCGCAATTCTTCGACAAGACCAACAAGAGTCCCTTTGTGCCGCAGTACTACAACCCGGCGGGTGACACCACGCCCGGCGGCGCGATGCAGGCGCTCCAGGCAGGCGAAGTGGAGTGGAGTGCCGTGCCCAAGTCCGCGTACAGCGTGCAGTTCCAGAGCACGACGGGGGCGGGGCCGGCTTTCGACGGCATCAACACGGTGGGTTGGCTCACGCCCTGGCCGCTCAATCCCAATGCACTCGCCGTGACTCAGACGTATTTCCGCTTTTCTACAGGCGAAATCGTCGAGGCCGACACCCTCATCAACGGGCAGAACTTCGAGTTCTTCGCCAACCCGGTTGACTTGACGCCCACTCGCTACGACATCCGCTACGTGCTGCTGCACGAGAACGGGCATGCCGCCGGGCTGTGCCACTCGCCCGACCCGAATGCGGTGATGTACCCAGCTTTTGGCCCAGGTGTCATCGGTCACGGGCTTGCACCGGACGACATGGACCAGATGGTGTGGCTTTACCCCAATGCTCCGGGGCAAGCGATGCGCTTTCCCAGGCCCCAGGCCATCCGTGTGCCTGAGGACTACCCGAGCATCCAACTTGCCATCAACTCCGCCCAGCCGCGTGACGTGATTCGGGTAGGCCCCGGGAGATGGTGCGGCGCACGAGTCACCAAGACGCTGAACCTCGTCGGGGAAGGCGGCGCGACCATCATTGGTTGCCCACCAGGCGTTCCGGGCCCCGTCGGCAACGCCGTCAAACGGGGGTTCGTCGTCGATGCCGCAGCGTCTGGAACGTCCATCAGCCAGTTCGTGTTCGACGGCAACGGTCTCTCTGACGTCAATCGTGATCCTCTCTCGCGCGGCATCCAGTCGACGGCCGGCGCCAACAACCTAGTCATCGGCGCCAATACCTTCCTGGGCGGCGCTTTCGGGGTGTTCGTTATTGGCGGGAACAACGTCCAGGTGACGCGGAACAGCTTCAATGGCTTCAGGGTCCTGGGGAATGGCGACGGCGGAGCGGCCATCTTGGACATCGGCCGCGTCGGTCGGGCGACAGGGCATTCGATCCTCGACAACCGAGTTTCCTCATCGGTCCCGCTGGGCGACTACTCCTGGGCCAGTTGGGTCAATGAGGCGGATGTCCCCCTCGCCGGGATCGTTGTATCTGCCCTGGATGGAGGCCTGCTCTCCAACAACAAGGTCTCGATCACCGCCAATGCCAACGGCGATGCAGGAGTTGGCATTCTCGCGACGGACCTTCTCACCGGCTTGACCACGATAAACCTGGCAATCACCAACAACGACGGCAGAGGCAGTGCGTACGGGTTGATCATCACCAAAGATCTGAGCGGGGGAACTGGGAACACCGTCGGCGCTGCCATTCGGGGCAACTTCGGCGTCAATCAGATCAATGGTTGGAACTCGAGCGTGCGTAACCGCTCGAGGGTGCTGCTTTGCGATCCCGACACCGGGATTTGTCAATAGCCTCTCAGGTTTCGTCCCATGCCGTGCCGTAGGGCCAAAGTTTCCAGCTGGTGCAAATGGCGGTGCAGGGCAGCGGCACTTGTGCCGCAGGCCATGCTTCTGTGAGCACACTCATGAGTGGACAGTGCAAGGACACCTGGGCCGCGGGCGACCTGTACGAACCCTATGTCGGCCGCTGGAGCCGCCTGGAGGTCTGGGGCTTCCTCGCTTGGCCGGCGCCTGCGCCGGGGCTAGCTGGCTTGATGTCGGCTGCGGCGCCGGCGCGCTCACCGAACTTGTGCTGCATTGCGTGCAGCCGCGATCGGTGAAAGGATCGATGCCTCTGCGCGTTTCGTCGAGCACGCGCGCACTCGGCGGCCAGGCGCCGGCGCCTGGGTATGCGATGTCGTTGAGCGAGGAGCGGCGTGCCGCCTTGCGCGAGCACATCCGCTCGTGCTTGCCGATCGGATCCGACGGCTCGATGGAGCTTGTCGCGCGCGCCTGGGCGGTGAAAGGTTTGCGGTAAAGCGCGCGGTTGCCTTGTGACCGTGTACCTAGGCGGCGATACGCCGCCGCAGCCTGGAGCTCACGCCGGCTTGTGCGCCAGGAAAAAGACTGGCCAACCTGTTAGCTGGCCGTGGCCTAGGCCTGCTCGTGGCCGAGATAGCCCGCTCGCGGCCAGCGCTGCGAGCAGCCAAGCATGGAGAGAACGCGCAGCGAGATGGGCAATTGAGGTCGGAGCGAGAGGTTGCTCAGGCGCTCAACAAGCGACGCATCAACAGTGTCCGGAAATCCTGCCGTCCGTCGCCGATAACATAGATGTAGACCTTCGCGTCGACGATTCTGTAGATGAGCCGGTATGCCTTCCAGGATGTCTGACGGTAGTCCCGAATTCCCAAGTCGAGCAGTTCAGCCGGGACACTACCCTTCTCCGGAAAGACTGACAGTTTCAGCCCGGCCGCCTCGATCTTGTCGATCACGTGTTCCGCCGCGGGCTGCGAATCGTGCTCGGCGATGTAGTCGTAGATGTCTTCTAGATCAGCTTGGGCGTCGAGCGTGATCTCGACCTTGTAGCTGACAGGCAGGCTCATGCGGCGGCGCGCTTGGCCTTGACGCGTGCGGCCGCGCCGGCCAACGGCATGGACTTGCCGGCCTCAACTTGGCGACTGCCGAGAGCCAAAATCTTGAGCAGGGCCAGGCTTTCCTGCGTCTTCTCGTAGGCACCCAGGTCCTGCAGGATGGCCTTGGCTTGGCCGTTCTGGGTGATCACGAGCGGCTCACCCCGCTTTTCAAGATCGAGCAAGATCTCGGCGGCGTTGGCCTTGAAATCGCTAAGGGAGCGAACGCGGGTGGAAAGATTCATGGCGGACTCCTGCTCGAACCGAATTCGGTCTGAATGCAGACTGATTCTAGCCGATTCACTCCGACGGAGCCGTGCGCGTGGCGCGTCCAGCCGAGGCTGCGATCGACTTGGTAGCCTATCAAGAACCTGCCGTTCGCCAACGGCAGGTAGTGGCCGGCAGCAGATGCTCAACGGTCGTCGCCGGTCGGCCGCCGGCATCAGTTCGAATCACCGTCCTCGCCTTTTGCCTGCTTTGCTTTGCGAGCGCGCCGACGGACGTCATAGAACGTGGCGCCCACCCCGGCAGCAATCATCGCAACGGCTTTGAGTTGCTGCCAGCTGAACATCGTCTCCTGCACCGCGAGGAATGCCCCAACCAGTGCTAGGACGGAGCCAAGCACGAAGATCGGCAGCTTCTCGATTGGAGGGGGCACCAGTATTGCCATGTGATCAGCCTACCCGAATGCCGCCGCTCGCGACGGGCCGTTCCTGGCCGCTGGCGTGCAGTCAGGCTGTCGAGCCTCGTGAGCCCAATGCCCGGCCCTCGTGTCGCTCTGAAAGCCGCTGCCGAAGGAAGTGCCGCGGCCGTCGGTGCCATCCGGTGAAGCCTCGTGGCCGCGCTTCGACAGGTGGGGCTGGGAAGAGCCCGCCCGCATCAACCTCGCCGTCATGCCTTGGCCTTGGGCTTGAAGATGTGGATGGTCTCGCCGCGCGCCAGCATCTCCACCAGCTGGGCGATGCGCTTCGCGCGCGTCTCGGCCTTCACGGCCGTCTGAATGCGCCACAGCACCGCGTAGCGATTGGTCGCATTGATCGTCGCGAAGAAGGCCTTGGCCCTGGGCTCGGCCTCTAGCGCCGCCAGCAGGTCCTCGGGGACCGTGGACGTGCGCGCGCTGTCGTAGGCCTGGGCCCAGCGGCCGTCGGCCTTGGCGGCCTCGATCTGCGCGTGGCCCGGGGCCTGCATGCGGCCCGCCTCGATGAGGGCAGCGACCTTGTCGACATTGATCTTCGACCAGATGCTGCGCGCGCGCCGCGGCGTGAAGCGCTGCAGGAAGTGCTGGCCGTCGAGGCCCTTCTTCTGGCCGTCGATCCAGCCCCAGCAGAGCGCGATCTCCACAGCCTCGGCGTAGGTGACGCTGGGCTCGTCGGCGCCCCGCTTGGCGATCTTGAGCCAGAGGCCGCCGGAGCTGGCGTGATGCTTCTTCAGCCAGGCCTCGAATGCCTTGGCGTTCTTGAACAAGGCCGGGGCGGCCTCGGGCGGGGCGGCGGGCTTGGTGGCGGGCATCGCACGAGTGTGCCCTAACGGTGGCAGCGCGGTGACCGCCCCCGAACCGCTGCTACCGCCCCGGCGGCCCGCCCTGGTCGCGCCTGTCCTTGCCGTCGTCGCCATGCCCCTTGCCGTGGCCGCGCTCCTGCGGCTCGCCGCGGCCCTGCGCCGGGTGCTGCGGCGCGTTGGGTGCGGCCATCGGGACCGGTTGCGGCGGCATCGGCTGGGGCTGCATGCGTGGGCCGGCCTCGTAGCGTGGCGGCGGGCCGCCGCCGCGGGGCTCCTGCTGTGGCGGCCACTCCTGCGGGCGTTGCGCCGGGCGCTGGGCCTGCGGGGCCTCCATCTGCGGCCGCCGCGGCGCGGCCGCCGGCACGCCGCGATCCCGCTCCATCTGCAGCGGCGGCAGCTGCTGCCTTGCGGCCTCGCTGCGCGGCTGGTAGCGATAGTTGCGGGCCTGCAGGTCGGCCTGCTGCCCGGGGCTGGGGTAGAGCTCGCCCGCATAGCGGCGCTGGTAGCTGGGCAGCGGTGACGGCCCGGGCATGGCCCTGCGGTTCCAGCGGTCCCAGTCGTGGTGCTGCTGTTCCCACTGCGGGCCCCAGTGGCGGCCCCAGCGCGGTGGGGCGCCGGGCTGCCAGCCGCCGAAGTAGGGCGGCGGGGCCATGTAATAGCGCACCGGCACGCGCAGCAGGTAGTAGGGCACATAGGCGGGCGCCACGATGACCCATGGGCCGTTGTACCAGGAGCTCATATACCAGTCGTCGCCCTCCAGCACCCAGTACATGCCGTCGTAGAAGAAGAAATTGGCGCCGAGGCCGGGCGCGTAATAGACCGGGTAGCCCGGCACGACCACCATCTGCGGGTAGGCCGGGACGTTGATGCCGATGCTCACGCTGACGGCGGCTTGGGTGGGGCCCGCGGCGGCAGCGCAAAGAAGTGAAATGCACAAGGCGATGAATCTGCTGCGCATGGCCTGCCTCCATTGCTTTCCCTGGAGCGCTTGCGGCTCGCGGCGCCCGCCGTGGCCACGCCTCGATTCTGCGCGCCGCCCATGCGGCGAGGTTTGCAGATGTATCCGGCCGCTCAGCCGCGTCGGCCCGCGAAGAAGCCCTCGATCTCCTCCAGCGTGCGGCCCTTGGTCTCGGGCAGCAGCCTGGCCGCGACGAGGAAGAAGACCAGCGTGCAGCCGGCCCAGAAGAAGAACATGGCCGCGTAGCCGTGCCGGCCCACGGTGGGCAGGAAGACGGCGGCGATGGAGGTGGACACGAACTGGTTGACCAGCAGCGCGATGCTCATGCCGTTGGAGCGGATGCGCGTGGGCATCAGCTCCGACAGCGCCAGCCAGACGCAGACGCCCGGCCCCACGGCGAAGAAAGCGACGAAGGCGAGGATGCAGGCGGCCGTCCAGATGCCGTGCGCCGCGCCGGGCACGGGGCCGAGCCGGGCGGAATCGATGCGCAGCGGCGCCTGCGCCGACGCGGCCGGGTCGGCGAAGGGGTTGAGGTGCAGGCGGCGGAACAGCGCGCCGATGACGTTGTCGGGCTGCACGGTGTCGCTGCGGCGGATGTTCAGGCGGGTCGGGCCGGCGTCGGAGCGCAGCGTCTGCACATTGCTGAACTCGCCATAGGACCAGGCCACGGTCAGCATCTGCGCGCCGGTCGCCGGGTCGGCGCCCAGCGCGCGCCATTGCGCGGCGTCCAGCGTGAGGGAGAGGTCGTCGCCCTGCTGGTGCGCGGCCAGCGCCGGGGCCATGTCATGCAGCTCGCCCTCGGCGGAGCGGAACAGCAGCGCCGCGCCCAGCAGCGACAGCGCGATGCCGCCGCTGCCCAGCATCAGCAGGAATTTGCGGCCCTTGCGGTCCACGAGACTGACGGCCAGCACGGTGACGGCCGCGTTCAGCAGCTTGATGGCCACGTCGGCCCAGTTGGCCATCGAGCCCGGCAGGCCGGCGGCGTTCAGGATGGTCACCGCATAGGCGAGCACTGAGTTGATGCCGGTGGCCTGGGTGCAGGCCAGCACCAGGCAGGCGAGCAGAAAGGGCAGCACATAGCGGCGGCTCAGCAGCGGCTCGGTGGTGCTCGTGGCGGCGCTGGCGCTGCTGCTGGCGGCGATGGCGGCCAGCGTCTCGTTGGCCTGCGGCTCGGGCAGGCTGCGGCGCAGTGCGGCCAGGGCGGCATCGCTGCGGCCGCGGCGCAGCAGCCAGCGCGGCGACTCGGTCAGCAGCAGCCCGCCCAGCGTGAAGACGAGGCCGGGCGCCAGGCTCATCCAGAAGATGCTGCGCCAGGCCTGGTCGCGCGCCACGAACAGGGCCTGCTGCACGTCGCCGCCCGCGGCCTGGGCCGCAGCACTGGCCGCCTCGACGCCGCGCGCCTGCACCAGGCCGATCAGCGCGGCGACGACCAGGCCGATGGTCAGCAGCAGCTGGAACATCGCGGTGCCGCGGCCGCGCCGGTCGGCGCTCAGGCATTCGGCGAGGTAGAGCGGCACGACGACGCCGATCAGCCCGCCGCTGATGCCCTGCAGCAGCCGGCCCATGAGCAGCGGCACATAGCCGTCGGCCAGCGCGATGACCGGGATGCTGAGCGTGAACAGCGCGCCGGCCATCAGCATGGCGGGCTTGCGGCCTATGGCGTCGGCCAGTGCGCCGGCGAACAGCGAGGACAGCACGCTGCCCAGCAGCACGGCCGCGACGATGAAGCTGAGCTGCTGGGCGCTGAGCTTCCAGGCCGCGACGGCCGTGGACTCCAGATAGGGCAGGGCGCCGGCGATGATGCCGATGTCGATGCCGTAGAGCAGGCCGCCCATGCCGGCGATGAAGAGCAGGAAGCGCATATAGCGCGGCCCTTGCAGCGTTGCAGCGGTCATCGGCGATCCTTGTCTCAGAGCTTGTTGTCGGGAGAAATGGCGCGGCCTTCGCTGAAGACCTGCAGCGGCTGCAAGGCCTCGTCGAGCACGACGAGGTCGGCCCAGGCGCCGGGTGCGATGCGGCCGCGGTCGGCCAGGCCCAGGTAGTCGGCCGGGAAGCGCGAGCAGCGCTGCGAGGCCAGCGCCAGGTCCTCGCCCAGTCCGACGAGGTTGCGCAGCGCCTGGTCCATGGTCAGTGCGCTGCCGGCCAGCGAGCCCTTGCTGCCGCCCAGGCGCACGCAGCCGGCGCATTTGTAGACGCGCTGCGAGCCCAGCGCATATTCGCCGTCGGGCATGCCGGTGGCGGCCGTCGCGTCGGTGATGGCATACAGGCGCGGGATGGCGCGCATCGCGGCGCGCATCGCGCCGGGCGCCACATGCTCCAGGTCGGGGATGAGCTCGGCGTACTCGGCATGGGCCAGGGCCGCGCCCACCATGCCGGGCTCGCGGTGGTGCAAGCCGCTCATGCCGTTGAACAGATGCGTGAAGCCGGCCGCGCCGGCCGCCAGCGCGGCGACGCCGTCCTCGTAGCTGCCGGAGGAATGGCCCAGCTGCACGCGGATGCTCATGGCGGCGAGCGCCGGGATCAGCTCGAGATGGCCGGGCATCTCTGGCGCCAGCGTCAGCACGCGCAGCGGCGCGATGGCGTGCAGGCGCTGCACGGCCTCCAGCGTGGCCGGCACGGTCAGCGCCGGCTGGGCGCCGAGGCGGTGCGGGCTGATGAAGGGGCCTTCCAGGTGCACGCCCAGCACGCGGGCGCCGTCGTCGGCCTTGGCCGCGATGGCACCGCTCAGCCCGCGCAGCGCGCGCTCGATGTCGCTGGCATGCGCCGTCATCGTCGTGCCCAGCAGCGCCGTCGTGCCGTGGCGGGCATGAGCGCGCGCGACCGTGGTGGCCGCATCGCCACCCTGCATGATGTCGACGCCGGCGGCGCCGTGCACATGCAGGTCGATGAAGCCGGGCAGCACGAGGCGGTCGCTGCGCACGCCGGCATCGGCCTCGATGCGCTGCACGCGCTCATCGAACACCAGGCGGCCGTCGAGCCAGCCTTCCGGCGTCAGGACGCGGCCTTCGATGCTGTTCATTCGGCGACGATCAGTTCTATGCCCAGCCGCGCGAGGCCATCGCGGTATTCGGGGCTGATGCCGGCATCGGTGATGACGGTGTCCACCTGCTCCAGCAGACCGATGCGGTGCAGGCTGACGCGGCCGAACTTGGAGGCGTCGCAGAGCACGACGACGCGGCGCGCGCGCTCGACCATCTTGCGGTTCAGGCTGGCCTCGGCCTCGTGGTGGGTGGTCAGGCCGAACTGCAGGTCCAGGCCGTCGACGCCGAGGAAGAGGGTGTCGAAGCTGTAGGCGTTCAGGCAGGACTCGGCCTGCACGCCCTGGAAGGACAGCGACTGCTTGCGCAGCAGGCCGCCGGTCAGCATGACCTGCACGCCCTGGGCATTGGCCAGCTCCCACGCGATGTTCAGGCCGTTGGTCATCACGGTGACGTCGCGGTGGTCCAGCAGGTGGCGGGCCAGCGGCACGGTGGTGGTGCCGGAGTCGACCAGGATGTTGTCGCCCGGCTGCACCAGCTCCGCGGCGCGCGCGCCGATGACCTCCTTCAGCGCGCTGTTCAGGCTGTCGCGCTGCTGCACGCTCTGCTCCTGCGGCGGCGTGCGCACCAGCGTCGCGCCGCCGTGGTTGCGCGTGGCCAGGCCCTGGGCCTCGAGCTGGGCGAGGTCGGTGCGGATGGTCACGGCCGACACGCCGGTCAGCGCGGCCAGCTCGGACACCTGCACGCCGCCCTGCTTGACGAGGAGCTGCAGGATCTGTTCGCGGCGCTGGCTGGTGTTTCGCATGGCTTTCGGGTTTGTTTCGAACGAGAGCGGATTCTCAGGGGTTCGAAACCGGAGCTGCGGTCGGGCTTTCGATTGCGGCGGCCTCATTGGCTTCGCAGGCACGGGCATAGCGAGCCAGCAGCTGGCCCACCTTGTGGCGGGCCAGGTCTTCGGCGCGGGCGGCCAGGCGGCCTTCGGACACGGCCAGGGCCTGCTCGGGCAGGAACTGGCTCAGCAGGGCCAGCGGCAGCGGCTGCTCGTCG
Organism: Roseateles saccharophilus; assembly: GCF_004342485.1. Lineage (GTDB taxonomy): Bacteria > Pseudomonadota > Gammaproteobacteria > Burkholderiales > Burkholderiaceae_C > Pelomonas > Pelomonas saccharophila. The sequence continues at coordinate 19,388 of NZ_SMBU01000045.1, forward strand.
AGGTTGGCGACGAGGCGCTGCAGCGCGGCCTCCACGGCCGGCTCGCCCCAGTAATAGCGGCTGCGGTCGCTGAGGCCCCAGGCGCGCAGCAGGCGCTGGGCCTCGGGGCTGCCGGGGTAGTGCTTGAGCCAGTGGCGCGGCTGGGCGCGCATGGCCCCGTCCAGCGTCTCGATGAGACGCGACTGCGCGGCCGCCGGCAGCAGCTCGCGCTCCAGCATCGCCAGCGCGAACCAGGCCTCGCGCAGCGCAAAGGTGGCCGCCGGGCCGACCTTCAGGATGGCGAAATGGTCGCGCACCATCGCATGCAGCGAGGCCTCGGTCTGGTAGTCCGTCGAGTGGGCCTCGTAGACCAGGCCGGGCTGGCCCTCGATGAAGCGCGACAGCGACGCGGCCGCCGCGCGGTCGTAGTGCTGCACGCTGCTGTGGTCGAAGTCCACGCCGGGCTGCACGACCATCGCGACGACGCGCCGCCAGGCTTCGCGCAGCCCGCGTGCGGCGAAGGCCAGGCGGTGCACCTCCAGCGTCTGCGCGGCGGCCTCGGGCCGCGTGACGGCCACGCCGCCGCCCAGGGCCGCCTCGCCGCCGGGGATGGGCACCTCGGTGCCGATCACATAGACCGGCGGCGCCAGCCCGGCGCCGCGCGCGGCGGCCTCGGCCATCTCGGCCAGCTCGGCCGAGCGCTGCGCGACGACCTCGTCGGGCAGGCGCGCCAGGTCATCCGCGCAGGCCATGCTGCAGTCGAGGTGGATCTTGTGGAAGCCGGCGGCCACATAGGCCTGGATCAGCTCCTTCGCGTGTCCCATGGCCTCGGCGGCGGGCAGGTTCTGCCAGGCATTGGGGCCGAGGTGGTCGCCGCCGAGCACCAGGCGCCCGGCCGGCAGGCCCTGGGCGTGGGCCATCGCCTGCACGTAGTCGCGGAACTGCGGCGGCGTCATGCCGGTGTAGCCGCCGAACTGGTCGACCTGGTTGGAGGTGGACTCGATCAGCAGCAGGCCGCCGCGCTGGCGCGCGAGCTGCATCGCGGCCTCCAGCACATAGCGGTTGCTGCAGCAGACGCTGGCGACGCCGACCGGCTCGCCGCGGCGGTGGGCGGCGATCGTGTCGAGGATGGGAGAGGTGGTGGACATGGGCAAGGCTTGAAACTCTCAGCCGGCGCTGCGCTGGCGGGCCAGCAGTGCGGCGCCGCGTGCGCCGCCGGCATCGCCGAAGCGCGGCGGCAGGATGGGCGGCACGCGCACGCCGCGGAAGAGGTGGCGGGCCATCGCGGCGGGCAGCTCGTCGTAGAGCCGCTGCAGCTTGGACAGGCCGCCGCCCAGCACGATGGCATGCGGGTCCAGTGCCAGCACCAGGCCGGCCAGGCCCTGGGCCAGCAGCTCGAGATGGATGGCCAGGGCCTCGGCCGCGGCCTCGTCGCCCTGAGCGGCGAGAGCATGCACGGCGGCGGCGTCGGACGCCGCTTCGGGCGCTGTGCTGCGCAGCCGGTACAGCGTGGCCAGGCCGGTGCCCGAGACATAGCGCTCCAGGCAGCCGCGCAGGCCACAGGGGCAGTCCAGCAGCGGCAGGTCGTGATGCAGCAGCAGGGCCGCCGGCACCGGCCAGTGGCCCCATTCGCCGGCCAGGCCGTTGTAGCCGGCCACGAGCCGGCCGCCCACGCAATAGCCGCCGCCCGCGCCGGTGCCGAGGATGGCACCGAACATGCTGGGCAGGCCGTCCGCCGCGCCACCCTGGGCCTCGGACAGCGCGAAGCACTGGCAGTCATTGCCCATGTGCACGGGCCGGCCGAGCGCGGCCTCCAGCGCGGGCGCGACGCGCCGGCCGTTCAGCGCCGGCACATTGGAGCTGAGCTGGCAGCCGCTGGCCGCGTCGACGATGCCGGGCATGCCCAGCCCGATCGCTGTCGCGGCGCCACCGAGCTGAAGCTCTGCGGCGCGCACCAGGGCGGCGACCTGCGCGACGAAATCGTCGAAGTCGGCCGCCGACGTCGCGATGCGTTGGCGGTGCACGACGGCGAGGGTGGCGTCGCAGGCGGCCAGTTCGATCTTGGTGCCGCCGACGTCGAGGCCGAAATAGAGATCAGCCGTCATGACTGTGGATGGTCACGCCCTGCACGACGCGGTTGACGCGGCCGTCGGGGAAGGGGTTGTCGGGCGTCAGGCCCAGCGCAAGCGACTTGTTCAGCGCCAGCAGCTGCGGCGCGATCAGCCACAGCGGCGTCAGCCAGGCGTCGTCCAGGCCCTCGTCCTGCGGCAGCGGCGGGATGGGCAGGCAGGCGGGCAGTTGCTCGGCCGCGTCCTCGGGGCCCAGCGTCAGCACGGCGGCGGCGATGCCGTCGCTGCGCAGCTCCTGCACCAGGTCGCACTCGTAGCGCCGCGCCACCGGGCCGCGGCTGCGCAGCACCAGCACGAGGCTGTGTTCGTCCAGCATGGACTTGGGGCCATGGCGAAAGCCCAGCGGCGTGTTGGCCACCGCCATCACGCGGCCGCTGGTCAGCTCCAGCACCTTCAGTGCGGCCTCCCTGGCCAGCGCCTCCTGGGCGCCGCTGCCGAGATAGACGATGCGCTGCACCTCGCGCCGGGCCAGCGCCTGCATGGGCGCGGCCCAGTCGCGCAGCGCGGCGTCGGCCAGATCGGCCAGGCTGCGGATGCGCGCGAGGCGTTCGGGCCAGCTGCCGGCGCCCAACGTGGCCAGCGCGGCCAGCAGCATGGTCGTGAGGCTGCTCGTCATCGCGAAGCCGCGGTCGCAGCTGCCCTCGGGCATCAGCAGGTTGAGCGTGTCGGCACGGCCGGTGCTGCCGCTGAGCAGTTCGCCCTCGGCATTGCAGGTGATGTTCAGGAAGCGCGGCTGGGCCACGCTGGCGCGCAGCAGCTCGACGGTGGCCAGGCTCTCGGGGCTGTTGCCGCTGCGCGCGAAGGACACCAGCAGCGTCGGCTGCGCGCGCTTCAGATAGAGCTCGGGGTGGGTCAGCAGGCTGGTGCTGGCCACGGCGCGCACCTCGGCGGGCCAGGCGGCGTTGAGCGTGTCGGCCGCCATCTCGCCGATATAGGCCGAGCTGCCGGCGCCGGTCAGGATGACGCGGTGGCCCGGCTGGCGCAGCCAGTCGCCGAGAAAGGCGTCGATGCGGCTGCGCTGTTCTTCGAGGGCCGTTGCCAGCGCCCGCCAGATGGCCGGCTGGTGCGCGATCTCCTCGGCCGTGTGCAGGCCGCCTTGGCGTTGCCAGTCGTTGTGCTCGCGTTGCAGAAGTGAAGTCATTGCCAATCTCAAGTGCCGGGAGACGATATCGCCGTGCTTTCGAATTGTCAAACAAAGAAAGAAAAGAAAAGATAAAACGAAAGATATGAGGCCGAATATCTTGCTGAATCGACGGGAAATTCGAGCAGGATTGCGGGCGAACTGGCGTCGAACTGGACGGGTAAGGTCAGGCAGCTCGTGAGGCGCTCGCCGGCCGGAGCAGTCGTCGCCATCGCTTGAGGCGTTGCTTTTTCCCAGCAAATGCAAAGAGATTCTGCCGATCCTGCTGCCTATCGAAAGTTTCAGAACTTTTTCTCATCATGGATTTCCCGTAACTGGAGGCTTAACTTTCGATTTGAAGTTTCGATTCGTTGACTTCTTTCGATGCGATTTCTAGAGTTTGCGCATTGATTCGAAACAACCGCCTCGGGCGGTGCGCAAGGGCAACGAATGAAAGCAGTGGTGCGGGCAGGGCGAGACAAGGGCAGGGCGGGCAGCGGGCGTGCATTCGTGGCCCTGCTGGCGGGCGGCCTGCTGGCGGCGCTGGCGCCGGCCGTGCTGGCCGCACCGGTGGGCCGGCTGGTCTCGTTGCGGCCTCTGGATGCGAGCGGTGCGGCACATGGCGCGGGCGAGGACGGCGCCGCCACCGCCTTCGAATTGCGCACCGATGCCGGCGTGCTGCTGCGCGTCAGCCTGCTGCGGGCCGACCTGATCCATGTGCAGGCCGGCGCCAAGGGCCAGCTCACGCCGGCCGGCGACAAGGCCGCGCCCATCGTGCTGCCGCGCCGCTGGGCCGCCGTGGAGCACCGTGTCGTCGAGCAGGTGGACCGCGTCGAGATCCAGACTGCGGCCCTCACGCTACGCATCCACCGCAAGCCGCTGCGCCTGGAACTGCTGCGCGCGGGCGAAGCCGAACCGCTGTGGCGCGAACTGCAGCCGCTGGACCTGGCCGAGAAGCGCGCTGTGCAGACCCTGTCCAGCACTACGGCTGAGCGCTTCTACGGCGGCGGCCAGCAGAACGGCCGCTTCGAGTTCAAGGGCCACCAGCTCGACATCTCCTACTCCGGCGGCTGGGAGGACGGCGACCGGCCCAGTCCGGCGCCCTTCCTGATGAGTTCGCGCGGCTGGGGCGTGCTGCGCAACACCTGGAGCGACGGCAGCTACGACCTGCGGCTGGACGAGCAGGCCAGCCTGGAGCATGCCGAGGGGCGCTTCGACGCCTACTACTTCGTCGGCTCGGGGCTGCACGACGTGCTGGCCGCCTACACGGAGCTGACCGGCCGCGCCAAGCTGCTGCCGCGCTGGGCGCTGGAATATGGCGACGCCGATTGCTACAACGACGGCGACAACGCGAAGAAGCCCGGCACCGTGCCCAAGGGCTGGAGCGACGGCCCCACGGGCAAGACGCCGGACGTCGTCGACAGCGTCGCGAAGCAATATCGCGAGCACGACATGCCCGGCGGCTGGGTCCTGCCCAACGACGGCTATGGCTGTGGCTACACCGACCTGCCCAAGGTCGTGCAGGGCCTGGCCCAGTACGGCTTCAAGACCGGGCTGTGGACCGAGAACGGCGTCGACAAGATCAAGTGGGAGGTCGGCACGGCCGGCACGCGCGCGCAGAAGCTCGACGTGGCCTGGACGGGCAAGGGCTACCAGTTCTCGCTGGACGCGAACAAGGCCGCCTACGACGGCATCCTGGACAACTCCGACGCGCGACCCTTCCTGTGGACGGTGATGGGCTGGGCCGGCACGCAGCGCTATGCGGTGACCTGGACCGGCGACCAGTCGGCCAGCTGGGACTACATCCGCTGGCACATCCCGACGCTGATCGGCTCGGGCCTGTCGGGCCAGGCCTATGCCAGCGGCGACGTGGACGCCATCTTCGGCGGCAGCCCCGAGACCTTCACGCGCGACCTGCAGTGGAAGAGCTTCACGCCGGTGCTGATGGGCATGTCCGGCTGGGCCGAGGCCGAGCGCAAGCACCCCTGGTGGTTCGGCGAGCCCTACCGTTCCATCAACCGCAAATACCTGAAGCTCAAGCTCCGCCTGACGCCGCTGATGTACACGTTGGCCCGCGAGGCCGAGCAGACCGGTGCGCCGCTGGTGCGCGGCCTGATGTGGGACCACGCCAGCGACCCGCAGGCCGGCAGCGAGGCGTTCAAGCACCAGTTCCTGCTCGGGCCCGACGTGCTCGTCGCGCCGGTGTTCCGCAGCCAGGCGGCCAGCCAGGGCTGGCGCAAGGGCATCCACCTGCCGCAGGGAAGGTGGCTGGACTACTGGGACGGCCGCCAGCTGAGCGCCGGCCCGGCCGGGTGCGACCTCGACCTGGCCGTCACGCTCGACAAGCTCCCCGTCTTCGTCCGTGCCGGCGCCATCCTGCCGATGTACCCCGAAGTGCTGTTCGACGGCCAGAAGCCCAAGGACAGGCTGACGCTGGATCTTTACCCCGATGCCAGCCGCCCCTCCGAGTTCAATCTCTACGAGGACGATGGCCTGACGCGCCGCTACCAGGGCGGCGCCTTCAGCACCCAGCGCCTCGCGATGCGCCTGGACGGCGACGCGCTGCAGGTGACGCTGGAGCCGGTCAAGGGCAGCTACGACGGCCAGGAGGCGGCCCGGGCCTATTCGCTGCGCGTGGCCAGCCGGCAGGCGCCTTCGAGCGTCGAACTCGATGGCAAGACCTTGCCGCAGGTCGCCGACCTCGATGCGGTGGAAGAGGGCTGGCGCTTCGACGCCGCCGACCGTCGTGGCAGCATCCATGTGAAGACGGGCAGGCGCGACATCCGCGCGCCGCTGGCCTTCCTGCTGCGCGGCGTGCAGGCCGCGCCCGCCGCGGACGACGACTTCCCCGCCGCGCCCGCCACCGGTCGCGCCGTACCCGCCGACAGCCTCAGCGTCGTGAACCGCCCGGCCGAGGAGCCTGGCCACCCGCTCGAGAACGCTTTCGACGACAAGCCCCAGACCTGGTTCCGCACGACCCGCAACCAGGCCCTGCGCAGCGGCCCGCACGAATGGGTGCTGGGCCTGGGCGAGCGCCGCCTGATCGACGGCATCGAACTCGCGCCGCGCAACGACAAGAACTGGAAATACGGCCAGGTGCGCGACTACGAGGTCTATCTGGCCGACAACAACGGCGACTGGGGCGAGCCCGTCGCACGCGGCCGGCTGCAGCTGCAGCAGGGGCCGCAGCAGATCGCCTTCCGCGCCACGGCCGGCCGGCTGCTGCGCTTCCGCGTGCTGTCGGTGCAGAACCCTGAAGGCGATGCTGCTTCGGGCGCCGACCCGATGGTGACGGCGGCGGCGGACGCGCCGGCCAAGGCCTTCAATGCCTTCGTGCCGGCCGATGTCGGCCCGATCACGCTGTCCAGCTTCAAGGTGCTGGAGGCCCGCGCGAGCGAGGGCCGGCCGCTGCAGCGAGCGCTGTCGGATCTGGCCCTGCCTGCCGGCACCGCCAGGGACAAGCCCGCGAGCGGCGCCTCGGCCATGCGCATGAACGGCCTGCTGTTCCGCAAGGGGCTGGGGATGAAGCCGGGCCAGCAGCTGCAGCTGCAGCTCGCCGGCCACTGGCAGACCTTCCGCGCCGACCTGGGCGTGGACGACAGCTGCCGAAACGGCAACGAGGCCGGCGGCCTGCATTTCCAGGTCTGGGGCGACGGCCGCCTGCTCTACGACAGCGGCGTCGTGCAGGCGCCGGCCGTCGTCAAGCCCGAGCTGGACGTGCGCGGCCTGCGCCAGCTCTCGCTGCGCACGCTGGGCGCGCGGGGCAGGCAGCCGCAGGGTGTTTGCGGCAACTGGGCCAACGCCCTGTTGCTGGGGCAGGAAGGGGACGAGGTGCAGATCGCACCCGCCCCGCAGAAGAGCAAGCGTGCGGCGCAACCGCGCTGAACCGCAATCCGCGAAACCACGAGGAGAACCCATGAAACCGACGAAGCTGATGGCCGTGCTGATGAGCGCCGGCCTGTGCACCCCGCTGCTGGCCGCCGAGGACGACGCCGCGCCGCAGAAGATCGAGCGCGTGGAAGTGACCGGCTCGAGCATCAAGCGCATCAACGCCGAGACCGCCTCGCCCGTGCAGGTCATCACGGCCAAGGAGATCGAGAACATGGGCGCGCGCACGCTGCTGCAGGTGCTGGACAACCTGCCCGCGGCGCGGCCCGCAGAGCAGCAGGACTTCCGCTCCATGTTCACCGGCTCCGACGGCGCCTCCTCGGCCAATCTGCGCGGCCTCGGCGCCCAGGGCACGCTGATCCTGCTGAACGGCCGGCGCCTGTCCTACTACGGCGGGGTCATGGGATTCCAGACGATGTTCGTCAACATCGACGCCATCCCTGCCGCCGCCATCGAGCGCATGGAGGTGCTGACCGATGGCGCCTCGGCGGTCTACGGCTCCGACGCGGTCGCCGGCGTCATCAACGTCATCACGAAGAAGAGCTACCAGGGCCTGGAGGTGCATGCCAGCACCGACTGGTCGTCCAACGTCAAGGCCTACGGCGAGCACCAGGGCAGTGTGCTCTACGGCAAGGGCGACCTCGAGCGCGACGGCTACAGCCTCTACGGCTCCCTCAACTACTACAAGCGTGACCGCATCGCGCTGGCCGACACCTATGACAAGCGGCCCGACCAGTTCTACGTCAACAACCCGAACTTCATCAAGAACTTCCGCATCGGCGTCGGCAGCGAGCCGGGCGTGATGAACCCGGGCACGCTGTTCGTCATCGACAAGGCCAACAACAACGCGATCACGCGCCGCGCCGTGGCCGGCTGCCCGACCGCCATCCCGACCTCCGGCGGCACCAGCTGCGTCTGGGACACGCTGCCCTACCAGCTCGACACCGGCCCCAGCTCCGAGCGCACCACCGGCTACCTGAACGGCCGCCTGAAGCTGGCCGGCGACTGGGAAGGCTTTGCAGAAGGCGCCTATACCCACATCGACATGCGCGGCAGCAACGGTCCGCGCAGCTTCAGTTCCACGACGGGCAACCCGTCGAGCTGGTATTCGCGCAACACCGGCACGACGCTGAACACCTTCAAGATCCCCTTCCTCGGCCCCAACAACGTCTATGTGAAGGCCCACCTCGACCCCGACATGGCGGCCAAGATGGGCGGTGCGGCCGGTCTGAGCTATCTGCTGCAGGACGCCACCAACTACTTCGGCCAGCACAACACCGACGACAACTACCGGGCCCTGGCCGGCGTGCGCGGCACCATCTTCGGCGACTGGGATTTCGAGACCGCGCTCAGCGTGGCCGGCAGCCATTCGGTGACCTACCAGACCATCAACGTCAACACCAAGGGCTTCGAGAAGGTCTTCGGCCCGTTCACGACCGACCCGGTCACCGGCCGCACCTATATCGCCGACAACCCGGCCTACCAGTTCGGCGTCATCAGCGACGCCAATGCCGCGCTGATCCGCGAGGCCTACCCGACCTTCGACATCCAGTCCTGGACCCAGCTCATCACCTGGGATGCCAAGGTGGAGGGCACCATCGGCCACCTGCCTGCCGGCGAGGTGCGCGCCGCCTTCGGCGCCAACCTGATGCGCGAGAGCTTCTACACGCCGGGCAATGCCGACGCCGCCAACGGCCTCATCACCCAGCAGGGCGGCTCCTGGTTCGACGGCAAGCGCACCGTGGGCGCCGTGTTCGGCGAAACCATCGTGCCGATCACGAAGAGCCTGGAGGTGGACGCCGCGGCGCGTCTGGACAAATACCCCAACTTCAAGGCCAACCTGGCGCCCAAGATCGGCGTGAAGTGGCGCGCCGCACCGGAGCTGCTGCTGCGCGGCACCTATTCCGAGGGCTTCCGCGCCCCCAACCTCGCCGAATCCGGGAAGGGCGGCATCTATGCCCAGTTCGGTGGCCTGCAGGATGGCTTGCGTTGCGACGAGACCAACGCCATCGCCGCACTGCTGAAAAAGTCGGCGAACCCGACCGACGTCGATCTCGGCAAGAACCTGACCAATGCGGACTGCAGCCGCACCGTCGGCGGCCTGACGCCACCCAACCCCAACCTCAAGCCCGAGACGGCCAAGATCTCCACCATCGGCATGGTCTTCGAGCCCTGGAAGGACGTGAGCCTGTCGCTGGACTACTGGTTCGTCTATCGCCGCAACGAGATCATTCACCAGGACCCGAGCGAGCGCCTGCGCCAGCTGGTGGCCAAGTACGGCCCGGCGCTGAACGGCACCACCGATGCGGTGCGCTTCCCCATCTCCGACGGCGACCGCGCCAACCTCGCGGCGCTGGCCGCGATGTGCGCCAACCCGGCCAATGCGGGCGTCTGCCCCGCCGCGCTGCCGGGCTACTCGGTGGGCAACCTGGCCGGCCTGACGACCAGCTACCTGAACCGCGGGCGCACCCTGGTCGACGGCTTCGACATCGACGCCCGCACCAAGCATTCGCTGGGCAGCTGGGGCAAGCTGGCCCTGGGCGCGGCCGTGTCCATCCGCATGCGCGAGATCTACAACTACGAGGACGGCACCGGCTTCTCGAACAACTACGTCGGCTTCTACGGCTCGCCGCGCCTGCGCACGACGCTGAACGCCGACTGGAGCCACGGCGACTGGGTGACCAGCCTGTTCGTGAACTACACCGGCAAGACCAAGTGGGCCTACGACAGCAACGACGAGGCGAACAACAACCCGACGACCTGCACGGCCGCCGACGTGGCCATGCCGGCCGGCCTGTGCAACGGCGCGCCGGCCCATTACACGGTCAACCTCGGCTTCAACTGGAAGCCGATGAAGAATCTCGACCTGGGCCTGAACATCAAGAACCTGTTCAACCGCATGCCCTACTACGACCCGAACGGCTGGGAAGGCTATGACCACAGCCTGAACCTGTTCGGCCGCAGCTACAGCCTGTCCGCAAGCTACAAGTTCTGGTGATGACGATGCAGCGTCGAGATTTCCTTCGCAACGGCTCGGCGGCAGCGCTGGCCGCCACCGCCCTCCAGGGCGCAAAGGCGGCCGCCCGGCCGCGGCTGCGCCTCGGCCTGATCGGCACGGGCCTGCGCGGCCAGAACCATCTGGAGCTGCTGCTGCACCGCGACGACGTCGACCTCGTCGCGCTCTGCGACATCGAGCCCGAGATGCTCAAGGCAGCGCTGGCCCAGGTCGACAAGGCCGGCAAGCCGCGGCCGCAGGTGTTTGGCGAGAACGGCGACGCGCAGGCCTGGCGCAGGCTGCTGGAGCTCAAGGGCCTGGACGGCGTCGTCATCGCGACGCCCTGGGAGTGGCATGCGCCCATGTCCATCGCCGCGATGCAGGCCAAGGTGGCGGTGGGCTGCGAGGTCGTCGCCGGCATCACGCTGCAGGACCACTGGGACGTGCTGCGCACCCAGCTCGGCACGGGCACGCCCTATATGCTGCTGGAGAACGTCTGCTACCGCCGCGACGTGCTGGCCGTGCTGCAGATGGTGCGCGCCGGCCTGTTCGGTGAGCTCGTGCATCTGCAGGGCGGCTACCAGCATGACCTGCGCGCCGTGAAGTTCAACGGCGGCGACCCGGCCCGGCCCTATGGCGGTGGTGCGGAGTTCGGCGCCAAGGGCTGGAGCGAGGCGCGCTGGCGCACCGAGCACTCGGTGCGGCGCAACGGCGACCTCTACCCCAGCCACGGCATCGGCCCCTGCGCGATGCTCGTCAACATCCACCGCGGCAACCGCTTTACGCGCATCAACAGCTTTGCGAGCAAGGCGCGCGGCCTGCACGAGTATGTGGAGGCCCAGGGCGGCAGGCAGCACCCGAACGCGGCCGTGAAGTTCAGCCTCGGCGACGTCGTCACGACGACGCTGGCCTGCGAGAACGGCGAGACCATCCTGCTGCAGCACGACACCTCGCTGCCGCGGCCCTATTCGCTGGGCTTTCGGGTGCAGGGCAGCAAGGGCCTGTGGATGGACGTCAACCACTCGGTCCACGTCGAGGGCGTCAGCCCGCCGCACCAGTGGGAGCCCTTCGAGAAGTATGGCCAGAAGTTCGACCACCCGCTGTGGAAGAAGTACGCCGCGGCGGCCGAGGGCGCGGGCCATGGCGGCATGGACTTCTTCGTCATCCACGCTTTCGTCGAGGCGCTGAAGGCCGACGCGCCCATGCCCATCGACATCTACGACGCGGTGGCCTGGAGCGCCATCACGCCGCTGTCGGAGCAGTCCATCGCCGAGGGCAACCAGACGCTGCCCTTCCCGGACTTCACCGACGGCCAGTGGAAGACGCGCAAGCCCATCTTCGCGTTCGACGACCGCTACTGATCCCCGTCCGTTCCAGCTTTTCGGCCCCTTTGCCGGGGCCGTGGCCGGTTGTTGCCCGCGCATCAGGCGGGCGTGTTCCCGACCCCTCGAAGGAGTGAGTGCCATGAAGATCCTGAATGCTATGGCCCGTGCCTCTGCGCTGGCTGCTTTCCTGCTCGGTTGCGGCGCCAGCGAGGCCGCGCAACCCGAGACCGCGGCCGCGCCGCCTCAGCACAACACCTGCCCGGCCGGCGCCGTGCTGACCGCCCTGACGCCCGATGCAGGCTATGCACGCGACGGCTCGGTGTTCTCGGCGACGCTCTACGACCCGGGCATCGAATCCGGCAACACGACGCACCAGCCGCGCAAGCTCAAGGTGCGCGTCACGCTGAACGGCCGGCCGGTGCAGGGCTGCGTCGTGAGCTGGCAGCCGCACGAGTCCGGCAACCCGGACAAGGACAAGAACGGCTGGGTCTTCCCCGACGCGCCGGCGACCGATTTCAACGGCATCGCCAGCGCCTGGTGGACGGCCGGCAGCGCCAACCGCCAGACGCTGGACGTGGCCCTGCGCCGCGCGGATGGCAGCCGCGCCGCCGTCGAGATCAGGGGTCAGTCGCGCGACCATGTCACGCGGGCCAACTCCATCCATGTGAGCTGGAACACGCCGGCCTGGCAGAAGTTCAGCGCCGAGGTCACGCCCCACAGCTGGCCCGGCACGACCTACTACGAGGTCATCGGCTTCAACGGCGGCTACGGCGGCATCCAGAGCCAGCAGCTGCTGTTCTCGCTGTGGGACGTGAACGGCGTCAGCCCCGTCGTCGTCGACCCTGGCATCTCCAACTGCACGAACTTCGGCGGCGAGGGCACCGGCATCAAGTGCGAGGCGGCCTACCAGCCCCAGGTCGGCGCGACCTACCGCTTCGAGCTGGAAGTGGCCGCCACGGCCGACGGCCGGCAGGACTACAGCATGTTCTTCACCGACCCCCGCGACGGCCAGCGCAAGAAGCTCGGCACGCTGCGCCTGCCCAAGGTGCTGGCGCAGTCCGGCGCCTATGGCTTCGTCGAGGACTGGTCCGACACGGCGAAGTCCTGCCTCGACAACCCGGTGCGCGCCGCCACCTATGGCCGCGTGCGCTACCAGGGCACGGACGGCAACTGGGTGGCCGTGAAGAAGGCGCTCGGCGATGCGGTCTACACGCCCGACCACAATGAGGTCTGCGCGAACTACCGCTTCGACTATGTGGACGACGGACGCTTTCGCCTCAGCACCGGCGGCCATGCCGTGGGCCATCCGTTGAACCTGCCCGGCGTGCCGCGCACGGTGCCCATGCCCTATGAGACGCCCGTCGCGCCGCCGCCGCTGGTGCCCGGCCTGAACGTCGTCGGCAGCCAGGGCGCCATCGGCTCGGCGCTGGACGTGCCGGCCGGCTCGACGACGCCCGGCACCCTGCTGGAGATCTATCCGACCCATGGCGGCGCGTCCCAGCAATGGACCGTGGCCGAGACCGCCACTGGCAGCGGCCTCTACACCCTCGTCAACCCGCACAGCGGCCTGGCGCTGGGCGTGGCCGGCGGTGCGACTGCGCCGGGATCGCGCGTCGACATCGAGCCGGTGAACGGCAGCGCCGCGCAGCAGTGGCGCATCGTGCCGGTGCGCGCGGGCGTCTACGCCCTCGTCCACGTCGTCAGCGGCCTCGTGCTGGACACGCAGGGCGGTGCCATCGGCGCGCTGACACCCGTCATCATCGCGACGCCCGAGAGCAGCCCCACGCAGGAGTGGAGCTTCGCGCATCTGGGGTCCTGAGTGGAGCGGTCTTTCTGCCGCCGGCTTCGACGGGTCTTGTTTGCCTTCTGTGCCGGCCTGTCGCTGTCGATCATGCCGGCGGCGGTTCGGGCCCAGGCGGAGCCGTACAAGACCTTCGATACCCGGCCCGTCATCACCGAGGGGCCCTATCTGGTTGCCCTGTCCGACAACGCGGTGTCGGTCGTGTGGATGACCGATGCCCCCAGCCACGCCAAGGTGCGCCTGAGCAATGGTGCCGAGGTGCGCGAGATCGAACCGCAGGTCGACGGCCTGGTGCCGGTCGGCTTGCGGCATGTCGTGACCCTCACGGGGCTGGCTCCGGGAACGCGCTACGCCTATGAGGCCATCGCCACCCGGGTGGTGAAGCTCAAGCCCTATTGGCCGGACAAGGGCTTGAGCACCAGCAGCCCGGTGGCGGCCTTCACGACCTTCAGCGCGAGCCAGCCGCGGGCCTCATTCAGCGTTGTCACGGACACCCATGAGGACACCGCAAGGATAGGCCGCCTGCTGAAGCTGGTGGACTGGGTGGGTACCGATGCCTTGGTCCATCTGGGCGACGCCTTCAACTGGGTCGATTCGGAGGAGCAGATCTTCGGCAAATGGCTGCGGCCCACCATCGCCGCCATGGGCCCGGGCCGGCCCCTGCTGTATGCGCGCGGCAATCATGAATTGCGTGGCGCCTTCGCGCGCCAGCTCTCGGGCTATGTGCCGACACCCGAGGGGAGCTTCTACTACTCGCGGGCCATCGGCCCGGTCCATCTGCTGGTGCTCGATACCGCCGAGGACAAGCCCGACGACACCAACGTCTACGCCCAGCTGAACCGCACCCAGCCCTACCGCGAAGCCGAGCTGGCATGGCTGCGGACCCAGGTCGGCAGCGACCCGCACTTTGCCCATGCGCCGTTCCGGGTGGTGGCAATGCACCAGGGCGACTGGGGCGCGCTGCCGGACCGGGGCGCGGCCTGGACGGCACTGGCCAACCATGCTGGCATCGACCTGGTCCTGGCCGGCCATCAGCATGTGTTCTCCTACGAGCCGCCCGACAAGGTGCATGGCTACCACCAACTGACGCTGGGGCAGGATCAGCTGGCGCATGTCGATGCCACCGAACGCCTGTTGACCGTCAGCGTGATCACGGACCAGGGCGCGCCGGTGTACACGCTGAAGATTCCTGCCTCTCACCCATCCTCACCGGAGTCCTTGCCTTGAGATTGCCGACAACCCTGCAGGCCGGTCTACTGCTCGCCCTCACCTTGGCGACCGCGGCCGCGCCGGCCGCGCCCACGCCCCACTTCGCCGTCGACGGCGCGCAGTTCAAGCTGGACGGCAAGCCCTTTGTGATCCGCTCCGGCGAGATGCACTACCCGCGCATCCCGCGCGCCGCCTGGCGCGAGCGGCTGCGCATGGCGCGGGCCATGGGGCTGAACACCGTGACGACCTATGCCTTCTGGTCGCTGCACGAGCCCGAGCCCGGGCAGTGGGACTTCTCCGGCCAGAACGACCTGCGCGCCTTCGTCAAGACGGCGGCGGAGGAGGGGCTGAACGTCGTGCTGAGGCCCGGGCCCTATGTCTGCGCCGAGGTCGATTTCGGCGGCTTCCCGGCCTGGCTGCTGCGCACGCCGGGGCTGCGCGTGCGCTCCATGGACGCCCGCTACCTGGCCGCCACGGCGCGCTACTACAAGCGCCTGGCCCAGGAGGTGGGCGACCTGCAGAGCAGCCGCGGCGGCCCCATCCTGATGCTGCAGCTGGAGAACGAATACGGCTCCTTCGGCCGCGACCACGACTACCTGCGCGCCATGCAGGCGCAGATGCGCGCGGCCGGCCTGGACGCGCCGCTGTTCACGTCCGACGGCGGTGCGGCGCATCTCTTCGACGGCGGCACGCTGCCCGACGTGCCGGCCGTCGTGAACTTCGGCGGCGGCGCCGACGACGCGCGGGAGTCCGTCGAGGCGCTGGCCTCCTGGCGCCCGCAAGGGGTTCGCATGGCCGGCGAATACTGGGCCGGCTGGTTCGACCACTGGGGTGCGGCCCACCACCGCACCACCCCTGAGGACACCGCACGCACGGTGGACTGGATGCTGTCGCACGGCGTCTCGTTCAATCTCTACATGTTCCACGGCGGCACCAGCTTCGGCTGGCTGGCCGGCGCGAACTACTCGGCCACCGTGCCCTACCAGCCCGACACGACCAGCTACGACTACGACGCGGCGCTTGACGAGGCCGGCCGCGTGACGCCCAAGTTCCTGGCGCTGCGCGAGGTCATCGCCAAGCACACGGGCGAGGCGCTGCCGCCGCTGCCCGCGTCACCGCAGCCCCAGGCCCTGCCGCCCTTCACGCTCAAGCCGGCGGGCAGCCTGTTCGCTCGGCTGGACGTGCTCTCCAGGGCCGTGCCTTCGCGCTGGGTGCGGCCGATGGAGGAGTTCGGCCAAAACTACGGCTACATCCTCTACCGCAAGCGCCTGGACGCGCCGGCCAAGGGCCAGCTCGTGCTGGACGACCTGCGCGACCAGGCCATCGTGCTGGCCGGCGGCCGCGTCATCGGCCGGCTGGACCGCCGCTTGGGCGAGAAGGCGCTGGCCGTGGACCTGCCCGCAGGCACGCAACTGGACCTGCTCGTGGAGGCCATGGGCCGTGTCGGCTTCGGCGCGAAGCTGGTCGACGACAACAAGGGCATCACGCGCGCCGTGCGGCTGGACAAGGAGGAGCTGGAAGGCTGGACGGTCTACCCGCTGCCGCTGGACACCGCGGCGCTGCAGCGCCTGCCGACCGGTGCGGGCGGTGACGCAGCGGCGCCCGGCTTCTGGCGCGGCACGCTGCAGCTGGACAAGCCCGCGGACAGCTTCCTCGACACGCGCGGCTGGGGCAAGGGCCAGGTCTGGGTCAACGGCCACCACCTGGGCCGCTTCTGGGCCATCGGCCCGCAGCAGACCCTCTACCTGCCGGCGTCTTGGCTGAAGGCGGGCGCCAACGAGGTGCTGGTGCTGACGACCGAGCCGCCGACGGCGGCCGGGGCGACGATGCAGGGTCTGGCCGATCCGGTCTACGAGACGCACTGACGGCCGGCATCCCCCTTTTGGGGGGCGTCGGGGGATGGATCGCCGCGCCTCCCCCCTCGCTCCCCCCGACGAGCGATCGCCCCCAATCGCCCGGCCGCCGAGACTGCCTCCATCCACCGGAGACCGTCATGAGGCCCACCCGCACCGCCGAACTGATCAGCCGCATGCCCCACTGGTTCATCGATCAGGTACGGGCCGTGGAAGCGCGGGCCCGGGGTCGCCAGGAGGCCTGGGAGGAGGTGCGCCGTTGCAATGATGCGTTGGCGCGCCGTGCCGCGCTTGAGGATCCGCGCGCCATCAAGGTGAACGGCGGCGGCTGGGACGATTGGCCGGATACGGTGGCGGTCTTGAACGCCGAGTGACCGGGCGGCGGTGAAGGCCGGCCAGGAGCCGGCGATGTCGAGGGACGGTTTCCAGGTGGGCTGCCCGTGACGGGGCCGGTCCGCGCCGTTGGCGGCGGCATCAACGCCAACCTCCTGCCTCGCTGGGTCCACGAGGCGGAGATGAAACCGGCGACGCAGATGATCGCCGCGGCAACGGGTGACGGCGCCAAGGCGCCGGACCTGAGACGTTGTTCGTGCCGGTGAAGCTACCGGAGCCGGTGGCGTCAGTTCAGCTTGCCGACATGTACATCGAGCTACGACGCGGCGCGACTTCGGGTGCCGTGAGCTGGTCGTTGGCCTATATCGACTGGGACCGGTCCAGCGCGAAGGTCACCTTTCGGGTATCTCATCTCCTGGGACATCACCCAGCGCACATGGCGCGGCCCGGGCCTCACAAGAAACAGAACTGAGGACGGTCGTTCATGCGACTGCCTCCATCGGATTGATCTGGTAGCCCAGGGCAGCGGCACGGCGCTTGAGGG
>NZ_SMBU01000046.1 GCF_004342485.1 Roseateles saccharophilus
ATCGCGGCCGTCAGCGTCGTCTTGCCATGGTCCACGTGACCGATCGTGCCCACGTTCACGTGCGGCTTGGTCCGTTCAAACTTGCCTTTTGCCATCTTGCGCTCCTGAGGCGAACCCGTTGAGACGAGTAGAAAAAGAGAAATTGGTGGTGCCCATGACGCGGATCGAACGCGTGACCTCTCCCTTACCAAGGGAGTGCTCTACCACTGAGCCACATGGGCATCGGCACGGGTTTGACGCCAGATTCATTGCTGAACTACTGGCCGGCAAACCGGTGTCGACGCTTGCCGACCAAGCCGCCCGGATGGAGCGGGAAACGGGAATCGAACCCGTGTCATTAGCTTGGAAGGCTAAGGTTCTACCATTGAACTACTCCCGCTCTGGGAGCCCTTGCCGCAGATTTCCGCCACATGCCCAAACATGCTTTGGTGGAGGAGGCTGGATTCGAACCAGCGTACGCAATGCGGGCAGATTTACAGTCTGCTGCCTTTAACCACTCGGCCACCCCTCCTGAGGCAAGCCCGCAACTATAGCACAAGGCCGGCAAGGCGCAACAGTACCCTCACGTGCAACGACCGACATCGGCGCGTCACACCCCCTCCGCCTGCGCCAAAGGCCCGCCGCTCGCCGACACATGCGACCAGGCCTCACCACATCGCGAGCAGGCAACCCACCCAACACCAGAACAAGGCCACCGCACCGCCAGCGAGCACGTCATGCATCGTCAGATCGGCCGACTCCGCAAGCGCTTCGTCGCCGGCACGCAACAATTCAAGCATCCTGTAGATACCAATTCGATACCAAATTTCGGACGCCAGGACACCCCATCCATAGGGGAAAACCGACCTCTGGCCCACGAAGCAGGGGGCACATTCGGGTAAGTCCCTGACTCATGCTGGTAGCAAAGTGGCGTTATCACTCGTTACAGTGGCATTGCACTGGGCGCGCGCAGCTAGCGAAGGCAGACCAGGCAGTAACCGGACTGAAGGTGGTATTCGAGCGGACAGGACGCGGCCACCGCCCACCCCCGATTTCCATGGCCACAACGAGGAACAGCACATGAAGGTCAAGCAGACCCCCATCTCGCAGGCGGTATTCATCGCCCTGCTCGGCATCGGTGGCGCCGCCACGGCGCAGCAGGCACCGGCACCGGCCGACGCCCAGCAGCTCGAAACGGTCGTCGTGACCGGCATCCGCGCATCGCAGGAGAAATCCCTCAGCGTCAAGCGCAATGCCGACACCCACGTCGATGTCATTTCGGCCGAGGACATCGGCAAGATGCCCGACAAGAACGTGGCCGACTCGCTGGCCCGCATCCCGGGCGTCACCATCCTCAACAGCCCGTCGGGCGGCTCGGGCGGCTTCGACGAACGCGACCGCGTGGGCCTGCGCGGCACCAACCCCAGCCTGACCCAGACCCTGCTGGACGGCCACGCCGTGGCCAACGGCGACTGGTTCGTGCTGGACCAGACCGGCGCCGGCGTCGGCCGCAGCGTCAGCTTCTCGCTGCTGCCCTCCGAACTGGTGAGCCGCGTCGAGGTGCACAAGAACGCCCAGGCCTCCGACACGGAAGGCGGCACGGCCGGCGCGGTGAACATCATCACCCGCAAGCCGCTGGACTTCGCCAAGTCCCTGACCTTCGAAGCCGGCCTGGGCATGGTCTATGCCGACCTGCCGAAGAAGAGCGACCCGCAGCTGAGCGCGCTGCTCGCGTGGAAGAACGATGCCAAGACCTTCGGCATCCTGGTGCAGGCCTTCGACGAGAAGCGTCATCTGCGCCGCGACGGCGTCGAGACCATCGCGCTGGACTCCCAGCCCCATGCCTACCAGGCCATCGGCGCTGCCGAATCGGCCGTCACGGCCCAGGTGCCCGGCCTGACCGGCGTGCTCTACCCCAACCTGATGGGGTCGGCCTACTTCACGCAGGACCGCGAGCGCAAGGGCGGCGTCGTCAGCGCGCAGATCAAGCCGACGAATGACGTCGACGTGACGCTGACGGCCTTCTCGTCCACGATGGATGCGAACAACTACAACCGCAACTACATGCTCGCCGTGCCCTGGGCGCTACAGGCGACCGGTGCGAACGCCCCGACGCTCAAGAGCTACACGGTCAACCCCGCCTCCAACATCCTGACCAGCGCCGACCTGACGTACGCCACGCCGACCAAGGTCGGCGTCTACGACCTGATCTCGCGCAAGGCGTCGGCAGCGACCAACTTCGCCAACCTGGAAGGCTCCTGGCGCGTCAACGACAAGCTGAAGCTCGCCGGCAAGGCGGGCACGTCCACCGGCACGGGCAAGACCCTCTCCCAGGACGTGTTCGAGGGTGACGTCTATGGCACGGCCGCCGGCTGGAAGCAGAACGGCATCGGCCAGGCCCCGTCGTTCTACATGAACGTCGTCGCCAACCCCAACGCCAAAGCCAACGCCGACGAGCCCTATTCGCTTGACTGGATCTTCGGCGACCAGAACGTCGTCGTGAAGGACAAGGACACCTGGGCCCAGGTGGATGCGGAATACAGCATCGACTCCGGCATGCTGCGCAGCCTGCAGTTCGGCCTGCGCAGCTCGCAACACAAGCGCTACACCGACGGCCCGATCATCGGCCAGGGCCCGAACTGGGGCACGTGGCCGGAAGCCCTCAAGACGGCCGACTACACCCAGTCCTACCCGAGCAACTTCGGCAGCGGCTTGGGGCAAGGCTTCCCGACCAACATCATGTTCCCGACGGCCGAGACCCTGGCCGCCTATGACGCCACGCACGCGAACCGCCCGCTGTCGCGCCGCCAGCCGACGCATGAATACTCGGTGAAGGAAACGACGACGGCCGCCTACGCCCAGGGCAACCTGGAAGGTTCCGGCTGGAGCGGCAATGTCGGCCTGCGCCTCGTACACACCAAGACCAGCACCCTGGTCTGGGTGCCCACCAGCGACACGACGCTGCCGGGCTATGCAGCCTCGGCGTTCGCGGCCGTCGGCCCCGCCTGGACCGACCCCTCGGGCTATTACCAGACCTTCCACGACCGCTCTTACACCGATGCCCTGCCGAGCGCCAGCATCCGCATCGACGTGACCAAGGACGTGGTGGCCCGCCTGGCGCTGTCGCGCACGGTGACCCGGCCCGACTACACGGCCCTGTCCGCCGCCCAGCTGCTGAACGGCTACCACGACGCGACGGGCCAGACCGTGGGCACCGGCACCACCGGCAACCCCGATCTCGACCCGATCCGCTCGACCAATTTCGACGCCAACGTCGAGTGGTACTTCGCGCCGCGCGCCTTCGTGTCCGTGGGCGCCTTCCACATGAATCTGAACAGCTACATCATCGATGGCACCAAGCGCGCAACCCTGACCACCGACCTCATCACGCCCGGCCCCAACGGCCAACCGGGTCAGCAGGGCAAGCCGGGCAACGCGATGATCACGGCGCCGTTCGATCTGACCACGCAGATCAACAAGGCAGCCAGCGTCACGGGTCTGGAGTTCGCGTTCGAGACGCCGGTCGCCGGCAACTTCGGCGTCAGCGCCAACTACACGCTGGCCGACGGCCACGACGAAAGCGGCCATGTGCTGCGCGGTTCGGTCAAGAACTCCGCCAACCTCGGTGGCTTCTTCGAGAACGACCAGTTCTCGGCGCGCCTGAACTACGGCTACTCCTCGGACAACTACCTGGGCCGTGACCGTGGCACCGACTACTACCAGGTGGGCGGCGGCGTGCTGTCGGCATCGCTGGGCTACAAGCTCAACGACCACTTCGCCGTGAGCCTCGACGCGCAGAACCTGAACGACCCGATCCTGAAGTACTACGGCGACAACAAGTCTGAGCCGCGCGCCGTCTATCGCAACGGCCGCCAGTTCTACCTGACCGCCCGCGTGAAGTACTGACCCCTCGCCTGGTCTCACTCCGCTGAACGCGGTGTGCCCAGTCGGGACCGCGCTGCGGCTTGCGCCGCAGCGCTTCGGCAGGCACGACAAGTCCACAGGACTTGCCGAGTCCGGCCTCAGCCCCCGAGGGGACGGCGATGCTCGCGGCCTTGAGCCGCGAGCACATCGCCAGCGCGGGCCGGCTTGGGAGCGGCCCGGCGCTCGGCCCGTCAGCTTTGCTGGACGAATTGACCCAACGAAGGGGAACGTGTGAAACACGTTCCCCTTTTCTGCTTTGATTGCACCATGAGCGAAACCGCCACCGTCTTCAACCAGCAGCTCGCCGCCCGCTCCGCCGGCGGCTCCACGGACGCGCCGCCGCCGGTGCGCCATGTCTGCGTCGTCGGCGGCGGCACGGCCGGCTGGATGACGGCGCTGATGCTGGCGACGACGGCCTATGGCCCGCGCCTGAAGGTGACGGTGCTGGAGTCGCCCCAGGTCGGCATCATCGGCGTCGGCGAGGGCTCGACGCCCTGGCTGCGCGGCTTCTTCGACGGTCTCGGCATCGAGGAATCGGAATGGATGCCGGCCTGCAACGCCACCTACAAGAGCGGCATCACGTTCGAGGGCTGGTCCACCAAGCCTGGCTTCCAGCGCTACTTCCACCCGTTCGCGTCGATGCTGGACAACATGACCATGCATCAGTTCGTGGACAACGTGCATGCGCGGCTGGAGGGCGCGGATGTCCACGCCCACCCGGACCGCTTCTTCGTCGCCGCGGCGCTGGCCCGCCAGGGCCGCGGGCCGCGTGCCCGGCCCAACTTCCCGTTCGACATCTGGTACGGGTATCACTTCGATGCGACGCTGCTCGGACAGTTTCTCGCCGCCAAGGCGCTGGAGCGCGGCGTGCAGCATCTGCAGCGCCATGTCACGCAGGTGCAGCTGAACGAGCAGGGCGACA
The DNA here is from genome assembly GCF_004342485.1 of Roseateles saccharophilus. Classification (GTDB taxonomy): domain Bacteria; phylum Pseudomonadota; class Gammaproteobacteria; order Burkholderiales; family Burkholderiaceae_C; genus Pelomonas; species Pelomonas saccharophila. The sequence continues at coordinate 4,826 of NZ_SMBU01000046.1, forward strand.
TTGCCCACCTGCAGCTCGACGGTGGCGAGCCCCTGGCCGCCGACTTCTTCGTCGACTGCACCGGCTTCGCGTCGCTGCTGATCGGCAAGGCCCTGCAGACACCCTTCGTCTCCTACGCCGAGAACCTGTTCAACGACGCCGCCATCGCGATGCCGACGCCGCTGGGCGGCCCCATCGAATCGCAGACCGTCTCCACCGCGCTGCGCCATGGCTGGGCCTGGAAGATCCCGCTGAGCAACCGCCACGGCAACGGCTATGTCTACAGCAGCGCGCATTGCTCGGCGGACGAGGCCGAGACCGAGCTGCGCCGCCATCTCGGCCTGCTGGACGCCGACGTGCCGGCCCGCCACCTGAAGATGCGCGTCGGCCGCATGGAGAACCAGTGGAGCCGCAACTGCGTGGCCGTGGGCCTGTCGCAGGGCTTCATCGAGCCACTGGAGGCGACCGCCCTGCTCTTCGTTCAGCGCACGGCCGCCGCGCTGGTGGAGGCGCTCGAACAGGGCGACCTCGGCCCCGCCGCGCAGCAGCGCTTCAACGACAGCATGCGCACGCGCTTCGAGAACACGCGCGACTACATCGTCGCCCACTACAAGACCAACTCGCGCACCGACACCGACTACTGGCGCGCCAATGCCGAGAACATGCGGCTGTCGGAGTCGCTGCAGGGCGTGCTGATGACCTGGCTGTCGCGCAAGCCCCTGGCCGCGGGCCTGAAGGCGGGCCGCTTCGGCGGTGGCTATCCCATCGTGTCCTGGTATGCGCTGCTGGCCGGCATGGGCATCTTCCCGGACCCGCGGGAGCTGCAGCCGCCCACGAGCCATCAGGCGCGCCACCGGCTGGACGCCGTGGACGATTTCGTCGCCCGCAGCGCCACCAACTTCCCCGACCACCGCGAGCTGCTCGCCGCCATCCCGCCGCGGGTGGGCGACAAGACGCTGCAGCTCTATCTCTGGTAGGGCATGTCGGCCCCTCGGCCGATGGCTATATCGGCCGATCCCCAAGGGGGATGGCCGCTTGCTTGGGGCGGCCCGGCGCGGCTCAGCCCTTCAGCTGCGCGGCGATGTCCTTGCGCAGCGCCGCGTCCTGTTCCGCATCCAGCTCGCCGAACATATGGCGCCGGCCCTCGGGGATATGGGCCAGCGCCTCGCCCTGCGCGCCGAATACATAGTGCGACAGCAGCGCGCGCCAGCCCTCGCGCTCGCCATCGGGCAGATGACGCAGGGCCAGCATGGCCAGGCGCATCGCGGCCAGATGCAGGTCGTCGCGGCGGCCCGGCGCGGGCGCCGGCCGCCACCAGTAGTTCATCAGGATGTTCAGATGCGGCGCCAGCGCCTCGACCTGGTGAAACCACAGCGGCGGGATGTAGATCGCATCGCCCGGCTCCAGTTCGGCCACCGCGGCCTGGGCCAGCGCCTCGGCCAGCAGCGGGAACTGCGCCGGGTCGGCCCGGTGCAGGTCGGGCACGACGGACATCGGCGCCGGCGTCGGCGCATAGTCCGGCGGCCCGAGGTAGAGCAGCGGTGCGCATTGCGGCGGCAGCAGCGTGAAGCGCCGCGCCCCGGCCGCCACGCAGGCGATGTTGTGGGAGTCGTCGAAATGCGCCGGCACGGTCGCACGGTTGCCGATCCAGATGCGCGGCGCGACGCCGGCGTCCAGCAGCGGCAGCGCATTGGCCCGCTCCAGGCCGGGCAGCGCCGTGGACACCAGCGCGCTCTGCGCCGCGAGGCTGGGCGGCTCGGGGAAATGGCTGTAGCGCCAGAGCTGCTCGAACAGGGCCGCATACGGCCGCTGGTCGCGCGTGAAGTTGAAGCCGTCCAGGCCCGGCCTGTAGCTGAAGGCCCGCGTGGGCTCGGGCCGGGCCAGCACGGCGTCCACGGCCTCGCCGCGGTCGAAGCCCATCAGATAGTGCAGGCAGGGCTCCAGGCCCGCGTGCGCCTGCGCCACCAGCGGCCACTGCGCGACCACGCCGCGCATCACGACCGGCTCGTAGGCCGGCACCACCTCGCGCTCGAAACGCTCGCGCGTGACGCCGTCCAGTTCCTTCATCGCTCGCATCGGGTGGGTCCTTGCTTCAGCGCCGCCGCGCCAGCGCGCCCTGCCAGGGCGCGGGAATGTGGGCGCTGGGCTCCTGCTCGCGCTGCACCAGATAGTGCTCGAACATGGCCGCCCAGGCGTCGCGCTGATGCGGCGGCAGCGCGTTCATGACCTTGATGGCCTGCATCAGCGTATTGGCCGGGCTGGGCAGTTGCTCCTCCCTTGCGAGGCCGACGACAGGCCACCAGTAGTTGACCAGCAGATTGACCTTCTCCAGCGCCTCGACCTGGTGGAACCACAGCGGCGGGATGTAGAGGGCGTCGCCGGCCTCCATGTCGGCCACGACGGCCGCGGCCAGCGCCTCACGGTAGCGCGGGTAGCGCGTGAAGTCCGGCGCCTTCGGATGAACAACGGAGATCGGCGCGCCCGACGGCGTGTGCTCCAGCGGGCCGATGTAGAGATTGCCCACCTGCTCCGGCGCGAACAGCGTGAAGCGCCGCCGCCCGGCCACGACGCAGGCCAGGTTGTAGGGGTGGTCGTGGTGCACAGGCACCGTCAGCGCATTGCCCAGCCAGAAATTGGGCACCACGCCCGGCAGGGCCTGCAGCGGGTTCTCGGCCAGGAAGCCCGGGATCACCTCGCCCACCTTCGCGCACTGCGCAGCGACGGCCGGTGCGTTGTCGGCAGGCAGATAGGCCTGTAGATGGGCCATGAACTCGGCCAGCGTCATGCGCGCCTTGACGAAGGCGAAGTCCGTCAGCTCGTCGTTGTAGCCCATCACGCCGCGGGCCGCGGCACGCGTCTTGGTGGCGAAAACCTCGACGCCGCGGTCGAAGCGGCGCAGGTAGTCGCAGATGCCCATCGCCGCGCCCCGCCCGGCCTGCACGGCCGACCAATGCGCCACCAGGCCCTTGAGCAGCACGGGCTCGGCCCGCTGCTCCAGCCTCTGCTTGAGCTGCGGCTCGTCGGCCGCCTGCCAGCTCTGCACATGCTTCATGTCCGCCACTTCAGCTTCCGATCAGGGTCGACATCGCCAATAAACAACGGAATCCGGCCGCCATCTAGACGCCAGTCTAATACCAGTCTCCAGCTCGCCGTCACGCCACACCAGGGGTGGCATGACGTTCTTCATGGACGTCATAGAAGCCACAAGGGAAATCCCTTGTAAATAATTGGTACCAAAGTGGCTTTATCGCTCATTACAGTGGCACCGCGCCGGCTGCATGCCGCCCCTGGACCAGCAGGGGCGCAGCCGGACTGAAGGTGGCAAGCGACCGAACCCGCGCTGCCACCGCCCCGATTCCATTGACCACAACGAGGAAGAGTTCATGAAGGTCAAGCAGACCCCCATCGCGGCCGCCGTGTCGCTGGCATTGCTGGGCGCAGCGTTCGCCGCCCAGGCCGAGGAAGCCCAGGCGCCCGCGCCGGCCCAGCTCGACCAGGTGGTCATCACCGGCATCCGCGCTTCGCTGCAGACGTCGGCGACGATCAAGAAGAACGCCACCGCGATCGTCGACGCCGTGTCGGCCGAAGACGTGGGCAAGCTGCCCGACTCCGACGTCGGCCAGGCCCTGGGCCGCATCCCCGGCATCTCGGTGGGCCGCGACTTCGGCGTCGGCGCCTCGGTCTCCATCCGCGGTACCGACCCGCAGATGACCTACACGACGCTGAACGGCCAGACCGTGGCCTCCACCGGCTGGTACGACCAGAAGGACGTCGACCGCTCCTTCAACTACTCGCTGCTGCCGCCCGAACTGATCGGCGGCATGGAGGTCTACAAGTCCTCGCAGGCCGATCTGACCGAAGGCGGCATCGGCGGCACCGTGATCGTCAAGACGCGCAAGCCGCTCGACCAGCCCGCCGGCACCGCCTTCGTCAGCGTGAAGATGGGCAAGGGCTCGATCAGCGGCGCCGACCGCGAGGCTTCGGGCCTCTACAGCTGGCGCAACGAGGCCAAGACCTTCGGCGTGCTGGTGGCCGGCACCGTCGAGAAGGGCAACTACATCCGCCGCGGCATCGAGGCCGACAACCGCTGGAACGGCGACGTGGAGCCCACCGTGTTCGTGCAGGACCGCAAGCGCCAGGCCGCCAACATCACGCTGCAGGCCCGCCCCGTGCAAGGCCTGGAGCTGGGCCTGAACTACCTGCACCTGAACTACGACGCCAACAACTCCAACACCAGCCAGTACATCTTCAGCGGCGAAGACCCGCAGGACTGCAAGCAGACCAACCCGGTCAACGGCCTGTGCACGCTGCACACGCGCACGACCGCCGACCCGACGTCCGAGCACGTGTTCTTCCAGAACTGGGTACGCCGCGCCTCGATGAGCTCGGACAGCCTGGTGCTGGACGGCAGCTTCCACGGCGAGGGCTTCAAGGTCTCGGCCGTGGGCGGCTCGACCAAGGCCAAGGGCGGCACCGACCAGACGGCCAACTTCGCCTACGTCAACGCGCCGCCGACCGACCCCAACGGCTGGGGCACGGCCAACGCCTATGCGCCGCTGCCGCTCTGGACGGGCACCATCGACGCCACGGGCCAGCAGCTCAAGCTCTATCCCTCGTCCAACCAGAGCGTGACGATGAGCAACCTGCCGGGCCAGTCCCAGTCGGAGAGCTGGGCCAATGGCCGCGGGCCCAACCAGGACAAGGAAGACTTCCTGCAGCTCGACGCCAGCATCGATCTCGACGGCGGCATGCTGACCGCCTTCAAGTTCGGCCTGCGCGGCACCAACCACAGCTTCACCAAGTCCGGCCAGGTCGGCCTGTACGCTGCCGCGCCCAAGACGGTCGGCACGCCGACGCTGTTCGACGGCAGCGTCCAGCTGGGCGGCTGGAACGTGCCCAAGCCCAATATCGGCGCCATGCTCGCGGCCGCGTCGGGCAACCTGACCGGCTGGGTCGACGACCGCTCGGCCTATGGCCTGCTGAACGAGAAGAACCAGGCCGCCTACGGCATGTTCGAGTTCGAGACCCCGCAACTGCGCGGCAACTTCGGCCTGCGCTATGTGCACACCAAGGCCAGCGCGACCGGCTACGTCTTCGACGGCACGCTGTGGCCGACCACCGACCCGCAGTACACCGCCAACAACGACGGCTGGAGCAAGAGCCTGACCACGCAGAGCGCCAGCTACGGCAAGTTCCTGCCCAGCCTGAACATCGCCTACGACCTGCAGAAAGACCTCATCCTGCGCTTCGCGGCCGCCCAGGCCATGACCCGGCCGAACTTCGCCAACATGTTCCTGGCCCAGGTCGTCGGCTTCAACGACAAGAACACGCAGAACGACGCCTTCAACTACGGCACCCCGGCGCTCAAGCCGCAGACCTCCAACCAGTTCGACTTGGGGCTGGAGTACTACTACGGCCGCGGCAACCTGGTGTCGGCCGCGCTCTTCTACAAGAAGATCGACAACTTCATCACCACGACCACGCAGTACCACCAGAAGATCGGCGTCGTCAGCCCCGACACCGGCCTGGACGACTGGTCCCTCTACCGCTACATCAACGCGGGCGGCGGCTCGATCAAGGGCCTGGAGCTGCAGGCCAACCACGGCTTCGGCAACGGCTTCGGCACGCAGGCCAACTACACGTTCTCGAACGCCACCGCGCCGTCGTCCTCGTATGAAGACCAGCTGAACATGTTCACGCTGTCCTCGCGGCACAACGCCAACCTGGTCGGCTACTACGAGGACAGCAACTACACGGCACGCCTGGCCTACAGCTGGCGCTCCAAGTACATGGTGCGCGAGAGCGGCTGGTACGGCGACCGCATGCACGCCCCTTACGGCAGTCTGGACCTGAGCCTGGGCTGGAACATCACCAAGCAGCTGCGCCTGTCCTTCGACGCCACCAACCTGCTCAAGCGCGACGACATCCAGTACGGCGCCGCCGACCCGGCCAGCTCCGTGCGTCCTTCGCTGAAGGCGGGTTTCCCGATCTGGAGCTATGAGGGTGAGCGCACCTACCGGCTGGGCTTGAGCGCTAAGTTCTAAGCCCGCGCCAAGGACAGCGCCATGGCGCTGTCCGGCGGTGACCGAAGGCCCTCGCGTGTCCTGCACGCGAGGGCCTGATCATTTGCACCGCAGCACTTAAAAGTCGAAGAAGGTATTGACCGTCAACCGGCCCGTCCGCGGGTCGGCGCTGAGGCGCCGCGGGTTGACGATGGCCGAGTGCAGCAGGCTGCCGCGGTAGACGGCCAGGCGGTTGAAGCGCGCCGGCATCACGCCCAGCAGCTCGAAGTTCGCGTCGGAGTCGCCGAAATAGCGCGCTGGCGACGGGCTGCGGTCGAGCTCGGCGTAGACAGCCTCGCCATAGCGTTCGCGCACGTCGGCCGTGATCTGCTGCAGGCCCGTGGCGCGGTGGTGGTAGAAGGCCGTGCCGCCCCGCTGCTCGTCGCAAAGGTAGAGCAGCACGGCCATGTAGTGCGGCGTGCTGGCGTCGAAATGGGGCACGCGCTGCAGCGGCCCGAGATCGCCGGGCGCCACCGTCGTCAGCGAAAAGGCACAGGGCGTCTTCTTCAGCGCCAGCGCCTCGGGCACGCCGAAGTTGACGCGGATCAGCGGGTCCAGCAGCGCCGTCAGGCTCTCGGTATAGGCCGGCGGAACGGGGGCCCGCAAGCCCGGGTAGCCGCGCTTCTCGTCAAGGCCCGCGCAGGGCTCGAAGCGGGCGCGACAGGCCGCGTCCACCAGGGCCTGCGGGTCTTCGAGGAAGTCGTCGATGAAGACCACGGCATGCCCGCCGACCTGCACGAAGCGCACGTCCGGCGGCATGCGCACGGCGAACGCTTCGGCGCTCATCAGATCTTCCAGTACCAGCCGCGCCGGTCCAGAAGCCAGACGATGACGGCCCAGACCGCGACGAAGGCGACGGCGAAGGCCAGCGACTGGCCGTCCGGCCCGATCAGCGGGCCCAGCGGGCCGAATACGGTGCGATACAGCGGCCCCATCCAGCCGAAACCTTCGAGGAAGACGGTGCACATCCAGGCCCCGGCGTAGGCACCGATGGCGTTCAGGCCGAAGGCGCGGCCGATCGCAAAGGGGAAGTGGCGGTGGCCGCGACCGTCGATCCAGGCATGGGCCGCGGCCAGCGCGACGGCCGCCATGCCGCCGGTCCAGAGCACGAAGGACGGCGTCCACAGCTGCTTGTTGAAGGGCAGCCAGCCCGACCACCACCAGCCCACCGCGGCCGCCGCGACTCCCGTCAGCAACAGGCCGCGGACCTGCCCGCGACGCAGCAGCCCGCCGCAGAGCAGGCCGAGAACGGCCGTGGCCAGCGCGCCGAGTGTGGACAGCAGGCCCTCGGGGTCGAAGGCGATGCCGGTGGCGGCGTCCCACTGGTAGGCGAAGCGGCCCAGCACGACGGTGTCCAGGCGCTGGTTCAGGCTGCCGAGCTTGTCCAGCGTGGGGCCGGACTGCAGCAGCGCGCCATAGCCGGCCAGCAGGGCCAGCAGCAGCAGCCATTGCCCGCGCACGCGCAGCCGCAGCGCCGCCAGGCCGACGACGATGAAGCAGATGCCGATGCGCTGCAGCACGCCCGGCACGCGGAACTCGGGCCTGTGCATCAGCCACCAGGCCAGCGCGTGCAGCAGCAGGCCCAGGCCGATGATGCGCAGGCCGCGCTGCACGACGGCCGCGCGCAGCGGCCCCGGCACGGCGCCCGCATCGACGCGCGGCCCCAGCGCCAGCGCCGCCGACACGCCGACGATGAAGAGGAAGAACGGAAAGATCAGGTCCGTCGGCGTGCAGCCATGCCAGGCGGCATGCTCCAGCGGCCAGTAGACATGGCCCCAGTCGCCCGGGTTGTTCACGAGCAGCATGGCCGCGACGGTCAGGCCGCGCAGCACGTCAACCGAGGCGATGCGCCTGGATGCGGGGCCGCTCATGGCTGCGCGGCGTTCATCGCGCCCAGGATCTCGCCGTTGTCCTGGCTCAGCTCCCAGGCGAACACGCCGGCCAGGCCGGCACGCCTGGCGAAGGCCAGCTTGGCGCGCACGGCGCGCGGGTCGTCGTAGCCGACGAAGCGCCCCCCGCCGACCATCGCCCAGGACTGGGTGCGCTTGTCGTAATGGGCCTTCATGCCGGCCAGCGCATCGATGTCCTTGAAGGGCACCGAGCCGTCCTCGTTGGGCCAGGGCCTGGCGTAGCTGCCATCGGCCTTCACGCCCTCGAAGCCGCGGCCGTACATGGCCACGCCGGCCACCAGCTTGGCCGCCGGCACGCCCTCGCGCCTGAGGTTGGCCACCGAGGCCTCGAGGCTGGTGTCGTCGCCGGGGCGGGCGCTGCGCAGCGCCGTGTGGTTGGCCGCCTTCTTCGTCCACGGGCCGGCGAAGTCGTAGGTCATCATGAAGACGAGATCGAGTTCCCGGGCCGCGCGCCCCATCGGCATGCGGGCGAGCTGCTCGCGGGTCGTGTTGATGGCGGCCGTCAGCGCGTAGTGCTTGCCCATGTCGCGGCCCAGCGCATCCAGGCCCGCGCGCAGGTCCTGCAGCAACGCGACATAGTTGCCGGCGTCGGCCGGGCTGCCCAGCGCCACGCCGTTGACCGCGCCGTTGGAGCCGGGGTGCTCCCAGTCGATGTCCAGGCCGTCGAAGACCGGATGGGCACGTAGCCAGCCGGTCGCCTGCTTCACGAAGGCGGCGCGGCCCTGCGCGCTGGCGGCGAGGTGGAAGAAGGGGTCGGAGCCGCCCCAGCCGCCCACCGAGGCCAGCAGCTGCACCTGCGGATCGCGCTTCTTCAGGCGTTCGAAGGCGGCCGAGAAGCTGGCCTGGTCGGCATGCGGCGCGATGCCGAAAGCGGGCTGCCCTTGGCAGGCCGCGCCGTCCTGGGCGCGCTGGCCTTCGCCGCAGATCAGCAGGAAGGCGTAGAGCAGATGCGTGAGGCGGCCCGGCTGCAACTGGTCGACCGCATCGGTGCCATGCTCGGCCAGCACATAGGCGCCGACGACGGGCCTGGGTTGAGCCTGGGCCAGCATGGCCGCCAGGGCCAGCGCCGCGATGAACAGCTTCTTCATAGATTGCATTCGCTGGTCAGGCCCGAGTCGGGCACGGTGTCGATGCGGGCCTTGCCCTGGTGCTGCAGTTGCGTGGCGCGCGCCTGCATGGCGGCGGGGCTGAGCGTCCGGCCGGCCTCGTGCAGCACCCAGTCGACGTCGAATTCATAGTCGCGCGGCCCGCCCTCGACGGCGCCCGCCGACAGCCAGTGGTTGAAGCTGATCGCCATCGGCTGGCTCGGCACATTGCGGCCGGTGTGCTCGCCGAGCAGGCGGCCGTTGACATAGTGACGCGTGCGCGTGGCCTCGACCTGCACGGTCAGCAACTGCCAGCCGTCGAAGCTGCCCTGCAGGATGGACGCCTGGTTGAAGGACTCCCAGGGCTCGATGCGCACCGTGTGCCAGCTCACGCCGTAGAGCCGCGTCTCGGGCTCGCCCCAGCCGCCGTGCGGCAGGTATTCGAAATCGACCTCGCTGAAGTCGGGGTCGTAGTCGTGCTTGAGCGGGCCGGCCAGGAAGAAGCTCTGGATGATGGGGTCGCGCGAGCCGGCCGTGTCGCGCAGGCGCACGCGCGCCGTCGTCGTGCCGATCAGGAATTTGCGCGCCGCGCAGAGCTGGGCCAGCGCCGTGTTGGCCGGCGTGCCGTCGGTGCTGAGCCTGAGCTTGAGCAGGCCGCCCTCCAGCGACAGCTGCTGCGCCAAGAAGCGCGCGCCGGGCAGGCCGGGGTGGCCCGTACCCTCGCGCACGACCCAGCCGCTGGCGCGCAGCGCGTCGAGGTCTTTCTGCGAGAAGTCGTCGAAGAATTCGCCGGTGCCGGCCAAGGCGGGCATGGCCAGCAGGGCCAGCAACGCAGCCTTCATGCCGGAACCGCCTCGCGCTGCGGCGCCGCGGCACGCGGCATCGGCACCCACAGCAGCAGCAGCAGGGCCGGCAGGCCGCAGCCTATGGTCCAGGCGAAGAAGTGCTCGTAGCCCATCGCGATCTGGATGTCGCCGCTGATGGACTTGGCGAAGATGAAGCCCAGCTGCATGACGCCCGAACCCAGCGCATAGTGGGCCGTCTGGAAGCGGCCCGGCGCCACGGCCTGCATGATGTAGAGGATCATGCCGACGAAGCCGAAGCCATAGCCCAGCATCTCGATGCCGACGGCCGCACCGATGTGCGGCATGTCCTGCGGCAGCGTGCTGGCCAGGTAGTAGAAGGTCGCGTTGGGTACGCCCATCGCGATGACGAGCAGCGGCATCGCGCGCCTCAGGCCCAGCCGGCTGGTCAGGTAGCCGCCCAGCACCGAGCCGACGAGGAAGGCACACGTGCCCACCCAGCCATAGACGTCGGCCACCTGGCCCGTCGCCAGGCCCAGGCCGCCCTTGTCGCGCGCCTCCAGCAGGAAGAGCGGGCCGATGGTCTGCACCTGGCCTTCGGCGAAGCGGAACATCACGATGAAGAGCACGGCCCGCCAGATACCGGGCTTGCCGAAGAAGTCGATGACGACCTCCTTCAGCAGCGCGGCCACGCCGGAGGCGGTCATGTCGCTGTGCTCGGTGGAGAGCGTGCCGGGCAGGACCCTTGCGTTGTAGGTGGCCAGCAAGGCGACCAGCACGCACAGCATCGCGAACACGCTGGACCATGCGTTGAACACGCCCATCTCGCCCTCGAGATGGCCCGCCAGCTTCAGCACGACGCCGGTGACGAAGAAGCGCGCGCCGTTGAAGAAGGCGCCCTGCCAGCCCGCGTAGACGGCCTGGCGTTTGCTGTCCAGCGAGGCCATATAGAGGCCGTCGCAGGCGATGTCATGCGTGGCCGACGCATAGGCGATCAGGAAGAGCACGACGATGGCCGCGCCGAACCAGTGCGGCAGGTGCAGGGCCAGCGCCATCAGGCCGAGGCCGACCGCGCCGAGGTATTGCATCGCGACGACGATGAGCTTCTTGCTGCGCGCCAGCTCCAGGAAGGGGCTCCACAGCGGCTTGATGGCCCAGGCCAGGCCGAGCACCGCGGTCCAACGCGCGATCTGGTCGTTGGCCACGCCCAGGTTCTTGAACATCAGGCCCGCGATGAGCATGACGACGAAGAACTGCATGCCCTGCACGAAGTACAGGGTCGGAATCCACCGCATCGGCGTCTTGATCGGTTCCATCACTGCAGCCCCTGCGGCGCACGGCCGGTGGCCTGAGTCCTGCCCTCAAGCCAGGCCTTCAATCCGGCCAGCGCGCCCGGCGCAAAGCCCCAGGTCAGCACGGTCGGGCCGGCCACGTCGAGCGCCTGGTAGGGGTTCCACAGCGACAGGTGCAGGTCGGGCCGCCACTCGCTCGCCGCGAGGCCGTAGCGGGCCCGGCGCGTCGACACCAGCACGTTGATACGGCCGTCCCTGGGCACGCGGGACCAGTCCAGCTGCGCGATGTCGTCCACCATCTGCACCTGGGCATCGCCGAAGGCCTCGAACAGCGCGACGGCCTGGCGGCCCGTCGGGCCGGCCTCGGAGACCATGTCGGTCGGCACGTCGCCCTGCACGATGACGCGGATCGGCGCCGTCAATGCCGGCGGCCTGGCGCCGCGCAGCGCGGTCAGCCCGGCGGCCCAGGCCTCGCTCATCAGCGCGTGGTCGCCGGCGCGGTCGGCGCTGTCGTCCTCGGCACGGGCTGGGTAGGTTGCGGCCAGCCTGTCCAGGCGGCAGTTGGCGGTCTCGCCCTGCTCGGCGGTCAGCCGCCCGTCGGCAAAGGCCTCGCGCAGCGCATTGATGGCGACCAGCTGCTCGGCCGGCGAGCCCTGGGCCAGCACCATGTCGGCACCGGCCGCGATGGCCATCACGGCGGAGCGCGCATAGCCGAAGCGCTCGGCCACGGCCTTCATCATCAGCGCGTCGGTGATGACGACGCCGTCATAGCCCCAGTCGCGGCGCAGGATGCCGCCGATCAGCTCGGGCGACAGCGTGGCCGGGCGCTCGGGGTCGATCTGCGGATAGACGATGTGGGCCGTCATCATGGCCGGTGCCTGCGAAGCCAGCGCCTTGAAGGGCACCAGCTCCAGCGCGTTCAGCTCGGCGCGGGTCTTGTCGACGGTGGGCAGCGCATGGTGGGAGTCCACATGCGTGTCGCCATGGCCGGGGAAGTGCTTCACGCAGCAGGCCACGCCTTCGGCCAGCGAGCCGCGCATCCAGGCGGCGGCCAGGCGGCTGACCTCGACCGGGTCGTTGGAGAAACTGCGCTCGCCGATGACGGGGTTGGCCGGGTTGTTGTTGACGTCCAGCACCGGCGCGAAATTCCAGTTGATGCCCAGCGACTTCAGCCCGCGCGCGACCGCCGCGCCCACGGCCTCGGCGCGGTCCGCGTCGCCGCTGGCGCCCAGGGCCATGGCCGACGGCGGCTGCGGCAGGAAGGTCACGCGCACGACGGCGCCGCCTTCCTGGTCGATGCCGATCAGCGCCTGCGGGCCGAGCACCTCGATGAGATCGGCCATCAGCGCCTTCACCTCGCCCTCCGTGCCGATGTTCTTGCGGAACAGGCAGACGGCGCGCACTTGCTGCTCGCGCAGGAAGGCGGCGGTCTCGGAGTCCAGCGACTTGCCGGGAATGTCGACCATCACGAGACGGCCAGGGTCGAAGGTGCTCATGGCGCGGTCTCAGTGGGTCTTGGTGACTTTGGCGAGATTGGGCGGCACGTCAGGGTTGAAGCCCCGTGCGCGCGCCAGCGCCTCGACCATCGGATAGAAGCTCTGCACCAGCGCGATGGGGTCGAGGTCCTCGTTGCCGGTGGTGGCCAGCGGCAGTTCGGCGCCGGGCGTGCCTTGCGGCGCAGCCAGCAGCACGCGGCCGCCGCGCGAGCGCATCTCGTCGGCGATGGCCAGCAGGCCGGCCTGGGCCGGGCCGCGCGGCGCGAACACGAGCAGCGGATAGCCGTCGCGCACCAGGGCCATGGGGCCGTGCTTGACCTCGGCGCCGGAGAAGGCCTCGGCCTGGATGCCGCAGGTCTCCTTGAGCTTCAGCGCCGCTTCCATCGCGACGGCCAGGCCGGTGCCGCGGCCCAGCACGAAGAGGCGCTCGGCGCCCTGCAGCACGGGCAGGGCGGCGCTCCAGTCGAGCCGGCTGGCCTGCTCCAGCGCGGCGGGCAGCACGTTCAGCGCCGCGCGCAGCGCATCGTCCTGCTGCCAGGCGGCCACGACGCGAGCGCCGGACACCAGTTGGGCGATATAGCTCTTGGTCGCGGCCACGCTCTTCTCGGGGCCGGCGTGCAGCTCGAACACATGCTCGGCCGCGGCGGCCAGCGGCGAGCCGCTGGCGTTGACGAAGGCCACCGTGCGCGCGCCGCCTTCGCGGAAGAATTTCGTCGGCGCGATCAGATCGGGGCTCTGGCCCGACTGCGAGAAGGCCAGCGACAGCAGGCCCTCGCAGTGGATGCGGCTCTGGTAGAGCGTGATCAGCGACATCGGCAGCGACGTGACCAGCCGGCCCAGGCGGGCCATCACGAGATAGGCCAGGTAATGGGCCGCGTGGTCGGAGCTGCCGCGCGCGATGGTCAGCACGCCGCTCGGCGGCTGCTCCTGCAGGGCCTGGCCCAGGCGGGCATAACTGAGCGGGTCGGCGGCCAACTGGCGGGCCACCACGTCCGGCGCGCTCAGCGCCTCTTCAAGCATCAGCGACGACATCGATCTCTTCACCTTCCACAAACACGCGCCGCAGCTCGAGCCCGGCATCCATCACGACCACATCGGCCCAGGCACCGGGAGCGAGGCGCCCGCGGTCGGCCAGGCCCAGGTACTCGGCCGCCGCCGTGGACACGCGCCGCACGGCGTCGGTCAACGGCAGCTCCAGGCGCTGCACGAGGTTGCGCAGCGCCTGGTCCATCGTCAAAGCGCTACCGGCCAGCGTGCCGTCGGCCAGGCGCACGCCGCCCATGCACTTGCGCACCGTGTATTCGCCGAGGCGGTAGTCGCCATCGGGCATGCCGGCCGCGGCGGTCGAGTCGGTCACGCAGAACAGGCCCGGGATGCAGCGCAGCGCCGCGCGGATGGCGCCGGGGTGCACATGCAGCAGGTCGGGGATGAGCTCGGCATGCTCGCCATGGGCCAGGGCCGCGCCGACCATGCCGGGCTCGCGATGGTGCAGGCCGCTCATCGCATTGAAGAGGTGGGTGAAGCCGGCCGCACCGGCGCCCAGGGCGGCCACGCCGTCTTCGTAGCTGCCGTTGCTGTGGCCGATCTGCACGCGGATGCCGGCGTCGCGCAGCGGGCCGATCAGCGCGAGGTGGCCGGGCACCTCGGGCGCCAGCGTCAGCACCCTGATGGGCGCGAGAGCGTTCAGGCGCAGCACCTCGGCGAGCGTCGCGGGGATGGCGTGCGCCGGCTGGGCGCCGAGGCGGCCGGGGTTGATGTAGGGGCCTTCGAGATGCACGCCGAGCACGCGCGCCTGCCGGGCACCGCGCTCGCGGCAGACCGGGCCCAGGGCCTGCAACGCGGCCTCGATCTCGCCGAGCGGCGCAGTCATCGTCGTCGCCAGCAGCGCGGTCGTGCCGTGGCGGGCATGGCGGCGCGCAATCGTCGCGATGGCGTCGCCGCCCTCCATCGTGTCGCGGCCACCGCCGCCGTGCACATGGGTGTCGATGAAGCCGGGCAGCAGGATGGGCCGGCCGGCCTCGCCGGCGCGCGCGGGGTCGACGGGCTCGCCGTCAATGACCGCGATGCGGCCGTGCTCGATGTCCAGGTGGCCGGTGATCACGCCCTGGGGCGTAACGATGTCGCCTTCGATGCGCATCAGTGGCCCCGCTGTGTGGTGTATGCCACGGGCCGAGCGCCGGGCCTGCCATTGGCCACAGGCCAATGGCCTTGGGTAGGCACAAGCAGTCCGCAGGGACTGCTTGTGTCCGACTCCAGTTCCCAAGCCGGCCCGTCATGGCGATGCGCTTGCCGGTCAATCCGGCAAGCATCGCCGTCCCCGCGGGGGACCGGCCAACGTAGGCGTTGGACGAGGGGCATCATCAATCGCGCCTCATTTCGGCGACGAAGTCGTAGTAGTCGCTGCGGCAGTAGGAGTGCGTCAGCTCGACGGCCTGGCCCGAGGCCAGATAGCCGACGCGGGTGATGAAGAGCACCGCGGCGCCCAACGGCACTTCCAGCAGACCGGCGAGCTTGGCATCGGCGTTCAGCGCGCGGATGTGCTGCAGCGCACGCACCGGGGCGCGTTCGCCGAGGTGGGTGTAGAGCGAGGACTCGACGCGTTGCGGGTCGGCCAGCACCGACTGCGGCAGCACCGACACTTCGTAGGCCATGACGACCTGGTCCGCCAGACGCAGCCGCTCCAGGCGCGCGACGCGCTCGCCGCTCTTGAGCTCCAGCGACAGCTGCTCGTCCGGCGCCGCCGGCGTGAAGCCGCGCAGCAGCCAGCGCGAGCTGGGCACGAAGCCGCGCTGGTGCAGCTCCTCGGAGAAGCTGGTCAGGCGGGTCAGCGGCTGCTCCAGCTTGGGCGCGATGTAGTTGCCCGAGCCGCGCTTGCGGATGATCAGCCCCTGCTCGACGAGGCGGTCGATGGCCTTGCGCGCGGTGACGCGCGACAGCTCCAGCTGCTCGGCGAGCACGCGCTCGGAGGGCAGCGCCTCGTCAGCATGGAAAACGCCGTCGCGGATGGCCAGGGCCAGGGCCTGGGCCAGCTGCATGTAGAGCGGCGAGGCCGCGTTGGGATCGGGCTTGAAGTCGAAGACAGCAGCGCTCATGCGGGGATCGTTTCTTGCTGTTGGATGAGCCAGAGAGCGCCGGTGGCGGCATCTCCCTGGGGTTCGACGCGGCGGGACTGCAGCGCCGGGCCGAGGCGCGGCGCCAGGCGCAAAGCAATGCTGCCCGCCAGCGCCAGCGGCAGTGTGGGGTGGACGGCGGCGGCCAGGGCCTCCAGCGCGCGTGCGGCTTCGTCGAGCAGCGCGCTGGCGGCGAGGTCGTCGGCCTCATGCTCGAAGACCAGCGGCGCCAGGCTGGCATAGCCGCCCTGGCCGGCCGTGGCGCAGAAGCCCAGCAGCTCCTCGCGCGTGGTGCCGGCCTGCCGCCAGACGGACTGCACCAGCGGCCCCGCGGCGGCGCGGCTGTCGTAGGCGGCCTGGGCCAGCTTCATGGCCTGCTGACCCAGCCAGGCGCCGCTGCCCTCGTCGCCGATCTGCCAGCCCCAGCCGCCGGTCATGCGCCGGCTGCCGTCGGGCAGCAGGGCCTCGGCGACCGAGCCCGTGCCCGAGATCAGCAGCGCGCCGGGCCGGCCGCCGTGCGCGCCGAGCAGCGCGGCGAGGCCGTCGGTGACGAGGGCGAAGCGCGCGACCCCGGGGTCGGCCGCGACAAAGGCCTGCAATTGCGCCGGCACGCCCGTGCCCGACAGGCCCAGGCCGAGGGCGCAATCCTGCAATTCCAGACCCGGCACCTCGGCGTGCGAGATGGCGTCGGCAATATGACGCCAGGCCTGCTCGGCGCCCTGGCCCAGCGCGGACGCGCCGGATTCACCACGGCCAAGGATGTGCCCCTGGGCGTCGGCCACGACGGCCCGGGTGCTGGTACCGCCACCATCGATGCCGACCCACCAGCGCACAGGCCGGCCGGAGTCGCGGGAAGTGAGGAGAGAGGGATCGAGAACGAGGGGCATGGTCGACGGGGTTCAGTCGATACCACTCTAATACCAACCACCAGTGTCGTCAATTGGTTTTAAACTGGTCTACGGCCGCTGGAGTAGGCTACGGGATAGCCCGAGTCCAGGTGTAGCGCGTCCTCGGAATCGACAAGAATACCAGTGAGAAACCAACCCGCCCCATCCGGATCTGCCGCCGTGTTCACCCTCCAACCCGCCGCCAGCGAGGCCCTGGCCGAGCTGCTGGGCCGCATCGCCCGTGTCGCGCACCGCCACCCCGCCCTGGCCGACCAGTTGCTGGAGGCGCTGAGCCGCAACGCCTTCGCGGCCGGCGACACCGCTGTCGGCGTCGACGCACTCTACGCCCGCTTCGGTCTGCTGGAGCCGCGCGGCCGCGCGCTGGAACTGCTGCCCGCGCTGGAGCAGGCCGGCGCGCTGGCCGCGGCCGGCCACTTCCCGGTGCAGGCCGCGCGCGTCTGCGAGGCCCTGGGCCGCATCGCCTATCAGCAGGGCGAATACCAGCTCGCCAGCGAGCAGTGGTCGCGCGCGCTGGACCTGGCTGAGGTCAGCGGCCACTGCCAGGCCGGCGTGGCCGCGCGCATCGGCCTGGGCCAGATCCACTATGCGCAGGCCGACTGGGCGCGCGGACTGCGCCAGATGCGCGACGCGGGCGAGCAGCTGGCACGGTCCAGCGGCGAGGGCGACGACAGCTACCTCGCCGCCAAGCTGGCGCTGAACATCGGCGTGGGCAGCTTCGAAACCGGCGACCTGCCGGCCGCCGAGCGCCACTTCAGCCACGGCCTGGCGGCGGCGCGGCGCGGCGCCCACCATGTCTTCGAGGCCGAGGCGCACTGGCATCTCGCGCGCGCCGCGCTGGCCCGCCAGCGTATGGACTGGGCCGTGGCCGACTGCCGCCTGGCGCTGGACATCGCCGCGCGCCAGGGCTACCCCTGGCTGGAGGCCGCCGCCAGCCGCACCTGGACCGAGATCGCGCTGGCCCGCGGCGACAACGCCGGCGCGGTGCGCTCCACCCGCCACGGCCTGGCCCTGGCCCAGCGCATCCAGGCCCGCGCCCAGGCCCGCCAGGCCCATCTGCAACTGGCCGAACTGCTGCAGGCCGAAGGCGATGCGGCGGGCGCGCTGGACCACCTCTGGCAGCACCTGGCCCTGCAGTCCGAGATCGAACGCCTCTCCCTGCCGGCACGCGCGACGCTGGCCGCGCCGCCGGCCGAAGAAGGCGGCGCACCGCTGACGCCCGAGGAGTTGCTGCTGCACCTCTGCGGCCAGCGCCAGCGCCTGGCCGCCGCGCCGCCGCCCGAGGCCCTGGCCGAGCTGAAGGCGGCCAGCAGCCGCATTCTCGGCCTGGCCAGCGTGATCCGCTGGCAGCTCGGCAGCGGCGGCCTGAGCGCCGCGAACCAGCCCCGCTACCTCGACCTGCTGAACCGCCACGGCGCACCGCTGGCCCTGCCCGACTCGGCCCTGCACCCCTGCCATGCCGAGCTGGCCAGCCTGCCCGGCGCCGCCGAGGCGCGCATCGAGGTGCCGCTCTACGACGGCGCCCGGCTCGCCGGTGCGCTGTGGTTCGTCGATGCGCGCGCCACGCGGGCCTGGACGCGGCAGGAACTGCTCATCGCCAGCGAGCTGGCCCTGCTGTTCGAAGCCATCTCGCGCTGAGCAGCGCCCGTCGTCACCGGCATTTCATGCCGGCATGACAAGCTGGCGACGGAGATGTCGTCCATTCTGCCCAGCGCCTGTTCCCCCCGTCGCCCCGCGCTACCGCGCGGCTTCGGCCTTCTCATCGGCGCCCAGTTCGCCTCGGCCCTGGCCGACAACGCGCTGCTCATCGTCGCCATCGCGCTGCTGGCCCAGCAGGGTTTCCCGCCCTGGTGGGCCCCGCTGCTGAAGGTGGGCTTCATGGCGGCCTATGTCGTGCTCGCGCCTTGGGTGGGGCCGCTGGCCGACGCCTTCGCCAAGGGCCGCGTGATGGCGGCGATGAACCTCGTCAAGATCGTCGGCCTGGGCCTGCTCGCGCTCGGCCTGCACCCGGTCGCTGCGCTCGCCGTCGTGGGCCTGGGCGCGGCGGCCTATGCGCCGGCCAAATACGGCCTCATCACCGAGATGGCCGAGCCCGAGGCCCTGGTCGCGGCCAATGGCTGGATCGAGATCACCGTCGTGTCGGCCGCGCTGCTGGGCGCCGTTCTGGGCGGCGCCCTCGTCAGCCCGGCCTGGCTGGCCTCGGGGCTGGCGGATTTCTGCGACAGCCTGGCCCTGCCGGCCGACAAGCTGACCGGCTCGCTGGCCGCGCTGCTGCTGATCTACGCGGTATCCAGCCTGCTGAACGCCGGCATCCCCGACAGCGGCCGGCGCCAACGCAGCGAATCGCATGACGTGACCGCGCTGCTGCGCGAGTTCCGCGCCGCCAACCGCAAGCTCTGGCGCGACCGCGAGGGCGGGCTGTCGCTGGCGGCGACGACGCTGTTCTGGGGCGTCGGCGCGACGCTGCAGTTCGCGGTGCTGCGCTGGGCCGGCGTCGCGCTCGCGCTGCCGCTCAGCCAGGCCGCCTACCTGCAGGCGGCGGTGGCGGTGGGCGTCATCGCCGGTGCGGCGGCTGCAGGGCGCTGGCTGGCGCTGCACCAGGCACGCCACGGGCTGTGGGCAGGTGTGGCGCTGGGCCTGTTGATGCCGGTGGTAGCGCAGGTCGGCGACGTGGCGGTGGCGGCGGTCGTGCTGGCGCTGGTGGGCGCGGTGGGCGGCGCGATGGTGGTGCCGCTGAACGCGCTGCTACAGCACCGCGGCGCCGTGCTCTTGAGCGCGGGCCGGTCGATCGCGGTGCAGGGCTTCAACGAGAACCTGAGCGTGCTCGCGATGCTGGCGGCCTATGCGGGCTGCGAGGCGGCGGGCGTGCCGATCGGGGTGACGCTGAGTGCGTTGGGTGTGTTGGTCGCGGGGGCGATCACGGCGCTGATCCGGATCGACGGGAGTCGACGAAAAAGTTCACCGCCACGGTCGTGACGACGCGCCGCTTTTGACGAGGTTTTATTGGCATAGTCGTTGCCGAACAAGCACTTGCCAATGCGCCGCTGGAGTTAAGCGGCAAGGCGTGACGGATAAACCAATAGTTAGGGCTTTGCATGAACCGGACGATCACGTTCCCCGATGATGAAAACGGCGACGTTCTGCGGCGGATGCAGGCCAATGGCGACGATCTGTTGAAGCCGCGGGATATCGACTTCACCGTCGTGCTGCCTGACGAGCCCGCAGCCTTATCGTTTTCCGCGCAGTTTTCGGCGCATGGCTATCAGGTCAAAGTCAACGAATCCGGCGTAGTCGATTCACTCCCGTGGGACGTCGTTGTCGTCAAGCATATGGCTCCAACGCACAGCGGAATTACGCAGTTTGAAGCTGCGCTGCAAGCAGCGGCCAGCGCATTTGCCGGCCGCAATGACGGGTGGGGTTGCTTTGAACAGTAGCTCCGCCGGCGCCAATACGACCCAAGCCATAACCCGCAATTCCAGCGGACCGGCTACGCCGGCCGCTGAATGCGTTCGTTAGCTCTGCACGCCGAATTGAGCGAGTCGTCTTAAGCCGCCGGCTGCAACCCCGGCAGCGCAAACGCCGGCTCGGCCCGCGCAATCGCCCCTTCCAGCACCGACTCGAAGCGTGCCGTGATGTCCGCCCAGTCGAGCCGCCGCGCCGTCGCCCGCGCCGCATCGGCCACCGCGCGCCGCGCCACCGCGTCGACGGCGGCGACACGCGTCGCCGCGACGAAATCGGACTCCTTGCCCGCGCCGGCCAGCCAGCCGTTCATGCCGCTGCGGATCAACTCGCCCGCGGCCGCGCTCTCGAAGGCGACGACGGCGCAACCGCTGGCCATGGCTTCCGTCGTGACGTTGCCGAAGGTCTCGGTCAGGCTCGCGAACAGGAACAGATCCAGGCCGGCGTAATGCGCCGCGAGGTCGTCACCGCTGCGCTGGCCCGCGAACACGGCATCGGGCACGCGCGCGGCGAGCTCGGCCCGCATCGGGCCGTCGCCGACGAACACCAGGCGAGCGCGCGGCTGCAAGGCCTTGACGGCTTCGTAGGCGGCCAGCACGACGCCGAGGTTCTTCTCCGGCGCCAGGCGGCCGACATAGCCCATGACGAGGTCGTCCGGCCCCGCACCCCAGCTGGCGCGCATCGCGTCGCTGCGGCGCGCCGGGTCGAAGCGCTGCGCGTCGACGCCGCGGCCCACCACCGTCAACCGCTCGAAGCCGCGCTCGGCCAGCAGCACGCGCATAGCCTCGGTGGGCACCATGGTCGCTGCGCAGCGGTTATGGAATTTGCGTAAGTAGCCCATGATGGGCTTGCTGAGCAGGCCCAGACGGTAGTGCTTGCCATAGGCGTGGAAGTTGGTGCGGTAGTCCGACGTGACCGGCAGGGCCAGATGCTGGGCCGCCTGCAGCGCCGACCAGCCCAGTGGCCCCTCGGTGGCGATGTGCACGACGTCCGGGCGGTGCAGCGACCACAGCTTCACCAGCGCCCGCTTGCTCGGCACGCCCATGCGCAGGTTGGGGTAGAGGGGCACGGGCAGGCCCTTGGTCAGCACCTCGTCAACCTCGGGCTTGCCGGTGACCTGGCCGGTCATGCGGGCCGGCTGGCGCGGGCGGATCAGCTGCACATCGTGGTTGCGGCGGTTCAGGCCATCGACGACGCGGGCCATCGACATCGCGACGCCGTTGACCTCGGGGGGATAGGTCTCCGTCACCACCGCGAGCCGGCGCGAATGGCGCGGCGCGGGCAGGTCGTCCACCAGGATGTCGTCGGCGTCGTGTGGGGTGTTCATGCGCAAATGTTCACGAGCGCGTGCAACAGCAAGATGACAGGCGGGCCGTCACGCCAATTTCACGCAAGCCCACCACCATCCGCTCCGATTTCCACCCCAACGAGGACGGGACGTGAACGAGTTCTTCCAAACCCTGAAGACCCAGCGCTGGGACGACCACCGCTACTACCACCACAGCCGCATCAACCAGAGCCTGCACCTGATCAGCGCCCTGTGCTTCCTGGTCTCCTACGGCCTGGTGTTCGTGAACCCGGCCTGGGCCGCGCTGCTGGCCTGGTGCGTGTCGATGACGACGCGCCAGGCGGGCCACTTCTTCTTCGAGCCACGCGGCTACGACGAGGTCAACCAGGCCACCGACGCGCACAAGGAAGAGATCAAGGTCGGCTACAACATCCGCCGCAAGATCGTGCTGCTGGCCGTGTGGGTGGCGCTGCCGGCCGTGCTGTGGTTCTTCCCGTCGCTGGGCGGCCTCATCGAGCCGGCCGTCGGCATGAAGGCCTATCTGGAGGATGTCGGCATGGCCTGGTTCTGCCTCGGCGTGGTGGGCCTGCTCTTCCGCGTCGGCCAGCTGTGGGCCACGCAGGGCGCGATGCAGGGCTTCGCCTGGATGACCAAGATCCTGACCGACCCCTTCCACGACGTGATGCTGTATCACAAGGCCCCGCTCTATCTGCTGCGCGGCCAGCTGATCGACCCGATGGAGCACGTTGGCAGCGAAGCGCACTGAGACTCTTCGCCCCAACGAGAAAGGCCCGCATTCGCGGGCCTTTTGTTTTTCTCGCGCGCCCGGCAAGCCGGGCTTGGGCTCAGAACTTCTTCGAGAGCATCTCGCGGAACACGCTGCGGCGGATGGCCTTGGCGGTGAGCTCGGGCGCCGTCCACCACCAGCCGTCGGCACGCATCTCCGCGCAGGCGGCGACGAAGCGCTCAAGCACGGCCTCGAACTCGGCGTCGCCATAGTTCAGGCTGAAGATCAGCCGCCCCGTGCCCACCCAGCTCAGCGCCAGGCCGTGCTTGCGCAGGTAGAACTGCAGCATCCAGTGGTAGCGCCCCGGCTGCGTGTAGAGCACGGTCCAGATCGTCGACAGATTGGCCATGCGCACCGGCGCGCCGGCCGCCTGAAGGCGCTCGTTGAAGCGGGCGCAGCGGGCGTTCCAGCGCGCGTCGAGGCCGTCGTAGAGCGTCTTGACCTGCGGCGTGTCGAGCTGCCTCAGGAAGGCGGCCATCGCGGCGATGACATAGGGGTGGGCATTGAAGGTGCCGCGCGCAAAGCAGATGTCAGCCGGGCGGTCCTCGCGGTAGCGCTGCATCAGCGCGCGGCTGCCGCAGACGACGCCGACCGGCAGGCCGCCGCCCAGGGTCTTGCCGTAGGTGACGAGATCGGCCCTCACGCCGAAATACTCCTGGGCGCCGCCGGGCGCGAGCCGGAAGCCGACGAAGACCTCGTCGAAGATCAGCACGATGCCGCGTGCGGTGCAGACCTCGCGCAGTTTCTTCAACCAGGCCGTGTAGGCCTCGCGCTCATAGCCCGCGCGGCGGCTGCCGTCGATGAGGCCGGAGTCACCCGGCGCATTCGCATTGGGGTGCAGGGCCTGCAGCGGGTTGACCAGCACGCAGGCGATGTCGCGGCGCGTGGCCAGCACCTTCAGCGAGCGCTCGGCCATGTCCTGCAGCGTGAAGGTATCGCGCGGCGGCAGCGGGTTGCCGGGGCCGGGCTGCACGTCCTCCCACCAGCCGTGGTAGGCGCCGGCGAAGCGCACCAGGCGCTTCTTCTTCGTGTGATAACGCGCCAGCCGCACGGCCTGCATGACGGCCTCGGTGCCGCTCATGTGGAAGCTGACCTCGTCCTGGCCCGAGATGGCCTTCAGCCGCGTCAGCACGTCCAGCACGCAGGGGTGGTAGGCACCGAGCACGGGGCCGAGCTGCTGGGCCGTGGCGACGGCTTCGGCGATGCAGGCCTTGTAGGCGTCGTAGCCCAGCAGGTTGACGCCGTAGGAGCCGGTCAGGTCATAGAGGCGGTTGCCGTCCAGGTCCTCGACCTGCACGCCGTCGCTGGCCTGCAGGAAGGCCCCGACCTTGAGATGCTCGCGCAGCACGGGGCTGAACTGGAAGGGCACGCGGTAGCGGCCGGTGAAGCGCAGGTCGGAGATGGTGTCGCGCGCGGCCTCGGTGGCGGCCAGCGTCCTGGCGTAGCGCGTGTCGAACTCGGCGCCCAGGCGCTGCAGCGCGGCACGGCGCTGCGCGGCCACGTCGGCCGGTGCGCCGTCGGCCGCGAAGAACTGCGCCTCGTCATAGGCATAGCCCGGCACCCAGCGCGCCAGCCGCTTGGCCATGCGCGAATGGCCGGCCAGCGAGCGGTGCTTGGCGCGCGAGAGCTCCAGCCGCCGCTTGGCCGCCGGCAGCAGGGCCAGCACGCCGAGGGCGAGCGCCGAAAGGGTCAGGGTTTCGTCCATCGCAGTCTCAGGAAATTCACGAAGGTTTCAGATGTACCTGCGACGCTTGACAGTGGAATGAATGACAAAGCCATGACCACAATCCCCGCCCGCGGCTGGTTCCAACGCCTCGTCGCACAGGAAGACCTGAACTTCCTGCTGACCAACCGCGTGCCGCGCATCGCGCTGACGAAACTGATGGGCCGCTTCGCGCGCATCGAGAGTCCGCTGCTGACGAAGCTGTCCATCGCTGTCTGGCGGCTGTTCACGCCGCTGGACTTGAGCGAGGCCAGGCACACGAAGTTCCGCTCGCTGAAGGACTGCTTCACGCGCGAACTCAAGCCCGGCGCGCGCATCTTCGACGCCCGGCCTGACGTGATCTGCAGCCCCAGCGACGGCATCGTCGGCGCCTGCGGCCTCGTGCAGCGCGGCCAGGTCTACCAGGCCAAGGGCTTTCCTTATTCGACGGCCGAGCTCTTCGGCCCGACGCAGGACGCGAGCGTCTTCGAAGGCGGCCGCTTCATCACGCTGCGGCTGACCTCGGCGATGTACCACCGCTTCCACGCACCGGCCGACGGCACGGTCGAGCATGTGACCTATCTGAGCGGTGACACCTGGAACGTGAACCCCATCGCGCTGCAGCGCGTGGAGCGGCTGTTCTGCCGCAACGAGCGCGCCGTCGTGCGCATGCGGCTGGCCGGCGGCGAGCCGATCGCACTGGTGCCTGTGGCGGCCATCCTGGTCGCGAGCATCCGCCTGCACTTCCTCGACGTGCTGCTGCACCTGGGCCGCAAGGGTGCCAACGAGATGCCCTGCTCGGCACCTCATGCCAAGGGCCAGGAGATGGGCTGGTTCGAGCATGGCTCGACCATCATCGTCTTCGTGCCGCCGGGCTTCGAGCCGGCGGAGGGCATCGCCACCGGCTCGCAGCTGCGCGCCGGGCAGGCACTGCTGAAGCGGGTCAGCTGACGAGGGTGTCGGACACGGCGGTCTTCACGACCGCCGTCGGGACGGGCAGCGCTAGCGGCACCGCGGGCTTGGCCTTGGCGGCCGGCAGCATGCCCGGCAGCGCGGCCTCGTCGCCGCGGTCGATGATCTCGAGCCGGCCGTCGTGGTGCTCGACGAGAGCCGTCAGACTCTCGACCCAGTCGCCATCGTTGCAGTAGAGGATGCCGTCGATCTCGCGGATCTCGGCATGGTGGATGTGGCCGCAGACGACGCCGTGCGCGCCGCGCTTCTTGGCCTCGCGCGCCACCGCGTTCTCGAACTCGTTGATGTAGCTGACCGCGCGCTTGACCTTGTGCTTGAGGTAGCGCGACAGGCTCCAGTAGGGCAGGCGGAACTTGGCGCGGATGTGGTTGAACCACCGGTTGACCTTGAGCGTGAACTCATAGGCCAGGTCGCCCGCGATGGCCAGCCAGCGCGCGCACTGGATGACGCCGTCGTAGAGGTCGCCATGCGTGATCCACAGCCGCTTGCCGTCGGCGGTGACGTGGATGGCTTCTTCCATCACGTCCACGCCGCCGAAGTTGTGCAGCAGGTATTTGCGCGCGAACTCGTCGTGGTTGCCGGGGATGAAGATGACCCGCGTGCCCTTGCGCGCCTTGCGCAGCAGCTTCTGCACGACGTCGTTGTGGGCCTGCGGCCAGTACCAAGAGCGCTTGAGCTGCCAGCCGTCGATGATGTCGCCGACGAGGTAGAGGGTTTCACACTCGACGTCGCGAAGGAAGTCGAGCAGGGCCTTGGCCTGGCAGCCGGGCGTGCCCAGATGCAGGTCCGAGATCCAGACGGTGCGCACCGACAGCGTGGGCGTGTCGGCGGCAGCAGCAGTGTCTTGCGTCGTCGGCATGGCCGGCATGCTGCCCGCCGGTCATGACGCGCGCGTGAAGGTCTGATCTAGATCAAGCCCTTGAAAGGCCCGCTGGCCAGCCAGCCCTCGATCTGGGCCTGGCGGTCGTTGCCCCAGAAAGGTTCGCCGTCGACGATGAAATAGGGCGCGCCGAACACGCCGGCGGCGATGGCCGCGTCGTTCTCGGCCTTGAGGCGCGCCTTCCAGGCCGGCTCGCTCCAGGCGGCCTCAGCCGCGTCGGCGTCTATGCCGGACTCGGCGAGCAAGGCCTTCAACGCCCCCGCGTCGTCGAGGGCCACGCCGCGCGTGAAGTAGGCGCGCAGGCCGGCATGGGCCCAGGCGACGGCGCGCGCCGGGTCCTGCCCGTGCAGCCACCAGAACACGCGCGCGGCGTTCTGGGTGGGGATGGGGAAGGTTTCAGGCTGGCGATAGGGCAGGCCGGCGAAACGGGCCGAGCGCTCGAAGTCGCGCAAGGCGTAGTCGCGTTTGATCGGATAGGAGACCGGCGACTTCAGCTCGGCGGCCTGGAAGGTCGCACCGAGCAGGATGGCATGCCATTGCACGCGGCGCCCATGCCGGGCCGCAACGGCCTCGATCCACTCCGACGCGATATAGGAATAGGGCGAGGAGAAGTCGAAATAGAACTGCACCGGTGCGCGCTGCAATGCGGTGTTGTCGGCAAGAAATCGGTCGTCGATCATGATGTGACCTTAGCCTCCACGCGCCTGCGGCGCAGCGGGACTTATGCCGAGTGGAGGCGGGCGGCGAGCCGTGGCGTCGCGGCCTCGATGCGCTCGAGCAGGCGCGGCCAGAGCTTGGCGCCCAGGTCGCGACGGAAGGGGCCGAAATGCTCGATCTTGCCCACGCCCAGATCGGCGGGCGACACCGAATGGCGCTGCACGCGGGCGGCGCCGAAGTGCCCCGCCAGCGCGTCCACGGCCGGGGCCGGTCCGAACAGGTGATCGTCGGTGATGCTCCACAGGTGGACAGCGCCCGCGAAGCGGTCGTAGGCCCGCTCGCGGGCGAGGCTTTCGTCTCCGAAGAGGAAGCCCGGCGTACGCCCCCAGGCCGCCCATTCCAGCGCGGCGCCGGCCGGCAGATCCTCGGCACGCGGCCCGAGCAGGCGCCCCGGCGCACGGCCGAACAGGCGCACGGCCAGCGGCAGCATCAGATGAAAGAAGAGCCAGGCCTGCAGGCGGGCCAAGCCCGACCAGTGCCCAAGATAGGCCACCTGGGCCGCGACGCCGAGCAGCGCATCCACCTTGTCCTCGAAGCCGGGCACCAGGCCAACGGCGTTGCCGCCCAGCGAATGGCCGACCCAGAGCAGGCCGACCTCACCGACCTCGGCCGTGGCGGCCTCGCACCGACGCCGATCGGCCGCGTGCAGGGCAGCGGCCATGTCCACGCGCGCCCAGTCGCGCAGGCGGACGTCCTCGCCCGGCAGCAAGGCGGAGCGGGAAGCGGCGATGCCGCGGTAGTCGAAGCTCAGCACGGCATAACCGCGCCGCGCCAGCCATTCGGCAAAGTACCGGTAATAGCTGGCCGGCACCGCCGTCGCCGAGCTGATGACGGCCACGGCCCGCACGCCGATCGCAGCGGGAGGCTCGAACCACTGCGCGGCCAGCAGACGCCCGTCGGCGCAGCGCAGCGCTACCGGTCTGACCTGGACCTGCGGGTCGGAGTACGTCGCATCGCTGTCGGCGCCTGCCGGCGCTGGCGGCAGGATGGGCGGGCAGGCGATATCCGAGGGATTCAAGGGTAGGCTGGACATCTGGGCCTCGGCACGAGTACTTGCAATGGCGATACGGGCAGTCTAGATTGACAACTTTTGCGGCGGTAGAGCGCAAAAGAGCGCCACATCGTCAACATAATGACGACAAAGAATCCCCTCGTCGACCGTCGGCGGCAGAGCGCGGCCGAGGAAGCCCTGGACGCCAACGCACTCGAACTGTTCGCACGCATTGCACAGGCCGGAAGCTTTGCCCAGGCGGCCCGTGACCTTGGCCTGACGCGCGCCGCCATCAGCCGCCGCATCGCTTCCATCGAGAACGCTGTCGGTCTAACCTTGTTCGCCCGCAGCACGCGCAGCCTCGGGTTGACCGAAGCCGGTCGCCGATTGCACGCGCGGGCGCGGGCAGTGCGAGAGGCGGCCGAGGGCGCGCGCTTGGCGCTGCGCCAGACCCGTGACCAGCTCGACGGCACACTGCGCATCAGCGCCACTGCCGGCTTCGGCCGGATCGTGCTGGCCCCGCTGCTCGCGCGTTTCCAGACCCAACATCCGGCAATCCGCTACGAACTGCTTTTCACCGACAGGCGCGTCGATCTGCTGCGCGAGGGGTTGGACGTGGCCTTCCGCGTCACCAACCAGCCGCCCGAGGACTGGGTTGCACAGCCCGTCCTGAAATGCGCCGTGCGGGCCTATCGGACCGCTGGCAACAAGCTCCTCGCATCCCCGCAAGAGCTGGCCACCGCACCCCTGCTGCTGCTGGGGCAGAACGAAGACGCTCTCCCGAGTTCGACACCAAATCGCCGTTTTGCGCGATTTCCGGCGGGCGGCTCGTTTTGAATCAATGACTTAGAGTGGCTTTGCGCGATTTTCTGTA
>NZ_SMBU01000047.1 GCF_004342485.1 Roseateles saccharophilus
TCATGACGGCGCTGCCGTTCGCCTTGTAGCGCAACAACACCATCGTTTCTTCGCGAACGCCGGGCGCGGTCATGGGCCTGGGATGCTCTCAAGGAAAGCCATGCGCAAACACACCATGGCGGCCGCCGCCGCCCTTTGTCTGCTGTCAGCCAACGGGGCCGATGCCCAGCAAGTCGGCGCTGCCAACCTCGAACGCGTGGAGGTGGCCGGCCGCAAGGCCGAAGTCTCGCGTTGGTTCCGCGCCGAGAGCCAGCACATCGTCGTCTACTCGGATGCGCGGGAAGAGGATGTTTCCCAGCTGCTGGACAACCTGGAGAAGCTCGACCACCTGTTGCGCATCTACGTCCTGCCCTTCCGGCCTGAAGTGGCGCAGCCACCCAAGCTGACGTTGTTCCACCACGCCCGGCTTTCCGACCTGCGCACCATCGACGGCGACCTGCCGGCCGACGCCGTCGGCCTCTACAGCAACTGCGCGGCCGGCGTGCAGGGCTTCGGGGTGCAACTGGAGCGCATCCCCAAGCTCGGCGACGAGCAGCTCAAGAAGTCGGCGCTGAATGACAGCCTGTCCTATGCCTTCGAGGCCTATGCGCGTCACTTTCTCTATCGCCACACCGACATCCGCAGCCCCGTCTTCTTCATCGAGGGCCTGGCCCAGTACTTCTCTGGCGTGCGGTTTTCGGAACAGCAGATGGTGGTGGGCCGGGTCCCGGGAGGGCTCGCCCGCTACCTGAATTTCCTCGGCAGTGGCCGCAGGTACAGCCTGGAATGGGAAGACGTGCTGGAGCATCGGGTGGCCAATGCCCGCAACTACGGGGGGCCAGCCGGCGTTCGCCTGGAGTTCGAGGCCAAGTCCTGGCTGCTGGTGCATTACATGCTGTCGTCGGACGACAACCGCAAGCGCCTGAGCCGCTATCTCGCCCTCGTCGGCGAAGGGCTGGCCCCGACACCTGCCTTCGAACTGGCCTTCGGCATGAAGGCGGCCGATCTGGGCCGCGTGATGTGGCGCTATGGCCTGAGCGGCATGCAGTCGCTGCAGGTGGCTCGCCCGGAACTGCCGTCGGCCCGCGTCAAGTTCCGCAGCCTGCCGCGCGCTACGGGCGAGTTCCTGCTCGTCGATGCGGCCTTGAAGTCCTGCCCGAGCCGGCCGGCCGGGGAGATGCTGCTGCGTCGGGCCACGGACCTTGCGGCGCAATTTCCCGACGCGGATGCAGCCCGGCTCACGTTGGGCCGGGCGCAGCTCGACTGGGGCGACCCGCAGGCGGCCCTGTCCCAGCTCGCCCCTTTGCTGCAGGACGAAGGCGGCAATGCCGAGGCCAGGGCCCTGGCGGGCATGGCGGAGCTGCGCCTTGCCGGCAGCGGCCAAGGGGAGGGCAGGCTCGCCCATCTGCAGGCGGCGCAGCGCGAGCTCCAGAGCGCGCAATACCTGGATTCCCGGTCACCGGAGGTGGCACTGGCCATCCTCGGCGCCGAGACGCTTGCCCCACATGTGCCGGACGATGCCGCGCTGCAGGCCGTCGTCTCGGCCTGGCAGGCCTCGCGGGATAGCGGCGCGCTCGGCCGCGCCGCGGCGCTGGCCAGCGCCTATGCCGGCCATGGCGACGAGGCCTACCGGACGCTCGGCGTGCTGGCGCAGGATGGGCGGGACGAGGGCACGGCCCGCTGGGCCACGCAGTGGCGCAGCCGCCTGGAAACCGGCGTTGCCCGCGACGACATCCTGGCGGAGATGCGCCGCGGCCTCACACCCGGCGCGGCGTTCAAGGAATGGACCCTCGACAAGGCCCAGGTGATGAACGAGGTGGAGCGCAGCTCCGGCCTTGAAGCCGCCGCGGCCTTCATCAAGGAGCAGCAGCAGCAGCAGCAGCAGAGCCCCGCGGCGTCACCGGCCGGCAACCCGGACAGGCGCTAGCCCATTTCTCATCCCAGAGGCCAGAATGCGCAGAGATCGGTCGGGCATTTCCGCGAGGAGGAAATATGGTCGGCGCGCTGGCTGTGTTGGTCATCGCCGCAGGTTATGCAGGACTGCTGTGGCTGCTGCTGCGACAGCGGCGCGCTGGCCTCGACGCACAGGCCCGGGCGAAGCGCCTTTCCGGCTTCCTGCTGACGCTGTCACGCGCCAACCGCGCGGTGCTGCGCATCGAGGACGAGGCGGTCCTCTGGCGCGAAGCCTGCCAGCTCTGCGTGCAGACCGGCCATGCGGTGCTGGCCTGCGTCTACCTGCGTGACGGCCACCTGGCGCGTCGCGGCGGCACTGCCGGGCCGGCCGCGCAGGTGCTGGAGAACGTGCCCGACCCGCTCGACCTGAGCCTGCCCGATGTCCAGGCCAGCTACACCGCACGTGCCTTGCGGGAAGGACGCCGCTTCGTCAGCAACGACTATGTCCTCGACACCCGGGCCGGCCGCTGGCGCAGCGAGGCCGTGGCCCAGGGGGTGCGAGCCATTGCCTGGCTGCCGCTGCGGCGCGCTGGCGAGGTGAGCGCCGTGCTGATGCTTTGCGCCGGCCAGCCTGGCTTCTTCGATGACGAGTTGCTGGCGCTGCTGGACGAACTCGGCGAAGACCTGTCCTTCGCCCTCGACAACATCGACGCCAGACGGGCGCAGCGAGCCGCCCAGCAGGAGATCGCGGCCGGCCGGGACCGCTTCAGCGCGCTCTTCTTCGGTGCGCCTCTGCCCATGGCCATCGTCTCCATCCAGGGCCGCCGCATCCTCGAGGTGAACGAGGCGCTGTGCCGGCTCTACGGCCTGGACCGCGCCGAACTGCTGGGCTCGACCACCGCCCTGCACGCCTATGGCCTGCTGCCCGAGGACCGGGAACGCTTCTATGCCGTGCTTGCGGCCGAGGGCCGGGTCAGCAATCTGGCGCTGCGGATCAAGGACGTGCGCGGCGAGGTGCGCGAGGCCATCGTCAATGCCGTGCGCATGCCCTATCTGGGCGAGGAATGCGTCCTGATCACCAGCCTCGAGTTGTCTTCGCGCCGGGCTGGGTAGCGAGGACTGAGCGCCCCGGGCCACTTGGATCAGGCCGGCTGCAGACGCATCTGGCCGATGGCATTGGGCCCGGCCGGGTTGGCACCGGGACTCAGCAGCGCGCGGGCTGCCGCGTCATCACACAGGTGGGCGGCGAAGAAGGCGGCTTCCCAGGCGCGCGCCTCGGCTTCTGCTGCTTCATTCATGCCGTGGGTCTGGCCCTTCATCTCGACCACCCAGGCCGGGCCGCCCATGGCGCGGGCGGCGGCCAGCACGTCGGCGGGCGGCACGTTGCGGTCCAGCTCGCCGCTGACGGCAAACCAGGGCCGCTTGATGGCGGCGAGGCCGGCGAAGTCGGTGCCAAAGTTCCAGATATCGGGAGTCGCATTCTGCGGCAGTGGCAGGGGCAGGCCCAGCACCCGCGCCGCGGCCATGCCGAAGCCGGCAAACGGCACTGTCCCGAAACCGGCCTTGATGCGATCGTCGGCCAAAGAGCGGCCAGGCTGCGCGGGGTTCAACCCGCCCATCAGCGTGAGCACGGTGAGGCCGCCGGCGCTGCTGCCGGTGGCGCCGATGCGCGCGGCATCGATGTGGTCGGCGTAATGCGGGTGGGCCAGCACATGGTCCAGCGCCGCGCGCACGGCCAGGGTCCGAAGTGCCGCCGATTCGACAAAGCCCGGCGTGCGCCCGTCGCCGTGATAGACGTCGACCACGATATAGCCCCGCGAAGCCAGGTGCCTGAGCTTCCAGAGGTGCCACAGCCCATGGGTGTTCTGCCCTCCCGAGTGGACGATCAGCGGGTAGCGCGCCTCGTCGTCGGCAAACAAGGGCGCCTCGCCAGGGCGCTGCATGTGCGGCAGACGGTAGAAGCCGGTCTCGTCCGGGAAGGTGTAGTCGGGGCGGGGGTTGTCGGTCGGCGTGGGGTAGAGCACGGTGAGCACCACCGGCAGGCTGCGGCCGGCCAGGCGCCCGGCGTAGGGCCAGTCCTTGGGCACCTTCACGTCGACGACCAGGGTGGCCTGGCGATCGCTGACCAGCTGGTCCAGGTAGAGCGAGCCCTGAGGCTGCCGACGGCCGACGAGGTAGTGCTCCATCGGCGCCGCGGTCGCCGGCTCGGCCTGCATGCAGCTGCTGCCCACCTCATGGGGGCCGAAACCAGGTGTCCAGGCCGTGCTGTCACCAGCCATGCTGGCCAGCGGCGCCAGCAGCATGCCACCCAGGAAAGGGCGGCGCCCGCAGAGTCTCGACATGGCAGTCCTCACATCACCGCGCCCAATTGCCAGGGCACGAATTCGTTGTCGCCCAGGCCATGCTGCTCGCTCAGCGTGGGTCTGCCGGAGGCCGTGTCCAGCATCAGCCGGAACAGGGCTTCGCCGGCCTCGGCCACGCTTTGCGTACCGTCGACGATGCCGCCGGCGTTGAAGTCCATGTCCAGGCTCATGCGCTCGAACAGCGGCGTATTGGTGGCCAGCTTCAGCGAGGGCGTGGGCTTGCAGCCATAGGTCGAGCCGCGGCCGGTGGTGAAGCAGATCAGCGAGGCGCCGCCCGCCACCTGGCCGGTGGCCGAGACCGGGTCGTAGCCTGGCGTGTCCATGAAGACCAGGCCCGGGCCGCGCACGGGCTCGGCATAGCCGAGTACCGCAGTCAGCGGGCTGCTGCCGCCCTTGGCCACGGCGCCCAGGGACTTCTCCAGGATGGTCGTGATCCCGCCGGCCTTGTTGCCCGGCGAGGGGTTGTTGTCCAGCTCGGCGCCGTTGCGGGCGGCGTAGTCCTCCCACCAGCGCAGTCGGTCTAGCAGGCGCTGGGCGACTTCGGGCGAGGAGGCTCGCGCGGTGAGCAGGTGCTCGGCGCCGTAGATCTCCGGCGTTTCCGACAGGATGGCCGTGCCGCCATGGCGCACGAGCAGATCGATCGCCGCGCCCAGGGCCGGGTTGGCGCTGATGCCGGAATAGCCGTCCGAGCCGCCGCATTGCAGGCCCACCACCAGGCGGGCGGCCGGTACCGTGCTGCGCCGGGCCTGGCCCGCCGTGGCGGCGAGTTCGCGCACCAGGGCCTGGCCGCGCGCGATGGCTTCACGGGTGCCGCCTTCGCCCTGGATGCTGAGACTGTGCACGCGGGCGCTGGCGTCCAGGCCGTCCAGCAGCGTGCTGACCTGATTGACCTCGCATCCCAGGCCGATGACCAGGACTGCCGCGAAGTTCGGGTGAGTGGCATAGCCACGCAGCGTGCGACGCAGCAGGGTCAGGCCCTCGCCGTTGCTCATGCCGCAGCCGCTGCCGTGCGTGATCGCAACGACGCCGTCGACGCCAGGCAGGGCGCCGGCCCCTTCGAAGGCGCGCGCGATGGCCTTGCAGACGGTGGCCGAGCAGTTCACCGACGACAGCACCCCGATGTAGTTGCGCGTGCCGACGCGGCCGTCGGCGCGCACATAGCCCTCGAAGCTGACGGCCTCGCCAGGTGCCATGGGCGCCGCGGCCGGGCTGTCGACGGTCTGCGTCGGCAGGGCCAGGCCCATCTCGACGTTGTGCACATGGACATGTTCGCCCGCCGCGATCGGGCGGCTGGCGATGCCGATGGGTTGGCCGTACTTCAGCACCACCTCGCCGGCCTCGATGGGCGCCAGCGCGATCTTGTGGCCGGCCGGGATGGCGGCCTGTGCGGTCAGTGTGCCGCCAGCTTGCGCGACGACGGCGCCCTCGGCGATGGCCACGCGCGCCACGGCGACCTTGTCGCGGGCGTGCAGCCGGATCAGCGCTTGTTGCATCTCAGTCACCTTCGTGCAGACTGCGGGCCGAGCGCTGGGCCTGCCATTGGCCAGAGGCCAATGGCCTTCCGTAGGCACAAGCAGTCCGCAGGGACTGCTTGTGTCCGACTCCAGTTCCCAAGCCGGCCCGCAGGCGATGTGCAAGCGGCTCAATGCCGCTTGCATCGCCGTCCCCTGGGGGGACCGACCGGACTCGCTCGCGTTCAGCGACGCGAGGCTGGGCGACGGGCTCAATCCACATGGAAGACGCACTCCATGCTGGCCCAGTGCTCGCCGGGCGCGCGGCTCTCCAGTGGCACCTGGCAGGGGCCGCAGAAGGTCCACCAGCGGCGGGTCTCGGGGTCGGCGGCGATGGCGGCCATGTCGGCCTCGTAGTCGCTGCCGTGGTATTCCCAGCAGCCGAACAGCAGGTTCTCGGGCTCGCGCAGGAAGATGCTGTAGTTGCGGATATTGGACAGCGCCAGCCGGGCCAGCACGGCGGGCCAGACGGCGGCGTGCAGGCGCTTGTATTCGGCGATGTGTTCCGGCGCGATGCCGATCACCATGCCCATGCGTTGCATTTGGTTCTCCTCGTTCAGTGCGCGCCGAGCGCGGCGTGCAGCAGTGGTTGGCGCAGTTCGGGCAGCAGGCACTGAGCCAGGTCCACCACCGGCTGCAGCCGCCGCTGCTTCTTCTGCGCATGGTTCTGCGCGATGTCGGCCAGCCGGTGGGCCAGGAAGGGGTTGAGCAGGCGCTCGCGCAGGCCGGGCAGGTAGTCTCGCGCCTGCTCGCCCTGGCCCAGGGCCTCGAAGACCGGCAGCACTTCCTGTTGCCAGGCCAGCTCGAGCGGTTCGCGCAATTGCGGTTCGCGCATGGCCTGCAGCACGGTCATGTCCGAGGCCAGGCCACCGCGCAGCCACAGATCGGCCAGCAGGCTGTGGCCCAGATTGAGCAGGAAGAGCTTGAGCCTCTCATACCTGGCCAGTTCGTCCGTCAGCACGATGGACGGATGCCGGCAGGGCAGTTGCAACCCCGGTTGAACCTCGATGGCCCACAGCGCATAGGGTTCGGCGACGGCGCCGGCCGGCTCGAGGGCTTCGGAGACGATGCGGTCCACCAGCGAGTTGGCCCAGACGACATGGCCGCTCAGCCAGTCGATGAAGGCCGGCGCGCAGGCCCAGTCGCTTGCCAGGCCAGTGACCAGCGCGCGCAGCGCGTCGCCGTTGCGGGTCACGAGCTCGCAGGGCAGCAGGGTCAGCTCGGCTGTGGGCCGGGCCAGCCAGCGGTCATGCAGCAGCACCAGCAGCCGGGCGGGAAAGGAGGTCGGCGCGGCGGCGGCGGCGGCCAGCAGCGCAGCACCGTCCTGCGACTCGAGGGCCCAGCCGCTGTCGCCGGTGTTGGAGACGATGAGCTGAACGGGGCCGCGCATGCGCTCGCGCAGTGCCGCCCAGTCGTGTCGGGCATGCAGGACCTCGCGGACCGAACGGCAGGTCTTGCGCAAATCCACCGGCCGACCCTCGCTCAGGCCGCGGACGACGACGTCGTAGCCGTCGGCCAGGGCCTGGGCGCGCCGCGTGCTGGCCGGGTTGTCGGTGCCCTGCACGACGGTGATGCCGCCCAGCGCGTCCTCGCCTTCGCTGACGAAGAGGTCCACATGGGCCTGCAGGAAGCGGCTGGTGCCGAATTGCAGGATGGGTTGGCCTGTGGTCGTCACATCAGCACTCGACCAAGGCCTTGATGACACCCTGGCTGGGGTCCAGCAGCATCGGGAAACCCGCCGGCACGTCGGCCAGGGCCAGGCGGTGGGTGGCCAGGGCCGCGTCAGGCACGAGGCCGTCGCGCATGGCCTGCATGACGGTGTCGAAGTCCTCGGTCGTCGCGTTGCGGCTGCCCAGCAGCGTGGCCTCGCGCTTGTGGAATTCCGGGTCGGAGAAGGACAGTTCACCCTGGACGATGGACACGAGCACATAACGCCCGCCATGGGCGATGAAGCGAAAGCCCCTCTCCATGGCCTGGCGGCTGCCGGTGGCGTCGAAAACCAGATCGAAGAACTCGCCCCCGGTCAGGCGCGCCAGTTCAGCCTCGTCTCCCTCGCCCAGGGCTACAGCGCTGTCAGTGCGGATGTGCTCGCGGGCGAAGGCCAGCCGGTCCGGGCGGCCATCGATGGCGGTCACGTTGGCGCCGCGCAGCTTCGCGAACAGCATGACCCCCAGGCCGATGGGGCCCGCGCCGACCACCAGCACGCGTTGGCCCGGCCGCACCTCGCCACGGCGCACGGCATGGGCGCCGATGGCCAGGAACTCCAGCATGGCGGCCTGGTCCAGGCTGATGCCCTCGGCCTTGCCGACGAAGCGCTGCGGCACGCTGATGAACTCGGTGAAGGCGCCGTCGCGATGCACGCCCAGCACCTCGATACGCGTGCAGCAGTTGGTCTTGCCCTGGCGGCAGGCGATGCAATCGCCGCACGACAGGTAGGGCATCACGTAGACAGGATCGCCGGCGGCAAGGCCGCTGTCCGCGTCGGCCTCCTCGACGAGGCCGGACAGCTCGTGCCCCATGACGCGGGGGTAGTCGAGGTAGGGCTGGTTGCCGGTGAAGATGTGCAGGTCGGTGCCGCAGACGCCGACCCGCTTCACTCGCAACAGCACCTCGCCGGGACGGCGGGTGGGGCGGGGGCGGTCAAGGGCGACGAGGTGGCCGGGGGATTCGCAGGTGACGGTCAACATGGGTCGATGTGATAGAGGCGGGCGGCATTTCCCCCGAAGAGCGCACTGAAGTCGTCCGGCTGGGGATGGGGGTAGAGGCGTTGGGCCAGGTCGTGGGCGAGATCCCACCAGCCGGCGTAGTCCGAAGCCAGATTGAGCACCGGCCAGTCGCTGCCCCAGAGCAGGCGGCGGGGGCCGAACAGCAGCCACAGGATCTGGACGTAGGGCTGGATCGCAGCGACGTCTCGACGGTCGCCGGCCTCGGTCAGCAGGCCGGAGACCTTGCAGTGGACGTGGGGCATGGCAGCAAGGGCCGCGATGTCGCTGCGCCAGGGCTCGATCCTGCCGCTCGCAATCAAGGGCTTGGCGCCATGGTCGATGACGATGGTCAGGCCGGGATGGCGTTTGGCAAAGCGGCGCAGACCGCGCAGTTGGCGCGGCAGGACGAGGGCGTCGAAGACGAGGCCGTGGTGCTGCATGGCCTGGGCCGCCGCATCACAGGCAGGGTCGGCGATCCAGGCGTTGTCGGACAGGTCCTGCAGCATGGGCCGCAAGCCCTTGAGCAGCGGATTGCGCGCCAGCGCCTCGATCTGCGCAGGCGCGTCCGGGGCCTTGAAGTCCACCCAGCCGACGACGCCCCGTACCCAGGGTGTCGTGGCAGCCACGGACAGCATCCAGTGGGTGTCAGCAACGCTGGGCAGGGACTGGACCAGCACGGTGGCCTCCACGCCGGCGGCCTGCAGATGCGGCGCGAGGTCAGCGGGGCCGAAGTCGCGGTGGATGGCAGCCAGGGAAGCAGGCGGCCATTGCCCCCCGCGGTCGGCCAGGCGCCAGAAATGCTGGTGGGCGTCGACCTTCATCCGCCTTCCTTCACGCCGCCGAGGGGCAACGGTGCCTCGGGGTGGATGAGGCCGCGATCCCGCAGGGCCTGCCAGACTTCGCCGGGCAGCGGCTGGCGCATCCAGCCCGCATTGGCCAGCACCTGCGCTGGCGAGCGCATGCCGGCCAGCACGCTGACGACGGCAGGGTGGGCGAGGGGGAAGTTCAGTGCGGCCGCCTCCAGGGGCACATCGAATTCGGCACAGACCGCGGCCAGTGCGCGAGCCCGGGCCGTGATGTCCGGCGGCGCGCTGCTGTAGTCGTACTTCGCCTGTCCGGCGAGCAATCCCGAGTTGAACGGACCGCCGACGATGACGCCCACGCCAGCCCTGGCGCAGCGGTCGAGGAAGGGCAGGGCACCCTGCTCCAGCAAGGTGTAGCGGCCGGCAAGCAACACGCAGTCCAGCGGCGTGGCGGCAATGGCCTCCTGGGCGATTTCCCATTCGTTGACGCCCAGCCCGATGGCGCGCACCAAGCCCTGGTCGCGCAGTTCCTGCAGGGCCCGGAACCCGCCTCCGTGCGTCAATGCATGCCAGTGGAGTTCATGCCGGGCGCCGTGGGTCAGACGGCCGATGTCGTGCACGAGCAGGATGTCGATCCGCTGCACGCCCAGGCGGCGGAGGCTGCCCTCGAAGGACTGCATCACGCCGCGGTAGCTGTAGTCGTAGACGGGCCGGAAGGGCAGGGGGTCGGCCCAGCCGTCTGCGCCCGGCAGGATGCTGTCGTCGGGCTCCATCAGCCGGCCCACCTTGGTGGACAGCACATAGTCTTCGCGACACCGGTCGGACAGGAAGGCGCCCACGCGGTTCTCGCTGCGCGTGTAGCCGTAGAAGGGTGCGGTGTCGATGAAGCGCAGGCCTTGGTCCCAGGCCGCCCGCAGCGTGGCTGCGGCGGTCGGCGCGTCCACCGCGTCGTACAGTCCGGCCAATGCCGCGGCGCCGAGGCCCAGCGTGCTCAGGCGCAGGCCCGTGCCCGGGAGGGGGCGACTGGGGAACTTGTTCATGGAGCGTCGTTCAGTACAGAACGGCCTTGGCCTCGGGCGACTTCAGATTGCCTTTGGTGACCCAGACGACGCCGGTGTCCCGAAACTTGGGCACGGGCTTCTTCTGAAGCACGTCCTGAATGGTCTTCACGCCGAGGTAACCCATCTGGTATGAGCCTTGCACGGCGATGCCGGCGAGGGCGCCGTCGTCGACGAATTTCTGCAGGTCCTGGTTGCCGTCGAAGCCGATGGCAACGATCTTGCCGGCGCGCCCGCTCTGCACCAGCGCCCGGCCCATGCCCACGGCGGTGGGCTCATTGGCGCCGAAGATGCCCTTGAGGTCGCGATGGGCGGCGAGCACGTCGGTGGTCTGGTTCAGCGCCGTCGCCATCTGCGACTGCGAATAGAAAGGCCCGACGATCTCCAGCTTGGAGTTGGCCTTCAGATAGCTCGTGAAGGCGCCGACGCGGCCGACTTCCGAGCCCGACCCGGCGACATAGGACATCACGGCCACCTTGCCCGTCATGCCCACCTTGGCGATCAGCTCTTTGGCGCAGAGTTCGCCGGCGGCGCGGTTGTCGGTGGTCAGGAAGGATTGGTAGTAGGCCTTGCCGCTGTCTGCGACCTGGGAGTCGATCAGCACGACGGGGATGCGCGCTTCCCAGGCCTTCTTGATGGCCGGCACCAGGGCATCGGGATCGGAGGGCGCCAGCACGATGCCGGCGACGCGGCGGTTGACGGCGTTCTCGACCAGGTTGACCTGGTCGGCGATGGCCGACTCGCTGGCCGGACCTGAGAAGGTCATGGTGTGGCCAGCCGCTTCCTTGATGCCGGCCTCGGCGCCCTTGTTGACGTTCTGCCAGAAGGTGGAGTTGGTGGTCTTGACAATAACGGCGATCTCGCCGGCCTGGGCGGCGGTGGCGCCGAGCAGGGCCAGGCATGCGCTGAGCAGCGCGTGGCGAATTTGGGGCATGGTTGTCTCCTCGGTGGGAACCGGTCTTCAGCGCCGGTTGCGGAGTTGGTCGATCCAGACGGTGACGAGGATGACCCCGCCGATGATGATTTGCTGGGTGAAGGACGAGACGCCGTTCATGTTCAGCCCGTTGCGCAGCACGCCGATGACGAAGGCGCCAATGAGCGTGCCGGAGATGGTGCCGACGCCGCCGAGCAGCGAGGTGCCGCCGATGACGGCCGCCGCGATGGCGTCGAGCTCGTACATGACGCCCTCGTTGGGTTGGGCCGTGACCAGGCGCGACATGAGCACGCAGCCGGCCAGGCCGGCCAGGGCACCTGACGTGACGTAGGCGAACATCGTCACGCGGTTGACATTGACGCCGGACAGGCGGGCGGCCTCGCCGTTGGAGCCCACGGCGTGGATGTGGCGACCGAGCGTCGTGCGGCGCAGCAGCATGCCGGCCACGATGGCAAGCACCACCATCAGCAGCACGGGGTAGGGGATGCCGGGGAAGGCGACGTTGGGGAAGCCCTGCTCGTCGATCTCCTCGACGCGCCACAGCGCGCCGTTGCCCAGGGCGCCGAAGGCCTCGCCGAGGCCCGAGATGGCTCGCGCGTCGGTCAACTGCAGGGCCACGCCGCGCGCCACCAGCATCATGCCCAGCGTGGCGATGAAGGGCGGCAGCTTGAGCCGGGTCACGCACAGTCCGTTGATGGCCCCGCACAGCGCCCCGATGGCGACGCCCAGCGTCATGGCCGGCGCCACCGGCATGCCGCCCTTGACAAGCATGCCTGCCACCACGCCCGACAGGGCCAGCACCGAACCGACGGACAGGTCGATGCCGCCGGTCAGGATCACGAAGGTCGCGCCGATGCCGAGGTAGACGATGGAGGTCACCTGCAGCGACACGGTCATCGCATTGCCGACGCTGAAGAAGGCGCTGCTGGTCATCGAGAACACGAGGACGAGGATGAGCAGGCCCGTCAGTGCGGCGAATTTCTGGATCAGGTCTTTCTGGCGGTCGTTCATGAGAGAGTCGCGAGGGCCGCCGATGACGGCTCGGGGGCCTCGGCCGGACCGACCGAGGCGTGATGCATGATGTGCTGCTGGCTGCAGCGGCGGGTCTCGAGCATGGCGGCGAGCCGGCCCTGGCGGAAGACGGCGATGCGGTCGGTCAGCCCCATGATCTCCGGCAGGTCGGAGCTGATCATGATGACGCCGATGCCAGCCGCGGCGAGCTGGTCCATTAACTCGTAGATGGCGTAGCGCGCACCGACATCGATGCCGCGCGTGGGCTCGTCGAAGAGGATGACCCGCGCCTGGCGGAACAGCCACTTGGCAATGACGATCTTCTGCTGGTTGCCGCCTGACAGCAACCGGGCGATCTGCCCGGGCGACGGCGTGCGGATGCCGAGTTGCTGGATGTAGGCCTCAGCGGTCTCGCGTTCGCGGGCGGCATCGATGAAGCCGATGCGACTGGCCAGCACACCGAGGTTGGCCAGCGTGATGTTGTGGGCCACGCTCATCTTCACCGCCAGGCCATGGGCCTTGCGATCTTCCGAGAGGTAGGCGATGCCGGCGGCGATGGCGTCGCGCGGCGAGCGGATGGACAAGGGCTGGCCCGCGAGCTCGATGCGGCCGGCATCGAGCGGGTCTGCGCCGAAGATGGCCCGCGCCACCTCGGTGCGGCCGGCGCCCACCAGACCAGCGAAGCCCAGGATCTCGCCGCGGCGCAGCTCGAAGTCAACCGGCCCGAAGACGCCCTCGCGCTGCAGGCCGCGCGCCCACAGCAGCACCTCGGCGGCGGGCTGGCGCGTGGCGGGCGGGAACTGCTGGTTCAGCTCGCGGCCCACCATCAGGCCGACGATCTCGCCGATGCGGGTCTGCTTCCAGTCCAGCGTGGCGATGTACTGGCCGTCGCGCAGCACCGTGACGCGGTCGACGATGTGATCCAGCTCGTCCAGGCGGTGCGAGATGTAGAGGATGCCGACGCCTTCGCGCTTGAGGTCCTGCACCACCCGCAGCATGCGCGTCGCGTCGGCCTCGCCGAGGGACGACGTGGGCTCGTCCATGATCAGCAGGCGGGCTTGCATGGATAGCGCCTTGGCGATCTCCACCATCTGCTGCTGGGCGATGGACAAGGTTGACACCTCGGCATCGGGGTCGACCTGCACGCCCAGGCGCTTCAGGCAGGCGCGCGCGCCCTCGCGCTGGCGCTCGCGGTCGACGAACCAGCCGCGCCGCGGCTCGCGGCCCAGCCAGATGTTCTCGGCCACGCTCAGGTGGGGCACCAGGTTGAGCTCCTGGTGGATCATGACGATGCCCAGGGCCTGGGCCTGCTGCAGGCCGGCGATGCGCACCGGCGCGCCGTCGATGCGGATCTCGCCCTCGTCGGGCGTGTAGACGCCGCTGAGGATCTTCATCAGCGTGGACTTGCCGGCCCCGTTCTCGCCGCAGATGGCATGCACCTCGCCGCGGCGGACCTCCAGGGCCACCCCCGACAGCGCGACGACGTTGTCGAAGCGCTTGCAGACGCCTTGCATGCGCAGCAGCGGCGTGTGCGGGTCGTCGGGAGGGGGCGTGGACATCAGGTTCGGACGCTGAAAATTGCGGTCATGCCACTTTGCCATAAATTATATTTGGTCTGACCAGTGGATACCCGGGCGGGAGATGGCTCGTGCAGCAACGGCTCCGACCCTGAGGGGCCCACCTGATCCAGATGAAACCGATGCGCAAGCATCGGCTCCTGGTCCGTCGCGGGGAGTGTCGGCGTGGACGCGCGAGCCGCGCAGGTCCGGCTTGCCATGGCGTGCGCCTGCGGGTCAGCCCTTGCGGCGGTTGTAGACGTCGAAGACCACGGCGGCCAGCAGCACCACACCCTTGATGACCTGTTGCCACTCGATGCCGATGCCGAGGATGGACATGCCGTTGTTCATGACGCCCATGACGAAGGCGCCGATGACGGCGCCCGTCACCTTGCCGACGCCGCCCGAGGCCGAGGCGCCACCGATGAAGCAGGCGGCGATGACGTCCAGCTCGAAACCCAGGCCCGCCTTGGGCGTCGCAGTGTTCAGGCGCGCCGCGAACACCAGGCCGGCCAGCGCGGCCATGACGCCCATGTTGATGAAGCACAGCAGGGTCAATCTCTCCGTCGGGATGCCCGACAGCCGCGCTGCGCGCTCGTTGCCGCCCAGGGCGTAGATGCGCCGGCCCAGCGTCGTCCGACGCGTGACGAAGACGAAGACGCCGATCAGCACCACCATCAGCAGCAGCACATTGGGCAGGCCCTTGTAGGAGGCCAGCAGCCACGCCAGGGCGCCCAGGGCCGCGCTTTGCGCGAGAAGGCGCAGCAGGAACAGGGGCAGGGGCTCGGCCGTGGCGCCCAGGGCCTTGGCCTTGCGGCGCACCATCAGCTCGCGCACGGCCAGCAGCGCGACGGCAGCCAGGCCCAGGGCCAGCGAGGTCAGGTGGCCCTCGCCGTCGCCGAGCTCGGGCAGGAAGCCGCTGGCCAGCATCTGGAAGCTGTCGGGAAAGGGGCCGATGGACTGGCCGCGCAGCAGGGCCAGGGCCAGGCCCTTGAAGACCAGCATGCCCGCCAGCGTGACGATGAAGGAGGGGATCTTGAGCCAGGCGACGAAGGCTCCC
Source organism: Roseateles saccharophilus (assembly GCF_004342485.1). Taxonomy (GTDB): domain Bacteria; phylum Pseudomonadota; class Gammaproteobacteria; order Burkholderiales; family Burkholderiaceae_C; genus Pelomonas; species Pelomonas saccharophila. The sequence continues at coordinate 14,874 of NZ_SMBU01000047.1, forward strand.
TGCACGGCGCCGATGACGGCGCCGGCCAGCAGGCAGACGGCCACGGCCGGCAGCACCGGCCATTCCATCTCGACCATCAGCACGGCGGCCAGGGCGCCGACGAAGCCGCAGACCGAACCGACGGACAGATCGATGTGACCCGCCACGATGACGAGCAGCATGCCCAGCGCCATCACGACGATGTAGCTGTTCTGCAGGAAGAGGTTGGTGAGGTTGAGTGGCTGCAGCAGCGTGCCGTCGGTCAGCACCTGGAAGAAGCCCATGATGGCGACCAGGGACAGCAGCATGCCGTAGTCGCGCAGATGCAGGGCCAGGAAGTTGCGCAAGGAAGAGGAGGCCATGGTTCGTTTCAATGGGTGCCCAGCAGGGCGTGCATGACGGTTTCCTGGGTGGCGCCGGCGGCCGGCATCTCGCCGACGAATTCGCCCTCGTTCATCAGGTAGAGGCGGTCGCACATGCCGAGCAGTTCCGGCAGTTCGGAGGAAATCATCAGGATGGCCCGGCCCTGGGCCGCCAGCTCGGCGATGAGGCTGTAGATCTCGAACTTCGCGCCGACGTCGATGCCGCGCGTCGGCTCGTCGAGGATGAGGAGTTCGGGATCGGTGAACAGCCACTTGGACAGCACGACCTTCTGCTGGTTGCCGCCCGACAGGTCGCCCACGGGCTGCTCGACGCTGGCGCAGCGGGTGGCCATGCGGCGCCGGAAATCGTTGGCCACGGCATGCTCGCCGGCCTCGTCGATGACCCCGGCGCGCGAGACGCCTTCCAGCCGGCTCAGGGACGTGTTGCGGGCGATGCTCTGCTGCAGCACCAGGCCCAGGCCCTTGCGGTCCTCGGTGACATAGGCCAGGCCCGAGCGGATGGCGCGCCTGACGGTCGACACATCGACCTGTCGGCCTTTCATCCATGCCGAGCCGCGGATGCGGCGCCCCCAGGAGCGGCCGAAGACGCTCATGGCCAGCTCCGTGCGGCCGGCGCCCATCAGGCCGGCGATGCCAACGATCTCGCCGCAGCGCACGTTCAGGTTCACGCCCCTGACCGCCTCGCGGCCGACGTGCAGCGGATGTTCGACCCACCAGTCCTTCAGCTCGAACAACACATCGCCGGGGTTGGGCTGGCGCCGGGGGTAGCGGTCCTGCATCTCCCGGCCGACCATGGCGCGCACGATCTCGGCCTCGGCCGGCGGCGCCTCGCGACAGTCCATGGTCGAGATGGTCGAGCCGTCGCGCAGCACCGTGATGGCATCGGCCACGGCGGCGATCTCATTGAGCTTGTGCGAGATCAGCACGCAGGACACGCCCCGGGTGCGCAGACGCTTGAGCAGCTCCAGCAGTGCGGCGCTGTCGTCCTCGTTGAGGCTGGCCGTGGGTTCGTCGAGGATGAGTAGCCGCACGTCCTTGGCCAGGGCCTTGGCGATCTCGACCAACTGCTGCTTGCCGACGCCGAGGTCGTCGACCAAGGTGTGGGGCGAGTCGTGCAGGCCGACCTGACGCAGCAGTTCGACGGCCCGTTGATGCGTGCGGTCCCAGTCGATGATGCCGAGGCGGGCCTGCTCATGGCCGAGGAAGAGGTTCTCGGCGATGGACAGCTGGGGGATCAGTGCCAGCTCCTGGTGGATGATGACGATGCCGCGCGCCTCGCTGTCGCGGATGCCGGCGAAGCGCTGCAACTGGCCGTCGAACCAGATCTCGCCCTCGTAGTCGGGATGCGGGTAGACGCCCGACAGCACCTTCATCAGCGTGGACTTGCCGGCGCCGTTCTCGCCGATGACGGCATGGATCTCGCCCTGCCGCACCGCGAGGTCGACCTGGCGCAGGGCCACCACGCCGTGGAACTTCTTGCCGATGGCGCGCATCTCCAGAAGCGCGCTCGGCTGCACCGTGGCTTGCATCACTTCAGCTGGCTTTCCTTGTAGTAGCCGCTGTCGACGAGCACCGACTTCAGGTTGGTCGAATCGACGGCCACTGGCTTGAGCAGATAGGACGGCACGACCTTGACGCCGTTGTTGTAGGTCTTGGTGTCGTTGACCTGGGGAGTGCGGCCCGAGAGCGCGGCGTCCACGAGGTCGGCCGTGACCTTGGCGAGCTGGCGGGTGTCCTTGAAGACGGTGGAGGTTTGGTCGCCGCGCAGGATGGCCTTGACCGAGGGCAGGTCGGCGTCCTGGCCGGTGATGACGGGCATGGGTTGGCTGGGGGCGCCGTAGCCCACGCCCTTCAGCGAGGAGATGATGCCGATGGACAGGATGTCGGCCGGCGCCAGCACGGCATGCAGCTTTTCCTTGCCGTAGAAGGCCGACATCAGGTTGTCCATGCGGGCCTGGGCGGTGGCGCCATCCCAACGCAGGATGCCCACCTTCATCGCGCCCAGCTGCTTGCTGCGCACCACCAGCTTGCCGCCGTCCAGGTAGGGCTTGAGCACGCTCATCGCGCCGTCGTAGAAGAAGCCGGAGTTGTTGTCGTCGGGCGAGCCGGCGAAGACCTCCAGGTTGAACGGGCCCTTGCCCTGCTTGAGACCGAGCTTGTCGACGATGGAATTGGCCTGCAGCACGCCCACCTGGAAGTTGTCGAACGTGGCGTAATAGTCGACGTTCTTGGAGCCACGGATCAGCCGGTCGTAGGCGACGACCTTGACGCCCTTCTCGGCGGCCTTCTGCAGCGTGCTCGAGAGCGTGCTGCCGTCGATCGACGCGATGACCAGGGCCTTCACGCCCTTGGTCACCATGTTCTCGACCTGGGAGAGCTGGACCGGGATCTCGTCGTCGGCGTACTGGAGGTCGGTGTTGTAGCCCAGGGCCTTGAAGGCCTTGACCATGTTGTCGCCATCGGCGATCCAGCGCTGCGAGCTCTTCGTGGGCATGGCGATGCCGATGGTGCCCTTGCCCTGGGCCAGTACGGCAGCGGACGGGGCCAGGCTCAGCAGCAGGCTGAGAGCGAGGAAGGTGGTGCGGCGCATGTCGTCTCCTTGTGTGTTTTGGGGGACCTCAGCGGAACAGCCGCTGGGCGAAGTGGTAGAGGTTCTCGGCCCAGCTCTCGCGGTCGTGGCCGTACTCGTCGACGTTCCAGACGTGGGGGATGCCCAGGTCACGTAGTTCGCGATGCATGGACTGCGAGATGTTGATCAGGCCATCGCGGTTGCCGCAGGACAGGTAGAGCAGCTTGAGCTGATGACGCGCTGCGTCCTTGCCACGCAGCAGCTCAGCGGCGGGCCGGGTGTTGGGCGCCGAGGAAAAGCCGCCGACCCAGGTGAAGGTGTCGGGATGGCTGAGGCCGAAATTCAAGGCCTGGCCGCCGCCCATGGACAGCCCGGCAATGGCGCGGCCCTGGGCGTCGGCGGTGGTGGCGTACTTGCCATCGATGGCCGGAACGAGGGAGCCGATCAGGTCCGCCTCGAAGGCCGTGAACGCGGCGACGTGCTCGGGCGTGAAGGTCCGCTCGGGTGCGGGCGGGCGGTCGTCGGCCTGCGCCCGGCCATTGGGCATGACAACCACCATGGGCCGTGCCCTGCCTTGCGCGATCAGGGCGTCAAGCACAGCCGTCGCGCGGACGTAGCTGCTCCATTCGTGCTGGTTGCCCCCGATGCCGTGCAGCAGGTACAGCACCGGATAGCGACGCGCCGCGTCGTAGCCGGCGGGAAGGTAAACCAGCGCCTGGCGCCGCGTTTTCGTGACGGCCGAGTCATAGCCGAACTCTTCGACCCGTCCATGGGCTATGGCGGGCTGCTCCACATCGAAGCCGGTCGGCGGCTTGTCGAAGGCACGCACGTCGTCGGCCGCCAGGACCACGGCACGGTTGAAGTTGGCCCGGGCCTGTGCCGAGCCCGGTGCTTCGTCGCCTTGGGCCTGCGAGGTCAGGGCGACCAGCAGGGTCAATGGTGCAAGGGCTTGGGCAAGGACGCGCATCGGTCAGCCCCCCATCTTCTGCAGGCTCAGCAGCACGACATCGTGGCTGCGCAGCTTCAGCGTGACGGTGGCGGTGCCGCTCGCGCCGACGACCAGCTCGCGCTGCAGCTCCGGCTGGTCGGCCGTCAGCGCCTGCAGCTCGGCAAGCTGCTTCGCATCGAGGTCCTTGGGCGAACCCATCTTCAGATAGGCGGTGTGTGCGTCGTTGGCCTCGAAGCCGGTGCGGTGCAGCGTCAGCCGGTAGCGGCCGGGCGGCAGGTGGCGCAGCTCGACGCGGGCCGTGCCCACGTCCTGCGCGGGCTGCGGCTTGCCGAAGTAGCTGCGGTTGCTGAGCTTCTGCCCGGTGTTGCGCCAGTCCCAGACCAGGGCCTGCAGCTGGCGGTCGTCCGTCGCGGCCCAGCTGAAGGCGTCGCCCGTGGGTACCTCCTTGCCCTGCAGGGCGGCCAGATAGCGATAGGCGAACCAGACCGGCTTGCGCAGGCCCTCGCGGGTCATCATGCCGAAGCCGCCATGGAAGGGCGCGTCCGGCGGTCCCGGCTCCTCGAAGAGATCGGAGTAGGTCCAGTAGCTCATCGACTGCGCGATGCCCTGCGTCTGCTTCAGCTTGGTCAGCACATAAGCCGCGCTGATGTAGCTGTCGTGCACGAGGTCGCGCGGGTTGTAGCTGGTGCTCCACTCGGTGAAGAAGAGGGGCAGGCCGGGCAGATGCGAGGCCTCGATCTGGGCGCGCACCCGCTTCACGTCGCCGACGATGGCGTCCGGCGACGGCGACAGCATGCGGTCCTCGACGCCGAACTCGTCCAGATAGCCGTGGTCCACGCCATAAGCATGCGTTGTGACGAAGTCCACCGGCGAGTCCGTCGCCTTGGCGTGGGCCAGGAACTCCGGCACCCAGGCCGCGCCGGCCGTGGACGGGCCGCCGACGCGCAACTGCGCGTCCACCGCCTTGAGGGCCTTGGCGGTGCGCGCGTAGAGCTCGAAATAGGCCTGCTGGTCTGCTTTTTCCCAGAAGCCGTCGAGGTTGGGTTCGTTCCAGACCTCGAAGTACCAGCTGCGCACCTCGGCCGCGCCATAACGCTGCAGCACGTGGCGGGCGAAGGCGTCGATCAGCGCGACCCAGCCAGCGGGCTCGGGGTGGGAGGTGTTGCCGGCCCAGTAGAAGATCTTCTGGTCGGAGGACTTCAGCGCCAGCGGCGTGAAGCCCAGCTCGACGAAGGGCCTGATGCGCCGCGCCAGCAGCGCGTCGTAGAGCCTGTCGATGCCCGTGAAGTCGAACACCAGCTGGCCGGCGGCGTCGCGTGTCACCGTCTTCAGCACGTCGTGGAAGATCGCGTGGAAGCGCAGGTAGCGGAATCCCAGCTCGTCCACCGCCGTCTTCAGCTGGCCCAGCGAGTCCTCGCGGTACAGCGTGCCGGGATAGTCGGAGCCGACGCAGTGGTCGAAGAAGCGGTCCAGGGGCTGCTTCGCTTGCACGAGGTCGAGCACGATGCGGCGCCGGGGCGTGGCGGACAGCACGGACGAGGCCAGCGGCAGAGCCGCGGCGGCGGCCAGCACTTGGCGGCGGCGGGGAGAGGTCATGCGATGAGTCCTTTGTCGGCAAATGTGCGGATGGGTGTCATACCCGGCCTCGCGTGGTTTCCAGCCTGTTGCGGATCTCCGCCATGCGCGCCTCGGTCAGCTCGAAGCGCAGCAGCGACAGCAGGGCCAGCACCAGGCCGATGACGGGAATGCTGGACAGCAGGATGCGGATCATGAAGATGGCGTGCGGATCCTGGACGTCCAGCTTGGAATCGAAGCCGGTGAACTGCAGGATCCAGCCCGAGGCGCCCGTGCCCAGCGCGATGCCGACCTTGGAGATCCAGGACTGGCAGGCCGCGAACGAGCCCTCGCGGCGCTGGCCGGTCTGCAGTTCGTCGTAGTCGACGACATCGCCCAGCGTGGCGTTGTAGAGGGTCCAGAAGCCCGCGCCGGTGAAGGCGACGAAGCCGCAGGCCAAGAGCTGCAGCACGGGGCGCTCGGGGTCGTAGAGCCACCAGTCGCCGATGAAGGCGCAGATGGCGAGCGACAGCACGGCGGCGAGGCCCACGCGCTTGCCGTGGCGGCGCGCGATCCAGGTGAAGAAGGGGATGCCGGCGAAGCCGAAGCCCATGCCGGCCAGGCCCATGGCCGTGTTCCACTTCGCGCCCTGCACGATGTCACCGCCGCAGACGAAATAGACCGTCGCGTAAAAGCCCAGCGTGCCCACCATGGCCGTGCCCGTGGCGTAGGCCAGCATCATGCCCAGGATGTGGCGGAAGGGCCGGCAGCGCAGCGTGCGCCACAGCGTGTCGGCAAAGGGGATGTGGGTCTGGGTGCGCGCCACCAGCTTCTCGTAGTAGCGCTCGCGCACCAGCAGGAAGATGGCAATGGAGACGGCCACCATGATGGCGCCGAGGATGGCGCAATAGGTCTGCGCACCGCGCAGGATGTCGGGCTTGCCGTTGGACTGATTGAAGATTGCCAGCGTCGTGAACTGGGCCGCGAAGAACATCGCCAGCTCCGGCCCCTTCTGGATGGCATTGCGGATGGCCATCACGGTCGTGCGCTCGTGATAGTCCGGCGTCATCTCGGCGCCCAGGCTGACCCACGGCATGTTGAAGCAGCTCATCACCGGCACATAGATCACCATGCTGACCAGCATGAAGCTGAAGTACTGCATGTCGGTCCAGCCTCGGCCCACGGCGAACATCAGCGGCAGCCCGATGCCCGCCAGCACGCCCCCGACGAGGATGAAGGGCCGGCGCCGGCCGTAGCGGGTGCGCGTGTTGTCGGAGAGCCAGCCGAAGACTGCATCGCTGGCCGCGTCGATGAAGATCTTGATCATCTGCACCGTCGAGATCAGGCCCGGTGCGACACCAAGGAAGATATTGAAAACGGTGCTGGCCAGCGACGGGTAGAGCCAGTGGCCCCACATGTCGAGCACCGAGCCCAGGCCGAAGCCGATCTTCTGCTTCAGCGGCAGGCGGTCGGCCAAGGGTGGCAGGGCGCGGGTCAGGGGCAGGTCGGCGGCGTTCATACGATGCAGCGGCCGCGGACGACGTCGGCGTAGTAGCGGGCCGAAAGCTTGGGCGTGCGCACCTGCGTGGCGTAGTCGCAATGCACGATGCCAAAGCGCCGCTGGTAGCCGTCCTCCCACTCGTAGTTGTCGATGAAGCTCCACAGGAAGTAGCCGTGCAGCGGCACGCCGTCGGCAATCGCGCGGTGGGCCTCGCGCAGGTGGTTGCGCAGGAAGTCGCGGCGGTGCAGGTCCGGCACCTCGCCGTTCACCACCGGCTCGTCGTTGTAGCCGCAGCCGTTCTCGGTGATGTAGAGCGACCGGTGGCCGTAGCACTCGGCGGCAAGGCGCGTGGCCCAGTAGATGCACTGCGGCGCGATGTGCAGCCAGGGGCTGTCTGCCTTCGGGTAGTTGGCGGGCAGCGGCACCGCCTCCCAGGCCGCACCGTTCCTGCCGTCACGCACATAGGTGCCGGTGTAGATGTTCAGGCCGAGATGGTCGGTGGGCAGGCTGATGAGGTCGAAGTCACCGCGCTCGACCCGGGGCGCATCGGCGCCGGCGCGGGCCAGGTAGTCGGCGGGATAGTGGCCGGCATGCATGGCGCCCAGCACATGGGCGTTCTTCTCCAGGAACCAGGCCTTGGCGGCGGCGATGTCGGCCGGCGTCTCGGTGACGGGGATGCAGACGTCGAGGTTGTCCGTCAGGCCCACCACGGCGCCCGCGCCGCCGAACTCGCGCACCGCGCGCACGCCGTGGCCGTGGCAGAGCAGGGCGTGGTGGAAGGTCTGGTTGACGACGGCCTGGCTCTCCCTGCGGCCCGGCGCCTTGGTGCCGGCGCCATAGGCCAGCTGCGTGAAGCAGCGGATCTCGTTCATCGTGATCCAGTGCTTCACGTCACCGGCGAAGGCCTTCACGACGGTGTCGGCATAGCGGGCGAAGGCGTCCACGGTCACGCGCGAGGTCCAGCCGCCGCGGTCTTCCAGCGCCTGCGGCAGGTCCCAGTGGAAGAGGGTGACCCAGGGCGTGATGCCGTGCCTCTTCATGCTCGCGAACAGGCGGCGGTAGAAGTCCAGCCCCGCCTGATTCAGCTCGCCGTCGCCGCTGGGGTAGATGCGCGGCCAGGCCAGGGACAGGCGGTAGTTCTTGACGCCCAGCGAGGCCATCAGCGCGAAGTCCGCGTCGAAGCGGTGGTAGTGGTCGCAGGCCACATCCAGCGTGTCGCCGTCGTGCACCTTGCCGGGCTGGCGGCAGAAGCGGTCCCAGATGGATTCGCCCTTGCCATCGGCGAAGGCGGCGCCCTCGATCTGCGGTGCGGCGGCGGCGACGCCGAACACGAAGTCGGCGGGGAAGGGGCTGGAGTAGGTCACGGTGTCGGTGTCGATGAAGGCACGGCCGTCGCCCCATGGGGCGGTGGCGGCGACGCCTCGGATGAAATCGGCCAGGAAGGTGCTTGAGTCGGTCATAGCAATCCTGTGATGGGTGGCCGGCACCGTCTGTGCGCGGCCGGGTGTTCAACCGCAGAAGCGATTGACGAGGTTCTCCAGCACCTCCTGGCGGCCGGAGACAGGGGCCACGTCGGCATTGCGTTCGAGCACCTGGTCGGCCAGTTGGCCGAGCGTGTGGCGGCCCTGCAGGATGTCCTGGCCGGCGGGTGTTTCCCAGCCGGCGTAGCGGGCATCGACGGCGGCCTTGAGGCGGCCGTCCTCGATCATCTTCTCGGCCGCGAGCAGGCCCTGGGCGCAGACGTCCATGCCACCGATGTGGCCGTGGAAGAGGTCGGCCGCGTCCAGCGACTGGCGGCGCACCTTGGCGTCGAAGTTCAGGCCGCCCGAACCGAGGCCGCCGGCCTGGATCACGTGGTAGAGCGCCAGCGCCGTCTCGGGCACGTTGTTGGGGAACTGGTCGGTGTCCCAGCCCAGCTGCGGGTCGCCGCGGTTCATGTCCAGGCTGCCCAGGATGCCCAGAGCGCCGGCCATCGCGATCTCGTGCTCGAAGCTGTGGCCCGACAGCGTCGCGTGGTTGGCCTCGATGTTGACCTTGACCTCCTTCTCGAGGCCGTAGCGCACGAGGAAGCCGTAGACGGTGGCGACGTCGAAGTCGTACTGGTGCTTGGACGGCTCGCGCGGCTTGGGCTCGATCAGGATGGCGCCCTTGAAGCCGATCTTGTGCTTGTAGTCCACGACCATGCTGAGGAAGCGGCCGAGCTGGTCCAGCTCCTGGCCCAGGCGCGTGTTCAGCAGCGTCTCGTAGCCCTCGCGGCCGCCCCAGAGCACATAGTTCTCGCCGCCGAGGGCCAGCGTCGCGTCCAGCGCGTCGCGCACCTGCAGCGCCGCCATCTTGAAGAGTTCGGGGTCGGGATTGCTGGCGGCGCCCGACATGAAGCGGCGGTGGCTGAACAGGTTGGCCGTGCCCCAGAGCAGCTTCACGCCGGTGGCCTGCTGCTTCTCGGCCAGCAGCTCGACGATGCGCTTGAAGTTGTCCTGGCTCTCGCGCGGCGTGGCGCCCTCGGGGGCCACGTCGCGGTCGTGGAAGCAGTAGTAGGGCGCGCCGAGCTTGGCAAAGAACTCGAAGGCTGCGTCGGCCTTGGCGCGGGCCAGCTCCATCGGCGTGCCGCCCTGGAACCAGGGGCGCTCGAAGGTGGCTCCGCCGAAGGGGTCCAGGCCGGTCCAGACGAAGTTGTGCCAGTAGCAGACGGCAAAGCGCAGATGGTCTTCCATGCGCCGGCCCAGCACGATGCGGTCCTTGTCGTAGTGCTTGAAGGCCAGCTCGCTCTGGCTGTCGGGGCCCTCGTAGCGGATCGGGGCGATGTGGTGGAAGTAGCTCGTCATGATGATGGAAGGTCAGGCACCGCGCAGGCGGCGATAGAGGTCACGGAAAAGCGCCAGGCGCGTCGTCAGTCGGGCATGGCGCCCGGCGTCGGGGGAGAACAGGGCGGTGACGGGCGGACGGGTGCATGCCGTCTCGGCGCTGCCGCCCACGGCCAGCCAGCCCAGGCGCGCAGCACCCAGGGCCCCGCCGGCTTCGCCGCCGCTGTGCAGCGCGATGTCGATGTCGAGGGCGTCTGCGATCAACTGCGCCCAGAACTGGCTGCGCGAGCCTCCGCCCACGAGCGACAGTCGGCGCACCTCGGTGCCCGCGGCCCGCAGGGCATCGAGGCCATCGGCCAGGCCAAAGGCCACGCCCTCCAGCACGGCATAGGTGCAGTCGGCACGCGTCGTGTGGGCCTTCAGGCCATGGAAGACACCTGGGGCAAAGGGGTCGTTGTGCGGCGTGCGCTCGCCGGCCAGGTAGGGCAGGAAGATCGGCGCTGAAATGACTGCGCTGTCATTTGCCGAAAGTTCGGCCAGCAGTGTGGCCTCGTCCGCACCGACGAGCTGGCAGAACCAGCGCAGGCAGCTCGCGGCCGACAGCATCACGCTCATCTGGTGCCAGCGCTGGGGCAGGGCATGGCAGAAGGCGTGCACGGCCGACGCGGGGTTGGGTCGGTAGCGGTCGTTCACGATGAAGAGCACGCCCGAGGTGCCCAGCGAGATGAAGCCGTCGCCGGGCGCCACGGCGCCGATGCCGATGGCGCTGGCCGCGTTGTCGCCGGCGCCGCCCGCGATGACGACCTCGGGGCCCAGGCCCCAGGCCTTGGCGAGCTCGGGCTTGAGCACGCCGCTGGGCTGATTGCTCTCGACGAGGCGTGGCATCTGCTCGCGCATCAGCCCGCAGGCAGCCAGCAGCTCGTCGGACCAGTCGCGGCGGGCCACGTCCAGCCACAGAGTGCCGGCCGCGTCGGACGGGTCGGAGACCTTGTCACCGCAAAGCTGCAGACGCAGCCAGTCCTTGGGCAGCAGCACGCTCCTGACCTGGGCGAAGACCTCGGGCTCGTGCCGGCGCACCCAGAGCAGCTTCGGCGCCGTGAAGCCCGGCATCGCGAGGTTGCCGGCGATGTCGTGCAGGCGCGGCGCAGCGGCCTCCAGCTCGGCGCACTCGGCATGGCTGCGGCCGTCGTTCCACAGGATGGCCGGGCGCAGCACCTCGTCGCGCGCACCGAGCAGCACGGCGCCGTGCATCTGGCCCGACAGGCCGATGCCGCGCACGGCAGCGAATGCGTTCGGGTGGGCCGTACGCAGCCGGGAGACGGCTTCGCCGGTCGCTCGCCACCAGTCCGCGGGGTTTTGCTCGGACCACAGGGGTTGCGGTGTGGACAGCGTCAGTGCGGCGCCACTTGTGCCAACGACATTGCCGTTGCCATCGAGCAGCAGCAACTTGACTTCGGACGTGCCGAGGTCGATGCCGAGATACATCAGAGGTGCTCCTTGGGGGCGGCGCTCGCCACGATGGCGTTGGCCGAGGACAGTGTCGGGCGGGTGAGGCTGTGGCGGACAAGCGCAGCCGCGCCGATTGCCACGGCATCGACGCCGAACCGACTGGTTCTGACGGTCGGTTCTGGCGAATTTCCGGCCTTCGCAAAATCACTCAGCGCCGACAGTGCAGGTTGTAGAAACGGGGCGCCGATCTCGATGGCGGCACCACCGAGGATGATGCTGCCCGGGTCGTAGGCGGCAGCCAGGTTCAGAAGCAGCATGCCCAAATGACGTCCGGCGGACGCGACGGCCTTCAGTGCGGCGTCATCCTGGTCGGCCAGGCGGGCGCGCAATTCGTCGATCGACTGCAGCGCAGCTCCTTTGCTGGCCATGCGCAGCAGCGCCCCTGTCGCAATCAACGCTTCCGCGCAGCCGCGGCGGCCGCAGGAGCATCGTGGACCGTTGAACTGCAGCACCATATGACCGACCTCGCCGGCGTAGCCGCGGCTTCCGGTCAACACGCGATCACCGACGATGACGCCGGCACCCAGGCCTTGGTTGACCGAGACATAGATCAGCGGATTCGCGTCCGGCGTGGAATTGAACTCAAGCTCGCCTATTGCAGCGACGTCCGCTTCGTTTCGCACAACGAGAGGCAGGCCGTCGAGCGTGGTCCCACGCAAGGCCCTGCCCAGCAGCGTGGCAAATGGCACATCATGCCAACCCAGGTTGGGCGCAAATTGCACGACGTCGCGCAACTGGTTGACGCCGCCCGGCACGCCGACGCCGATTCCGATGACTTGACGCTCATGGCCCACGTTCGCATGAAGCTCGCTCAGCGCCACTGCAAGACGGGCAATGCAGGTTTCGGCGGTGTGGTCGTCGCCGTGGTCGGCGACGACGCAGGCATGAACAGCACCCGTCAGCGAAGTGGCGACGACGCGAATGGACTCGATACCGACTTCCGCGCCCAGCAGCAGCAGGCGGTTGTCATCGATGAAGAGTGGCGTCGGGCGTCGCCCCATGTCCCCGGTCGGGACGACGTCCCGTTCGACAACCCATCCCTGGGCAATCAGGTCGCGCACCGAAGAGCTGACCGTGGACTTGGTCAGGCCGACGGCAACCGCCAAATCGGCGCGCGATGCGCCCGGGCTGGCGCACAGGTGCCGCACCACGGTCATCCGGTTGATGACTTTAAGCAGCTGTTGCCCCCCTTTAGCCAATTCGGCCCGCAATTGTTGTCTCCTCTTATTGGTCGGACCGGGTGTATTGTGGTTCAATCCGGTCTGACCAAATGTTAATTTGATCGCTGGACGAAGTAAATAGCGACGAACTGCTCGGTTGCCCTAGTAGGGCCTTCAGTCCGTCCTTCGGAGACAAGAGAAAGACCCACCATGAAGTTCACTGACGGACAGTGGCTGCTTCAGCCGGGCGTCGCCGCGCATTACGCGGCCGAGGCCTATGCGGTTGAAGTCCACGAAGACCGCCTCGTCGTGCTCGCCGCGACCCGCCCCATCAAGCACCGCGGCGACACGCTGCAAGGCCCCACGCTCACGGTGACGCTGAGCTCGCCGCTCGAAGGCGTCATCCGCGTCAGCGTCGAGCACTACAGCGCCTCGATGCCGCCGCGCCTGCATGTGCCGATGCCCGGCGCCGGACGGCCCGCCGTGCAGATCGTCGACGGCGAGGCCAAGGCCACGCTGACCTCCGGCGCCATCTCGGTCGACGTGAAGAAGGGCGAGGGCTGGAGCCTCACCTTCCGCGACGGCGAGCGCGTGCTCACGAAGAGCGACTGGCGCGGCCTGGGCTACGTCCAATGGGGCAGCAAGGGCAACCATGTGCACGAGCAGCTCACGCTGGCCGTCGGCGAGAACGTCTACGGCCTGGGCGAGCGCTTCACGCCCTGGGTCAAGAACGGCCAGGTCGTGGAGAACACCAACAAGGACGGCGGCACCGCCTGCGAGCAGGCCTACAAGAGCGTGCCCTTCTACCTGACCAACCGCGGCTACGGCGTGCTCGTCAACGAGGCCGGCCCGGTGTCCTTCGAGGTCGGCTCGGAGAAGGTGGCCCGTGTGCAGTTCAGCCGCGAGGGCGAGAGCCTGGACTACTGCGTCATCGCCGGCCCGAATCCCAAGGAGGTCGTGCAGCGGCTCACGGCGCTGACCGGCCGCGCACCGCTGCCGCCGGCCTGGAGCTTCGGCCTGTGGCTCACCACCTCCTTCACGACCCAGTACGACGAGGCCACGGCCACCCACTTCATCGACGAGATGGCCCGGCGCGAGCTGCCGCTGTCGGTCTTCCACTTCGACTGCTTCTGGATGCGCGAGTTCCAGTGGTGCGACTTCGAGTGGGACCGCCGCGGCTTCCCCGAGCCCGAGGCCATGCTCAAGCGCCTGCATGCCAAGGGCCTGAAGATCAGCCTCTGGATCAACCCCTACGTCGCGCAGAAGTCGCCGCTGTTCGCCGAAGGCGTCAAGCAGGGCTACTTCATCAAGCGCAAGGGCGGTCCACAAGATGGCCTGACCTACCAGACCGACCAGTGGCAGCCCGGCATGGCCATCGTCGACTTCACCAACCCGGCCGCCAAGGCCTGGTACCAGGGCCATCTGCGCCGCCTGCTGGCCATGGGCGCCGACTGCTTCAAGACCGACTTCGGCGAGCGCATCCCGAGCGAGGGCGTCGCCTACTTCGACGGCTCCGACCCGGTCGAGATGCACAACCTCTACGCGCTCAAGTACAACGAAGCCGTCTTCGAGCTGCTGCAGGAAGTCCAGGGCAAGGACGCCATCGTCTTCGCGCGCTCCACCTATGCCTCGGGCCAGCGCTTCCCGGTGCACTGGGGCGGCGACTGCTGGAGCACCTTCGAGTCCATGGCCGAGAGCCTCAGAGGCGGCCTGTCGCTGACCAGCTGCGGCTTCGCGTTCTGGAGCCACGACATCGGCGGCTTCGAGGGCAACCCGCCGCCGGCCGTCTACAAGCGCTGGATCCAGTTCGGCCTGATGTCCTCGCACAGCCGCCTGCACGGCAGCAGCTTCTACCGCGTGCCCTGGCTGGTGGATGAAGAAAGCTGCGACGTGCTGCGCGTCTTCACCCGGCTCAAGCACCAGCTGATGCCCTATCTCTATGCCAAGGCGCATGAGGCCACGCAGACCGGCGTGCCGCTGATGCGCGCCATGCTGATGGAGCATCCGCAGGACCCGGCCTGTGCGACGCTGGACCGGCAGTACCAGCTCGGCGAGGCCCTGCTCGTGGCGCCCGTCTTCAGCGAGGCGGGCGAGGTGGACTTCTATCTTCCTGGGTCGGAAGGTGAGGGCCGATGGACCCATCTGCTGTCCGGCGAGAAGAAGCCGGGCGGGCGCTGGCACCGCGAGACGCATGGCTTCCTGTCGCTGCCCCTGTACGCGGCGCCGAACAGCGTCATCGCCTGGGGTGCCGAGACGGAGAAGCCCGACTACGACTACGCCCGCGGCACCGTGCTGCGCGTGTTCGAGCTGGACGACGGCGCGAGCGCGGCCTTCACGGTCGTGGGGCTGGATGGCAGCGTCGCCGCGCGTGGCAGGGTCAGCCGCCAGGGCCAGCGCTATGCCGCCGAGGTCACCGAAGGCGCGCTGCGCGACTGGTGCCTGGACGTCGCCGGTCGGCGCAGCCCCGTGCTTGCCAAGGGCGCTGAACTGAGTTGGAGCGCCTGATTCGGGCCACCGCCGCCGACCTCCTCGAGGGTCGGTAGCGGCTTGTTCGAACCGCTAGTGCATGACTCCGGCAGCGGGTGCCTGGTCAGAACAAAACAAGGCGGAAGATGATGCGACATCGCGATTGGATGGCGGCCTTGGTGGCAGGGTTGCTGGCCTGGGGTTCGCCGGCCTGGTCTGCGTCATGGCTGCTGGCCGAGAGCGAGCATTTCCGCTTGCTGGCGCAGACATCCAGGCGCATGGCCGAGACCCGACTGCAGGATCTCGAGCGTCTGCATGAGGCCATGCTGATGACACTGGGTGGCGGCCAGGGCTTGGCCCGGCCGCCGTTCCCCATGGTGCTCAGCGACGACACCGAACTCATAGGGCGCATCCAGCCTTACCTGCGCGGCCGTCGTCTGGAGGGGCTTTTTGTCTCGGGCACAGATGGCGCCCAGGCCTTCGCCGTCAACGAGCCAAGGGCAGAAGACTTCACCGGGCAGGTGCTGTTCCACGAGTATGCGCACCGCATGATGGCGCAGTACGCGCGGATGGCCTATCCGGCGTGGTACGTCGAAGGCTTCGCCGAATACTTCGGTGCGACCTGCATCAGCCGTGACGCGATCGAGATTGGTGCTTTCAACCCGTCTGCCGGGATCCTGGCCCGGCGCTCATGGCTGCAGCCGGAGAAGCTGCTCAAGCCGAGCTTCCAGTCCACCGGCGACAAGAATGTCGACGACAGCAACCTCGGCGTCTTCTATGCGCAGTCCTGGCTGCTGACCCATTACGTGCTGTCCAAGACCGAGCGGGTCGAGCGCTTCAACGAGTACTTCCGCCGTGTCGCCGCCGGGGAGGATGCCCTTGCGGCTCTGGAGCCTGCCACCGGCATTGAGCCCAACCGCCTGAACAGCGAACTACGCCGGCACCTTGACAACGTGTACGCGGCCCAGATACCGGCTGGTGCACCGGCGGCAGTGCGCGTCACCGAACTGCCTGTGGAGCAGGCCGAGGCCGAGTTCGACGGCATGATCATCGCCACGCACCCCGAGGCGGCACATGGCAAGGCCGTGCTCACGCGACTTCAGGAGCGCGTGAAAAAGGCGGGAGGCGAGCGCGCGCCAGACTCGATGCGCTGGGCGCTGGCGTATGCAGAGATCCGCTACGGCGAAGCGGACAAGGCCTTGCAGATCCTTGCCCCCTGGGCCCAGCAGGCCGCCCCGCCTTTCGAGGCCAACCGCCTGCTGGGCTGGGCCTGGCAGGCGCAGGCCGCGCAGGCCACCGGCGTCGACCGTAGCGAGGCACTCGAACAGGCCAGGGCTTCGCTGATGGCGGCTTACAAGCAGCGTCGCAACGACGCGCCCACGTTGTATCAACTGGCCCGTGTGCTCGGCGTCAAAGGGCTGAGCCCTAGCATGATCAACGCGGCCGACGCGGCTAGCGTGCTGGAGCCCCAGATCGGCCCCTATGTCCATTTCGCCGTCTGGGCGCATCTTCAATCGGGTAACCGCGACAAGGCTCTGCGGGGCCTGCAGTCGCTGGCCAGCAACCCCCACGGCGGCGAGGGCACCGAAAGGGCCCGCGCCGCGCTGCAAGCCCTGCAATCCAACCAGGACGCCGCCACTGTCCTTGAGCTGCTCAACGGCAGTCTGAAACCCGCCACACCATGACCCAGAAATCCCGTCACCTGCTCGCGTGGGTGCCTTCGCTCTACCTCGCGATGGGCCTGCCCAATGTGATGGTCGGCGTCGTCGCGGCCATCATCTACAAGAACCTCGGCGTCTCCAACGAGGACATCGCCCTCTACACCTCGCAGATGTATCTGCCCTGGGTGCTCAAGCCGCTGTGGGCGCCGCTGCTGGAGGCCTACCGCAGCAAGCGCTTCTGGGTCATCAGCATGGAGTTCACGATGGCGGCCTCGCTCGGCCTCGTCGCGCTGTGCCTGCCCACCGAGGGCTTCTTCAAGCTGTCGCTGGCCTTCTTCTGGATCACCGGCTTCGCCTCGGCCACGCAGGACACCTGCGCGGACGGCGTCTTCATGACCACCGCCTCCAAGACCGACCAAGCGCGTTACTCCGGCCTGCAGGGCATGTGCTGGAACCTCGGCGCCGTCATCGCCTCCGGGCTGCTGGTGTCGCTGACCGGCTGGCTGCACAACCAGCAGGG
>NZ_SMBU01000048.1 GCF_004342485.1 Roseateles saccharophilus
GTCATGACGGCGCTGCCGTTCGCCTTGTAGCGCAACAACACCATCGTTTCTTCGCGAACGCCGGGCGCGGTCATGGGCCTGGGATGCTCTCAAGGATCTGGGTGATCGTCTGGAGCGTGGCCGGCTTCGTCGCGCTGGTGGCCGGGATGATCTGGGGCAGCAAGCTGGGCGTGCAGTTCTCGCTGTCCCTCGTCGCGCTGAAGGCGCTGCCCGTCGTCATCCTCGGCGGGCTGACCAGTGTGCCGGGCGCCATCGTCGGCGGCCTGCTGATCGGCGTCGGCGAGAAGCTGTCGGAGGCCTATCTCGGGCCCCATCTCGGCGGCGGCATCGAATATTGGTTCGGGTACGTGCTTGTGCTCGTCGTGTTGCTGGTGAGGCCTCAGGGTCTTTTCGGCGAAAAGATCATTGATCGCGTATGACGCGATCGATTCGACATTCGATGGAGGTTGGCTTGCGAAGCAAGACAAGCGAAGCGCACCCGAATCGAAGGGCGGCGGCTCGCGCCTGCGCGGGACGCGGAACGAAGACAGTTGACGGCCTTCTGGCCGGCAACTGGCAAAAGATCATTGATCGAGTCTGATGACCTTGCGGGACAGACCGCCCGAGCGAAGCGAGTAGCTCTGTCCTCAACTGACTAAGAACATGCTCTACAGAGAAAACGGCCAATTCAAGACGAGCTACGCGGCGGACAGCCAGATCCTGCCGATCCGCCAGGACCGCATTGCGATGGCGCTGCTGCTCGCCGTGGCCTTCGTCGTCGTGCCGATGGCGTCCAGCGAATACCTGCTGCGCGCCGTCCTCATCCCTTTCCTCATCCTCAGCCTCGCCGCGCTGGGCCTGAACGTGCTGGTGGGCTACTGCGGCCAGATCTCGCTGGGCTCGGGTGCCTTCATGGCCGTGGGCGCCTATGTGGCCTACAACTGCCAGGCGCGCGTCGAGGGCATGCCGCTGATCGTCTCGCTGCTGGCCGGCGGCCTGGGGGCGACGGTGCTGGGCGTGGCCTTCGGCCTGCCGTCGCTGCGCATCAAAGGGCTCTACCTCGCGGTGGCCACGCTGGCGGCGCAGTTCTTCGTCGACTGGGCCTGCCTGCGCTTGAAGTGGGTCACCAACGACTCGACCTCGGGCTCGGTGGGCGTGGCCGACCTGAACCTCTTCGGCCTCAGCGTCGAGTCGCCGCAGGCGCGCTATCTGCTGTGCCTGGGCCTGGTCGTGGTGTTTGCTCTCGCGACCAAGAACATCGTGCGCGGCCATATCGGCCGCTCCTGGATGGCCATGCGCGACATGGACGTGGCGGCCAGCGTCATCGGCATCCGGCCCATGCAGGCCAAGCTCAGCGCCTTCGCGGTCAGCAGCTTCATCATCGGCGTGGCCGGTGCGCTGTGGGGCTTCGTCCACCTGGGTTCCTGGGAGCCGGCGGCCTTCGGCATCAACCGTTCGTTCGACCTGCTTTTCATGGTCATCATCGGCGGCCTCGGCTCGATCTCGGGCGCCTTCTTCGGCGCGGCCTTCATCGTCGTGCTGCCGCTGATCCTGGACAAGCTGCCCTACTGGACCGGCCTGCCCATCGACACCGCCACCGCTTCGCATCTCGCGCTGATGATCTTCGGCGCGCTGATCGTCTTCTTCCTCATCAAGGAACCCCACGGCCTGGCGCGGCTCTGGGCCACTGCCAAAGAGAAATTGCGCCTCTGGCCATTCCCGCATTGATACCCACAACAGGAGACAGCCCCATGAAGACCTTCATCACCTGCGCGGCCCTGGCCGCCCTGCAACTCGTCGTGGCACCGGCCGCGGTGGCCCAGGCCAAGGAGCAGTTCTTCCCGTTGCTGGTGTATCGCACCGGACCCTATTCGCCCAACGGCACGCCCTGGGCCAATGGCAAGCAGGACTACATCAAGCTCATCAACGCGCGTGACGGCGGCGTCAACGGCGTCAAGCTGAGCTTCGAGGAGTGCGAGACCGGCTACGCGACCGACAAGGGCGTGGAGTGCTACGAGCGCCTGAAGGGCAAGGGCGCCAGCCTGTTCGACCCGCAGGCCACCGGTATCACCTTCGCGCTGACCGACAAGGTCGCCGCCGACAAGATCCCGCTGATCACGCTGGGCTACGGCCTGTCGGCCTCGGCCGACGGCGGGGTGTTCGCGTGGAACTTCCCGCTGATGGGCAGCTACTGGACGGCGGCCGACATCCTCATCCAGCACATCGCCAAGAAGGAAGGCGGCCTGGACAAGCTCAAGGGCAAGAAGATCGCCCTGGTCTACCACGACAGCCCCTTCGGCAAGGAGCCCATTCCGCTGCTGGACGAGCGGCAGAAGATGCATGGCTTCGAACTCATCAAGATCCCGGTCACCGCGCCGGGGGTGGAGCAGAAGTCGGCCTGGCTGGAAGTACGCAAGCAGCGGCCCGACTATGTGCTGCTGTGGGGCTGGGGCGTCATGAACTCCACTGCGCTGAAGGAGGCCCAGGCCACCGGCTACCCGCGCGAGAAGATGTACGGCGTCTGGTGGTCGGGCGCCGAGCCCGATGTGAAGGACGTGGGCGAGGGTGCCAAGGGCTACAACGCGCTGAACCTCAACACCTCGGGCCAGAGCCCGAAGGTCATCCAGGACATCCTGAAGTTCGTACACGCCAAGGGCCAGGGCACGGGCCCGAAGGACGAAGTCGGCTCGGTGCTCTACACCCGCGGCGTCGTGATCCAGGCGCTGGCCGTGGAGGCCGTGCGGCGTGCGCAGGAGCGCTTCGGCAAAGGCAAGGTCATGACGGGCGAGCAGGTGCGCTGGGGCCTGGAGAACCTGGCGCTCGACGACAAGAAGCTGGCCGCGCTGGGCCTGACCGGCGTGATCCGCCCGGTCAGCACGAGCTGCTCCGACCACCAGGGCTCCACCTGGGCGCGCGTGCACACCTGGGACGGCGCGAAGTGGAACTTCAGCAGCGACTGGTACGAGGCCGATGCGCAGATCATCAAGCCGATGGTGAAGGCGGCGGCCGACAAGTACGCGGGCGAGAGGAAGATCACCCGCCGCACGCCTGCCGATTGCCAAAGCTGAGCCGCTGCGCGGCCCAGCTCTGAAGAGCCGATGAACGCCCGCTCCCACCCCTTCCCCGCCCTCCGAGAGGGCGGGGTGTCGCAGCCCCACCCCCTACCCCTCCCCCGTGGGGAGGGGCGCAGTCCGCGGACGCCAGTCTTCTGAAGCGAGAGTTGCCATGAGCCCACCGCTCCTCAACGTCAACGGCATCGAGGTCATCTACAACCACGTGATCCTCGTGCTCAAGGGCGTCTCCCTGCAGGTGCGCGAGGGCAGCGTCGTGGCCCTGCTCGGCGGCAATGGCGCCGGCAAGACGACGACGCTGCGCGCCGTGTCCAACCTGCTCGAAGGCGAGCGCGGCGAGGTGACCAAGGGCAGCATCGAGCTGCGCGGCGAGCGCATCGAGAAGCTGTCCACGGCGGCCATGGTCGAGCGCGGCGTCGTGCAGGTCATGGAGGGGCGGCATTGCTTCGCCCACCTGAGCATCGAAGAGAACCTGATGACCGGCGCCTACACGCGCAAGGACGGGCGCGCGGCCGTGGCCGCGACGCTGGAAAAGGTCTATGCCTACTTCCCGCGGCTGAAGACGCGCCGCGGCAGCCAGGCCGCTTACACCTCGGGCGGCGAGCAGCAGATGTGCGCCATCGGCCGCGCGCTGATGGCCAACCCGAAGATGGTGCTGCTGGACGAGCCCTCGATGGGCCTGGCGCCGCAGATCGTCGAGGAGGTGTTCGAGATCGTGCGCGACCTCAACGCCAAGGAGGGCACGACCTTCCTGCTCGCCGAGCAGAACACCGGCATGGCGCTGCGCTACGCCGACTACGGCTACATCCTGGAGAACGGCCGCGTCGTGATGGACGGCTCGGCCGCCGACCTGCGCGAGAACGAGGACGTCAAGGAGTTCTACCTCGGTGTCGGCGGCGAGGGGCGGCGCAGCTTCAAGGACGTCAAGTCCTACAAGCGCCGCAAGCGCTGGCTGGCATGACCCACCCCCTACGCGCTTCGCACTGCCAAAGCCGGCGGCTTCGGCCTTCGGCAGGCACAAAGAGTCCTCAGGACTCTTTGTGTCCGGCCTCAGCCCCCTCAAGGGGGCACTGCCGGTGGCCCGGCAAAGCCGGTTCCACGGCAGTCGCTCGGCTGGTGCCGAGTTGCCGCGCGGGGCAGCGCTCGAAGGAGGCTTTTGATGAGTGATGAGAGTTGGAACATCGCTGCACCGCCTTTCAACCCGGAGGCCACGCTGCAGACGCTGAAGCGCTTCCTGCGTGATCAGCATGTGCTGGCCGAGCGCAGCGAGGGCTGGCTGCTGAATGGCCGGCTTGTGCTCAAGCTGGCCGTCGACGGCGGCAGCCTCAAGGCGCAGCTCGCCAAGCGTCCCGCGCACGCGCCGGAGTGGGAGGCGTTCAGCGTGAAGTCGACGCCCGACTCGCGCAAGCTGCAGGACGAGATCAAGCGCCGCCTGTTGCGCTGGAGGAGCGACGAGTGAGCGACTTCTTCGACCCGCTGGAGACCCGCGACCCCGCCGCGCGCGAGGCCGCGCTGATGGCCGCGCTGCCGGCCCAAATCGCGCATGCCCAGGCCAGCAGCACGGCCTACACCGAGCTGCTGGCCGGCGTCGATGCGGCAGCCGTCAGCTCGCGCGCCGCGCTGGCCCGGCTGCCGCTGACGCGCAAGAGCAGCCTGAGCGCGGCCCAGGCCGCGCGCCGCACGCTGCGCCTGGGCGGCTATGCGGCCGGCATGCCGCGGCGCATCTTCCAGTCGCCGGGGCCGCTGTACGAACCCGAGCCGGACGCCGATGGTGCCGACCCCTGGCGCATCGCCCGCGCGCTGCATGCGGCCGGCATCCGCGCCGGCCAGCTCGCCCATGTCGGGTTCAGCTATCACCTGACACCGGCCGGCGCGATGATGGAAGCCGGGCTGCGCGCCCTTGGTGCGGCCAGCTTCCCGGGCGGCGTCGGCAACACCGAGCTGCAATTGCGGGCCCTGCTGGACCTGCAGCCCGAGGCCTATGCCGGCACACCCAGCCTGCTGCGCATCCTGCTGGAGAAGGCCGCCGATGCGGGCCAGGCGCTGTCGCTGCGCCGCGCCCTGGTCAGCGGCGAGGCCTGCCCGCCGGCCTTGGTGGCCTGGTTCGCGGAGCGCGGCGTCCAGGCCTGCCAGTGCTATGCCACGGCCGACCTGGGCCTGATCGCCTACCAGACCGAGGCGCGCGAGGGCCTGGTCGTCGACGAGGGCGTCATCGTCGAGATCGTGCGCCCCGGCTCGGGCGAGCCCCTGCCCGAGGGCGAGGTCGGCGAGGTCGTCGTGACGACGCTCTCGCCCGGTTATCCGCTGATCCGCTTCGCCACCGGCGACCTGTCGGCCGTGCTGCCGGGGGCCAGCCCTTGCGGCCGCAGCAACCAGCGCCTGCGCGGTTGGCTGGGCCGCGCCGACCAGTCGGCCAAGGTGCGCGGCATGTTCGTGCATGCCGGCCAGCTGGCCGAGCTGCTGAAGCGCCACGCCGAGCTGCGCCGCGTGCGCCTCGTCGTCGACGGCGAGATGGCCGACGACCGCATGACCCTGCTGGCCGAGGTCGAGGGCGCACCGCAGGGCCTGGATGCCGCGGTCGCGGCGACGCTGCGCGAGCTGACCAAGCTGCGCGGCGAGGTCAGCCTCGTTGCCCCGGGCAGCCTGCCCAACGACGGCCGCGTCATCGAGGACCGGCGCTCGGTCTGAGGCCGTGCTTGCCCAGGCTTGAACCGCCAGGGCTGCCGATCTAAGCTGAAAGCACGCTGGGCGAGCGAGTCGCGTCGGGCGTGCCGGCCCGATGCGCGGGGATCCGCAGCGGTCGCGGCACCTCTGCGGTCCCCGGAACAGAAACGAGAGGAGGTGCGGCATGACAACCAGAACTGGGGTATGTGCCGCGGTGGCGCTGCTGGGCATGTTGTCGGTTTCGCCGGCCGCGTGGTCGCAGCAGCGGCAGAGGGTGTCCTTCGACGTGCCCGCCGAAAGCACCCAGTACACGCAGCAGCATGTGATCGACGTCGGCGACGCGCCGGGGCATCAGCTGCGCGTCTTCGAGATCCATCGGGTCTACGGCAAGAACGGGCCGATGGTCGATGGCACGCGTCTGAAGGAGTCGTGGACACACGGCCTGTCGGACTACACCGAGCTGAACGGCGGGGGCCAGGTCTATGTCACCTACCTGAGCGAGTCGGGCGAGCGGATCTATGCGCGCGGGCAGATCGCCGCGCATGCGACCGCCGATGGCGGCGGCAAGACGACGCGCAGCCTGGCGGCGCTGACCCTCGTGGGCGGCACGGGCCGGTTCCTCGGCATCCGCGGTGTCGTCAGGAGCGAGAACCTCGCCAACCCGAGCGCCGGCTCCAACACGAGCAAGGGCGATATGGAGTACTGGATGGAGAAGTGAGCACCGCCCTGGGCCTCAGGGGCCGGTCATCCGCATCGGGATCGTCACCGGCCCGTCGTTGACGAGGTGCACCTGCATGTCCGCGCCGAACTCGCCGCTGGCGACGAGCGGATGCTGGCGGCGCGCAACCGCCAGCGTGTGCTCGTAGAGGCACCGGCCCAGTTCGGC
This sequence comes from Roseateles saccharophilus, assembly GCF_004342485.1. GTDB lineage: Bacteria > Pseudomonadota > Gammaproteobacteria > Burkholderiales > Burkholderiaceae_C > Pelomonas > Pelomonas saccharophila. The sequence continues at coordinate 6,601 of NZ_SMBU01000048.1, forward strand.
CGGCGCCGCGCCCGAGAAGCTCGGCCGGTTGCCGCCGGCCGTGTCGGCCGCCAGCGTGAACTGGCTGACGATGAGCAGGCCACCGCCCACGTCCTGCAGGCTGAGGTTCATCTTGCCGGCCTCGTCGCTGAAGATGCGCAGCTTCAGCACCTTGGCGATCAGCTTCTCGGCCGTGGCCTCGGTGTCCGCGGGCTCGGCGCAGACCAGCATCAGCAGCCCCTGCCCGATCTGGCCGACGATCCGCCCGCCCACCTCGACGCGGGCCTCCCGCACACGTTGCAGCAGCGCAATCACAGCAGGTCCTTGGGGTCGTCGAAATGCGCTTCGACGTCCATGGGCAGCAGCTGGATGCTGGCGCGCAGCCCCGGCACGGCGCTCATCAGCGCCTGCTCGACCGAGGTGCGCAGTGCCGCCGCGCGCCCGAGGCTCCAGCCTGCCGGCATGTGCATGTGCAGGTCGACGAAGCGGCGCTGCCCGGCCACGCGGCTGGTGACGTGGTCGAAGCGCAGCGTGTGCGGGTGGCAGAAGTCGTTCAGCACGGCCTGTACCTTGGACATGGACTCGGCGTCCAGCGCCTCGTCCATCAGGCCGCGCGTGGACTCGTGCATCAGGTGCACGCCCTCGCGCAGGATGTTCAGCGCCACCAGCGCGGCCAGCAGCGGGTCCAGCCACTGCCAGCCCGTGGCCATCACGCCGAGCAGGCCGACGACGACGCCGGCCGAGGTCCAGACATCGGTGATCAGGTGGCGGGCGTCGCCCTCCAGCGCGACCGAGCGCAGCTCGCGCGCCTTGCGCAGCATGGCCCAGGCCAGGCCGCCGTTCAGCGCCGAGCTGACGACGGCCAGCACGACGCCGACGCCCACCTGCTCCAGCGGTTCCGGATGGCGCCAGCGGTCGAAGGCGCCCCACAGGATGCCCATGGCCGCCGCGATGATGAGGATGCCCTCGAAGCCGCTCGAGAAATATTCGGCCTTGTGATGGCCATAGGGGTGCTCGGCATCGGGCGGCTGAGCCGCCAGCGTGACCATGACGAGGGCGAACACGGCGCCGGCCAGATTGACGAGGGATTCGAGGGCGTCGGCCGCGAGGCTGACCGAGCCGGTCCACCACCAGGCGGCGGTTTTCAGGACGATGGTCACGAGCGCGGTCGCGACGGAGAGCTTGAGGTAGGCGCTGGCTTGCATGGGTGGCATTGTGGCCAAGGGGCCGGCGCTCGGCCGGGCTGCGCTGTTCCTAGAATGCCGGCCATTCCCGGAGCCCCGAGCATGACCACCCCCCACGCCACCGACGTCGCCCACATCGCCCCGCGCGAGAAGGCCGAGATCCTCTCCCAGGCCCTGCCCTATATCCGCAAGTTCCATGGCAAGACCATCGTCATCAAGTACGGCGGCAATGCGATGACCGACCCGGAGCTGCAGCAGGACTTCGCCGAGGACGTGGTGCTGCTCAAGCTCGTCGGCCTGAATCCCGTCGTCGTGCATGGCGGCGGGCCGCAGATCGAGGATGCGCTGAACAAGCTGGGCAAGAAGGGCCACTTCATCCAGGGCATGCGCGTCACCGACGCCGAGACCATGGGCGTCGTCGAATGGGTGCTGGCCGGCGAGGTGCAGCAGGACATCGTCGGCCTGATCAATGCCGCGGGCGGTAAGGCCGTGGGCCTGACGGGCCGCGACGGCGGCATGATCCGCGCGAAGAAGCTCAAGATGCTGGACAAGGACGACCCCAGCAAGGAGCACGACATCGGCCAGGTCGGCGACATCGTCTCCATCGACCCCAGCGTCGTGAAGGCCCTGCAGGACGACCAGTTCATCCCCGTCGTCAGCCCCATCGGCTTCGGCGAGGCCAACGAGAGCTACAACATCAATGCCGACGTCGTTGCCGCCAAGCTGGCCACCGTGCTGCAGGCCGAGAAGCTGCTGATGCTGACCAATATCCGCGGCGTGCTGGACAAGGCCGGCGAGCTGATGACCGAGCTGACGCCGCGCCGCATCGACGAGCTGGTGGCCGACGGCACGATCAGCGGCGGCATGATTCCCAAGATCGCCGGCGCCATCGACGCGGCCAAGAGCGGCGTCAACGCCGTCCACATCATCGACGGCCGCGTGCCGCACGCGATGTTGCTGGAGATCCTGACGGACCAGGCCTACGGCACGATGATCAGCTCGCGATGAATCCACGCGATCGGGTCTGGCTGTTCGACCTCGACGACACGCTGCACAACGCTTCGCACCGCGCGTTCAAGGAGCTGAACGCATCGATGACGGCCTATATCGAGACCCACCTCGGCCTGACGACTGAGGAGGCCGTCGCGCTGCGCCACCGCTACTGGACGCGCTACGGCGCGACGCTGACCGGGCTGCAGCGCCATCATGGCGTCAAGCCGGCGCACTTCCTGCACGAGACGCATCGCCTGCCGGGGCTGGAGGCCCATCTGCACGGCCATGCCCATGACCTGGCCGCGCTGCGCCGCCTGCCCGGGCGCAAGCTGCTGATGACGAATGCGCCGCGCGGCTACGCCGAGCGCGTGCTGGCGGCGATCGGGCTCTCGGACGCCTTCGAGCGGCTGATCTGTGTCGAGGACATGGAGATCTTCGGCCACTCCCGGCCCAAGCCCGATGCGCGCATGTTCCGCGTCGTGCTCGCGCGGCTGAGGCTGGTGCCGGCGCGCTGCGTCCTCGTCGAGGACACGCTGATCCACCAGAAGACCGCGCGCGGCCTGGGGCTGAAGACGGTCTGGATGCAGCGCTGGCTGCGCAAGGCCGCCGAGGGCCGGCGCCTGCAGCACCGCCCCGCCTATGTCAGCCGGCGCGTACGCTCGCTGGCCGCGCTGGCCCGCTCCCCCCACTTCTGAAGGAAGGCACGGGCAATCTAGGGGGGTATCCTGGGCCGACAATGCGCACCCCAGCGCTTTGAACCTTGCAAAGAGTCAATGACCCCGTTCTCGGTCCTGATCGTCGAAGACCAAGCCCGCTTCAGGGAAGCGTTCACCCACGCCCTCGGCAGCGTGCCCGACATCGAATTGCTCGGCATCGCCCCTGACCTGCCCCAGGGCCGGCGCATGTTCGACCAACTCCAGCCCGACGTGTTGCTCGTCGACCTGGATCTGCCCGGCGGCAGCGGCATCGAGCTGATCCGCCACGCCGCCCAGACGCGACCGCAGTGCGAGGTCATGGTCATCTCGGTGTTCGGCGACGAGCAGCATGTCGTCGCCAGCATCGAGGCCGGCGCGACCGGCTATCTGCTGAAGGACAGCCTGGCGCTGGACCTGCCCGGCCAGCTGCGCTCGCTGCGCGCCGGCGGCAGCCCGATCAGCCCCGTCATCGCGCGCCGCCTGCTGGTGCGCCTGGCGCCCGGCGCCCAAGGGTCGACCGGCCCCTCGCCCGAGGCCATGGCCGCGACCATGGCCGACGAGGAGGTCGTCGCCCTGTCCGAGCAGGAGTCGCGCGTGCTGCACCTGGCGGCCAAGGGCTTCACCTTCGACGAGATCGCGAACTTCATGCAGGTTTCGCCGCACACGGTGATGACCTATGTGAAGCGGGTCTACCGCAAGCTGCACGTGCGCTCCAAGGTGGAAGCCATCTACGAGGCGCGCCGTCTCGGCTGGTTGAGGGACTAGCATCCTCGCCATGGACGCCGACCTGCCCGCCACCGACAGCCCCGCCGCTCCCAGGAAACGCCCCAAGCCCGGCGAGCGCCGCACGCAGATCCTGCAGGTGCTGGCCGGCATGCTGGAGCAGCCCGGCGCCGACCGCATCACGACGGCGGCGCTGGCGGCCAAGCTCGACGTCAGCGAGGCGGCGCTGTACCGCCACTTCGCCAGCAAGGCGCAGATGTTCGAGGCGCTGATCGACTTCATCGAGACCAGCGTCTTCGGCCTCGTCAACCAGATCGTCGACAACCCCCACCCGCTGCCGCCGCCGGGCAAGGCCGCGCGCATCGCCAGCGTAATGCTGCAGTTCGGCGAGAAGAACCCCGGCATGACGCGGGTCATGGTGGGCGACGCCCTGGTCTACGAGAACGAGCGCCTGGTGGCGCGCATGAACCAGTTCTTCGACCGCATCGAGTCCTCGCTGCGCCAGGTGCTGCGCGCCGCTGCCGAGGCGCAGGGCTCGCTGACGCCCACCGTGCAGGCCAATGCCCAGGCCTCGGTCTGGGTCAGCTTCATCATCGGCCGGCTGCAGCGCTATGCCCGCTCGGGCTTCAAGCGCCTGCCTACCGAGCAGCTCGAGGCCTCGCTAAGGGCGCTGGCGGGCGGCTGAGCCGCCGGGCGCGCGGCCCCGGCCGCCTAAACTGCGGCGATGTCTGCCGCGCTTGACTCCCTGATCGCCCGCGCCGAGGGCCTGCTGGCCCGGCTCGAGGCCGTGTTGCCCCACGCCGCCACGCCGCCCGATTGGGCCGCTTCCACCGCCTTCCGCGCCCGCCGCCGCCATGGCGCGCTGTGCCTGGAGCCGGTGCGCTCGGTCAGCCGCATCCTTCTCACCGACCTGCAGGAGGTGGAGCCGCAGAAGGAAAAGCTGCTGCGCAACACCACCCAGTTCGTCGCCGGCCGCCCGGCCAACAACGTGCTGCTGACGGGCGCCAAGGGCACGGGCAAGAGCTCGCTGATCAAGGCGGTGCTGAACGAGTTCGCGGGCCGCGGCCTGCGCCTGATCGAGGTCGACAAGGCCGACCTCGTCGACCTGCCGGACCTCATCGACCAGGTCGCGGGCCGGCCGGAGCGCTTCGTCGTTTTCTGCGACGACTTGAGCTTCGACGAAGGCGAGGCCGGCTACAAGGCGCTGAAGAGCGTGCTCGACGGCTCCGTCGCGGCCGCCAGTGACAACCTGCTGATCTACGCGACGAGCAACCGTCGCCACCTGCTGCCCGAGAAGATGGCCGACAACCTTGGCGGCAGCCACGGCGAGCATGGCGAGATCCACCCCGGCGAGGCGGTGGAGGAAAAGATCTCGCTGTCCGAGCGCTTCGGGCTGTGGATCAGCTTCTACCCCTTCAGCCAGAACGAATACCTGGCCATCGTGGCCCAGTGGCTGCGCCATTTCGGCCTGGACGAGGCCGCCATCGAGGCGGCACGCCAGCCGGCGCTGATCTGGGCGCTGGAGCGCGGTTCGCGCTCCGGCCGCGTGGCCTTCCAGTTCGCGCGTGACCTGGCGGGGCGCCAGGCATGAGCGAGCAACGTCCCATCACCGAGGTCGCGGTCGGCGTGCTCGTTGCGCCTGACGGCCAGTTCCTGCTGACGTCGAGGCCCGAAGGCAAGGTCTACGCCGGCTACTGGGAATTCCCGGGCGGCAAGGTCGAGCCGGGCGAGAGCATCGAGCAGGCGCTGGCGCGCGAACTGCGCGAGGAGATCGGCATCGAGATCGGCGCGGTCCACCCGTGGAAGGTAGAGATGTTCGACTATCCCCACGCGCTGGTGCGGCTGAACTTCTGCAAGGTGTTCGACTGGAGCGGCGAGTTCCAGATGCTCGAAGGCCAGCAGATGGCCTGGGCCAGCCTGCCGGTGCAGGTCAAGCCGGTGCTGCCCGGCACCTTCCCCGTGCTGGACTGGTTTGCCCAGGAGCGCAACCATGTCGGCCCGACTCACCTAGACTGAAATCATGAGCTGGCTAGACGAAGTGAAGTGGGATGACAGGGGCCTGGTGCCCGTCATCGCCCAGGAGCAGGGCACGGGCGACGTGCTGATGTTCGCGTGGATGAACCGCGAGGCGCTGGCGCTGACGGCCGAACGCGGCCAGGCTGTGTACTGGAGCCGCTCGCGCGGCAGGCTCTGGCACAAGGGCGAGGAAAGCGGCCACTTCCAGCAGGTGCATGCCATCCGCATGGACTGCGACAACGACGTCGTGCTGCTGACCATCACCCAGCTCGGCCACGAGCCGGGCATCGCCTGCCATACCGGCCGGCACAGCTGCTTTTTCCAGAAACTGGAGAACGGCGTCTGGAGCGCCGTCGAGCCGGTGCTGAAGGACCCCGCGAGAATTTATGACTGACGACATCCTCTGCCGCGTCGGCGCGGTCATCGAGTCCCGCAAGGGTGCCGACCCCGGCACCAGCTACGTCGCCAAGCTCTTCGACAAGGGCCTGGACGCCATCCTGAAGAAGGTCGGCGAGGAAGCCACCGAGACGGTGATGGCGGCCAAGGACGGCGACCCGAAGAAGGTCGTCTACGAGGTGGCCGACCTGTGGTTCCACAGCATGGTCGCGCTGGCGCATTTCGGCTTGAAGCCCGAGGACGTGTTGAACGAACTGGCCCGCCGTGAGGGCCTGTCCGGCCTGACCGAATTCGCCCAAAGAGGAAACAAGTGATGAGCGCAGACCCGAACTGCATCTTCTGCAAGATCGTCGCCGGCCAGATCCCGAGCAGGAAGGCCTACGAGGACGAAGACATCTTCGCCTTCCACGACATCCACCCCTGGGCGCCGGTGCATGTGCTCATCATCCCCAAGCGCCATATCGCGTCGATGGCCGACGTGACCGAAGCCGAGGCGGCCCTGCTGGGCAAGATGACCGCCCTGGGCACGAAGCTGATGAAGGAGCTGGGCGTGACCAACGGCTTCCGCCACGTCATCAACACCGGAGCGGACGGCGGCCAGGAGGTGTATCACCTGCATCTGCACGTGATGGGCGGGCCAAGGCCTTGGTTGAAAGGTTGACGGCCGGCTGGTCCGACACCGTCACCTAGAATTTGAGCCAGTCCACAAGGAGTCATCATCATGGGTTCATTCAGCATCTGGCACTGGCTGATCGTCCTGGTCGTCGTCATCGCCATCTTCGGCACCAAGAAGCTGCGCAATGTCGGTTCCGACCTCGGCGCCGCGGTCAAGGGTTTCAAGGACGGCATGAAGGAGGGCACGTCCGACACGCCGGCGGCACCGCCCCAGCAGGTCACGGCCAACAAGGCCCACGACCCCAACACGGTCGACGTCGACGCCAAGACCAAGTCCTGAGCCGTTGAGAAGCTGCTGAGTGCTTGATTTCGGCTTTGACAAGCTCGCGCTGATCGGCGCGGTGGCCTTGATCGTCATCGGCCCCGAGAAGCTGCCGCGCGTCGCCCGCACGGTGGGTACCTTGCTCGGCAAGGCGCAGCGCTATGTGGCCGACGTGAAGGCCGAGGTGAACCGCTCCATCGAGCTGGAGGAGCTTCAGAAGATGAAGTCCCAGTTCGAGACGGCGGCGCGCGATGTCGAGCAGAGCGTGCGCCAGGAGGTCGACTCGGCCACCCAGGCCTTCGACCAGACCTGGCGCGATGTGAGCGGCGAGGGGGCCTCCCTCGGGGCCGAGTCGGCCATCGCGCTGGCGCCGCCCGAGTACCGCCACCCGAAGAAGAACTGGCGCCTCAAGCGCGGCGCCACGCCGCTGTGGTTCAAGCAGAAGGCCGGCGTGCGCCGCCATACCCAGTCCGGCGCGGCGCGCGTCGCGCGCTTCCGGCCGCCCGGCCTGCGGAAATGAGCTCCTCCTTCCAAAAACCCGACCACGACGAGCTGGCAGGCACCGAGCAGCCCTTCGTCGCCCACCTGATGGAGCTGCGCGACCGGTTGTTGCGTGCCATCCTGGCCATCGGCATCTGCTTCGGCATTCTCGTCGTCTACCCCGGCCCAGGGCCGCTCTACGACCTGCTCGCCGCGCCGCTGGTGTCCCATCTGCCGGCCGGCACCAAGCTGATTGCCACCAACGTCATCGCGCCCTTCTTCGTGCCGCTGAAGATCACGCTGCTGGCCGGCTTCCTGCTGGCCCTGCCGGTGGTGCTCTACCAGGCCTGGGCCTTCGTCGCGCCGGGCCTGTACTCGCACGAAAAGCGCCTGGTGCTGCCGCTGGTGGTGTCGAGCACGCTGCTGTTCTTCGCCGGCGTGGCCTTCTGCTATTTCTTCGTCTTCGGCCAGGTCTTCAAGTTCATCCAGAACTTCGCGCCCAAGAGCATCACGGCGGCGCCCGACATCGAGGCCTATCTCGGCTTCGTGATGAATATGTTCATCGCCTTCGGCGCGGCCTTCGAGGTGCCGGTCATCGTCGTCGTGCTCGCGCGCATCGGCGTGGTGTCGGTGGACAAGCTGCGTGAATGGCGCGGCTATTTCATCGTCGTCGCCTTCATTGTCGCGGCCATCATCACGCCGCCCGACATCGTCTCGCAGTTGGCCCTGGCCATCCCGATGTGCCTGCTCTACGAGCTGGGCCTGCTGGCCGCCAGCTACTTCATCCGCAGCACCAAGGCGCCAGAAGACGCCGAGTAGCGCTTCACTCGTCCTCGGCTTGCCGCTGCGGCCGGGGCCGCTGGGCCACTACGAGCTGGAAGCTCATTGCCTTGCCGGCGCGCTGCACGGCCACCTCGACCCTGCTGTCGGGCTTCAGCGCCGCGACGCTGGCCAGCAGCTCGGCGGGCGTGGCCACCGCGTGGGCGCCGACGCGAGTCAGCACGTCGCCCGGCTTGACGCCCGCCTGGGCGGCCGGCGCATTGGCCACGACGCCGCCGATCAGCACGCCCTTGGCGCTCGCGTCGAGCTTGAGCGCTTCGGCCAGCTCGGGCGTCAGCTCGCGGGTCTGAACGCCGATCCAGCCGCGCGCGACGACGCCGTCCCTCAGCAGCGCCGCGGCCACCTGGCGCGCCACGTCGACGGGAATGGCGAAGCCGATGCCGAGCGAGCCGCCGCTGCGCGAGAAGATGGCCGTGTTGATGCCGACGAGGCGGCCGTCGGCGTCCACCAGGGCGCCGCCGGAATTGCCGGGGTTGATGGCCGCGTCGGTCTGGATGAAGTTCTCGAAAGTGTTGATGCCGAGCTGGCTGCGGCCCAGCGCCGAGACGATGCCCGAGGTCACCGTCTGGCCGACGTTGAAGGGGTTGCCGATGGCCAGCACGGCGTCGCCCACTGCCAGGCTGGCCGCGTCGCCGAGCGGGATCACCGGCAGGCTGGGCAGCGCGATCTTCAGCACGGCCACGTCCGTCTCGGGGTCGGTGCCGACGAGGGTGGCCTGGGCCTGGCGGCCGTCGCTGAGCTGCACCTCGATGTCGGACGCGCCTTCGATGACGTGGTTGTTGGTCAGCAGCACGCCGTCGGCCGAGATGATGACGCCCGAGCCCAGGCCCAGTTGCGGGCCGCTGCGTGAGCGTGGGCCGAAGGGAAAGCCAGGGAATCCCGGGAAGCCGAACGCCGGCTCGCGGCCCCGGCCGCTCGCCTGCGGCGGCGCCTTGCTCGCGGTGATGCTGACGACGGCGGGCGATGCGATGCGCGCGGCCTGCGCGAAGCCGGCCCGCACGACCGATGCAGACGGGGAGGGCGGCAGCGCGATCTGGCTTGCTGTGGCGGCGAGCGCCGCGTCGCGCCCGCGGGCCGGGGGCAGCCACTGCGGCTTCAGCGTCGCGACGACGAAGAGCAGCGCCAGGGCGACCGTGACCGCCTGCGCGAAAATCAGCCAGAGCCGCTTCAACACCCCAAACCCTTCTCAAGCCATGACCGATCGCGCCGCGCTGGAGTTCCGCCTCAACGAGTTGCTGGAGCCTGGGCGCTTCAAGGATTATGGGCCGAACGGTCTGCAGGTCGAGGGCCGCGCCGAGGTCCGCCATCTGGCCTGCGGGGTCACTGCCAGCCTGGCGCTGATCGATGCCGCCATCGCCGCCGGGGCCGACGCCATCCTCGTCCACCACGGCCTGTTCTGGCGCGGCCAGGACGGCCGCGTGACGGGCTGGATGAAGCAGCGCCTTGCTCGACTGCTGAGCGCAGACATCAGCCTCTTCGCCTACCACCTGCCGCTGGACGCCCACCCGACGCTCGGCAACAACGCCCAGCTCGGCGCGCGCTTCGGCTGGCTGGCGGACCGTCGCTTCGGCGAGCAGGACCTGGGCTTCAGCGCGGCCATGGCGCCGACCGACCTCGGCGCGCTGGCGGCCCGGCTGCGCGAGGTGCTCGGCCGCGGCGTGACCGCCGTGCCCGGCGACGGCCGGCCGCTGCGTCGCGTGGCCTGGTGCACGGGCGGCGCCCAGGGCTATTTCGAGGCGGCAATCGCGGCCGGCGCGGATGTCTTCATCACCGGCGAGATTTCCGAGCCCCAGGCCCACTATGCCCGCGAGACCGGCGTGGCCTTCATCGCGGCCGGCCACCATGCCACCGAGCGCTACGGCGTGCAGGGCCTGGGTGACCAGGTCGCGCAGGACCTGGGCCTGAGCTGGCAGTTCATCGACGTGGACAACCCCGCCTAAGCGTTTGCGTGATCCAGCGCGTAGGCGATGGCCGCGCGCACGGCCGTGACCTGGGCCGCGACGCATTCCTCGGGCGTGGTGCGCGCGCTGTCGGGGTAGACCTCGGTCGTCGTGGCGAAGCGCGCTGCCGTGATGGCCGCGCACAGCCCTTTCTTCGCCACGGCAAAGCTGATCACGCCGGGCTGTTGAAGCGGGCATTCGATGATCTGGCCGTTGGCGTCCGGCTCGGCGATGTGGGTGACCCGGGCCACCGCATCGATGACGGCCCGCTGGAACCCGGGCTGCGGCCGCTCGGCGTCGTCGACGAGGTAGAAACCGTCCGGGATCTCGCTGGGCACGAAGGCCTCGCCGTCGCGTGCCGCCAGCGCGGGCCGGAACTCCGACTCGTCGCTGTCCGTCGTTTCGTGCAGGTCGATGTGCATCAGCACCCGGCCGTGCAGCGGCGCCAGCAGGGCCACCAGCGCGGCCGATTCGCCGACCGGGCTGCCCGCGCGGAAATTGCGGTTGGGGTCCAGCGCATCGGGGTTCCAGCGCTGCACGCGCTCCCAGGCCCAGGGGCTGACGCAGGGCACGACGAGCAGGTTGGCGCGGCCGGCCTGCTCCAGCCCGTGCTCGCGGACGAACTGCAGCGCGCCCTGCACGCCGCTGGTCTCGTAGCCGTGCACGCCGCCGGTGACGACCAGCGTGGGCAGTTCCTCCCGCCAGCCGCGGCTGCGAATGGCCAGCAGCGGGAAACGCTCACCGGCGCAGTCCAGCGCACCATATTCGGAGACGTCGAAGGACTGGCGCAGCGGCTCTATCGCGGCGATCACGTCTTGCGCGTAGCTGCGCTGCCGGGTCTGGCGGGCCCGCCAGGCTGTGCCTTCGGCGGCGCCCCAGGCCTGGCCGGGCGTGCCGATGGGGTAGGTGGTGTTGTCGTGCTTCATGGCGGGCGCAGTCTGCCAGCGAAGCGGCGGGGTGATGAAAGAATGCCGCATGACTGCGCAACACTCCCCGGACCTGCCCCTGGTCGTCACGATGGGCGATGCCTGCGGCATCGGCCCCGAGATCATTGCCGGCCTGTGGCGGCGCGAAGCGCCGCGCGATGCCGTCGTCGTGGGCGACGTGGCCGTGCTGCGGCGGGCCGTTGCGGCCACCGGCGGCGGCTTGGCCGTGGCCGAGCTGCAGGACCTGGGCGAGTTCGCGCGGCTGCCGCCGCGTTGCCTGCCGGTGTGGCAGCCCGAGGGCCTGCCGGCCGGCCTGGGCGACGTGGCGCTCGGTCGCGTCGACGCCCGCGCCGGCGCGGCGGCGGCGCTCTGCATCGAGGCGGCCGTGGCGGAGATCCAGGCCGGCCGCGCGGGCGCCCTCGTCACCGCGCCCATCCACAAGGAGGCCCTGCATGCGGCCGGCTCGCCCTATCCGGGCCACACCGAGATGCTGCAGGCCCTCGCGGGCGGCGTGCCGGTGCGCATGATGCTGGCCAACGAGGAGCTGCGCACGGTGCTGGTCACCATCCACTGTTCGCTGCGCGAGGCGATCGACGGCGTCACGCGCGAGTCGGTGCTGGAGACGCTGCTCATCACCGGCACGGCGCTGCAGCGCATGGGCATCGCGGCGCCGCGCATTGCCGTGGCTGGGCTGAATCCGCACGCGGGCGAGGGCGGCCTGTTCGGCGACGAGGAGATCCGCCACATCGCGCCGGCCATCGCCGACGCGCGGGCTTCAGGCTGGGACGCGAGCGGCCCCCATGCGCCCGACACCGTCTTCATGCGCGCCCGCCGCGGCGAGTTCGACGTGGTCGTCGCGATGACGCACGACCACGGCCTCATCCCGGTCAAATATCTCGGCGTGGAACAGGGCGTCAATGTGACGCTGGGCCTGCCCTTCGTGCGCACCAGCCCCGACCATGGCACCGCCTTCGACATCGCCGGCCGCGGCTTGGCCGACCCGGCCAGCCTGGGCGCGGCGCTGGCGATGGCGCGGCGGCTCAGCGGCCGCTGAGCGCCGCCAGCTGCGCCCGCGTGCGCGCGGTGGCGCGTTCGAGCAGATAGGCCTGCTCGTAGGCGCGCATGCGGCCGGCCTCGCAGAGCTTCCTCAGCATGCGTGCCGTCATCGTCACGGTCTCCTGGTGGCGGCTGCCGTGGGTGAAGATGAAGAAGCTGCGCCCCGCGCTGACATGGGCCAGGCGCATCTTCTGCCACTCGGTGCCGGTGTGCATCTGGTAGGCGTAGCCCAGCTGCATGTTGTCCATCAGCAGCGCGCCGCTGCTGGGCTCGGGGGCGCTCTCGGCGGCGGGCAGGCCATCGATGGAGATGTCGACGGCCCCAAGCGGCGCGGCGGCCTCGTCGTTGCCCGACAGGTCCAGGTCGAGCACGCCGTTCCAGTCGACGCTGGCGTCCTCGACCAGGCCCAGGCTCTTGGCCTCGGCGGGCGTCAGGCGCTGGCTGGCGTCGAGGTCGCCGGGCGCGGTCTCGCCGGCCATGGGCTTGCCGAGGTCGGCCTCGGCCGGCGGGGGCACGCCGAAGATCTGGTCGAGCTGCTTGATCAGCAGATTGGTGTCGAGGGCGCTCGGTGCGGCGCCCTTCAGCGATTCGGCATGGGCCGGCAGCAGCGCGCCGAAGAAGTCCTTGCGCGGTGCGTCGGGCCAGCGGATCAGGTCCATGCCCTCGTTCAGCGTGCGCATCAGATTGGGCAGCTCGCGCAGGAAGTCGGCGCGCGCCGCGGTGCCACCCTTGGGCTGCACGCTCATCACCAGGCTGCGGCCGAGCTGGCGCAGGCGCAGCGCACGCTCGGGCGCGCCTTCACGCGAGGCCAGCACGATGGCCTGGCTCCAGACCTGGGCCAGGAAGCTGCGCAGGAAGTCCTGCATCGGCACCTTGGCCAGCGCCTGCTGGAGCTGCAGCGCATAGCGCTGCTGCAGGCGCAGGTCGGTCTCGCGGCGCTCGACGACGGCGGCGGCGTCGCCAGCAGCCTTCAGCGTGCTGCGGGTCTGCTCGGCGATGAAGGCCTCGAGGGCGTCCAGCTTGGCCGTGTAGACGTCCATGCGGTCGAAGTCGCCCTGGGCCACGTCCTGCACGAGGTCGCGCACATGGGCCAGGAAGGGGCGGCCCGGGTCGTCGCTGAAGTCGTCGAAGGCGCAGGCCAGCGATGCCATGCGGTTGACGAACTGGCGTACCGGGTGGCGGCGCGAGGAGAAGAAGGTCTCGTCGCCCAGCGCCACGCGCAGCACCGGCAGCTGCAGCCGGGCGAGCAGGCGCGCCATCTGCGGCGGCACCTTGGGGTCGGACAGGATCTGGTCGAACAGGCCCGCCACGACGTCGATGACCATGTGGTCCAGCCGGCCGCTGGCGGCCTGGCGCAGCTCGTCGCGGTGCTGGTGGATCACGTTGGTCGGCAGCGGCATCTGCCCCCAGGCGCTGGGCGAGTCGCTGAGGGTGTCCAGGCCCATGCGGCCGGAATGGCCCTGGCTGTCGTAGCCGGGCTCGTAGGCGCCCGGCGTCTGCGCGAGGCGACGCAGCAGGTCCATCATCTGCGGGTCGACGCGGCCGATGCCGCCGCCCCGGCCGAAGCCGCTGCGGCCGCCACCCTGGCCCAGCCCGCCGTGGCCGGAGCCGCGTGTCGACATGCCGCCATGGCCGGAGTCGAATTCGGCCTGCTGCGTCGAGTTGCCGAGCCCGCCCTGGCGCGACGTCGAGCCTTCCGCCGCCGCGCGCACGCGCAGGTCCTGCGGGCGCAGGCCGCGCGAACGCAGCAGTTCGGCGATGTCGGCATAGCAGGCGCGCATTTCCTGGGCGAGCGAGCGGGTTAGCTCGTCGGTCAGGGTCTGGCGGGTCTGCGGGTCGTCGGTGATGGACTGCACCGCGTCGAGCAGGGCCTGGGCGACCAACTCGGGCCGCAGCGGGTTGCGCTCGCCGATCTGGATGCCCGAGATGTAGGACTCGACCTCGCGCAGCTCCCACTCGCTGTGGTGGCCGATGGCCAAGCCGATGCGGTCGGCGGCGACGAGGTTGTTGACCTGGTCGTCGTCCATCAGCGAGAGCTCGCCCCAATTCGTCTGCTTCGGGCTGCTGCCCTGCGCAGGCCTGGTCTCGGACTGCTCGGCCGCCACCTGCTTGCGCATGCTCTGCACGAAGCGTTGCGAGAAGATGCCCTGCTGCTGGCGGAAGACGAACTGCGCCGCCAGCAAGGTGTCGCGGCGCTTGATCTGGCCGGCCGACAGCGCCGACAGGCCCAGGCCTTCGGCGCAGCGCTCCGCGGCCTGCTCGCCCGCGAGGCGAATGCGGGTCAGCGAGGCTTCGAGATGCGGATTCAGGCGGATTTCAGGCGCGTTCATCAACAGGCGGACACAGGCGTCGCCGAAAGTATCGCGCGTGCAACCAGTCAGGGTTTTCGGCAGGTTGCCAACTACGTGGCAGAAAAAAGCCCGGTAACCATTGCTTACCGGGCTTTTCGAGGGAAAAGAGCCTCAGCGCTTGAGCGAATCGCGGATCTCGCGCAGCAGCTGGATGTCTTCCGGCGTCGCGGGCGGCTCGGCCGGCACGGGCGCGGCCTCGGGCTCGCGCTTGAGGCGGTTGATCTGCTTGATCATCAGGAAGATGACGAAGGCCAGGATGATGAAGTTCAGCGACACGGTGATGAAGCTGCCGTAGGCCAGCACGGCGCCGGCCTTCTTGGCCTCGGCCAGTGTCGCGGCCGTCTGGCCGGCCAGCGGGATGAAGTAGTTGCTGAAGTCCAGTCCGCCGAAGACCTTGCTGACGACCGGCATGATGACATCGCCGACGAGGGAGTCGACGATCTTGCCGAAGGCGCCGCCGATGATCACACCGACCGCGAGGTCGACGACATTGCCTTTGACGGCGAACTCCTTGAACTCGGAGAGGAAACTCATGCAGGGCTCCTGTGGGAACGTTTGGAAAAAGTGGCTTGCCGATATTGTCGTCAAGGACCGGAGTCTAGAAGGCGGGTAAACCTGCGGTCCCGAGCCCGCGCCGCATGGCCGGGGCATGAATCGACGTCCGCTAGAATCCTAGGCTGCCCCTGATCAGAAGTCTCGGATTCGAAGTCTCTTTAGAGGACCCTCATGAGTGACCAGCAAGTGGACCAAGGCAAACGCACATGGCTGATCGCGACCGGTGTGACCGGCGCCGTCGGTGGCGTGGCGACCGCCGTGCCCTTCGTCAGCACCTTCGCGCCCAGTGAGCGCGCCAAGGCCGCCGGCGCCCCGGTCGAAGTGGACATCGGCGCCATCAAGCCCGGCGAGAAGCTGACCGTCGAATGGCGCGGCAAGCCGGTCTGGATCGTGCGCCGCACGCCCGCGCAGATCGAGGCCCTGAAGAAGAACGACGCCCAGCTGGCCGACCCGAATTCGGAGCGCAAGGCCTACCCCATCCCCGACTACGCGAAGAACGAGGCCCGCTCGATCAAGCCCGAGTACCTCGTCGTCGTCGGTATCTGCTCGCATCTGGGCTGCTCGCCGAGCGACAAGTTCGCCGCCGGCCCCCAGCCCTCGCTGCCGGACGACTGGAACGGCGGCTTCCTGTGCCCCTGCCACGGCTCGACCTTCGACATGGCCGGCCGCGTCTTCAAGAACAAGCCGGCGCCCGACAACCTCGAAGTGCCGCCCCATATGTACCTCACCGACAGCCGCCTGCTGATCGGCGAGGACAAGAAGGCCTAACTAGAACAAACGGGACGACGAGACATGGCTGAATTCAAGGAAGCTCCCGCAGGCGCCTCTGTCGGCGTGAAGACCATGACCTGGCTGGAGAACCGGTTCCCGACCGCGTTCGATGCCTACAAGGTCCACATGTCGGAGTACTACGCGCCGAAGAACTTCAACTGGTGGTACATCTTCGGCTCGCTGGCGCTGCTGGTGCTGGTGATCCAGATCGTCACCGGCATCTTTCTCGTGATGCACTACAAGCCGGACGCGGGCCTCGCCTTCGCGTCGGTCGAGTACATCATGCGCGACGTGCCCTGGGGCTGGCTGATCCGCTACATGCACAGCACGGGCGCCTCGGCCTTCTTCATCGTCGTCTACCTGCACATGTTCCGCGGCCTGATCTACGGCAGCTACCGCAAGCCGCGCGAGCTGGTCTGGATCTTCGGCTGCGCGATTTTCCTGTGCCTGATGGCCGAGGCCTTCATGGGCTATCTGCTGCCCTGGGGCCAGATGTCCTACTGGGGTGCCCAGGTCATCGTGAACCTGTTCGCTGCCATCCCCTTCGTCGGTCCTGACCTGGCCCTGATGATCCGCGGCGACTACGTTGTCGGCGACGCGACGCTGAACCGCTTCTTCAGCTTCCACGTCATCGCGGTGCCGCTGGTACTGCTGGGTCTGGTGGTCGCCCACCTGCTGGCCCTGCATGACGTCGGTTCCAACAACCCCGACGGCGTCGAGATCAAGAAGGGTCCCAAGGATGCACAGGGGCGGCCGCTGGACGGCGTGCCCTTCCATCCGTTCTACACGGTGCACGACATCTACGGCGTCTGCCTGTTCCTGATGGCCTTCACCGCCATCATCTTCTTCGCGCCCGAGTTCGGCGGCTACTTCCTGGAGTACAACAACTTCATCCCGGCCGACCCGCTGAAGACGCCGCCGCACATCGCACCGGTCTGGTACTTCACACCCTACTACTCGATGCTGCGCGCGACGACCGACGTGATGGTCAACGTGCTCGTCGGCGTCGTCGGCATCGCCGCCGTCGTGAGCTTCCTGAAGGGCAAGTTCGGTGGTGCCGCCAAGGTGGCGCTGCTGGTGGCTGCCGCCGCGCTGATCTTCCTGCTCAAGGTCTTCGACGCCAAGTTCTGGGGTGTCGTCGTCATGGGCGGCGCGGTCATCATCCTGTTCTTCCTGCCCTGGCTGGATCACAGCCCGGTCAAGTCCATCCGCTACCGCCCCGACTGGCACAAATACGTCTACGCGGTGTTCGTGGTGTTCTTCCTGGTGCTGGGCTATCTCGGCATCCAGCCGCCGAGCGACATGGGCACGCTGGTGGCCCAGGTCGGCACGCTGTTCTACTTCGGCTTCTTCCTGCTGATGCCATGGTGGAGCCGCCTCGGGACGACCAAGCCGGTGCCCGACCGTGTGAACTTCCACGCCCACTGAGCCGCGGAGCAAGAACACAAATGAAAAAGCTGATCGCCCTCCTGCTGGCCTCGCTGAGCCTGGCCGGCGCCGTCCAGGCCAATACCGGTGGCATGGAGTGGGACAAGTTCCCGAAGGAAAAGATGTCGGACATGGCGGCGCTGCAGACCGGCGCCAAGCTGTTCGTCAACTACTGCCTGAACTGCCACTCCGCCGCCTACATGCGCTACAACCGCATGCGCGACATCGGCCTCTCGGAAGTCGAGATCAAGAACAACCTGCTGTTCGCCGCCGACAAGGTCGGCGAGACCATGAAGGTCAGCCTCGATCCGAAGGAAGCCAAGGCCTGGTTCGGCGCCAACCCGCCCGACCTGTCGGTCATCGCCCGCTCGCGCGCCGATGGCGCCAAGGGCTCGGGTGCCGACTACCTCTACACCTATATGCGGAATTTCTACCGCGACGACACCAAGGCCACCGGTTGGAACAACCTGGCCTTCCCCAGCGTCGCGATGCCGCATGTGATGTGGGAACTGCAGGGCCAGCGCGCCGCGAAGTTCGAGGAAGTCGCCGACCGGCACGACCACGAGAAGAAGGTTCATGCCTTCGCCGGCTACGAACCACTGACGCCCGGCAAGCTGAACGAGCACCAGTACGACGAGGCGGTGGCCGACCTCGTGGCCTATCTTCAGTGGATGGGCGAACCGGCCCAGGGCCAGCGCTTCCAGCTGGGCGTGGTCGTGCTGATCTTCCTCGGTGTCCTGACCGTATTTGCGTGGCGGCTGAACGCCTCGTTCTGGAAGGACGTGAAGTAAGCACCGTCCTTCCCGGCGCCGCCTCAGGCGGTGCCGAACCACGCAGTGGGGCGCGCCTAGGCCACCCACTGCGTTTGCTTTTTCAGCGCGGCAGCCGTCGCGCGTTTTGATTGACTGACCCCTCGGGAGCCCAAGCCATGATGGTCCTCTACTCTGGAACCACCGACCCCTACTCGCACCGCTGCCGCTTCGTGCTGTTCGAGAAAGGCATGGACTTCGAGATCCGCGACGTTGACCTGTTCGCGAAGCCTGAAGACATCGCACTGATGAACCCGTACAACGAGGTGCCCATCCTCGTCGAGCGCGACCTCATCCTGTACGAATCGCACATCATCAACGAATACATCGACGAGCGCTTCCCGCATCCGCAGCTGATGCCCGGCGATCCGGTCGCCCGCGCCCGCGTGCGCCTGTTCCTGCTGAACTTCGAGAAGGAGCTGTTCGCCCATGTGAACATCCTCGAAGGCCGCGGCACGACGACCAAGGCGACGGACAAGCAGCTGGAGAAGGCCCGCGCACAGATCCGCGACCGCCTGACCCAGCTCGCGCCGATCTTCCTGAAGAACAAGTACATGCTGGGCGACGATTTCTCGATGCTCGACGTGGCCATCGCCCCGCTGCTGTGGCGCCTGGACTACTACGGCATCGACATGTCCAAGAACGCGCTGCCGCTGCTGAAGTACGCCGAGCGCATCTTCAGCCGCCCGGCCTACATCGAGGCGCTGACGCCCTCCGAAAAGGTCATGCGCCGCTGATCAGCCCACCCCCCTACGCGCTTTGCGCGCCCCCTCAAGGGGGCGCTGCCAGCGGCCCGGCAAAGCCGGTTCCGCGGCAGTCACCGGGCCTATCGTCTGTTTTGCGCCCTGATCGGGCTGGCTGTTGTACATGGATAAAACGCAAGGAGTCGAAGGTGGTGCGGGCGGTGGCACGTCCACCCGGCCCTACCTGGTCCGCGCGCTGCACGACTGGTGCACGGACAACGGCTTCACGCCCTACATCGCGGTCCATGTCGACCGCTCGGTGCAGGTGCCGATGGAATACGTGTCCAACAACGAGATCGTGCTGAACATCGGTTTCGACGCGACCAGCGGGCTGGACCTCGGCAACGACTTCATCCAGTTCAAGGCCCGCTTCGGCGGCGTCGCGCGCGAGATCGTCGTGCCGGTGGACCATGTCGTCGCGATCTACGCTCGCGAGAACGGCCAGGGCATGGCCTTCCCGGCACCCGAGCCGCGGGAGGACGGCGCGCCGCCGCCCGCGATGCCGGCGGCCGAACCCCGCCGTGGCCTGCGTCTGGCGTCCGAGCCGCCCGAGGGCGATGCGGACGACGAGCCACCGCCCGACGCACCCAGCGGCGGCACCCGCCCGGCGCTCAAGCGCGTGAAGTGACGAGCCCGCGAGCGCCGCAAACGCCTAGAATCGCGCCCTGTTTTTCGCCGGCTTAGCTCAGTTGGTAGAGCAACCGCCTTGTAAGCGGTAGGTCATCAGTTCGAATCCGATAGCCGGCACCAAAGCAAACCCACTGCCCGTCACCATCCGACGGCAGTAGGTTTTTTTTAGAAATCCCGGTGTCACTGTCAGTGGGATTTTTACTTCTGCATCAACTTCACGCGGATGCGCCCGGGCAGCCCGGCCTGTGCCAGCAGGGCCTCCAGGCGTGGCAGCAGATGGCGCAGCTTGGCTGCGACGGCGGCGTTGGCGACCAGCAGGCTCCAGCCTTCCTCGTCGATGGGGCCGGCCTGCAGGCTGGCCAGCAGCGCACCGGGCAGGGCCGGGGCGATGACGCGCAGTCGGCGCCGCGAGGCTTCCAGCCGCGCGCTGAGTTGGTTCAGGCCCTCGTGGGCGCGTAGCGCCTCGGCCACCGGCGTTGGCGACGGCACACTGGCGTGCTGCCTCCTGGGGCCGAGATAGCGGGGCGTGGTGGACATGCCGGCAGTGTAGTCAGCCGCCCGGCCCGACCGACTAGGCCAGGGCGCTGCGCCATGCCCCGCTGCTAAACTGCGCCGTTTTGCGCGGCCGGGCAAGCCCTTCTTGCAATGCCTTGCCGCGACCCCAGATTCGCGCCTCCCACCGGCCGGGCCGACCCGCCGGCCGCCCGCCAGCCTCACTCATTGCAGCATGTTGCCCAAGCTTCTCACCTCGATTTTCGGTAGCCGCAACGAGCGCCTGCTCAAGGGCTATCGCCGCACCGTGGCGCAGATCAACGCGCTGGAGCCGAAGTACGAGGCCTTGAGCGACGACGAGTTGCGCGCGCAGACGGCCGAGTTCAGGCAGCGTCTGGCCGGCGGCGCCACGGTCGACGACGTCCTGCCCGAAGCCTTCGCCGTCTGCCGCGAGGGCAGCAAGCGCGCGCTGAAGATGCGCCACTTCGACGTGCAGCTGATCGGTGGCATGGTGCTCAATGCCGGCAAGGTGGCCGAGATGCGTACCGGCGAAGGCAAGACGCTGATGGCCACGCTGCCGGTCTACCTGAACGCGCTGACGGGCAAGGGCGTCCATGTCGTGACGGTGAACGACTATCTCGCGCGCCGCGACGCCGAGTGGATGGCCAAGCTCTACAACTTCCTCGGCCTGACGGTGGGCATCAACCTGCCGCAGATGCCGCGCGAGGAGAAGCAGGCCGCCTACGCCGCCGACGTCACCTACGGCACGAACAACGAGTACGGCTTCGACTACCTGCGCGACAACATGGTCTACGAGACGGCCGACCGCGTGCAGCGCGGCCTGGCCTATGCCATCGTCGACGAGGTGGACTCCATCCTGATCGACGAGGCGCGCACGCCGCTGATCATCTCGGGCCAGGCCGACGACCACACCGACGTCTACCTGCGCATCAACGCTGTCGTGCCGCATCTGAAGAAGCAGATCGGCGAGCTCGACCCGCGCACGGGCGAGGGCGTCATCGAGCCGGGCGACTTCACGGTGGACGAGAAGTCGCACCAGATCCACCTGACCGAGGATGGCCACGAGGTTGCCGAGCGCCTGCTGACGCAGGCCGGCCTGATCCCCGAGGGCGCCAGCCTCTACGACGCGGCCAACATCACGTTGATGCATCACCTGAATGCAGCGCTGCGGGCCCACCACGTCTATCACAAGGACCAGAGCTACGTCGTGCAGAACGGCGAGGTCATCATCGTCGACGAGTTCACCGGCCGCCTGATGTCGGGCCGCCGCTGGAGCGATGGCCTGCACCAGGCCGTCGAGGCCAAGGAAGGCGTGGCCATCCAGGCCGAGAACCAGACGCTGGCCTCCATCACCTTCCAGAACTACTTCCGCATGTACGGCAAGCTGTCCGGCATGACGGGCACGGCCGACACCGAGGCCTACGAGTTCCAGGAGATCTACGGCCTCGAGACCGTCGTCATCCCGCCGAACCGCCCGACCATCCGCCGCGACGAGCTGGACCTGGTCTATAAGACCGACAAGGAAAAGTACACCGCCGTCATCGCCGACATCCGCGCCTGCCACGAACGCGGTCAGCCGGTGCTCGTGGGCACGACGTCCATCGAGAACTCCGAGCTGATCTCCACGCTGCTGCAGCAGGCCAAGCTGCCGCACAACGTGCTCAATGCCAAGCAGCACGCCAAGGAGGCCGAGATCGTCGCCCAGGCCGGCCGCCCGGGCGTCATCACCATCGCGACCAACATGGCCGGCCGCGGCACCGACATCGTGCTGGGCGGCAACGTCGAGAAGCAGGTCCAGTTCCTGGAAGCCGACGAGGCCATCCCGGCCGACGAGAAGGCGCGCCGCATCCAGCAGCTGCACGACGAGTGGCAGGGCCTGCACGACAAGGTCAAGGCCGAGGGCGGCCTGCGCATCATCGCGACCGAGCGCCACGAGAGCCGCCGCATCGACAACCAGCTGCGCGGCCGCTCGGGCCGCCAGGGCGACCCGGGCAGCTCGCGCTTCTACCTGTCGCTGGACGATCAGCTGATGCGCATCTTCGCCGGCGAGCGCGTGCGCGCCATCATGGACCGCCTCAAGATGCCCGAGGGCGAGGCCATCGAGGCCGGCATCGTCACGCGCAGCATCGAAGGCGCCCAGCGCAAGGTCGAGGCGCGCAACTTCGACATCCGCAAGCAGCTGCTCGAGTACGACGACGTGTCGAACGACCAGCGCAAGGTCATCTACCAGCAGCGCAACGACATCCTGGAAGCCGAGGCCCTCATCGCCCAGATCGCGTCGCTGCGCGCGTCCACGCTGACCGACGTCGTGCGCAGCTTCGTGCCGGTCGAGAGCCTGGAGGAGCAGTGGGACCTGCCCGGCCTGGAGACCGTGCTGCAGGCCGAGTGGGGCATAGCTCTCTCGCTGACCGACCTCGTCAAGAAGAGCGACTCCATCAGCGACGAGGACATCGTCGAGGCCGTCGTCAAGGCCGGCGACGAGCTCTTCCAGAGCAAGCTCGACCGCGTCGGCATCGAGCAGTTCAATCCCTTCATGCGCATGGTGCTGCTGCAGAGCATCGACCAGCGCTGGCGCGAGCACCTGGCCGCGCTGGACTATCTGCGCCAGGGCATCCACCTGCGCGGCTACGCCCAGAAGAACCCCAAGCAGGAATACAAGCGCGAGGCCTTCGAGCTGTTCTCCCAGCTGCTCGACCTCGTGAAGATGGAAGTCACGCGCACGCTGCTGAACGTGCGCATCCAGAGCCAGGAGGAGGCCAACGAGGCCGCCGAGGCGATGGAGCGCCGTGCCGAGGCCGTGTCCAACGTGACCTACCAGCACCCCAACGAGGACGGCTCGGTCAGCCAGGACGTCGACCCCGAGACCCTGCTGGCCCAGTACGGCCACGTCGGCCGCAACGACCCCTGCCCCTGCGGCAGTGGCAAGAAGTTCAAGCTCTGCCACGGCAAGCTGGCCTGACCGCAGGCGGGAAGCGATAAGGGCCGGCATTGCCGGCCCTTTTTCATGGTGCGCCCAGCATGGGCGCACTCCTACGGGTGCAAGTCCCGTCGTAAGTTGATCACGACGAACGAAGCGAAGCGCAACTGCACGAGGGCGACCGAATGTGGGAAGGAAGCGTGGAGCGTAAATCGCGAGCCGATGAACAAGAACCGCATAGAAGGCGCTGCCGAGCAGGGCGAGCGGGCCATGAACCGCAAAGCTCTCGTGATCAAGGCGAGGTGGCGTAGATGCGGCGGTTGTGCGATGAAGGAGTGCGTGCTTTACCTGGGGACGCCTCGCTTTACGGCTGAAAGGCCGACGGCGGTGCCGCAGCGAGGTCTCAGCAGAGGTCGTAGTAGCCGGGTAGCGGGGCCGCTGAGGCCGCCAGCGAGAGGCGAAGGACCGAACGAGAGCAAGTGACCGAGGACCTGGGAATGTCAAAGGCCAAGCGTCAGATGCCGGACTCGTCCGGGCGGGCAGGCGTAGCGCACGGTGAAGCCGGACGCGATCCTGTCAGTGACGAAGCCTGCGGCCCGTCCCATGAACACCAGGGCACAGGGTCGGCAAAGCCGAGGGCGGGGGCTGGCTCCCTGCTGGAGGTGGCGCTGACGAGAGAGAACCTGCAAGCGGCCTGGAAGCGGGTCAAGGCCAACAAGGGTGCAGCGGGCGTGGACGGGCTCGACATCGAGCACACCCATCGTCTGCTGCAAACGACGTGGCCGCAGATCCGCCAAGAGCTGCTGGCAGGGAAGTACGGGCCATCGCCGGTACGGCGGGTGATGATCCCCAAGCCGGACGGCAGCCAGCGCGAGCTGGGCATCCCGACGGTGACGGACCGGTTGATCCAGCAGGCACTGCTGCAAGTGCTGCAACCGCTGATCGATCCCACCTTCAGCGACCACAGCCACGGGTTCCGGCCGGGCAGGAATGCGCACGACGCGGTGAAAGCCGCGCGGGCGTACGTCCAGTCCGGCAAGCGCGTGGTGGTGGACGTGGATCTGGCGAAATTCTTCGACCGGGTGAACCACGACATCCTGATGGACCGGCTCAAGAGGCGCATCCCGGATACAGCCGTGCTGCGGCTCATCCGCGCGTATCTGAACGCCGGCATCATGGACGGCGGGGTCAAGGTGGAACGCGACCAGGGCACACCGCAAGGCGGGCCGCTGAGTCCGCTGCTGGCCAACGTGCTGCTGGACGAAGTGGACAAGGCATTGGAAGCGCGGGGTTACAGCTTCGCGCGCTATGCCGACGACAGCAACGTCTACGTGGGCAGCAAACGAGCCGGCGAGCGGGTGATGGCGTGGCTGCGGGAGCTGTACGGCAAGTTGGGGCTTCAGATCAACGAAGCCAAGAGTGCCGTAGGCAGCGCCTTCGGGCGCAAGTTCCTGGGCTACGAGCTGTGGGTGGCCAAGGGGCGCGAGGTGAAGTGCAAGGTGGCCCAAAAGGCTATGGGCAACTTCAAGGCGCGCATCCGGCAACTCACCAGCCGCTCAGGCGGGCGCAGCATGGCGCAGGTGGTGCAAGGGCTGCGACCCTATCTGCTGGGCTGGAAGGGCTACTTCAGGATGGCGCAAACACCAAAGGTCTGGCGCGAGCTGGACGAATGGCTACGCCACCGACTGAGGGCCCTACAGCTCAAGCACTGGAAGCGCGGAACGACTATGTATCGGGAACTGCTGGCGCTGGGCGCCCGCGCTGATGTTGCTCACCGTGTAGCGGCCAACAGCCGGCGCTGGTGGCGCAACAGCGCAGAGGGACTCAATGCGGTCCTGGACATTGCGTGGTTCGACCGACTTGGCCTGCCCCGACTCTCCTGACCTCAAGCTCTCGAACCGCCTGGTGCGGACCCGCATGCCAGGTGGTGTGGCAGGGGCGCCTCCTCAAGGAGGCCCCCTATTGTTACGTCCCGCGTAGATTTCGGCTCGCGATCCCAAGCTATTCGAGGTTGAGTCAAGGCTGCTGTCTCGCGAAGAATTGGACGGGACTCGCAC
>NZ_SMBU01000049.1 GCF_004342485.1 Roseateles saccharophilus
TCCATCGTGATTACGTCCAACAGAATCGTCCAGGACTGGGGCCGCTACCTCGGCGACGCCACCATGGCCACCACCATCCTGGACCGGCTCATGCACCGCTGCGCGATGCTCGAGTTCGAGGGCAAGAGCTACCGGCTCAAGGAGGCCTCAGCCCGCCTGCTCATCACCTCGGACCCCACATAATCCCCGCGTCCTGCCTGGAGCAGTTTGGGTGGCCACGAGTGGAGCAGTTTGGGGTGGCCATCGGGGCGCATCACGATCAGCTGAACCCGCCGGTTCGTGCTGCGGCCTTCGCGGGTGTTGTTGTCGGCCAGGGGCGCCGTTTCGCCGTAGCTGATGGTGGCCATGCGCGCCAGCGGCAGGCCGGCGTGGGACAGGTACAGGCGCACGGCTTCGGCCCGCTGCAGGCCCAGTTGCTGGTTCAGCGCATTGCTGCCGGTCGAGTCGGTGTGGCCCTGGATCTCGACGAACACCGGCTGGTTGTCGGCCTTGAGCTTGGCGACGAGCTGGTCGAGTTCGCGGCCGGCCTGCTCGGTGAGCTGGGCGCGGCCCGAACTGAACTTGACCTTGTCATCGGTCAGCATGGTGCTCATCAGCAGGCTGGGCGCGGGCAGTTTCTTGGCGGCCTCGGCGCGCGCTATAGCCTCCTGCTGCAGGGCCTGGATGCGCGCCTCGCTGCCCTGCAGCCGGCCATCCAGGGCCTTGAGGCCGTCGTCATGCGCCTGCACGCGGGTGCCAAGGCCGTCCACGCTGGTCTGCACCGGAGCGACGGTCTCCTTGACGAAATCCTGGGTGGCGCAAGCGCTCAGCAGCAGCACGCTGCTGGCGACGATCAGGGGCGAAATTCTCGACATCGGTGGCACTCGTGGAGGATGAATCAGGAGGCGCGACTCTAGGCATTCCTTCACGGAAAGACGTACCGAGCTGTGAGCAATCCTTGCGTCGTTAACCGGGGCAAACAAAGCCTTACCGTTGTCCGCGACGGCGGACCACGCGGGCGGTGGACTGGCCGCACTCCAGCATTCATCGATTCATCCGCGACGGCGCCATCGACGCTGCTTGGGCATGCGTCAGTGACATGGAGATCAACGCGGGGGAATCAGGCTTTGGGGTTCGCGGGACTCACCCCAACCTACGGGCTTATCCGGACGCCTACTGTATGACCCGATCTGCTCGCCTGAGCACCCCGGGCGAAATCGTCACACCTATTTCGCGCGCCGTATTCAAGTTCACGATGAGCTCATAGCGCTTCACCGTCTCCACAGACAGAGTGCCGAGTTTGGCGCCCTTCAGAACCTTGTCCACATAGACCGCCATGTGTCGGATTGCCTCTGTCTGGCTCGTTCCGTAGGAGACAAGCCCTCCAGCAGCTACCCTCGACGGGGGAAACAGGGTGGGGAGCCGATCCTTCGCTGCAAGGTCCGCGATTTCCTTCGCGTGAACGCCCAGTACCGGCTCCTCCAGTACCAGCAAAGCATCCGCACGTTGCTGCTTGATGGCGGCGAATGCTCCTTCAAGATCCGGATTCGGTCCCGCCAATCTGAGCCGCTGTGGCTGCAGGTCTAGCGTCCGTGCCTGAGCCTCAGCTTCATCGATCAGCGCCTCAGTAACGCCCTGGTCTCCCAGGATCGCCACACGCTTGAGCCCGGGGACAACCTGCTTGAGAAGGTCGAACTGCTTCGCGGCCTGCTGCGGATCAAAGGAAGTAACGCCAGAGAGATTTCCGGCAGGTTGTTCCAGGGTGGGCACGAGTTTGTCCACCACCGGATCAACGACGACCGAGAAGACTATCGGGATGTCGGTGACCAACCTCTTCGCCGCGCGTGCCGTTACGGCCCCCGTCACGGCAAGGACGTCGACTTTGAGGCCCGCCAACTCGGAAAGAATTTCAGGGAACCGCTCATAGTGCCCTTCCGCAAATCGCGCCTCGATGCGGATATTCTGGCCATCGACATAGCCCAGATCGGCAAGACCTTGCCGGAACGCGTCGAATAGCGGAAGGGAACGGCCTTGGGGTGCAAGAAATCCAACGCGCGAGATCCTGGCTGTCTGCTGGGCTTCCGAGGGCAGGAGGAGAAAACTCCCACTCAGGATGAGAACAGTGAGCACTCGTCTCAACATGTGGACCTCCTTGTCGAAGCAATTGCCTGGCCCCCACCCGTCGATTGCCAACGCTACGCCGCCAGAGTGTTTGCCGCAAGCATCGCGATTTCTCCGCGCGCATGTGGGGCACACCAGCCCACCGCTCCTGCAACCCGAATCGCGGTCAGGCGCGGCGGATGTGTCCGAAGCTCGGCAGATTGGGGTGAACGGCGTGAACCCCAACGATTCCGTCGGCGCTAATGCTGGGGTTCGCAAGCTCACCCCAACCTACGGAGTTCAAAACAAGAAATACCTCTGCGCCATCGGCAACTCCTTCGCCGGCTCGCAGGTCAGCAGCACGCCATCCGCCCTCACCTCATAGGTCTGCGCGTCGATCTCCATCGTCGGCAGGTAGTTGTTCAGCAGCATGTCGGTCTTCCTGACCGTGCGGCAGCCCCTCACCGGCACCAGGGTCTTGGCCAGGCCGAGCTTCTCGGCGCTGCCCTGCCCCGCCTGGCTAACGAAGGTCAACGAGCCCTGTGACAGCGCCCCGCCGAAGGCGCCGAACATCGGCCGGTAGTGCACCGGCTGCGGTGTGGGGATGGACGCATTCGCATCGCCCATCGCGGCCGCGGCGATGAAGCCGCCCTTCAGGATCAGCGCCGGCTTCACGCCGAAGAAGGCGGGCTTCCACAGCACCAGGTCGGCCCACTTGCCCACCTCGACGCTGCCCACCTCGTGGCTGATGCCATGGGCCAGTGCGGGGTTGATGGCGAGTTTGGCGAGGTAGCGCTTCACGCGGGCGTTGTCGTTGCCGGCGCCGTCCCCCGGCAGCGCGCCCCGCTGCACCTTCATCTTGTGCGCGGTCTGCCAGCAGCGCAGGCTCACCTCGCCCACACGGCCCATGGCCTGCGAGTCGGACGAGAACATGCTGATGGCGCCGAGGTCGTGCAGGATGTCTTCGGCGGCGATGGTCTCGCGGCGGATGCGGCTCTCGGCAAAGGCGAGGTCTTCGGCGATGCCCGCGTCCAGGTGGTGGCAGACCATCAGCATGTCGAGGTGCTCGTCCAGCGTGTTGACGGTGAACGGCCGCGTGGGGTTGGTGGAGCTGGGCAGCACATTGGCCTCGCCCACCACCTTCATGATGTCGGGCGCATGGCCGCCGCCCGCGCCTTCGGTGTGGAAACTGTGGATGGTGCGGCCCTTGAAGGCGGCAATCGTGTCTTCGACGAAGCCGCTTTCGTTCAGCGTGTCGGTGTGGATGGCGACCTGGGTGTCGGTCAGCTCGGCCACGTTCAGGCAGTTGTCGATGGCGGCTGGCGTGGTACCCCAGTCCTCGTGCAGCTTCAGGCCGATGGCGCCGGCCTCGATCTGCTGCATCAGGCCCTCGGGGCGGCTGGCGTTGCCCTTGCCCATGAAGCCCAGGTTCATCGGGAAGGCCTCTGCGGCCTTCAGCATCGTCGCGATGTGATGGGGCCCCGGCGTGCAGGTGGTGGCGAGAGTCCCCGTGGCGGGGCCGGTGCCGCCGCCGATCATGGTGGTCACGCCGCTCATCAACGCCTCTTCGATCTGCTGCGGGCAGATGAAGTGGATGTGGGTGTCGATGGCGCCGGGCGTCACGATGAAGCCCTCGCCCGCGATGATCTCGGTGCCGGGGCCGATGACGATGTCCACGCCCGGCTGCACGTCGGGGTTGCCGGCCTTGCCTATTGCCGCGATGCGGCAGCTCCGTAAACCGATGTCGGCCTTGACGATGCCCCAGTGGTCGACGATGACGACGTTGGTGATGACGGTGTCGACCGCATCGCCCGGGCCCGGCCCGTTCGGTCGCTGGGACTGGCCCATGCCGTCGCGCACGGTCTTGCCGCCGCCGAACTTCACTTCCTCGCCGTAACCACCCGAGCGCAGCGTGAAGTCCTGTTCGATCTCGATGACGAGGGCGGTGTCGGCCAGGCGCAGCCTGTCGCCGACGGTGGGGCCGAGCATCTCGGCATAGGCGCGGCGGGAGATCCTGGTCATAGCTTGCCCTGAACCAAACCGCGGAAGCCCCAGACGGCGCGGTCGCCGGCCAGCTCGACGAGCTCGACGGTGCGCGTCTGCCCGGGCTCGAAGCGCACGGCCGTGCCGCTGCAGATGTCGAGCCGCATACCGCGCGCAGCCTCGCGGTCGAAGCTCAGCGCCGCATTGGTCTCGGCGAAGTGGTAGTGCGAGCCGACCTGGATGGGCCGCGTGCCGGCGTTGGCGACCTTGAGCGTCAGCTTGCGGCGGCCGGGGTTGAGTTCGTGCTCGCCTTCGGCGGTGATGAGTTCGCCCGGGATCATCACTTGCGGCCCTTCACCAGCCACCACAGCGCGGCACCGCCCGCGGCCACCAGGACCGACAGGCCGGCACTGTCCCAACCGTGCAGGTGCAGGGCCGGCGCGCCGTGGCCGTCATGGGCCAGGGCCGAGGCGCAGGCAATCAACGGCAGCAGGAAAAGCATCTTGCGCATGGTGAACCTCTCACCCTCTTAGAGGATGGGTTGGTGGACGGTGACCAGCTTGGTGCCGTCGGGAAAGGTGGCCTCGACCTGGATCTCCGGGATCATCTCGGGCACGCCGTCCATCACGTCGCCGCGGGCCAGCACCTCGCGGCCCTCGCTCATCAGCTGGGCGACGGTCTTGCCGTCGCGCGCGCCTTCGAGAATGGCGGCGCTGATCAGCGCGACGGCCTCGGGGTAGTTGAGCTTCAGGCCGCGTGCCTTGCGCCGCTCGGCCAGCAGTGCGGCGGTGAAGAGCAGGAGCTTGTCTTTTTCACGCGGAGTCAGTTCCATCTCACTTGGCTCGATATTTTTTTCAGTCAGGGCATGCGCCCGAGAAGGCTGGGCGCGGCAGCCGGCCCGCCCGAGTTTCCGACGCCAGACAAGCAAGCGTGAACCGTGCCAACCCCACCCGACCAGGGGCAACACATTCGGGTCGAGTTGATTTTCAAGTTCAAACGAGGGATGTCGGCCACGTTGACAGTCCCCGCCCTTGACCGGCCTGGCTTCCGAAAAAGTCCTTGCAAATCAAACACCTGAACGCATGGGCCAGATATTGCATAAGGCGTCGATGTACTGAGTCATTTCTGCTCTATCAATGAGGAGGCAAGCATGATCCGTCCAACCCCCTTCCTTCGTCTGGCGGGCCTGGGCCTGCTGATGGCCAGCGGCGGCGCCAGTGCCGCGGTGACGTTTTCGACCTTCATCCAGTCGAGCGACATCAACGCCACGCTGGGCCAGAACAACACCATCGCCATCACCTATGCCGGCGACAAGTTTGTGGGCAGCGTCTATTTCGGCAGCAACAACCTGCAGCTCTACCAGAGCGACCTGAATGGCGGCAATGTGCAGAAGTTCGGCGCCCCGATGCCCTCGGGCGGCGGCGAGCCCGTCGTGGCCGCGGGCCTGGGCCAAGCCGGTTTTGCGGCCGGCGCGATCTACGCATCGGGCTCCGACAGCCGGATCTACCGCTATGCCTCCAGCGGCGGCTCTCCGGTGCTGTTCGGCAGCACCGACGACGGTTCGGGCGTGCGCCAGATCTTCTTCGACCCCGGCTCCAGCTTCGGCGGCCGGATGCTCGTGACGACGACCTCGGGCCACATCCTGAGCTACGACTCCAGCGGCACGCGAACCCTGATCGCCAGCGTCGGCGAAGACACCGAGGGCATGGACATCGCGTCCAGCCACTTCGGCAAATACGCCGGCCAACTGCTGGTGGCCTCGGAGGGTTCGGGCCAGATCCGCGCGATCAAGTCCGACGGCACCGTGACGGTGCTGCAGCTTCTCAACGCCAGCGGCGGTGCCATGCGGATTTCCGCGGCCGAAACCGTCAGCACGGTGCCGCTGGATCTGGGCGTTTCGGGCAATCCGCTGGAAGGCTTCTATGTCGCCAACTATGCGACCGATGTGCAGAAGGCCGGCGCTAGCCAGTTCTCCGGCCTGCTGGGCGACACCATCGTGACCAGCGAATTCAGCTCGAACTCGCCGCTCTGGGACCTGCACTACAACGGCGACGCGCTGGACAACTTCACCGTCACCCAGGTGGGCACGCTGCCCGCCCAGTCCGAGGACGGCATCTTCGTGACGGCCCAGCGCATCAACGACGTGAACAACAACGTGCCCGAGCCCGAAGCCTTGGTCTTGCCGGCGCTGCTCGCCGCGGGCTTGGCTGGCCGGCGCCAGCGCAAGGGCTGAACTCAGCTTGGCCGGGCTGCTGCCGGCCAGTCAAGCAGCACCTCGTCCACACCCGGCTTGCGCGACGGGCCGGCCGGGCGGCGTACCGGCGTGCCCAGCGCGATCCAGCCCACCAGCGTCTCGCCCGGCGCGCAGAAGGCCGCCGCGATGGCCGGGTTGCGCACCTTGGCACCGCTGAGCATCTTGCCGCCGAAGCCGAGCAGATGCGCCGCCGTCAGGAAGTTGCTGATGGCGCCGCCCACGGCCGCCCATTGCTCGTGGGCCGGCACCTGCGGATGGCCGAGGTCGATGCGGGCGACGACGGCCACGGTGAGCGGAGGCCTCAGCGCGCGCTCCGCGTCCAGGGCCGCACCCTCCTCGCCCTTGCCGGCCGCGCGGGCCGCGTCGGCGAACAGCGCGGCCATGCCCTCCTTCGCGGCGCCGCGCACCAGCTTGAATCGATAGGGCACCAACTCGGCATGATCGGGCGCATGCAGCGCGGCCTGCACCATCAGCGCCAGTTGCTCGTCGCCCGGCCCCGGCTCGACGAGATGCTTGGGTCCGACGGAATGACGGCCCAGCAGGGCCTGCAAGGCTGCGTGTTCGGGAGTGTTCATCGCGCCAGTGTGCTGCAAGCTCAGAAGACCAGCGCCGTCCAGGCCGGATCGGCCGCGCGGGCCTGGTACTGCACGGCGCCGCCATGATGGCGAGCGGCCGGGATCAGGTCGGCCATCGTCAAACCCTGCGCCCTGAGCGAATCCGAGCAGGCGAAGAAGCGCGCGCCATGGTCGAGCGCGTCCTGCATCCAGCCGGCGATGGTCTTGTCGAAGTGCTCCGACGCGCGCAGCGCCTCGGCCACGCCGGGCCTGAGCAGCTGCACCGCGCGGGCCGAGAAATAGACCTCGACCTGCAGCTCCATCGCCGCCGCCGCGGCCGCGTGCGCGAACGGAGTGGCCAGGCGCACGGGCACGTCGGGGTCCGCACCCCAGAGCAGGATCGCGAGGCCGGTCTTC
Source organism: Roseateles saccharophilus (assembly GCF_004342485.1). Taxonomy (GTDB): domain Bacteria; phylum Pseudomonadota; class Gammaproteobacteria; order Burkholderiales; family Burkholderiaceae_C; genus Pelomonas; species Pelomonas saccharophila. Next base: position 7,288 of record NZ_SMBU01000049.1, read on the forward strand.
ATGGCTTGTCGGCGAGCCTGTTCAGCCATGCCCATTCCTGCATCGCCGCGCCGATGGCTTCCGCGCCGATCGCGAGCCCGGCCTTCTCGGCCTCCAGCGCCGAGGGCGCTAGCTCGACCAGCCAGCCGGCCTCATAGGGCGACTGGTGGACCAGCTCGGGTCTCTCCTCCAGGGCTTCGTTGACCCGCACGACCCGCCCCGACAGCGGCGACTTCACCGACACGATGGACTTGGCCAGCTCGACGACGCCGATGGAGCGGCCCTGCGCCACGTCGCTGCCCACCGGCTTGGGCCGGCACATATAGATGTCGCCCGAGGCCTTCAGCCCCAAGGCCGTGATGCCGATACGCACCTTGCCGTCGGGCAGGGGCTGGGCCCAGGTCTGGTCCTCGGCCCAGAGCCAGAACCCCTCCGGGACTTCGGCGCCGGCGATCAGCACGGTGCCTCCACGAAGGTTCGATGGGCGTAGCGAGCGGGCTCAGATTGCGTCGAGTAGCGCAGCCGTACACCCGTACGGCGAGCAACGCAGGCGCGAGATGTGCCCGCGCAGTAGCCCAGCGGGCCCTCGTGGCGGAAAGAGGTGGGAGTCGAACCCACCCGGCGGCGCGTGGCGCCACCCACCGGGTTTGAAGCCCGGCCGACACACCGGTGTCGTTCTCTTTCCATCAATTCGATGCTCCGTCGAACAGCGCGCTGTCCGCGCGCAGCCGGTGCTCGTCGCCCACGCGCCGCAGCAGCCCGACGCGGTCGAAATGCTCCAGCACCTGGATGGCGCGCTTGCGGCCCAGGCCGGCCGCGTCGCGAAACGCGCCTGCCGTGACGACACCACCATCCGCCGCCAGGCGCCGGACCGTGGCGGCGAGCGCCGCCATCGTCGCGGTGCTGAAGAACAGGTCCTTCACCACCTGATGCAGCTCACCCTGCTGCGCCAGGCGCGCGAGTGTGGCACGCATCAGCGGCTCGGCCTCGGCGCTGTCGCGGGCCAGGTCACGCGCCCAGGCGCCTTCGACACCCGCGGCGGCCAGCAGCGGCGCGATCTTCTGCGCGATGCGCTGCTCCACGGCCGACAGCTGCACGCCATGCTCGGGCAGGTGGACAAAGGCGCCGCGCTGGCCGATGCGGCCCGTGGCACGCAGGCCGGCCAGCAGCTCGCGCCACAGCGGTTCGGCAATGCGCGGCGCCACCAGCCGGCGCAGCCGCGCGGCATCGGGGCCGAGCTCGTCGGGCGAGCGGGCGTGGAAGTCGGCCAGGGCGGCCAGCAATCTGGCGGTCAGCGCCGCGCTGGCGTCGTCGCCCAGGGCCCAGCCCTGCTGCGGCTCGGCCAGGCCCTCGGCCTGCGCGAAGCGGGCCAGGTCCAGGCCGGTGGCCGACAGGGCCAGCAGGCGCTCACGGCGGCGTGCGGCGGTGGGCAGCTCGCAGGCCGCCAGCTCGGCCAGGCGCTCCGGCGTGCGGCGGTAGCGGGCGGGCGCGAAGGGGTCGAGCACGACGCCGCCGGCCATCGTGCGCGTGGCGCCGGCATCGCGCAGCACCAGGCGGTCGCCGCGCCAGGCGCCGACCGGCGCGTGGCAGACCAGCTGCACGCGGGCCGAGGCGCCGGGTTCGATGGCGTCGCCCTCCAGCACGGCGACGCTGGCCATCACGCTCTGGGCGCCGAGGTGCAGGTGCACGCGCAGGCCCGAGCGCAGCGGCCGGGCCTCGCCGGGCCAGAGGCGGATGCGGGCGTCGAAACGCTCGGTGGCCAGCGCGACGTGGGGCGCCGTCAGCCACTGGCCGCGCGGCGCCTGCTCGCGCGCGAGGCCGGCCAGCGCAACGGCGCAGCGCTGGCCGGCATGCGCGCGCTCCACGGCCTGGTTCTGCGCATGCAGACTCCTGACCCGCGCCCGGTGGCCTTGGATGGCGAGCTCGTCGCCGACGGCGATCTCGCCCGCATGCAGCGTGCCGGTGACGACGGTGCCGACGCCGTCGAGCGTGAAGGCGCGGTCCACCGCAAGGCGGGGCGCGAGGCCGTGCAGCGGGCGCAGCGGCAGGTGGCGGGCCGCGTCGAAGAGCAGCACGCGCAACTCGTGCACGCCCTGGCCGGTCGATACAGACACGACGAGGATGGGCACGGCGTCCAACCCCGTGCCGGCGAGCAGCGCGCGCACCTCGTCCTGCAGCGCGTCGATGCGCGCGGGCTCGGCGCGGTCGGCCTTGGTGATCGCGACGGCGCCGTGCGTGATGCCGAGCAGGCTCAGCACGGCGAGGTGCTCGCGGGTCTGCGGCATCACGCCGTCGTCCGCCGCGACGAGCAGCAGCGCGAAGTCGATGCCGCTGGCGCCAGCCAGCATGGTGTGCACAAGCTTCTCGTGGCCCGGGACGTCGATGAAGCCGATACGCTCCCCGTGATTTGGAACGTCGAGGTAGGCATAGCCCAGCTCGATGCTGATGCCGCGCGCCTTCTCCTCGGGCAGGCGGTCGGTATCCACGCCGGTCAGCGCACGCACCAGCGTGGTCTTGCCGTGGTCGATATGGCCGGCCGTCCCGACGATCACGCGAGCATCTCCTTCAGCAAGCCGAGCTGCGAGGTCAGCAGGGCCGGCTCTTCGAGGCAACGCAGGTCCAGCAGCAGGCGGTCGTCGTGGATGCGGCCGACGACCGGGCGCGGCAGGCCGCGCAGCGCGGTGGCCAGGGCTTCGAGCGTGCGGCCGCGGCCATCGACGGCGGTGATTGCAAGGCCGGCCGAGGGCAGGCGCTCGACGGGCAGCGAGCCCGAGCCGATCTGGCTCTGCAATGCGACCACCTCGACGCCGAAGCGCGGCGCGACGGCGGTGGCGACCTCCGGCAGAAGGCGTTGAGCAAGCGCCGCGATCTGCGCCTGATTTCGGGTCAGGAGTCTCAAGGTCGGCAGGTCCTGCACGAGGCGCTCGGGCCGCAGGTAGAGGCGCAGCGTGGCCTCCAGCGCCGCGAAGGGCAGCTTGGACAGGCGCAGCGCGCGCTTCATCGGGAACTTGCGGATGCGGCCCACCGCCTCACGGCTGCCGACGATGAGGCCGGCCTGCGGGCCGCCGAGCAGCTTGTCGCCGCTGAAGGTGACGACGTCGCAGCCGGCCGCCAGCATGGCCTGGGGCAGCGGCTCGGCGGGCAGGCCGTACTTGGACAGGTCCACCAGCGCACCGCTGCCGAGGTCGGTCATCAGCGGCAGGCCGGCCGCGTGGGCTAGTGGAGCCAGCGTCGCCTCGTCCACCGCGGCGGTGAAGCCCTGCACCTGGTAGTTGCTGGTGTGGACCTTGACGATGAGACCTGTGCGGGGCGTGATGGCCTGCTCGTAGTCGCGCGAGTGGGTGCGGTTGGTCGTACCCACCTCCACCAGCGTGGCGCCGGCTGTGCTCATCACGTCGGGCATACGGAAGGCACCGCCGATCTCGACCAGTTCGCCGCGCGACACGATGGCCTCCCGGCCACGCGCCAGCGCCGCAATGCCCAGCAGCACGGCGGCGGCGTTGTTGTTGACGACGGTGGCGGCCTCGGCGCCTGTCAGTTCGCAGAGCAGGCCCTCGATGAGGTCGTCGCGGTCGCCGCGGCTGCCGCTGTCGAGGTCGAACTCCAGGTTGTTGGGCGAGCCCATCAGCGCCAGCACCTGCTGCAGCGCCGCGTCGGCCAGCAGCGCGCGGCCGAGGTTGGTGTGGATGACGGTGCCGCTCAGGTTGAGCACGGCGCGCATGGAAGGTGCCAGCCGGGCCTGCACACGGGCGGCCAGCATTGGCGCCAGCGCCTCCAGTTCGAGCCGGGTCAGCTGGCCGACGACGGCGCGCGCGCGCAGGCCGTCGAGCAGCACCCTCGCCTCGCCGGCCACCAGCGTGTGGCCGTGCTCGGCCACCAGCGGCGCGCAGTCGCGCAGCAGCTTGTCCAGGGCCGGCAGGTCTTGGGGCCTCGCCTTGGAACCGTGGACCACGGATTCGTCGGGCGTCTTCATCAGTGTCCCTGCCCGGGAGGCGGCGCTTCGTCGGCCTCGCCGAACAGCAGCAGCAGGTTCTGCCCGTGGCGCTGCAGGCCCGCCTCGCTGACGAGCAAATCCAGCGTCAGGCTGGCAAGGTCGTCGGCCAGCGGCTCCAGGCCGTTGTCGCGCGCCGGGTGCATCAGCTTCAGGTAGTGGCCGCATTCGCCGCAGCATTCGGCCTGGACGACGGCGCGGGTGTCGGCGTCGCCACCGTCCGCGGCCACCAGGCTCTGCAGCGAGATGCCCTTGGTGCTCTGGCAACGCGCGCACTTGATGCGCACGTAATGCCACTGCGTCGCGCACAGGCCGCAGGCCAGGTAGCGCGCGCCCTCGGCGCCCAGGCGCTCGACGGACGCGACCGGCGGCGAGCCGCAGCAGGGGCAGGCCGTGGGGTCGTCGATGCGGCCGAAGGGCACCACCGGGCCACCGGCATGGGCCGCGGCCGTCTGCTGCACCAGGCGCACCCAGTGCAGCTGCAGGCCGGCCGCGATCAGCGGCGCACCGGCCAGGTCCAGGCCGAGCATGACGCCGGACCGCAGGCGGCCGGCCTGGGTTTCCAGATGTTCGTCGCTGGCCTGGGCCAGTAGCAGCGCGGTGGCGCGGGCCGGGCCTTCGGCCACATGACGGGCCAGGTCGGCCAGCAGCTCGCGCAGGGATTCGCGCCAGACGGCCGCGCGCGGCCAGGGCATCGGGCCGTCGGCCGGCAGCAGGGGCTCACCCGCATGGGCGGCCGCGGCGACGTCGGCCGCCGACGGCAGCGGCACGGCGAGCGGGCGCGACAGCGCGCGGTGCTGAGCCTCGGCCACTTCGGCGACGAAGAGCAGGAAGTCGCGCATCGCATGGCCCTCGGCCAGCGCGCGCAGGCGCAGCGCCCGCTCGGCGAACACGCCGGGCTCGGGCAGGTGCAGGAAGCTCAGCTGCTCGCCGGCACGGACGGCGATCTCTTCGGGGCTGAGGATTTTCTGAGTGCCGAGGGTCATTGCTTGCCCGTCATTTCGCGATGCCACAGCGCGTGATTCTGGCGGGCCCAGGCCTCGGACACGTCGCCACGCGTCATCGCGCGGATCGTGCCCTTGACCCAGATCGCCGCATAGACGTGGACGATGACGGTCAGGATCAGCACGGTGGCCGACAACGCATGCAACACGACGGCGATGCGGCGCAGCAGGATGGGGAAGGCGTTGGCGAACCAGGGCTGCCAGAACAGGAAGCCGGTCAGCACGAGGACGGCCAGGCAAGCGGCCATCAGCCAGAACATCCGCTTCTGGCCGCCGTTGTAGCGGCCCGCGGGCGGCATGCGGCTCTTGTCGCCGCGCAGCATGTCGCCGCTGTGCTTGAGCCACTCGCGGTCGGCGTCGTTCATGACGTTGTACTGCCTGAGCTTGACGAACATGACGAGGAAGCAGGCCGCCATCGCCAGACCCATGAAGGGGTGCAGGATGCGCGCCCAGACGCCGCCGCCGAACAGCGCGCTGAGAAAGTACAGGCCCGGATGGAAGAAGGCCAGGCCCGACAGCCCCGCGCCGAGGAAGAACAGCACGATGAGCCAGTGGTTGGTGCGCTCACCCGAGGTGTAGCGCGGCAGGTAGCGGATGCCCATGATGAGTCTCCTCAACGCTTGTCGGCGGTTTCTTCTTCGCCGGCCTCATCCTTGGTCTCGATGGGCCCGACGCGGGTGTAGTGGAAGAAGCCGGCCACGGCCGCGCCGATCATGGCCGCGATGGCCAGCGGCTTGGCCGCGCCCTTCCACAGCGAGACCAGCGGGCTGATCCTGGGGTCGGCCGGCAGGCCGTGGTAGAGCTCGGGCTTGTCGGCATGCTGCAGCACGTAGACGACATGGGTGCCGCCCACGCCCTTGGGGTCGTAGACGCCGGCGTTGGCATAGCCGCGCTCCTTCAGGTCGGTCACGCGTTCGGCGCCGAAGTCCAGCATGTCCTCCTTGGTGCCGAAGCGGATCGCACCGGTCGGGCAGGCCTTGGCGCAGGCCGGCTCCAGGCCCACGCCGACGCGGTCGGAACAGAGGCTGCACTTGTAGGCCTTACTGTCGACCTGGCTGATGCGCGGCACGTCGAAGGGGCAGCCGGTCACGCAGTTGCCGCAGCCGATGCAGTGCTCGGAGATGAAGTCCACGATGCCGTTCGTGTACTTCACGATGGCACCGGGCGCCGGGCAGCTCTTCAGGCAGCCCGGGTCCTCGCAGTGCATGCAGCCGTCCTTGCGGATCAGCCATTCCAGCTTGCCCTGCTCGACCTCCACTTCGGAGTAGCGCATCACCGTCCAGCTCTGCGGCGTGAGGTCGCGCGGGTTGTCGTAAGCGCCGACGTTGTCGCCGACCTCGTCGCGCAGGTCGTTCCACTGCATGCAGGCCACCTGGCAGGCCTTGCAGCCGATGCAGGAGGACACGTCGATGAGCTTGGCGACCTCGGCGACATGGGTGCGCGCCTGGGTGGGCGGCGTCGTCGTGGCCGAGCGCTTGGCGATGTCAAGGGATTGAAGGGATGACATGGTCAGGCCTTTTCAATGTTGACGGTGAAGCTCTTGAACTCCGGCGTCTGCGTGTTCGCGTCGCCCACGAAGGGCGTCAGCGTGTTGACGAGATAGCCGGGCTTGGCCAGCCCCACGAAGCCCCAGTGGTTGGGCAGGCCCACGGTGTGCACGCGCTTGCCGTCCACGTCCAGCGACGCGATGCGCTTGCTCACCACCACCACGGCCTTGATGAAGCCGCGGTTGCTGCTGACCTTGACCCAGTCGCCGTTGGCGATGCCCTTCTCCTTGGCCAGTTCCTCGCCGATCTCGACGAACTGCTGCGGCTGCACGATGGCGTTGGTCAGCGCGTGCTTGGTCCAGTAGTGGAAGTGCTCGGTCAGCCGGTAGCTGGTGGCCACATACGGGAAGTCCTTGGGCGTGCCGAAGGCCTCCATGTCGCCCTTGAAGACGCGTGCGGCCGGGTTGGACTTGGCCTTGGCGTTGCCGGGGTGCATGGGGTTGGCTGCCAGCGGCGTCTCGAAGGGCTCGTAGTGCTCGGGCAGCGGGCCGTCCGCCATGCCGCTGGGCGCGAACAGCCGCGCCACGCCCTCGCCGGTCATGATGAAGGGCCGCACCGCGTCGGCATCGGCCGGGTTGGCATCGGGCCGGATGTCGGGCACGTCGGAGCCGCCCCATTTCTCGCCGTTCCAGGCGACGAGCTTGCGCTTCGCGTTCCAGGGCCTGCCGGTGGTGTCGCAGGACGCCGTGTTGTAGAGCACGCGCCGGTTGGCCGGCCAGGCCCAGGCCCAGTTCAGCGTCTGGCCGATGCCCCAGGGGTCGGCGTTGTCGCGCCGGGCCATCTGGTTGCCGGCCTGGGTCCAGGCGCCGGCATAGATCCAGCAACCCGAGGACGTGCTGCCGTCGTCGCGCAGCAGGCTGAAAGCCCCGAGTTGCTCGCCCGCCTTGGCCAGCACCTTGGTCGGGTCCTTGGGGTCCAGCACATCGGCCAGGGCCTTGCCGTTGTACTCGCGGGCCAGTTCCTCGGCGGAGGGGCTGGTGGGCTGCAGATAGGGCCAGGTCAGGTTGACGATGGGGTCGGGGAAGGCGCCGCCCTCCTTCACATAGGCGGCCTTCATGCGCGTGAACAGCTCGGCGATGATCTCCGCGTCGCCCTTGGCCTCGCCCGGGGGTTCGGCGCCCTTCCAGTGCCACTGAAGCCAGCGGCCGGAGTTGGTGAGCGAGCCCTCCTCCTCGGCAAAGCAGGTGCTGGGGAAGCGGAACACCGTGGTCTGGATCTCCTCGCTCTTCACGTCGTTGTGCTCGCCGTAGTTCTTCCAGAACTCGGCGGTCTCGGTGTTGAGCGGGTCGATGATGACGAGGTACTTCAGCTTGGACAGGCCGGCGATGATCTTCTTCTTGTTCGGGAAGGAGCCCACCGGGTTGAAGCCCTGGCAGATGTAGCCGTTGAGCTTGCCCTGGCCCATCAGCTCGAAGGCCTGCAGCACGTCGTAGCCCTTGTCCCACTTGGGCAGGTAGTGGAAGGCCCAGTCGTTCTCCTTGGTCGCGGCCTTGCCCCACCAGGCCTTTTGCTGGCTGACGAAGAACTTGGGGTAGTTCTGCCAGAAGCTCATCTGGCCGGGGCGCAGCGGCTTGGTCGCGCGGGGCTTGTAGTAGGTCTCGAGGTCCTGCTCGCTGTCGCGAGCCAGGCTCATATAGCCGGTCAGCGAGGTCGACAGCAGGCCCAGGTCGGTCAGGCCCTGGATGTTGCTGTGGCCGCGCAGCGCATTCATGCCGCCGCCGGGCAGGCCGATATTGCCCAGCAGCAGCTGCATGATGGCGCCGGTGCGGATCATCTGCGAGCCCTGGCTGTGCTGCGTCCAGCCCAGCGCGTACATGATGGTCATGACCTTGTCGGGCCTGGCCGTCTCCGCGATCATTTCGCAGACCTTCAGGAACTTGTCCTTGGGCGTGCCAGTGACCTTGCTGACCTGCTCGGGCGTGTAGCGCGCGTAGTGCGCCTTCATCACGTTGAGCACGCAGCGCGGGTGCGCCAGCGTGGGGTCGACCTTGGCGAAGCCTTTCTCGTCAAGCTCATAGCCCCAGCTCTTGGGGTCGTAGCGGCGCTTGGCCTCGTCATAGCCCGAGAAGATGCCGTCCTCGAACTTGTAATCCTCGCCGACGATGAAGCTGGCGTTGGTGTAGTTCTTGACGTACTCGTGCTGGATCTTGTCGTTGGAGAGCAGGTAGTTGATGACGCCGCCCAGGAAGGCGATGTCGGAGCCGGCGCGGATGGGCGCGTAGTAGTCGCTCATTGCGGCCGAGCGCGTGAAGCGCGGGTCCACGACGACCAGCCTGGCCTTGTTGTGATGCTTGGCCTCGATGACCCACTTGAAGCCGCAGGGGTGGGCCTCGGCCGCATTGCCGCCCATGATCAGCACGACATCGGCGTTCTTGATGTCAACCCAGTGGTTGGTCATCGCACCGCGCCCAAACGTCGGGGCCAGACTGGCCACCGTCGGGGCGTGTCAGACGCGCGCCTGGTTGTCGAAGACCAGCATCCCCATCGAGCGCATCGCCTTGTGGGTGATGTAGCCCGATTCGTTGGACGACGCGCTCGCGCACAGCATGCCGGTGCTCAGCCAGCGGTTGACCGTCTTGCCGTCGGCGTTCTGAGCGATGAAGTTGGTGTCGCGGTCGGCCTTCATCAGCTTGACGAGGCGGTCCAGGGCCTCGTCCCAGCCGACGCGCTTCCATTCCTTGCTGCCGGGCTCGCGGATCTCCGGGAACTTCAGCCGGTTGGGGCTGTGCACGAAATCCAGCAGGCCGGCGCCCTTGGGGCAGAGCGTGCCGCGGTTGACCGGGTGGTCGGGGTCGCCCTCGATGTGGATGATGGACGATCGGACGTTCTTGGCCTTGTCGCCCAGCGAGTACATGATGATGCCGCAGCCCACCGAGCAATAGGTGCAGGTGTTGCGGGTCTCGGTCGCCCGGGAGAGCTTGAAGTTGCGCGTCTCGGCCAGCGCGGCCGTCGGCGAGAACCCCAAGGCCACGAGGCTGGATGCTGCCAGCCCCGCGCCGCTCACCCGGAAGAACTGCCTCCGGTTCATGTCCATACGCTTGTCTCCAAGTCTGATCCGCCGGCCGCCACGCGACCCGCTCGGGCATTTCGGCACAAGCGCGGGCGCATGTCCAGAGAGGGGGAATCCCATGCCGCACGAGGCTGACCGACAGCCTGTCCAGTCGGGCGGCCGATGCACCGGCCGGCGCGCCGCAGGCTGCGACAACTTGTCGCGCATCGCGCCTGAACCCGGGGAAACCCGCCGACAGACTGTCGCGGCGGCAGGCACAAAAATATTGCGACGGGCGCGGCGCCGGCCCCACAGCCCTGTGCCTGCAAGCGCCCCGGCGGCGCTGCACTACAGTGCGCCGCCATGCTGACGCCCGCCGCCCTCCTCACCGACCCGGTTGCGCACTGGCCCGCCAGCGCGGTGCTCATCGTCGACGACGAGGAAGGCATGCGCAGCTTCCTCGTCAAGGCGCTGGCGGCGCGCTGCGGCCAGGTGCTGGCGGCCGACTCGGCCGAGGCCGCCGCGGCCCTGGTGCAGCGCCAGCGTTTCGACCTCATCGTGCTGGACATCACCCTGCCCGGCCAGAGTGGCATGGACTGGCTGAAGGCGCTGCGCCAGCAGGGCAACAGCTGCGAGGTCATCCTGATCACCGCCTTCGCCGACATCGACACCGCCATCGAGGCGCTGCGCGCCGGCGCGTCGGACTTCATCCTCAAGCCCTTCCGGCTCACGCAGCTGCTCAACGCCGTCAAGCACAGCCTGGAGCGCGCCCGGCTGGCGCGCGAGAACTTCGTGCTGCGCCGCACGCTGGCCCAGGGCCAGGCGGCGGCCAGCGCCTTCCTCGGCGACAGCCCGGTCATGGCGGCGCTGCGCCGCGACCTGCAGCGCGCCGCGGCGGCCGAATCGCCGGTGCTGCTGTGCGGCGAGTCCGGCACCGGCAAGGAGCTGGCCGCCGAGGCCCTGCACCGCGGCGGCCCGCGCGCGGCCGGCCCCTTCGTGCCGGTGCATTGCGCGCTGCTGCCGCCCGACCAGGCCGAGGCCGAGCTGTTCGGCCGCGGCGGCGGCGCCGGCAGCGCGCGCGACGGCCTGGTCCACTACGCGCAGGGCGGCACGCTGTTCCTGGACGAAGTCTCCGAGCTGCCCGCCGCGGCCCAGGCCGCGCTGCTGGGCGTGCTGGCGGAGCGGCGCATCCGCCCGGTCGGCAGCGAGCAGCTGGCCGCGGTGGACCTGCGCCTCGTCGCCGCCAGCCAGCGCGACCTGCAGGCCGAGGTGGGCGCCGGCCGGCTGCGCGCCGACCTCTACTACCGGCTGCAGGTCATAGCCCTGCGCCTGCCGCCGCTGCGCGAGCACAAGCCCGACATCGCCGTGCTGCTGCGCCACTTCATCGCCGAGCTGGCGCCGCGCCTGGGCGTGCAGCCGCTGCGGCCCAGCGCGCGCGAGATCGACTACCTGATGCAATACGGCTGGCCCGGCAATGTGCGGGAGCTGCGCAACTTCGTCGAACGCTCGCTGATCCTCGGCTCGATGAACCTGTCGGCCCTCTACCCCGCGCTGGAGGCGCCGCCCGAGCCGCCAGAGCGACCACCGACGACCGACCTGCAGACGCTGGAGCGCCAGCACATCCTGGCCGTGCTGGACTCGGTGCAGGGCGACAAGAGCGCCGCCGCACGACTGCTGGGCATCAGTCGGCGCACGCTGGAGCGGCGCTTCGCCGAATGGGGCCTGGGCAGCTGACCATGGCAGCGCAGCGGCGCTACAGCATCCGCGCGCGCCTGCTCGCGCTGGCCCTGCTGCCGCTGGTGCTGGTGCTGCCGCTGCTGGGACTGGTGCTGCTGGTCTGGGGCAATGACGCACTGGACCGGCTGCTGATCACCAAGGTGCGCAGCGACCTGGCCGTGGCCCAGGGCTATTTCGAGCGGGTGCAGGCCGAGGTGGGCGGTGGCACGCGTGCCGCCGCGGGCTCGCATGCGCTGGTGCAACCGCTGCAGCAGGGCCGGCTGGACGGCGTGCCGGCCCTGCTGGCGGCGGCGCGCGCCGAGCATGGGCTGGAGTTCCTGAACCTGCTGGCGCCCGACGGCCGGCTGCTGGCGCGCGAGACCGGCCTGGTCGCCGACGGCCCGGCCATGCCGCTACTGGTCGCCGACGCGAGCGGCGCGCTGGCCTCGGTGGCCGTCATCGAGGCCGCGCGCTTCGCCGAGATCGCACCGCAGCTCAGCCCCCGCCTGGGCATCCCGCTGCTGCCGACGCAGAACGCAGCACCCACGCAGCGCGCCCGCGAGGACCGCGCGCTGGTGCTGGTGGCCCGCGCGCCGGTACTGGACGAGGCCGGCCGCCTGCTGGGCCATCTGCAAGGCGGCGTGCTGCTGAACCGCAACCTCGGCTTCATCGACCACCTGAACCAGATCGTCTACCCCGAAGGCGCCCTGCCCGCCGGCAGCCTGGGCACGGCCACCCTCTTCCTCGACGACGTGCGCGTCTCCACCAATGTGCGGCTGTTCGGCGGCAGCGAGGACAGGGCCATCGGCACGCGCGTGTCGCGCGAGGTGCGCGACGCCGTGCTGGGCCGCGGCGGCACCTGGCTGGCCAGGGCCTTCGTCGTCAACGACTGGTATGTGTCGGCCTACGAACCGCTGGCAGACGGCGGCGGCCAGCGCGTGGGCATGCTCTACGTCGGCTTCCTGGAGCGGCCCTTCGTGCGCATCAAGACCGCCGTGCTGGCCGGCATCGCCATCGTCTTCTTCGCCGTGATGGCCCTCGCCGCCTGGGTGTCGCTGCGCTGGGCACGCACCATCTTCAAGCCGCTGGAGCGCATGACGCGGACCATGGGCCGCGTCGAGGCCGGCGAAGGCGCCGCGCGCGTCGGCCCGCTGGCCGGCCGGCCCGACGAGCTGACGGCCCTGGCCGGCCACCTCGACCACCTGCTCGACACCGTGGACGACAAGACCCGCGCGCTGCAGCGCTGGGGCGAGGAGCTGGACCACAAGGTCGCCGAGCGCACGGCCGAGCTGGAGGCCGCTCAGGCGCGGCTGCTGCGCAGCGAGAAGCTGGCCACCGTGGGCCAGCTGACGGCCAGCATCGCCCACGAGGTCAACAACCCCATCGCCGTCATCCAGGGCAACCTGGACCTGGCGCGCGAGCTGCTCGGCGCCGCCGCGGCGCCCGCGGCGGCCGAGCTCAGGCTGATCGACCAGCAGGTCGAGCGCATGCGCCTCATCGTGACCCAGCTGCTGCAGTACGCGCGGCCGGGCGACTACGCCGGCTATGTGGAGCCGGTGGACGTGCCGCAGCTGCTGCAGGACTGCCTGGTGCTGCTGGCCCGCCCGCTGCAGGCCGGCGGCGTGACGGTGCAACAGCAGCTGCACAGCGGGCGCGCCGCCGCCATCAACCGCCAGGAGCTGCAGCAGGTGCTGATCAACCTCATCGCCAACGCCCAACAGGCCATGCCCGACGGCGGCCTGCTGACGGCGGCGCTGGACGACTGGGACGACGCCAACGGCCGCCCGCTGGGCCTGCGCCTGCGCCTGCAGGACAGCGGCCCCGGCGTGCCGGCGGCGCTGCGCGAACGCCTGTTCCAGCCCTTCGTCACCGGCCGGCGCGACGGCACGGGCCTGGGGCTTTGGATCAGCCGCAGCCTCGTCGAACGATATGGCGGCGAGCTGAAGCTGCAGCCCTCCGAGACGGGCGCCTGCTTCGAGCTGCTGCTGCGCAGCGAGGCCAGGTGAATCAGCTGTTCTTCGAGATCGAGATCGTCGGGAACTTCGCCGAATAGTCCTTGCCCTGGGCGGCGATCTTGGCCGTGACCTTGCGCGCCAGTGCCTTGTAGAGCGCGGCGACCTCGCCGTCGGGCTCGGCAGCAACCGTGGGCGTGCCCGAGTCGGCCTGGGCGCGGATGCTCATGGCCAGCGGCAGCGCGGCCAGCAGCTCGGTGCCGTATTGCGCCGCCATCTTCGCGCCGCCTTCCGCGCCGAAGATGTGCTCGGCATGGCCGCAGTTGGAGCAGACGTGCACGGCCATGTTCTCGACGATGCCGAGGATGGGCACGCCCACCTTCTCGAACATCTTCAGGCCCTTCTTGGCGTCGATGAGGGCGATGTCCTGCGGCGTCGTCACGATGACGGCGCCGGTCACGGGCACGCGCTGCGACAGCGTCAGCTGGATGTCGCCGGTGCCGGGCGGCATGTCGACGATGAGGTAGTCCAGCTCCTGCCAGCGCGTCTGGCGCAGCAGCTGCTCCAGCGCCTGAGTGGCCATGGGGCCGCGCCAAATCATGGCCTGGTCGTCGTCGACCAGGAAGCCGATGGAATTGACCTGCAGGCCATGCGCGACATGCGGCTCCATGTTCTGGCCGTCCAGGGTCTCGGGCCGGCCGCTGGCGCCGAGCATCAGCGGCATGCTGGGGCCGTAGACGTCGGCGTCCAGCACGCCCACGCGGGCGCCTTCGGCGGCCAGGGCCAGGGCCAGGTTGGCGGCCGTCGTGCTCTTGCCCACGCCGCCCTTGCCGGAGGCCACGGCGATGATGTTCTTCACGCCCGGCAGCAACTGCACGCCGCGCTGCACGGCATGGGCGACAACCCTGGTCGAGATGCCGACGCTGACATTGCCGACGCCGGCCACGCCCTTGGCCGCGGCCACCAGGGCCGCGCGCAGGGCCGCATGTTGGCTGGCGGCCGGGTAGCCGAGCTCGACGTCGATGGCGACGTCCGTGCCCTCGACCTTGATCGAGCGGATGGCCTTGGCCTCGCCCAGCGTGCGGCCGCTGCCGGGGTCCGTCACGGCTTGCAGCAGGGGTTGGAGCTGGGCTTCGGAGATCGCGGTCATGGCAGGCAAGGGTTCACGGGAAACAGGGCAGGCAGTCTAGCCCGCGGCCGGTTCGCGGCCGGCCGGCGGGTCTTGTGCGTAGAGTCCGGCCGTCTCGCACCGGAGCCGGAGAATTCCATGCATCGCCCTGCCCTCGCCCTCCTCATCGGGCTCACCGCCATGCTGCCCCCAGCCTGCACGCTGGCCCAGTCCGGCGGCAAGCTGCTGCTGACCGGCGGCGTCTCGAGCATCGACGGCGCGGCCGGCGGCGGGCTGACGCCCTGGGCGCTGACGGGCAGCTATGCGACGACGGGCGAGATCGGCGCCACCGCCTTCGCCACCCGGGCCGGCACGGGCAACTACGGGCTTCAGGTCCATGGCGCGGCGGTGTCGGCCTGGGACCGCATCGAGCTGAGCATCGCCAGGCAGGACCTGGACACCGGCAACAACCTGGCCGCACTGGGCCTGGCGGGCCTGCACCTGAAGCAGGACATCCTCGCCGCCAAGTTGCGCATCGCCGGCGACGCGGTGCTGGACAGCGACACGCCGATGCCGCAGATCGCCCTCGGCCTGGAGCGCAAGCAGGCCCATGCGGGCGGCCTCGGCCCCACCCTTTTCGGCCCGCTGGGCGCCAGAGATTCGGGCACGGATGCCTACGTGAGCGCGACCAAGCTCTTCCTCGCCCAGGGCCTGCTCGTGAACCTGACGCTGCGCGCCACCCGCGCCAACCAGAATGGCCTGCTCGGTTTCGGCGGCGCGCAGGGTGGCAGCGCCCGGCTCCGGCCCGAGCTTTCCGTCGCCAGGCTGCTGCGCAAGGACCTGGCCGTCGGCGTCGAGTACCGCGCCAAGCCGGACAACCTGAACCGGTCGGTGCTGGGCACCGGCGCGCTGAAGGAGGACGACTGGAAGGACGTCTTCCTCGCCTGGGCGCCCAGCAAGCATTTCTCGCTGACGGCCGCCTGGGTCGACCTCGGCAAGATCGCCCCCGCCGTCCAGCCCAGGCGCCAGAACGGCGGCTACCTGTCCGCGCAGTTCGCCGTCTAGCGCGCCGCCGCGGTAAAGAATTCTTTCGTTCACCGACCGGCCACAGGCCGGCCCGGACCGCATGGCAACCTCGCTGCCATGCAACTCTTCCCTGTCTCCGTGGCGGCCGCTCTGGCGGCCTACGGCAGCCTGCCGCCCGCGCTGGCCCAAACCCAGCTCCAGCCCGCTCCGCCCGAGGCGGCCGCCTCGGCACCCGCCCGCCAGCAGCGGCCGACACAACGCCCCGCCGCCAAGCCCGCCGACGCCAAGCCCCCCGCCCAGCTCGACCGCGTCGAGGTCGACGGCCAGGCCAGCGACGAGTCCATCCGCCGCGCGTCCACGGCCAGCAAGATCGTCATCACGCGCGAGGAGATCGACCGCTTCGGCGACACCACACTCGGCGAGGTCATCAAGCGCCTGCCCGGCGTGACCACCGGCGGCCGCCCGGGCCGCGGCGGCGAGATCCGCATGCGCGGCATGGGCCGGGGCTACACGCAGATCCTCGTCAACGGCGAGCGCATGCCGCCCGGCTTCTCGCTGGACGAACTGCCGCCCGAGCAGATCGAGCGCATCGAGGTGCTGCGCGCGCCGACGGCCGAGTACGGCACGCGCGCCGTCGCCGGCACCATCAACATCGTGCTGCGCGAGGCGCTGAAGAGGAAGCTCAACGAGTTCCGCGCCGGCTTCGCGGCCGAGCGCGGCAGGCTCAGCCCTGGCCTCAGCTGGACGCGCAACGACGGCTTCGGCGCCGGCCATGCCTACAACTTCACCGTCAACGCGATGCGCGGCGAGCGGCTGGACAAGGTCATCAACGACACGCTGACACACACCGATGCCAGCGGCAGCGACAGCCTGCTGTCCTCGCGGGGCACAAGCGCCGACAGCCGCACCGGCCTGCACGTGAACGCCCGCATCCAGCTCAAGCTCGACGGCGGCGACAGCCTGGCTCTGCAGCCCTTCCTCGTGTCCAGCCGCTCCGACACCAGCTCCCATCTGCTGCAGACGACCACGCCGGCGCCCAGCCCGCAGCCCGCCGGCTTCTTCGACCAGTTCGACACCGGTGGCAGCAGCCGCTTCACGATGGCCCGGCTGAACGCGCAGTGGCTGACCCGCGCCGGCCCCGACACGCGCATCGAGCTGCGCGGCGGCATCGGCCACGCGCAGGGCGACAGCCACAGCCGGCGCCAGGAGCGCCTGGCCGGCGTGGCGACGCGGCTGCAGGACGACGACACGCAAAGCCGCGACAGCAGCTGGAGCGCGCTGGCCAAGCTCTCGCACAACCTCGGCGGCGAACACAGCCTCGTCGCCGGCCTGGAGGGCGAGGGCACCACGCGCGACCAGAACCGCGTGACCCTGGTCAACGGCGCGCCGCAGCCGGGGCTGCAGGACTTCGGCGACGACCTCGACGCCGCGTCCACCCGCTTCGCCGCCTATGCCCAGGACGAGTGGAGCATGGGCAAGCAGTGGGACTTCTATGCCGGCGCGCGCTGGGAGGGCATCACGACCCGGTCCAGCGCCGCCAACTACGACGCGCACAACCGCTCCAGCGTCTTCACGCCGCTGGCCCATGCCCGCTACAAGCTCGACGAGCGCGGCCGGCAGATGCTGCGCTTCAGCCTGACGCGCAGCTACCGCAGCCCGCAGCTGCAGGACCTGATCGCGCGGCCCACCCTCAACAGCCAGGTGCCCCACCAGGCCAACACCCCGGACCGCGCCGGCAACCCCGATCTCAAGCCCGAACTGGCCACGGGCTTCGAGATCGGCTTCGAGAACTACCTGAGCAAGGGCGGCCTGCTCAGCGCCAACTTCTTCGCGCGGCGCATCAGCAACCTGATGCGCACGGTCACGTCGCTGGAGACGGTGTCGTGGAGCGCCACGCCACGCTGGGTGGCGCGGCCGCGGAACATCGGCAATGCGTCGACGGCGGGGCTGGAGCTGGAGGCGCGCTTCCGGCTGGACGAATGGCTGGAGGACGCGCTGCCGGTCAATGTGCGCAGCAACCTGAGCCTGTTCACGTCCCGGGTCGGCGGCATCCCGGGGCCCAACAACCGCATCGACGCCCAGCCCAAAGGCACGGCCAACCTGGGCGCGGACTACCGCCTGAAGACGCTGCCACTGAGCCTGGGCGCGTCGCTGAACTGGACGCCGCAGACGACCATCCAGCAGACGACGCTCACCGAGGTCACGGCCAGCCGCAAGGCGGTCCTGGACGCCTTCGCGCTGTGGGCCATCGACACGGCGCAGTCGCTGCGGCTGTCGGCCACCAATCTGTCGGCGCTGGACTATTTCACCGGCACCGTCATCGACACCGGCGCGCAGCTCATCACCTCGCGCAGCGGCGGGCCCAGCTATACGCAGTGGCAGCTGCGCTGGGAGATGAAGATCTGAGGGGCGGCGCTCAGCCCCGCAGGCTGGCCGTCACCCATGGCCCGGTCAGCCCGTCCAGCTCGCAGTCCCACAGCGCCTGGGCGTCCATCGCGTCGACGACGCCCTCGCCATAGACCTTCAGCGCCAGGCTGCGCAGCATGATGACCATGCCGCGCACGAAGGCCGCGCGGCCGGCCTCGCCGGCCACGCCGAGCAGCACGGACGCGTCCAGCTTCACATAGTCCAGCCCGGCCTGGTAGAGCTTCTCGACCTGGGCCAGCCCCGCGCCGGCATGCTCCAGCCCGAGCTTGACGCCCAGCGGGCGCAGCTGGCGGCCCAGTTCCAGCAGGCGGTCGAAGTGCTCGGTGGCGGCAGCCTCGGCCAGGTCCAGCAGCAGGCCGCGCGCCGCCTGCGGCGCGTGCCCGAGCAGCTCGCGCAGCTGCGGCAGGAAGGCCGCGTCGGCCAGCGAGGCCGGCGCGATGTTGATGCAGCGGGGCTGGCCGTCGGCCGTGATGGCGCGCAGTGCCAGGTCGACGGCGAACAGGTCGACGACGGCCGTCTGGCGCGCACGCACCGCCAGCGGCAGCCAGGCCGTGGCCGGCAGGAAGTCGGCATCCAGGCGCAGCTGCAGCGGGCATTCCAGGTGCAGCAGGCGGCCGCCGCGGTCGCGCACCGGGAACTCGACGAGGCGGCCGTGGCGCTGCACGACGGCCTCGTGCAGCTGCGAGCGCCACAGGGCCTCGCCCTGCTCGCGGCCCACGCCCGGGTCGGCCACGATCTCGACGACGAAGCCGCCACGCGCCTCGCCCAGGTGCTCGGCACGCGCCAACGCGGCATCGGCCTCGCCCAGCCAGACGCTGCTGGGTCGCTCGCGCGGCAGCTCGATGGCGCCCAGCGCCACCTGCACGCCGGGGCCAAAGGCCGGCAGGCTGGCCCGCAGCGCATCGGCCAGCGCATGGGCCGTCTCGGCGGCCACGCCCTCGGCAGGCAGCCACAGCGCGAAGTCGCCGCCGTTGAGCCGGCCGACGCGGCAACCGGCGACGGACTCGGGATAGGCCCGCAGCGCGGTCACGAGGGTCAGCAGCACGTCGTCCGCCGTGCTGCGCCCCAGACGGGCGTTCAGGCCCGGCAGGTCGCGCAGGCGCACCAGCACCAGGCCGGCGATGGCGGGGCCGTCGTCGCGCTGCAAGGCCGAGTCCAGCTCGGCCAGGAAATGCTTGCGCGTGGAGACGCCGGTCAGCGGGTCATGGTGGACCTGCTCGCGCAGCACCAGCAGCTGGCCGGCCTGAGCCTCGAAGAGGTCGCGCACGCGCTGCACCATCGCGTTCATCGCCCGGGTCAGGCGCTGCAGCTCGGGCACGCGCGGCTCGATGACCTGGCCATAGCTGCCGGCCAGCACGCCCTCGGCCTGGGCCACGGCCGCATCCAGCGGGCGGCGGATGCGGCGCAGCCCGGCCCAGGCCGCCACGGCGGCGGCGATGCCGACGACGAGCAGCCAGGCCAGCAAGCGGCGCGAGGACTGCCACAGCGCGTCATGGGCATAGCTGGAATGGCTCTTCAGCTCGACCGCACCGATGGCATTCCAGCCATTGGAGAGCTGGGCCACGCCGGGCGCCGCCTCGATGGGCAGCAGGTCGCGGAACCATGCCGGCGCCTGGCCGGGCCGGGGTGGCTCGGCGCGCTCGAACAGCGTCTCGCCACTGGCGCCGCGCCAGCGCACGAACTCGTAGGCGCCGGTGTCGAACTGCGCCGACACCAGCAGCTTGATGAGCTCGGCATCGCCCTTCTGCTGCGACAGCGCGAGCGCCAGCGCCTGCGCGTTGTCGGCGTTCTTCAGTTCGAGCTGGGTGCGCATCAACTGCTGCGCGGACAGCGTGGACAGGCCGACCGCGCCCACCAGCGCCGCCAGCACCACGCCCAGCACCAGCCATGCGATCTGCCGCATCAAGGACATGTCTTTTCCCTCACAAGAATCCCTCCGCTTTGACTTTGGCCACCAGCTCCCGCCACAGCGACAGCCGCGCCAGCGGGTCGCCCGCCGTCACCGGACCCACGCCCTGCCACAGGCCTTCGGTATTGAAGCTGAACACCGGCGTCAGGTCGGCGCGCTGCGATGCGGGCAGCACCTCGGGGCGCAGGTTGTCCAGGATCAGGGGCTCCGCGCCCGGCTGGGCATAGTAGGCCAGCACCATATGGGCCAGCGACTGCCCGCCCAACCGCGCCCGCACATAGACCATGCGCAGCTTGGCCGTCGCCACGCCCGAGGCGGCCAGGCTGAAGTATTTGGCGATGGCGTAGTCCTCGCAGTCGCCGGCGCGCTTCTCCAGGCTCTCCAGTGGCGAGGCCCAGTAGTCGGGCACGCCCCAGACGGTCTGGTCGTCCTTGAACGCGATGCGGCGGTTGAAGAAGTCGTTGATGTCCTTCAGGCGCTGCGCCTCGTCCAGCGTGCTGTCGCGCTCGATCAGCTGCACCAGGGCCTGGGCCTGATCGGCCAGCCTGGGGCTGCGCGCGGCCGCCACCTCCAGCACGCGCGCAGCGTCGTAGGCCGCCAGCGCCGGCCAGGAGCAGGCGAGCAGCGCGGCCAGCCACCACCCCCGGCGACGGCGGGAGGCCATGGCGAGACAGGTCGGTGAAGTGGGCAAGATTGACGGCGGGGAGCGATTGAATTCACTGTACCCGGGCACGGGCTCACCTAAGATTTTCAAACCATGCAGAACCCGGCATCCCCTCACGCCAGCCCCGGCCGCACGCAGCGCATCCGCGACGACCTCGACCAGTCGCGCCGCCGCGGCCCCTTGCAGCACATCCAGATCCCGCCCTGCCCCGAACTGCTGGCTCAGTTGCAGCAGGCCATGAGCGAGCCCGAGCCCGACCTCAACCTCGTCGCCCGCATCGCGTCCAGCGACGTGGCCATGGCCGCGACGCTGCTGCGCATTGCCAACGGCCCGCTGTTCAAGCCCGTGGGGCCGCCCTGCGCGACGGTGGGCCAGGCCATGACCCGCATCGGCCTGCGCGAGAGCGTGGCCGTGATGATGGGTTTCCTGGCTCGCCATGCCATCCCCGTCAACGCGCCGCAGCTCGCACGCTTCTGGCAGCGCAGCAGCAAGCGCGCCATCGCGATGGCCACCATTGCGCGCCAGCTGCCGGGCCTGTCGCCCGACCTGGCGCACAGCTTCGGCCTGTTCCTGCATGTCGGCATGCCGGTGCTGCTGCAGAGCGTGCGCGGCT
Organism: Roseateles saccharophilus; assembly: GCF_004342485.1. Taxonomy (GTDB): domain Bacteria; phylum Pseudomonadota; class Gammaproteobacteria; order Burkholderiales; family Burkholderiaceae_C; genus Pelomonas; species Pelomonas saccharophila. The sequence goes on from NZ_SMBU01000049.1 coordinate 28,213, forward strand.
ATGCGGCCACGATGGTGGAGGCCGCCGCCCGCATCGACCGCCCCTACATCGCCACCGAGAACGCCAACCACAAGACCGACCACGCCGTCGTGGGCGCCCTGGTCGCGCGGGTGTGGAACCTCTCGCCCACGCTGATGGCCGCCATCCGCCTGCACCACGACTACGCCGCCCTCGGCCATGCCGACATCGAGCCCGAGGTGCACACGCTGATCGCTGCCGGCCTCATCGCCGACCACCTGATGCGCCGCAACGAAGGCCTGCCCGAGGACGCCGACTGGGCCGCCCACCACGCCGACGCACTGGCCTGGCTGCATGTCGGCGGCGACGAGCTGGCGCAGTGGGAAGAGGCCATCGCCGTGCAGTTCGACGCCGACTGAGCATGCGCCTGCCGCGCCTGCGGGTGCTCGTTCCGGCCCTCGCACTGCTCGCGATGCTGCCGCCGCTGGCCTGGTGGGCCTACGGCCCGCGCGGCTTCGCGGTCGAGCTGGTGCGCCGGACCTGGCGCCTGGAGATCGAGGTGGAGCGGCTGCGGCTGGAGGCCGGCACCGACTGGTGCGATGAGCTGCCGCAGGGCGCCTTCGACATCAGCCGCCGCCGCATCGCCGACCCGAGCGGCCAGCGCGTCGGTCTGGCCGAGCATTGCCGCTACAGCCTGCTGGCCTGGCGCCGGCAATGGATCGCCCGCGAGGAGGGCGAGGCCGGCAGCACGCCGCGCTGGCCCAACCCGCCCCTGCGGGTGGTGCCGGCCGGCGAGCCCGGCCGCGAACGCCTGGGCCGGCGCGAGGCCTATTACGAGCTGGAACTGCGCACCGGCGCGGGCCAGGTCTGGACCTGCCGCACCACACCCGAGAACTGGCAGGTCCTGCGGAACGGCCAGCGCTTCAGGCTGCCGGTGGACCGCTGGGGCACGGCCAACTGCGGCCTGCTGGACTGAGAAGCCACCTCGCGGCTCGCTTAATATCCCGCGCCGGCCCCATAACGGCGCCATCAGCGCGACGGGCCATGAGTAAGCCGAGGAGGAACCATGACGATGAACCTGCGCCCCGCCCTGCTGCTGGGGTTGGCCCTGTCCGCCAACGCCGCGCTGGCGGCCGACGCGCCCCCACCGCCCAGCGTCGCTCAGAGGCAAGCCATCAGCGCCCAGGGCGCCGAGCTGAAGGTCACGCTGGCCGTCGACAAGCTCAAGATCTCGATGCTGCAGGGCGACGACATGGGCGGCAACAGCTTCGGCTGGTTCTGCATCAACCGCCAGCCGCTGACGGTGACCGAGAACTACATCAAGAACTACGGCGCCTTCATGGGCAGCGTCGCGACCCAGGAGCTCAAGCGCCTGGGCTACCCGCTCGCCGGAAAGGGCCAGTCCAACGCCTTCGACGTGGACGTGGCCGCCGCGCCGGACTTCCGCATCGGCGGCATCCTGACCGAGGCCAAGCACGAGCTCTGCTGGCTGAACAACAGTGCCGAGGGCTGGATCTACTACAAGATCGACTGGGCCCTGTTCTCGGAGAAGCAGCAGAAGGTCGTCTACCAGGCCTCGGCCGAGGGATTGGCGGCCAGCAAGGACAAGGTGCCCGACCTGCCCAAGCGCGCCGTCATCTCGTCGCTGAGCAATTTCCTCGCCGCGCCGGCCATCCTCGAAGCGTTAAAGGCGAGCGACACGGCCGCACCCGCTGCCGCGCCGGCATCCGCGGCCAGCAGCGCAGCGGCCGAGGCTCCATTGCCCGCCGCGGCGCTGACACTCAAGGGCGTTCCCGCCACCGGTGGCGGTGCGCTGAAGAACCAGGCCCAGTTGCGCAACGCCGTCGTCACGCTGGAGACGGCCTCCGGCTCGGGCAGCGGCTTCTTCATCGACAAGGCCGGCCATCTGCTGACCAATGCCCATGTCGTGAAGGGCTCGAAATACGCCCGCATCAAACTGCAGAACGGTGACAAGGCCGTGGCCGAGGTCGTCAAGGTCAACGAGCAGGCCGACGTGGCCCTGCTGAAGACGGCGCTGACCGACGGCGACGCGCTCGCCATCCGCGGCGGCACGGCCCTGGACGTGGGCTCCGATGTCTATGCCATCGGCTCGCCGCTGGGCGTGCTGAACAACTCGATGACGCGCGGCGTGCTCAGCGCCGACCGCATGCTGCAGGGCAGGCATGTGCTGCAGAGCGACGCGGCGGTGACCTTCGGCAGCAGCGGCGGCCCGCTGCTGGATGGCGACGGCCGCGTGATCGCCATCACGCAGGGCGGCGTCGAGGCCGGCAAGGGCTTCAACTTCTTCATCCCGATCGAAGAAGCGCTGAAGGCGCTGCAGCTGGCCGTCACGCCCTGAATGAACACCCTCGCGAAAAAGGCCTCTCTTGAAAATCGAGTGGGTAGGATCGGGGCCGGTTGATCACTCCGAGGAGTGGTGCCATGACAGCCAGAGTCTTCGAAGCGGCGCTCGGT
>NZ_SMBU01000050.1 GCF_004342485.1 Roseateles saccharophilus
TTGCGGCTGCTTATCGCCGCAGCCTTGCTCAAGACACTACCCCGATGTCCGTGCTGCCTGCGCGCAAACGCAAGGCTACGCTTGTGACACAGTAAAACTAGGAGGCTGCGCGGCACCCGCGGCCGGCCTGCGCGCAGGCCCCGGAAATCGCTAGCTGGCTAAGCATCCCGGCTAGCATTGCCGGATTTCCGGGAATGCGAGGCGGCCGCGCGACGACGGGTCTGCAAAGCCGGATCGAACAGGGTTCCTGACATGACGGCTCGCGGCTTTCCCTCGGCGCTGATCGGCCTCGCCTGCCTGCTGGGTGCTGCCCGAGCCGCGGCGGTGCCCATGCTCGCCTGTGCGGACCAGGCCGAGATCCCGCCCTTCACCTTCGCCGAGCGGCATGACGGCGTGGCGAGCGAGCAGGTCATCGGCGCCAGCGTGGACCTGCTGAAGGAAATCGGCCGCGAACAGGGCTGGGACATCGGCGTGCAGCTGCTGCCCTGGGCGCGCTGCCTGCAGGATGCCGCGAACAACCGCTTCCAGTTCGTCATCAACCTGGGCCGGCAGGAGGCGAGGTCGGGCCAGCTGCTGCTCAGCGAGCCGTATTTCCGCATGCACAGCGTCTACCTCTACTCCAGGCGCTTGCATCCCAAGGGGCTGGAGCTGAAGTCGCTTGCCGATGTGCACGGCTACCGCGTCTGTGGCCTGAGCGGCTACCGTTTCGAGGCCTTCGGCCTGAACACGGCGGACGTGGACCGCGGCACCACCCGCAGCTACGAGCAGCTCACGGCCAAGCTGCACCTGGGCCGTTGCGACCTCGTCATCGACAGCCGCGAGACCATCGCCGGCATGTACCTCATCAACCCCAAGCTGCGCCACCTGCTGGTGGACGGCTCGCTGGGCATGGCGGCCCTGCCGGGCGCGCCCCTGCGCGAGCTCTACTTCGGCATGCCGGCCGCGGCACCACAGGCCCAGGCTCTGCTCAAGGCGCTCAATGAGGGTTTGCGACAGAAGAAAACGGCTCAACGGATCGAGCGACTTGTCGATCACTACCTGGACTGAACTGCCTCGCGCTTGATTTGCGTCAGCCTCTTGACCGGGCAACTCGCCGAGCATTGACCGGATCGACATGCCCACCGCCATGCCCAGGCACCCCCTGAGACGCCAGCTGCTTTGCGCAGTCGCGCTGCTGTGCCTTGCCGCCCCGGGCCGCGCGCAGGCCGATCCGCAGCCGGCCAGGTCCGGCCTGGCGATCAACGGCTTCGGCACGCTGGGCCTGGTGCACTCCAGCGAGCAAGGCGCCGACTACAGCTTCGACAACCTCCAGCCCTACGGTGCCGGCCGCAGCCGCGACTGGAGCCCCGACGTGGACAGCCGGCTCGGCGTGCAGGCCACCTACGACCTGAGCGAACGCATCACCGCCGTGCTGCAGCTGGTGTCCGAATACACGTCGGCGGGCAATTACTCGCCCTATGCGAACTGGGCCAATCTGAGCTACCGCTTCAGCCCGGAGTTCAGCCTGCGCGCGGGCCGCATCGCGCTGGCCAGCTTCCTGGCCTCGGACTCGCGCCGCGTCGGCTACAGCAATGTGATGGCCCGCCCGCCCATCGAGGTGTACCGGCTGCTGGCCCTGAAGGAGAGCGATGGCGTCGACGCCACCTGGCGCAGCCGCATGGGCGCGGCCGGCAACAGCCTGAGCCTGCTCTACGGCAGCAAGACCGTCGTCAACACCGCCGGCCGGCATGTGCACTCGCGCGCCGTGCAGGGCATCTTCGACACGCTGGAGTGGGGCGACCTGACCGTGCACCTGGCCTACCAGGAGCGCCACGTCGACAACCAGAACCCGCAGCGCGGCATCTTCAGCTCGGGCGGCGTGGCCTACGACACCGGGCGCTGGTTCGCCGCGGCGGAATGGGTGAGGGCACTCAACTACAACGCCCGCGCGCTGAAGATCACCCGCGAGGCCTGGTATGTCAATGCCGGCGTGCGCCTCGGCGCCTACACGCCCTATCTGACGCTGTCCGAGCTCTGCCCCACCAGCGCGACGAAGCTGGCGCCCGTCGCGCAGAGCACGATCTCCGCCGGCCTGCGCTGGGACTTCGCCCGGCACTGGGACCTGAAGCTGCAATGGGACCATGTCAAGCTGGGCAGGGACTCCTACGGCACGCTGCAGAACGTGGTGCGGGGCACACCCTCCGGCGGTGGTGTCGATCTGGTCAGCATGGCTGCTGACTTCGTGTTCTGAGATCACGCTCATGGGCCGCGCCACCACCCCTACCTGGCTTCGGTTGCTGGCGCTGCTGCTGGCCGGGCAGCTCGGCACGGCGGCGGCCGAGACGGTCGTGATCGTGGCCGCGGACCAGCCCCTTGCCTCACTCAGCGCCGAGCAGGTCGGCGAGCTCTTCCTGGGCAAGATCGGCAGCCACAACGCCGGCACCCGCCTCACACCCATCGACCAGGCCGAGAACTCCACTGTCCGCGAAGAGTTCTACCGCAAGCTCACCGGCAAGGACGCCGCGCAGCTCACGGCCTACCGGGCCCGCATGCTGTTCACCGGGCGCGGCGAGCCGCCGCTGGAATCGGGCGACAACGATGCCGTGAAGCGCATGGTGGCCGCCCATGCGGGCCTGATCGGCTATATCGACCGCAGCGCGATGGATGCCAGCGTGAAGGTGCTGCTGATCCTGCGCTGAGCCGTCAGGGTCGCAACGAAAAACACCGCCTGTGAGGCGGAGTATCGGACTTTTGGTCTCCTGTCACGTCGCTGCGCGACATGAGCGTCGCCCGAGAACGACCAAGCCGCTTCGCGGTGGGCTTACAGCCCTGCGGCCGCGCGCAGCGCCGCAGCCTTGTCGGTCTTTTGGTCTTCACTCACATCCGCTTGCGCGGATATGAGTTTCGCCCACGCACCGAACCGCGCTTCGCGCGGCGGCCTTACAGGCCGGCCGCAGCCCGCAGGGCCGCGGCTTTATCGGTGCGTTCCCACGTGAATTCCGGCTCTTCACGGCCGAAGTGGCCATACGCCGCCGTCTTCGAGTAGATCGGGCGCAGCAGGTCCAGCATCTGGATGATGCCCTTGGGGCGCAGGTCGAAGTGCTCGTTGACCAGCCTGGCGATCTGCTCGTCGGGGATGAGGCCGGTGCCCTCGGTGTAGACCGTCACGTTCATCGGGCGGGCCACGCCGATGGCGTAGGCGACCTGGATCTGGCACTGGCGCGCCAGGCCGGCGGCGACGATGTTCTTGGCCACGTAGCGGGCGGCATAGGCGGCCGAGCGGTCCACCTTCGTCGGGTCCTTGCCCGAGAAGGCGCCACCGCCGTGCGGGCAGGCGCCGCCATAGGTGTCGACGATGATCTTGCGGCCGGTCAGGCCGCAGTCGCCCTGCGGGCCGCCGATGACGAAGCGCCCGGTCGGGTTGATCAGGTACTTGGTCTCGGCCGTCAGCCAGTCCTTGGGCAGCACCGGCTTGATGAGCTCCTCGCGGATGGCCTCGTAGAACTCGGGCGTCATCTTGTCGCCCAGGCTCATCTCGGGGGCGTGCTGCGTCGACAGCACGACGGTGTCGATGCTGTGCGGCTTGCCGTCCACATAGCGCATCGTGACCTGGCTCTTGGCGTCGGGGCGCAGGAAGGGCAGCCGGCCGTCCTTGCGCAGCTGGGCCTGGCGCTCCACCAGCCGGTGGGCGTAGTAGATCGGCGCGGGCATCAGCTCGGGCGTCTCGTCGCAGGCGTAGCCGAACATCAGGCCCTGGTCGCCGGCGCCGGTGTTCAGGTGGTCGTCGGACGCATGGTCCACGCCCTGGGCGATGTCGTTGCTCTGCTTGTCGTAGGCGACCAGCACCGCGCAGCCCTTGTGGTCGATGCCGTACTCGGTGTTGTCGTAGCCGATGCGCTTGATGGTGTCGCGCGCGACCTGGATGTAGTCGACGTGGGCATTCGTCGTGATCTCGCCGGCCAGCACGACGAGGCCGGTGTTGCACAGCGTCTCGGCGGCCACGCGGCTGCGCGGGTCCTGCTCGAAGATGGCGTCGAGGATGGCGTCCGAGATCTGGTCGGCCACCTTGTCGGGGTGTCCTTCCGAAACCGATTCGGACGTGAAGAGGAAGTCGTTGGCCACTTTTAAACTCCGGTTGCTTGATGGCGGCGTCGCCGTCGCTCCCGGAGGTGCGGCGAACGCTTTAGCGGGATTTGTGGATCGCCCCGCAAGTAGTTCAGTAACTCGGCGATGCGCCAATTATAAGAAACATGGGCCTGGTCTTTCTCTGCTTGTCCCGCCTGCCGCTGGCGCTATTGCACGCTTTGGGAGCCCTGCTGGGCTGGATCGTCTATCTTGCGTCACCGACCTATCGCCGCCGCTTCCGGGCCAATGCGGCCCAGGCCGGCGTGTCCTGGGCCGACGCGCGTCCGGCCATCGCCGCGGCTGGCCGAATGACGGCCGAGCTGCCCTGGCTCTGGGTCGGCACCCGGCGCCGCCCGCTGGGCGAGGCTCTGCAGTGGGACGGGGCCGAGCGGGTCGAGGCGGCACTGGCCGAGAAGCGCGGCCTGGTGCTGCTGACGCCGCATATGGGCTGCTTCGAGATCTGCGCCCAGGCCATCGCCGAACGCTTCACGACGCCCGCGGCGCCCATCACCGTGCTCTACCGCCCGGCCCGCCAGGCCGCGCTGCGTGACGTGATGGCCGGCTCGCGCGAGCGCCCGGGGCTGGCCACGGCGCCGGCCTCGCTGGCCGGCGTGCGGCAGATGATCCGCGCCTTGCGCAAGGGTGAGGTCATCGGCTTGCTGCCCGACCAGGTGCCGCCCGACGGCCTGGGCGTCTGGGCGCCGTTCTTCGGCCGCCCGGCCTACACGATGACGCTGGCCGCCCGCCTCGTGCAGCAGACCGGCGCGGCCCTGCTGCTGATCTGGGGCGAGCGCCTGCCCGGCGGGCGCGGCTTCGTCGTGCATGTGCTGCCCGCGCCCGAGATCGCCAAGGACGCCGCCGCAGACGCCGCCGCGGCCACCATCAATGCGGCGATGGAGAGCGTGATCCGGCGCGCGCCGGGGCAATACCTGTGGGGCTATCACCGTTACAAAGAGCCACGCGGGCTGGACATCGGTGCAGCGCCCGATAATCCGGCCCCATGAGATTGCGCTTCACCAAGATGCAGGGCGCGGGCAATGACTTCGTCGTCATCGACGCGACCCGGCAGCCCTTCGCGCTGACCGCCGCGCAGATGCGCCTCCTCGGCGACCGGCGCTTCGGCGTCGGCTGCGACCAGATCCTCGTCATCGAGCCCGGCACCGAGGCCGGTGCGGACTTCCGCTACCGCATCTTCAACAACACCGGCGACGAGGTCGAGCACTGCGGCAATGGCGCGCGCTGCTTCGTGCGCTATGTCGTCGACGCGGGGCTGACGGGCAAGCGCGAGATCCAGGTCGATACGATGAACCGCCGCCTCTCGCTCAGGCTGCAGGACGATGGCCGCGTGACGGTGGACATGGGCGCGCCGGTGTTCGAGCACGCGGCCCTGCCTTTCGACGCGGCCGGCCTGAAGCCGCGGCTCGTGAACGGTTTCGAGCTCTGGCCCGTCGAAGGCGCCGAGCTGGCCGTGCTGTCCATGGGCAACCCGCATGCGGTGCAACGCGTCGACGACGTCGACACGGCGCCGGTGCTGACCCAGGGCCCGCGCATCGAGCATCACCCGAGCTTCCCGCGGCGCGTGAACGCCGGCTTCATGCAGGTGCTGGCCCGCGACCGCATCGCGCTGCGCGTGTTCGAGCGCGATGCCGGCGAGACCCTGGCCTGCGGCACGGGCGCCTGCGCGGCCGTTGTCGCCGGCATCCGCCTGGGCTGGCTGGACGCGGCCGTGGAAGTGCAGACCCGTGGCGGCCTGCTGAAGATCGAATGGGCGGGCGGCCAGAGCCCGGTGCTGATGACCGGCCCCGCCACCAAAGTTTTTGACGGAGAAATCGAGCTGTGAGTTCCAACCCGGCCGCGGATGCGGTGCAAGGCATCACCGAAACCGACATCGCCAACTACCTGGCGGCCACCCCCGGCTTCTTCGAGCGCCATGCGGCGCTGCTGGCCAGCGTGCAGCTGCAGCACCCGCATGGCGCGCGTGCCGTGTCGCTGCAGGAGCGCCAGGCCGAGATGCTGCGCGACAAGATCAAGGGCCTGGAGCTGCGCATCGTCGACATGATCCGCAACGGCCAGGACAACGCGGCAATAGCCGACCGCCTGCACCGCTGGACGCTGTCCGTCATGCGCGCCGCGGGCACGCCGGCCGAGCTGCCCGAGGTGCTGCTGGCCGAGCTGCGTCACCAGTTCATGATCCCGCAGGCCAGCCTGCGCCTGTGGGGCGTTGCGGCCGAGCACGAGGCGGCCGAGTTCGGGGCTGCAGTCAGCGCCGACGTGAAGAGCTTTGCCTCCAGCCTGAGCCAGCCCTATTGCGGCGTGAACTCGGGCTTCGAGGCGGCGCGCTGGCTGGGCCTGTCAGAGAGCGGCGGCACCGCCACCTCGCTGGCCCTGATCCCGCTGAGCCTGGCCAAGGTCAACGAGGGCAGGCCCTTCGGCCTGCTGGTGCTGGGCTCGCCCGACCCGACGCGCTACACGGCCGAGATGGGCACCGACTTCCTGACCCGCGTCGGCGAGATCGCCAGCGCCGGCCTGGCGGGCCTGCTCGCTGCATGAGTGCGCTGTGCGCTGACTACCAGGAGTTCCTGCAGCACGCCCGCGTGCAGCAACGCCTGAGTCCGCGCACGCTGCGCATCTACACGGACGGCCTCGAGCGCCTGCAGGCCATGCTGGCGGCGGCCGCCATCGATGCGCGGGCCCTGAGCATCGCGCAGGCGCGCCGGCTGGCCGCACTGCTGCACCGTGAGGGCCTCGCCCCGAAGTCCATCGCGCTGCTGCTGTCGGTCTGGCGCAGCGCCTACCGCTGGCTGGGCCTGCAGGGCCGCGTCGCGCTTAACCCCTTCGACGGCCTGAAGGCGCCCAAGGCGCCCAAGCCCCTGCCCAAGGCGCTTGGCGTGGACGATGCGGTGCAGCTGGCCAGCCATGTGCCCGACGAGATCGCCGATTCGCGGCTGGAAGCGCGCGACCGCGCGATGGTCGAGCTGCTCTACGGCGCCGGCCTGCGCGCGGCCGAGCTGATCGGGCTGGACGTGCAGGCCAGCGGCGGCGCAGCCGGCTGGGTCGACCTGCAGTCGGCCGAGGTGCATGTACGCGGCAAGGGCGACAAGTGGCGCAGCACGCCGCTGGGCCACGCGGCGGCCGAAGCGCTGCAGGCCTGGCTGGCCGTGCGCGGCCAGCTGGCGGCGGCCGGCGAGCCGGCCCTCTTTGTGGGCGCGCGCGGCCACCGCGTCGCGGGTTCGACGCTGCGGGCCATGCTGTCGGCCCGCGCCGTCGGCGCCGGCATGCCGGCCCATGTCCACCCGCACATGCTGCGCCACAGCTTTGCATCCCATCTGCTGCAGTCCAGCGGCGACCTGCGTGCCGTGCAGGAGCTGCTGGGCCATGCCCACATCACGACGACCCAGGTCTACACGCAGCTGGATCATCAACACCTGGCGCGCATCTACGACGCGGCCCACCCGCGAGCTAAAAAGAAATGACCCGCCGAATCGCCACGCTGCTGGCCCTGCTGCCGGCCTGCGCGCTGGCCACCCCCGACGAAGTACCCTTTGCCCACCTGAACACCGTGCGTCCCGCCGCGGTCGAGGGCAACTGGACGTCGATGAAGCTGCCCGACGGTGGCCGCACGGCCTTCGCGTCGATGAGCTATCTGATGGCCTACGACGAGGACTGGGGCTTCGGCCCCGGCTTCTACGGCGCGGCCAAGGGCAACTACGGCGGCATCTTCACGGTGGGCTTCACGGGCCAGCGGCGCTGGCGCCTGTCGCGCAACACGCATCTGGCGGCCAGCCTCTACGTCGGCGCGGGCGGTGGCCTGTCCAGCGCGCAGCTGCGCTTTGGCGGTGGGCTGATGCTGAGGCCCGAGCTGTCGCTGCGCACCGAGGCCGGCGCCTGGTATTCGGGCATCGGCATCTCGCAGATCCGCTTCCCGAGCGGCAACGTGAAGAGCGGTGTGGGCCTGAGCTTCACGCTCGGCCGGGCCATGGACTTCGTCAGCTTCTCGCCCGACGATGCCGGCCGGCCCGCACGCGCCGGGCGGCGCACCGGCCTGGGCTTCGACGAGATCGCGCTGACCGGCGGCTTCGAGAAGCCGACCGCCTCCAGCCGCACCCGCGGCGGCACGCCCTTTGCCGGCAAGGTCGGCAAGGCCGGCGCCGAGCTGCGCCAATACATCGCGGACGGCAGCTGGTGGGGCGTCGAGGCCTCGGGCGCGGCCAAGGGCGGCGTCGACGGCTATATGGAAGTGCTGGGCCAGATCGGCCAGGACTGGGCGCTGTTCGGCACGCCGCGGCTGCGCGTCGGCGGCCAGCTGGGCGCGGGTCTGGGCGGCGGCGGCAATGTCGACACCGGCAACGGCTGGCTGCTGCGCGCCGGGCCGACGCTGCGCTGGATCACGCCCTGGGGGCCCAGCCTGCGCCTGGATACCGGCTTCACCTATGCGCCCAGCGGCTCCTACACGGCGCCCTATCTGCGTGCCGTGCTGGCCATGCCGCTGGACCGCACGCCGACGCTGATCGGCGACGACCCGGGCGGCACGGTGCGCGTGCAGCAGCTGGGCGCCAGCGTCATGCACCTGTCGCGCGTGAGGTTCAAGGATGGCCGCCAGGAAGCGGTCAGCCATCTGGCCGTCAACATGTCGCGCGAGTTCTCGCCCCATGTCTACGGCGCGGCGATGGCCGGCAGCGCGGCGGTCGGCAGCGCTGGCGCCTATTCCTTCGGCCTGTTCGGCCTGGGCCTGCAGAGCGACCCGCTGTGGGGCGGCCTGCGCTTCGGCGCCGAGTGGCTGCTGGGTGCGGCCGGCGGCGGCGGCGTGGCTGTGGGCGGTGGCGCGGTGACCCAGGCCGAGGCCTGGGCGCAATGGCAGCTGGCCGAGCGGCTGAGGCTGCGCGCCGGCATCGGCGAGTTCCGCACGCTGCGCAGTGGTCAGCAGTCCACATCGCTGACCCACTTGCAACTGAGCTACGCCTTCGGCACGCTGCAGCGATGAAGAAGATCACGATCCGCCCTGGCAAGGAGCGCTCCCTCGTCAAGCGCCACCCCTGGGTGTTCGAGAGCTCCATCGCACGCGGCGGCGGCGATTCGGGCGAGACGGTGAGGGTGGAGTCGGCCGACGGGCAGTTCCTCGCCTGGGCCGCTTTCAGCCCCGGGTCGCAGATCCGCCTGCGGGCCTGGAGCTTCGACGCGGCCGAGCGCATCGACGCCGCCTTCTTTGCGCGCCGCATCGCGCAGGCGATCGCGATGCGCAAGCGGCTGGCCATCGCATCCGACGCCTGGCGGCTGGTGCATGGCGAGGCCGACGGCCTGCCGGGGCTGGTGGTGGACCGCTACGGCGACACGCTGGTCGCGCAGTTCGGCAGCGCTGGCGCCGAGCGCTGGAAGCAGGCCATTGCCGACGCGCTGCTGGCCGCGACGGGCCTCACGCGCCTGTACGAGCGCTCCGATGCCCAGGCCCGCGAGTGGGAGGGCCTGCCCGTCCAGACCGGTTGGCTTCGGGGTGACGGCGAGACCGCACTGACCATCCGCGAACACGACTGGAAGCTGACGCTGGACGTGGCCGAGGGCCACAAGACCGGCTACTACCTCGACCAGCGCGACAGCCGCCAGCGTTTCGCGGCTGCGGTGAGGCAGTACGGCTGCAAGACGGTGCTGAACTGCTTCAGCTACACCGGCGGCTTCTCGGTCGCCGCGCTGGCGGGTGGCGCGAGCCTGGTCGTCAGCGTCGATTCCTCGGGCCCGGCGCTGGAGCGCGCCAAGGCGCACGTGGCGCTGAACGGCTTCGACGCGGGCCGCCACGAGGCCTGGGATGCCGACGTGAACGCGACGCTGCGCCGCTGCCTGAGCGAAGGCCGGCGCTTCGACGCCATCGTGCTCGACCCGCCGAAGTTCGCGCCCACGGCCGCCCACGCCGAACGCGCCGCGCGCGCCTACAAGGACATCAACCGGCTGGCCTTCATGCTGCTGAGCGACGGCGGCCTGCTCTACACCTTCTCCTGCTCGGGCGGCATCGCGCCGGACCTGTTCCACAAGATCGTCGCCGGCGCGGGCCTGGACGCGGGCGTGGACGGCTACATCGTCGAGCGCCTGTCCGCCGCGGCGGACCACCCGCAGACGGTCTGCTTCCCGGAGGGGGACTATCTGAAGGGCCTGGGCATCCTGAAGCGCTAGCTAGCTGGCGCGGGCAAGCCGACGCGGGTGTCGAATTTCGCCCGCTTCACGCTGAAGAAGGCCTTGATGTTGCGCACATTGGCGTCCTGGGTCAGCAGGCGCTGCGTCAGGGCCTGGTAGGCCGGCATGTCGGGCAGTTGGACGACGAGCACGAAGTCCGGCCCCGGCGACACGCGCCAGCATTGCTGCACGGCAGCCTCCTGCACGGCGCGAGCCTCGAAGGCGTCCAGGTGCTCGGCGCCCTGGCGGTCCAGCGTGATCTCAAGGATGGCCTGCAGGCCGGCGCCGAGCTTGTCCGGCGACAGGATGGCCACGCGGCGCTCGACGATGCCGGCGTCGACGAGGCGCTTCACGCGGCGCAGGCAGGTGGCCGGCGACACGGCCACCCGGGCCGCCAGGTCCTGGTTGCTCAGCGAGGCATCGGCCTGCAGCGCGTCGAGCAGTCGGAGGTCGATGGTGTCTAATTCATTCATATTTGAAGATTATTTGAATGAAAATTTCTCATTGGGTGGGTGGAGAAATTTTCATTCAAATAGCGTCATATTTTGCACGCAATTGCCGCGCCGACCTGCCTAGCATGGCGCCCTCACAGAACGGAGAGCAGCCATGTGCGGCATCGTCGGCGCGGTCAGCCAGCGCAACATCGTCCCCATCCTCGTCGAGGGCCTGAAGCGCCTCGAATACCGCGGCTATGACTCCTGCGGCGTGGCCGTGCACCAGGACGGCGGACTGCGCCGTGCGCGCAGCACCTCGCGCGTGGCCGAACTGCAGCACCAGGCCGAGCAGGACGGCATCGCCGCCGGCACCGGCATCGCCCACACCCGCTGGGCCACGCATGGCGCGCCGGCCGTGCACAACGCCCACCCGCATTTCTCGGCCGGCCCGAATGCCGGCGCCGACGCCGTCGGCCGCATCGCCCTGGTGCACAACGGCATCATCGAGAACCACGACGAGCTGCGCGCCGAACTGAAGGCGCGCGGCTATGTCTTCGCGAGCCAGACCGACACCGAGGTCATCGCCCACCTGATCGACCACCACTACAGCGGCGACCTGCTCGACGCCGTGCAGCAGGCCCTGCCGCGCCTGAAGGGCGCCTACGCGGTGGCCGTGTTCTGCCGCGACGAGCCGCACCGCGTCGTCGCCGCCCGCGAGGGCTCGCCGCTGGTGCTGGGCGTGGGTGAGAGCGAGAACTTCGTTGCCTCCGACGCGATGGCCCTGGCGGGCGTGACCGACCAGATCGTCTACCTGGAAGAGGGCGATGTCGTCGACCTGCAGCTCGGCCGCTACTGGATCAGCCGCCTCGACACGACGAGCGGCCGCTTCATCACCGTGCAGCGCGAGGTCAAGACCGTGCACGCCCACAGCGGTGCGGCCGAGCTCGGCCCCTACCGCCACTACATGCAGAAGGAAATCTTCGAGCAGCCGGTGGCCATCGCCAACACGCTGGACGCGGTGACCGGCATCAGCCCGGAGCTGTTCGGCGACGGCGCCTGGCGCGTCTTCAAGGAAGTCGACAAGGTCCTCATCCTCGCCTGCGGCACCAGCTACTACTCGGGCTCCACGGCCAAGTACTGGCTGGAGAGCATCGCCAAGATCCCGACCTCGGTCGAGATCGCCAGCGAATACCGCTACCGCGACAGCGTGCCCGACCCGAAGACGCTGGTCGTCACCATCAGCCAGAGCGGCGAGACAGCCGACACCATCGCCGCCCTCAAGCACGCCCGCGCCCAGGGCATGAAGCACACGTTGACCATCTGCAACGTGTCCACCAGCGCGATGGTGCGCGAGTGCGAGCTGGCCTACATCACGCGCGCCGGCGCCGAGATCGGCGTGGCCTCCACCAAGGCCTTCACGACCCAGCTCGTCGGCCTCTTCCTGCTGACGCTGGCACTGGCGCAGACGCGCGGCCACCTCAGCGATGAAGCCGAAGCCCGCCACCTGAAGGACCTGCGCCACCTGCCGGTGGCCGTGCAGGCCGTGCTGGCGCTGGAGCCCCAGGTCATCGCCTGGAGCGAGGAGTTCGCGCGCAAGGAAAACGCGCTCTTCCTCGGCCGCGGCCTGCACTATCCGATCGCACTCGAGGGCGCGCTCAAGCTCAAGGAGATCAGCTACATCCACGCCGAGGCCTACCCGGCCGGCGAGCTCAAGCACGGCCCGCTGGCCCTCGTCACCGCCGAGATGCCCGTCGTCACCGTGGCGCCCAACGACGCGCTGCTGGAGAAGTTGAAGAGCAATATGCAGGAAGTCCGCGCCCGCGGCGGCCAGCTCTACGTCTTCGCCGACGGCGACACCGCCATCGAGAGCGAGGCCGGCCTGCACGTCATCCGCATGCCCGAGCACTACGGCGCGCTGTCGCCCATCCTGCACGTCGTGCCGCTGCAGCTGCTGGCCTATCACACGGCCTGCGCGAGGGGGACGGATGTGGACAAACCTCGCAATCTGGCGAAGTCGGTCACCGTCGAATGACGGAGGCCGACCGCGTTGACGCCAACAAATAAGGTCGGTCGGGCCTGATTAAGGTCCGTCGAGCTTTCCCAGATTTGTGGGGCCATGGCCGCTCGGCCTGACAGACTGCCCCTATCTACAGCTGTTGCCGTCAGACTGCTCATGACCGACGCTCAATACACGACTTTGCCGCAGTGGCCCAACGCTTATCCGGCCAGTGGCGCCAGTGCCACCCTGAAACTCCTCAACGAGGATTTCATCGTGACCGAACTGCCGCTGCAGCTGCCCTCCGGTGAGGGCGAACACATCTGGCTGGACATCGAAAAGAACGGCGCCAACACCGCCTTCGTCGCCCAGCAGCTGGCCGAGGCCGCCGGCGTGCAGGAAAGGGACGTGGGCTATGCCGGCCTCAAGGACCGATACGCCATCACCCGCCAGTGGTTCAGCATCTATCTGCCGATTGGGAAAGGGAAAGGCGAGACGCCCGACCTGACCGGGCTTCAGCACCCGGAGTTCAAGGTGCTGAGCCAGAGCCGCCACGTGAAGAAGCTGCGCCCCGGAGATCTGCAGGGCAACCGATTCCGCATCGTGCTGCGTGACCTGACCGGCAGCCGCGACGCCATCGAGGCCAATCTGAAGGCCGTGGCGGCGCGTGGCGTGCCCAACTACTTCGGCGCCCAGCGCTTCGGCTTCGAGGGCGGCAACGTCGAGCAGGGCAGGGCCATGCTGGCGCGCGAAATCCGCGTGCGCAACCCGAAGAAGAAGGGCATCTACCTGTCGGCGGTGCGTTCCTTCGTCTTCAATGAAGTGCTGGCGCTGCGAATTCAGCAGGGACTCTGGGGCAAGACCCTGCCCGGTGATGTGATGGACGAGGCGGGCCGCCCCACCGGACCGCTCTGGGGACGGGGCCGCGTGAGCACCACCGATCAGGCTCAGGCCCTGGAGAACGGCGTGGCTGGACGTCACGCCACCTTGTGCGACGGCATGGAACACGCTGGCCTGGATCAGGAGCGCCGCGCCCTGGTGGCGAGCCCGGTGGACCTGTCATGGGAATGGCCGCAAGCCGATCAACTGGTGCTTACGTTCTCGTTGCCCGCCGGGAACTACGCCACCTCCGTTCTGAACGAAATCCTCCGCACCACGGAGCCTGACCGCCACACGGAGAACGAGGCTGCGGCCGTCGAATGACGGCGTCCTCGTATTGCACACGCTCGCTAGGGACTTCGCCCTAGGGACGGCGCATCTGGCATGGCTAGCATCGTCCCGTCAGAGCCGCGCCGCTCCTGCGCGTGTTTCGGGAGGGCAGATGCTTCGAAACGGATGGCTTGCTCTAATGCTGGTCGCCCTCGGTATGCCGGCACACGCGCAGAAGGGTGCGCCGGGATTCCCGTCCTGGGCCTATGTGATGGGTCCCGGCGCCGTCGCGCCAAAAGTCCCAGACGACGGTACAAGGTTCTCGGTACCCGGCAGCACGGCCCGGTTTACGCGCGACCAAACGCGTGACCGCTTCGCGCCACCCGACTGGCATCCGGACGACCATCCAGCCATGCCCGCGATCGTGGCCGGGGGCCGGCCTCCCGCCGTATGGGCCTGCGGGTTCTGCCATCGTCCGAACGGTGCCGGGGGCCCGGAAAACGCCAGGATCGCGGGCCTGCCGGCCGAATACATCGCGCAGCAGTTGAGGGACCTGGTCAGCGGCGCGCGCTCGACCGTGCTGCCGACCCGCAATGCGGCCCATTTGAAGCGCGCGATCGTCAAGGCACTGACCGACGAAGACATTCAGGTGGCGGCTGCGTATTTCTCGCGTCTGGCGCCGCGCCAGACCCTGATCGTCAAGGAGTCCGAAAGGGCTCCGAAAACCGTCAATCTCCTCAACATCATGGCCGCCGGTGACGACGGGGAATGGGTGAAGCTTGACGACGACCGCATCGTCGAAGTGCCCGAGAACCTCGAGCGCTTCGACGTGCTGCGCGACGACCAGGTGAAGTTCCTGGTCTATGCGCCGCTCGGCAGCATCGCCAAAGGCAGGGCGCTCGCGCGCGCACCGGGCGGCAACGCGGCCCTGGCTTGCGCGGGATGCCATGGCGCGGATCTGCGCGGGGCCGGCCGGGTGCCGTCCATCGCCGGGCGCTCGCCGAGCTACGTCGTACGGCAACTCTGGGACATTCGGGCCGGGGCACGCAACGGCCAAGGGGCACAGGCCATGAAGCCCATCGTCACAGCGCTGTCCAGCCAGGACATGCTCGAGTTGGCCGCCTATCTGGCGACGCTCGATCCCTGAAGTGAGAGTGAGCTCCTCGCCCAATCGCGCCGCGCTGAACGCGGGCGAGCCTGGTCGGTCCCCGCGGGGACGGCGATGCTCGCGGCATTGAGCCGCTCGCACATCGCCAGCGCGGGCCGGCTTGGGAGCGGCCCGGCGCTCGACCCGCAGTACCCCAGTTTCATGCGTCGCGAGTGCCGCGAACGCGGAATGGATAACTGAGATGTGAACTCGCGGGCACCAACAGGAGCCGCCTGGCCAGGCTGCGCCCCTGTCGACTGCCGCGCCATACAGCGGACGGCGTCGAAAGAAGCCTCCCTCATCACGGGGCACACCTTGCCGGTCGACGGCGGATTTCTGGTGCCGTAACCCTCAGCGAGCTTGGAGGGGGCGCGAAGCGACGCGACACAAGCCCTGCAACCTGGCCGAGTCGGTCGAACTCGAGTGAACACTCAGACTTCGATGGTGCGCACACTGCGGGCCTTGCCGCCCGCGAGCAGGCGCTGGATGGTGCCGCCCGCAGTCTCCAGGTTCACCTGGATGACGCTGGGCGATGCGGGCTGCATGAACCAGCCCTGTTCGATGCAGAACTGCTCGGCGCCCAGGCCCGCCTGGTCGCGCAGATAGCAGGCCAGCGGGCCGGCGGCCATGCCGGTGGCGGACTCTTCCTCGATGCCGTAGCGCGGCGCGAACATCCGCGTGCCGGCATCGCGCATCGCCCGCTGGGTTTGGGCGGTGTAGGCGTAGTAGCCGACGAGGTCGAGTTCGTCGCTCAGCCGGGCGACCAGGTCCATGTCCGGCCGCAGCGCCGCCAGGGCCTGTGCATCGCGGACCGGCACGACGAGGAATGCGTTTCCGGTGTTGACGACCGCTGGCGCCAGGCCGTCCGCGAGCGCGCTGCGGGCCAGGCGCAGCGACTCCAGCAGCCGCCGTTCGTGCGCCGATCCCGCATCGATGCGGGCATAGGTGGGCGAGCGCTGCTCCATGAACGCCATGTCGCCGTGCACGACGATGTCGCGCCGCCCGTCGATGGTCTCCTTCGACAGCGTGCCGTCGCCGATGCGGCCCAGCTCGCGCAGGCGGCAGAAGGTGGCGATGGTCGCGTGGCCGCAGTGGGCGATCTGACGCGTCGGCGTGTAGAAGTCGAGCTTGAAAGTCGCACGCTCGGATGCCGAGACGAAGGCGGTTTCCGACAGCCCGACACGCTGTGCCACGGCCAGCCTCTCGGCATGGCTGAGCCCGTCGGCATCGAGCACGACGCCGGCAGGATTGCCGCCCACCGCCCCATCGACGAAGGCATTCACGATCTCCACGCGGACGCTCATGCCGTGGCCCCCCCCCGAACTCGATGCCGCCGGCCCGTTGGCCGGCACCTTGCGGACGGACGCTCGTGTGCGACTCGGCCGCGTAGAAGCGCGACAGGCGCGCCGCCACCGCCTCCGGCAACTCGGCGGGCAGCCAGTGCCCGCTGTCGGCAAAGTGCTCCACGGTGGCGGCGCCGAAGTGGTCGGCGTAGCGGCCCGCGATATAGGGGTCGTGCTCGCCCCACAGTACCAGCGATGGGCGGGCAGCCAGCACATGGCGAAGCTCGTCCTCCCAGCCGGCAAAGTTCCGCGGGTCCGTCGCCCGGTACCAGCGCAGCATCATCCGCTTCACCGAGGGTGTGATCAGGTCATAGGTGCGATGGATCTGCTCGCGCGTCAGCTTGCGCGACGCGCGCCGCAACTCGCGCGCAAAGCCGCGCCGGGTGGTCAGCGCCTGCACCAGTTCGCCGACGAGCGGCGTGCGCCAGAGGCGGCCGAACAGGTGCCAGCGGTAGTCGGCCGCGAAGACGGTGTTCATGATCGCCACGCTGAGCACCTTGTCGGGATGCCGCACCGCCCAGGCCAGGCCGAACGGGCCGCCGACGTCGTGCACGACCAGATGCAGTGGTTCGCCGATGCCCAGTGCGGTGACCAGCGCGTCGACCCAGTCGGCCATGCCTTGCAGCGAATAGTCGAAATCGCCAGGCGCGGTGGAGCGCCCGAAACCCGGCAGGTCGGGGGCGATGCAGCGATGCCGGGCGCTCAGGCTGGGGATGATCCCGGCCCAGATGTCCGAGGAGTCGGGATTGCCGTGCAGGAAGAGGATCGGGGCGCCCCGCCCCTCATCGACGAGGTGGATGCGGGTCTGGCCGACGTTCAGCGGCATGTGCAATCTCCTGGGTGGGGCTGGCGTGGCCATTGTGTGGAGCCGGTGCTGTGTCGACAATGGCAAAAAAAGACCATTTGCTATCGATACGTGCCAACCGCCATGCCTGTTGCCTCGCCCCCATCGACGAGCCCGTTCCGCCTCGGTCTGGTGCTGTTCCCCGGCTGCATGCCGGCGGGGCTGTTCGCGGCCGGCGACATGGTCCGCGCCTGCAACCTGCGCGCGGGGCGCGTGCAGATGACCGCGACCTGGGTCGGCGCCGAACTCGGCGAGGTGCCGACCCATCAAGGCCCGAGCCTGCGGGTGCAATCGACGGTGGCCGAAGCGGCCTGTGACGCCTGGCTGCTGCCGGGACTGTGGCTGACCTCCACGGCTGCGCTCGACGGCGCCGTTCGTGCGCAGGGCCGGCTGGTCGACGCGTTGCGTGCGCAGCCCAGGCGTGCGCAGGTCTGGAGCTACTGCGCGGGTGTTGCCCTGGCCGCGGCGGCAGAGCGGCTGGACCGGCATGCGGCCACCGCGACCTGGTGGCTGCGGCCGGCGCTCGCGGCGCAATTCAAGCGCGTCCGGTGGCAGGGCGGCTCCGACCTCGTGGTCGACCGCCATGCCATCACGGCGGCGGGGCCCGGCGGCTACCTGCCGCTGATGCTCGACCGGCTGGCGCAGCACTTCGCCGACGACGTGCTGCAGGATGTGCAGGAGCTGCTGATGCTGCCCAGCCCCCGCAGGCGCCATCCTTCATTCGAGCCGGTCGAGATGATGCGGCTGAACGACCCCGCGATGCGGGCCTTGCTGGCCTGGGCCCGCTGCACGCCCGCGCAGGACGTGACGCTGGCGGGGGCGGCGCGCCAGCAAAGCATCTCGGTGCGCACGCTGGCCCGGCTGGTCGACCGGGCCGCCGGCATGGGCGCCGGAGAGTGGCTGCGCCTGGCCAAGCTCAGCCAGGCCGCCGAGGCCCTGCGCAGCACGCGCACGCCCATCAAGGCCATCAGCGAAGACCTGGGTTTTGGCAGCGAGGCCAGCCTGTACCGCGCCTTGCGGGCGGCGACGGGGATGACGCCCTCCGCCTACCGCCAGGCCTACGGTTCGACGGCGCGTTCAAGGCCGATAGTGGCAGAACGGGCGCCCCGATGAGGATGCGCCACTTCGTCCTCGCGCACCTACTTCAGCCTGTACGAACCCTTCTGGTGATTGCAGTTCTGCACCGTTCCCGGCTTTGATACACCGAAGGGCCCCATGGCTTCCACGGTCCCGGACGCCGTCATGCCTTCATATTTCCCGGTTCCGGCCACGACCTTGCGCGTGATGTTCGTGCCGTCGCCGACGATGCGGGTCATGTACTTGTGACCGTCCCGGTCCACGCCCTCGCACACGATCGTCGTGCTGGTCTTGCCGTCCTCCGAGTAGCTCAGCGAGATGCATCGGAACGCCACCTTGTCGAAGAGTCCGCCCGGCGGATTGCTTTGGATGGTGCCGCCGTATTCGCTCGTGCTCGCGTCGTGCGTCTTGGAGAAACCGATGGCGTTCACGGTGCCCGAATAGCAGCTCATGAAATCGTAGCTGCCCTCTTTAGGCAAGTCTGTGGCCGACACCTGAGCCCCGGAAAGAAAAGCGACCAAGCCTGTCGCGAAAACGGCTGTCATTCGCATGAGCATCTCCTTGAAGGGTGGGTGGAAGTGCCTCGGCCCCGCTCTCGGCAAGGCCGAGACGGGCAACTGTGCGCTTGACGACGCGTGCGTGCAACGGGCGCATCAACAAGGTTGTTGATGTGCATGTTCCTCAGTCCGACGAGATGCGGGAGGGACACGGACGGGCGGTGCCCGAGGCCGTATGCCGACCTGAGTGGGTCTCATCCACGACGCCCACGGGCATCGGCGCATCGCGGGCACCTAAAATCCGGCGCCTTCTCCTTTTGCCCGCCGCCATGCCTCAAGCGCTCTACGAATCCAGCCTCACCTCCCTGCCGCTGCTCGGCCGCGGCAAGGTGCGCGAGAACTACGCCGTCGGCGAGGACCGCATCCTGATGGTGGCGAGCGACCGCCTGTCGGCCTTCGACGTCATCATGGGCGAACCCATCCCGGGCAAGGGCGCGCTGCTGACGCGGATGGCGCTGTTCTGGTTCGACAAGCTGCAGGGCATCGTGCCCAACCACCTGACCGGCGAGGACCCGCTGTCCGCCGTGAAGACGGATGCCGAGCGTGAGCAGATCCGCGACCGCGCGATGCTGGTCAAGCGCCTCAAGCCCCTGCCCATCGAGGCCGTCGTGCGCGGCTATCTGGCCGGCAGCGGCTGGGCCGAGTACCAGGCCAGCGGCAGCGTCTGCGGCGTGAAGCTGCCCGCCGGCCTGCGCAACGCCGACAAGCTGCCTGCGCCCATCTTCACGCCCGCCACCAAGGCCGAGATGGGCGACCACGACGAGAACATCAGCTTCGAGCAGGCCGCCGGCATCATTGGCGCCGACCTCGCCGCCCGCGTGCGCGACATCTCCATCCAGCTCTACCAGCGCGCTGCCGACTTCGCGCTGACCAAGGGCATCATCATTGCCGACACCAAGTTCGAGTTCGGCCTGGATGCCGACAGCACGCTGACGCTGATGGACGAGGTGCTGACGCCCGACTCCTCGCGCTACTGGCCGGTGGAGAGCTATGCGCCGGGCAGCAACCCGCCCAGCTACGACAAGCAGTTCGTGCGCGACTGGCTGGAGGCGGTGCGCATAGCCGGCCAGCCCTGGGGCAAGAAGGCGCCGGCGCCGGCCCTGCCGGCCGAGGTCATCGCCAACACGGTGCAGAAGTACGAAGAGGCCCTGCAGCGCCTGACTTCATGAGCGTCCGCCTGCGCAGCCGGCTCGCGCAGCGGCTCGACGGCGAGATCGCCGCGGTCGCCGCGATGCCGCCGCGCGCCGCCGTGCTGCAGGCCCAGCGCGCCATCCTGTGGCTGCGCCACGGCCGTGACGCCGAGGCCCGCGAGGAGCTGGACCGGCTGCATGCCCGTGCCCTCGTGCATCCGCGCGTCGAGCTGGCCGCGTGGCTGCATCTGGCCCAGGGCCTGATGGCCTATTTCGGCGCGTTCTCGGGCTTCGGCGGCGGCGCGCGCGAGCGCGTGCGCCGCGCCCGCGTGATGGCCGCCGCAGCCGGCCTCACGCCGTTGCGGGCCCTGGCCGATGCCTGGCTGGCGCAGATGGATTTCGTCGGCCGCGACATCGACGGCCTCATCACCCATGCCCAGGCGGCGCTGGCCGCGCTGCAGCCCGACGACCACGGCGCCGCCTACCGCGTCGCGACGGCCCTGGCCTCGGCCTGGAGCCTGGCCGGCGGCGAGGCGGCCGCCTCGCCCTGGTATGCCTGGGCCCGCCAGCACGCCATCGCCGAGGGCGACGACGCCGGCATGGCGGCCCTGCTCTACAACCAGACGCAGATGCGCGCGCTGCGCATCCGCCACGCGGCGCTGGCCGGCGAACCGGGCGAGGCGCCGGCCGTGCTGCTCGGCGTGGAATCCGTCGGCCACTTCGACGACGCCGTCGGCGGCTCCGCCCGCGGCGACCTGACGCCGCTGCTGCGCGCCCAGCTGATGACGGCGCAGGGCGACTACGCCGAGGCGGCGGCCCTGCTGCAGGCCCAGCTGCCGGCCGCGATGGCCGCCGGCCTGGCCCGCCTGGGCGGCAGCCTGCTGGCCGACCTGGCCTGGTGCTGGGCCAATACCGGCGAGCCCGCGCGCGCCCGCGCACTGGCCGACCAGGCTGCGCTGGAGGTGCTGGCCGAAGACCAGCCCAGCTGCGACATCGACGAGCGCGCCGCGCTGCACGCCCGCCTGGCCCAGGTCTACGCTCGGCTGCACGAGGATGGGTTGGCCGCCGCCCAGGCCGATGCGGCCGCCGCCGCCTGGGCCGAGGACGCCGCCCAGCGCCGCGACTGGTGCGAGCGACTGAACCGCGCCGGACTGGGCAGTCCGCCACGCTGAAGCCCCTTCGGGAAGGCGTCTTAAGGGCTTATGCGAGGGGGGGCGGCCGGGCCGGCTGGGTTACCCTCGCCGGCCTATGACCGCCGACGCCCGCGACGACGACAGCATCAACGCCCTGCCAGCCGGCACCCGCTTCGGCGAGCTGGAGATCCTGGGCACGCTGGGCGTGGGCGGCTTTGGCATCGTCTACCTCGCGCGCGACCACGCGCTGGAGCGCGAGGTGGCGATCAAGGAGTACATGCCCAGCCAGTTCGCGCAGCGCGACGGGCAGTCCCAGGTGTCGGTGCGCTCGATGTCGATGAAGGAGACCTTCGAGCTCGGCCGGCGCAGCTTCGTCAACGAGGCCCGGCTGCTGGCCCGCTTCGACCACCCCTCGCTGCTCAAGGTCTACCGCTTCTGGGAGGCCAACGGCACGGCCTATATGGCCATGCCGCGCCTCGTCGGCCAGAACCTGCGCGAGGCGCGCAAGGCCCAGTCCACGCCGCCGCCCGAGGCCTGGACGCGGCGCATCTTCGACGCCGTGCTCGGCGGCCTGGCCGTGCTGCATGCGCAGCATGTCTGGCACCGCGACGTGGCGCCCGACAACATCTTCCTGCCGGCCGACGGCGGCCCGCCCATCCTGCTGGACTTCGGCGCCGCCCGCCAGGCCATCGGCGACCACACCCAGGTCTTCACGGCCATCCTCAAGCCCAGCTACGCGCCCATCGAGCAGTATGCCGAGGCCACCAGCCTGAAGCAGGGCCCCTGGACGGACTTCTATGCGCTGGCCGCGGCCATGCACGACCTGCTGACCGGCCGCCCGCCGCCGCCCTGCACGGCGCGCGCGATGGGCGACGAGCTGGCGCCGCTGGCCGTGCCGGGCTATTCGCCCGGCTTCCTGGCCGCGCTGGACTGGGCGCTGCGTGTGCCGCCCCACCAGCGCCCGCAAAGCGCTGCGGCCTGGCGCGAGGTGATCGAAGGCCGCTCCGGCGTGCCGGCCGCCCGGTCCGCGCCACCGGCTGCCGCGCCCCAGGCGCTGGACCTCGAGTTCGCCGACACCGTGCAGGCGCAGCCCCCGGAGGCGGAGGAAACCATCGTCGTGCCGGCGCCTGGCACCCGGCCGCAGCCGCCCCAGTCTCCCAACGTCAAGGCGCCCCCGGCCGCCGTGGTGGCGCCGCCCGGCGGGCCCGCGGCGGCGGCTCAGCGGCCCAAGGCCTGGCTGTTCGTGGCCGCCGGCGTCGTCGCCCTGCTGCTGCTCGGCTTCTTCGTGATGCAGCTGCGCGGCAGCATGGACAAGCAGGCGCCGGCTGCACAGCCGCAGGCCCAGGTCGGAGATGCCGCGGCCTCGGCGGTATCCGCCGTCGCGCGGGTCGAGCCCGCGGCGTCCGTCGCGGTGGCGCCCAGCGCACCCGCCGTCCAGCCTGCCGCGTCGAGCGTGCAGGTGGCCGCGGCTCCGGCCCTGTCCAGGACCACACCGGCCGCCGGCCATGCCTCTGCCGCGTCGACGCCGCCGCGCCGCGACGGTGCGCTCAGGCCCGCCGCATCCGAAAAAATCACCGAGCTGCAGGCGATGCCGCGCAGCCCGGTCTCCGTGGCGCCTGAGCCCGTGGCCCCCAGCCCGGCGGTGGTGTCGGCCAAGCCGGCGACAGCCGCCGCCAACGAGACCGAGCCGCGCAGCCCGACCGAAGCCTGCGGCCGGCGCGTGCTGCTGGCGCTGGCCTGGTGCATCGACCGCCAGTGCGAACGGCCGCTGTTCCAGAACCACCCCGAGTGCGTGAAGCTGCGCGAGATCCGCAACAGCCAGCGCGCCCCCTGAGGCTCAGAACAACGCCATCGACAGCTTGCGGCGGTACTGGTCGATCAGCGGGTCGCTGTGCACGACGGCGGCCTTGCCGGCGATCTCCAGCGTGCCGCCCGGCTTGGCCTCGGCGGCCGGCTTGGGGGCAGGCTTGGCCAGCAGCTCCAGGATGGCCACATAGGCCTTGCGCGCGGCGTCGCCGTTCCAGGCCTTGTCGCGCATGATGATTTCCAGCAGCTCGTCCATGGCCTCGGTGAAGCGTTGGCCGGCCATATGGGTCTGCGCGAGCGCGAAGCGGGCGTCGAAGTCGCGCTTGTTCGCGGCGATGGCGGCCTGCAGCGCGGCCGGGTCGGCGCCGGCTGCCGCCTCGCAGGCGGCCAGCCAGGTGGCCAGCGCGGCCAGGCGGGGCGACGGCACCAGCGTGTCGGCGGCCTTGGCGGCGACGGGCTCGAAGGCGGCGCGCGCCTGCGGCACCAGGCCCAGCTCCAGCAAGGCCTTCACGTATTCGTACCTGGCCGCGTCGTCGGCGGGAGCTGTCTGCACGGCATGGGCCAGCTTGTCCAGCGCGGCCTCCAGGTCGCCTTCGGCCATCAGGTCCTCGGCGGCCTCGACGTCGCCGGCGGCCTCCAGCTCCTCGCCGGCCGGCACATGCTTGTCCAGGAACTCACGGATCTGGGCCTCGGGCAGGGCGCCGACGAAGCCGTCCACCGGCTGGCCGCCGGCGAACATCACGCAGAAGGGGATGGAGCGCACGCCGAACATCTGGCTCAGCTGCGCGGCGATCTCGGGCACCTCGTCGCTGTTGAGCTTGGCGAGGGTGAAGCGGCCGGCGTAGGCCTCTTCCAGCTTCTCCAGGATGGGGCCGAGCGTGCGGCAGGGGCCGCACCACGGCGCCCAGATGTCCAGCAGCACGGGGCGCTGCTGGGAGGCGACGATGAGTTCGGCTTCGAAGTTCTGGAGGGTGATGTCGATCATGGCAAGAAGCTAGGGTGAGGGGCGCCACCTACAATTCAAGGCTTTTCTGAGCCTTGGAGCGCGCCTTGTCCACGTCAGCCCCCCAGAACCCGGACGCCGTCGTCGGCATCGTCATGGGCTCCAGCAGCGACTGGGAGACGATGAAGCTGGCGGCCGAGATTCTGACCGAGTTCGGCGTCGCCTTCGAGGCGCGGGTCGTGTCGGCCCACCGCATGCCCGACGAGATGTTCGCCTACGCCGAGGCCGCCGCAAGCCGCGGCCTGAAGGCCATCATTGCCGGCGCCGGCGGCGCGGCCCACCTGCCCGGCATGCTGGCCGCCAAGACGACGGTGCCGGTGCTGGGCGTGCCGGTCGCCAGCCGGCATCTGCAGGGGGTCGATTCCCTGCACTCCATCGTGCAGATGCCCAAGGGCATTCCGGTTGCGACCTTCGCCATCGGCAATGCCGGCGCGGCCAACGCGGCGCTGTTCGCGGTGGCGATGCTGGCCACGGGTGACGCCGCCCTGCTCGACAAGCTCAATGCCTTCCGCGCACGGCAGACCGCCGTGGCGCAAGCCATGACCGAGGATCTGCGCTGATGCCGGCGCTGCTTCCGGGGACCGCGACGCTCGGCGTGCTGGGTGGCGGCCAGTTGGGCCGCATGTTCGTCCATGCCGCCCAGGCCCTGGGCTATCGCTGCATCGTGCTGGACCCGGACGCCATCAGCCCGGCCGGCGCCGTGGCCGAGCGGCACATCAAGGCCGACTACCTCGACCCCGTCGGCCTGGCCCAGCTGGCGCGCGACTGCGACGCGATCACGACCGAGTTCGAGAACGTGCCGGCCCTGGCGCTGCAGACGCTGGCCGGCATGCGCGTCGTGGCCCCCGCGGCGGCGTCCGTGGCGGTCTGCCAGGACCGCGCCGTCGAGAAGGCGCATTTCGAGGCCGCCGGTGTGCCCTGCGCGCCGCATGCCGTCATCGGCAACGACATCGAGCTGGCCGCCGTCGACCCGGCCCTGCTGCCCGGCATCCTGAAGACGGCGCGCATGGGCTACGACGGCAAGGGCCAGGTGCGTGTGAGCACTCCGGCCGAGCTGGCCGCCGCCTGGGAGGGCCTCAAGCGCGTGCCCTGCGTGCTGGAGCAGCTGCTGCCGCTTCAACGCGAGCTCAGCGTGCTGATCGCACGCGGTGCGGACGGGCAGATCGTCAACTACCCGGCACAGCAGAACCTGCACCGCGGCGGCATCCTGGCCGTCACCGAGGTGCCGGCGCCCGACTTGCCGGCCGAGGTGCAGGCCCTGGCCGTCGGTGCCGCCCGCCAGGTGGCCGAGGCGCTGGACTATGTCGGCGTGCTGTGCATCGAGTTCTTCTGGTTGCAGGACGGCCGCCTCGTCGTCAACGAGATGGCGCCGCGCCCGCACAACTCCGGCCACTGGACGATGAACGGCTGCGACGTGTCGCAGTTCGAGCTGCAGGTGAGGGCGCTGGCCGGCCTGCCGCTGCCCGAGCCGCGCCAGCATTCGGCTTCGCTGATGCTGAACCTGCTGGGCGACCTGTGGTTCGGCGACGCCGGCGGCCCGACGCCACCGGCCTGGGACCGCGTGCTGGCCCTGCCCGGCACCCATCTGCACCTCTACGGCAAGGCCGAGGCGCGGCATGGCCGCAAGATGGGCCATCTGAACATCACGGCCGAGACGCCCGAGGCGGCCCATGCCGTGGCCGTGCAGGCGGCCGCCATCCTGGGCCTGCCCGCCGATTTCTGATGCTGCTGTTGCCCGGCAACGATCCCGCTGCCGTCCAGGCCGCCGCACGGCGCCTGGCCGACGGCGAACTGCTGGGCCTGCCGACCGAGACG
Organism: Roseateles saccharophilus; assembly: GCF_004342485.1. Classification (GTDB taxonomy): domain Bacteria; phylum Pseudomonadota; class Gammaproteobacteria; order Burkholderiales; family Burkholderiaceae_C; genus Pelomonas; species Pelomonas saccharophila. The sequence goes on from NZ_SMBU01000050.1 coordinate 25,698, forward strand.
GTCTATGGCCTCGCCGCGCGGGCCGACAGCGATGCGGCCGTGGCCAAGATCTTTGCCGCCAAGGGCCGGCCCAGCGACCATCCCCTGATCGTCCATGTGCTGGACGCGGCCGGTGCCGAGCCCTTTGCCGACCACCTGCCCGCCACGGCCCGCCGGCTGATGGAGGCCTTCTGGCCCGGGCCGCTGACCGTCATCGTGCCGCGCCAGCCGGGCATGGCCGAGGCCGCGGCCGGCGGCCAGGCCACCGTGGCGCTGCGCGCGCCGGCCCACCCGGTCGCCCGCGCCGTGCTGGCCGCCGCCCGCGAACTGGGCGTGCCGGGCGTGGCGGCGCCCAGCGCCAACCGCTTCGGCCGCGTCAGCCCGACGCTGGCCCGCCATGTCGTCGAGGAGTTCGGCCCCGGGCTGATGGTGCTGGACGGCGGCGCCTGCGAGGTGGGCATCGAGTCCAGCATCGTCGACTGCAGCCGAGCACGACCGGCCCTGTTGCGCCCCGGGCTGATCAGCCCCGCGCGCATCGAGGCCGCACTTGGCGAGGCGCTGGCTGCGCCGGACGCGCACGCGCCCAAGGCCTCGGGCACGCTGGCCGCCCACTATGCGCCCACGGCCCGGGTGCGTCTGCTGGACGCCGAGCGCCTGGCTTTACGTTTTGCCACAGCGGCCGCCAGCGGGGGCCTGGAGGGGGTGGCGGTATATTCACGCGCCCAACCGCCCGCCGGCTTGGCCTGGAAGTGGCAGGCCCTGCCGGCCGATCCGGCGGTGGCGGCCCACGAGTTGTTCGCGGTGCTGCGGGCCCTGGATGCGGCTGGCGCACGCGAGATCTGGGTCGAGGCGCCTCCGTGCGACCCGACCTGGGACGGCGTGCGGGACCGGCTCAGCCGGGCTGCGGCCGCCTTCACCGATTGAGTTCTTGTCCCTGAGTTGATCGTCATGCAACGTGTTGTCTCCCAGAAAATCAAGCGCAGCCTGGCCCTGGTCGCGGTGGCAGCCGCTGCGCTCGTCGCCGGCTGCGGCGGCGGAGGCACCTCGCAGATCGACCCGTTCAAGCCGACGCGCGTCATCGCCTTCGGCGACGAGAGCGGCGCCATCCTGCAAAGCGGCAAGAAGTACACGATCAACGGCCTGAGCACCGACACCCAGCTGGTCGACTGCAAGCTCAACCCGGTCTGGAGCCAGGTGCTGACCAGCGGCTTCGGCATGGTCTACCCGCAGTGCAACACCGACTACGTGGCGCTGCCGCAGGGCATCATGTACGCGGCGGCCGGCGACAAGGTCGCCGACGTGCAGACCAAGATCGACCAGCACCTGTCCAATGACGGCTTCGGCCCCAAGGACCTGGTGGCCCTGTTCGTCGGCGTCAACGACATCCTGGAGCTGTACAACCAGTTTCCCGCCGTCAGCCGCGACTCGCTGATCAACGAGGCCAAGGCGCGCGGCAAGCTGCTGGCCCAGCAGGCCAACCGCATCGCCAACGCCAACGGCCGCGTGCTGGTCAGCACCATCTTCGACGTCGGCCTGACGCCCTTCGGCCAGAACGAGAAGCAGCAGCAGACCGACATCGACCGCGCCGTCTTCCTGAACGACCTGAGCTCGGCTTTCAACACCTCGATGCGCCTGAACCTGCTGAACGACGGCCGCCTGATCGGCCTGGTGCTGACGGACGAGACCATCCAGCAGATCGCGCGCTACCCGAGCGCCTTCGGCTACACGAACGTGACGCAGGCCGCCTGCCGCACCGACGTCGCCCCGCAGGAGTGCACCACCAACACGCTGCAGACCGACGCGAGCGCGACGACCTGGCTGTGGGCCGGCAGCACGACGCTGGCGCCGAACGCGCAGCAGCGCATCGGCACGGCGGCGCTGACCCGCGCCCGCAACAACCCGTTCTAAGGCCCACCCCCGAGGCGCTCACTGCCAAGGCCAGAGGCCTTGGCCTTCGGCAGGCACAAACAGTCCTCAGGACTGTTTGTGTCCGGCCTCAGTGCCTCCCCCTCAAGGGGGCACTCCCGACCGCCCGCCAAAGCCGGATCAGTGGGAGTCACTGGAGGGGCGGCCGGCCTGCGGCGGCCTGGGAATAGGTCAGGTGGTGGTGCTGCGCAGCTCGCGGCGCAGGATCTTGCCCACGTTGCTCTTGGGCAGGTCGTCGCGGAACTCGATGAACTTCGGCCGCTTGTAGGCCGTCATCTGCTCGGCACAGTAGCTGGCCAGGTCTTCCTCGGCCAGGGCCGGGTCGCTCTTCACGACGAAGAGCTTGACGGCCTCGCCCGACTTCGCATCCGGCACGCCGACCGCGGCGCATTCCAGCACGCCCGGGTGCAGGTTGACGACCTGCTCGATCTCGGTCGGGTAGACGTTGAAGCCGCTGACCAGGATCATGTCCTTCTTGCGGTCGACGATGCGCACATAGCCGCGCTCGTCCATGATGCCGATGTCGCCGCTCTTGAAGAAGCCGTCGGCATGCATGACGTTGGCGGTCTCGTCCGGGCGCTTCCAGTAGCCGGCCATGACCTGCGGGCCGCGGATGCAGATCTCGCCGCGCTCGCCCAGGGCCACGTCGCGGCCATCGTCGTCACGGATGGCGATCTCGGTGGACGGCATCGGCAGGCCGATGCTGCCGTTGAAGGCGCGCTGGTCCAGGGGGTTGATCGTCGCGGCCGGCGAGGTCTCGGACAGGCCATAGCCCTCGACGACCGGGCAGCCGGTGACCTTCAGCCATTTCTCGGCCGTGGCCTGCTGCACGGCCATGCCGCCGCCGTTGGAGATGACGAGTTCGGAGAAGTCCAGGCGCGAGAAGCCGGGCTCGTTGGCGAGCGCGTTGAACAGGGTGTTGACGGCCGGGAAGATGTGGATCTTGTGGCCGCGCAGCGTCTCGATGAGGCCGGGGATGTCGCGTGGGTTGGGCACCAGGATGTTGAGCTGGCCCATGCGCGCGCCGAGCATGAAGCAGGCCGTCAGCGCGAAGATGTGATACAGCGGCAGCGCGCAGACATTGGTGAACTGCATGTTCTGGTCGGGCAGCCTGGCCAGCATGGGCTGAAACCAGGCCTCGACCTGCAGGATGTTGGCGACGATGTTCCGGTGCAGCAGCGTCGCGCCCTTGGACAGGCCGGTGGTGCCGCCGGTGTACTGCAGGAAGGCGACGTCGTCGGGGCCGAGCTCGGGCTTCTTCAGGTGCAGGCGCTCGCCATGGCCGAGGGCCTCGTTGAAGCGCACGACGGTGCGGCCGTCGCCGACCGGCAGCCGGAACTCCGGCACCATCTTCTTCAGGTGGCGCACGGCGAAGTTGACCAGCGGCCCCTTCCACCAGTTCAGCATGTCGCCCATGGAGGCGAGCACGACGTGATGCACGTCGGTCGTGTTGATGACCTCGGCCAGCGTGTGTGCGAAGTTCTCCAGCACGACGATGGCGCGGGCGCCCGAGTCCTTGAGCTGGTGCGCCAGCTCGCGCGGCGTGTAAAGCGGGTTCACGTTCACGACGACGAAGCCCGCGCGCAGGATGGCCGCGATGGCCACGCCGTACTGCAACAGGTTGGGCATCATGATGGCGACGCGGTCGCCCTGCTTGAGCCCCTGGGCCTGCAGCCAGGCACCGAGCTGGGTCGACAGCTGGTCGATCTCGGCGAACGTCATGCGCTGGCCCATGCAGATGGCCGCGTCGCGCCGGGCGTGCTTGCGGAAGGCCTCGTTCAGCAGGTCCACCAGCGAGCCGTAGATGCCGGCATCGATCTCGGCCGGCACGCCGGCCGGATAGCTGGCCAGCCAGGGCTTGGTGCGCGATGTCGCCTGCGGGACGGCGGCGGCTTCTTCGGCAAGGACGGCGGTCATCGGCGGGCCCTTCTGGCGTGCTTCGCGTGAAGCCGTCGATGGTGGTTCGGCCGCTGACTTCAAGCTAGGGGAGTTGCCCTAGGGTCGATGCATCCGCCTGAAACAGACCGCGCGCAAGTGTGTCCTCGCGCTGTCGCACCGTGGACAGGAACTCGGCCGCGCCGCGCATCGCGCGGAAGGTGTCGAAACCGCTCACAAGAAACAGAACTGAGGACGGTCGTTCATGCGACTGCCTCCATCGGATTGATCTGGTAGCCCAGGGCAGCGGCACGGCGCTTGAGGG
>NZ_SMBU01000051.1 GCF_004342485.1 Roseateles saccharophilus
CCGAGTCCAGCAGCGCCGGGCGCAGCCACGCTTCGCTACTGGGCTCGTCGATGCGCTGCAGGGCCCGGCGCAGCGCGTCCTCGCTGACCACCTTGCTCATCCCCAGCGCCTGCGCGGCCACCGCATCACCGCGCAGCGCCGTGACATGCGCATAGCGTTTGTGGCCGGCCAGGATCGCCAGAACCAGCGTACCCAGCACGTCACGCTTGCCCGGCGCATTCGGACTGGTGTACGCCAGCGGGAAGGCCTCAACCCAGCGGTCGAACACGCCCGCGGCGGCCAGGAACTCGGCGAAGAACACCAGTTGCCCGTTGGGCGTAGCTGCCGCGCCCTCGTCCCAGCGCACGTGCATGCGCCCGCCCAGCGTGTCCACCACCATCGGCTCGTCGCCACCCACCGCGGCCGAAACAGCCCGCTCTCGCTTGCGTCGTGCTTCACCCATCGGGTGAGTGTCACCGATGGCCTGCCGCCCGCATCAGCATTGGCCTTCAGCCCAATTCGGTGACTTCAACTGCCGGATCTAGGCTGAATGGCCCTCGATGGGCCGTTCAGCGCGTGGTGGCAGAAAACCACCGCTCCTCAAACTCGGCGGCGGCTACCCCCTTCCCGAACCACCACCCCTGCCCCCAGTCGCAGCCCATCTCCCGCAGCGCCAGCATCTGGGCCTCGGTCTCGATGCCTTCGGCCACCACCTCCATGCCCAGCTCATGGGCCATCGTCACGATGGCCCGGCACAGGGCCAGTGCCTTGCCGCCGGCCTCGAGGCCGGCGACGAAGCTGCGGTCGATCTTGACCGTGTCGATGGCGTGGTGCTGCAGATAGCTCAGCGAGGAATAGCCCGTGCCGAAGTCGTCCAGCGAGATGCTCAGGCCCGCCTCGCGCAAGGCCCGCAGCCGCTGCGCCACCGCCTCGTCGCGCTCCAGCAGCAGGCCCTCGGTGATCTCCACCGCCAGTCCGTCGCCGGGCAGGCCCAGTGCACGCAGATGCGCGCCCCAGTCGGGCTGCACGCGGTGGCTGCGCTCGCCGAGGAACTGCACCGGCGACTTGTTGATGCTGATCTGGAAACCCTCGTGCCCCGCTGCCCGCCAGGCCTTGGCCTGGACCGCGGCCTCACGGAACACCCAGTTGCCGATCTCGACGATGAGGCCGCTGGTCTCGGCCAGCGGGATGAACTGCGCCGGGCTGACCTCGCCCAGCTGAGGATGCTGCCAGCGCAGCAGGGCCTCGGCCTTGCGCGGCGGCGCGGCCGGGTCGCGCAGCGACAGGATGGGCTGGTAGACGAGGCTGAACTGGCCCGCCGGCAGCGCCTCGCGCAATTCGCCGGCCAGCCGGGCGCGGCGCTGGGCGGCCTCGTGCAGCGCCGGCGTGAACAGGCGCATCCGGTTGCGCCCGGCGCCCTTGGCCTCGTACAGCGCCAGGTCGGCATGCTTGAACAGGGCCTCGATCTCCAGGCCGTCCTGCGGTGCCAGGCTGACGCCGATGCTGGCCGACACATAGAGCCGCTCGCCCGCCACCGCGAAGGCCTCGGACAGGGCCTCTAGCAGTTCGTGGCCGACGCGCCCGGCCGCCGCGGCCGCCTCGGCCGTGGCCAGCAGCACGGTGAACTCGTCGCCGCCCATGCGCGCGACGACGCCGCCTGCGGGCATGCAGTCCTGCAGCCGTCCGGCCACCTGCACGAGCAGGGCGTCGCCGACGTCGTGGCCGAGGGAGTCGTTGACCTCCTTGAAGTGGTCGAGGTCCACGAACATCACGGCTAGCTCCTCGCCCCGCATGTCCAGCTGGGCCAGCGCCCGCTCGATGCGCTCGCGCAGCGAGCGCCGGTTCGGCAGCCCGGTCAGGGTGTCGATGCGGGCCTGCTGCCAGACCAGCGCCTCCTGGCGCTTGCGCTCGGTGATGTCGGTGTGGGTGCCCACCATGCGCAGCGGCTGGCCCGCCGCGTCGCGTGCGATGACGAGGCCGCGGCTCAGCACCCATTTCCAGCTGCCGTCCTTGGCGAGCACGCGGTGCTCGTTGCGGTACAGCGGCGTGCGGCCGGCGAAGTGCGCATCGCGGTCGCGTGCCATCTGCTCGATGTCGTCGGGATGGGTGCGGCCGTCGAAGGCGCGCGGTGTCGCGTCCACGTCGCCGGGCTCGAAGCCGTAGAGCCGCATGATGCCCTCTGAGAAATACTCGGCCTGCTCCTGCACCCGCCAGTCCCAGACGCCGTCACCGCTGCACTCCAGCGCCAGCTTCCAGACCTCCTCGGCCGCGCGCCGATGCGTCACGTCGGTGTGGCTGCCGATCCACAGCGCCGAGCCGGGCAGGCGGCGCGCCTGGGCCAGCATCCAGGTCGAGCCGAAGCGGTACTCGCGTTCGAAGGCATCGCCCTGCTGGGCCGCTTCCCAGGCCGCCGCGAAACCGGCGCGATCCTCGGCATGCAGCCAGCCGGCCAGCGGCGCGGGCAGGGCGGGCCGGCCCAGGGCCTCGGTCATGCGGGAGTTCATCCACAACAGCCGGCCCGAGGCGTCGGCCTGCCACACCTGCTGGGGCAGGGCGTCGAGCAGAGCGGCAAAGTGGACGGGCGTGGACATCGGCGATGGATACGGGACTTGCCGGGACTGTATGCCTGCTGCGATAGGCCACAATCGCGCCCGCCCGAGTCGTTCGGGCGAGTTTTTGGACGAGACCCCCCGCATGAACAAGACCGATCTGATCGAACACCTGGCCGCCAAGCACGAGCTGAGCAAGGCCGAAGCCGGCCGCATCCTCGAGACCCTGCTGGACGCTGTCGTCACCACCGTCAAGAAGGGTGGCGCCGTGTCGATCCCGGGCTTCGGCTCCTTCAAGCAGCACGCCCGTGCCGCTCGCAACGGCGTGAACCCCAGCACCGGCGCGAAGATCAAGATCGCCGCCGCCAAGCTGCCCAAGTTCACCCCGGGCGCCGGCTTCAAGGCCGCCGTCGATCCCAAGGCCGCCGCCAAGAAGGCCGCTGCCAAGCCCGCCGCCAAGCCGGCCGCCAAGGCCAAGAAGAAGTAATTCTTCGCTGCCATGAGCGCGCGCAGTGGAAGTCCGACGATCGTGGATGTTGCCCGCGAAGCGGGCGTGTCGATCAAGACGGTTTCGCGCGTGCTCAACCATGAACCCGGCGTGCATGAAAGCACCCGGGATCAGGTGCTCAAGGTGGTGGAGGCGCTGCGCTACCGGCCCAAGCAGTCGGCGCGCAGCCTCGCAGGCGGGCGTTCCTTCCTGATCGGCCTGCTCTATTACGACCCCAGCGCGATCTTCGTCGGCAGCGTCCAGCAGGGCGCCACGCTGCGCTGCCGCGAGCTGGGCTATCACCTCGTCGTCGAGTCCCTGCACAACGATGCGCCCGACCTGCGCCAGCAGATCGACCGCATGGTGCTGGCGCTGCGGCCCGACGGCATGATCCTGACGCCGCCTCTGTGCGACAACCCCGAGGTGCTCGCGGCCCTGCGCGAGAGCGGCACGCCCTGCGTGCTGATGTCCCCGGAGCGTGACATCCGCGGCGTGCCCTCGGTGCGCATGGACGACGTGCGCGCGGCCGAGGAGATCACCAATCTGCTGCTCAGCCTGGGCCACCGGCGCATCGCCATCATCAAGGGGCCGCCGGACCAGTCCGCCAGCGCGGCGCGCTACCAGGGCTTCGTCAATGCGCTGCGCGCGCACGACATCGAGCCCGACTCCGAACTGGTCCAGCCCGGTGCCTTCACCTTCGCCAGCGGGCGCGATGCGGCCCACAAGCTGCTGAGCGGCCGCCAGCGCCCGACGGCCGTGTTCGCCAGCAACGACGACATGGCGCTGGGTGTGCTTGCCGCCGCGCATCGGCTTGGCCTGAACGTGCCCGGCGAGCTGTCGGTGGTGGGCTTTGACGATTCGCCGACCGCGGCTCTCGTCTGGCCGCCGCTGACGACCGTGCGCCAGCCGGTCGCCGAGATGGCGCGCGCCGCCGTGGAAATGCTGGTGTCCGTGCAGCGGCCCGACATGGCGGCTCCGACCGACGACGCCGACCTGCACAAGGTGCTGCCGCACGAACTCGTCGTGCGCGACTCGACCCGGGCTCGCTGAGCCCCGCCCGCGCGCCGGCCGGGCAATCTTCCAGGCGCAGGATGCGTGCAGTTCCGGTACTGTTGATTGCGCAACCAGACATCGCTGTCATTTTAATTGACAGCGCTGTCATGTGTCGGCAAGATGCGCGCGCCTGAACCCGCCCAGCCCGCGCCTGCGCGCCGGGCACCGACCTGCCGCCGAACGGCTCCTGACGAGACCATGAATCTGCCCGACCTCGACCGCATCGACCCCGCCGCCCTCGCCCAGTCCTTCCCGCCCGACTTCCTGTGGGGCGTGGCCACCAGCGCCGCGCAGATCGAGGGGGCCGCCTTCGAGGACGGCAAGGGCGCGTCCATCTGGGACCGTTTCTGCCGCCAGCCCGGCCGCATCAACGACGCGTCCAACATCGACGTCGCCTGCGACCACTACCACCGCTATCGCGACGACGTTGCGCTGATGCAGGGCCTGGGCCTGGACTGCTACCGCTTCAGCTTCTCGTGGCCGCGCGTTCAGCCGCTCGGCCAGGGCGCCTGGAACGAGGCCGGCTTCGGCTTCTACGACCGCCTGATCGACACCCTGCTCGAGGCCGGCCTGCAACCCCATGCGACGCTCTACCACTGGGACCTGCCGCAGGCGCTGGACGAGGGCCTGGGCGGCTGGCTGTCGCGTGAGGTCGTGGCCCGCTTCGCCGACTACGCCGCCGAGATCGCGCGCCGCTTCGGCAGCCGCCTGGCCAGCATCGCCACCCACAACGAGCCCTGGTGCACGGCGACGCTGGGCTACGAGACCGCCCAGTTCGCGCCCGGCCACCAGAGCCGCGTCGAGAGCCTGCAGGTGGCCCACCACCTGATGCTGTCTCATGGCGACGCGGTCAGGGCGATGCGTGCCGAGACGGCGGCCAGGCTCGGCATCGTCCTCAACCACACGCCGTCCTTCCCGGCCACGCCCGCCGAGGCGGACCGCCGCGCCGCGCGCATCGACGACGGGCTCAATGTGCGCTGGTATATGGACCCGATCTTCCGCGGCGTCTACCCGGCCGATGCCTTCGAATACGTCGGCGCCGACGCGCCCAGCGTCGAGGCCGGTGACCTGGAGCGCATCCGCCAGCCGCTGGACTTCCTCGGCATCAACTTCTACACGCGCAGCCTCTTCGGCGCCGACGGCAAGACCGTGCCCGGCCCGGGCAGGCGCGGCTTCACCGACATGGGCTGGGAGATCGTGCCCGAGGTTTTCGCGCAACACCTGGTGCGCCTGGCCCGCGAGTATTCGCCGCCGCCGATGTTCATCACCGAGAACGGCATGGCCAATGCCGACCGCATCATCGACGGCCGCGTGCCGGACGCCGAGCGCATCGCCTACCTGTCTGCCCATCTGCAGGCCCTGGCCACGGCCATGAGCCTGGGTGCCGACGTGCGCGGCTATTTCTACTGGAGCCTGCTCGACAACTTCGAATGGAACTCGGGCTACGACAAGCGCTTCGGCCTGGTCCACGTCGACTATGCGACGCTGGAACGCCTGCCCAAGGACAGCGCCCACTGGTACCGGGACTTCATCGCCCGCCACCACGCGCGGCGCTGAGCCATGGGAGGAGGTCGACCCTGCAGCCGACCGTCATGCCGATACCGCCACGGGGGGCGGTCGACCACGCTGCGGGCCTGTCCGGCCTGCGCGGATGATGGCGGCCGGGCTCCTTAGCATGGATTCCTCCGCGTTTGCACCGACTTGTTGACAGGATTTCGGTCACGATCAGGCGCTAAGCTCCGAGTTGTGCCGCGGACGTGATTTTTCCCTCATGGCCGTGGGCGCAGCGGGCCGAATTGACGTACAGCTAGAGCTTGTCTCAAGCCACTGGCACAAGGTCGTGCCGGCGCAAAGTCAAGGAGAGCCCGGTGCATCACGGGTTTCATGAGCGAATGCAGGACAGAACAAGCGATCCGCTGATCGACGTCAGCCAACTGGCCGTCGGGATGTTCATTCATCTCGACCTCGGCTGGATGTCGCATCCCTTCCCGCTTTCGAGCTTCAAGATCGCGTCCAGCGACCAGCTGCTGATCCTGCGCCGCCTCGGCCTGACCCAGGTGCGCTGGAGCCCGGCCAAGAGCGACCTGCCGGAGCAGCCCGAGGTCGTGGCCCCGGCGGTCGCCGCGACTGTGCCCGATGCGGCCGCGCCGGCCACCAACGAGCCGACGCCCGATGAGCTGGCACGCGAAGCCCATCGCCGTGCGCTCGCCGCCCAGCGTGAGGCGCTGCGTCTGTGCGAAGCCCAGTACGGCGAGGCCTCGGACGGCTTTCGCATCGTCATGGACCTCGTGCGCAACGACCCGCACCAGGCCCGCGCCCAGGCCGAGCGCCTCACCGCCGCGCTGCTCGACAAGATGCTCGTCGAGGGCGACCTGAACATGCGCCTGCTCAACGAGGCCGCGGGCGACCGCAGCACCGCGCATGCGCTCAACGTCTGCATCATCGCGCTGCTGCTGGGCCGTGCCTTCGGCCTGGGCCGCGACGAGATGATGGATCTGGGCGTCGGCTCGCTGTTGCACGACGTCGGCAAGCTCGAGATCGCTGCCCGGTTGCGGCATCGCGACGAGAGCTTCACCTCCGCCGAAACCCAGGCCTACCAGCAGCACGTCGCCAAGGGCGTCGCCATCGCGCAGACCATGGGCCTGGCCCCGGCGCCGCTGCTCATCATTGCGCAGCACCACGAGCACGCCGACGGCAGCGGCTTCCCGCAGCGCATCAACATGGACCGCATGAGCACCGGCGCGCGCATCGTCGCGCTGGTCAACCGCTTCGACGGCCTGTGCAACCCGCTGATCAGCTCCAAGGCGATGACGCCCCACGAGGCGCTGTCGCTGATGTTCGCCCAGGGCCGCAACCGTTTCGACGCGACCATGCTGAACGCCTTCATCCGCATGATGGGCGTCTACCCGCCGGGCTCCACCGTGCAGTTGACCGACGACCGCTATGCCCTCGTCGTGTCGGTCAACTCGGCGCGGCCGCTGAAGCCGCGCGTGATGGTCCATGACCCCAAGGTGGCCAAGGAAGAGGCCCTCGTCCTCAATCTCGAAGAAATGCCCGACCTCGGCATCCGCCGCAGCCTGAAGCCGCAGTTCCTGCCGCGGGCGTCGCTGGACTATCTCAGCCCGAGGGCACGCATCGCCTACTTCTTCGATGCCGTCAGTACGGGGCCAGGGGAGTTGGCCGCGTGAGCGCGAGCCGCGAGGCACTCCCCCACCAGCTTCGTGTTCCCGAGGCGCCCCCCGCGATGGGCGCCCTGCTTGAAGGCCTGCCCGATCCCGCCTGGCTGGTGGATGGCGAAAGCCTCACCGTCAGTGCCGTCAACCGCGCCGCGTTGCGCCTGCTCGGCCTGAAGCCTGAGCGTGCGCTCGGCCAGCCGCCGGCCTTGCTGTGCGGCTCGCTGGAGGACGAAGCCTTCTGGATGGGGGCCTCGCAGGACCCCTTCGCCCGCATCCGTTCCGACACTGTGCTGACCCACAGCGATGGCCAGCCGCGCTGGGTCAGCCGCAGCATCAGCCCCATCCACACGCCCGACGGCAGCCACTACTGGCTGGTGCTGCTGCACGACCAGACGCGCCGCCGCCGCGCCGAGGCCGAGCGCGAGACCCTGCTGGCCGAACTGCGCGCGACGCTGGAATCCACCGCCGACGGCATCCTCGTCGTCGACCTGGCCGGCCGTGTGCGCAGCTTCAACCGCCGCTTCGCCAAACTGTGGGGCCTGCCCGGCGGCCTGCTGCACGAACCCGGCGATGCCGGCCTGTGGCTGAGCCTGCAGCGCGTCATGCGCGATGGCGAGCAGTACCGGCTGCGCATCGAGGCCCTGCTGGACGCGCCGCTGATGCGCTCCAGCGACGTGTTGCGCTTGGCCGACGGGCGCGTGCTCGAGCAGGTTTCGCTGCCGCAGATGAGCCGCGGCGAGCCCATCGGCCGGGTGTTCTCCTTCCGCGACCTGAGCGAGAAGCTGGCCGCCCACCAACGCATCGAGGAGCTTGGCCGCTCGGACGCGCTGACCGGCGCGCCGAACCGCCGCGCGCTGGCCGACCGCATAGTTCAGCAGATGGCCGCCGTCGACACCGGCGACCCGCCGCCCGTCTTCGCGCTGCTGCATTTGGACCTGGACCGCTTCAAGCAGATCAACGACACGCTGGGCCACAGCTATGGCGACCGCGTGCTGCGCGAGATCGTCGAGCGCCTGCGTGGTGCGGTTGGCGCCAACGACACCCTGGCCCGCCTGGGCGGCGACGAGTTCGCGCTGCTGATCGATGGCGCCCAGGTCTTCGAGGCCGAGGCCGCCGCCCGCCATGTGCAGCAGCTGCTGGCTCAGCCCTTCAGCTTCGACACGCTGAGCTTCACCGTGACGGCCAGCTGCGGCATCGCCCTCTACCCCGGCGATGGTGGTACGCCCGACGAGCTGATGGCCAGCGCCGAGCGCGCGATGCACTGGGTGAAGGAGGGCGGCCGTGCGGGCTTTCGCTTCCATGTGCCGCGCAAGGAGGTCGACCTGCTGTCGCGCATGCGCCTGGACCATGCGATGCGCCAGGCCCTGGCCGAGGGGCGCTTCCGCCTGCACTACCAGCCCCAGGTCGAACTGGGCAGCGACCGCGTCATCGGCGCCGAGGCGCTGATCCGCTGGCGCGACCCCCAGCGCGGAGACATCTCGCCGGCCGAATTCATCCCGCTGGCCGAGGAGAGCGGCTTCGTCGTCGCCATCGGCGACTGGGTGCTGCGCGAGGCCGTCGCCCAGGCTGCCTACTGGCTGGGCCGCGGCCTGCGCATGCCGGTCGCCGTCAACGTGTCGGCGCTGCAGTTCCAGCAGGCCGGCTTCGTCGAGAACGTCGCCGAGACGCTCAGCGAGGCCGCGCTGCCGGCCAGCCTGCTCGAGCTGGAGCTGACCGAGGGCGTCCTGCTCGGCGATGCCGAGGAGGGGCTGAAGCGCATGCGCGCGCTGGCGGGCCTGGGCGTCACGCTGTCCATCGACGATTTCGGCACCGGCTACTCCTCGCTCGCCTATCTGAAGCGCTTCCCCATCCAGCGCCTGAAGATCGACCGCAGCTTCGTGCAGGGCCTGCCCAGCGACCCCAGCGACGTCGGCATCGCCAACGCCATCGTGCAGATGGGCCGGGCGCTGGGCCTGCAGGTCATCGCCGAGGGCGTCGAAACGGAAGCCCAGCGGGATTTCCTCGCTCAGGCGGGCTGCCATGAGTTCCAGGGCTATCTGTATGCGCCGGCGCTGCCACCCGAGGAATTCGAGCGGCGCGTGCGCCCGCGCCGCCATGTCGTCGATGCCGCGGTGTCCGGCTGGCTGGGTCTGGCTGGCGGCTGAACAAGCAGCCGGCCGCGCGACACAATGCGGCCATGCTCTACCGTTTTAAATCCAAGGCCGGCGCCGACGTCGTCATGCTGGCCGACTCCGGCGACGCCGTGCTGCACCTGCTCGGCCGCGATCCCGCGCCCCAGGGCATCCTCGAGCTTGCGGCTCTGCCCGGCCTGATTCAGGCCATGGAAGCCGGCGTCGCGGCCGACGAAGCCCGGTTCCAGCGCGCCGTCGATGCGGCCAAGGCTGCCGGCGAGCCCGCGCCGCGCCGGCAGGGCGTGTCGCTGCGCCAGCGCGCCTGGCCGCTGCACGAGCTGATGCAGCGCAGCCTGAAGGAAGGCGTCGACGTCGTCTGGGGCGTCTAGTGCTGGAGCAGGTCACCCGCATCGTGCTGATCCGCCACGGCGAGACCGCGTGGAATCGTGCGACCCGCATCCAGGGCCACACCGACATCCCGCTCAGCCCCCTGGGCCTGGCCCAGGCTGAACGCCTCGCCCAGGCACTGGCCGACGAGCCGCTGGCCGCCCTGTATGCCAGCGACCTCAGCCGCGCCCGCCAGACCGCCGAGGCGTTGGCGCGCCGGCGCGGCCTGGATATCCAGTTCGATACCGATCTGCGCGAACGCGCCTTCGGCTGCTTCGAAGGCCTGGACTGGCAGCAGATTTCCGAGCAGTACCCAGAAGATGCCGAACGTTGGCGGCGTCGTGAGCCAGATTTTGCAGTCGGCGGCGGCGAGAGCCTGAGCGGATTCAGTGCCCGCTGCCTGGCGGCGGTGCGGCGCGCTGCGGCGGCTCACCCGGGCCAGGACGTAGCCATCGTCGCCCACGGTGGTGTGCTCGATTGCCTCTACCGCGCTGCGACCCGCGTGGCGCTGAACGCCCCGCGAAGCTGGCAGCTCGGCAACGCGACGATCAATCGCCTGCTCGCGACGGCCGATGGCTTCACCCTCGTCGGCTGGAACGACGACCAGCATCTGGCGGGGCTCAGCGCCGACGACATCGGCGCCTGAATTCGCGGCAAGACGGGCCGCTGCGATGACTTCACCCGCTCAAGGCCCCTAAGCCCACTGTTGCATCCGCGCGTCGGTCCTGTCGGATCAGCGGAAACCCGCTTCTATACTGGCCGCCACTTGTCCTTCATGGCAGGGCCGTCAACCCAGCCGCAACCCATCTGCAAAGGCACACAATGAAGAAGATCGCACTCGTCGCCGCCCTGGCCGCCGTCGCCGCCCCGGCTTTCGCTCAAAGCTCCGTGACCCTGTGGGGCCGCCTGAACACCTCGGTCGAGAGCCAGAAGTTTGGTAACAACGACCGCATCACGGCCGTGCAAAACAACTCTTCGCGCCTGGGCTTCCGTGGCACCGAAGACCTGGGTGGCGGCCTGAAGGCCAGCTTCAACCTGGAGCATGGCTTCGCCTCCGATACCGGTACCATCCAAACTTTCGGCAGCCCGTCGAACACGTTCTGGTCGCGTCAGGCCAATGTTGAGCTGTCTGGCTCCTTTGGTACCGTTCGCCTGGGTTCGTGGTTCCCGGACTCCTACTTCTCGACCGTTGACCGCACCAGCAACCACAACCACGACACCGGTACGTCGTCGGACGCGCTGTTCTCGGACTTCGGTTTCGCCCGTCGTACCAACAAGGTCGGCTATTTCTCGCCGAGCTTCGAAGGCTTCAGCTTCATCGTTTCCGCCCATGCCGGCGAAGGTGCCGCGAATGACAGCCGTGCATTCGACCTGTCCGCCAACTATGAAGTTGCCGGCCTGCACGTGGCTGCCACCTACGCCGAAGCCGACGCTGTCGGCGCCTGGGCGAAGCACAAGACCTTCGGCTTGGAGTCTGATTACGCCTTCGGTCCCTTCCTGGTGACCGGCTACTACCAGCGCGAGGAAGTGGACGGCTTCAAGTCGCGCGACATCGGTCGTCTGTCGGCCATGTACACGCTGGGCCAGTCGGAGTTCCACGTCAACGTCGGTGGCACCCGCTCCGGCAGCGATGGCACTTTCAAGAACGGCGGCGCTTCGCAGTGGACGCTGGGCTACAACTACAACCTGAGCAAGCGCACCAAGGTGTACGGCTTCTACACCAGCATCGACTACAAGGATCCGGTGCAGAGCGCCAATCCGGCCAACTTCAAGTCCTCGCTGGCCGTCGGTATCCGCCACAACTTCTGATCCTCCGGGACCTGAAGCATGAAAGCGCCCTTCGGGGCGCTTTTTCGTTGGGGCGGCGCTTATTGGCCGGCGTCGTCTTGTTGTCGAAGCAGGCCTTGCGGCCTGTCTTCATTCGCCGAACAAATCCGGCGAACCTTTGCCGCTGGGTGGTGCGAGCCCGAGGTGGCGCCAGGCTGCCAGCGTCGCGATGCGCCCGCGCGGCGTGCGCTGCAGAAAACCCTGCTGGATCAGATAGGGCTCGATGACGTCCTCGATGGTGCCGGCCTCCTCGCCGATGGCGGCGGCGACGTTTTCCAGGCCGACCGGGCCGCCGTCGAAGCGGTGCACGACGGCCTCCAGCAACTTGCGGTCCATCAGGTCGAAACCCTGGGGATCGACGTCCAGCATGGCCAGGGCCTTGTCGGCGATGCCGGCGACGATGCGGCCGTCGCCCTTCACCTCGGCGTAGTCGCGCACGCGGCGCAGCAGGCGGTTGGCGATGCGCGGCGTGCCGCGGGAGCGGCGGGCGATCTCGAGCGCGCCGTCGGCATCGATGGGCGCACCGAGCAAGCCGGCAGAGCGGGTCACGATGCGCTGCAACTCGGCCGGCGTGTAGAACTCCAGGCGTGCGACGATGCCGAAGCGGTCGCGCAGCGGGTTGGTCAGCATGCCGGCCCGGGTCGTCGCGCCGACCAGCGTGAAGGGTTGCAGGTCCAGCTTGATCGAGCGTGCGGCCGGCCCCTCGCCGATCATGATGTCGATCTGGTAGTCCTCCAGCGCCGGGTAGAGGATCTCCTCGACGACGGGGCTGAGGCGATGGATCTCGTCGATGAAGAGGACGTCGTTCTTCTCGAGATTGGTCAGGATGGCCGCGAGATCCTTGGGCTTCTCCAGCACCGGACCGGAGGTCTGACGCAGATTGACGCCCAACTCGGCCGCGATGATGTGGGACAGCGTCGTCTTGCCCAGGCCCGGCGGGCCGAATAGCAGCACATGGTCCAGCGCCTCGCGGCGCTTGCGGGCGGCGCCGATGAAGATTTCCAACTGCTCGCGGGCCTTGGCCTGGCCGACGTAGTCGTCGAGCAGCTTGGGCCGCAGCGCGCGTTCCAGCGCCTCCTCGCGGCTGGATTCGGGCGCGGCATTCACCAGCCGCGGGGCGGGGGCGAAGTCGTCGGTCTGGATGCTCATGACAGCGTGCTCACGACAGCTTCTTCAGCGCCAGCTTGATGCCGTCGCTCACGCCCACGTCGGGCGGCAGCGCCTTCAGCGCGGCGGCGGCGTCCTTTTCGCTGTAGCCCAGCGCGACCAGGGCCTGCAGGATGTCGGCCTGGGCATCACTGGCGACCGTGGCCGGCAGGGCCAGGTCGGCGCCGAGCTTGCCTTTCAGCTCCAGCAGCAGGCGCTCGGCCGTCTTCTTGCCGATACCCGGCACCTTGGTCAGCCGACCGGCCTCCTGACGCGAGACGGCCTGGGCCAGATCGGCGACGGAAAGGCCGGACAGCAGGCCCAGCGCCATCTTCGGGCCGACGCCGCTGATCTTGATGAGCTGGCGGAAGGTCGCGCGTTCTTCCTGGGTCAGGAAGCCGAACAGCTGGTGTGCGTCCTCGCGCACGACGAGGTGGGTCAGCAGCACGGCGCGCTCGCCGAGCGCGCCGAGGTTGAAGAAGGTGCTCATCGGCACATCGACCTCGTAGCCGACGCCGGCCACGTCGATCAGTACCTGGGGGGGCGTTTTCTCGGCGATGACGCCGCTGAGTCTTCCGATCATGGCCCGATTATCCGGGCCACGTCAGGCTCAGTTACGACCGAACAAACCCAGCCGCTGGGCTTCGAGTGCGGCCTCGGCGCGCGAGCTCACATTGAGCTTGCGGTAGATCTGCTTCACGTAGTCGGCGATGGTGTGGCGGGACAGTCCCAGCTGCACGCCGATCTCGGGCAGTGTGAAGCCCTTGGCCACGCGCAGCAGCACCTCGGTCTCACGGTCGGTCAGCGAGACCTCGTGCAGCAGCGCCTGCGAGCTGGGCTTGGCGTGGGCCGCGAAATAGGCGATGACCTTGCGTGCGATGGAGGGCGATAGCGGCGGCTCGCCCTGGCTCATGCGCTGCAACTGCTCCACCAGCAACTCGCGCGACTGCTCTTTCAGCAGATAGCCGAAGGCGCCGGCCTGCAGCGCCGGGAAGAGGTGTTCGTCGTCGTCGTGGATGGTGACGATGACCGACTGCACCTCGGGTTGCTTCTCGCGCAGCGCGGCGATGACCTCGACGCCCGAGCCGTCCGGCAGGCCCAGGTCCAGCAGCGCGAGTGTGAAACGCTGGCTGTTGACCAGGGAGAGCGCATCCTGCACGCGCGAGCATTCGGTGATCTGGGCGTTGGCGAACACCTGCTTGACCAGCGCCTTGAGCCAGGCGCGGATCTCCGGGATGTCTTCGAGCAGCAGGATGTGGTTCATGGAAACCTCGGGGGAATCAGAGCGGAATCGTCAGACGGATGACAGTACCCCAGCCGGGGCCGGATTCAACCAGGCATTGGCCATGCATCTGCTTGGCGCGTGACTTCATGCTCGCCATGCCGTGGCCTCTGTCCAGTCGGCCGTCCAGTTCGGTCGGGATGCCCTGTCCGTTGTCCTGGATGGTCAGGATGAAGTCGCCGGCCTGCACGGCGCTGGAGATGGTGGCGTGCGTGGCGCCGCTGTGCTTGATGATGTTGGACACCGACTCGCGCAGGATGCGCGTCGTCTGCACATAGGAGCGCGCCTGCAGCGTGTGTTCGACGTCCTCGGCCGGCGACTTCCATTCGGCCAGGATATTGGCCTGGCCCAGGCGCGACACGACCTCGGCGCGCCAGTCGCCCAGCGCGTCGATCAGGTGAACCGGCTTGCCGGTCAGGCCGCGCACCGACAGGCGCATCTCCTCGAGCGCCTCGCGTGCCAGCGTCGAGATGCGGTCGGACTCGCTGGTGTGCACGATGGTCAGCAGCTTGGCGCCCAGGTCGTCGTGCAGGTCGGCCGCGATGCGCTTGCGCTCGCGCTCGGTGACCTGCTCGAGCTTCTGCTCCGCCAACTGGCCGTGGGCCCGCTCCACTTCGGCGATGCGGTCGGCCATGCGCTGCTCGGTCGCCGTGGCCCGCCGCTCGGCATCCATGCGGGCATGCGCGACGCTGCTCACCAGTTGCAGGCCCAGGGCCAGCGTCAGCAGCGGCAGCGCCAGCGTGAGCCATGGCGAAGCGCTCAGCCACAGCGACTCGTTGACGGCGGCGAGCAGCATCTCGGCCAGTAGGGCGAGCATGGTGGGCAGCAGCAGCGCGGTCATCAGCCGCAACTCCCGGGCCTGGACTTCGTCGGGGTTGGATCGCAGGCGCTCGCGGCGCAGCCACAGCGCCCAGCCCATGGCCGCTATCAGTTCCAGCTCCAGCACGACATACCAGACCACACCCAGCATGCCGACCTGGCCGCCGGTCAGCAGCAGGCTGGCCGGCACGACCAGGCACTGGATCAGCAGCGCGTGGTCCAGCCAGCTGCGCTGCCAGTTCATCTGGCGCAGCAGATATTGCACGGCGCACAGCACCAGCAGCGTCATCAGCAGCGGCTTGAGCCCGGCGGCGCCCGGCGCGGTGGCGGCGCGCAGCACGACCCAGCTCAGCATCATGCCGACGAGGAAGCTCGCCGGCCGCTCGCGCGGATGCTGGCCCGAGACCAGGCCGACGACGGTGGCCATCAGCGCCAGCATGGCGGCGACCCAGGCGTGCAGCGTGGCGGCCCAGTACAGGGCGGGCGCCACCTGGGTCTGGGCCTGGGCGACGGCCGGGCAGCAAAGCACCGCGGCCGGCAGGAGGGTGAGGGGAAGGCGCCGGGCCAGCATGGCCCCCGGCGCGGTCGAGGCAATCATGGGGCGGCATTGTGAGGGAGGCCCGGGCCTGCCGCGCCGGGGAATGCACCAGCGGCGACAATCCGCATCCCACGTTTCTGGCGCCCATCGTGATCCTGCGCTTCGAGTTCGAGCCCGTCGACAACACCCGCCTGGCCCGCGTCTGCGGCAGCCTGGACGCCCATCTGCGCGAAATCGAGGCGGCGCTCGGCGTGAAGGTCTCGCGCCGCGACGCCGAGTTCCGCGTCAATGGCGCCAAGGCGGCGGCCGAGCGCGCGCAAGGCCTGTTGCAGGGCCTCTACGAACGCGCCCGGCGCCCGCTGTCCGCCGAGACCCTGCAACTCGCCCTGGTCGAGGCCAAGGCGCCCGCCGACAAGCCCGCGCCGAGGCCGGGCGAGGACGGGCCGCTCGTGCTGCGCACGCGGCGTGCCGACCTATCGGCCCGCACGCCGCGCCAGCACCAGTACCTGCAGCAGATCCTGTCGCACGACATCACCTTGGGCCTCGGCCCGGCCGGCACCGGCAAGACCTTCCTGGCCGTGGCCTGCGCGGTGGACGCGCTGGAGCGCGCCAGCGTGCAGCGCATCATTCTGACGCGGCCCGCGGTGGAGGCCGGCGAGCGCCTGGGCTTCCTGCCCGGCGATCTGACGCAGAAGGTCGACCCCTATCTGCGCCCGCTCTATGACGCGCTCTATGACCTGCTCGGCTTCGACCGCGTGACCAAGGCCTTCGAGAAGGGCCAGCTGGAAGTCGCGCCGCTGGCCTTCATGCGCGGGCGCACGCTCAACCATGCCTTCGTCATCCTCGACGAGGCGCAGAACACGACGCCCGAGCAGATGAAGATGTTCCTGACCCGCATCGGCTTCGGCAGCCGCTGCGTCGTCACCGGCGACACCAGCCAGATCGACCTGCCGCGCGGCGTGCAGTCCGGCCTCATCGACGCCGAGCATGTGCTCGCCAAGGTCAAGGGCATCGCGATGACGCGCTTCACCAGCGCCGACGTCGTGCGCCATCCGCTGGTGGCCCGCATCGTCGAGGCCTATGAGGCGCGCGCCAAGCGCGAAGGACGCGAAGCATGAACGCAAAACCCGGGCTCAGCCTGTCCCTGCAGTTCGCGGACCCGCGCCACCGCGCGCTGCTGGTGCGCCACAAGGTGCAGCGCTTCGTCCGCGCGGCGCTGGAGCTGCCCGGCGAGATCGCCGTGCGCATCGTCGATGCCGAGG
This sequence comes from Roseateles saccharophilus, assembly GCF_004342485.1. Lineage (GTDB taxonomy): Bacteria > Pseudomonadota > Gammaproteobacteria > Burkholderiales > Burkholderiaceae_C > Pelomonas > Pelomonas saccharophila. The sequence continues at coordinate 16,617 of NZ_SMBU01000051.1, forward strand.
AGGGCCGTACGCTCAACCGCGACTACCGCGGCAAGGACTACGCGACCAATGTGCTGACCTTCGACTATGCCCACGAGCCCGTCGTCGGCGCCGACCTCGTCATCTGCGCCGAGGTGGTGGAGCGCGAGGCGGCCGAGATGGGCATCGCCCTGCTTGACCACTATGCCCACATGCTGGTTCACGGCACGCTGCATGCCCAGGGCTATGACCACGAGGAAGACGACGAGGCCGAGTGCATGGAGGCGCGCGAGACCGAGATCCTCGCCGGCCTCGGCATCGCCGACCCCTACAGGCGCGCCTGAGATCGGCAAGCCTGGCGCCTACCGGCCCGATCCGCGATGAGACGACGCGCCCTGCTGCTGTCCGGCTGGCCCGTCGCCTGGGCCGGCGGGGCGGTCGAGCCCGCGGCGGCCCAGGCCGAGGAATTGCGCCTGTCGCGTTTCCCGAAGAGTGCCAACCAGCTGATCGCGTCGCATATCCTGCAGGAGGTCTACCGGCGCTGCGGGCTGGCCGCCCGGATTGAGCCCTTGCCGCCGTCGCGCGCGCCCATTGAGGCATTGGCCGGCCGGCTCGACGGCGAGGTGTCGCGGCTGCGCAGGCATCAGGACGACTACCCGGCCCTGGTTCGCGTCGTGCCGGCCTTCGACTACTTCGTGATGACGGCCTTTTCCAAGCGAAGGATCGCCGTGGCGTCGCGCGAGGATCTGCGGCGCTATCGCGTCGGTGCGATCCGCGGCGTGCAGGTGGTCAACGATCTGGTGGCCGGCCTGGAAGGTGTCGAGCGCGCGGCCAACTCCGAGAGCCTCTTCATGATGCTGGCCGCCGACCGCTTCGACATCGCCGTCGATGTCGACATCAACGGCGCCGTTCAGATCCACAGGCTTCGGCAGAGCGGCATCCAACCGGTGGGCGTGCTGCTGCAGGCCGAGGTCTTCCACTACCTCGCGCCGCATCGGGCCTATCTGCAGGCGCGGCTGTCGGAGGCCATCTCCGACATGCGCCGCAGCGGTGAACTGGAGCGGCTGAAGCGCCGCTTCAGCCAGCAGTTCATCGAACTTGGGCTCGAGGCGGACTGAGCCGGGCGGCCGGCCTCAGCCGCGCCGCAGCAGCCTTGCGGCGTCCAGTGCGAAATAGCTCAGCACGCCGTCCGCGCCGGCGCGTTTGAAGGCCAGCAGGCTTTCCATCATCACGGCGTCGTGGTCCAGCCAGCCGTTGGCTGCGGCGGCCTTGAGCATCGCGTACTCGCCGCTGACCTGGTAGGCAAAGGTCGGCACGCCGAACTCGTCCTTCACGCGGCGCACGATGTCCAGATAAGGCATGCCGGGTTTGACCATCACCATGTCGGCGCCCTCGGCCAGGTCCAGGGCCACCTCGCGCAGCGCCTCGTTGCTGTTGCCGGGGTCCATCTGGTAGGTCTTCTTGTCGGCCTTGCCCAGGTTGGCGGCCGAGCCGACCGCGTCGCGGAAGGGGCCGTAGAAGGCGCTCGCGTACTTGGCGCTGTAGGCCATGATGCGCGTGTGGATGTGGCCGGCGGCCTCCAGCGCCCGACGGACCGAGCCGATGCGGCCGTCCATCATGTCGCTGGGCGCGACGATGTCGACGCCGGCGTCGGCCTGCACCAGGGCCTGCTTCGTCAAGATATCGACCGTCGTGTCGTTCAGGATATAGCCGCTCTCGTCGATGACGCCGTCCTGGCCGTGGCTGGTGAACGGGTCCAGCGCCACGTCGGTCAGCACGCCGAGCTGGGGGAAGTGCTTCTTGAGCGCCCGCACCGCGCGCGGCACCAGGCCGTCGGGGTTCAGCGCCTCGGCGCCGTCGGGCGTCTTCAGCGCGGCGTCGATGACGGGGAAGAGGGCGATGACCGGCACGCCCAGCTCCACGCACTGTTCGGCCGTGCGCAGCAGGTGGTCCAGGCTCTGGCGCGACACGCCGGGCATGGACGCGACGGCCTCCAGGCGGTTCTCGCCTTCATGGATGAAGACCGGCAGGATCAGGTCGCTGGGCAGCAGCGCATGCTCGCGCACCAGGGCGCGCGTGAAGGCGTCGCGGCGCAGGCGGCGCGGGCGGGATGCGGGGAAGGGGGGCGGGGTGAAAACTGAGCGGGTCACGGGCGATCCTCGATGGGCGGCCCGGCGCGTGATGGACGACACATCCCGGCGTCATTTATTCGTGACGCCACCGCTCAAGCGCGCTAAACTTGTCCGCGAATGATAGCCGCAAGGTGGTCGTTCCCTGCTTTTCCTCCCTGAGCAGGAGCCTTAGCGTGATGACAGCGATAAGGCTTTCTCGGCCCCGGTCCAGACCGGGGCTTTTTTTTCGCGCGCCACTGGCTACAGCGCCAGCTCGAAGTCGCGGTGCGCCTGGGTCAGGATCTGATGGCCCGAATCCAGCAGCAGCGCGTCGTCCTCGATGCGCACGCCACCCTGGCCGCGGATGTAGAGGCCGGGCTCGATGGTGACGATCTCGCCGGCCTGGAGCAGGGCCTCGCAGTCGCCGTTGAGGAAGGGTTGCTCGTGCAGGATCAAACCCACGCCATGCCCGAGGCCGGGACCGGCATGGGCGGCGAACTCGCTGGCCGCCAGCACGGCGGCGGAGGCCACGTCCAGAGCGCGGCCGCTGATGCCCGGCTGTAGCAGCGCCAGCGCTGCCTGCTGGGCGCGGGCGACCGTGTCGTGCATGCGTTGCTGCCAGGGCTGGGCACGGCCGGCGACGTGGCTGCGCGTCATGTCGGAGCGGTAGCCATTCACCACCGCGCCGTAGTCCAGCACGATCAGGTCGCCGCGCTGCAGCGTGCGCCCGGACGGCGCGCTGTGCGGCAGCGCCGAGCGCGGGCCGAAGCCGAGGATGGTGGGGAAGGACAGACCCTCGGAGCCCAGCTCCTGCAGCAGGCGCTCCAGGCGGTTGGCGAGCTCGCGTTCGGTCACGCCCAGGCGGATGCTGGGGCGCAGCGCGGCCAGCGCCGCGTCGCCCAGCGCGGCCGCCTTCGCGATCTGCTGCTGCTCCCAGGCGTCCTTGACGCACCGGGCCTGGACCAGCACGTCCGCCAGCGGCCGCAGCGCCAGCCCGGTGAGGTCGGCACTGATGTCGGCCCACTGCGCGACGCTGACGTGGGCGGCTTCATAGCCCACCGCGCGTGCGCCCAACTCGGCCAGCACGCGGCCCAGCGTCTGCCCCAACCGCTCGCGCTGGCGGTCGCGGCACAGGGCCTCGGTCGTCACGCCCTGGCGCCACGGGTGGTGCACGCACTCCTCTTCGGCCTGTTCGATGAAGCGGTAGTCGGTGACGAGGCTGCTGGTGCGTGCGCCGACGATGCCGAATGCCGCCTCGCCGCTGTAGTTGAAGAGGTAGCGCAGATGCTCGGGTGCGCTGATCAGCGCGGCGTCCAGGCCGGTAGCGGCCATGTGGGTGCGCAGCCGCTCCAGGCGCGCGGCGAACAGAGGTTGCAGAGGGGAGTTCATCGCAGCAGGAATCCAGGGGTCAACGGGTCTTGCGGGATCAGCAGGAACTCGTGCCGGCCGGTGATGTGGGCTTCGCCCTCGACACCCGGCACGATGGCCGCGTGCGGGCCGCAGCGCGAGGCCGCGTCGGCCCAGACCTGGAAGCGCGTGCCCAGCACGCTCTCTATGGTCAGCCGCTGGCCCAGCGGCAGCTGGCCGCGCGCATGCAGCAGCGCGGCGAAGCCGGAGACGCCGCTGCCCGTGGGGCTGCGGTCCAGCTCGCCTTCGGCGAAGACGCAGACATTGCGGTACTGCGCACCGGCTTCCGGCGCCGGGCCGGTGAAGATGGTGCCGTACAGAAAGCCCAGGTCGGGGCTGTCGGGGTGGCTGATGGGCGTGCCGGCGCGGACGATGGCGTCCTTGATGCGGCGCCCGGTGTCGACCAGCTGCGCATGGTTGCCGGTGGCGAGCGACAGGCCGAGCGCTGCCGCGTCCACATAGGCATAGAACGCGCCGCCATAGGCCAGTGCGTAGCGCACGGCCCCCAAGCCGGCAACCGCTATCGTCTGCTGGTCGGCCAGCACGAAGGACGGCACATTCAGGAAGCGCACGCGGCCGACGCGCCATTGCCCGTCGCGCGGCTCGCAGTCCGCCTCCAGCCGTATCTGGCCGCAGGGCGCGTCGATGTTGAGCCGCGTGCGCGCGCCACTGGCCGGCACCCAGCCGCTCTCGATCGCCAGCTTGGCCAGCGCGGGCATCGCGTGGCCGCACATCGTGCTGTAGCCCTCGTTGTGCATGAACAGCACGCCGAAGGCGCTGTCCGCGCGCTCCGCCGGCGTGATGACGGCGCCGTACATGTCGGCATGACCGCGCGGCTCGAACATCAGCGCGCGGCGAAGGTGGTCGAAGCGCTGCTGGCAGTCGCGGCGGCGCTCCAGCTGCGTGCTGCCGCGCAGTGCCGGGAAACCGTCAACGACGACGCGCAGCGGCTCGCCCGCGGTGTGGCAGTCGATGCTGCGCAGCGTCAGCGCGTCGGCGGGTGGCCGCCAGGCGGCCAGCGGTGAGGTGGCGGATTCCATCGCGGCAATGTAGTCATCAAGGGCCGCCGTGGATATGCCGATTTCGGCCTCGCACACGCCGACTTCCGGCTTGAGGCCACGGCGCCAACTCCCGACCATGCCGGGGTCTTCGTGAGGTGCCGGGTAGCGGCCATGCATATGAAAAATTCGGCCTGGGTTGTGGTGGTGTCGGCGGCCTTGTTTGCCTGTTCAGCGCCGCCGGTGCAGGAAGAAGGCGGTGCCGGCCAGGTGCTGAAGCACGCGCACCGCTGCGGCCCCAGCCTGCTGCTGCGTTCGCAGGCGCTGCAGGCCGGGCAGGAGGCGCAGATCTGCCAGGACCTCGGCGCGGTGGAGCAGCGCTTCCATGCGCTGTTCGGCACGGCCGGCAAGCCGGTGGCGCATGACGTCAACGAGGCCCTGCGCGCCAACATTTACGCATCGGCGAAGGACTTCAAACAGTGGGCCGGCAGGCATTTCGACATGCCGGTGGACAACGGCGGCATGTATCTGGAGGGGCATCCCGAGCGTGCCGGCAACCAGGCCGAGTTCGTCGCCTACCAGCGCGACGACGGCAGCGTGCACAACCTGGCGCACGAGTTCACCCATTACCTGGACAGCCGCTTCAATCTCTACGGCGATTTCTGCGCCAACCTGCACGACTCGCATTCGCCGCCGGAGAACTGCGCCCAGCCCTCGCCGCTGCGGCCCTATCTGGTCTGGTGGACGGAGGGCGTGGCCGAGTACGTGGCCCGGGGCGACGCGCATCCGCGGCTGAAGGCGATCGCGCAGGCCCAGAAGCTGCCGCTCAGCGAGCTGTTCGACACCGGCTACGAGACCGAGGGCGGGCCTGAGCGCATCTACGGCGGTGGCTATCTGGCCGTGCGCTATATGATGGAGCGCCAGCGGTCGCGCATCGAACAGATGCTGGCGCTCACCCGCGCGGGCGACTACCCGCGCTACCAGGCCCTGGTGCGTGGCTGGGGGCGGAGCATGGATGCCGACTTCGCGGCCTGGGTTGCCTCGCTAGCGGGCTGAACTGCAAGGCTGCGCGGCGCGGCTCCGGTCACAATGACCCGATGCTCTGGGTCAAAGCCTTCCACATCGTCTTCGTTGCCGCCTGGTTCGCGGGGCTGTTCTATCTGCCGCGCATCTTCGTGAACCTGGCCATGGTGCCGGCCGACAGCCATGCCGAGCGCGAGCGCCTGCTGCTGATGGCGCACAAGCTGCACCGCTTCAGCAGCATCCTGATGGGCATGGCCCTGCTGCTCGGCCTGTGGGTCTGGCTGGGCTTCGGCGCGGGCCGCTTCGCCGGCAGCCACTGGCTGCATGCCAAGCTGCTGCTGGTCGTCGGTGTCATCGGCTACCACCACATGAACCGCCGCCTGCTGCGCAGCTTCGAGGAGCTGTCCAACCGCCGCAGCCATCGCTGGTTCCGCGTCTACAACGAGACCGCCGTGCTGCTGTTCACCGCCATCGTCCTGCTGGTGACGGTCAAGCCCTTCTGACTCGGGGCCGGGCGATGCGCCGCCGTCAAAGTTCCGCCACCTGGCTGCTGCTGGCCCACATCGGGCTCATCATCTACGCCAGCCTCTACCCCTTCTGGCCCTGGCGCTGGCCGCCGGGCATGGGCCTGCCCTGGCTGTTCGGCCTGTCCTGGCCGACGCGCTTCTGGGCCTTCGACGTCGAGGCCAACCTGCTCGGCTACATTCCGCTGGGCCTGCTCGGCTTCGCGGCGGCCGTGCGCTCGGGCTGGGGCCTGCGCGCCGGCCTGCTGCTCGGCCTGCTGCCGGGGCCGCTGCTGTCGTTCGCGATGGAGACGCTGCAGTTCTTCCTGCCCGGTCGCGTGCCCTCGCTGTCGGACCTGACCTTCAACTCGGTCGGCAGCACGCTGGGCGCCATGCTGGGCCTGGTGCTGCACGGCCTGGGCGGCCTGCAGCGCTGGCAGGACGTGCGCGACCACTGGTTCGGCGCCAGCAGCGCGCCCGCCCTGGCCCTGCTCGCGCTGTGGCCGCTGGCCCTGCTCTATCCGACGCCGCTGCCCTTCGGCCTGGGCCAGTGGCTGCCCTGGTGGCGCGAGTCCCTGGTCGACGCACTCGACGGTACGCCCTGGGCCCTGCAATGGGGCGATGCGGTCACTGTCGAGCACGAGCTGCCGCCGGGCCTGGAGGCGCTGGCCATCGCGCTGGGCCTGCTCGCGCCGGTGCTGCTGATGATCAGCGTGGCCCGCCCCGGCCTGCGCCGCATCGCGCTGGCGGGCGGCGCGGTGCTGCTCGGCCTGATCGGCACGACCACGTCCACGGCCATGGCCTTCGGGCCCGACCACGCCTGGGCTTGGCTCAGCGAGGCCACGCGGCCCGGCCTGGGCCTGGGCCTGGGCTTGGCCCTGCTGGCCTGCCTGCTGCCCTCGCGGGTTGCGGCGGCGCTGGGCCTGTTCGCGATCTGTGCGCTGATCGGCCTCATCAGCATCGCGCCCAGCGACCCCTATCTGGCGCTGAACATGCAGGCCTGGGAGCATGGCCGCTTCATCAATTTCTACGGCTTGACGCGCTGGATGGCCTGGACATGGCCTTTCATCGCGGTGGTCTGGCTGGCGGCCCGCCTGGTCCAGAAACCTCGGTGAGCGAGAATCGCCGGCGATGAGTTATTACCAGCGCCACCTCTTCGTCTGCCTGAACCAGCGCGCCAACGGCGAGGCCTGCTGCGCCGACCACGACGCCCAGGCTGCCTTCGACCACTGCAAGTCCCGCGTGAAGGATCTTGGCCTGGCTGGCAAGGGGGGCGTGCGCGTCAACAAGGCCGGCTGCTTGGACCGCTGCGCCGGCGGGCCGGTGGCCGTCGTCTACCCCGAGGCCGTCTGGTACTCCTGGGTGGACAAGGGCGATCTCGACGAGATCGTCGAAAGCCATCTGCGCGATGGCCGGGTCGTCGAACGCCTGGTGCTGCCGGATTCCGTCGGCCGATGAACTCGCAGACCGAAAAGCGCCTCGTCCCCGGCCCGGCCGGCCAGATCGAGGTGGCCATCGACCTCCCGGCCGGCGGCGCTGAGCCTGCCGGCACTGCGCTGATCTGCCACCCCAACCCGACCCAGGGCGGCACGATGGACAACAAGGTCGTGCAGACCTTGGCGCGCGCCTTCGTCCAGCTCGGCTGGCGTGCCGTGCGCTTCAACTTCCGCGGCATCGGCAAATCCGAAGGCGGCTGGGACGAAGGCCGCGGCGAAGTCGATGACGCGTTGGCCGTGCGCGATGCCGTGCATGCGCCCAGCGAGCCGCTGGTGCTGTCCGGCTTCTCCTTCGGCGGCTATGTCGCCTCGCGCGCGGCGCAGCGCCTGGCCGAGGCCGGCGCGCCCGCCCGCCGCCTCGTGCTCGTCGGCCCCGCCACGAGCCGCTTCGACACCGCGCCCGTGCCGGCCGACACGGTGGTCATCCACGGCGAGGTCGACGACGTTGTGCCGCTCTCGTCCGTGCTCGACTGGGCCCGGCCGCAGAGCCTGCCCGTCACCGTCGTGCCCGGCGTGGGCCATTTTTTCCACGGGCAGCTGCCGCTGCTCAAGTCCCTGGTGGTGCGTGCCTTCGATCCCACGAAGCTCTGATGGCCGTGCCCGAACCGATCCGATGAAACGACTGTTTCTCTCCCTTCTCGCCGCCCTCTCCGTCGGCGCCCAGGCCCAGGCGCCCCAGCCCCCCGAGATCGCCGCACGCAACTACGTGCTGATCGACCTGACCTCGCACAAGACCCTGGCCGAGCGCGAGGCCGACTTGCCCCAGGACCCGGCGTCGCTGACCAAGCTGATGACGGCCTACGTCGTCTTCGGCGCGTTGCACGACAAGAAGCTGACGCTGGAGCAGACCCTGCCCGTGTCCAAGCGGGCCTGGGACGAGCGCAAGGGTGATCCATCCCTGATGTTCATCGACACGACGATGACGCCCAAGGTCGACGAGCTGCTGCGCGGCCTCATCATCCAGAGCGGCAACGATGCCGCCGTGGCCCTGGCCGAAGGCGTGGCCGGCTCGGTCGAGAACTTCGTGCAGCTGATGAACCGCCAGGTCCAGGCCTGGGGCCTGAAGCACACCGAGTTCAGGAACGTGACCGGCATGACCGAGCCCGGCCACAAGGTCAGCGCGCGCGACATCGCCACGGTGGCCGCCCACATCATCACGGACTTCCCCGAGTACTACGGCTACTACTCGCAGCGCGACTACACCTTCAACAAGATCCGCCAGGACAACCGCAACCTGCTGCTGCGCCGCGACCCGACGGTGGACGGCATGAAGACCGGCTACACCGATGCCGCCGGCTACTGCCTGGTCGCCAGCGCCAGCCGCGACTTCCCCAACGGCAAGCGCCGCCTGCTGAGCGTCGTCATGGGCGCTGCTTCCAAGGAGGCGCGCGCCAGCGAGAGCCAGAAACTGCTGAACTGGGGCTACACGGCCTTCGATGCGGTCAAGATCTTCGACGCCGGCAAGGCCATCGCCACCGTGCCGGTCTGGAAGGGCGAGGCCAAGGAGGCCAGGCTCGGTGCGGCCGATGCCGTCTACGTCGCCGTGCCGCATGGCGACGCCGGCAAGCTGCAGACCCAGGTCGAGCGCACCGAGCCGCTGGTCGCGCCGCTGAACAAGGGCCAGCGCGTCGGCACGCTGCGTGTGACCACGACGACCGGCACGCCGGTGGCCGAGGTGCCGCTGATCGTGCAGGAAGCCGTGCCCGGCGCCGGCCTGCTCGGCCGCGCCTGGGATTCGCTGCGTCTGTGGATCAAGTAAACCGCCAGGAGGGTGCCATGAACCTGCCTCCCGAGATTCCGCCCGAACAATCCCTGATCGAATACCCGTCGCAGTTCCCGATCAAGGTCATGGGCGCCCATGTCGAGGGCTTCGTCGAGGCCATCACGGCCGTCGCGCTGCAGTTCGACCCCGGCTTCGATGCGTCCACCATCGAGCACCGCCCGAGCAAGGGCGGCAACTACCTGGGCTTGACGATCACCGTCATGGCCACCAGCCGCGAACAGCTGGACGAGCTCTACCGCACGCTGACCACCCACCCGATGGTCAAGGTGGTGCTGTGAGCCGCGCCTGATCAGCTCGACGCGTCGGCGTCCTGCATCGCCTTGAGCTTGGCCTTGGCCGCGTCGTCGCCGTTCTGCGCGGCCACGCCGTACCAGTAGCGCGCCAGGCGCGCGTCGGCTTCCACGCCCAGGCCCGTCTCGAACATCGACGCGACGAGGTATTGCGCGCCGACGTCGCCGGCCTTGGCCGCCTCCAGATACCAGTGCTGGGCCAGGGCCATGTCCTGGCCGCGGCCGCGGCCGAGGTAGTAGCAGGTCGCGATCGCCAGCGCACCGTCCGCGTTGCCGTGCTCGGCGGCGCGCTCGAACCAGCCGCAGGCGGCGGCCTTGTCGAGCGGGGCGTGGCGGCCCTGTTCAATCATTTCGCCGAGTGCGTTCTCCGCGTGGGCCAGCTGCTGCGCCGCGGCGCGCTGCAGCAGCTGCCAGGCCCTGGCGTCGCTGGCGCCCGGCAGTTCGCGGCGCAGGTTCATCATCGCCAGATTGAACTGACCCAGGGGTTCACCGCGCCGCGCCGACTCGGCGAAGCCCCGCGCCGCCGCCTTCAGGTCGCCAGCGTCGTAGGCGGCCAGCGCGTCGGTCAACGGAGCCGCCTGCGCCAGCGGGGCGGCGAGCAGCAGGGCTGCGATCAGTGGCATCTTCATTGGATGGAGTCGGCCCGGCGGGGCCAAGGCTTACACGGTCTGCCTATGATGCCCGTCATGATCGTCAAGACCCTGGGGCGGGTCGAATACCTGCCCACGCTGGAGGCCATGCGCGCCTTCACGGCCGCACGCGAGGCCGGCACGCCGGACGAGCTCTGGCTTTGCGAGCACCCACCCACCTTCACGCAAGGCCTGGCCGGCAAGCCGGAGCACCTGCTGCTGCCGGGCGACATCCCCGTCGTGCCCACCGAGCGTGGTGGCCAGGTGACCTATCACGGCCCCGGCCAGGTCACCGCCTACCCGCTGGTGGACCTGCGGCGCCTGGGCATCTTCGTGAAGGAATACGTCTTCCGGCTGGAGACGGCGCTGATCCAGACGCTGGACAGCTATGGCGTGACCGGGCTGCGCGTGGCCGGCGCGCCGGGCATCTATGTGCGCCCGGCCGACCCCGGCGGCCATGCCGGCCTGACCGGGCCGACCGACCCGACGGACAGCTTCCGTGGCCTGGCCAAGATCGCCGCTCTGGGCATCAAGGTCAGCCGCCACTGCACCTACCACGGCCTCGCGCTGAACGTCGCGATGGACCTCGAACCCTTCCTGCGCATCAACCCCTGCGGCTACGAAGGCCTGGAAACCACATCCCTCGATAAAATCGGGGTTTCCACCGACTGGCCGACCGCGGCCGGCCGGCTCGCCGAGCGACTATCGGCCCAGCTGACTCCCTGACCATGAGCGACACGACCTACGATCCCAGCGTCAAGCAAAAAGCCGAGGCCAAGACCTCGCGCATCCCGATCAAGATCGTGCCGGCCGAGGTGCTGAAGAAGCCCGACTGGATCCGGGTGAAGGCCGGCTCGCCGACGACCCGCTTCTACGAGATCAAGCAGATCCTGCGCGAGCACAAGCTGCACACGGTCTGCGAGGAAGCCAGCTGCCCCAACATCGGCGAATGCTTCGGCAAGGGCACCGCCACCTTCATGATCATGGGCGACAAGTGCACGCGCCGCTGCCCCTTCTGCGACGTCGGCCATGGCCGGCCCGACCCGCTGGACGCGAGTGAGCCCGAGAACCTGGCCAAGACGATCGCCGCGCTCAAGCTCAAGTACGTCGTCATCACCAGTGTGGACCGCGACGACCTGAAGGACGGCGGCGCCGGCCACTTCGCCGAGTGCATCACCAAGGTCCGCGAGCTCAGCCCGACGACGCAGATCGAGGTGCTGGTGCCCGACTTCCGCGGCCGCGCCGACCGCGCGCTGGATATCCTGAAGGCCGCGCCGCCGGACGTGATGAACCACAACCTGGAAACCGCGCCACGCCTGTACAAGGAAGCGCGCCCGGGCTCCGACTACGAGTTCAGCCTGAACCTGCTGAAGCGCTTCAAGGAAGAAGTGCCGGGCGTGCCGACCAAGAGCGGCATCATGGTGGGCCTGGGCGAGACGGACGAGGAGATCCTGCAGGTCATGCGCGACATGCGCGCACACAACATCGACATGCTGACCGTCGGCCAGTACCTCGCGCCGTCGGGCCACCACCTGCCGGTGCGCCGCTATGTGCACCCCGACACCTTCAAGATGTTCGAGGAAGAGGCCTACAAGATGGGCTTCACGCACGCCGCCGTCGGCGCGATGGTGCGCTCCAGCTACCACGCGGACCAGCAGGCTCACGCGGTGCTGAACGGCGGGGCCGCCGCCTGAGGCCAAAAGGGGATTGAGGGCCGCTCGCGAAGCCGGCCCGGGCTGGCGAGAGGCTCAGGCCTCCGCCAGCAATTGCTCGATGAGACCGTGCAGAGCGGCGAAGTCGGGCTCGCCGACGAAGCGCTTGACGATCTCGCCGCGCTTGTTGATGAGGAAGGTCGTCGGCGTCATCTGCACCTGGCCGAAGGCGTTGGCGACGCTGCCGGTGTTGTCAATGGCCACGCCGAAGGGCAGCTGGCGCGTCTCGGCGTATTTGGCGACGAAGGCCGGCGGGTCGTAGCTCATGGCCACGGCCAGCGTGTCGAAGCCGCGGCCCTTGAACTTGTCGAAGGTGGCGATGACCTGGGGCATCTCCTTCACGCAGGTCGCGCAGCTGGTGGCCCAGAAATTCACCAGCATGACCTTGCCGTGCCAGTCCTGCGAGCTCGCCTTTTGGCCGTTCAGCAGCACATAGTCAACGGCAGGTGCCTGCTCGCGAGCGCAGCCGCTCAGCACGGTGGCGCCGAGGGCGAGGACGAGGGCGGCGAGGGCGCGGCGGTTCAGCATGGCCTCGATTCTAGGAGGCTGTCGGGCTGGGGGCCAGGTGCGCGTTGGGCCTGCAAGGGGCTGAGGCTAGGCGACGACGACGCTGCGGGCTCGCGCCCGCGAGGAGGAGCAACAACGCCTCAGCCCCTTGCAGGCCCAACCCGAAGGGCCGAGGCGATTTGCGGGGCCATGCGTCGTTGCCGGCTCGTTGTTGGGCCCCGCCCAACGCCTCGTCGGCGCCTAGCCTTGCCCCGCAACTCGCCTCGGCGCGCACCCGGACCCCAGCCCGACAGCCTCCTAAGTGGCATGAACCAGGCGAGCACCCTGGATGATGGAAGACACTGGGGTGTGCGGGCCAGCGCGGGTAGAGGTCGATCAATTTATTGATGGC
>NZ_SMBU01000052.1 GCF_004342485.1 Roseateles saccharophilus
CCCATTGCTGACCTCTGCGCGGACGTATCACGCGGTTCAACCGTCAACTCGCGCTCCAATTCCTGGCCGCAGGGATGGTGGTCACGGATTCAGGAAGGAGACAGCAAGAAGATTCCCATACCGCAAGTGACGTTTAATGCGGTCGAGGTGCTTCGCAAGCTGTGCGCGCAATCGCGAGAATTCGGGCAGCATGACTACCTTCTGTCATGCATAAACAGGGCGTTCTTCGGGAGAAACCCGGACGGAGTTTTTGCAGAGCGAGCGCTGTCGAGGGTTGCTGAGGCATGCGGTGTTTCTGGGAATATTCATCCTCATCGCTTCCGAAAATCGCTCGCGATGTATATTATTTATCAGGACTCGAGAAACATCGAGCTTATACGGCACTTGTTTTCTCACAAGAGCCTCAGAATGACGCTTCGCTACATACTTTCGTTGCCTGGCGTGAATGATGAATTGAAACGCTATCTCATCGAAAAGAACACAGAAATTCTCGCTGAGGTGATGCTTGCTGCTGCATCGGGACGAATTGGAGGCAGGGGAGGCAATAGGGTGAAGGATAGTATCGCCGACTCGAAGACATTCCATGCACGATTGCAGGACCGTGGAAAGGAGACTCTCGAGCAATATGTAGATTCCTTGCTCGATTCTGGTATTAAGCTTCTGCACCGTACGAATCTGGCGATTTGCATCCGCTCACCAAGTGTTAACGACACCGCCCCTTGCGTTGGGAAAGAGGAATCGGCGGCGGATCGTCTTCACCCGAACTTGTTTGCTTGCGAGCCCTTCAGTTGCAACTTTGCGGTCTTCACCGAAGGCCACGCTGACAATCTGGCAAGCGAAATTCAATTTCACGAGAGAATGCTGACTCATCCTTACTGTGGCAAAGACCAATCTGACTACTCCATGCGTCGAATAGCCGAAGTTGGCCGGCGTCTCGCTGAGATAACCGGAGTCGACGGTGCAGTCAAAAATACTCCGAGATATGGCTAGGGGTAAGTCGCTTCAAGCGGTCTACGCCGCGATCGCGCACCTGAGGCAGGAAGGAGAGCAGTTAACAGTCGCGAGCGTCGCGAGGGCTGCAGGGGTTGGCCGGTCGACCCTGTATCAGGACAATGATGATTGGAACGCCGTAATGGCTGTGATCGATGGCGGCGACATTCCTCCCGCTGTCGTGGTGAACATGCCGTCGGTATTTCGGCGCAGAGAGCCATCGAGAATCAAGTGGCTCTCGGACCGGATTGGCGCCCTTGAGAAGGAACTTGAAGAAACTATCAACTTCGCCGACGCAACATATCAACGACTCGTCGATCAATTGCAATACTATTTCGCAATTTCGCACGAGACCCCAAGTCGGCGGGACGAAGTCCGCAAGCAACGCATTGAGTTGACGGCGACATATGAAGAAATAGGCAGGTTAAAGCAAGAGGTGCGGCGTTTGACTGACGAGGGTGGTCGGTCCAACGTTATTGGTGCCAAAGGGCGCAAACGGCACATATCGATTCCGCCCGAGATGAGCGTTGCCAAGGCAATGGATCACTTCCTTACGGAGCTTCATCGGCACATCCCTGACAAAGCGGTCGGCAAGGCCTTCACCTCTATCACGTTCGTGTGTGGACTTCCTCTGTCAGGAAAGTCGACGTGGATCGATCGGCAGGCCGCGCCGGGACCCGGCACCAGCCTCTTCATCGAGGGCACCTTACACACCGAGGAGCTTCGCACAGTGCTGCTCGCGCAGGTGAAGCGCTTGTGCGAGGCCGAGGTGAGGTGTGCGTGGCTCCTGACCGGGGCGGATGAATGCCTCAGGCGTGCGATGCCTTCTAACGTGGCGGCAGGGCCGACAGAAGAACTGATACGTGCGATCCATGCGGGGACAGAACGGGTGTCGGTGATGGAGTCATTCGATTCTCTTGTCGGCGTCCGATGAGAAGGAACGCGAATGCTGATCGCCTATTGGCGCTTTTTCACAACCGCGAAGCGGCTCAGGACTGGAGCGACCTGCTATCGCGGGACCGGCAGTCGATATGTCGAAAGGCCCTATTGGCGTACTGCGATTTTCCGAGAAGCACTCTTTATCAGAATCAGTCGGTGAAGCGCTTGGTTCAAGAGCAGGAATCTAAATTGAAGATGCAAAACATCCTTCATGCGGAAGTGCCAATCTCTGGCGATCCGACGCATTCGGCAGACACGGTCACGCCCTTGGCTGAGCGGGTAAGCGGTTTGTTTGTTAGGGTGGCTTACCTGCGGGATATGGTTAGCGCTGTCGCTGATGAATTGACTAGGGTCTCGCAGGAGTAGGGCTTTGAAACTTGTGTCCGGATATGGACTTAAGCAAATCGACGGGTGGCCGTCTGATGCAGTGCCGATGGTTTTCGACGATAGTTTTAAGATTATCGAGGGGCCGACGCGCTGGCTCATGCATGTTGCCAAGCTAAAATCTCGAAGCGTGGAGACCCGGCGAAAGTATGCTTGGATCTTGTCTCGCTACTTGCAGTGGCTGGATGATTCTGGATACGGTGCGCAGCACTGGGCCGCAATAGATATTGATATATTCGAGCGATACCTTTTTGACCTCACGCGACCTTCGGCCAGATCATCGTTCGGGCCATTGGAAGATACCGCCGCGGACTACGCGGCAAGAATAGTTTCCTTCTACGACTGGGCCGAACGCGTCGGATATCGTCACTTTCTGGAAGTCGATCGCGAGGAGGTGCTTATTCGCCTCAAGGATCAGTCCCTCCTCGCTCGCGCTCAAGACAGCACTGGGCGAGAGAAACTGGCGTTCAACCTGCCCAGCGGACGAGCAACTTTTCTTCAAAGCGAAGTGGAAAAGTTTGTCGTGCAATCCGAATATGAGATTGCCCTTCGCCTCCTGGATGACGAGGTATTTAAGGTAATGGCGGCTGTGATCCGAATCACGGCTATGCGGCCGAAGGAGTTGCTCCAGCTTCCGTATCGTGGAGCTGCGGAGAACAGTGGATTTGTTCCCTACGACTTGGACGAAATTCCCGAAGGATTAGACTTTCAGGAGATCGGCTTCTATTGCCGCTCGAAGGGCAAGAATAGGATGATTAGATTTCCGGGTCAGTTATGGCGGGTGATCTGTCAGCAATATATACCGTTGCGCCGAGAGCGGGCCGAGTTGTATAGGAAGCGCAACGGCGTCTCCCCAAGAAATTCCATACTGTTTTTGACGAGGGATGGATATGAGGTGGACTACAGCATCCTGCACTATCACTTTTCCAAGGTAACTCGAGCGTCAAAAGAGAATGAGTTATCTGGACGCGGGCCTGTGTACAAGAAGCGGGCCTTCAATCCCAGAATGCTGCGGCATACGTGCGCGACGTACTTCGTCTACGAGGCGCTAAAGCAGAACAACATGTTGGGCCGGTCGTTCGTCTACGACGCGGCTGTGGACGAGGACCTTCGTCAACTGCTAGGCCACAACGACGTACGTACCAGCTACGAGTACTACGTCCATCTCGCTAACCGCTTCTTCAAGGAAGATCTCCTTGCCGATCTGCATAGGAGCCGGGTCGATGCTGGCTTGTCGGCACTGCTGGACGCCGCAGGGTACGCGGGCCACTAGGTCGAGCAATGTCCGGTCGGTGGTGGCGCTTGAGTCGCGCACAGGTGTTGGCGAGCGGCCAAGTACGGCGGGTTGCCGGAGTGAAGTGAATGGTCGGGGTCAGGTTTCTACCGGGAGTAGATCTGTTCCTGCAACCAGTCGGCCAGAACCTCCACCTCCTCCGTCGCCCGAAAGAGCTTGTTGCGGTCGACATGGATCCAATCCGCGAGGAACGTGTCGAGCCCGTCGTCGCCCACATCCACGCCGTCGTTGCGGCTGAAGAAGAGCCGGGGGAACTTTTTGCGAGTCTTGCTGTCGTGCTCGACCGAGTCCATGGTCAAGCTGCCATTGTGCTGCGCGCTGTTCCGTGCCAGTACGACCTGCTCGATGAGATCCAGGTCAGCGGGACAGGTATGGAGGCCAAGCGCTGCACAGTAGTGGTCGACGTAGGCGCGCACGAAGCCCTTTGGGCCCATCGCCTTCTCGGCCGTGGGCGTCAGGGGAAACTGGCGCTCCCAGCCTTTGAGATAGTGCTTGATGCTCTCGGACAGCATGGTGATACAGGCCCGGCCCAGCAGCTCCAACTCCACGTCGGCTCGCGACCATTCCTCCATGTACGCGGGCTCGCCGCTGTCATCCCAAGGCGGGTCGTGGAAGGGAGGTTCCTTGGCCTCTATCAGGCGCTTGGTCTCAATGAACGGCACTGATGCCGTGTCGTAGAAGTGCCGGATCAGCGCCGTCCGCTCGCGTAGGAAATAGGCCAAGTCCATTGCACCAGTGTGCGCCTGCAATGGCCCGTTTGCCTGCCGCCTGAGCCGATCTCGATGATTGGTCAGGGAATCCGGACTTCCACAGGTACCTCGGCTGCAACGGCAATCTGCTGCGCAACGAGCGCATACAGATCCTGCTCGGCCGTGGGAGCCTCAATGGAGATCAGCAGGCTGTACCTGGCTGCTCGGTCAAAGCGATTGTGGGACGGCCGGTTCCGCCACCAGCCCATGGCCGGAAAGATCGCCAGTTGCCCGCGGTTGGCCAGCTGCGCGGCCGTCCCTGTCCAACTGTCTGACAGCAGCGAGCCTCGGGTGCGCAGCCGCTCTCCAATGGTCCAGCCGGGATCCGCGCCACCCCCGCCCGGAAGGCCCTGCTCCTCGGCGGCCGCTTGGGCGTTGATGCGGCCGCGGAAGGCGGCCTCGGTCTCTAGCGGTCGCCGAACTGCAAAGCGCAGCGCGTGCGATTGGTAAGCGTACTTGTCGATGCCACCCCGCTCGCCGGGATTCGGTTCGATGAAGTACGACAGGGTGACGCGCAACGTGACCGGCAGATCCCCGAGGTCTTGAAGCACGTCGATGGGCCAGGGCAGATCGTGGAGGTGCATCTCCCGCGTCTTCACCGAGCCGTCGTCCTTGTAATACGGCTGGATCTCGTCCTGCACGATCATCGTCAGCGAGTTGCGCGCGCTGTACAGCACCCGCTCGAGGCTCGGCACGCCGTAGCCGCAATGGCGCAGCAACTGGCGCATAGTGTTCTGGTTTCGTACGCCGCCCGGCGTGTAGGCATCGAGCATCGGCTGGGTCCACCGTGCCGAGTGCACCATCAGGCCACGGATCGTTTCTGGCCAGAAGCCCGGGTAGGCCGCCGCTATCCGCGCGCACATGCCCGCGGCCAGCGCAGTCGCTGCGCTGGTGGCCCAGCTGAGCGTGAAAAGCCGCTCATGCGGCTGGTGGCCGGTCGTCAGCAAGGACAGGCTGTCCATGGAACTGGTGAACCCGGACGGCTCGATCGCAACGTTGCCGCCCTCCATGACGATGTCTGGCTTGAAGGGCCAACCGGCCTGCCAGGTCGCCGACGTAGTGGTGTAGGGACTCAATCCGCCGGCGCCGGCGATGGCCCTATACGCCGGGGCATGCGCTGAGATCGTCGTCAAATCGGAATACGCGCCGACCGTCAGCGCATTCCACGCCTGGCCCGGGTCATGGACGGAACTAGTGCTCAGGCTGTGTGGATAGGCGGCCCATGCGTCGTTGTCGTTGGTATTGCCCGCGCAAAGCACGAAGAGCCGCCGCGTCGCGCCCTGACCTTCGTAGTCGCAAGCCAGCTTATCCACCTGGGCGGACCAGGACGAGGGCCTGCCTCGATCGCGGCCGTCAGTCGACGACACGGCCATCGCAAATACGCGCCGGCGCTCAGCCTCGGTGATCTCCACCCGAGCCACCGCTTCCGCCGTGATGGCGCCAAATGACTCGCCCTCGTTGTCTCCGGGAAAGCGCAGCACCTTCACCGACTCCAAGCGGTGCGGAACCAGCAGCGGCGCATCCTCGGCGAGCGCTGCCGTGAGGTCGCCCATCAGCGCCAGGCCGGCGAGTTCGCTGCCATGGCCGTTGTCGTCATCCGGCCCCCAGTCGGGTTCGACAGCGTGGCGATCCTCGTCGGCCACAAACGGCGCGAGTAGCGGATGGCCGTGATTCACGCCAGTGTCCAACAGCGTCACATACGCGTTGCCGCCGGGCCCAGGCTGCAGCCTTCGTTGCAGATCGCCTTGCCAGGCGGCCTGCTCATCCAGCGGCAGATTGGCGAAAAACTCAGCCGTGGTCTTTGCACGTCGCAGCTCTGCGATCATGTTCAGCACAAGCGATGACTGGAGGAGTTGGCTCTTGGTGCCGTGCACCTGAGCGACCATGCGCTCGGGGAAATGCAGCACGCGATCGCTGACCCGCAGTCCTGCCATGTTGGCCACTGTGCGGAAGTCGGCAAGCGTGCGCTCCGCATGAGCGCCGAGGGGCAGCCAAGCCTCCCACCAGATGGCCTGGGCATCGTCGGCTGGCAAGGCGGCCGCTTCATCGGTCCAGAGCGAATCGAACGTCGCCACCCGCAGTGCGCTGATGGCGTCCACCAGCGTCTGATGATCCCGCGGGTTGCCGTTCTTGTCGGTCTTGTGATCGACGTATTCGGTGATCAGCTTCTCGAAATGGTCGAGCTTGCCCTGCGGAACGAAAACGGTGGCCAGGATCTGCGTGCCCTGCTGCCGAACATTCATCAGCTCAATACCGCGGTGATCGCGAGCCAGGCTCGCGGCGGCCATGGCCACCCCCTGCTCACTCTCAAATTCGACCTGTATGCCGATCGCGCTCTGCACGCCGGCTTCCTGCTGCTCGGCCACGCGCTGCTGTTGGGCGACATCAACTTGCGCGAGTTGGGCCCGCAACGCGCCGGCATGCTGCTGCCGGTTCTTCGCTTGCACCACGACCTTGTCGCCACCGCCACTGCTCTTGGCCGTATAGCCCTCGACACTGCGGGTGTCTTGAGGGAACAGGTGGGGACGGTGCTGCTGTTCGCCGGTAGCCATTCAGCGGACGCGCCCTCAGGCCTTGGCCACGGGCGTGCGGCGTCGCACGGCCTGGCGCTGCTGCAGAAGGATCTTCACGTCATCGGCTGGCACGCTGACCTGGTCGTGCATGACTGCTTCCTTGACCGCATCGCCAACGGCGCGCGTGATCTCTGCATGGCTCAGGCCGACAGCTTCGGTAGTCAAAGCCGAAATGGACTTGGCGGACTTCAGGTAGCTTCCCAGCCGCATGCGCAGCAGCGCCCGGATCTCGTCGGCGGACGGCAGTTGGTATTCGACCAGGTCGTCAAAGCGTCTGAACAGCGCGTCATCGAGGATGTCCACGTGGTTGGTGGCGGCGACGATGACGCTGCTGGACTCATCCTGTTCGATCATCAGCAGAAAGCTGTTGAGGATGCGCCGGATCTCGCCGACGTCGTTCGCCATGCCACGCTGACTGCCGATGGCATCGAACTCATCGAAGAAGTAAACGCCTCGCGTGGAGGCAACCGCGTCGAACACCTGGCGCAGCTTGGCGGCCGACTCCCCCATGAACTTCGTGATCAAGGCATCCAGTCGAACGACGAACAGCGGTATTCCCAGCTCACCGGCCAGCGCGGCCGCGGTCATCGTCTTGCCGGTGCCCGAAGGCCCGACGAGCAGCAACTTCCGGCGCGGGTGCAGGCCGTGGCTGCGCAGCTTGCTCAGATGCCGCTGCTCCTTCAAGACACGTTGCAACCCTGCGAGCAGTGGCTGAGCCAGGACCATGTCCGACAGCCGGCTGGAGGGGTAGGAGACACTGAGCAGCGAGGCCAGTTCACCTTTGGGGCGGGCCAGCGGGATGGCACCGTCAGCAGCACCTGCTGCGCCAGCGTTCCGACGCGACTTGGCGGCGTCCAGCAGGTCCCGCAACTCCTCAGCCAGCTTTCCATGGCCCTGCTTGGCCTCGTGCGCGGCCATCTGCATGGCCACCGAGTAGAAATGGCGATCATCTCCCTCCGCAAAGGAGCGGAACAAGGCTTTGAGTTGATCGCCGTTGGCCATGATCTCCCCATTGTCACGCAGGTGCACTTGCACGACTGAAGCCTAGGGTTTGCCTGATCAGAACCCCCGACGTGGCCAATTCCCACCGGCTGAGCGGTCAACGCGAGCTGCGCCGTCAGCCCCCGCGCGCGAAGATCCTGCCGGCTGTGGGGGCCGCGCTGCGCGCGGGCGAGCGCGCCAATCGAGCGAGCCGTGAGCCTTGCGCCTAGAAGAGCGACTGCTGCTGATGCGAATCTCGCTGGCGAGAGAACTTCGACGTGTCCAGCGTGAGCCGGTTCTGGTTCATGCCGTAGCGCCGCGTGGCGATCCTGAATCGTTGGGCGACCATGTCGGCGTGAACTCCGGTGCCTCGCATGCGCTGGCCGAACGTCGAGTTGTAGTCGCGGCCATTGTGGGACTGTGCCACCAGGCTCATCACGTGCTGCGCGCGTAGCGGGAAATGCGCCTCGAGCCATTCGACGAAGAGGTCGCGCACCTCCAGGGGCAGGCGAAGCATCACGTAGCTGGCGTATCGCGCACCCGCCTCTGCTGCAGACTGAAGGATCCGCTCAAGGTCAACATCCGTCAGTGCAGGGATCACGGGCGAGGTGAAGATCGCGACAGGAATCCCAGCATCGGCAAGTGCCTTCACCACCTCCAGCCGGCGCTTTGGGCTCGGGGCCCTGGGATCCATCTTTCGCGCGATGTCGGCGTCCATGGTGGCCAGCGAGATGTTCACGCGTGCCAGGCCTTGCGCGGCCATCGCCGACAAGATGTCGATGTCGCGGGTGATCGCGGCCCCCTTGGTGGTGATGCTGACCGGTGCACGGAATTCCTGCAGCACCTCCAGCACGGCTCGCGTAATGCCGAGCTTGCGTTCGATCGGCTGGTAGGGGTCCGTGTTGGCGCCGAGTGCAATGACGGAGGGCTCATAGCTTGGCCGATTCAATTCCTTGCGCAGAATCTCCGCGGCATTCGTCTTGGCGAAGAGCTTCGACTCGAAGTCGCGCCCGGGCGACAGGCCGATGTAGGCGTGCGTCGGCCGTGCGTAGCAGTAGATGCAGCCGTGCTCACACCCAAGATATGGATTGATGGACTGATCGAAGCCGATGTCCGGCGAGTCGTTGCGGCTGATGATGGACTTTGCCTTGTGCTCACTGACTTCAGTCGCTAAGGGGGCTTCGCCGTCGTCCTCATCGAACGGTGGCGGCTCTGCCTCAGATCGGTCCTTCATCGCGGCCAGGAACCGGGACTGAGTATTTGAGCCAGACCCCCGGCCTTTGACGAAGTGAATGGTCGAGGTGGTGGGCCTGTTCATGTCAGCGCTGTTTCAAGGGCAGAGGAGAGGGATCAGAAGGGCAGCTCTTCGCCGCCGAAGTCCAGCGAGGGCTGAACCGCCAGAGCGCCAAGGATGTCCATCAGGGTCTGCGCATTGCGCTGGCCCTGGTCCTCGTGGTTGTTGTTGAAAATTACGTCGACATCGCCGGCCTCGCCATTGAGCCGCCGGATGCCTTCGGCCAGCCCCTCCAGCTCCAACTGCGGGTAGTCGTAGTTGAATCGGTCCGAAGCGGCCGTGGCGCCCTTGATGTCCCAGGTCTCGTAGTTGCGACCGTGCAGCCGCACGAGGGCGCGGCGCGGGTTGGTCACGGCCCACACGGCCGGCACGCTGTTCTTGAACCCTTGCGGCTCGTCGACCGTCGTGTGGGTCACGCCCAAGTCGCGAAGCATCGCCAGCGTCTCGTCGACATGCTCGGGCGCGAGCCAGGTGTTGTTGCGGAATTCGACGCTGACCTCGCAGCCAGCCATCTTCTCCACGCAGTAGGCGATGTGAGCCTTGTCGCGTGACGAGCGCAGGAACCAGGGCGCGAACTGGAAATGGATGAGCCCTAACTTGCCAGCGTCGCGCAGCGGCGTCAGCGCTGCCAGATAGCGCTTAAAGACCTCATCCTTCAGGTCCTTCGGAAAATCGCTCAGGTAGACCATCCGCTTCGAGCGCGTATCGGGTGGCAGCGACGCCAGCAGATCTGGCGGCAGCAGGTCAGGCGGCGTCTGGTGGCCCGTCATCAGGCGGAAGGCCTTGATGTTCATCTGAAAGTTGGCCGGCGTGCGCTGTGCCCATAGGTCTGCGTTCGATACCGAAGGCATGGCGTAGTAGCTGGAGTCCACCTCGACCAGCGGAAACCTGGACGCGTAGTACTTCAAGCGCTTTTCAGCGTTGTTGGCCAGCGCCGGGTAGAAGCGCTTGCAGTCGATGAGGGTCTTGTCGGTCCACGACACCGTGCCCACGCGAATAGCCATTGATGCTCCTTTCGATATGCCCGCCCAGGCTGGCCTCGGATCGCCCGATGCGGGCAACCGAAGGACCGCCAACTCCTAACGCGAGCCGGCGTGATGTCCCGCTGGACAGTGAATCGGCCCGCATATACTGTATGGATATACAGTATAGCTTTCCACGCCAATGCAGCCCGTCTCGCCTGCGCCGGATACGGTGTCGCTGTCGTCCAGCCTGTCTTCGCCCGCTCAAAACGCTATCGCCGGCGTCCACGAGCCCTTGCCGCAAGAGGTCGAGACGGCCCTGTGGCGCGGCAACGAGCTGGGCGGCCCCGTCGCCCAGGTCCTGACGACAGGCTTCCCACAGCTCGACGACGTGCTGCCTGGCGGCGGCTGGCCCTGTGGTGCACTGACCGAGGTGCTTGTCCCGCAGTTCTCGGTGTCGGAGCTGCGGCTTCTGTCGAAGGTGATGTGCTGGCAGACCGAGAAAGAGCGCACCGTAGCCTTGGTAGGGCCGCCGCACGCGCCGCACGCCCCAGGGTTGCGGCACGATCGCGTCGACGAGCGCCACCTGGTCTGGATCGATGTCGACTCCCCGCGCGATCGCCTGTGGTGCACCGAGCAGCTCGTCAAGGCTGGCACGTTCGGCGCTGTGCTGTCCTGGCTGCCCCTGGTGCGGGCAGAACAGATTAGGCGCCTGCAGGTCCTCGCCAGCCGCTCCAAAGGCCCGGTGTTCTTGTGCCGGCCAGAGTCCGCGGCGCGCGAGGCCTCGGCCGCGCCGCTGCGCGTGGTGGTGCGTCCGCACACCGACTGGCAGTTGTCGCTGCAGGTGCTCAAGCGCAAGGGCTCCCCGCTGGAGGAGCCCGTGGTGCTGCCCTCGGTGCCCGGTGGCATCGGGAAGATCATGACCGAGAGGATGCGCTACCCGAGCCGCCTCAGACCTGTCGAGCCAAGCCATGCTGTGGTGCGCGTTGCTGCTGCTCCCTTGCGTGACCGATCCAAAGTCGCCTCAACCTCCTAGTCCTGACGCACTTCGAGCCGTCGCCGTGTGGGCGCTGCAGTTCACCCCACGCGTCGCGATCTCCGAAGACGCCGTCCTGATGGAGGTGGGAGCCAGCACGCGCCTGTTTGGCGGGCGGCGGGCTCTGCGCGACCGCGTCGTGGCCGAAGCGGCTGAGCTGGGCGTGCAGAAGGTCGCTTGGGCGCCGACGGGCTTGGCGGCCCATGCCTTCGCGCGCTGCAACATCGAGAACGGCTTCAAGAAACCGCTGCAGGAACTGCTGGATCGCCGGCCCATGGAATGCCTCAGCGCCGTGCGGCCTCATGCCACTGACCTCGCCCAGACGGGGTGCCGGACCCTGGGCGACGTCAGGGCGCGGCCGCGACACGGCCTTGCGCGCCGCTGGGGCAAGCAACTACGTCTGGCCATCGACCAGGCCTATGGCCATGAGCCCGAGGCCTTCGAATGGGAGGTGCTGCCCGATGCCTTCCGCGCCAGGCTGGAGTTGCCGTTCCGTGTCGAGCATGCGCCCGCGCTGCTGCAGGGCGCCCGCCGGCTGCTCGTGCAAATGTGCGGCTGGCTGTGCGCAAGGCATGCAGGCACCACCGCCTTCACCTTGCACTGGTCCCACGATGCCATGCGGCCGCGAGACGCCGGCGAAGGTGGCCACATCACTGTCGGCACGGCGGACCCGACGCGCGACGTGGAGCACCTGTGCCGGCTGCTGGCCGAACACCTGACGAAGATCCAGCTGGCGGCGCCAGTCGGTGACCTGGTGCTGACGGCAGACCAGGTGAACGACCAGGCCGGAAGCAACGGGCAGCTGTTCCCAGACGAGTCTGAGGACGGGGAAGCGCCGCACCTGGTGCTGGAGCGCATCGCGGCCCGGGTCGGTCCCCAGGCAGTGAAGCGCTGTGTCGTCAATGAGGACCATCGCCAGGAGTGGATGGCACATTGGCAGCCGGCCGACGTTCCGGTGCCGCGCAAGCCAGCGGCCAGTACAGACCTACCGCAACCCACGTGGGTGCTGCCAGAGCCGCTCAGGCTGGCCGTGCGCAACAACCGACCGGTCTATCAGGGCGAGCTGCAGGTGCTCGCGGGGCCGCAGTGCATCGAGGCCGGCTGGTGGGACCGCGATGAGGAGGCAGCGGCCGGCCGGCTGGTCGTGCGCGACTACTGGATCGCCGAGTCCGGGCGCGCAGGCACGTTGTGGATCTTCCAGGCCAAGCTGGACGACGGCATCGCCTGGTACCTGCATGGCATCTTCGGTTGATGGGGGCGCACCGTGATCCCGCCCTATGCAGAACTGCGCTGCGTCTCTAATTTCACGTTCCTCAGGGGCGCAAGCTGGCCTGAAGAACTGGTCACCCGTGCCAAGCAGCTCGGCTACGGCGCAATCGCCATCACCGACGAATGCACCATGGCCGGCATGGTGCGGGCCCATGTAGCGGCCAAAGAAGCCGGCATCAAGTTGCTGGTCGGCTCGCAGTTCGAAGTCAGGGCCGGCGCACCGTTCAGCTTCATCGTCATTGCGACGAACCTCAACGGTTACGGCAACCTCTGTGAGTTCATCAGCAATCTAAGGCTTCGGTCGGAGAAGGGCACCTATTTCCTGAACCTCGACGAGATCGACAGGAAGACGCTGGCCGACTGCGTCGTCATTGCGGTGCCCGACCGCAACTGCACGCTGGAGCAGATGGAGGGCATTGCCCGCTGGCTCTTGCGGCACTGGACGGGCTGCTGCTGGCTTGGGTGGGAGCAACTGCGGCGCATCGACGATGAGGTACAGCTGTTCAAGTTGCGCCAGTGCAGCGAGCTGACGGCCGTGCCCATCGTTGCTGTGGGTGATGTGCACATGCATGTGCGCTCCAGAAAGCCGCTGCAGGACGTGCAGACAGCGACGCGACTGGGGCTGCCGATCAGCAAGTGCGGCCTGAAGCTGCGCCAGAACGCCGAGCAGCATCTGCGGACCCGACGCCGCATCGCCGAGCGCTGTCCGCCGGAACTGATGCTGGAGACGATGCGCGTTGCGGACCGGTGCGACTTCAGCCTTGACGAGCTGAAATACGAGTACCCGGACGAGGTCGTGCCAGCCGGCCATACGGCTGCTAGCTACCTGCGCGAAGTCGTCTACGACGGCGCCGGCCGCCGCTGGCCCAAAGGCGTGCCGGCGGAAGCCCAGTCCCAGATCGAGCACGAACTGGCCCTGATTGCGGAGATGAAGTACGAGCACTACTTCCTCACCGTCTACGACATCGTTGCCTTCGCGAGATCTGAGGGCATCCTGTGCCAGGGCCGCGGCTCGGCGGCCAACAGCGTCGTCTGCTACTGCGCTGGCGTGACCGAGGTGGATCCGCTGCGGTCGTCGATGCTCTTCGAAAGGTTCATCAGCAAGGAGCGCGGTGAGCCGCCCGACATTGACGTCGACTTCGAACATGAACGGCGCGAGGAGGTCATCCAGTACCTCTATCGCAAGTACGGCCGCAAACGTGCAGCTCTGACCGCCACCATCGCCAGCTACCGGTCGCGTGGTGCGCTGCGCGACGTCGGCAAGGCGCTTGGCCTGAGCGAGGACGCCCTGGACATCCTCAGCAAGGGCACCAGCTCCTGGGAGTTCGACACCAGCGACGAGGTCTTCGAGGAGGCTGGGCTCAAACCGGGCAGCCTGCTGGTCAAGCAGCTGCGAGACATCACCTCGCAGTTGCTGGGGTTCCCTCGCCACCTGGGTCAGCACACCGGTGGCTTCGTGCTCACTAAGGGCCTGCTCAGCCGCATGGTCCCGGTGGCCAACGCCACCATGGTCGACCGCACGACCATCGAGTGGACCAAGGACGATTTGGACTTGATGGGGATGCTGAAGGTGGATGTGCTGGCGCTGGGCATGCTCACCGCGCTGCACAAGGCCTTCGACCTCATCGGTGAACGCGAAGGCCAAATCTTCGAGATGCAGGACATCCCACCGGACGACGTTGCCACGTTCGACATGATCTGCAAGGCTGACACCGTCGGGGTGTTCCAGGTCGAGAGCCGCGCCCAGATGTCTATGCTGCCGCGGCTCAAGCCGCGCACATACTACGACCTGGTCATCGAAGTCGCCATCGTTCGACCCGGGCCTATTCAGGGCGGCTCCATCCAGCCCTATATCAAGCGGCGCAACGGCGAAATCCCAGTCACCTACCCGAGCCCGGAAATCGAACGGGCGTTGGGCCGTACGCTTGGCGTGCCGCTGTTTCAGGAGCAGTGCATGCAGCTCGCGATCCTCTGCGCTGGTTTCACTGCAGGGGAGGCCGACGGCCTGCGGCGCGCGATGGGCGCTTGGCGGCGGACAGGCGCGCTCAACGAGTACATGCCGCGCATCATCAACGGCATGCTGGAGCGGGGTTACACCGAGGAGTTTGCGCAGAGCGTCTTCGAACAGATGAAGGGCTTCTCGTCCTACGGCTTTCCTGAGTCGCACGCTGCCAGCTTCGCGATCTTGGTCTATGCCAGCTGCTATGTGAAGTGGCACTACCCGGCGGAGTTCCTGTGTGCGATGTTGAATAGCCAACCGCTCGGGTTCTACAGCCCTAGCCAATTGGTGCAGGACGCCAAGCGCCACGGCGTCGTGGTTCGGGCGGCCGACGTGCTGCACAGCAACTGGGACTGCACGATGGAGGACGTCGACCATGAGCCGGCTGTGCGGCTGGGTCTTCGAATGGTGAAGGGACTGAAGAAGGAATCGGCTGCGCGCATCGTGAAAGCACGGGTTCAGCGCTACTTCGAGAGCGCCGAGGAAGTCGCGATGCTGGCGCAGCTGGAACACCAGGACATGCGCCAACTGGCGGCGGCGGATGCGCTGCGCACCCTATCGGGCCATCGGCGCCAGCAGGTCTGGGACGCTGCCGCGCTGCGCCGACTTCCCAAGCTGTTGGAAGGCGCTCCCGTCGACGAGCCCGAACTCGAGATCGAGCCCGCTGGTGAGGGCGAGGAAGTGATCTGGGACTACAGCACCTTGGGGCTGACGCTCAGAAGCCATCCGCTGGCGTTGCTGCGGTCCAGGCTCGACGAGCGTCGATTTGCCACCGCCGAAGACCTGTCGATGGCTGAGAACGGCGATTTCGTGCAGTACGCGGGCATCGTCACGCTGCGGCAGCAGCCCGAGACGGCCAAGGGCGTCATCTTCGTCAGCCTCGAGGACGAGACCGGCAACGTGCAGGTGATCATTTGGCCCAGCGTGCGCGACGAGTTCTCGAAGGCGCTATACCGCTCGCGGATGCTGTGCGTGGAAGGGAGTTGGCAGCGCGAGGGGGACGCGTGCAGCTTGATCGCCAAACGGCTGGAGGACCTGACGCCGCTGCTGGGCGATCTGGAGACGGCAAGCCGCGACTTTCATTGAGTTCGGCAAGATAGGCAGAGAGGCGGTTGCGAACCCTCAGTGCCCCTCGGCCGCGCATGCCAACAGCACTTGTCGTAGATGACCTTGTTCAATCGCATGCCTCGGTGTCCGCCCGCCAAGCGCACCGCATGGGCTTTCGAGAAAGGTCATCAGCGCCCAACCGTGGGTTGTGTTGAGCGCCATGATCACACGAGGAATTGCCTCCCAGATCGCCGGATCGAACTGCCATCGGGGCAGCCGGTAGCTAGTGCGACGCTCCTTCAGCGCGATGACACGGCCGCTCGCGATCCAGACGCCTATCGCCGCTACATCGGTGCGGGCATAACAGGCCGCCTGCGCAACAGTGAGCATGTCGGCGGCCATCAACCGGGCTCTCCTGTAAGGCTCGCTAGCGGCCAGCAAGGCGCTCGTCCGCGCGGTGGAGACGTAGGCACTCATCTTGTTGAGGTGGGCCGAGGCCGGCTGGAGCCAACCTTTCGCGGCTGAGTACGACGCGGCTTGGACTTGCCCGGCGACAACTGCAACAGCAGCTCCGACGACGCACTGCACCTCGGCGGTTCACCGCGCATACCGCCGTCGAAAGCTTCGCCGGAGGCGTCGATCAGCGTCACGTATCTGCCGGTCTCATCGGCATCAAGCCTGACCTCCAAGATTTGCCTTGATGACCACTGGCCAGTGGGTGAGGCCCAACCCGGCATCATGGCAACTAGGCCGCGCACCCGCTTGACCTCGATGGCTTTGAGCGTCTCGGCCAAGTCCGACTCCCAGGCGATGCACATGGTGAAGCTCATCCCCAGGCCGTCGCCTTCTGGATCTGGGTGCGCGACCGTCAAAAGGAACCACGGCGCGTGCAGCGGCATCTCGACGACCCGCCAATGCTTGCTGCCTGGTTCTCCGAGCCCCTGCGGGACCTGAAACTCGTACTGCGGAAGCGAAAGAAACATCGGGCTGCTGCCGCGAACAGCGAGGCGTTCGGCGGCCGGATTGTTGACCTGGCGGCAATTCTTCGCGGCATGCGGCCATATCCAGATTTTTGATACGGAGCCGGCTGGGCTACGGTGGAGGCTGAGAGAAATCCATGGTCAAAACCCTGCACAGCCGCCACAACAAGATCTTTCTGGACAAGCTGCGCAAGCTTCGGGAGTCCCGCGGCTTGCGCCAGGCAGACCTCGCGCTCCTGCTGGGCCGCAGCCAGGGTGCGGTCAGCTACGTCGAGTGTGGCCAGACCCGCCTGGACGTCATCGGTCTGCGCGACTGGCTGGAGGCTTTGGACTACGGCTTCCTGCGCTTCCTGAAGGAACTCGATGTCGACCTGCGCCGGCTCGACGCCCTGCGGCTGCGAGCGAAGCCGGGCAAAGCAGGCAAGCGGGCCGCGAGACCAACCCGGTCACGGCTCAGTCAGATATTTGAGGTCGACCCACTTATCGACAAATGACGGGGCGGCTAAAGATGATCCCTATGAAGATTCGCGCATGAAACGAGTTCGAGTCGCCCCAGGCAAGTTCGTCGTCATTTCGGCTGAGATGGCGGAGAAAGCGGCGCGGGTATTCGCCAATGGCCTGACGCGGGAGCAGGTCCGCGACCTCCAGGCAACTGAGCCTCGGCATGCCGCAGGTCTGATCATCGGCTCGCCCAAGCCGCTGGCCCTTGCGCGGGCCAAGGCCGCCGTGGCGACCGCTGCCGAGAAGATCTTCTGACGCGAGCGGGCTTAAAGCAGGCTCGGCAGTTGGTGGCGCTGGATGCGCTCGTCCAGCTTTTTGACGAATGCTTCGAGGGTGGTGCCGCAGGCATGTGTCCAAAGCGCCAGCTCGAACACATCGACGCGACGGCGGCCGGCCTCACAGCGGCTGATGACGTCTTGGCCAACCTGCATCCGCGCCGCCAGCTCCGACTGACTTAGCCCAGCATCCGCCCTGAGGGTGTTGAGTTCCTCAAGGAACAGCTGGTACTTCTCACTATGAAGCGGGCTTCTCATCCTGCAGCGGTTGCTCACGCGGCCGCGCAGGATCAGAGGGAAGTCAAATTATGGGAAAACGCCATAATTTGAGCAGTGACACTGCTGGCGGCATAGGCCTCACAGCAGGCCGCACCTGTCCACCTACCTGCTCGCCACGAGCAACGGCGAAGTCGTCGGCTGCGCTGGTGCCGAGGTCTACGGCAGCGTGGCGCTGCTGCGCTCCGTCGCTATCGCGACCGGCCTTCAGAAACAAGGCATCGGCCGCCAGCTCGTCGAGCGGTTGCTGCAAGAGGCCCGCTCGCGCGACATCGCCGCTCTCTACCTGCTGACCGTCGCGGCGCCCGAGTACTTCGCGCAGTACGGCTTCAAGCGCATGAAGATCGAGGATGCACCCTAGGCCCTGAAGGCGTCGGCCGAGTTCCAGGGCGCTTGACCGGCTTGCGCCGCGCTGATGGCTCTGACGTTGCGCGAGGCGCCCGCGGCCGATGCCGGCTTGCCCGTGGCGGTGCTCGGCGCTGATCCTGTGGGCCTGGCGCCTGCTGGGCCTGGGCTGGGCTGCACTTGGTGCTGGGGGTGCCGCGCAACGCCTGGCTGCCGCGGGCGGAGCAGCCGGTGGCGGCGGCTGCAGGCGGCGCACCGCCAAGCCCAGCGCCGAATACGACCGAACGAACGCTGGCCACCGCTGTGCTGTTGGCATGGGTGGTTGCCGTGACCTGGTTCCTCAGCACTGCCATGGCGGCCTACCTGCCGGGGCTGCTGGCGCTGCTGGGGGCGGCGCCGGGCGTGGTCGTCGCCATCGGCGGTTGGTCGGGCCGGCGCAGGTGGCGGGACGTTCGCTGGAGTTCGGTTTCCTGCGCAAGATGCATCCGCTGCAACCCACGACTACCAAGGCAGTGCGGCGGCCTATCGGCACCCGTCGGCGGCGCGACCATCATTGTTGGCATCCCATGCGGTGTTGCCGTCAGGAAGGTGAAATCTAGGTTCGCCCCCGCTTGTAGACTTGGCTCAGGGAGGCGGAAAGATGGTTAAACCCAACGCCGATATGTCTCGTGGGTCGCTCTGGCACAGGTGGGACCCACACATTCATGCGCCTGGCACGGCGATGAACGACCAGTTTTCGGGGGCAGACCCATGGCCCGAATTCTTCGACAAGGTCGATCAGCAGGATTCGCCAATCCGAGCGCTCGGCATTACCGACTACTTCCTGATCGACACCTACGAGAAGGCCTGTGCCGCGAAAGCGCAAGGCAGCTTGCCAGCTGTGGCGCTACTGTTTCCCAACGTCGAGATCCGGCTTTCGATCGGCACTTCGAGCAGCTCAGCAATCAACGCCCACCTGCTGTTTTCGCCGGATGACGTTGATCATCTGGACCGCATCCGTCGCCTGATGGCGAGTTTCAAGTTTCGCTATGCCAAGGACGAGTTTCGGTGCGAGCGTTCTGAACTGATCCGGCTGGGTCGCGCACATGATTCGTCCATCGTTGACGACACCAAGGCGCTGACCGCGGGGGTCAATCAGTTCAAGATCGACTTCGAGGACCTGCGGGAGACGTGGGAGACGAACGATTGGTTCAGGGCCAACTGCCTGGTGGCTGTCGCTGTCGGCGAGCGCGATGGGACGTCGGGGCTGCGGGATGAGACGGGGTCCTTCGCCGCCGTACGGACCAACATCGAAGCCTTCGCGCACATCATCTTTAGCGCTAGCCCCAAGCAGATTTCCTTCTATCTCGGTCAAGGCCCTGCTTCGGTTGACGACCTCAACACCAAGTGGGGCGGCGTCAAACCATGCCTGCACGGCTCGGACGCGCATGCCCATTCCACCGTCGGCAAGCCGGCTCTGGATCGGCTTTGTTGGCTGAAGGGCGCACTGACCTTCGAGACACTGCGCCAGGCATGCATGAACCCCGAGGGACGGGTCTTCATCGGCAAGGAGCCACCGAGAGGGGCGCTGCCTAGGGAAACGCTGATTTATCCGGGCTGACCGCGATGCGCGGTGGACGCGGCGGCGGCAGGATCACGGCATGAGTCAACGCAGCTTTGCCAGTGCCGAGTACGCCTTGAAGAAGAAGCGCACGCGGCGCGAGATGTTTCTCGCCGACATGGAGCGCATCGTCCCGTGGTCGCGGCTGGAGGCGGCCATTGCGCCGTCGTACCCGCGCAGCGGCCGGGTCGGTCGCCCGCCCATCGGCGTGCCGAAGATGCTTCGCATGTACTGCCTGCAGCAGTGGTACGGCCTGGCCGACGAGGCCCTGGAGGACGCGCTGTACGACAGCCAGTCGATGCGCGACTTCGTCGGTATCGACCTGTCGCGCGAGGCAGTGCCCGATGCAACGACGCTGCTGAAGTTCCGGCGCCTGCTGCTCGCCAACGACCTGACCAAGGCGCTGTTTGACGAGATCAACGCCCACCTGGCCGAGCAAGGCCTGCTGATGCGCTCGGGCACCATCGTGGACGCGACGATCATCGCCGCGCCCAGTTCGACGAAGAACGCCACGGGCGAGCGCGACCCCGACATGCACCAAGCGAAGAAAGGCAACCAGTGGCACTTCGGGATGAAGGCGCACATCGGGGTGGATGCCGAGTCGGGGCTGGTGCACACGGTCATCGGCACGGCGGCCAACGTCAACGATGTGACGCAGGCCGGTGCGCTGCTGCACGGGCAGGAGACATCGGCCTTCGGTGACGCCGGCTACCGGGGCGTGGACAAGCGCGAAGAGGCCAAGGGGCCGACCTGGTTCGTCGCCATGCAGCCGGGCAAGCGCCGGGCGCTGGACCTGACGAAGAAGTGGGCGCGGTTGCTGGAGAAGGCCGAACAGTTGAAGGCCGCCGTGCGGGCCAAGGTCGAGCATCCCTTCCATGTGGTGAAGAACTTGTTCGGCCATCGCAAGGTCCGCTACAAGGGCATGGCGAAGAACCAGGGGCAGCTGTTCAGCCTGTTCGGGCTGGCCAATCTCGTGATCGCCAAGCGATCGTTGTTGGATCTGCAAGCCCGAGGTGCGTCTTGAGCGGCCAGATGGGGCCGCAAACGGCCCAAAAAGCACAGGCGCCACCGCTGATCGGCATCGAATCGGCATCGCATCCAATTCGCATCGCCGCGCGCTGTGCGCTGGCCGGTCGCTGGCTGCGAAACTGGCCTATTGATCAGCGTGTCCCTAGCAATGTCATCCGTTCAGTTTCGGTGAGCAACGCGCCGTGGATGTCGCCTGCCTCCATTGAACTCAATCCCGGTCTCATTGCGATCATCGGCGCCCGCGGCTCAGGGAAAACGGCGCTCGCGGATTTCATCGCGATGGGCGGATGCGCCGCCTCCAAGCATCTGAGCGATAAGTCGTTCCTCAGGCGGGCAGCAGGCCATCTCAAGGGCTCCGAAGCCAATCTGACTTGGGAATCCGGCGACACGACCTCCAACGCATTTGCTGACGTCGAAGATGAGGATCTGATCGACGCTCCGCATGTGCAGTATTTGTCTCAGCAGTTTGTCGATCAACTGTGCTCAGCCGAAGGCCTGGAAGATCCTCTCGTTCGCGAGATTGAGCGCGTGGTCTTCGATGCACACCCGGATGCAGACCGCCTCGACGCGACGATGTTCGAAGAGCTTCTGGACATCAAGCTCGAAGGTGCGCGAACGAGCAGGTCGAGGCACGTAGCCTCGATCATCAAGATTTCGGAATCCATCTCTTCGGAGCAGGCCCGAAAGGACGGGCTTGCGGCGTTGACCAAGGATCGTGAGGAAAAGTACAAGGCCATCCTCAAGGATGAGGCGGACTTGAAGGGGCTGATGCCCAAAGGCGACGATGCCCGCGCCAAACGACACGACGAAATCTCCAATGCCGTCGATGCGAAACGCGGGATCGTGGTGAAGACCAAGGTGAGGTTGGAGGCGTTGCAGCACCTGATGGAGGACGTTGAATCCCTTCGCCAGTACGAGATGCGCGAGTTGATTCAAGGCATGCGCGAGGAGCGGCGTGAAGCCGCCCTTTCCGTCGCGGAATGGGCGCAGTTCGACCTTGAGTTCGCAGGTGATGTCGACACCATCCTCACCACCAAGATTGAAGAGACAAAGCGTGTTCTGCGTACGCTTGAAGGCGTCCCACCTGACCCTGCTGTTGTAGCGGGCAGCGACCCCAACGTGCCGCTGGTTGGTATCAACGATGACCTCTCCAAGCACACGCTGAATATTCTTGAGCGAGAGCTTGAAAGGCTTCGCAAGCTGGTTGGTATGGATGCGCAGAATGCGCGCCGCTTCAAGGCGATCTCAGACAAGGTCTCTAAAGCCAAGATCGCACTGGAAAAGACCGACGCTGAAATCGTGAAAAGCAAGGGAGCCGACGAGCGCATCGGCGACTTGCGGCTGCAGCGCCGCGCCGCGTATGCAGGTGTGTTCCAGGCGGTGGTCGACGAGGAGGCCGCGCTCACCGAGCTCTATCAACCACTGAAAGCGCGGATCGCCGAAGCCTCTGGATCTCTCGGAAAGCTCGCGTTTACTGTACGCAGAAACGTTGACGTAGCCGCTTGGTGTGAAGCTGGAGAGTCGCTGCTGGACTTGCGATCTGGGAGCGCCTTCAAGGGCAAGGGCAGCCTTCGGTTGGTTGCGGAGCTTTCTCTGCTCGACGCTTGGCAGACGGGCGACGCTGCCCAAGCCGGGGAGGCTCTGCTGCAATTTGTCGGTGCGTACTCGGAGGATCTGCGAGCGCAGCGCCCGGCTCAGATGGACCGCAGAGAATGGGCGCGAAGAATTTCCGCCTGGTTGTTCAGTACGGACCACATCTCCGTTGGCTACGGCCTGGAGTTCGATGGCATCCCCATTGAACGTCTGTCGCCGGGGACGCGTGGCATCGTGCTGTTGCTGCTCTACTTGGCAGTCGATTCACAAGATGATCGCCCCCTTATCGTTGATCAGCCTGAGGAGAACCTGGACCCTCAATCGATCTATGACGAGTTGGTCGTTGAGTTCCAGCGCGCGAAGAAGCGGCGTCAGGTCATCATAGTTACCCACAACGCGAACCTCGTCGTCAATACAGACGCCGACCAAGTGATAGTGGCGCGCTGCGGTAGCCATGAGCCAGGTCGACTCCCTCAGATGAGTTACGAAGCTGGGGGCTTGGAAGAGCCTGCCATCCGAGAGGCCGTATGCGCCATCCTTGAAGGGGGTAGGCGCGCGTTCCGAGAACGAGCAAAGCGGCTACGTGTCTCGGTGTAGCTGGACCAGCATCAAGGGGGCTTGGCGCTGCGCGCCCGGCTGACAACGTCCGTCTCGCTCCTGTCAGCCGGCCTATTTCTTGGTGCTGCCTTCGCCCGAGCGATTGAGGATGAAGGTGGCTGTCAGTTCCTTTAGCACCTGTCCAATCGAAGGTTCCATCAGCTCACCACGCGATACGTGCCGGCGTCTGGCAACTTTGCGCGCAAGCTCAGTCTGCTGTGTCAACGGCGTCGGTTCGATCTGCGCGTCGCGTCGAAGCGTTCCATGCCGGCTCAAGGCCGACTAGCATTCGCCCGCGAGGCAAATTCCGCAGCGAGGAGGCCCATTGATTCGACCGTACAGGATGAGTGCCATGGTCTTGGCCGTCTCGGTCATGAGCGTCACTATGGCAGCGCCGCCGCCGTCCCCGCCTTCGGCCAGCCAAGCGTCGCAGGTGCAGTCGACAGTCAACGCGGCAAGCGCGGTTGCTGCAGGCTCGGCGGATCAGCTCGATGCCCTGGACCGCTGGCGGAAGATGATCTCCGACGATCGTGCGCTTCTCGAACGACAGGCGGACAGGCAGTACGGCGGGCTTGAGAAGCTGTTCGATAAGGCCCTTTGGGTGCTGGGCGTACTGATATCTGTTGCGTTTGGATTTCTGTTCTGGTTCTTCGGGAAGTCTAAGAACGAGGCGAAGGCCGTGGTCAAGGAGATGTTCGAAGAGCGAGTCAGAGAGGCTGTAGATGCTGAGGCGCAGCGGCTTCGGGAGCAGTACCAAGCGCTGCGAACGGAGGTCGATGACCTGGCGTCCTTCAAGAGTCGACGTGTGGTCTGGGTTGCAGGCGCCGGAGCCCTTGCCGCCGACGACAAGTTACAGGCTTCAATCGACCGCGCGTTGTCGGTGATGCGCGGCGCCGGCATCAGCAACATCTCGCAGATTTCGCCTGCGCAAGGTGATGCGTTCCAGGTTGGCGATCCAGATCTGGTCGTGCTGAGCTTTGACGGCTCGGAAGAAGCCCGCGCGCTGCTCACTTCGCTAGTGCACCAACTGCAGCCCAAGGCACCGCCCGTGCCGCTGCTAATCTATTCGTTTGTGCCCGGAACGCTACCGGCGAAGCTCGACGAGGCCGACATCGCCAGCCTTGAAAGCTTCGACTGGTACGTGCCGGTCAACTTCCCGGCTCAACTTGTCGCGCAGGTGCAGGTCCTTCTGCGACGCGGGCGAAGCCGGATTGGTGAGCTATAGCATGGCCAGCGTAGAACAACAGCTTTGGTCGCTGGTCAGCGAAATCGAACCGACACCCACGCAAAAGGCGGGTGCCGCCAGGAGCCAGAACCACCTGAGGGATCTGCTTTCCACGGGCCAGATAGGGGCGAGGATCCGGCAGTCGTATCTGAGCGGAAGCTATTCGAGGGACACGGCCATTCGGCCGCTAGACGATGTCGACGTTATCTTCGTGATCGACCCAAACGGGTGGTCGCAAGGCCTGGCTGGACTGTTCAGACCGGCGCCGGAAGTGGT
This sequence comes from Roseateles saccharophilus, assembly GCF_004342485.1. GTDB lineage: Bacteria > Pseudomonadota > Gammaproteobacteria > Burkholderiales > Burkholderiaceae_C > Pelomonas > Pelomonas saccharophila. The sequence goes on from NZ_SMBU01000052.1 coordinate 24,215, forward strand.
GCTGAATACCTTTGCTAACGCGATTCGATACAGGTATCCGGTCAGCTCTACCTTTGGTCAACGACGGTCCGTGCGCCTTGAGCTTTATCACCTGGACATCGACTGCGTGCCAGCGATCGAGGAGGCACCTGGCTCTGACTTCGTCCTGATCCCGGATCGCGATTCCGGCGAGTGGATCAGGTCCTCCCCAAGGAGACACGCGGCGCAGGCCACTGCAGTGAATCAGCAGAACGGCGGGCGGGCCAAGCCACTCGTCAAGCTGTTGAAGTACTGGAATGGCAATCTTCCGTCGACGGCAAGGGTGCGATCGTTCCTCATCGAGACGCTCGCGCTGACACTTTTGAGGCAAGAGCCTGCAGGCAGCCTCGAGGGTGGTCTGCTGAGTTTCTTCTCCTTCCTGTCAGGCTTTGGCGGGCAGTCGTTGTTGCTTTCATGGACTACCCGCCATGGCGTGACCGTGACGGGATACGGGGGAATGACCGCGCCGGATCTCGCCGGAACCGGAACCAACGTCGCGGGGCGTATTGATACGGCGACCATCACGAAGCTCGTGCAGCATGCCGCGCGGAGCAGGGACCGCATGCTTGAAGCGCAGAGGGCCCGGTCTGTGGACACGGCCGTTGACCGTGTGGCGCGGGCCTTGCGAGGCGATCTCTAGCTGAGTAGCTCTTCTACGCTGTGGGGCTCTGCAGGGCTATGGATTGGCCTTGTCGGGGCGGACTGGTGTTATGACCGTCGCTGTCTGAGGCTTGCCAGGGCTTGATGTCCCAGGAACGTTGGGGGCGTTCGTGAGAACGCTGCCGCGGTCATCGCGGG
>NZ_SMBU01000053.1 GCF_004342485.1 Roseateles saccharophilus
ACCATCCAGACTGTCATCTTCCTGATCGCGGGCAAGCTCGACTTCAGCGCGATCAACCCTCACGCCCGGCAACCCACTTGAAATTCAAGAGAGCCCTTTTTAAGCGCCGCGCCCTAGGACTCCACCAGGCGCTCGACTTCTGCTTCGGGGATGCGCGCCATGCCGTCGGATTCCTTCGCTCTAAAACCCTCCAAGACCCGTTTTGTGTCTTTTTGCGGCACCTTTAATGGGCCTTGTTGCGAACCGTTTTAGGGCCCATGGGGCACCCTATAGGCTGCGTCATCTTTGAGAGCCGTTTGCCCGCCATGCCTGCCGCCGCCAAGTCCACCGCTGCTCTTGCTGCTGCCGCCGGCGCGCCGCCGCCTACCACGCACTTTCCTGCCCGGCTGATCCAGATCCGCCGCCAGGCCTTGATGACCCAGCAGGCGCTGGCCGATGCGGCCGGCGTGCATGTGAACCAGATCAAGCGCTACGAAGCCGGCAACGCACAGCCCACGCTCGAAGCCTTGGTCGGCCTGGCGCGGGCGCTGCATGTGAGCCTGGATCAGCTTGTCTTCGGCGAGACCGAGCGCGGCCCGTCCGACGATCTGCGGTTGCAGTTCGAGGCCGTCAGCCACATGGCCGACGAGGATCGGCGCATCGTCAAGGCACTTCTCGAAGGGATGATCGTGAAGTACCAGACCAAGGAGATGGTCGGCAACCTCAGCAGTTAAGGACGCACGCGATGACCACCGTACAAATCACCTTGCCCGATGAGTTGGCCCAGAAGGCGGCTAGCGCCGGTTTGCTGTCGGCCGACGCGATGGAAGCCATGCTGCGCGAGCAGTTGCGCCGCCGCGCGGGCGATTCGCTGCAAGCCCTGTGGCAACGTCTGCCGGCCGATGAACTCACGCCCGAGATCGAACAGGAGATCGTCGAGGAAGTGCGCCAGGTGCGTGCTCAAGCGCGCCTGCGCGGGGCCAGTTGATGCCGAGCTCCGCCCTGCGGCCACGCCCCCCCGCTGCGGCTCGTGCTCGACACCAATGTCGTGGTGGCGGGCCTGTTGTGGAGTGGGCCGCCCAGGCGCTTGATCGAGCTGGCGATCCACTCTGGCGAGGGTCAGGCGGTGGAGTTTTTTTGCAGCGCGGTGCTGCTCGATGAAATGGCCCACACGCTGGCCTATGCGAAGTTCGCCAACCGCATCGAGGGCTTCGGCACCAGCATTTCGGCGCTCGTTGCGCACTACGCGGCGCTTGTCAATCTGGTGGCACCGGCCAGTGTGCCGCGCGTGGTGGCGGATGACGCTGATGACGATCATGTGATCGCCGCCGCCGTGGCCGCGAGAGCCGAATTGATCGTCACTGGGGACCGCAAGCACCTGCTGCCCATCGGCACGCATCGGGGCATAGCCATCATCGAGGCGGCCGAGGCCTTGCGGCGCATCACCGCCTGAACGCTCGCCGGCCGGCCAAGCCCGCCAACGGCATTTACGCAGCCCCAGCCTTCAGCGGCTGAAGTGGGGTGGCCCATGAACGCGAACAGGGCGTGATGCAGATCAATCGCGTGAAGATCCGATGGCGCGCTTCCCCGAGATCGAGATCGAGGTGGTCGGCATGATCGAGGCCTCAGGGATCGAGCTCAAGAAGGGCGGCAAGGATCTGCTCGGCCACTGTCCCGTCCGCGAGGACGACACGGCCAGCCTGGTGGTCACGTCGGCCAAGAACGTATGCCCCTTCTTCGGCTGTGGCGTTGGCGGTGCCCCAGTCGACTGGGCGATGAGGCACAAAGGCTTGTGCTTCCTCCACGCGGTGGAGCTGCCCAACATTGCCCCCTGCCTAGGCAGCCGGCAGCGACAACGGCGTGGGCAAGCGCACCATCGTGCGCAAGCTGCCGGCGCGGTGACGCTCGATGACCCTGAAAGCCCTTTATGGCACCGCAACTCATGGCGCCCCCTAGCTCCCCGAGCTGCCGCTCCAGATGCAGGACTGGAACAGCAGCGTGCAAGTCAACGACGCACCGATGCCGGCCCTCCAGAATCAGGCCCAGGTGCAGCATGTGCCGGAGCCGGCCTCGCTGGCACTCGCAGGCCTGGGCCTGGTGGCCGCCGCGCTCGCGCGCCGGCGTGGCCGCGGCTGATTCAGCGGATCGGCGCCAGCTCGCGCAGCGCCTTCACGGCGCCACCGCCGATGGCCGCGCCGAAGCGCTTGGCCAGGCGCTCGGCGACGTTGTCGCGCGGCGTGTAGTCGATGACGTCCTCGGCCTTCACCACCTCGCGGGCGACGAAGTCGAGATTGCCGTAGCGGTCCGCCAGGCCGAGCTTGACGGCCTGCTCGCCATTCCAGAACAGGCCCGAGAAGGTCTCAGGCGTTTCCTTCAGCCGCTTGCCGCGGCCCTCGCGCACCACGGCGATGAACTGCTGGTGGATCTGGTCCAGCATGGCCTGGGCGTAGGCGCGCTGCTTGGGCGTCACGGGGCTGAACGGGTCCAGCATGCCCTTGTTCTCGCCGGCCGTGAGCAGGCGCCGCTCGACGCCGACCTTGTCCATCAGCCCGGTGAAGCCGAAGCCGTCCATCAGCACGCCGATGGAGCCGACGACCGAGGCCTTGTCGACGAAGATCTCGTCGGCCGCCGCGGCGATGTAGTAGGCGCCCGAGGCGCACATCTCCTCGACGACGGCATAGACCGGCTTGTTGTACTGCTTCTTCAGCCGCCTGATCTCGTCGTAGACGATGCCGGCCTGCACCGGGCTGCCGCCGGGCGAGTTGATGCGCAGCACGACGGCCTGGGCGGCATCGTCCTTGAAGGCGTCCTTCAGCGCGGCCAGCAGCAGCTCGGCGCTGGCGTCGCTGTCGGCAGCGATCTCGCCACGCACGTCGATCAAGGCCGTGTGCGGCTCGGCGGTCGGCGTCACATGGCGCGTCTGCAGCCACAGGCTGTAGACCAGCAGGGCCGCGAGGCCGAGCCAGAACAGGCGGAACATCGTGCGCCAGCGCCGCTCGGCGCGCCGCTCGCGCAGGAAGTCGCGCGCGAGCTGGGCGAACACCGGCTCGGTCTCGGGCGTGACCACGGGCGGCACGCCGATGGGCTCTTGCATCGGGGGCGGCAGGTCGTCGTTGGGTGTGCTCATATCAATCTTGGAAAGCGGGCTTGGTGTCGCGCGTCGGGTGCCAGTAGACCTCGCCGTCGCGCTCCGTCAGTTCGATGCGGGTCAACCGACCGCGATTGCAGGGCCCCATCACGCACTGGCCGCTCAGCGGGTCGTAGACCGCGCCATGGATGCTGCACATGATGTAGCGCTTGTCGCGGTCCAGGAACTCGCCCTCCTGCCAGTCCATCTCGGTCGGCACATGAGCGCAGCGGTTCAGGTAGGCGACCGCGCGGCCATCGAAGCGCAGCGCGAAGGCCCGCACATGCTCGCGCCACTGGATGACGTCGAAGCTGACGGCGCGGCCGCGCTCCTCGAGCTCGGCGGACGCGCACAGCCGCTGCGGCGGCGCGACGTCGTGCTCAAGCATGCTGGATCAGCCAGTCATGCAGCTCGCGCGTGGAGTGCGCGACGAACAGCGGATTGAACTCTGCGAAGGTCTCGTGGTCGTGCGCGCCGAAGCTGACCGCCACGCAGGGTGCGCCGGCATTGGCCGCCAGTTGCAGGTCGTGCGTCGTGTCGCCCACCATCAGCGTGCGCTCGGGCTCGACGCCGAACTCGCGCATCAGCTCCAGCAGCATCTGCGGATGCGGCTTGGAGCGGGTCTCGTCGGCCGTGCGCGTGGCGTCGAACATCTTCGTCAGCTCGGCATGGGCCAGCACGCGGTCCAGGCCCACCCGGTTCTTGCCGGTGGCCACGGCCAGCCAGTGGTGGCGCTCTTTGAGCGCCTGCAGCATCTCCAGGCTGCCGTCGAACAGCGACACCTCGTGCTCCGAAGCCAGGTAGTGATGCCGGTAGCGCAGGCCCAGTTCCGGGTAGCGCTCGGGTTCGAGGTCGGGCACGGCCTGCTCCAGCGCGTCGCGCAGGCCCAGGCCGATGACGTATTTGGCGCGCTCGAACTCGGGTTCAGGCAGGCCGATGTCGACGGCCGCGCGCTGGATGCAGCGGGCGATCAGCGCGGTGGAGTCGAACAGCGTGCCGTCCCAGTCGAAGGCGATCAGGTCGAAGCGTTGGGGGCGGGAGGTCATTGGGGGGATTGTCGGCGCAAGAGCATTCTCTACCGGCCAGCGGAGCCTCGCGCGGACAGGCCATTGGCGCCATGGCGCTCGTCAAGACGGGCCGCGCCGCCAGGCCGGTCTGACTGGAAATGCACGGGCTCGACCGGCACTCTGCGCCCTTTCAGTTTCCACAGCGTTGGGGATGCCTGTCGCTTCGGCTGCCGCCAAAGTAGGCGGCGCGTCGTTGCAATCGTGAACACGGAGATCACCATGCCATCAGTGGTGTGCACAGGCCATGAATACCTTGGGCGTTCCCAGGAGATCGAGGCCAGGGGGCCATTCAAGTACCGCCTGCTGGCGGAAGGCGACTCATGGATGGACCGGAGCTCCCTGGTCATCCCCTCGTTGCCATGGTTCCTGGCCCAGGAGATGGACAACCGCGGCCTGCCCGTGCTGATCATCAACCTGGCCATTGCGGGCTCCGAGCTCCGGCAGCTCGTCGACATCATGAAGGGCGAGTTTGTCTGGTGGCTCGGGCAGTTCAGGTACGACGCCATCCTCCTGAGTGCCGGCGGCAACGACTTCATCGACGCCGCTCGCGACCCGGATCCGGGCCAGGGCTTGCTGTTGAATATGGCGGGGCAGCCGCTCCCGGCCGACGGCTATGCCTGCGTCAGCCAGGCGGCCAAAGGCATCCTGGAGGACTATCTCAATACGGATTTCAAGCAGCTGGTCGACGCGATACGCGCGGACGCAAACAACCAGAGCACGCCCGTCTTCCTGAACTGCTACGACACCCCGGTCGCCCGCAACGCACCGGCCGGCCCGGGCATCGGCCCTTGGCTGTACAAGGCCTATCAGAAGAACAGCATCGACCCGAGTCTGTGGCCGGCGCTGACACAGGGCCTGTTCCAGGACATCGGTTCGGTCATCCAGGGGTGGACGGGATTCGACGGCGCCTTGCACGCGGTTCCGACCACCGGCGTGCTGGACGCGGCCGATCCGGCCTCCGGGGGCAGCAGCGGGGACTGGGCCAACGAGATCCATCCCAACGCCTCGGGCTGGACCAAGGAAGCCCGCATCTGGGCAGGCACGCTTGTGCAGGTCCTGGGCACGTAGCGGGGCCGGAGTTCAGGCCCGCGAGCCCAGCAGCTCCATGCAGGGCCCGGGCAACGGCGCCTCGCAGGTCACCGTCGCCCCCGTCGCCGGATGCTGGAACTGCAGCCGCCGGGCGTGCAGGAACATCCGGTCGAACTTGGCCGGCCCGCGCGCCAGTTCGCGGTTGCGCTCGAAGTCGCCGTACTTGGGGTCGCCGACGATGGCGTGGCCGGCCTGCTGCAGGTGCACGCGGATCTGGTGGGTACGGCCGGTCTTGATGGTCACGTCCAGCAGGCTGAAGTCCTTCGTCTTCTGCACGACCTTGACCAGGCTGATCGAGCGCTTGGCCTCATCCTCGTCCGGCTTGCCGGGCCTGACCCAGCGCTCGCCGTCGCCGCCGACGAATTTCACCAGCGGCACGTCGATGACCTTGAGCTTCTCGGGCCAGTCGCCCCAGACCAGGGCCGCATAGGTCTTGCCGGTCTCGCGCTCGCGCAGTTGATCCTGCAGATTCGTCAGCGCGCTGCGCTTCTTCGCGATCATCAACAGGCCCGAGGTCTCCTTGTCGAGCCGGTGCACCAGCTCCAGGAACTTGGCCTCGGGCCGGGAACGGCGCAACGCCTCGATGACGCCGTAGCTGACGCCCGAGCCACCATGCACGGCCACGCCAGCCGGCTTGTCGATGACGAGCAGATGTTCGTCCTCGAACACGATGGGGAACTCGCGTGCCGGCGCGGCGGGCGCCTGCGCCCTCTCGGGCAGGCGCACCGGCGGGATGCGCACCTCGTCGCCGATCTCGAGCCGCGTGTCGGCGTGCGCCCGCCCTTTGTTGACGCGGACTTCGCCGGCACGGATGACGCGGTAGACATGCGTCTTGGGCACGCCCTTGAGCTCGCGCAGCAGGAAGTTGTCCAGCCGCTGGCCGGCCGAGCCCTCGTCCACCACGACGCGCCGGACCGCGGGTTTATCCGTACTCACGGCGGTGGTCGACCCCGTGGCAGGGGCCGCTGTGCCTGCCCCTATAATCCTTTTCACCACGTTGCTGCCGTAAGTGTTTGATTTTTTTGATTTTAGCGGCGACAACGGGGCGCCCGGGGGGCTTGTCCCCAGGGGCACAACAGGCGATGCAACGCATCCTGCGGCCGGCAGGCGGTTTCCCCAAGTGAAAGCGCGGTCAGCGGCACGGTGTGGCAGAGCGATGACACACGGAACCCTCCGGCCCCTCTTCAGCCGCCTCGAAGCGCGAAGAGATCCGGATGCCAAACAAGGTTTTCACGGCGCGAGAGCGAGCGGCCTCCACCGCAACAGCTCGCGCCAGCGTCCAGCAGTCCTCCGCGGATGAGCCCTTCCCTCCCCCACCCGATGCGCCCCGTCGCGCGACCCCAGCCAGAAGCTGCGGTGGTCGCCTGGCCCGGCGCGCTCGCGTCGTGCACGCGCGGCTGGGTCGAGGCGGGGCTTCCCCGCGGCATGACGGCCCGGTCGCATGCGCCAACGCCGCTCGGCGTCTGACTCGCGTCAGAAACCCGAGCGGTCCAGGGCACTCCTTCCACGGTTCCATGCTGTCGCTCGTGCGTCTTGAACGCCACCCCCGGGTGGCATGACGTGACGCGTTCCTGCACGGGACGCGAGGAGTGATGACATGAAACGCATGCTGATCAATGCGACGCAGCCGGAAGAGCGGCGCCTCGCAATCGTTGATGGCCAGAAGCTGTTGGACTTCGAGACCGAAATCGAAGGCCGCGAGCAGCGCAAGGGCAATATCTACAAGGCCGTCGTGACGCGGGTCGAGCCTTCGCTCGAAGCCTGCTTCGTCGACTACGGCGAGGACCGCCACGGCTTCCTGCCGTTCAAGGAAATCTCGCGCCAGTTCTTCCGCGAGGGCGTGGACGTCAAGAACGCGACGATCAAGGACGCGATCAAGGAAGGCCAGGAACTGCTGGTCCAGGTCGAGAAGGAAGAGCGCGGCAACAAGGGCGCGGCGCTGACCACCTTCGTGTCGCTGGCCGGCCGCTACCTGGTGCTGATGCCCAACAACCCGCGCGGCGGTGGCGTGAGCCGCCGCATCGAGGGCGAGGACCGCGAGGAGCTGAAGGAAAACCTCGACCAGCTCGAATACCCCAAGGGCATGAGCCTGATCGCCCGCACCGCCGGCATCGGCCGCTCGGCGCCGGAGCTGCAGTGGGACTTGAACTACATGCTCAAGCTCTGGTCTGCGATCGACGACGCGGCCAAGGGTGGCAAGGGCGCCTACCTGATCTACCAGGAAAGCAGCCTGGTGATCCGCGCGATCCGCGACTACTTCACCGCCGACATCGGCGAGATCCTGATCGACACGGACGACCTGTTCGAGCAGGCCCACCAGTTCATGAACCACGTGATGCCCGACCAGGGCCATCGCGTGAAGCGCTACCGCGATGACGCGCCGCTGTTCAGCCGCTTCCAGATCGAGCACCAGATCGAGACGGCCTTCAGCCGCACGGTGAACCTGCCCTCCGGCGGCGCCATCGTCATCGACCACACCGAGGCCCTCGTCTCGGTGGACGTCAACTCGGCCCGCGCCACGCGCGGCGGCGACATCGAGGAAACGGCCACCCGCACCAACCTCGAAGCCGCCGACGAGATCGCCCGCCAGATGCGCCTGCGCGACCTCGGCGGCCTGATCGTCGTCGACTTCATCGACATGGAGGAGAGCAAGAACCGCCGCGACGTCGAACAGCGCCTGCGCGATGCGCTGCGCCAGGACCGTGCCCGCGTGCAGTTCGCCTCCATCAGCAAGTTCGGCCTGCTGGAGATGAGCCGCCAGCGCCTGCGCCCGGCGCTCAGCGAAGGCAACCACATCACCTGCCCGCGCTGCAACGGCACCGGCCACATCCGCGACACCGAAAGCTCGGCGCTGCAGATCCTGCGCATGGTCCAGGAAGAGGCCATGAAGGACAACACCGCCGCCGTGCACGTGCAGGTGCCGGTGGAGGTCACGAGCTTCCTGCTCAACGAGAAGCGCACCGAGATCACCAAGATCGAGCTCAAGCAGCGCGTCACCGTGCTGCTGGTGCCCAACAAGCATCTCGAGACGCCCAACTACAAGCTGGAGCGCCTGCGCCACGACGATCCGCGCCTGGAGAACCTGCAGGCCAGCTACACGATGATCGAGGAGCCGACCGACGAGGTCGGCATCACCCGCCGCGACGCGGGCGACAAGAAGAACAAGCAGGAGCCGGTCATCAAGGGCATCCTGCCCGAGCAGCCCGCGCCCCTGCCCGCCCCCGCGCCGGCACCGGTCGTTGCGCCCGCCCCCGCACCGGTCGTCGCGGCAGCGGCACCGGCACAGTCCGGCAAGGGTGGCTTCTTCAGCCGCCTGTTCAGCTTCTTCGGTGGTGGCGCCGCGCCGGCCCCCGTGCCGGCCGTCGAGGCCCCGGCGCCCGCGCCGGCCGCGACCGACAAGCCCAAGCGCGAAGGCGGCCGTGACGGCCGCCGCGATGGTGGCCGCGATGGCCGCCGTGGCGAGCGTGGCGAGCGTGGCGACCAGAAGGGTGGCCGCGATGGCCGCCGCGATGGCAAGCCGCAGGAAGCGCGTGGCGAGCGCGCCGAGCGTGGTGACCGCAAGCCGCGTGGCGAGTCCGGCGACAAGCCGGAACAGCAGCAGCGCACGGAACGTACCGAACGCGCTGACCGTGGCGAGCGCCAGGAACGCGGCGAGCGGGGTGAGCGTGGTGAGCGCCGCCCGCGTGGCGAGCGCCAGGAGCGCACGCCGGTCGAGGCCGCCCTGCCGCTGGTCGCGCCGCTGACCGAGGAGCAGGCCGCCGTCCATGACGCGCCGCCCGCCTTCGTCGACAGCCAGGCTGATGCCGCGCTGCCGCCCACCGGCGACACGCCGGTCGGCGAGGAGCGCCAGGGCCGTGGCCGCCGCCGCCGCCGTGGTGGCCGTGACCGTGACGACCGCAGCGCAGGTGCCGAGGGCACGGAAGCCGCTGAAGGCGTTGCCGCCGAGGCCCAGGCGGCCGATGCCGCCGCGCCTGCCGAGGTCGCATCCGCAGAAGCCGCCGCCCCCGAGAGCGACGACATCGGCGAAGGCCATGACCGCGAACCGCGCCGCCGCCGCCGCGGTGGCCGTGGCCGCCGTGAAGAGGGTGGTGTCGATGGCCAGGAAGCTGGCACGGATGCCGCCACGCCCGTGGCCGCCGACGGCGCGCCCGTGCAGGGCTCGCTGATCGAGGAGGCGATGAGCCAGGCCGCAGCGCCGGCGCCGGCTGCCGCGGCCCCCGTCGCGGCGCCCGCGCCGATCGTCGAGGCCTTCAAGCTGCCGATGGACGCGCTCAACGCCATCGCCTCGGCCGCCGGTCTGAGCTGGGTCAACTCCGACGCCGACAAGATTGCCGCCGTCCAGGCCGCCATCGCGGCCGAGCCGGCACCGGCACCCCTGGGCCGTGAGCCCGCCGCGGTGGTCGTCATCGACGAAGGCCCGCTGGTGCTCGTGGAAACCCGCAAGGATCTGAGCCAGGTGAAGCTGCCTTTCGAGGCATGATCCCGCACGGCTGACAGCCCCCACCTGAACGCCGCCGGCCACAAGCCGCGCGGCGTTTTTCTTTTCTCTTGAGCTTCACAGAGGCTGACGACGAATGACCACGACCACCGCGAACCCACACGCGACGGCCCCGGCGGCCAAGATGCCGCCGCAGATCCCCTACATCATCGGCAACGAGGGATGCGAGCGCTTCAGCTTCTACGGCATGCGCAACATCCTGACGGTCTTCCTGATGACCAGCCTGCTGCTGGCCGTGCCGGCAGACCTGCGCAAGGCCGAGGCCAAGGAGGTGTTCCACACCTTCGTCATCGGCGTCTACTTCTTCCCGCTGCTGGGCGGCTGGCTGGCCGACCGCTTCTTCGGCAAGTACCCGACCATCCTCTGGTTCAGCCTCATCTACTGCGCCGGCCACGCCTGCCTGGCCCTATTCGAGAACAGCATCCCGGGCTTCTACACGGGCCTGTTCCTGATCTCGCTGGGCTCGGGCGGCATCAAGCCGCTGGTCAGCGCCTTCGTCGGCGACCAGTTCGACAAGGGCAACCGCTCGCTCGCGCAGAAGGTCTATGACGCCTTCTACTGGATCATCAACTTCGGCAGCTTCTTCGCGTCGCTGTTCATGCCCATCCTGCTGAAGGAGTTCGGCGCACGCGTGGCTTTCGGCGTGCCGGGCCTGCTGATGTTCGTGGCGACGGCGATCTTGTGGAGCGGCCGGGCCAAGTATGTGCATGCGCCGGCACGCGGCGCCAACCCGCACAGCTTCCTGAAGGTGGTCTGGACGGCGCTGAAGGCCGGCGGCACGGGCGCCATGGTTGCGGCGCTGGGCGTCATCGGTGCGGGCTACAGCCTGGGCCAGATCGGGGGCCTGGGCCTGGTGCCGGCCGTCTGCCTGGCCCTGGTGCTGGTGATGGGCTTCGGTGGCGCCGGCGCCGCGATGCAACTGGACCGCGCGCGCGGCGCGCATCCCGACGCGGCCGTGGACGGCGCGCGCGCCGTGCTGCGCCTCTTGGTGCTGTTCGCCCTCGTCACGCCGTTCTGGTCGTTGTTCGACCAGAAGGCCTCGACCTGGGTGCTGCAGGCCGACCAGATGAGCAAGCCGGCCTGGTTCCAGTCCTCCATGATGCAGGCGCTGAACCCGGCCCTGGTCATGATCCTGATCCCCTTCAACAACCTCGTGCTCTACCCGATGCTGGGCCGCGTGGGCGTGAAGGTGACGGCGCTGCGCCGCATGGGCTTCGGCATCGCGCTGGCAGGCGTGGCCTGGATCTTCGCCGGCATGCTGCAACTGTGGATCGATGCCGGCGACTCGGTCAGCATCGTCTGGCAGATGCTGCCCTATGTCGCGCTGACGCTGGGCGAGGTGCTGGTCTCGGCCACCGGCCTGGAGTTCGCGTACAGCCAGGCACCGCAGGCCATGAAGGGCACGATCACCAGCTTCTGGAACCTGTCGGTGACCATCGGCAACCTGTGGGTGCTGCTGTCCAACGTCAGCGTGAAGAGCCCCTCGGCGCTGGCGGCCATCCAGTCCAGCGGCTACAGCGAGACGGCCTGCCTGATGTTCTTCTTCGCCGGCTTCGCGCTGGTCGCGGCGGCGTTGTTCGGCCTGGTCGCGCGCCGCTATCCGATGCAGGACCATTACCGCGCCTGAGAAGCTGTTCATGGCCTCGGGTCGTGAATAGCAACCTTCGTTTGGGCCGGATTCGTCAGTAAGCTGCCCCGGCCATGAACGACGCCCGCCCGCCGCGCCCCTACGTCGACCCGACCCAGGTCGACCACGACAAGCCCAGCCCGCCGCCCGCGCAGGCCCCCGCGCCCGCCGCCTGGGAGCAGGCCTCGCACCAGCCGCGCCACGCCGCCGCACGGCCGCGCCCGCGCGTGGTCGTCAAGGAAAGCCGCCGGGGCTATTTCGCCAGCCACTGGCATGGCGAACAGAGCCTGGTGCGCAGCTACTGGGTCAACAACATGCTGCTGGCCACGCCGCTGGCGCTGATGCTGACCGGACTGATGAGCTGGATCAGCGCCAAGGGCGAGTCGCTGCAGATCAGCGCCATCGTGCTGCTGCTGGGCCTGCCGCTGCTGACCTCGCTGGACGTCTGGTGCATCGTCGGCGCCTGGCGCGCCGCGGCCAACTACCTGCGCGAGGGCGGCGCGCGGCTTTGGGGCTGGCTGGCGCGCATCACGCTGGGCCTGGGCGCGCTACAGCTGGCGGTGTCCATCCTGTTCGGCTTCCTGCCCAGCCTGGGCGAGTACTGGCAGATGGCACGTGGCATCGACCCCATCGGCCAGGCCACGCTCAGCCTCTCCGCCGATGGCCACAGCCTGAGGCTGGACGGCACCATCGGCATGGGCGATGCCGAGCGCCTGGCCACGCTGCTGAAGACCGAGGCGGCCCGCGAGCTGCGCCGCGTGGAGCTGACCTCGCCCGGCGGGCGCGTGCACGAGGCCGAGAAGATGGCCACCGCGCTGAAGCAGCACGGCTATGCCAGCCGCGCCGTGGGCACCTGCGCCAGCGCCTGCACGCTGGTCTTCCTGGCCGGCAACCCGCGCCAGCTGACGCCGGGCGCCCAGCTGGGCTTTCACCGCGCGTCGACCGGCACCTACAACCCGGTCTTCGAGGAGCTGGCCAACCAGCAGCTCGCCGCCACCTACCGCGACCTGGGCCTGCCGCAGACCATGATCGACAAGACGCTGCGCACGCCCTCGCGCAGCATCTGGTTCGCGCCACGCGAGGACCTGCTGGCGCACTCGCTGATCATGCCGCTGCCGCAGACGCTGGCCATCGCGCTGCCGGCCGCCGGCCACGCCAGCCTCGCCGACTTCGACGATGCGCTGCGCATCCACCCCGTCTGGGGCGCGCTGGAACAGCGCAACGGCGGCACCGTCGTCGCGGTGGCGAAGCGCATGTTCGATGCCCAGGCCGCCGGCGCCACGGACGAGGACGTGCAAGCCGCGGCCTGGTCGCCCCTGGCGACGCAGATGCCCGCGCTGATCGCCGACAGCGATGCACCGACGCGCCGTCGCTATGTGCAGCTCGTCGCCGACCAGCTCAAGGCGCTGCGCACGCCGCCCAAGCCCGGGGTGCGCCCGGCCTGCCGCGACCTGCTCGAAGGCCGCCTCACGGCCCGCCTGCAGCTGCCGCTGCCCCTGCAGATCCGCGAGAGCCAATGGCTGCTGGAGGCAGCCAGCGCCGCACCGCCGCGCTGGCTGCCCAAGCCGGCCAGCGCCATCGAGATCGAGGTGCTGGACCGCTCGGTCGGCGCGGCCGCGATGGGTATGCTGTCGCGCGTCTGGGCCGATGCGCCCGACGCCGCACCCGCCCCCGGGGCTGGCTGCGAGCCGGTGATCGCGACGCTGGACCGCCTGCCCACCCTGCCGCCGGCCCGCCGCGAGCTGGTCGAGCGGCTGCTGTTCCAGGCACGCTGAGCTGCAGATTCACGGCAGCGGGTGCCGACTCCGACGGTCAGGTCCCCTGCCCGGCGCGGGCACTACGACTCCGTCGCACGCGTGCACGTCATCTCCGAGCAGGCGAGTTCAAAGGCCCCGGCTGCGGCCTACCGGGCGGTCGACGATGAAGCGAGGGACGCAGGCGCATCCATTTGCCCGGGCCTCGAGCGCATGGGCTGGCAGTGGCGCCTCACCTCGCCAGTGAACGTAACGTGAAATGCTGACGCCAAGCGGTCGCGCGCGGCAATTACAGTAAATCCGGTGAAACTGCTTGGCTCCGTTCTTGGCGTTCAGGCCACGCGCCGACCCTTTGTCCGCGGCTCTCGCCTGCGGCATCCGTCGGCGCGGGAGTTCGCCAGTGGCGTAGAAGTGACCGGTTTTGTGGGCACTCTGCCGGGAGAGTTCCAGCGATCGTTCGCGCAGGACGGGCCACCCGCACCCAGACGCTCGCCAGTCGGTTGCCGATCGCGTCGTTGGAAGGCGGCACGCCGATGAGCGAGAGTTCGCTACGCCTGTTCCGCCTGGTGCAAAACCAGGTACACGTGGGCAAGCCTTTGCCCTTCGGTGTGCGCGACGAGAACGGCAAGTTGCTGCTGGCGCGCGGCCACGTCGTCTCCGACGATGACCAGCTCGCCGCGCTGATCGAACGCGGCGCCTACGTCGACCTCGAGGAACTGCGCCAACTGAAGAATGCGACGCCGCCCGAGAAGGTGGCCACTCGCAAGCTGACCCTGTTCGACGCTTGGGAGCAGATCATCTGGCGGCTCGATCGCCTGCTGCGCAGCCCCACCGAGTCGGCCTTCTCCGAGCGCTCCGACGAACTCGCTCGGGCCTGCGTGGCACTCGTACGGCGCGATCCGGACATCGGCATTTACCTGGCGCGCCGGCAGGATGCCAGGCGCCTCTCGCTGTACGGGCTCACACATGCCCTGCACACCGCACTGACCTGTCAGCTGATGGCGCAGCGCATGAGCTGGGACGAGGCCAAGTTGTTGACGCTGGTCAAGGCGGCGCTGACGATGAACATGACCATCTTCGAACTGCAGGGCCAGCTCGCCGTGCAGGGCAGGAGACCCGACGACGTCCAGCAGGCGCGCCTGCGGGCGCACCCGCAGGCCGCGCATGATGCGCTGGTGGCCGCTGGCGTGACCGACCCAGCCTGGCTCGAGGCGGTGCTGCAGCACCACGAGCGCGTAGGCGGCAGTGGCTATCCCCTCGGCGCGGAACCGGGCGAACTCGGCTGCGCGCTACGTTGCGCCGATGTGTTCATGGCCAAGATCAGTCCGCGTACCGACCGCCCGCCGATCCCGATCCAGGAGGCCGAACGCCAGTTGTTCGCCGACACGGGCGCCAGCGCGATGGCCGCAGCCCTTATCAAGGAGTTCGGCATCTACCCGCCGGGCGACTTCGTGCAGCTGAAATCGGGCGAGCTTGCGATGGTCGTGCGTCGAGGCGCGACGGTCAACACACCGATGGTCGCCGCCATCACCGACCGCAAGGGCATGCCGATCGTCGGCACCAATATTCGCGATACCGCGAAGCCAGAGTTCGCCGTGGCAGGGCCGTCGCCCGACCAGAAGCTGGTGCTGCGGGTGCCGCCCGAGCGGCTGTTCGGGCTGCCGGAGTGATCAGACCGCTGGTGCAGGAGCCGCTCCTCTGGCAGCACCCCATTTCTGCCGCAGCTTGGCGGAGCACCGTATCGCGATGCAGTGCCTCAGTGGCGGTCAGTTCCCTTCTTTGCGCTTGAGCGCCAGGGCGCCGCGCACCTGATTGCCCAGTTCCCGGGCGAGTTGCATTGCCACCCTCGTCATCACGTCGGCTCGTCCCCCAGCCAATTCGCGAAATGCAGTGCAGAGCGTGGCATGCAGGTCGATCGCCGCCTGCTCGATCTCCTGGGGCTCGCGACTCAGCGCCATCGTCATGCGCAGCACCTGGACTTCACGGTCGGCCTGCTCCAGACGCATCAGCAACTGACGCTGCCAGGGACGCATCGGCCGGAGGCCTCGCATCAGCGTACCCAACAGTTTGTCGAGTTCGCCGATGGACTTGACGATCTTCACCAATTCGAGTGCTTCCGCATCGGCTCGCTCGTTCATGGATCGCTTGTCCGTCTCGCACAGGGCACGCAGCACGATGGCCGCCCGGCATCGTAGCTCTGTCCCCTGGGTTGCCAACCTGCCCGACCGCACGAAGTGAACCCGTGACCGTGGAACACGGCGTCGACGGCGCACGCCGGGGCTGGTGGCGTTCGAAGTGGAAATTACCCGAGCGGCCTGATGCTGCCCATTGCCGCCCGCCGCCTACGATGCCATCCGGCTGCCGGCCCGGCAGCATTTTTTCGGAGTTGCCCCGTGACAGTTTCCCCGCTACGCCTGAGCCTGACGAGCGCCCTGCTCGGCCTGGCCCTGGGTGCCCAGGCCGCCCCTGCCGCGCCCGCCGCCGTCACCTTCGACACCACGCCGCGCGCCGGCCAGCACCAGCGCCAGCACATCGACATGCAGGCCACGATCAAGATGCGTGCCGAGGCCGGCCCCGACGCCACCGACGAGCAGCGCGCCAAGATCGCCCAGGGCGCCGAGCGGCTGGCCCAGATGGGGCCGATGCAGATGTCCATGCAGATGCAGCAGACGCTCCAGGTCGGCCAGCCCGACGCCGACGGCTGGCTGCCGCTGACGGTGGGTGTCGGCATGAGGACAGGCCAGATGAAGGTGGGCGGCAAGCTCGTGCCGCTGCCGCAGCAGCAGAACCGCGAGCTGGGCTTCGTCGCACGCTTCAACCCCAGGGACTTCAATTTCGAGATGCAGAAGGTCGAAGGCGCACCCGAGCTGACCGAGCTGCTGCGCGCCCAGGGCAACACGATGGTGAACGAGGCCCTGCAGCTCTCCAAGGCGCTGAGCCAACGGCCGCTGAAGGTGGGCGACAGCGTCGACGTGCCGCTGACCCTGACCCTGCCCGTGCCCTTGCCCGGCGGCGCCGGCTCGATGGGCGGCCAGGTGCACTACACGCTGACCCGGCTGGAACGCGGCGTGGCCTATTTCGACCTGGCCATGGACCTGAAGGCGGACATCAGCGCCCCCGTGCCGACGCCGGTGGCTCCCGCCGCGGCCGCATCGGCCGCGTCCGGGCCCGAGGCGGCCTCGTCAGCGCCCGCAACCGCGGACGCGCCCAAGACCATGCATGTCGTCGTCAGCGGCAGCGGCAAGGGCCACAGCTCGCTGCGCCTGGCCGACCGCCTGCCGCTGAGCAACCAGCTCGCGATGGACATGCAGATGACGATGAACATACCCGACAACGGCCTGATGCACATGGACATGGCCATGGTCATGAGCGCCAAGGGCGAGTCGCTGGCCCGGCCGGCAGCCGCCGCCAAGCCGGCCGCTGCGAAGAAAAAGTCCTAACCGGCCTTCTCGACGACGACGAAGGAGACCGCGTAGTCGCTTTCGTCGCTCAGCGTCACCAGGGCGCTCAAGGCCCGCTCGGCGAACCAGTCCGCCAGCGGGCCGCTCAGTTTCAGCACCGGCTTGCCGCTGGCCTGGTTCAGGATCTGGCAGTCGGGCATGCGCATCGGCAGGTGCAGGCCCAGACCGATGGCCTTGCTGAAGGCCTCCTTGGCCGAGAAGCGCGTGGCCAGGTAGCGCAGGCCGCGCGTCTCGGAGCGAGCGCGGCGGGCGCGGAAGACCTGCAGTTCGTCCGGCCCCAGCACCTTCTCGGCGAAGCGCTCACCGCGGCGGGCCAGCGTGGCCTCGATGCGGCGGATGTCGCAGATGTCGGTGCCGATGCCGTGGATCATCGCGCGGGCCAGCCGAAGACCAGGTTGGGGTGGGCCTGCCCGTCGAGCACGAAGGTCGTCTCGCCAATGACCTCGCCACCCTCGCGCCGGTAGAAGCGCTGCGCGCCCTCGTTGCCCGCCCAGACGCTCAACCACAGGGCCTCCGCCGGCCAGGTCGAGCGCGCGGCGGCCATCAGCGCCACGCCCAGGCCGCGCCCGGTCAGGCGGGGCGCCACATAAAGGCGCTCGAGCTCGACGCGCGGCGCCGCACCACCGGGAACCGGCGCGGCAGCGCCACGACGCAACTGGGCAAAGCCCTGCAGCACGGCGCCCTCCTCCAACACCCACATCACCCGCTCCGGGTCCACGATCAGTCGCTCGAAGGCGCCCATCCTGAAGGACTCGGCCAGATAGGGCAGGAAGCGCGCCTCGATGCCCTGCGTCGCATAGCTGTCCAGCCAGACCCACTGGGCCAGCGCGGCCAGGCAGGCAGCGTCCGCAGGGCGGGCCCTGCGCGGCATCATGCGTCGGCCGCGGCGATGGCGCGCAGATAGGCCTTCACCGTCTCGGCGTAGCCCAGCTCCAGCGCATCGGCGATCAGCGCATGGCCGATGGACACCTCCTGCACGCCGGGCACATGGCGCAGGAACAGGCCGAGGTTGTCGCGGTTCAGGTCGTGGCCGGCGTTGATACCCAGGCCCAGGGCCAGCGCCGCCGTCGCGGTGGCCGTGAAGCCGGCCAGCACGGCGTCCTGGCGCTCGGTACCGAAGGCGCTCGCGAAGCTCTCGGTGTAGAGCTCGATGCGGTCGGCGCCCAGCTCGGCCACCGCAGCCATCGCGGCAGGGACGGGGTCCATGAAGAGGCTGACGCGCACGCCCAGGTCCTGGGCCTCGCGGATCAGCGGTTTCAGGCGTTCGGCGTCCTGCGGCAGCGTCCAGCCGTGGTCGGAGGTGAACTGGTCTTCCGCATCCGGCACGAAGGTGACCTGGTGCGGGCGGTGCCGGCGCACGAAGTCCATCAGGTTCTGCGTCGGGTTGCCCTCGATGTTGAACTCAGCCTGGGGCCAGCCCTTCAGCAGGCCGGCGAGCTCGTCGACGTCGCTCGCGCGGATGTGGCGCGCATCGGGCCGCGGGTGCACGGTGATGCCCTGGGCGCCAGCCAGCAGACAGGCCTCGGCGGCGCGCAGCACGCTGGGGATGCCGAGGTGGCGGGTGTTGCGCAGCAGCGCGACCTTGTTGACGTTGACCGACAGGGCGCAGCGGGCGCCGGCGTGAGCGAAGGGATTCATGTGTCGAGCAGGTTCTGGACGTCGACCATCAGCGCGCGGGTGCGCAGCGGCTGGTGGCCCAGATGGTAGTGGAGCAGGCCGCGCAACGTCGTCTTCAGGGCCAGCG
Source organism: Roseateles saccharophilus (assembly GCF_004342485.1). GTDB lineage: Bacteria > Pseudomonadota > Gammaproteobacteria > Burkholderiales > Burkholderiaceae_C > Pelomonas > Pelomonas saccharophila. Next base: position 18,347 of record NZ_SMBU01000053.1, read on the forward strand.
GCGCGCTGGTGCAGGCCTGGCGCAGCGCCGCGGGGTTGCCGTGCAGCAGCGCGGCCTGCAGCTGGATCAGCAGGGCGCCGGGCAGGCCGGTATCGCCCGCGGGCGGGATCAGGCCCGACTCGGGCGACAGCTGGTAGCGCCGCTCGGGATCGATGGGGGCCTGGGTGTGCGTGACGACGCTCAGGTCGGGCAGCAGGCCCAGCTCGGCCAGCAGCTTGACCTCGAAGGCGCGCAGCGCGACGTCGCCGTCGGCCAGGTGGGCCAGCGTGTCGGCGTAGGCGTCGAAGAGCCGGGGATGCGGGTCGTGGCGGGCCAGCAGCTTCAGCAGCAGCTCGTTCAGGTAGTAGCCGGAAAACAGCGCCGCGCCCGAGGGCAGCGTCGCGCCGCCGCCCCATTCGGCGCCGCGCAGCGTCTGCACCTCGCCGCCGTCGGCCGAGGCTGATTTCCCGGGCTTGCTCAGGCTGACGTTGATGCGCTGCAGCGGCAGCAGCACGGCGCGCAGCTGCGAATAGGGTCGCTTGGCGCCCTTGGCCGCGACGGCCAGGCGGCCGGACTCGCGCGTGAACAGGTCGAGGATGAGGCTGGACTCGCTCCAGTCGTGCTGGTGCAGCACATAGGCGGGCTGCACCGAAGGGGTTCGCGTCGAACTCATTTAGTTGGGGGCCGGTAAGGCTGCGCAGGGCGACAACGAGTGCGCCAGATTGAACCAGCCCCGGCTTCGGCGATGCTATTTGCGGTGTTGCCCAGCAGGTATTGATGAGCGCTGGACCGACAGTATGGTCCGTCGTTCTGCTGGCGCACGCGAGCGGCAACGATGGCGCCGACTTGGCGCCGAAGTCTTGCGCACCGTCGGCGTCCATCGTCAACCGTTCCACCTGACAGCAAGGCATGACCTCGATGCCCTCGAGCAGCAGCTTCAGTCCCGTGCAGTCCATCTCGCGGTGCACCAGACCGTTCCAGCTGCCGATGAATCGGCCAGCCTCCAGCCGCTTGGCCCACACGCACCAACCGCTGCGGTCGAAGTACAACACCTTGATCTGCGTGCCTCGCCGATTGACGAAGGCGAACAGCGCACCGTGCAGCGGGTCCTGCTTCAGCCCGTGGCGCGCCAGCGCGCACAGGCCGTCGTAGGACTTCCTCATGTCCACCGGCTCGCCATACAGCCAGACGCGGACGTGTCCGTCGGGGAAGAACATCAGCCACGCGCCACGCGCAGCGTCACGCCGCCGCCCAGATCCAGCGTGATCTCCAGCCGCTGCGCGCTTGGTGCCACAGGCAGACTCAGCGCCCCCAGCTCGACAAAGCTCGCTCGCAAATGCTGGGGTACTTGCTGGCCCGCAGTGCTCGCCGAGCGCAGTGCAGCGCCACCCTCCAACCGCGATCTCCAGCGCTGGAAACTACTCTTGGCTACGCCCTCGCGCTGGCAAAACGCTTCGACCATCTCGCCGCCTGCGCGGAATTGCCCCAGCAACTCTCGCCACCTCGCCTCTCCCAGATGCCGCCGTCCTTGTCGTTGCTCCACCTCGTCCGCCTTGCCGTCGTTGTCGATGCAGGCATTCTGGGAAGCAGCGGCGCGCGAGGAAAGAACGCTGCCGGCTTATCGCTACCGATGTACGACGTCCATGATTGCTCCCTCATGGCCTTACTTGATTGGTAAGTTGCCTCAGCAAGCTCACACCATGAGCCACCCGGCCCGTAGCCTGAGCGGTGAACCGACCTGGAGGTCCACCGATGAGCTTCAATCCGATCCAGTTCCAGCCCGGGCTGTCGCTGCCTGAATTCATGGCCTGCTTTGGCTCCGAGGAACAGTGCGCGATGGCGCTGAAGGCGGCTCGCTGGCCCGCCGGGTTTCGTTGCCCGCGCTGTGATCGAGCAGAGCACTACATCGTCGGCCACGGCGCACGTCGACTCTTCCAGTGCCAGGGCTGTCGCCATCAGACTTCGCTGACCGCGGGCAGCCTGATGGAGCACACCAAGCTGCCGCTGCGCATCTGGTTCCTGGCGATCTACCTCATCAGCCAGGCCAAGACCGGGCTGTCGTCGCTGGCCCTCAAGCGCCAACTCGGCGTGAGCTACCCCACCGCCTGGGCGCTGCACCACAAGATCAATCACGCGATGGCCGCCCGCGAGGACTGCCATCGGCTCGGCGGTCAGGTGCAACTTGATGACGCCTATCTCGGTGGCGAGCTCCCTGGTGGCAAGGCCGGACGCGGCTCCGAGAACAAGACGCCGTTCGTGGCCGCGGTGTCGCTGGACGCCAAGGGCCGCCCGGCCTTCGTGAAACTGCATCGCCTGCTCGGATTCACGTCGCAGTCGGTTAGCGACTGGGCCAAGGCCAATCTCGTGCCGGGCACCCACGTCACCAGCGATGGCCTCGCCTGTTTCGCCGCCGTGGCCAACGCCGGCTGCCTGCATTCGCCCGTCGTCGTCGGTCAGCGCAAGCCTCGCGAGTTGCCGCAGTTCACCTGGGTGAACACCATCCTGGGCAATCTCAAGACCAGTCTGCATGGGGCCTATCACTCGCTGGGCTGGGCCAAACATGCCGACACCTACCTGGCCGCCTTCGCCTACCGCTTCAACCGCCGCTTCGATCTGCGTGGACTGGTCGCCCGCCTCATCGTGGATGTGGCCCGTTGCGACAGGCACCCCATCAAGGAGATTCGGGGCGGGGCTGAGGCACGTTACTAATCAAGTGGCCTTATGGCCCAGCTTGTTCACTCGAATGATAGGTTTCATCGCGCGTTGAACGCTGATTTTCAGTGAAAATCCAATTTAATTTCACTGAATATGGCATGTTCAACATATGTTGTCGGCCCTGCAAAACGCCTGGAACCCGCATGAACACTGGTGATGCGGGTTCCAAGCGTTTTGCAGGGGCGACTACTTCGCCCCGCCGAACCGCGGCGCAGGACCAATCCGCCAAAGGCGAGCAACCAGCGAACGCTACAGGACGCCGGTTCGCAGCTGCATGCGCACCTGCGACAGCCAGTTTTCCATGAAATGACCCTGGAGCTTGTCCAGCTGGTTTCGACCGACATGGGCCTGCTTCGCAAGCTCCTCGAGTGAGGTCACTCGGTCCATGAGGTTCATGACGTGAGTTCCCCGAATCGCTGCGCGGTCAGCTGTGGACAGCACGGTCATAACTGCCTGTCCCGGATTTGCATGGAGCCAGGCCAGCAGATGAAACTCGCCAGGATCCATCGCGGGCAGATCGTGGAAGTCGATCCCCACCGCGGCGAGCATGTCGTCATCTACCGGGTGGACCATGGCCAGCTCGGCTCGCAACGTCGCCGAATTCAACGGAACGCGACCGGGAACGAAAATGTCACCCGTGCAGCACTCGACAACGCAGCATTCGACCGTCTCTACGTCGAAGTGGTTCGTCAGCGCTTTCCAGACTTTCGTTCGGCAAGCTTCGATGATGACGCACGAATCGACCAGCACCCGCGGCTTTGGCATTCAGCGTCCTAGATGACAAAAGGCGCGGACTTCCCGTACTTACTCATCAGTCCGGAGAGTTGTTCCAACGTCATTGCGAGGGCCGAGGCGCCCTTTCGCGCCGACACATGCCCGCGCAATATCCCCTCGTGCAACAAGTTGACGAACGATTCGCTGTATAGCTCCGGTGCAGGCGACTGCTCCTTTGCGACCTGTAGTTTCCTGACAGCTTCACACGTACCCGGACCGATCAATTTCAGGTTGAGCAGCCGGAAGGCCAATGCTCCCGTGGAGACGTGCAGCTCTCGAGCTACGTCCACGAGATATTCAGCGTCGCCAAGCTTTTCCTCAGGGATGAGCTTGTCCAAGCTGGCACGCGGCATCAGAAGCGCCGCAGCGAAGTTGTCCGCCAAATGCTCAATCCGCTTTATCAGAGTGCCTTTGGCGACATTGTCCGGATCCTCCCGATGCTGGGGAGGGAGTGCATCCCAGGTGAGCGCATGGAACAGCTCATGGGCAACGTCGAAATTCCGACGCGCGGGAGACTCGTGCCGATTGATCACGATGACTTGGAGGTCCGGCAGACGGCACATAGCACCGGAGATACCGCGAGCTTCACTTTCGACGTGCGCATCCACGTAGAGGACTGGGATGTCCAGCCGGGTCTCGATGGCTTCGACCAGCTTGACTGCAGGCACGATCCCAAGATCCAGATGCTGTGCCACCAGTTCCCCCCAGACCCAAGCTTCCTCAAAGGTGGATTGCCTTGAGACGCGCAGGACCGGTGAGAACACGGAGGAGTTCCCCTGCAAGGCCATCTTGAGATGCCGCAGAAGGCCCACCAAGCGCCCAATTCGGGATTCGAAGTCGGTCAGCGCTTCATCCGGCAGCGACTTCGCCACCCGCCATGAAAATCGAGCGTCTCCCTCGACCACAAAAGGATCGATGAACCATTCGATGGGACGGTTGACCGCCTGGCTGATCCGCACCAACTCCGCGGCCTGAATGCGGCGTTCCCCGTTCTCAATGGCCGAGAGGGTCTGCCGATCAGCAAACCCCACCGCTTCACATAAATCCGCCTGTGTGATCTTTGCGCTCTCCCGAGCCACACGTACACGGCCGCCCATCGCACTCATGTGGCGAGCGGCTTCCGGGCGGGCGGCATCGGCCGTCCGATCGAACATAGTCATCCCTGTACTTTAATCTTGCAAATCAACAAAAGCAAGATCGCCTTGCGAATCAACAATATCCGGCACGCGCAGGCACAACCCGGCCCTCACTGAATCCCCCCGCGTCCTTCATCAGCTGCGCCGTCATCTCGTTGACGATCTGCAGCATGGCCGGCCTGTCCTTCGAAGTGACGAGGCAGGTCTGCAACGCGACGAACGCCGGCCATCACGTTGGCACGCCGCCGGTCCGCTGACTACCGCATCACAAAAAAGAAACCCCAGCACGCAGCCGGGGCGGAACGACCTCCGCTGTCATCGCGGAGGCGCCTGCTCAGGGAGGGAGAAGCAGGGGACCGAAGCCCACACCTACTTTACGCGGTCGAGCATTTCGACGCGCTGAACTCCGCAACGGTGTCCTCCCAGCGCATCGGCCGAGTTCAGATAAGCACTAACTTCGGAATTTGGAGACTATCCAGCCGACTATGGCCAAGCCGATCAGCACAGTGAACCACGTCGGGGGGTCGCTTTCACGGCTACCTTCGCCGCCACTGCCGCCGAAGCTATTTTCAACTTTCACGCCGTTGGCTTCTGCCGTCACCTCGGTTCCACCTAACTTGCCGGCGGTGTTTTCGATCTTCAGGCCTGTCACCGCGGCCCCCCCGGCGCCGGCACCTTCTACGGCTTTCCCGGCATTCGCTGCCTGCGCAGCTTCCTCCGCGGCTTTTGCGGCCTTGGCGGCGGCAGCAGCTCCCCGGCGGCCACCCAAAGTGCCCCACTTATGGCCACTCAAACTGCTCCACCTGGCCGGGGTGAATTGACCCGTTGAACACGGTCGGTCAGGCGC
>NZ_SMBU01000054.1 GCF_004342485.1 Roseateles saccharophilus
GCGTGGCAGCGTCGGTGGCAGCGGCCTGATCTGATTCGCGTCCACATTGAGCCCAGAAACTCGTCAGTGCGAATTGGAGGTCACGGATTCAGGTAAAGGAAACTTTAGAACCGGAGCGAAGTGCTCCACCACCATAGGCAACCCGAACTGCCTCGTCAATTCTGAATTCTGCTTCAAGTATTAGCTTGAGTTCTTCAATTGCAATGTTCGCTGCAGGCTGCTCAGGAATGTTGCCAACAGACGAGAAATAGACTTCATTGGAAACTGTGTTTCCATTCGGGCTTCGTCGAGCGATGGTGTATTTTTTTTTGTTTATGGCAAAGGTGATTCCGTACCAAGACGTATTGTCGTTGATGATGTCTAGTGGAATTTTGTGAGAACTGCCAAGGAAGCAGTAATCCAAGATGTCTAGGATCGCACTCTTGCCTCGGTGGCTTCCGCCCGTCAGGACATTGACTTTCCCGCGTTTGAAATGAAGCTGCCGCTTTTCGTTGCGATGGGACCAAAGGGTAATAGTATCAATCGCAAATTTCAAAGCTCAATCCTCAGGTTTAAGTAAAGCTCTTCCACGGGGGATGCGAGCAAAGCCGCAATATTTTTGGCGGCCTTCTTTATCCGTGTGGCACGGTCGCCTATTGTGGCTGAAAATACTAAAGGCTTTGTTAGTACGAGTTCGCCATTAAACGCTATGTACTTTGCTTCTGCAAGCAACTGGATGGCGTTTAGCGTGGGAGGTAGGCCGGCCAAAAACCTAGAATTGAAATTGAGGAATAGGTCTGGCCTCGTACTCGTCAATGCTGAAACTTCGCGCGCGCGTACGTTTTGTTTTGCCAGTTGCCGCACAGTTGAATCATGCATGATGATTGGCATGACGAGAAGCGATTTGGCTACCGGTAAGGTTTGAGTTTCTTCAAGGATTGCCATAAGCCCAGCGGCACAGATGGCAAAGTTGTTGTAAGTTGACCCTTCCTTATTGGACGACTGCCCCCGTTCGTCATTGACGCGATAAAACTCAGTCATTTTGTCTCCCAATCCCTATGCCATCCAATCCCTTTAATGTCGGAGAGGTGGTAAATTTCTCCGTTGCTGTGCTGGATAGACAATACATCGTCGCACAATGGAAAAGTTGCCCCCAGCATATCCCGGAGGATGCCGCGCCCAATCTTCTCTATATCTTTGGCTTCGCAATCAATAAAATCTGCGCGAAATTTTCCATGCCACAAAGTTCTTACTTCATTGTGAAGGGCGGAAATATCTTTGCTTGTAATCTCTCCTGTCTTATCCCAATGATCCAGATGCATTGCTAGCTGGAGTTTCTTTATCGTCAAGTCTGCCGCAATCTCCATATCATCCGTACTCAAGTATTTAACTTCTATCAACCGTTTGATGAAGACTTGAGCAAAAAGATCGTCAGGCATCGAAGGCAAGAATGGTTTTACAGTCAGCTTGGTGCTTCTTGCGTCGGTGAAATGCTTCCTAAACTTAGCGTGAAAATCGTCAAACGAAAGGACGACGGCTTCGCCGCCTTTGACTTTCTCGAAGATGTGCCCCCGCAAATTTGAGTCGATTGATGCAAGGACGTCAGGAACTTTTTCCTTATCTATATGGAATTCGTGGACTGCTTGATGCACTAGCTCAATAATGTCAATTACATCTAATTCAAATCGTATGGAAAGCAGAAAGTTTTCTAAAACAGATGTCTCTAAAGATAAAACTTTTTTGATATAAGCCTTGATGCTCTCATCAGTAGTCGATTGTTCAGCCTCCTCCAATATCAATCTGGCGTCGGCGATCGCAATTGAGTGCGTTTGCAGCTTGCTAATGGCTTCAAATATTGTGTTGGAATCGCTTTGTTTCTTGTTTGCGACGAGATGAAACTCAGATTGACGTGCAAACTCGATTTGTTTTTGTGTATTTTCGCGACCCGCTGCTTTGTCTGATATGACCATCGCCCAGTTGTAGAAGGTCTTCCACATGTCCTTATCCAGCTTGGTGAGCGCCACGGGAAGGCCGTCCGCTGCAACTTGGGTGGTATGTTTCAGCTGGTAGAAAATGTTCCGGTATTGGTCCAGTTCAGTGTGAACATCGTCTTTGACCTCAAGTCCAACTGACTGACCGATCTTCAGATTAAGAACTTGAAGCAAGAAATAATAGTATTGGTAATCGAAGCCAATACTCTTGTCTGCCGCGTTGGTTTTGTCGGCGTGAGTTTTATTTGAAGCCATACTAGAAGCTGCTAGTTTTGTACGGTCACCAATGCACACGTCGATGCGCTGGTTCCGAGGTTCCATTTCGACGTCGACATTAGGGCTGTTGCTTCACCATGTCGAGGTAGCCGCGGATGGGAGCTCCGCGCTTGTCGAGGCGTGGGCGCCCACCAATCGAGCGAAGTACCGAGCGCGAGAGCAGTTTGTTGCTGGCAACGCAGGACGTCTCGGGGACCATCACGCAGTCAGGGCACGCGCCACCGCGCTCAGTGCAAAGCGAGCCCGTTCCACACTGCGACGCCTTCTTGCCGAGCATCGACGTGAGCATCGCGGTGCCGGCGTTGCGCCACAGGGCAGACAGGTTGCCGAGGTCCATCGTCGTGCCGTTGCGATAGACGACGAAGGCGAGGTCCGCGGGAAAGATGTACTCGCCCAACGAGCCCAGGTCCAAGCCTGAGTACTCGGACATGTGCTTCATCAGCAAATGTGCGTAGCTGTGCAGCAGCGTGTAGAGGTAGTAGTAGGTTGGCGGCGTCTCCGTCTCGGGCAGGCTGTCCAAGAAGGGGTTCATGGGCCGCGCGACGCTCAGCAGGCCCGCTCCAATCTTCTCGCCGGGCTTCAGGCTAAACATGTCGCGGCACTCGAGGCTGTCGAGCCACTCGAGGACGAGCTCTTCCTTCAGCCGCACGTACAGCGCTTCGTTGCCCTGCTGGACTACGTACACCGGATACCTGCTGCTGTCGTTCTGCCGCACTGGAGGGAAAAGGTTCAGCCGGACGGGCATGTCCATGCCACGCTTGTCGCGAAGCACGGGTGTGGACTCCATCCGCGAGTACCCAAAGCTGAAACGGCACAAGTCGAACTCACGGATGAGCCCCATGTCCTCCAGGCCAAGTTTGTCCAAGAGCACGCGGGTCTCGTTCTGACGCTCGTCGGTCTTGTCCTTGTCCTCCGGGGCTAGGTCCTCGTCCAAGCGCGTGAACGAGACATAGGGTTTCTTGCCGTTGGTGCGAGTCTCAACGTCTAGCCGGGTGCTCTTCAGTGCGGCGTGCTCAATCGCCAGGCGGAATGGGTCAAACTTGGATGCGAACAGCGACTGTCTCTGCCGTAGGTTCGCGAGCACATCGGCGGGCAGCTCGACCTTGGCCAGCAGAATCTGCCGCCGGCGAAGGTCGTCCAATATCCGCTCCTTCGTCCTGTGGAACAGGTCGATGGAGCTTTTCAGCGCTATGCGCGTCGCGTCATCCATCTTCGAGAACGTCTCGATAGATTGGACGGCCTGAAGGTAGTCTGCGAGGTCCCTCGCGCACTCCGGCTTGTCTGCGCAGGCCTTCTGCACGTCCTCGTCGGTGATGGGCTGAACTGCGAACCCAAACTGAGTAGCGATGAAATCCTTGAGGTCGGCCTGCCGCTCGGGCCGCAGCCTGGAAAGGAGCTGCTGGCTACCGTCCTTGAAGTCAATGAAGAGGTCCGCCTTGACGTAGTAAGCGCTGGACGCGCGGTACGGGGCGGCTTGCATCCGGACCTCAGTGAGGCGGTCGGGGCCGTTGGCAGGTCCGAGGATGCGGAGCGTATCCCGGTCGTTCTGGAGCCACTTTGGCGAAAGCGGCTTGTCGCAGGCGGCGCACTCGAAGAACCAATCACCGATGCCGGCAGCGCGTCGGTTGAGCTTGAACTGGGAGCTGCCGCAGACGCAGCTGTCGTACCGCTTAACCAGCTTTGCATCGCGGTCGCTCCAATGCCATTGGCCTGGGAACGCGCCTTCCCATCGCCCAGACCAGTGGACGAAGATGACGTCGAGTTGCTCCCAGTCGCACTGGCCCTTCTTCTTAGGATTCGGGCATCCGTCGGGCGTGAGGTTCTCAAGGTCCTTATCGAGGTCAGCGAGCCTCTCGTAGTCCTGGAACATGCCGCAGGTCCTGCATACGAACGTCAGCGGCGCGGGCGTGTACTCCATGTGCGATGGTCGGCACAGGTAGAAGCGGTCTTGCCCAGGCAGCTGAAACTGCGACTTGCTCTGGTCCAGCAGCGCTTGCTCGACGCACTGAGCTGGGAGCACCCGTGGCTTCTTGGGGTCACCGTCCCGGGCCGCGGAGGCTGCGTCGAACCACGCACGGCCGAGCTCGCTCATGCGCTCGAAGACCAGGTCCACCGTCGAGTCGGAGAGTTGGATGTACTCGCCCGCCGTCGAGCGAGCGATGCATGCCCCCAGGCCCCCCTCGAATGTGAAGAAGCTCTCGGGCGCATAGGCGGTCGCGAGCTGGTTGCGCGACCGATTCATCGTCTTGGCTTTTGCCATGTTCCCCTCCTCAGGTGCGCGACTCGGTGGCGCCGTCGGTCGAGTCGACATCCGCCCCGGAACCGCGGCGGATGAATTTCATCGCGCGCGCCGTCATGCCGTCGCTGACCGGCCTGTAGCCGGCATCGGCTCTGGATTCGTGAATGAGCCCAGGCAGGTCCACGTCGCGTAGAGAGGTCATGGGCCGCAGAAGGCTGTTGCGCATCGCGAAGAACTTGCCCAAGGGGGTGCTGTTGACGTATTTCTCGATGCCGAGGTCCTGGTGGTAGAGGTTCAACTGGGTCTTGACCAGCGAGCGGTAGTAGTTCTTCCCTTCTGGCGATGGCGAGAAGGAAAGCCCAAGCGCTCGTTCCATGAAGGCCTCGGCGGCCTTGAGGTTCGCAGGCACATCGAGGAAATCTCGCACCGTGTCCGCGCCTGCGTAGGTAGGGCTGAAGCGCTTCCGGGCTTCGTCGGCACCGCACAGTTGCTCGATGGCGCTCATGCCGCAGACGTACTCTTGAAAGAAGCTCGGCATCACCCGCACCAGCGCCTTCTCAGCCCAGCGGTCCACGGCCGCAGGAAGAATCATCCGCTCGAGGAAGCGGTGGAAGATGTCGTGAATCTCCAGGACGAACCTGTCGCGATAGCGCTGCGGCACGGGCACCAGCAGAGAGAAGCCAACGTGCGTCCGGCCAACGCGCGATGACGCCTGGATGTACTCGGCGATGTCCGATGGGATGCCCGCGAAGAACATCGCGTTGAACTCTTCCACGTCCACGCCATGGGAAATGGCTGACGTCGCAATGACGGACCTCAAGGTGTCGTTGAGGTCGGGGAACGGTTGGTTGACTCCAACGCGCTTCTCGGCGCGCCGCACGATGTCCTGGATGTCCGCAGCGGAGACCGCTCCGGAGATGAGCTCGGAGTTCAGCGCTTTCTCGTCGTACCCATCGGCCTTGTGCAGCTTGTCGAACTGCACCTTCTCGGTGTCGATGACTTGGTCGCCACCCTTCTTGTTGGTGACGTAAGTCAGCGCGATGCGGTGAAGGTCCACCAGTGTTAGAAGGGTCGCGAAGTCTGCGGTGCTCAAAAGCCGGACGAACTGCGCATGCAGGGCCCCAGGTGAGACCCACCGCACCAGCTCATCGCGTGCCGCCGCCTGCAGGACGGGGTCCTCGCTGCGCAGGCGGACATACAGCCCGGTGAGCATCAGGTGGTAGTGACCAAGGACTGACGCCATTGCCACCGTGTGACGGTGTCCGTTGGTCAACACCGATGCGTAGACGCGCGCCCAGTGGCTTCGGGTCTCGATGTCGCTTTGAGCAATGGCGGAGCGCTCGACGTCTGCCGAGCCAGCGTCAGGTTGTAGCGGCGTCGCGTAGAAGGAGTCGTAGAGCGTGTGGCCCGGGTACGGGAACTGGACCGTTTTGTCGCGCTGATAAAGGTTGCGCATCTGCCGCTCGGGCTCGCTCACCGTCGCCGAGGCCGCGATGACCTTGATGCGTCGACGCGATGTCGAGTTGGGTTCGAACGCCAGCTGGCTCTTCAGCAGCGGCGAGAGTTGGTCAAGCGCCGCCTCCAGCGCGGACTCGAACAGGCCCGAAAACGTTCCTAGCGACTCGTCCAGCAGGTGCGCCTCGTCCTGGATGAGTAGCGCTGGGAACGGGTCGAAGAAGCGCTTCTCGCCTTTGTCGAACGACGGGAAGAGGCCGCGGCTATTCGCCCCTGGGTGGCCATCCCAGTCCTTCGACTTCATCGGCACGTACAGGCGCTCACTGCCGGTCTTCACCAGCGGTGCGAAGCCAAACATGCCGAAGAATTTCCGGATGGTGCTTTGGGCCTGGCCGATTGCCGCAAGCTTGTCGACCGTCCCGAGGAGGACCGACGGCGCGAGGTCGTAGATGTCCTCGTCGACGATGTAGAAGGGCAGGGGAGTCGGCTGGGCGAAGCGAGCGTTCCACGAGCACTTCGCCGCGGGTGCCGTGCAGAAGTGGCCCATCGCGTTGCCGCCGACGCCGGAATGACGACGTAGGGCGAGGAGGCTCCCGTCCTTGTTGCCGCAGAACGGGCACGACGAGAGCTTCAGCCAGCGTTCCCTGGCGCCCTTGTACGGTTGGACCTCCTTCTGCGAAGCCTCGTCCTTGGGCGGCACATCTTTCTCGGAAGGCACCTCGTTATAGGCCTCATCCGAATGCCAGTTGGGGGTGTTGCTGCCCCCGACCCAGAAGCCGAGCGAGAAAGGGTCGCCAGGATGCTTACGGTCGTGGCGAACCGCCTCCGCTGCGCCCATCGTCGCGAAGGTCCGGCGGGCCTGTTGGAGCGTCAGCAGTCGCAACGGATACCGCATCAGCGCGGACACGCCCCGGTCCTTTCCTCTGAGCCGGTCCAAGAAGAGCACGTAGGCCAGCAGGCCCAAGAAGGCCTCCGACTTGCCGCCGCCCGTCGAGAAGTAGAGCAACGTCACGGCGTTGGCATGCTTCGCGACCTCGGGCGTGTAGAAGTCGTGGAACTCCGGAAGGCGCGTGGCAAAGGCTGGAATAGACGCCAAGATGAATGCGAGCTGGAACAGTCGCCACTGGTCGTATCCCTTCGCCTCGGCCACCTTTGCCATGGCGTCGTTCATCGACAGCCAGGCTTCGAACGGGATGCCTAGGCGGGACTTTTGAACGCCTTTGCCGCTCCAGTGGGCGCGAGACTTCTCGAGAATTTCTAGACCACAGCGAATGGCGCTCAACTCACCGCGCCAGGCCAGGAGGTCGGTGTGGAGCTTTGACCTTTCATCGTCAAGTTGCTCCGCGGCCCTCGGCCCGTCAATGCCCTGGTCTACGGGGTGCTTCTCGACCTTCGTCAGCCAGGCCTCATACGCAGCGAGCAGAGGTTTCAGCCCGGTCAGGCAGTCCGGGTGGGCGAGCTTTGCGATGGTTCGCTCCACGGGCACGTCCGTGGGAATGATGCGAGGCAGCACGTACCGCGGTGCCCACGTTGTCGAGAGGCGATGCGTAGCCCCGTCGGCGGTGAACGTGACGCCGCTGTTGAAGCCAAGGGCCGGGTACTTGAGGTACTGGTTGTACCGGTAGGAGGGCTTGACGCGGTCCAGACGCAGGAACTGGTGCTCCGCGGCCGGCATGGTCACGGTCACTGCGACCTGGAAGAGGGACGGCTCCAGCTCCTTGAAGTTGGTCTTGCTGAGTGGTTCGGTCCAGTTCTCAAGGGCCACATGCACCGTCATTCGCGACGGGTCAACTGGGTCCGGAGATGCCTCAACGACCCAGCGCAGCTCGATGCGCGGGACCAGCACAGCGAGGCTCGAAGCCCTGACCCTTTCGAGATACCGCGGCCAGTTCCGTACATCTGACGGACGGACTGGACTGCGGCGGTACCCCCATTGCTTCCCCCCGGACTCGGGGTCTGAGCTCGAAGCCCAGGCGGCAAGCTGCTCGACGATTGAAGCGTTCAGCGCGGCGGTTGCACCTGCCGCATCTGCCTCGGCGGTTGCGGGCGTGAACTCGAAAACCGGAAGGGCGAGGTTGAGTCGAAGCCACTTTGGTGGTGGCGGGATGTCCTCGGCCAGACCGTCCGGCATGCCATCGCCGACTACTTCCTGAGCAGGAGGGGCCTCGCTTTGTTCGCCGTCGCCGTCGCCGTCGCTGTCGCCTTTGGGGTCGCCTTTGGGGTCGCCCTCGGTCTCGCCTTCAGCGGCCTCGGCCTCCTGGTCGGCCGGCGCACGATCGAGCTGGTTGTCGAACGAGAGGCCGAGCGACTCGTATGCCTTGCGACGGGCGTCCTGGCTCTTTGCAGCCCAGTCTGGATGGGCCTTGCCACCAGGAAGCTCGGCGGCCAGCATGGTCAGCGCTTCTTTGACCCTCGCGCGAATGTCCGCCCTGGCCTGGCGCGTCAGGGGGAACTTGGCTTCGAGGCGCCCACCCGCTTTCACCTCGTCCTCGAGCGGCAGGATGCGGACGTACACTGCACCTGTCACGGACACGCCCAGCTTGGCATCGGTCGCAGTGGCGCGGACCTGAAAGTCCATGCCGTGTGCACTGATGCGGATGGGGTCCGCCTCTTCATCGCCGATGCGCTCTTCCAACGGCATCGGCACGATGAACTCGGACATCAGCGCAGCGCTTGGCTTGCTGCCGTAGATGACTTTGTAGAAGTCGCCCCTGCCTGCGAGACGCGCCGACAGCCCGTTGAGAAGGCTGTCCACCACGGCCTCCTTGTAGGCCGGATGGATGTCGTCGCGCGGGTTCTTACTGAGGATGGGCACTGAGCTCTCCCTTCTTCTTTGCAGCAACGCGAACGGCGGGTGGGGTCACGTGCTCGACGCGATAGACGCAGCGGAGTGCTTCCTGCTGCAAATGCCGGATGACGTCCACAGGCACCTTGCGGTACGTTGCTGCGCTCTCCGGCTGGAACAGAATTTCGGCGTACCTGGCCACGAGCTCGCGTCCCAGGTCTTGGTTTAGTCGGCGTGCTTGGCGCACGAAGCCCCAGTGCTGGTCTGCAGCTTCGTCGCTGATGTCGAGAGCCCTGCAGAAGACCTTGAAGAACTTCGAATCCTTCGATGCATGCGGCCTCGTATCGTCCTTGGCCTGCAGCGCCAGCCAGTAGTACACGCGACCCGGTCGGCATTCGGCGGCCTTGGCGTCCAGCGCCACCATCCTTGCGTGAATTTCGCGAGCCAGGACCGAGCGCTTCGTCGCCTTGAACATCAACGCACACCGTCGTTGCACATCGTCGTGGTACAGCTTGAGGAGCATGCGCACGGGGTCGACAACCGAGCTTGCACCTTTCGCGTTCAGTTGCAGGGACGCCTCGAGCTTGGCGCGCAACTCATCGCTCATGTCGAAGATGAAGTCGCCGGGCTCAATAGCGCTCGCTGCGGCGCGGCGGAAGGGAGGTTCTTCGTCAGGCACGTGTCGATAGACCCAGCCGGCCGCATAGGTCCGCCCGCCCCCTTCAAGGTCGAGCTTGAAATACGCCTGCTCACCGCCCTGGCCGCTGGGTCCGTTCCGGTCGAACCTGAACGTCAACGACATGTCCCTCAGCTTGTTGATGACCAGCGGATTCGGCACCTCCTGCAGCCGCCGGTCGAGCTCCTGAGCCAGCAAGCCGATGCGGCCGCGGTAGGCCTTGAAAGCGTCTACGTCTTTCAGGCTCGTCAACGTCGTGAGCGTCGACTCAGCCTGTCGATAGGCGACGAGAACCGCCGTGCCATGTGGAACCTCAGGGTGCGTCACAAGAAGTCGAAGCACGTCGGCGTTGATGCCGACGAACGCGAAGTGCCTGCCTTTTTGCCCACCGTGAAGCGTCTTGCCAACGGCAGACAGCGTGTGCCACTCGATGCGGCCTTCCGCCGCGGCCCAGTCTGCTCCGAGCTTCCGCTGCAGGAAGCGGTGGGCAAGACGAACGTACCTGTTGCTTGGCATGACCAGGGCAATGCCCTGCTTCCCAGTGACGGCATGCTTCCGGACCTCGGAGAGCACTCGCGACGCCATAGGCGTTGCGTCCTTCCAGTCGTCGATGAGGCTCTCAGCGCGTTTCAGCGCCTGGTCAATCTCTGCGCGCGACTCATTCAGCGCGCCGGACGCGAGCGCATCGAGTAGCTTCAACTTCACGGGCGCCCATGCGTTCTGCTGGCTGCTGAACTCGTCGCCGCCCTCAGCCGACGGCGTGGTGAGGTCGGTGTAGCCGGCAGGCATGTTCGAAAGACGCAGCACGTACAGGCACGCTTCAAGCAGTGCCTGGAAGGCCGGGCTTTCTTCAGGGCCTGCCTTGGCTGTCAGACGCTGGAACTTCAAGGCGACTTGGGAGGCATCCCGGTCGACGATGCTGATGTTGAAGTTCGAGTTCGTCCGTTGGGCGGGTTCCCATCCAGCCGGCGCCGCTTGCGCTGAGAGCAGGGCCTCCTCTGGCTCTGCCTCGGCCGCGCAGACTTTCGTGGTGAACGTGACCTTCGCGTCGCACAGCTGAGAACGCATGATGAAGAACGTCTTGGGGTCATCAGTCACGATGACCGCTCCCGTTTCCGGAAGTCCGTTCTCGCGGGCGAAGGCGAGGAAGTCAGGGATGCGTTTGACCGCTGAATAGTTCGTGCGAGCCGCAGCGTCGGTCGCATCAAGCAGCATGACCTCGGGCCGTGCCGCGGTCCTCACTGCTTGAGCGCTCAGAGCCCTGCGCCAGTCGTCCTTCTTTGCCGTGTGGTGGAGCACCATCAGCGCGCCGGGGGCCTTCTCGGGAATGGACCACTCTGTGCCGACGCGCTGGCGCAAATCGCGCCGCAGGGCCAGGCGCTCAACCTTCCGGAGCGTCCGCTCCAACGGGTTCTCCACCGTCGTGCCCCAAGCCCGCTTCACCGGGTCGAAGACGAACGTTGGTACCAACTCGGCAAGCGACGGGTGCTCGGCGTCGGGGTTGTGCTGCGTCAAGTCGTTCAGGGCCCAGAGCGCGCCCAGGAACGCTGGCGAGGCGGTGCTTGATTCGGCCTCGTAGCGGCCGTCGCTCTGCTGGACCCAGAGCTTTCGGTAGAAGGCACTCAGCCCTTCCCGGACAGCTAGGACGCTATGCAGAGGGCCGCGGCAGGCGTGCGTTCCCGGATACAGCAGCGTGCGCACACCGCGAAGGTCCTTGGAGAAGATGCGTTCAGCGTTTGCCAGTGCGTGGAGCAAGGGCAGGGCGGTCAACTTGGCGGGCCAAGTCAGGCAGAGCGTCACCCCTCCCTTGTCGGCGGCGTCGAGGAGCGTGTTCACGAGCTCTTTCGCCCAGGGCTGCGTTGCTACGGTCCGCTTCTCTGCTCGGGACTGGTACTTCAATGGGCACGCACCGCTGCGTACCTGTGCCCAGGGTCGTTGTGGCCGAGTCGGGGCGGGAGGCGCAGCCTTCGGAACAGCAGGGGGCTTGAGCTTGACGACTCCCGGCTTGCCGCCGACTGGCTTGGCGGCGTAGCCGCGCGCGCGCTCAGCGGCCTTCTCTTTCGCCTTTGCTTGGTCGGCCTGGCGGTCAGCCAGTGACTTGAATGGGGGCATGCCGAGTCCCTGCTACGGTTCGTTCGCTGCTTGGTTCTGTTGGGGAAGGCCGTAGGCGTGGCGTACGGCTTCGTCCATTGACCAGCCTTGCGGTATTGGCTTCTCAAGCACCTCGGGGCTCGGGAGGGCTAGTTGGTTCAGCTCAAACGCAGACACGTTGGTCGCGCCAGAAATGCACCGGAAGAAGCGGTCGACGGAGTGCACGCTCAGAAGGCGCGCGAGCATGTCTGGCGGGATGGCAGGGTCATCGGTCGTTGGCTCGAGGATGACCACGTGGTTTTCGCCGATGAAGCCACCGTATTTCTCGAACACGCCGGGGGACACCGCGGCAGCGACAAGGCGCCGAGGTTGGTCATTCGACGTCACGCGTTGCAAGACGACGCACGGCTTCGTGATGACCGAGGTGTGCTTCTTGTCCCCCAGGTCGACGAAGCGATGCTCGCCGGTGGTCGCGGAGGTGTCTTCAAGCCGCACGGTCCCGCCGGGAACGATGTCCCGGGACCACATCAGCGGCATCGCTGTCCGCGCCTTGGCCTTCTTCGCGTCTTGCAGCGAGTCGTACTTGGGGCGCGTGTCCCGATTCCAGACATACGCGCCAATCCGCACGCGGTATCCGTAGTCCGCGAGCCGGGCGGGCGATTGCGAGGCAGCTTGGAGCAACGCGACGTCGCCGACGGCGCGAGGTATCGGCCAGACAGCACCAGAGTTCGGCAGGCTGCACGCACCCACGCTGGTGTACTGCCCGGTGCCCGAGACCACCGAGACGTTGGCTTGAACCTCTTGGCGCTCCGCCTCATCGCAGCGGCGCAGCACCGTCAGTGCGGTCTCCTGCTCGACGTCGATGAAGACACCAAGGCGGTCGCTGACCATCCCAACGTGCTCAACGTCTGCGTTGTGGATGAGGAACTTGCGTAGGCGTCCGAAGTACCGACCTGAGAGGAAGCTGGTCGGTGTGACGAGCGCTGCTCGCCCACCCACGCGGAGGAGCCGTACGCACAGCGCGATGAAGAGGCCGTACAGGTTCGGTTGAGCCTCAATGACGTCGGCGTAGGCGCTTCGAAGTGGCTCAAGCTCGTCGACCGTCATCTTTCGATACGGCGGGTTGCACACGACTACGTCGAACGCGCCGAGGCCCACTTCAAGGCTCGTCAACGAGTCCGCCGGCGCCACCTTGAATGACGGTACGTACTTCGTCGCCTTGATGTCGTCGTGCAGCGCCATGCAGAGGAAGTGCTTCGACAACTCGCACAGTGTCCCGTCGAGGTCACACCCGTAGAGATGCTTCTCGATGTGCTTCAGGACCTGCAGTGGCCTCAGACCACATGCGGCCAGTTGGGCGCGCATCCGGATGGCAATGGGGGCAAGGAACGCGGCGCCCCCACAGGCGGGGTCCATGAAGACTTGCGTGCCGAAGTCGACGCCTTGTCCGGCAAGGTCGTCTAGCAGTCCATCCGTGAGGGAGGCTGGCGTGAAGTACATCGCCAGCTTCTTCCGGTAGCTCTCATCCGCCAGCATGGCGTACGCCGAGCTGAGCCAGTAGGCGCCATCAAGGAAACTCAGTTGCGGCAGGAGCGCCGCAAAGGCCTGTACTGCGGGTTCGTCCGCGAGCGATTCCGAGTAAGGAAGGTTCGCGCCAGGTAGCGCAGTGAAGGCTTCCTCGCACCAGAGCTGGAGCAGCGTCCCAACGAGCGTCGATGCATCGGCGTGGCTTTTTTGAGCCACTGCGCCCAGGGCTCGGATGCGTCGCGTGATTGAGGTCTTGGACGGGGCCGCCATCAGGTCAACTCCCGTCTCCTTTTGGGGACGTAATGTCCCTTCGTCGACCAATTTATGGTCATGCTGTTCCTCCCTGCCTGGTCTTCGCTAGGCGATTTTTTAGAAGAGCGATAGTAGTGGCGCCACGAGCTTATGAAACCATCGGTATCCCTGGTCTTTGGCTCGTCGTATTGGGAGCGAGAGCGCCGGCGCGGTCGGCGGGCAAGGCCGGCCACAGCGATATCTGGTTCTTCCTGCCCAGGCTGGGAATGCCAAAGCTCACCTTGATTTTTCGAGGCGTCTCCACGGCATGAATGAACATCAGCGCTCCCTCGCGGCGTGCACGTGGCCGCCGATTGCTGTCTACAGACTTTTTTTTACGCTAACCCAACCGTCGCATCACGTGTAGCAGGGCAACCGCTGGGCGATGGGCGCTGCGCGTGTTCGTCGCTCGTGTAGCCGCTGCTGCTAGGTGAGCAGCTTTACCTAGCGCTCGATGCCGTGCAACTGGCCGATTAGGTCAATGGCCGCCGCCGCGATGGTGCTCTTGTTGGCCAGGTGCAGCTCGACCAACTTGCGCCGCGCATGTACTTCGCTGGAACTCAAGTAGCCAGTCGCGCAACATGCGCATGAGGCGCGTGACGGCGTTGTATACGTCGCACCAGCCTGGTTCTGGACGCGCTGCTGATGGCGCTATGGCGCCGCCTAGCGGCGCCACGGCACCGCCGGCGACACTTCGGCGGTCGAGTTCGAAGGACGCCATTCCCAACGGCTCGCGGGTGTCTAGAAAACCCGGGGCGATTCACCAAGGCTGAGCAGCGCCTCATCGAAGGCCAGGTGAAAGCGGCGCCAACTTGCGCGTCTTGTCAGTGCTCATGCCGAAGGCTTCCACAGGGAGGGGCAACGCATCTCGTGGCGGATTGGGTCGACCTGCGCGAGCAGGGCGCGGGTCCACGAGTCTGCCGCCGGGGCGGCCGCGTCGCGCACCAGGTCGAGCGAGGGCCCGCTCCGGCGCAGCCGGCGATAGACATGCTGGCGCGCCAGGATGCCGGGCTGAGGCGGTAGTCAGCCGGGCATATCACTCGCCTAGCGAGGCGGGAGGCTCCCGCAGGATCAGGGTGAGGGCGCGTTGCGGCTCATCTTCATCGGCAATCACGGCAACGCGAAGCCGCTGGCGCCAGGCTCTTTCCGCGAATTCCATGATGTTCCGTTCGCGGCTTTGAAAGCGTCGCTCGCCGTCCTCGACGCTCAGGAGGAAGCCCTCGAAGTCACCGAAGCGATCGAAGACGAGGCCGACGATCTTGCCCTCGAATTCGTCGAAGCCTTCGTGGCAGCGATGTGCATGATGATGATCGTCATGGTCATGGTCATGGTCATGGTCATGGTCATGGTCATGGTCATGGTCATGGTCCCGGCCGTGGCCGCCGCCCTTCGGCGGCGCGCCAAGCAGCGAAGGGGGGATGTTGGCGGCGTTGCCTCCCGATCCATCGACCCTGCCGGACACATATTCGACGTAGCGCTGCATGACCGGCCGCCACCGGGACTGCAGCGGCATGGCGGCGAGGCGGGCCTTGAGGATCGCCAGGGTGTTCTCTTCGGGGCCGAGAAGCGCCGATTCGGTGGTGACCGGAATCTTGATTTGGAAGGCGCCGGTGACGTAGCGCCACTGCAGCGCGGGCTGCGGTGATGTACCGGTCGCCGGTGCAGCGGGCGGACTGCCGGTCGCCGGGCCCTTGCGGATGATGACAGGCGGGGGAGCGGTCTGAGTCGCCAGCCGCCGCACGAGAACGTTGAACTCCTGGCCCTTCTTGACCCCGAGCGGCAGATCGACGGTGAAGAGGCCGGCGAAATTCTTGCCGGCAGCCGACGGGATCGGGATGTAAGTCACGCCCTTGGTGACCGGACAGGACACGGTGTTGGCGTCCGTCGCCACAAGGGGATGTGCGCCGTAGAGCCGTTTCGCGAGGGCAAGAACATCGCTCGCCGCGACGTCTGGCCAGTAGATATGTGCCACGCTGCCGGCGGGCGTATCGCCCCAGTCGATCATCAGCTCGTCCGGCAGGCCGGTCAGCTGGCCGCCCGGGTCGCCGTACGCTGGGCTGGGCCGTGAATCGAAGGCTTGGGGGATGCGGTGCGTCGGCTTGGGGCCGGGATTGCCGGACAGCGTGATCTGCATGTTTCGCTGGGCCAGCTTGTCGGTATTGCCTGGGTTGGTCGCCACGCCCGATTGAAAGAACAGCGGCGCGTTGTCGTAGGCAATTTGCGCCACGAGGCAGTGGTGGGTCCCCGAGTAGTGCGCCTGGTTGGACGCGTCGTACACGTCGAGGAAGCAGCCGTAGTAAGCCCAGATGGAGTCCCGGCCAGGTTGGACAGGAATCTCCAGGGTCCGGATGTTCGCGTTGGCGACCGTGCCGTCGTAGTCGTGGGTTCCAGCCTTGTCCGTCGCGAAGAACGGCTGGGTCTGGATCGCCTGGCCGCTCGGATCATGCGGCAGGCTGGCCGACGAGGGCAGCGGCGCGGTCGGAAGCGCAGGGTAGGCCGGTGTGCTCAGATAGGTCGTGTTCGGATCGAAGTCGGTGTCGCAGGACGGTGCGACCCAAAGTCGGAAGAACACACGAACCTTGTCAGCCTTGCCGGGATCCCCCTGGGTATCGCTGCTCATGCGGACCCGGGCGATGGCGAAGTTGTAGTTCTGCTTGTGGGACGGGTCGAGCGGCGTCACCGAGGAGTCGCCCGTCTCGAATCCGCTCTGCCCTTCCAGCTGGTTGAGCGGGTCGGGCGACGTGGCCGGAACCGGCACCGTGTAGGAGTCGGTTCCGTTCAGGTACCCGATCACTTGCTGGATGTAGTCGTACGGGGTCTGGCTGTTCTGGAAGACCGGAGCGCTCGCGTCGCCCGGAAGTGCGGACGCGCCCTTTGTGACGGTGAAGACGCGCAGGTCTTGGCTCAACCAGGCCACGGCGCTGTTGTCGGTGGTGTCGATGTTCGAGAAATACGGGTCAGCCCCCGGGACGAGTTCGAAATTGACGGTGTCCTGGGAATTGGGCGCAGGCACGGTGACCCCGGCGGTCTGGAAGGTCGCTGTCAGGGCGTATTCCGTGGCGCTACCCGGGAACGGCGTCGCCAGCGGGCTGGCGAAAGTGACGTCGTAGGAAAACCGGATCCGCTGGATCGTCGAGGAGTCGTTCGGGTCCTCATAGACCGGGATGGGCGTGGACGGTGCGGGATCGCCCGGCTTCTTGGGCGTGGGACTGATAGTGACACCGGCCAGACTGGCGAAAGGCCCGGTCGGCGTCGGCACGGAGACCTGGAACGACTTGAAGGTATCAATGCTGTAGCCATCGAGCGCCAGCCAGAAGGCGCTCGTGAAAACGCCCTTGCTGGTCTTGATCGCCTCCTTCACCTCATCGAGTCCGAAGGTGTTCTTGTTGATCAAGAACGAGAGCGTGCCCTGCGGCAGGATGCAGGCGTTGTCGGCCGCGCTCCAGTAGCACTGCACGTTGACCTTCAGCCCGTTGATCTGGACGATGGCGAACTCGTTGTTGCAGGTGTCGCCGATCTCGTCGTTGGATACCCCGCCTGATCCGTCGACATGCCAGGCGTCGAGGAACGGGTCGGTGCAGGTCTCCGCCAGTTCGTGGGAGAAGGTGTTGACCACCCCGGTCGAGCCCGAGTCGGTGAGGGTGCCTTCGTCGTTGATCCAGCAGTAGGTCGAGGTGACGCCTTTGTAGGTGAAGTCCTGGTGCTGGCCGAAGTCCGGCAGGGCGTTGTTGAGCCCTGGCGGCGTGACCACGGCATAGAAACGGTTGTGGCCATTCGCCGGCGCCGGAACGCCGGGGTTGTTGTCGAGGAACTTCGTCAACATGTCGACGACGTCACTGTCGGCATAGTTGTTCTTCGGGTCGCTGGCATCGTTGATCCACTTGCCCAGCATCGTGCCCGGACCCGAGCCGTACTGGCGAAGGCCGGTCAGGTAGGGGCCCGTGACGATGCCCGTGAACGCCTGGTAGTAGGTGTCGCTGGTGATCTTCGGCGCGGGGGCGGTATTGCTCCAATACTTGCCCCAGAAGATCACCGCGACCTCGACGTCAGGAAACGTCTTCCCACCGTCGTAATGGGTCTTGGTGACGGTGTAGTCGGGGCTCTGATGCGAGTCGGCCCCGGATGTTCCAGCACCGGACTTGGGCGGATCAATCGTCAGGCGGCGATTGTTGGCTCTGGCGCGCGTCTTCATGGCCGTGTCCTCCTTGCGGAACGGCGCCAATCTAAGACTTCCCCCAGCGCGACGGTGGTGAATTTTGCGCCCTCTCCCTAGAAGTGGGACTGCGCGGACAAGCCCGGTGTTCGGCGGCGACACCGGCGCTTGCCTGCCCTGGGCTGGGCGCTCGACGACCGAATGGTTCGTCGGCCCTATCGATGAAGCGCGGTCGCCGCGAAGAGGCCGAAGGGGCCGAAGGGGCCGAAGGGGCGCGGCGCGATGCTTCTGCGCAGGTGCGATGGTCCGTCGAACGCCTGTGCTCGGCGCCGCGTCGATCAGAGGTCAACGAGGTGTCGGAGCAGTCCGAAGGCGACTCGCCACTTCTGGCCGTCGCTGTTCAGCGTCGCGGTGTGCTGATTCACGCGCACGATCAGGCCGACACGGTGCTGCAGCTTCGTGTCGGTGAAGGTCACGCGGTCGCCGACGCGGAAGTCGGCACGATCGGCGATTTCCGGTGGCGGACTTGGTTTCTCGGACTTGACCTCCGCTGGAGCAGGGCCGCTCCCGGTCGACGTCGTGCCAGGTTCGGCGACGATCGCCGCGTAGTGCACCTTGAAGGGCTTGCTGTAGGCCGGATCATGGATGGCCACGTGGTCCCCGTGCATGCCGACGACTCGTCCCGAGTGCAGCTTGCCGTCTGCCCACCCCAGGTACTGGACCTGCTGGCCGGTGTGCAGCTGTGCACGTGCTTGGACGATGCGTCTTGGGTCGGCCAGCAGTTGGTCGATGACCCAACTGAGCTGGTACAACTCGGCGCTGGTTGCCATGGGCAGCTCTTCGATCAGTTTGATGCGCATGGAAGCATTCTGCCGATACCCGCCGGCCTTGCGCCCGAGCCGCCGGCGCCATGTCCTTCGCGCTGGTCTCGTCCGCCCGCCGCGCCGCAGCCACCCACGGCAGCAACTCGTCGATGCGGTTGCGCGGGTGAAGGTCAGCGCTGGGTCGCTATGCAAAGCTTTGCATAGCGACCCGGTGCAGACTTCCATTTGGCCTGTATCGCCCCCGCAAAAGCGGCCGCCCAACGTTCGACATAAGGGGCGACTTGCGCCTTGGTGCAAACAATCCCATTGACTGATTTGTTAGCTGTCATCGGTGGCAGTCTCTTCAAACTGCTTTGCTTCAAGTCGCTTTCGTCGCTCATCGAGAAGCTCACCATCGAACATCCAGTACTCAGAACCACTCGCTGAAGGGGTCTTGTAGCCGAGTGAATGAAGCACCTTGAGCGCCGCTGCAGAAGGGCTGAGTGTTTCACCCTTGAAGATGATCTTGCCACCCGCCGCAACCGTTGCAGTGATGTTCTCATCACGGGAGAACGTCAGCGTGTCTCCTACCTTGATGCCGATGGCATCAAGCTTGATTTTCGGTCGGCGCGCTTTGATTTTTTCTAGTGCTTCCTGCTCTTCCTTGTCAACTGTTGAGTCCCCTGGAGTTATCTCCGTGAAGTCGCCGATGCTGATTGCGAGAATTACGCGCTCCGGCTCTACCTTGAAGAACTCCCTCCTGGGATTTACTCGGTTTTCGGAGAAGAGCTGGTGAAGCACCTTCTCCAACTTGGCGCAGTCTTTCACCTCGGCGGCAAAGTAGCATTCGAAGGGGAGTGGCACACCAGTGGCAGCACTCAAGTTTGCGACCCGTGTACTCACGTCATCGCTTGTCCGTCCGATCTTGACCAAGCCTGGCATCGCTTCGTTCGTTAGGACATAGACAATTTCAGCCATTGAAGCGCGCCTTTCGACTGCTATTGATTGCGTTCATCCGCCAAGTTATTCGTTGGCTGCAACTGCGGGTTCGAAACCCTCATGCCCTGAAGACGCAAAGAGTGCCGACCTAAGCACGCCAAGCATCACCCGGCCACAGATGTGCTTGGCGATGTACGCATTGTCGTAGTCACACACCGGGTCTTTGCCGCTCAGATCCTCAACGATGCGGCCGTCGGCTGAGAGATAGCAGCGCCAGATTTCAACTTGCTTATCCTCGAACGGCACTCGAAAGACATACTCGGCCGCGAAGCGACCGTCTGACGCCCGGACAAACCGGCATGCGGCGCTCGCCATGTACCCGAAACTCTGAATGGTGATCTGTGAGTCGTTGACTTGAAGTTGCGTGTTGAACTCCTGCGGCGTCGCATTGCTGGCGCAGTGCGCAAGGAAACGCTGATTGAGATCAGCGGCAGCGCCAAGCCTATTCGTTGCGTTTGCGATTTCTACGATCTGCTGGTGATTCATGCTCTCCCTCCCTTCGGATGATTCACGGGATTAGGCGTCTAACTATGGCGACCGTACTTGGCTGTCAGGGTGCGTCTGTGGCGGATGTTGCCATCGAATTCCTGACGCAGCAATCGTGCTGACAGAACGCCTGAATGGTGACTACTCCCTTGGGCTCACGCTAACGGCCATTTGCGGCTGCTCGCGAGCGACCGCTTTGAGGACGCCAAGCGCGACGCAGCCGATCATTTCAGCTCTGACGATTCCGGCCTCTAGGAGTCGCCGTAGATGAGGTCTAAGCCGCACAGGCGTTTCTGCCGGATTTGATCCGTTCCAGCGCAACCACCGCCCGGCGTACATGAACTACCCAGGCTTCGGCATCTTCCGTAGATCGAGGGCGCGAAAGCTCGCTTCTTCCTGGAAATGCGTGAACTGTTCCATCAGCGGCATGACAACCTCAGCAACATAGCCAGGCCCTTCCTTCATGAAATGAGGCATGAGCCGCTGCATAAGCGTGCCGCCATGCGCGAGCACAGCGTCATCGCCTAGGTGGCGGAGGTAGGGCCGAGCGCGGTACTCCCTTCGCCAGACCTCGCCTCTGGGCGACTCAGTGGGTAGCGATGATGTGATGCACCTGGTACCGCTGAAGCGCATCGCCTTTGGATCCGGGCTGCCGCCGTCGACAACAACGCCATTGTTCAGCGCCGCCCACCTTCCCGCAACGTCTGCATGAAAGGCCGTAAACCAGGGGAACCGTGCCGCCCGTTCGCCCCGTATCAGCATACTGGGCATTGCCGGTACGCCCCCAACGATGCCGAGAGCATGGCTTTCAAACAGCAGCCAGACGAAATCGAGCATTTCCGCATCAGAGTTGCCGGTCCGTTCTCTGCGCATGAGCTGTACCACGCGGTGGCCGACAACGACAGGATCGAGAATCTCGACGGACTCGTTGAGGATGACGAGCATGCCGATAGCGTTGGGTATGCCCAGGACGTGCCGGGTATGGGTGACCTGCTCTTCCGCGGAACGCACAGCCTCTTCGACGGACCGGCCAATGGAATTGACGATGCGTCGGTAGATGTCCTCTCCGTCGGGCAAGTGTGAGAGCACCTTGCGCACGTCCGCAGTCCTGAAGAACAGCGGGAATTCGTCCCGCTCGCGGTGCTTGTCTACTGCAGCCTCGACCTTGTGCGATGTATCGACGGCTAGCGTTTTCAGCTCCAGCACAACCTCACGCTTCGCCAGCAGAAAATCGGCTTTGCGCCGGCGTTCCGGGTCCTCGGGCAGCACCATGCTGTCGATGGCCTCTGCACCTGGTAGCGATGCAAGGAATTGCGTGAACCGCTCTTCGAGGGATGCCGTCATAGCCAACCAACTACGCCGGCTGCGGGTTGAAGAAGATCGACTCAGTAGCCAGCGCGAGATCCTCGGCGCTTTCCCCGTGGCCTGCAACCTTGAATACCTTGCCAGTACGATCGTAGAGGTGATACGGCTCCAGCTCGCGGTCCGTAAGAAGAATGGCCCGCCGCCGATACTTTCCGTTGAGCGACTTGGCCAGCTCAATCTCCTGCGGGGTGAAGGGGCACAACTTCGCCAGCAAGATGAACGTGTCAAAGCGATCCTGCGGAAAGGCGTCCGCGACGGCCTTCAGGTTTTGGATGTCCTTCTCGTCGATTGTGCCGCCGTCCCCGTCTTTCGCTGACTTCTGCCCCCGGTCTTTGCATTCGGCCAAGATGACTACCGTCCTTTCCGGGTAGGGCTGAGTAACGATCCACGCGAAGTCCACCTCGCACGCTGGGAGCGCCACGCCATTCTTTGGGGTCAGGTCCAGCGAAGGCGAATAGACGTGATTGCGAAACGTCGAGCCCAGATTGGCGTCCAGCTGTTGGAGAGTCAGCGTCACGGGTACAGCACCCTGTGCGTTGCGCTCCGCCCCCAGAACGCCGGAGCGTCGGTAGTGCCACTCCGCATTCACGAGCTGTCTGGTGGCATCGAACTCACGCCCGCACATTTCGCAGGTTAGCTTCTGCCGCAGCGCGTCGAGTGAAGTCCAGCTTGCCATCTGGCAATGCGAGCAAGTCAGTTCAGCGCCGATGCGAAAGAGGCCCTTCTCAACGAGGTAGCTGAAAA
This sequence comes from Roseateles saccharophilus, assembly GCF_004342485.1. Classification (GTDB taxonomy): domain Bacteria; phylum Pseudomonadota; class Gammaproteobacteria; order Burkholderiales; family Burkholderiaceae_C; genus Pelomonas; species Pelomonas saccharophila. The sequence goes on from NZ_SMBU01000054.1 coordinate 21,861, forward strand.
CACTCGCAGCGTTGAGCTTTTCTCCGCGGGGACGCGGCTCAAGGTAGAGGTTCTCGTGGTCCTTGAAGGAGGCCTCCTGGTTATCTGGGTCCTTTCCCCCGATCAGTTGAATGGCTGACTTCTTCGTAAACGCTGCCGTCGGGCCATGCGTCCTCAGCAGCCGCCGCACACCTGGAATCTTGAACACGATTGCGCCGGACACGCCGCCGAGCTGAGTAATCAATTGCCGGGCTATCAGACCACCAGAACTCACCTTCGACGCAAAACCTGCGAGGTCAAAGACTCGCTTGAAAAGATCAGCCACAGGCAGCGCATACAGTGACGCATCCGTGTCCGCTGCATCAATCACGAGGCCAACGCGCTCGGATTCGATCCGAAGCTTGTTGTATTGAAAGTGCATCGTGCGCGCGTAGAACTCGTTCAGCTCGGGGATGTAGGGCGGATCAAGCGTGTAGTCCTCGTTTCTGTAGAGACCCCCTATGAACGACAGCGAGGCTACTAGGTGCTGCGAGTGGAACCATGTGTCTGCCGCAAACGGTTTGTCATTCAGCCCGAATGAGAGTCTCGGCTTGCCTGATTCGGTGACCAGAACTCCGAGCGACGCCACCTCACTGAAATGCATCATCGGAGGGCGAACATTGAGGCCGTTCCACGAAAGCTCGCCGACACCGCAAATGGTGTGGGGCCCATCGCCGAAGCTGGCCTTCAGCGCCTCCGTGTCCTCCGCATTTGGCTGGTTTTCCCTCCGCGACCAGATTGCGACATGCTCGGGGAACTTGTCTTTGCGATAGGAAAGCATCTCTTCTACCGACTGTCGCCAAGCCGGGATGAAAGCCGCGTATCTCCCAACATGATTGGCATCGACAAACCACAAGGCCACGTCACAGGCCCTCAGGTTCCAGAACGCAACGAGGTCGTCCAGATTCGATGCGTCGCCGAAATAGAAGCCAGGGTAGTCCCAACCCGGACGAAAGCTGTAGTGCCTCTCAAGTCCGTGCCGCGCGAAGTAGGAGACGCTGGGATGGTCCAGGATATCCGCTGGCAGTTCCTCGTTCGGCCCAATAGAAAATTCGCTCGCGTCGGCAGCGTTCTTCAGCATTTGACCGTAGTCGATTGAAATGTCATCGACCGCCGGATATGCCCCGAGCTGCATCAAGAATAGGTCAGCGAGTGGATCCTCTGGCTTCCACGTGTAGAGGCGGATGCCACGCTCCTTGAGTTCCTTCCACTCCGGCCGTTCTCGCAGATGGACGAGGGCGTTTTGAATGTCGAGAACCTGAGCATGGGCATCCTCGCCCTTCCCAACGAAGATGCTGTCATGGTAGAAGGGCTTGATCAGGTGGGGAAACTTCGCGGCGAACGCGTTGACTTCATCCGAATCACCGATTGGGAAGATCATGTCAGCCCGAAAGACTTCGACTAGGCGCTTCGCCTCCGATTCGCGATCGACGACGACAATCGGATTGAATCGACCGCCCCACAACGCGTGGGACTGTCGCACAGCCTTTCGGAAGCCCTCCTTGTCGCCGGCCTTGATGGCCCAGCAGATGCGTAGCGGTCTGTAAGCAATGTTGACTCGAACCGTTTCCATGCAGGCAGCATTCCTGTTTGGTTTTGCAGTGACGCACGACGCGACCGTGTGTTCATTGTTCCTGAAACATCACCTCACCGTGGCTTAAGGCTGTGCTGAACAAGTAGACGATTTCGACGCGGCTTCGTGTCGACGTTTTACTTGCTCGAACTGACGTCGTATTGCCCCGCCCATGCCGA
>NZ_SMBU01000055.1 GCF_004342485.1 Roseateles saccharophilus
CCCGTATCGAATACTGACCTGGGGAGCGCCGTAGTGCCTGGTCATGGCCAAAACCGCCGTCTCACCGCCGAATAAGCGCGCTTTCTGACCGCCGCCAACAGTGCGCAGGCCGTACTGGTCGGCGCCCAGTTCGCGCACGGCCTCCAGCGCGAAACCTGGCCGCGTGATGGCGCCCAGGCCCCGGGAATCGGTCAGCAGCTGGCGCAGTTGCCGGAAGGCGCCAAGGTCTGACACCGGCACGAACTCCTGGCGAACGACCACAGGCTCCACGCGGCGCGTCAGCTTGCGCCAGCCGTGCAGGATATTGGTGTTGATGTCATGCGCCAGGGCAACCTTGGCCATCGACATGCCCGGCACCTCGCACTCGGCCAATATCTGGGCCTTCAGCTCGGGGCTGTAGCGCCTGCGCTTGCGACTCTGTTCAGCTATTTGCGTAACTGGACACCATCGTTATCGCTGCGGCCGCCGTTCTCAAGGTGCCACGGCTGCACGGTTACGACCCATGAGCCTGCTGGCCAAGTTGGCCCAGTGATCCAAGGCGTTCGAACTTGGCAGCGACCTCAGGCTGATCCTCAACGTCTTTCGGGCCGCCGGCCTCGTGAGGTGGGCCAGCGCCGAGAAGGCCCCCCCGGCATGCGTCTTCAAGGCGTCGCAACTCTCTCGATAGGCTGCGACTTGATCAGCAAGGTTGCAACCTCATGGCAGGTCGCAACTTCACTGATGGCGGACTGATCTCACTGCATTGGGAAATCCGGCAGGTCCAGGCGTCCTGGCCGAGGTCCGTCGCACAAGCACGGCGCGGAACATACGAAGTCCGGCCTGGCGTCAGCCCAGTCGGGCGCGAGGCCCAGCGCAGTCACAACCGTTGGCCAGTCGACAGGCTGCCATGACGGGTGCAGATCTGCGAAGCGCCGAAGCATGATGGCCTCAAGCTCGCGCTGAGCGGCGCTGTCGCTGGGATGGCGATCACGCGCACCATCCAGACACGATTCCAGGCCGTCAACGGCCTCAGGGGTCTTCATGCCGGCGGCCACTGCTGAGAACCATGCAGCAGCGTCAGCAGCTCAACGCGCTTGGCCCTGGGCCTGACGCGGTAGACGATGATGAGCGGCGTGCGGCTGATGACCCGCTCGCGCGTGCCCTGCTTCCGACCAGGCCGACCGAGTTCCGGCTGCTGCAAGAGAACGTCCGTCTGCTGTTCGATGCGGTCGAGCACCGCCATCGCCGAGATCGGGTCTTGATCTGCGATGTCGTCGATTGCTGCCCCCCGCTGTCGGCGTGCGCGCGCAGTCCATAGCAACTGCATCACTTGCTGCTGGCCTTGGCGATGCGCTTTTGCAAGGCTGCGCGCTGCTTCGCCATGTCAGCCTTCACAAGCTCGTGCGGAATCCACTCGGCGCCTGGCGCGTCAGCCTCGGCGATGGCATCCGCCACTTGTTCCCGGAACCACTTGTCATGCGCAGCAGCCTCGTGAGCTCGCTTCAACGCCGCCGACGTATCGGGCCGAGCGACAGTCTTGCCGCCCTTGGGGTCGTAGTCGGCCGCGTTCACGTCGAAGTGGCTCACGCCCATGTCCTTGAGGTAGCCGACCAGCGTTTCCAGCTTCTTGAATATGCGGACCTCGCGGCTGCGCGTGGCCGCCAAGGGGCGTTCGGTCATGCCGTACTTGACGACGATGCTCCACCCACCTGGCTGGCCGATGACGTGTGCAGCGCGCACGGCCTGGGCTTCGACCAGGCGCATCAATGTGGTGTGGTCGATGGTTTCAGCGCTCATGCGGAGATCCGTTCCATAGTCATGCCGGCGGACAGGACTTTGGCCTCCCAGCGGTTCCAGTGGCTGGCGATCGCTGCAGTGGTCAAGGTCGGAGTCCTCTTGCGTCGCAAATTGCAAATGCAGAGCAATGCACTTTGCTGATACTTGCAATGAGGCGATCAGCTAACCGGCACGGCGGTGCGACATAACGTCCGTTGTTGGCCCGCCTGGCCGGTACTTCTTCTGCGTAGCGCGTGGCCGGCGCTGCACCTGGCCTGGTGTGGCATCCGTACGCTGGCCAGACGCAGGTATTGTTCGCGTCGGCGCAGGGCAAGGTCTTGCTGAAGACGGCCTGGTCGCGCTGAAGGGCGCGAAGGATCGCCAGGCCCGCGCGGGCGGCCCGCATGTTGTCGCCGGCCGAATTTGCCCCACCGCAGGGGCGCGTGGTCGACACCGCTGGCTTGCCGGGCCGGCTCGCCCAAGCGCGCCGCTCAGCTGACAGTCTCGCTGGGCGCTCATGCCCTCACAGCGGCCAACAAACTGCAACCATTCGGGTGCAGGCATGCAGCCTGGCTCGCCAGGGCGTGCTGGCAGATCCGCGACAATGGACCCTGAGCGCTTGCGCGCGCCTGTCGAGCACACCCGGATCCATCGAACCCAATTCCGCCTTCGCTGGCTCGTCGATTGAATCGAACAGGTTGGTTGTGCTTCGAACGAAGAGAAATCACATCTGGTCTCGATGCTTCAGTGGACGGGTCGCGGGCGACCTACCTGCTTCTCGAAGCATCACTCCATGACCCACAGCCCTCGTACCTCCCCCCTCCTGCCCTGCGTCCTCGCCACGGCCGTCCTGTTCGGCCTGGCCGGCACAGCCTGCGCCGCGGCGCATGCCAAGCCCCGCGCCGCCGCCCACAAGTCCAAACCGGCCGCAAGCACCGAGCCTGCGACCACCACCGACGCGAACGGCCGCACGGTTCCCCTGCTCGACAACAAGGCCTGGGTGCTGATGGACTTCAGCACCGGGCAGATCCTTGCGTCCTCCAATGCGGACGAGCCGCTTCCCCCCGCGTCGCTGACCAAGATGATGACCAGCTACCTGGTGGAGCAAGGGCTCAAGAGCGGCAAGTTGAAGCCCGATGAACCGGTCACCATGAGCCTGAGCGCCTGGTGCCGCGGCGGCAAGGGCGGCGACAGCTGCATGTTCGTGCCACTCAATGCGCAAGTCCCCTTGATGGACATGCTGCGCGGCGTCGTCATCGACAGCGGCAACGACGCCTCCAAGGCCTTGGCCGAGCACGTCGGCGGCTCCGAGTCCGGGTTCGCCGCCATGATGAACGCGGAAGCCGCCAAGCTGGGCATGGCGCATTCGCATTTCGAGAATTCGGCCGGGCTGCCCGACCCGCGCCACAAGGCTTCGGCACGCGACCTCGCCGTGCTCGCGCAGGCGATCATCCGCAACAGTGCCGAGTACTACCCGATCTACGCCGAGCGCGAATTCACCTACAACGGCATCAAGCAGGGCAATCGCAATGCCCTGCTGTACACCGATCCGACGGTCGACGGACTCAAGACCGGCCACACGGAGGAGGCCGGATATTGCCTGACCGCATCGGCCAAGCGAAACGGGATGCGGCTGATCTCGGTCATCATGAATGCGAACAGCGCACAGGCCCGGGCCGACCAGACCCGGGTGCTGTTCAACTGGGGTTACAGCAACTTCGAAGCGGCGACCCCGGCCCAGGCGGGCGCGCCCCTGGCGACGGCCAAAGTGCGGTACGGCGTGGCGCCTGATGTCGCGGCCGGCATTGCACAGCCATGGTCGATGGTGATTCCGAAGGGACAGGGTGCTTCGGTCAAGACCGCCGTCACGCTGAACCCGGAACTCGAGGCGCCGATCGCCAAGGGGGCCGTGATCGGCAAGGTCGTCGCCACTGCCGATGGCAAGCAACTCGGCGAGGCACCGCTCGTCGCCCTTGCCGGCGTGGAGCGGGCGGGCTTCTTCCTGCGCATTCGCCAGCGCGTCTCCGGCTGGTTCACCAAGTAGTCGATGCGACAAAAAACCTGCATCACTTCAGGCATCGCACTGCACTTCTCCTGCCACGCATCGTCTTCGCCGTAAGCGCCGTCGCTCCGACAGACATCGCCGTTGTCCCCGACACCCATCGTCGAAACCCATTCATCTCTGAACTTCGTTCATTCAAGTCTGAACTTTTGGAGGTGGCGCCCGTCGGGCGCTCGGCCTGGCGGCGTGGGATGGGTGGGCGGCCGCGTCGGGCCTGCGGGCCGGTCGGCGGCGAGGGCGACGACGCGAGGGACGAGGCCCTCGCTGGCGGAGCGCCATGGGGCGTCCTTCCCGTTGAGGCGGCTACGTTTGTGCATTTTGTGAATTTATGGTTTCACAAAATGGCAAATATGTGTAATCTCTCTTTATGCCAAGAGTCGCCGATTCCATCGCCTCGTTGCCTAGCTCCGTGCAGGTCTCCCTGGGAGTGCTGGGGGAGCACCTTCGCTTGGGCCGCAAGCGGCGCAAGGAATCCTTGCGCTCCTGGGCGCTGCGCATGAACGTGTCTGTGCCCACGTTGGCCGCGATGGAAAAAGGTGATCCGCGCGTGAGCATGGGGGTCTACGCCACGGCCTTGTGGCTCGTGGGTCAGGACGACGCCTTGCGCCACCTGGCGGCCCCGGAGAACGACGCGCAGGCCCTGGCCCAGGAAGTCCTGGCGATCCAGAACAAGGGAAGGCGGCGCGATGGTTGATGCCTACAAACCGCAAGACGCGATGAGCCTGTGGTGGCTGGGGGCGGGGCGGCAGAGCGCGCCGCGCTTGATCGGTCGCATCTTCCTGGCCGACGGCAACCGCAAGGTGGGGCTCGAATATGCCGCCGACTGGCGGCAGCAAGGCTTCGCCCTCAGCGAGGATCTGCCGCTGGCCAGTGGCGTCTTCTTGCCCAAGGAACGGGACATGGCAGCCGGCGCCGTGGACGATGCCCGGCCCGACCGATGGGGCGAGCGCGTCATCCGCAACCTCTACAAGCCGGCCCGGCTGTCCGTGCTGGAGTACCTGTACTTTGCCGGGGACGACCGCTTCGGCGCGCTGGGCGTGTCCGCAGCTTCCAAGGGCTATCTGCCCAGCAGCGAGGGGACGATGGCCAGTCTGGACAGCTTGCCGGACATGGCGCGGGCCATTGCCTTAGTTCTTGCGGGCGAGCCGGTGGCCGAGCCGTTGAAGCGCCTGGTCAAGCCTGGCCCCTCGTTCGGTGGCGCACGCCCCAAGTCCCTGATCGAGATGGACGGGGCGCAGTGGGTGGTGAAGTTCTCGGAAGGGGAGGACTTCGACACCGAGCTGGTCGAGCACGCCACGATGCGCCTCGCGGCGGAGTGCGGTATCCAGGTGGCGACGACACGCGCCCTGCCGCTGCCTCGCGGGCACGCCGTCGCAGTCCGGCGCTTCGACCGCGACGGCGATCAGCGCTCGCATGTGATCTCGGCCAACACCGTGCTGCGCGCGGCCGGCTTGCCGATGGGCTACCCCGAGCTGGCCCAGTGCCTGCGCAAGGTCGCGCGCCCTGAGGCCATTCGGGGCATCAGCAGGAGCTGTTCCGGCGCATGGTCTTCAACATCCTCATGGACAACACGGACGACCATGAGAAGAACCACGCCTTCGTGCGGGCTGCGGACGGGTTCTACGACCTGTCCTTGGCCTACGACGTCGTGCCGTCGGTTCAGGGGCTGGGCCAGCAGCAACTGCGTGTCGGCAAAGGAGAGGCGGAGTCGTCGATTGACAACGCGCTGTCGCAGGTCGAGGCCTTTGGCCTCAAGAAGGACTCGGCAGTCGAGACGATTCGGCGGGTGGCGGGCGTCGTCGATGGATGGCAGGCCTTCTTCCAGCGTCAGGGTGTCGGCAAGAAAGACCTGGATCTACTGGCTCAGTACATCGACGGGCCGAATCTAAAGGCTCAGCGCGACGAGTTTATCGACAGGAAAACCCGGGGCCTCTCCAGGTAGCACGCTGGCGCTCGGGCCTTGGTTCGCGTGAGGCCCACCAAGGGGCCCGATGAACAGCCAGCTGGGCGCAAAAGTACAGACTTGGGTGAACGGAAACCGGGAAAGTTCAGAGTTGAATGAGCATCCGGTTCAGGACTCGGTGAGCACGAGGCGCGTAAGCCCTTGATCGGGCTAGATGTCGGGCCGCGCGAAGTCCAGAGATGGGCGGTTCCCGGCCCCCATAGGGACAGCGAGTTCGTCTCGCAACTGAAGTCCGGAGTCCGGGCGCAAGCTCTTCCTTTGTGCGTCGGTGAGCTGGAAGCTTGGCAAACCGGGGGCGTCCATGTACGTCCGGCCAACTCACCCTGAACGACTCGCCCAGGGCGAGCCAGGATGACGTCGTCGCATTGCTGGTTATTGCTTCTTTTCGATGGGTTCGCGCCGTCGATGGCACATATGGGCGACGCCTAGAATGACTCGATGGTCAGCGGTGCATTCGGCAAGCCCAGCGCGGCGGTTCCTGTGCTGATGTCGCTTGCTGCCCTCTTGCTCGTGGGCGTGCATGTCGCCACGTTCGGCACCGGCCGCGAGGCCGATGAGGGCGTTGCCGCGCACCTGTTCCAGTTGCTGATCGCGCTGCAACTGCCCATCGTGCTGTACCACGCGGTCCGTTGGCTGCCGCGATCACCCCGGCAAGGCATTCAGGTGTTCGGCTTGCAGGTGCTTGCAGTTGCCCTGGCGTGCCTGCCGGTGGCCGTGCTGGGCCTGTAGCTCGAAGCGACACGAAGGGCGCGGGGCAGCGGTTCGCCGCGGCGCCCAGCGCTTGGGATTTCTCACCCGGCCAAGGCCTGCAGCGCGATACTGGGCCGGTCGCATGACGCTTAGGAGGGGCCGTGTTTCAAGCACTCAACTTCAAGCGAAAGATCCTGGCCATCGTCGCGGGCGCCGTTTTCGGCATTGCGCTCATGACATTGGTTTCCGTGCTGCAGGCGCGCCACGACATCATGCTGGGCCGCCAGTCGGCGCTGCGCTCGGCGGTGCAGTCGGCCGCAATGGTGGTGAGCGGCTATCAGGAAGCGGCCCGATCGGGCGCGATGAGCGAAGCCGACGCCCAGAAGGCGGCCATCGACGCGGTGCGAATGGCGCGCTATGGCGATACGGCCGGCCAGGCCGACTACTTCTACATCCTGACGACCGAGGGCGTCGCCATCATGCACCCGCACAACAAGAAGTGGGTGCCTGGCCAGACGGTCATCGGCAAGACCATCAACAAGGACGGTGTCGACACGGCCAAGCTGCTGGTCGACGCGGTGGCCGCGAGCCGGGATGGCAATGCCTACATCGCCTCGACGGTGGCCAAGCCGGGCGACCCGAGCCCCGATCCCGTCCTGTATCCCAAGCTCCAGCACCTGATCCGGGTGCCCGGCTGGAACTGGATCGTGGGCTCGGGGCTGTACATGGACGATGTCGAACAGCAGGTTTGGGCCGTGGCCTTGCGGCAGACCGGCATCGGCGTGGTCGTGCTGCTGGCCATCGGCGGGCTCGGGTACGCCATCTCGCGTGCCGTGCTGCGACAACTGGGCGGCGAGCCGGCGCTGGCCATCGGCATCATGGACAGCGTGGCGCACGGCAATCTGGCGGTCGAGGTGCCGCCCTCCACCAGCGGCAGCCTGCTCGAGGGCTTGGGGCATATGGTGCAGGCCATGCGCGCCACGGTGGAGCAGGTGCGCGCCTCCAGCGACAGCATCGACACTGCCAGTCGCGAGATCGCGGCCGGCAACCTCGATCTCAGCCATCGCACCGAACAGACGGCCTCCAATCTTCAGCAGGCCGCTACCGCCATGGACGAGCTGACAGGCACCGTCCAACAGTCCGCGGCTTCGGCCCAGCAAGCCAACGCCCTGGCCAGTTCGGCGGTCAGTGTCGCCCGGCGGGGTGGTGAGGTGATCGGCCAGGTCGTGTCGACGATGACCGAAATCAACCACAGCTCGGGCAAGATCGCCGACATCATCGGCGTGATCGACAGCATCGCCTTCCAGACCAACATCCTTGCCCTCAACGCCGCGGTCGAGGCCGCGCGAGCCGGCGAACAGGGGCGCGGCTTCGCCGTCGTCGCGTCGGAAGTGCGCAGCCTGGCCCAGCGCAGTGCGGAGGCCGCCAAGGAGATCAAGACCCTGATTTCAAGCAGCGTCGACAGCGTGCAGGCGGGTACCCGGCTGGTCGATGAGGCGGGAACGACCATGCGCGAGATCGTCGACGCGGTTCAACGGGTCGGGCACATCATTGGCGAGATCACGCTGGCGTCGACCGAGCAGTCCACGGGCATCAGCCATGTCAACACCGCGGTGGCGCAGCTGGACCAGATGACGCAGCAGAACTCCGCACTGGTCGAAGAATCGGCGGCAGCCGCCGAGTCCCTGAAGGAACAGGCCCAGCGGCTGTCGCAGGCGGTCAACGCGTTCCGCTTGGGCGCTTGAATCGTCCGAACACCCGGCAGACCGGGCGACACGTCGTGGTGCTCGCGTCGGACAAGCCGGCTACCGATGCGCAGCCGGCCTCGGTCACCATTTCGCTGTCCGCAAGGAGCGCGATCCCCGGACACCATCGCACTTTGTGCCCGTGCCCACTCGGGCCGTGGATAGCTTGCTGGATCTGCGGCCGCGGACCGGACTGACGGGGCCGGTCAGCGCATCGCGAAGCGATCCGAGGACACGCGCTACATGAGCGACAACACCATCAACGCGACGCTGTGAACACTCGGGTACAGCACACGTGAACAGATCACTGGCCATGGCTTTCGGGCCACGGCACGGACGTTGATTCGCGAACTGCTGGGTTGGGATCGGATGTTCCTGGAGCGGCACCTGGCCCACGTCTCGGATGAGGAACTGGACGGCAGCTAAGCCCGGGCGACCCACCTCGATCAGCGGCGGCGGATGGTCCAGATGTGGGCGGACCTGCTGGACGACCTGGCAAGCGGGAAGAAGGTCAAGCCCGCGCGTGATGTGCGGTTCCGAGGTCAGAGGCGGGCCCAGAGTCGCGGCAGAAGCCGATCGCCTGATGTCGAACTCAGCGTCGACTGGACAGCTTCAGGCGGCCTTGGATCCTCATAAATGAACCCCATGGTATCCATTGATTTGTATTTTGGATACTATACGACCCATATGAGCATCGATGCATCTATGCTGAACAGGCACCTGCTGCTGCAGTTGGGTGACCGTTTGCGCGATTTGAGAAAGGCTCGAGGAATGACAGCGGAGCAGTTGGCATCGGCTGCTGGAATCACCCGCAAGACGCTACGCTCGGTTGAGTCGGGTGACCCATCGCCGGCAATTGGCACGTACCTCCGCGTGATGGCGGCCCTCGGAATCAACGGCGAATTGGCACTGCTCGTAGGCGACACGCTCTCGCCAGCACCACCCGGCTCGGCTGCTGCGCGGTCCAAGCGACTTCCCCCCACGGTGAAGGTCGAGATCGGACCCTCCACAGCCAAGCACCGGACGCAGGACCTGCTGAGCATGGCGCTTCATGAGGAAGCAGTGCGCCTTATCAAGCGGGACCCGCAGTTGGCCGACAGGGCAAAGAGCGTGCTGACCGAGTGGATGGCAAAACAGCCGACATCACGATCCATGAGCCTATGGCGCGAATGGATGGCTATCTTGTCCAACTCCACATGGCAGAAAGTGATGTCGTCGACGGCACGTGCCCAGCAACTGCGCCAGACATCGCCGCTCGGGGTTGTTGTGCCCGATGAAGCCCGCCGCAAAATCCTCGAGCAATTTGCGGAGCACCGAAAGGGCGTCGTGCTGGCGAGCCCGTCTACCATGATCACCGAGCTGCGGAGTGATCAACCTGAAGATCCGCACGACGGCGGCGCCAAGGTGCCCGATGTGCCAAAGGCGGGAGTCGGCGCATGACGCGCGAACAGCTCGAGCACATCATTCGGGCCTGCGCCGACATCACGAAGCAATACGAATTCGTCGTTATGGGCTCGCAGGCGATCCTCGGCGCGTACCCCAACCCTCCGGACGAGTTCACGGTTTCCATGGAGGCGGACGTGTATCCCCTGAATGCGCCCGAGCTGAGAGATCAGATCGATGGAGCCATTGGGGAGTTCTCTGACTTTCACAACGTGTATGGCTACTACGCTGAAGGGATTGATCCGGACCTGGCGAAGCTGCCCAGCGACTGGCTGACCCGCGTCAACAAGATCCAGAACGAGAACACCATGGGCTACGCAGACTACTGCATCGACGTCCTGGATCTGTTCTTGGCCAAGGCCGTCGCTGGCCGACATAAGGACCGGGAGTTTTGCAAGGCGTTGCTGCAGCACGGCTATGTCGACGTCGACGCGGCCTTGTCAAAGGTGCCGCTGATCCCACTGGACGAACGCGGCGTGGACACGATTACTCCGCGAAGCCTCGTGGCTCGGACTCGAAGGTGGGCCGGCTAAGCTTGAATGGCTGGGACTAGGAAGTTGCGGGGCGCGGTTCCGTGCGCCACCGACTGGCGAAGCCGGAGCAATGACCTCGACGCACGCATACCGCAGGCAGGACATGGGGGGTCATGGCACCTGCAGCCCCTCCAGCTGCGTCGCGCCTGTTCAGGCTCTACTTGCCGTTCTGCTCGAGCGGCATGGCGCCGACCCGTCGCACGACGGACACGTCGTTGGGGAGATGCCCACGACCTTCCGGGCCCGTGGCGAAGCACCGCGCCAGCTCGTCGTGGTTCGGGTGGATTGCCACGCGCCCCTGAGGCCGCGACAGTTTTTGTTGGTACAGCAACGAATACTCTTATTACATCGTTGCAATCTCAACGAACAACCCTAGTATTACGTCGTGAACGTCGCACGCAAGTACAACAGCAGCCTTCGGCCGACGCCCGTCTTGGTGGAAGCGGCGCTCGAGCGCCTGGGCAAGCGATTCTGGATGGCCCGCAAGTTGCGCGGGTTCACCCAGCAGGAGCTGGCCGATCTGGCGGACGTGTCGCTGTCCACCCTGCGTGCTCTGGAGGCCGGAGCTGACGGCGTTGCTTTGGGGAACGCACTCAAGGTGTTCCAGGCGCTGGACCTGCTGGGCCAGATAGACCAGTTGCTCGACCCTCAGGTGGACCCCCAGTCCGTCACCTTCGCCGAGCGGACGCTGAAGGTGCGCTGATGGCCACGACCCCCGTCTGGGCCTGGTTGCCCGATATGGACGAACCGGTGCGTGCCGGCGACCTCATCAACGAGACCGGGCGCGCTCGCTTCGTCTATTCGCCTCAGTTCTTGCAGCGTCCGGATGCGATTCCGCTGGATCCGGTCGAGCTGCGCCTGAACCGCTCCTCCCGCGGGATCACGCTGTTGGGGAGCGACGGCCTGCCCGGTGTGCTCAGAGACGCCAAGCCTGCCGGCTATGGCGAGGACCGGCTGAAGGCGCAACACGGCGACGGCATCGGGCCGCTGGAGCTACTGGAGCTGGGCGTGCCGGACGGCGTCGGCGCCTTGGAGGCCTGCCTGGATCTGGACCGCAAGCTGTCTTGGCGGCCCAAGCGCCTGCACGACCTGGAGGTGCTGACCCGGCAACTGGAGGCGCACGAGCCATCCAGTCACGCACTGCGCCGGCTCAACGACGACTTGGACACCAGCGCGGGTGGCGACCGACCCAAGGCCACGCTGGAGCACGAGGGTCGGCTTTGGCTGGTCAAGATGCAGGCGCGCAGCGACCGGGCGGCGCTACCGGCCCGTGAATTCGTGACGATGGTCCAGGCCCGCAGGGTTGGCATCAACGCGGCACCGGTGCGCCTTCATACATTCGGCGCGCACCAGGTCCTGATGGTCGAGCGCTTCGATCGGGCGGGGGATCCTGACAAGCCGAGGCGCAAGCTGTACGCCAGCGCACACACGGCGCTCAGGCTCCGCCTGGATGCAGTGCGCGGCGATCCTGAACGCTCTTACCTCAACCTGGCCGACAAGCTGCGCACATGGGTGCGCATGGGCCCGGCGTGCATGCAAGCTCGCGTCGCCGACGAGCTGGCGGAGCTGTGGCGCCGCATCGCTTTCAACGCGCTGGTGGGCAACACCGACGACCATCACCTGAACACCGGGCTGCTGTGCAGCGGGATTGCCGAAGGCAGGCCCATCTGGGGGCTGTCTCCGGCCTTCGACATCACGCCCAACGCTTCGACGGCCCACCCTGAAGGCCCCAGCCTGGCCATGGCCACCGGCGTGGACGGGCTGAGCGGCACAAGCCTGCCCCGGCTGCTCGATGCGGCCGTTCGCATGGGTCTGGACAGGGATTCGGCGCGGACCTGGCTGGCCAATTCGGCGGCCATCGTTATGGAGAACTGGGAACGCCAGCTTCGCGATGCGGTCGCGCCGCTCCTGGCGGACCCGGAGAGCACGAATCGACTGGTGGCGTCCACCCGGCCGTCGTTCGCCTATGCAGAGCAGCTGGCCCGGCAACTTCGCTGAAGCCAGCGGCGTCAGCCGGCCCGGTGGGGCGGCTGATCGTCACCCCGGCACCCAATCCGCCCCGCACCCTCCAAAATGTCCGTCCTGCCAGTTCATCGGCGATGCAAAGCCCGCCAGCGTCAGAGAGCCGACGGTGCCTTGCCCGCAATGATCATCGCCAGCACCTCGTCCTCGTTCACGTCGGCGGTGCGGCAGACACCCACCAGACGGCCGTTTTTCATGACGGCCAGACGGTTGGACAGCGCAAACACATCGGGCATGTCGTGTGTGACGAGCAGGATGCCCACGCCCTCGGCGCTGAGCCGGCGGATCAGGTCGTGGACCATCGCCGTCTCCGCCGGGCCGAGGGCCGCGCAGGGTTCGTCCATGATGAGTACGCGGGCCTTGAACTGCAGCGCCCGCGCAATCGCCACCACCTGGCGCTGGCCGCCGGACAGGGACATCACCGGGTCGGCGATGTTCCTGAAGTTGGGGTTGAGCCGCGCGAACAGCGGCACGGCAGCGGCGCGCATCGCGGCGTCGTCGAGCAGCCCGAAGCGGGTGCGGATCTCGCGGCCGAGGAAGAGGTTGGCGACGGCATCGAGGTTGTCGGCCAGGGCCAGCTTCTGGTGGATGGTCTCGATGCCGGCGGCGCGGGAATCGGCCGGGCTCGCGAACGTCACCGCCTCGCCGTTCAGCAGCAGCTCGCCGCCGTCGAAGGGCAGCGCACCGGCCAGCATCTGCATCAGCGTGGACTTGCCGGCGCCGTTGTGGCCCAGCACGGCCAGCACCTCGCCGGGCGCCAGGCTCAGGGACACGCCATCGACCGCGTGCACGCCGCCGAAGGATTTGCGCGCCTCGCGCACTTCAAGCAAGGCACTCATTTCTGCACCACACGATCAAAGACCACGGCGGCGACCAGCACCTGGCCCAGCACGACCATGCGCCAGCCGATGCCCACGTCGGTCAGCAGCAAGCCGCTGTCGATGCACTGGATGATGAGGGCGCCCAGCACCGTGCCGCCGACGCTGCCGCTGCCGCCGGCCAGGGAGACGCCGCCGATGACGGCCGCCGCGATGACGGTCAGCTCCATGCCCGTGCCCATCGAGTTCGCGCCCGCGTTCAGCCGCGCCATCGCGACGACCGCCGCCAGCGCCACCAAAGCGGCCAGCAGCAGGTTGAGCTGGATCATCACGCGGCGCACCGGGATGCCGGCCAGCCGCGCCGCATCGGGGTTGCCGCCGATGGCATAGACGTAGCGGCCGAAGCGCGTGTGCCTGGCCACGAAGCCCAGCAGCAGCACGACGGCCACCCAGATCACCAGCGGCAGCGGCAGGCCCTGGCCCTGCTCCTGGCCTTCGATCTTGTAGGCGTTGAAGACGGCGATGGAGCCGAACACCGCGAGTGCCGCCAGGCCGCCCTTCAGCAGCTCGTGCCGGATATCGCCCGGCATGCCGCCGGCGCGCTGCTGCGCGCGGCGCTGCACGGCCTGCCAGCCCCATAGCAGGGCGACGAGGCCCACGCCCAGCAGCCAGCTGCCGCGCTCGCCCAGAGAACCGTCGATGCCACCGCCCAGGGCCAGCAGCCAGGGCTCGCTGACCGGCTGGGTCTTGCCGTCGGCGATCAGGAAGGCCACGCCGCGCAGCGACACCAGGCCGCCCAGCGTGACGACGAAGGACGGGATGCCGACGACGGCCGACAGCCAGCCCTGGAACAGCCCCACGGCCAGGGCCAGGCCCAGGCCGGCGGCCAGCGAGGCCGCGACCGACCAGCCCTGCGTGTACTGCAGCCAGGCCATCAGCACGCCGACCGCGCCGAGCAGCGAGCCCACCGCGAGGTCGATCTGGCGGGCGACGATGACCAGGGCCATGCCGCTGGCCACGATGCCGACGACCGCCGTCTGCTGGGCGATGTTGTAGAGGTTCTCCGCCGTCAGAAAGCTGCCGGTGAGCAGGTGAAAGCCGATGGCGATGGCCACCAGCACGGCCGCCATCACGGCGAGCCGCCGGGTCTGGGCGCTCACTTGCAGGCCGCCGGGGCTTTTGAGCCGTCGACGCCCTTGCAGACCACGGCCTTGGGCACCCAGCCGGCGCTGATGACCTGGTCCAGATTGGCCTGCGTGACCGCCACCGGGGCGAGGAACTTGGCCTGCAGCGAGACCTTGCGCTCGCCGCCGGCCCAGGGCGCGGCGCCGTCCACCTTCTGGCCGTTGGCCAGTTGCACCGCGGCGGCGGCGGCGGCCTTGCCCAGCGCGCGCGAGTCCTTCCAGACCGACACGGTCTGCGTGCCCAGCGCGATGCGGTTCAGCGCCGCATGGTCGGCGTCCTGGCCGCTGACGGGCACGCCCTTGACGCCGCGGCCGGCGAGCGCCGCGATGGCGCCACCGGCGGTGCCGTCGTTGCTGGCGACGACCGCGTCCACGCCGCCCTTCAGGCGGGTCAGGATCTGCTCCATGTTCTTCTGCGCCACCTCGGGCTTCCAGCCGTCGGTGTATTCCTCGGCGACGATCTTCACGTCGCCCTTCTTCACCGCTTCGGCCAGCGCCTCCTGCTGGCCGGCGCGCAGGAAGTCGGCGTTGGGGTCGCTGGGCGAGCCCTTGATCATCACGTAGCGGCCCTTGGGCTTCACGGCCAGCACGGCTGCGGCCTGCAGGCGGCCGACCTCGCGGTTGTCGAAGGTCAGGTAAAAGACCTCGGGCGACTCGATCAGGCGGTCATAGGCCACGACGGGCACCTTGCGCGCCTTGGCCTTGTTCAGCGCGGGCTGGATCGCGTCCTTGTCCATGGCCAGGATGACCAGCACCTTGGCACCCTTGGCCAGCAGGGACTCGACATCGGCGATCTGCTTCTCGGGCGAGCCGCCCGCATCGGCGCTGACGTAGCCGGCGCCCAGGCGGGTCAGTTCGGCCTTCATCGCGGCCTCGTCGGTCTTCCAGCGCTCTTCCTGGAAGTTGGACCAGCTCACGCCGACCACGGGTCCGGCCGCAAGCGCTTTCAAGGAAACTGCCAGCAAGACGCCGGCCGCCCACATCCTTTGCATTCCCATCTTGTCTCCAACGCCCGGTTTTTTTGGGTGGGCGGCGGATTCTAGGAATGCGGGCCATAAAAAAGCGACCCGTCGGGTCGCCTTTCATCGGCTTGAAACCGCTTTGTTTCAGCGCGCGGCCATCGCCGAGGCGCGGCGCACGATCGGGGCCGGGAAATCGCCCAGTTCGCGGGCGGCGTTCTCGCCGTGGTCGGCAGCCAGGGCGGCGGCGGTCTTCTCGTCGGCGCTGACTTCGGTCGGCTTGAGGGTCAGCACGGCCTGGCGAGGCAGCTTAGTCGTCGCGACGGCGGCAGCCTTGGCGCTGGCCGGGGTCGTCACTTCAATGCCCTTTTCACCCTGGATGGCGGCCAGTTCGCCGCTGTTGCGGGCGGCAACCAGATCGGCGACGACTTGCTCGCGGGTCAGCGGCTGGGCGGTTTGGGCGGAGGCAGCGCCGGCGGCGACGAGGGCAACGGCGGCGAAGAGGGTGGACAGCTTGCTCATGACGGGCTCCTTCAAAGTGGCAGGAAGCTCCTGCCTGGGGTCATTCGGACTTCGCGACCGCGTTGTCCATGGCCTGAACTGTAGGCAGCCGACCTCAGTAGAAACACTAGATACCCATCAATGGAAAATTGCTCCCACGCAAACAATCGAATCTTCGATTTATTCGGCATGCCATAAATGCGACGAATCAACGCGGCGTTGGCGCCCAGTCGACAAGAGCGGACCGGCGCCGCCGCCGAAAGGGAAACGGCCCTCGAGGGGCCGCTTCGGCGCAGGGCGCAGCGATGGTCAGCGGTGTTCGAAATTCGGCGCCCGCTTGGCCAGGAAGGCCTCCATGCCCTCGCGCTGGTCATGGCTGCCGAACAACGCGTGGAAATAGCGGCGCTCCACGGCGACGCCGTCCTTCAGCGGGCCCTGGTAGGCCAGGTTCACCAGTTCCTTGATCAGCATGACCGAGGGGCCGCTGAAGCCGTTGATCGTCTCGGCGGCAGCCAGGGTCTCTTCCAGCAGCTTGTCGGCCGGCACGACGCGCGACACCAGGCCGGCACTCTCGGCCTCGGCGGCGCCCATCATGCGGGCGGTCAGCAGCATGTCCATGGCCTTGCTCTTGCCCACCGCGCGCGGCAGGCGCTGCGTGCCACCCGCACCGGGCACGATGCCGAGCTTGATCTCGGGCTGGCCGAACTTGGCCGAGTCGGCCGCGATGATGAAGTCGCACATCATGGCCAGCTCGCAGCCGCCGCCGAGCGCAAAACCTGCCACCGCGGCGACGACGGGCTTGCGCACCTGCAGGATGGTCTCCCAGTTCTTGGAGATCAGGCCGCTCTTGAAGGCGGAGGCGAAGGTGTGGGGCAGCATGGTCGGGATGTCGGCACCGGCCGCGAAAGCACGCTCGGAGCCGGTCAGCACGATGCAGCCGATGCCGTCGTCGGCATCGAAGGCGAGCAGGGCCTCGCCCAGTTCGTCCATCAGCTGGTCGTTCAGCGCGTTCAGCGCCTTGGGCCGGTTCAGCGTGATGAGGGCGGTCTTGCGCGGGCCGTCGCCGTGCACGGCGGTGATGATGCATTCGTAGGTCATTGGGAAAGCCTCCTGGGGGTGTCGTTGGGCGATTCTGGCGCGGCTTGCAGCGGCGCGCTCTTCAGCATCAGGTCGATCGAGGTCTCGGCGTCCTGGCGGATGAGGATATGCACGGGCAGGTATTGCAGGGCCGGCGCCAGCCAGACCTCAGCGGTCAGGTCACCACCGATGGCGGGGCGGCTGGGCTTCAGATGCCAGGTCGCCAGCTCGCCCATCGTCGTGCTCAGCGGCTCCAAGCCCAGCACCTCGTACTGCCAGTCGTATTGCCGGCGCGGCAGCACCAGCGGGAAATGCACGACACGGCCGGCCTGCAAGGTCTCCCGGCCGGTCATGAAGAGCCAGGTCAGCTGCACGAACTGGCTGGCCGCGTCCTGGCCGCCTCGCATCGCCGGCTCGCGCACGCCAGTGGCCAGCTGCACCTCGCCAGGCAGGAAGAAGACGCTGATGCGGCGGGGCTCACCGAGGATGAACTTGGTCTCCTCGTCGTAGCGCTGCGGTGCGATGCCCTCGGGCGTCAACTGGCCCTGGCTGCTCATGCGGCGGGTGATGAGGGGCGCGAAGCTGGGGCCGACCGCGACATCCAGGTTCACCTGGTAGTCACGGCCCTTGCGCAGCCACTCGACCTGGGCCTGGCCGTGGATGGGCCCGCGATAGTTGCCGGTCAGCACATAGGTCAGCCGCGTGGAGAGCGGCCACTCGGGGCCGGGCTCGCCATCGACCGGGGCGGACGCGGCCTCGGCAGCGACGACGGGTACCGGCGCGGCGGACGCAGCCTCGGCTGCCGGTTCGGACTCGGGTGCCGACGCGGGTTCGGGTGCCGAGGCGGGCTCGGAGGCCGGCTCGGGTGAAGCGGGTGACTCGTGCCTGGGCGCGGGCTGTGGCAGGCGGGGCGCGGTCGGCCGCGCCGGCGGCGCCTGCAGCGTCATCTCGTGCACCAGCGCCACCTTCATGCGCTCGGGCATGGGCGGCGGGCCGTCGCTGAGCCAGCCCTCGTGGATGCGCTGCACCTCGTGCCCGAGCAGCAGGTGCAGCGCCAGCACGGCCAGCACCAACAGACCGGGCGGCCGGACGGATCTCATCGCGGGTTCAGGTGCCGAGCCAGCAACGGCGCAGCATCGGCTCGCCGTCGGCCAGAGCCAGCGCGACGGATGCCGGCCGCGCCGGCGGCAACTCGACATCGAGTTCGAACAGGCGCTGGTCGCGGCCGACGAGCAGGCGCAGGCGCGTGTCGCCCGGTGCGAGCAGGCCGGGCGCATCGTCCAGGCGGCGCAGCCGCCAGCCGTTGCAGCCGAGGATCTCGTCGCGTGCGTTCAGCCCGACCGCCTCGGCTGCCCCGCCGGCGAGCACATGCGTCACGCCGACGCCGGTCAGTGCGGTCTCGCGTACGCGCAGGCCCAGGCGCTGGGCCACGCTCTGGCGGCCCTCGTCGCGCCAGGCGATGCCGTGGGTCTCGAGCAGTTCGCGCAGCGGCAGTTCGTCGGTCCCGTGGACCCAGGCGCTCAATCGGGTCGCCAGCTCCCCGCCTCCCAGGGCCTGCACCGCCGCGAAGATGTCGGCCTCGCTGAGCGCACCACCGGCGCCGCCGGCCCAGAGCCGCCGCATCAGCGCGTCCAGGCTGGATTGGCGGGCACGCAGGCTCAGGTCCAGGCAGAGGGCCACCAACGCACCCTGGGCGTAGTAGTTGCTCGTCGCGTTCGGGCTGTTCTCGTCGGGCCGGTAGTACTTGGTCCAGGCCTCGAAGCTGGCGGTACTGAGCGGCTGCACGCGCCGGCCCGGCGTGGCGAGCACGCCGTTGACGCTGGCGGCCAGCAACTTCAGGTAGCGCGGCGCGTCGACCCGGCCGGCGCGCAGCAGCATCAGTTCGTCGTAGTAGCTGGTGAAGCCCTCGAAGAACCACAGCAGCTCGGTGTAGTTCTCGCGCTGGTAGTCCAGGCTTGCGAACTCCGCGGGCTTGAGCCGCTTCACGTTCCAGGCATGGAAATACTCGTGGCTGAACAGGCCGAGCAGGCGCGCGTAGTGGTCGCCCGGCGTGGCAGGCTCATCCGCAGTGGGCAGCTCGCGTCGGGCGCAGATCAGCGCCGTGCTGGCGCGGTGTTCGAGGCCGCCATGACCGTCGTCCACGGCCCAGAGCAGGAAGCTGTAGCGCTCGAAAGGGGCCTTGCTGCCTTCCTCCCAGAAGGCGATCTGGGCCTCGCAGATGTGGCGCACATCGGCCAGCAGGCGCTCGCCGTCGAAGCTGGGCCAGGCACCGGCCACGACGATGCGGTGCGTCACACCGCAGGCGACGAATTCGCCTGTCCAGTGCGGGCCGATCTCGAAGGGGTGGTCGAGCAGTTCGTCGTAGCTGACGGCTTCGAAACCACCGTCGGCCGCAACCATCTCGGTCGCGACCTGCCAGCCCTTGGGCAGCCGCGCCAGATCGATGCGATGCGGCTCGCCCTCGCGGCCATGCGCGCGCAGGCACAGGCTGCTCGGGTTGAAGAAGGCGCGCTGGCCGTCCAGCCAGGCGGTGCGCACCGAGGCGTCGAAGGCATAGACCTCGTAGCTCAGCACCAGCGCCGCGCGGCCCTGGCAGCGCACCCGCCAGCTGGCCTTGTCGAGCTGCTCGATACCCAGTTCGCGGCCGCCCTGCCGGGCGCTGAGGCGGCTGAGGTGCTTGGCGAACTCGCGCACCATATAGCTGCCCGGAATCCAGACCGGCAGGCTGAAATCCTGCTCGGCGGCCGGGCTGGCGAGCGTCAGCGTGACGCGATAGCGGTGGGCCGATGGGTCGGCCAGCTCGATGCGGTAGCGCGGCCCGCCCATCAGCTGCCCGCGGCGGCCAGGAAGCAGCTCAGCGAGGCAACGGCCGTGAGCCGGAAACGCAGCGTCAGCCAGTCGCCGGCGCCGAGCTGCGGGTAGACGCGGCGGTCCACCACATAGCAGGCGATCAGCACGCCGCCGTGCAGGGCCAGGCCGGCATAGGGCGGCATCACGACGCCCAGCCAGCCGAGCGACACCGCGCTGACGCCCCAATAGAGCGGCTGGCGGCCGGGCAGGCCGTGCGTGAAGGACAGGCCCCAGTGGATGCCGCCGAGGAAGGCGATGACGAGGCCGGCCCAGGCCGACAGCGCGAGGCTGACGAAGGTGTGCTGGTCGAGGTCGCGGTCGCCGATCAGCCAGATCAGCAGGCAGCCGAGCACGAAGGGGGCGAGGCCGGCATATCCGAGGCGATGCGCGAGCTCCCGATGTTCGGCGCTCATCGGGGTCAGGACTTGCTCGCCGGTGCGGCCAGGGCCTGCAGGCGCTTCTCGAGCTCGACCGGCCCGACCGCGCCCGGGATGCGGTTGCCGTCTTCCAGCAGGATGGCCGGCGTACCGTTGACGTGGATCTTGCGCGACAACGCGAGGTTGCGCTCGATGGCGCCGTCGTCGCAGCCTGCGGCCGGCTTGGGCGGCGCCTCGCCGCGGAGCATCCAGGCGAGCCAGGTGTTGGCGCCGTCCTTGGAGCACCAGATCGCACGCGTCTTCTCGGGCGAATCGCCGCCGAGGATGGGGATGAGGAAGGTGTAGACCGTCACGTCCTTCATCTCCTGCAAGGCCTTCTCGAAGCGCTTGCAGTAGCCGCAGTTGGGGTCGGCGAACACGGCGATGCGGCGCTTGCCGCTGCCATTCCTCCACATCAGCGCATCCTTGAACGGCAGGGCCGCGAAGTCCACGCGATTGAGCTGCGTGACGCGCTCCTCGGTCAGGTTCTTCTTGGACTTGAGGTCGATCAGCTCGCCCTCGATCAGATAGGTGCCGGTGGCATCGGTGTAGCGCACCTCGTTGCCGAAGCGGACTTCCCACAGGCCCGGCATCGGCGCGGGTCGCACCTCGTCGATCTTGGGCGCATTGGGCATGCGTTCGGCAATGGCCTTGCGGATGACGGTCTCGTTGGCGAGGGCGGGCAGGCAGGCAGCGACCAGCAGGCTGGTCGTCAGGAAACGGGCGGCGTAGGGCAACACGATGCGGAGCGGGTTGGGGTTTAGAGCCCGAGGGCGCGCTGGGTCAGCCAGCGCTTCACGGGTGGGAGTTGGTTGAGCGCATCCAGGCCGCGATTGCGCAGGCTCTGGGCGGCGTTGGACGGGTGGGCGAACAGGCGCTGCAGCGCGTCGGTCAGCTCGCCCATCGCGAGCGTCGGGGCGAGGCGTTCGCGGGCATAGCGGCGCAGCAGCCGCTCGTCGCCGAGCGGGCGCCAGACTTCACGCCCGGCCAGCACCCGCGACAGCGCAGCGACGTCGCCCAGGCCCAGGTTGAGCCCCTGGCCTGCAAGCGGATGCACGATGTGGGCCGCGTCGCCGAGCAACACCCAGCCCGGTCCGCAGACCGTTTCGGCCCGCGCCAGCGCGAGCGGCCAGCTCGAGCGCTCGCTGCCAAGCTTGAGTTCGCCGGCGGCACCTGCGGTCGCTTCGTTCAGCTCACGCTCGAAGTCCGCGGCCGGCAGGGCCGTCAGATGCAATGCCCGTGCCTCGGCGCAGGACCAGACCAGACCGTAGGACGCCCCGGGCAGCGGCTTCTCGAAAGGCAGCAGGGCCAGGACTTCGCCACCGGGCTGGAACCACTGGCGCGCCACGCCCTGATGGGCCCGGTCAGCCACCAGCCGAGCGGCCACGGCGCGGTGCCCATAGGGTCGAGGCTTGAACTCGACACCGAGGGCCGAACGAGCGGCCGACTCGCGCCCCTCGCAAAGGGCGGTCAGCGCGGCCGGTGTGTCGTCGGCCACGTCGTGGACATGGGGCGAGAAGCGCAGCGCCGTTGCCAGTTGCGCGTCCAGCTCCGCGGCGTCGACGATGACGGCCAGTTCACGCGCGCCCTGCTGCCAGGCCGAAAAACTCAGCCGCCCCGCCGGCTGTCCACCCGCCGCATCGCCGCTGACGATCATGTCGTAGACCGGGCTGATGGCGTCGCCCCGCAGGCTGCCCCAGACCTTGAGGTCGGTCAGCAACGCCACCGAGGCCGCGTTCAGCGCATAGGTGCGCACATCGTCCGGGCGCGACGCCTCGGGGTTGCCCGTCATGCCCACGCTCAGGCCCTGGGCGGCCAGGCTGAGCGCGAGGCTGCGACCTACCGCCCCCCGGCCCTTGACCAACACATCGACGCTTTGCATGCCGCGATTGTAGGCAGGGGGTATGACCGCATCACGGCGTGGGGCCGGGCGCGTGAGCGCGCTCGCGCCGGCCGACTAAAATCGCACGCTTCGGCACCGGCCGCCGCCGGCCGCCCTCCCCAACGGAAAGCCTCGCCATGAGCCTCAAATGCGGCATCGTGGGCCTGCCTAATGTCGGCAAGTCCACGCTCTTCAACGCCCTGACCAAAGCCGGCATCGCTGCCGAGAACTACCCCTTCTGCACGATCGAGCCCAATGTCGGCATCGTCGAGCTGCCCGACCCGCGCCTGGCGGCGCTTGCCGAAATCGTCAAGCCCGAACGCGTGCTCCCCGCGGTCGTCGAGTTCGTCGACATCGCCGGTCTGGTTGCCGGCGCCAGCAAGGGCGAGGGCCTGGGCAACCAGTTCCTGTCCCACATCCGCGAGACGGACGCCATCGTCAATGTCGTACGCTGCTTCGAGGACCCCAACGTCATCCACGTGAATGGTCGGGTCGATCCCATCGCCGACATCGAGGTCATCCAGACCGAGCTCTGCCTGGCCGACCTGGGCACCGTCGAGAAGAGCCTGCAGCGCTACAGCAAGGTCGCCAAGGCCGGTGGCGACAAGGAGGCCGCGCGCCTCGTCGAAGTGCTGAAGAAATGCCAGGCCACACTCGACGAAGCCAAGCCGGTGCGCTCCATCGATTTCAGCAAGGAAGAACTCGCCGTGCTGAAGCCGCTGTGCCTGATCACGGCCAAGCCGGCGATGTTCGTCGGCAACGTGTCCGAGGACGGCTTCGAGAACAATCCCTTCCTCGACCGCCTGCGTGAGTACGCCGCCAGCCAGAACGCTCCCGTCGTTGCCATCTGCGCCAAGACGGAAGCGGATCTGGCCGACATGAGCGACGAAGACCGCGCGCTCTTTCTCGCTGAGATGGGCCAGGATGAGCCGGGGCTGAACCGCCTGATCCGTGCGGCCTTCAAGCTGCTCGGCCTACAGACCTATTTCACCGCCGGTGTGAAGGAAGTACGCGCCTGGACCATCCATATCGGCGACACCGGCCCGCAGGCTGCAGCCGTCATCCACACCGACTTCGAGCGAGGCTATATCCGCGCGCAGACCATCGCCTACGACGATTTCATCCAGTACCGTGGCGAACAGGGCGCTAAAGACGCCGGCAAGATGCGCGCCGAAGGCAAGGACTATGTCGTCAAGGATGGCGACGTGCTGCACTTCCTGTTCAACGTGTGACCGAGCGATTGCCCGACAGCTTCAACTCGCTGACTTTCGCCCCCCTTTGAAAACCCGCCTCGGCGGGTTTTTTATTGCCTGCCGGCAGCGCCATGTTGGCAGTCGTGGGGAGTTGGGGCAGAAACTCAGACATCGGCTGCAAGCCGGTCTTGAGGCGGTGCAAGCGCTGACGCTGGCGATGCCGGCGGGGTCGGAGACGGCGCGGGCGTTGGTGCGTTTTGTGCGGGAGGCGCTGTCGCCGCGCTGAGCTTGCGGCGACGGCGCAAACTCCCGTCACCCAAGCACTATGAATTTCTGCACCGCAAAAAGCAAAACCCCCACCATCTTGCGACGGTGG
>NZ_SMBU01000056.1 GCF_004342485.1 Roseateles saccharophilus
CACTGCCCTCGATCACACCCGGCCTGAGCGGGCACTTCGAGCAAAACCGCGTCCTCACCGCCGAATAAGCGCGTTTCCTGACCGCCGTTCACACGCCAGGCCAGGCGCAGCGCCTGCGCCGCATCGGACTCGGGCAGCAGCACCGCGAACTCCTCGCCACCATAACGGGCCACCATGTCCGAGCTGCGCTGCAGGGTCGTCTTCAGGCTCTGGGCCACCTGGCGCAGGCATTCGTCCCCCTCGGGATGGCCGTACATGTCGTTGTAGGCCTTGAAGTAGTCGATATCGACCATGATCAGCGACAAGGGATGGCCGGCACGCGAGCAGCGGCGCCACTCCTGCTGCAGCCCCGCGTCGAAGGCACGCCGGTTGGCGACGCCGGTCAGGCCGTCGAACAGCGAGGCACGCTCCAACGCTCCGGCGAGCTGCAGCAGCTGACGGTAGAGCATGCCGCTCTCGACCAGCAGCACCAGCAGCACGAAGCTGGAGGCCAGCAGGCCGTAGACGCGCCCGGCATAGAAGCCCAGGTCGAAACGGCCCTGGTTCAGGACGGCCGCCAAAGCGATGTCGATCAGCCACGCCACCATGACCACCATCAGCCACAGGTCCAGCACGGAATGAGACCGCCCCAGCCACAGCAGCGCCAGGGCCAGCAGGCTGAAGCACCAGACCGTGCCCACCACGATCACCATCGCCGAGGTGTAGCGGTTGCCGTCCATGATCGCCGGCAGCCAGCTCTCGTAGCGCGTCGCGAGCAGACCCAGCAGCAGCACGGGCAGGGTCAACACAGCCAGCAGTGCCGAGGTCTGGGGCCAGATGCGGCGAGGCGCCTCGGGCAGCGAGCCGACCGGTGGATCACGCCGCTTCAAGAGCGCGTAGGCGCAGATGAACAGCGGAAAGCCGCCATGCCAGAACATATAGAGCCAGGCCGTGCTCTGCGGTCCGGCGCCCAGCAGCCCCTGCGGTGCAAACAGCCCGGGAAAGGTCAGCGCATGCACGACCGTCATCAGGGCCGTGAACAGATAGGCCGCCGCCAGCGCCAACAGCGAGGGCGCGCGCAGGCTGACGTATTGGTTCAGCAGCAGGGTCGTCGTGATCAGGTCGGTCACGATCAACGCCGCCTCGTAGGCCGGAATGAAGGCCCATTGCGCCGTCAGCGAGGTCTTCGCGAAAGGCGCCACCCCCAGGAACACCAGCAGGGACAGCAGCACCACCCGCAGCGCGATGCGCCTCTCGACAGGGCCCGCCCGCAGCGTGCTCAGAAAGAGCCCGTCCAGCTGCATCAGCCTCTCTGGCATGCCCCGCCCCGCACAAACTGGCGCCGGCGAGTCTGCGCTGCCTGGCGTGTGGTACTCCCTGCCCCGTCCTTTTACCGCCGTGGAACATGCCCATAAATGACGAATGGCGGCAATTTCTGGGAATTTCGTCAAATTGTGCTCGCCCACGGCCCCAAAAGGCAGCGGGAACGACCCAAGTGCGTATTCCGCGCGATCCCGGACACCGTTCCGGGCGGATGGCGGACACCCAGCGGGTGTCCGGAATGACCCAACGAGGCATTGGCTGCCCGGATTTTGGCCGGGAGAGGCGAGCATTGACCGGCTCTCCTCTGGCGCCGTCAAGGCACCGCTACGCCAGCACGCCCGGAAGCTTCAGCACTCGGCGCCAACACTCGTGCACACGAGCAGCGCTTGCAGGCCTCGACGGCGACGTAACCCAATGAATGGGTCGAAAGGCCAACCTGTCATGAGTCTTCGAGGAGCGACCACCGCTTGATAAGTTGCGACTTGAGCAGTAAAGTTGCAACCTAATGATAGGTCGCCACCTCACTGACGACGGACTGGTCTCGCTGCATTGGGACAACCCAGACGGTCCGGACGTCCTTGCAGAGATACGCCGCACCAGCACGGCGCGGGACGTCCGCGAGGGCCTACTGGCGCTCGCCTATGCGGTCGACAGCGCCGCCCGACCTGCAACCGGCCTATGCGTGATCGTGGACAGCCGCCTGTCCATGCCTCGCCTGGAAGCCGAGCTGAGCCGCTTTCGCTCCATTGTGCGTCCCGAAGTAGCCCATCGCATCCACCTGGTCGGCGCCAAGACAGGCCCGAACCTCCACTTGAACGGTGAAGTCCCCGAGTTCCCGCAGCCGTTCCTGCGCGCGCTCTACGGGGCCGTGCAGGACGAGGGCATGGGCAACGCCTCCACCCGTGTCACCCGCCAGCAGGTCAAGGCTGTCCTCGTCGAGCGCGCTCTGTGCGGCTTAGCACCGATGACACTCGCGGAAATGCGCCGGCAAACGGGCGCCAGCTATCAGACCGCTTCGGCCGCATTGACTGAGCTGCTCCAACTCAACATCGTCGCCGGCGAGCGTGACGGTCCGATCGACCTGTGGCTGAAGCCAAAGGTGCTGCTCAAGCTGGCCGACGAGCACGCTGCTGCCCGCAAGGAACTTCGCTACGCTGACCCATCGGGTCTCTCGCGCATGCCCAGCGCCATGGCCGAACGCCTCCTGTCTCTGCGAAGCAAGGGTGTGGCGGAGAAAGTGGCTATCTCCGGGGTTCTGGGTGCGTTGCACTTCCTCCCGGACCTGAACATCACGGCCTCGCCGCGGTTGGACTTGAGCGTCTACGACGGCGACCTACGCTTCGTGCCCAAGCTGGATGCGGGCCTGGTGGATGCGGACGCCACCAAACGCAAGCCTCTGCTCGTACTACATCTGCAGCGCGATTGCCGGCCGCCAGAGAGCATTGCGCGCGAGCCCGAGTTGGCCGCGCGGCTGGACTGTCTGGCCGACCTGGAACAACTCGGCCTGCAGGCAGAGGCCGAAGAGTTGGCGCACGAGCTTTGTGAAGCTGCAAGGAAGGCGCCATGAAACTGGAAGCAGCTCTGTCACCGGCCGAGGTCCTGGGCCAAGTGGCCCAGGCACTTCCAGCCGAAGTTCGGGCTCACGTCATCATCATCGGCAGCCTCGCGGCCGGCTACCACTTCTTCGCCGACGACGGCGCCCGCGCGATCCGCACAAAGGACGTGGACTGCCTGTTCTCCCCGCACTCGAAGGCGGTGGCCGCGGCGACGGAGGTGACCGACCAGCTCATACGCGCGGACTGGAGGCTGCGCGAAGGCCAAGCCTGGAGCCAACCAGGCACGAAGGAGGATCCAGAAGATGGCCTACCGATGGTGCGGCTGCGCCCACCCGGCGACGTCGTGAGCCCCTGGTTCCTGGAGTTGCTGTCGGCTCCACCGGCGTTCGATCCGGATGCTCCGGGCAAGAAGTTGCGACGCGTGGAAACCAGCATCGGCCACTTCGCGATCTGCAGCTTCGACTTCCTTGCGCTGGCGGAATGGGAGCCACTGGAAACGGTACACGGTGTGCGCACCGCGCGACCGGAAATGATGGCGTTGGCCAACCTGCTTCACCATCCGGAGATCGCAGACACTCTGATCGCCGGCACCGACTACAAGCGCTCGAATAAGGACCTCGGGCGCGTGCTCGCCCTGACCTACCTCACCACCGAGCGTGATCGCCGCGACGGTACCGAAGAGCTGGAAGACTGGGCTGGCCGGATGTGGCTCGCGCTGCAAGACAAGTTCGGGAACCAGGCTGCCGGCCTGGCGAAGCGCGCCGGTGCCGGCCTGCGCGCGCTACTGGCCAGTCAGGCGGATCTTGAACAGGCGCTGCGCATCGCCAACCTGGGCCTGCTGGCGTCGATGGACCTGCCGGTGGAAGGTTTCAGCGCAACGGGCCGGCGCTTTCTGTCCGAGGTGATCGAGGAGCTGGAGACGCTCGCTCAGTGATCAAGGTCGGGCCACGTCGCGCAGGGCGCGTCGGTAGTCCTGCGGCTTGACGGCGCCCTCCTGCCCGCCTTGCGCCATTTCGACAGCGTATGCAGCGCGGTCCGACGGCCGTCCACTCGCGCTTTTGCAGCGGCTTGGACAGCCGGTCGAACCGCTCGGGCTCCTTGTGCCGCAGCCGGGCCACGAAGCGCTTAACCGAGTTGTAGGCGCCCCTGAAGCCGTGCTGGTCGACCAGGTCCTGGTAGATCGCCACGGCGTTACGTCCCAGCCGGACCTGGGCCTCGATGAACTCGCGGTGAGGCTCGCACAAGCTGGTGGCCACCGGCACCCCAGCCGGTGGCCAGGGTGGGGGAGTTTGCGCACTCCCAGGGGCCGCGACCTCCTCGGAGCCGGTGGCCACCCCGGGGGAATTTGCCTGCTCGGCCAGCCACCGCTCCTGGTAGCTTCTGACCGTCTTGCGATCAATGCCCGTGAGCCGGGCTATCTCTCTCTGGGGCGTTCCGCGCTCCAGCAACGTCTGGATCGTCGCTCGCTTGTTGGGCTTCAAGACATTCACTCCTTGGCCTTCCCTCGGGGAAGACTCAGTTCAATGTGTCCTGCCAACAGGCGCCGGCGGCGCCAGCTCTTACCTCCCGTCCCCGATCAACTCAGGTGGGGGAGTTTGAGGTGGCCATCAGTGGGGGAATTTGGGTGGCCGCCGGGGATAGCAAGAGCGACTCGTTCACCTCAGACTTCAGAGCCGAAGCCGTTGTGGACCAGGTCTGCAATGCGAACAGCCATGCTGCGGGAGGGATCGAACGGTACATCCTCGAACCCGAATGACCGATACAGGGCTCGAACTTCGTCGTCGAGAGGATGCGTGAGCACGCAGAAGCAGCCGACTTCCTTGGAGAACCGCACCGCCGTGGCGAGCGCATAGAACATCAGCGATCGCGCTACGCCTCGACCCTGCCATCGCAGATCAACCGCCAACTGGCCCAGCAACATGGCGGGCACTGGATCCGGTCGGTTGCGTTGCTGGGCCTTGGGCAGCCAAGCTCGCTCGATGTGCGCGGCCGACAGGCTCACATACCCTGCGACGATGCCGGTGGCTGAATCGCAAATCACGCTGGTTCGTGACACATCCGACCTTTGGTTGCGCCAAGCATGGCGCTGGAACCAGTGGTTCAGCGTATCGCGGCCGCAGTCGAAACTTCCAGTGTCGTCTTCGGCCGAGAGAGGCCGCGGTGGAGTCAGCCCTGCCACGCTGGCCGGGCCTTGGCAAGCTTGCGCAGCGCCGGAACTTCCTTCGCCGGCGCGTTGGCCCAAGCCTCGAATCTGGCCCAATCCTTCGCCGGAATCGTCACGATGCGACGCTCCAGCAGATCGGTTTCGGCGGCCTCGATGGCACGTCGCCGAATGAAGTCGCTGAGATTTGTGCGAGCCTGCTCAGCCGCGGCCTCTAGCAAGGCGCGTTCATCGGGGCTGACACGGACGCTCAGTACTGCAGGCGCGGCGCGGACCATAGCGTCACTCCAGAAGATGGTATGACAAGAGCATACACCAGTTGAGGGAGTATGCGCGCTGACGCCGAGCCCACCGGGGGCTCTCAGCCCCTATGCGGATAGCTTTGCAAGCGGTCAACCGCCATGGCGAAAAAGGCCGACGGACACGGCCCCCAGCGTCCCGAGAGCGCCCGACCTGTCCCGGGACTTCCCAGGCGATCCCATTTCCCCGTCTGCGGCTTACACGTTGCTTCAAAAAGAACGGCTGCGCGCACCGACATGACGCCACAGTCGAGCGGCATCCCGCTTCAATGCGCGTCCGCCATCGGCCACGGCCGCTCCTCCCCAGGCGGCGATAATCGCGCGCCCGCCGTCGGACGAGAACCTCTCCGGTCGGCCGAACGAAACGGGAGGGGCATGCATGTCTGCGTCGGCCATCTTCTTCCAGGGCGCCACTGAACATTTCTTCCGTCCGCTGACATGGCAGGACCGTGAGGCCTGCGCGGCCGTCCTGCGCGGCCTGCACGAGCGCGTGCATGGCCCGGAAGCGGATTACGCGCAGGCGCTGACCCGGGATCTGGTGCTGGACATCTGCATGGGTGTGATCGCCCAGCCGGCCTATCGCGAAGGGGCCCTGTCCACCGCGCAGACCGTCAATGCGGAGGCCGAGCGCGGCTATGCGCTGAACCTGCTGCGGGAGCTGAAGGCGCACGGCTGGGTGGAGGACTACAAGGACCCGATCGACCTGCAGCCGGTGCTCAAGTTGACCCGGGCCGGCAAGGCCTTCGCGGAGACCTTCGCCGAGCTGGACAACACCCGCCACAAGACCCGTCAGCGCAATATGCGTTCGGCCCGCAAGGCCCTGCAAGCCTTCCTGGACAACCATGACGAGGACGAGCTGCTCGACGCCCACGACTACGCGAGCCGCGTCGTTCAGGATCTGCAGGACGACATCGAATATTTCCGCGCACTGATGCAGAGCCTCACCCGCGAGGCGCTGATGCACAAGCTGGCCTGGGACGAGTTCAACGATTTCCTCGAGCGCCGGTTCGGCAAGGAAATGTCCGTGCGGCTGGTGGCCGATTCGGTGGACCGCCACCGCAGCCAGATCATCGAACTGCTGGACCAGATCCGCGCCTGGCCTCTCGAGCAGCGTGAGCGCATCGACGCCGCCCTGCGCCAGCGCGTGGACTGGCTGGAGCCGATGCTCGTCGGCGGACGCAGCGCCACGCTGTGGCTGTGCCAGCGGGTCGAAGCGCTGATCGACGCCGCCTGCGAGCTGAAGCTGCCGATGCTGCGCAGCGAGATGCACAACTACGTGCGCCGCTTCACCAGCCTGCTGCGCCAGGCGCTCTCGCTGGACTATGGCGCCGAATCGCCCATGGGCCTGACGCTGGCCGGCATCAAGGCCGCCGACGCCGCGGGCAAGGAGGACTGGCTGGAACTGCTGGGCCAGCGACTGGCCACGACCGAGCTGCGGCTGCTGCCCGTGGGAGGACTGCGCTGGACCCAGCGCGAGCGCCAGCAGGTCGAGGGTGACGAGACCGAATGGCAGATCCGCGAGGACAGCCGGCTCGAGGCGGCCATGCGCCGCGCCGAGGCCGAGGCCTTCGTCGTCAGCGAGGAACGTGTCCTCGGGCAGCTTGGCAAGGCGGGCGCCGTGTCACTGCGCCTGTCCGATCTCGCGTCGCAGCGGGCGGACGAGGTGCTGACCAGCCTGCATGCCGTCGGTGCGGCGCGCTCGCTGCTGGGGCGCGAACGCTGGCAGGTCAGCAAACTCGGCGAACGCTTCGAAACGGCGAGCTTCATCGCCGATGATTACGAGTTGCGCCGACTGCCCAAGCGATGACCGCCGAGACCTTCCAAGCCCTGCTCGAAAACCGCCTGGCCGAGCGCACGGCAGGGGGCGTCCCGCGCCGCCGCTTCGCCGAGATCTGCAACCGGCTGCTGGCGGCCGGCATCCTCTGGCGCGACTATTCCAAGCCCGAGCAGGCGCTCTACGACGACGCCACGCTGGTCGAGGAACTGCTGCGCGAATGGTTCGACGTGCTGGGTTTCGCCCTGACGCACGACGTCGACGCCAACCTGATGCGGCTGTACCCGCCGGGCGACGACCAGGAGGACGAGGACGGCGTCAAGAGGCTGCGTGCGCGCCTGTCCAAGGACGTGGTGGCCGCCGCGCTCGGACTGCGCTTTCTCTACACCGAGGCGCTGACCGGCAAGCGCGAGCTGATCAACCAGGAGCTGGCGATCAGCCTGGAGGAGTTGTCCCAGACCCTCGTCACGCTGCTGGGCACGACGCTGCCGGCCTCCACCGCGGAGCGGGTCCAGCTGATGCGCGAGCTGCGCAAGCACCGGCTGGTGCGTTTTCGGGAAGGCGACGCCGGCTTCGGCCAGATGGAGATGCTGCTGAGCGTGCTGCGGCCCATCCTCTCCTTTGTCAGCGACGAGGCGCTGCTGGAGGTCCGCCAGCTGATGCAGCAAAGGTCGGCCTGAGCGATGCGCCTGCAACGACTGATCACCGTCAACTGGGGCACCCTGGAAACGCGCGACTGGGCGCTGGCTGACGCCACCCTGCTCACCGGCGAGTCCGGCTCGGGCAAGTCCACGCTGCTGGACGCCATCCAGGCCCTGCTCACGGCGGCCCGCCAGGGGGTCTTCCATTTCAACGCGGGCCAGAACGAATCGACCCAGAGCCGCCGCGGTGGCAAGGAGCCGCGCACGCTGCATGCCTATGCGCTGGGCCAGTGCGGCAGCGAGGTGTTCCTGCGCCAGCGCTCGACCAGCTATGTCGCGGCGAGCTTCGTGCCGTCCGACCAGGAAACGGATGCGGCGCCCTTCAGCGCGCTGCTGGGTGTCGAGGCCCATGTGGACGGCGGCCGCGCCGAGGGTGGCAAGCCGCTGTTCTTCCTGCTGCGCGGCGCGAGCCTGACGCTCCAGCACCTGCTGTCCAGCGACCCAGCGTCCGGCCGCGCACGGCCGCTGCCGCTGAAGGAGGCCTACGCCCAGCTTCAGCTCCGGCTCGAGCTGAAGGCCGAGCAGGTGATGCGCTTCGAGGGCAAGGACAGCTATCTGCAGCATCTCTACGGCCATCTGCTGGGCCGCAAATTCGTGCCCGAGGCGGACGCGACGCGCTGCGCCCGCGCGATCGTCAAGGCCATGGCCTATCGCGAGATCGGCAATGTCAACGAGCTGGTGCGGGACGAGATCCTCGACGCGCACGACTTCAGCCAGGAAGTCGGCAAGATGCGCCAGCTGATGCAGGAGATCGCCCGCCTGAAGGCGGACGCCGAACGCCTGCGGCTGAACATCGACCGGCTGACGCTGGTCGACGAGGCGGGCGGCGACGTCGTCGCGCTGCTGCGCCGCCACGTCGTCATGCTGAACGCGCATGCGCTGCGCGTGCAGCGCGACACCCTGGGCGAGCGGGCGAGAACCGAACGCCGCCGCTTGCAACTCCAAAGCCTCGCCACGGCATCGCAGCAGCGGCTGGATGCGATCGCCCACGAGCGCGGGACGCTGAACGAGGAGCTGACCCTGGTGCAGGGCGAGCTGGCGCAAAACGGCGTCGCTCAGGAAAAGCAGCGCCTGACGACCCAGGCGGCCCAGTACGCCGAGCAGTTCCGCAAGGACTGGAGCCGCGTCCAGCAGGCCGCCCGGCAGATGGATCAGGTGCTGATCCATGTGAAGCAGCTGCTCGAGCTGGATCTTTCGCCGCTGCCGGACCTGCAGGCCGCGGTGCAGCGCCTGAACTCGGCCGCCTTCCGGGCGACCAAGCAGTGGAATCCGGCCCGCGAGGCCCTGCTGTCGGCCGCCCAGCTGGGGGACGAGCTGGCCGCCTTCGAGCTGGAGCCGCTCGACCAGGCCTTGCGTGCGCTCGAAGACGTGCTGCTGGGACAGGACGAACAGTCGGTCATGTCCGCCCTGGTGATGTCGCGCAGCGAGCTGCTGAAGCGGCAGTCCCTGCTGCTGGACGAACAGACCGCCCTGCGCGCCGAGCAGGTGCAGCTGCTGGAGGGACGCCCGCCGGCGCCCGAGGACGTGCTGCGGGCCCAGCGCCTGCTCGAGGCCGAGCTGCCCGCCAGCCGCCCGCGCATGCTGGCCGCGCTGGTGGAGCCGCGGCTGGGCAGCGCCTGGCAAGCGGCCATCGAAGGCTATATGGGGCGCGACCGTTTCGCGCTGATCGTCGAGCCGGACTTCGAGGAAGACGCGATCCGGCTCGTCAAGGACCACTTCGCGCGCCGCTCGCCGAAGATCGTGCAGGGCGCCAAGGCCATCGAAGACACGCGGGGCATGGCCACGCCGCCCCAGAGCATCCTCCACGAACTGATCTGCGAGCATCCCGTCGGCAAGGCCTATCTGCTGGCTCTTTATGGCCGCGTGCGCAAGGTGGACACCGAGGCCGAACTGCGCCGCACGCCACAAGGCCTGATGCAGCGCGGCCTCGGCAGCCGTGCCTACGGCATGTTTGCCTGCCTGGCGGCGGAGCAGGAGCTCGCCTTCGGCCTGGAGAGCCGCAAGCGCCGGCTGGCCTGGGTCAACGCCCGGCTCGATGCGCTGGTGCCCGAACTGCAGGGACTCAAAGGGATGGCGCAGTCGCTGACCCTGGTGCAGGGCTGGTTCAGCCAGAGCCGTGCGGCCTCGCTGGCCGAAGCGCTCTCGGAGGCGCTGACGACGCGACTGCGGCATGTGGATGTCGAGCTCCACCTGCAGCAGCTGGACACCTCGAGCATCGAGGCGCTGGAGGGGCGGCGCGACACGCTGCGCGAACGGCTCGAAGCGAAGCAGGCGCAGTGGGACGCCGAGCAGCAGGATGTCGGCGTCCAGAACAAGGAGCTCGGCGGGTTGCTCAAGTCGCTCGGCGAGCTCGATGCCCGGCTGCCCGAGCTGGCGCAGGACATCGTGGCCGCCCAGGTCTGGATCAGCCGCTTCGCCGATGCCGGCGGCGCGGTGGCCAGCGAACTGCAGTTGCTGGACGAGGCGCGCACGCTCGGAGAAGCCGAACTGCCCAGCGCGGCGACCCTCCAGAACCATGCGGCGAATGCCGCGGAGAACCTGCCCGACCGCCTCAAGACACTGCGCAACCACATCGCCACCTACCTGGCCGGTGCGCGTACCGACGAGGAGCGTTTCTCGTGGGCCGAGCCGCCGCGCAGCGTCGAGCAGATCGAAGCCGTCCTGAAGGCGGTGCTGGCCGTGCAGCAGGCTGCACGTGAGCAGATCCGCCGCCAGGATGGCATCGGCCTGGCCGACAACGTCGCGCGGCTGGAGAAGGCTGAGGCCACCTTCAACCACGTGTTCACCAGCGACTTCTGCTTCAAGGTCCGGCGCGACGTGAAGGACGGCTCCAACACGCTGCGCAAACTCAGCCAGGAGCTCAAGGCCATCCAGTTCGGCGTGGATTCCTACGACGTGGTGCAGGACTGGGTGCCGCGCTACAAGGATTACTACGACTTCTTCGAGGCGCTCGACGGCGTGGTCGACCAGCTCGAGAAGGAACGCACGGCCATCTTCGACGCCCCCCAGCTCTCGCCCGAGCACCGCGCCACCGCCCAGGAGATCAAGCGCCTGCTGCTTTCTCAGGACCAGATCGCCGCCGAACGCGCGCTGAAGGACCTGGCCGACTATCGCAACTACCGCCGCTACGACATCCACCGGAT
Source organism: Roseateles saccharophilus (assembly GCF_004342485.1). Lineage (GTDB taxonomy): Bacteria > Pseudomonadota > Gammaproteobacteria > Burkholderiales > Burkholderiaceae_C > Pelomonas > Pelomonas saccharophila. Next base: position 10,937 of record NZ_SMBU01000056.1, read on the forward strand.
CGCCGGCGGCCACCGCACGCCGATGTCCACCTGGGGCACCGGTTCGGGCGGCGAGCTGGAAACCCCCTTCTACGTGATCCGCGCCGCCGTGCTGGCGCATGCACTGGGCCACTTCGGCCGGGGCGCGAACGCGCCCGCGCTGCGGCTGATGCTCAGCGACGAGGCCTTCTCGAAAATGGATGAAGCCCGTTCCCGGGCGGTGATGCGTTTCCTGGCGCAGAACATGGGCCTGCAGCTGATCGTGGCGATGCCCACCTCGAAGTCCGGCGCGATCAAACCCGAGTTCGACAAGGAATACACCTTCTCGAAGCTGGAAGCCGAGGCGCAGGGCCAGGTGGTGCACATCAGCGAGGTGCAGGAGAAGGACTTCAAGCGTGAGGCCTTGGCGGCGCTGTGGGCCGAACATGCCCAGGCCGCCCGGGCCCAGGCGCAGCGGGCGTTCGAGGAACAGCAAAAAGGCGAACGCTCGGCATGAGCCTGCCCGCCCACCCGCTCCAGCGGCGTCTGGCCCATGCGCTGCTGCGCAAGGCCGAGCGCAGCGAAGGCGGGCGGACCGTCTCGCTGCCGCTCGACGCGCAAACGCTGCCGGAACTGCACGACGCCCCGTCGCCGCAGGCGCTGGCGCATCTGGAGCTGTTGCTGGACGGGCTCGCCAAGACCGGCTGGGTCCGGCTGAAGGCGGACAAGGCCAGGGCTTTCCAGACGCTGGCGGACCGCCGGCCGGCATTGCTGCTGCTCGACGCCGCGGCGCTGGCCGAATGGAGCGGATTCGAGCCGGCGACGCCGCGCTGGAGCCGCCAGCTGGTCCAGGCCCTGCGCGAGCATGCGACCCTGCTGGCCGTGCCCGATGCGCCTGCGCTGCTGGACTATCTGCTGCGCAGCCCGCTGCCCGCCTTCCAGGGCCAGGAGCCGGCCGCCTGCGCCGCCGTGCTCAACGCCCTGGCGGCAGACTGCCGCGCCGCGCCTGCATTGACGCCCTATCTCCGCGAAATCTCGGCCCGGCATTTCCGGGGACACAGCAAGGTGCTGGATGCGCGGGAGGAGTTGCTGAGGCTGCTGGGCGCGGGCGAAGCCAGCTTTCTGGAAGCACCCATCCAGCTGCTGGTCGATCTGCCCGAGGACTGGACCGGCGACGAGGTCCTCTTCATCGAGAACGGCGTGAGCTTCGAGCGGATGGCAGGGCAACGCCAGCCGCCCTGGGCACACACGGCACTGCTGTACGCCGCGGGCTTCAGGAGCGGGGCGCGCCGCCTGCGGGAACGCAAGGGGTCGTCGATCTATTGGCGCGGCCGCATGTCCGCGGCCAACATCGAACGCTTCGAGACCTGGCTGTACGGCGGCACCGCCGAGCCGGCCGTGGGCTTCTATGGCGACCTCGATTTCGCGGGCCTCGCCATCCTCGCCCAGCTGAGAATGAGTTTTCCGACCTGTAGCGCCTGGCGGCCGGGCTACGACGCCTTGCTGAGCGCGCTCGGCTCGGGGCACGCGCCGGGCGACGCGGGCAAGGAGCGCCAGCAGGACCCCGTCGTCACGGGCTGTGCGTTTGCCGACGAGGTGTTGCTGCCGGCACTGCGCACAACGGGGCGCTGCATGGATCAGGAGCTGTGGCCGGGCGCGACGACGAAGGCGGGCTGACGGGCGACGTCGCCGGCTGTTCACCAACGTGAAACCGGGGGCTGGCCCCTGACCGCCCGCATCGCGACTCAGCGGCTGGATCGAGGCCCTGCCGCGCTCCAGGCTGCGATGTCGTCGAGCCGCCAGCCGACGGCACCCGGCCCCAGCCAGACAGAACTGGGAAACATGCACGTCGCCATCACGCGAGAGATAGTTGAGCGGCCGAGCCCGGTCACGATCGCCGAAATGGGCGGTCACGTTGGTCCGAAATACGTACATGGCCAACAACGGACGTTATGTCGTACCGCCAGGCAACCGGCTTGCCCATTTCTTGGCGTTTGCTTAGCAAATGCAGGACACTAGACAAACTGAATCTTCGCAGTCCTGGCCATGCTGAAAACCATCGATCACCACACCCTGCAGCGCCTGGTAGACGCCGGCGCGCAGGTCGGCGCCGAGGTCTACGGCCGCGCCGGCGGCTGGGAAATCGTCATCAACTACGGCCTGGTCAAGCAGCCCCTGGTGGCCACGCGCGGCAAGCCGCGCAAGTTCCGCAACTTCACGACGCTGGCCACCTACCTGCGCGAGCTGCGCATCGTCGAGTTCACGGTCAACGCGGCCGACTTCGACCCCGAGGCCAGGGACGAGAACGACCCGCGCCGCGAGCTGGCCTCCAACCGCCTGAAGGAAGCCCACGCCGCCGCCGAGTACGACAAGTGGTTTCGTGGTCAGGTCCAGGCGAGCCTGGACGATCCCCGCCCCAACGTCAGCGCCGAGGACGCGCGCGAGCGGATGGCGGCCCAGCGTGACAAGCTGCGCCAGCGCATCAAGTCGGACGCCCACTGATGCGGCTGGAATGGCGGCCGATGGCGCTCGAGGACCGCGGTGCCATCATGGAGTTCATCGGCCAGGACAACCCCGCCGCAGCGCTCCAGCTCGATGAGGACTTCGAGGCCAAGGCCGAGCAGGCCTGCCGCTCTCCGACGCTCTACAAGCCTGGCCGCATGAAGGGCACGCGCGAGATCGTCGTGCGGCCGTCCTATGTGATGGTCTACCAGGTCGAGGCCGACGCCGTGGTCGTCGTGCGTGTGCTGCACGCTGCCCAGCAGTGGCCGGTAGCCGCCAAACCATGACTGCCCGTCAAGGGTCGGCATGCGGCAGCCCTGACTTCCAGTAGTTGACGTCGGTCGCCAGACTCGTGAATGTCGTCCACGCGCACCACGACAGGCTGCGTCCTGCATCGCGATCACCAGCGCCAATTACACGCGCGCAGGTCTCAAAGAACACCTTCCACTGCTGATCCGTCATCGCCCCTCCCCGGACACCATCGCGGCCATCACCGAGCCTAGCTTCTGCCGCGATTGTCGATGTCAAGGTGGCGCGACCGTACGCTCACGCATCGTCGAGTCCGGCGTGAAGTACGTCAAAGGCAATTTCCTGCCCACGCGCCGCTTCCGCGACCTGGCCGACCTCAATGCGCAGGTCCGGACCTGGGTGCTGGAGGAGGCGGGGCAGCGCCGGCACGGCACGACGCTCACGCAGCCGCTGGCGCTGTTCGCGCTGGAGCGCCCGCTGATGCGCCGACTGCCCGCCATCGCGCCCGACCTGGGCACTTGGCAGCGCGTGAGCGTGCACCGGGACTGCCACGTGCAGTTCGATCGGTGCTTCTACTCCGCGCCGTTTACGCATGTGGGCCAGGCGCTGTGGCTGCGCGCCACCGACAACGTGGTGGTGCTGTACGAGGACTACCGGCACCTGGCCTCGCACCTGCGCGCCCGGCGCCCGGGCCAGCGCATGACGCAGCGCGACCACCTGCCGCCGCAGGCGCGCGCCTTCTTCGCCCGCGACAAGGCCTGGTGCCTCACACGCGCTGCCGACGTCGGCCCCCGCTGCGCGGAGCTCGTCGAGCGCCTGCTGGCCGACCGCGTCAGCGAACGCCTCAGAGCGGCCCAGGGCGTGCTCGCGCTGAGCACGCGCTACGGCCAAGGCAAGCTCTCAAAGAAGGCTTGAACAGTGCTGTATGCGACTTCAAACTCAGGCGGCTTTGTCGCTATGAGTGCGGCCACAGAGGGGTAGTCCTTGGCAGACAGGGCTTTGACCTCTGGGTTTCGCATGGCCGAGGAGTTCATGGGCACCTGCCGATCCGCAGAAGCAGAGCGCAACTTTTCTAGGACGGTTTGCCTATCGCCATCGTCTAATGAGGTGCACTCCAACAGGAGGCACAGGTCATAGATGTCCTGAAATCGTGAGCGGTTACGAATTGGCTGCTGCAGAACTGATCGCAACTTCTCGGCGATCAGATCGTGATAGGCGTACATCGTCAGCGCGCCACCGTCGACGTCGTTGCGCTCAACTTCGGATGCCCATTCGTTAAAGCTGTAGTCGATCTGGACAGCCTTCGCTGACTGCTTGTTCGCGAATCTCTGCATTTCGTTGTGTGATGCTCGATTCGCGTAGCCAATCTTCAGTTGAAGTGTCGGGAAATCGTTGTCTGGACGATTCTTCGGATTGATCGCGTGCGACTGCAGTCCGATGGCCAAGCCATACTCATTGTCTGAACTGACGGGACCTAGTGCAGCTTCAATTTCAGCGATTAGGGCTGGCAGATGCACCTCTTGAAGTCGTCGCTGCGTAGAGAAGTCGACATCTTTCGTAAACCGGGCGCTCTTGTAGCGAATTGCTAGCAGGATGCCGCCCTTCATTACCATCAGTGGTGCGAGATCATTCGAGTTCGCCACTGCGCGCAGGATGAGTCGTACTGCTTGCCGGAACTCTCGGCGTTGGGGATCGGTTTCAGCGTCCACCCAGGCCTCTAGGTCGATCTTCATTCTGTTGGTACCGGTGTGTTGATCGAAAGCGCCCACCGCTCTGAGAACGAAGAGCTGTAATCAGCGCTGGCGTCTAGCTTGCGCGAGCCTCCGCGTTGCGCAAGGGCGGCCCAGGCGTCGATTCGCGAGTCTGTGAGCCCGGCTACTTGCTCCAGCACCCACCCGGCACGCACCTTGTCAATGGCTGCGCCATGCTGATCGAGTTCATCCAGAATCAGTCTGCGATTAGCGGCAGCATGCTCCTTGAACACCGCGAGCACATGGCTGAGACCTCCGCACAGAGAAGGCTCGCGCAGCATGTCGAGGAAAGTTCTGCCAAGGGTGGCAACGCGGAGATGCTGTTCTTTGAAGCTGCGATAGGCGCCGAGGTGCAGACTTTTGAAGAGATGCACCGGTCGGTTGTTCAACTTGGTGAACGCGCTTCGCTGCACCGCCGGCAAGCCGGCGCGGGTGTAGTCGGCGTAGTCCTCGCCAAGGTCGCGCTGCATCCGATCTTGAGCGAAGGACCTCCACCTTGCTGTTGCAGGCGTTGAGATATAGAGCTGCTCAGGCATCCGGTCTGTGATGCCATGGAACTCCATGGCGCTCAGGTGCGAGACGTAGCAGAAGGGATCAATTGCGCAGGCAAGTACGCGGGCGTCTGAGATGTTGGCCCCCACAAGCACGTATGCCGCGTTTTCAGGAACGCCTGGAATGGGTTGCAGCACCCCGTTCGCAACCAACTTGGCCTCGACCCGACTGAATGCCGCGCGGTCTAGCTGCGTCTTGTGGTTTCGCAGGGGCGTGCCATCGTGACTAGACTGCTTGTAGATGCCCCAGGCCAGATGGGCAAGCTCATAGCGAGTCACTACCAAAGCTCCGCGCTGCCCTAGCAGCTGCGTCAAAGCTGCTGGAATCGAAATTTGTCGCTTTTCAACCATCTACCATGCGTCCTCAGGACGCATGGTAGATGGTTTAATGCAACTTTTCAAGTAGGGAAGATCGTCGAAGGCAATTCCAAATTGCTTTGATTAAGGTAGACTGCGTCCTTAGGACGCAGTCTACCTTAAGACAAACAAAGTTTGAAAGTAATTTTTCAAGGGATGTGCTGCTTTCAGCACTTCCTCGCATCAAGACGAGCTGAGTCAGTCGGTGAGCCGGCAGTGTTGCCAAAGTTGCACCAATATTACTTACGCTGCGTCCTAAGGACGCAGTGTAAGTATGTTAATGAACTTTGTCAAGACAGCATGCTGAAGCTGGCTGCTCCTACTGGTGAGTTGATGCTTTACAGAGATGTCGTCCCGTCTATACAATGCGTCCTAAGGACGCATTGTATAGACGGATAGGCGCTCGTTCGCCAATACACGGACACAACTTGTCTGTGCCAACAGCCAGCTCTCCACGGCGCGATCCCGCGCCATCAAGGCCCGCAGCCCGTCGCGGATCACTTCGCTTTCGCTGGCGTATTCGCCGCTGCGCACCTTGGTCTTCACCACGTCTGCCATGTCGTTGGGCACCGTGATGCTCATTTGCTGAGTGGTTCGCATGACGACTCTTTCAATGCGGATGGGATTGAATCCTGCTGGCGAAAAGACCACCTCTCCAGCCTGCGCCGCTGCGCCAATTCTGCTTATCCCCCACACGCTGCAGGCACTGCGCCGCGCCGCGGCGCTCTGGACCCCATTCGCTCAGCGCTCCCAGTCGATGTCTGGGCGAACTCGGGTCCGGCTTTGCAGGGACCGCGTCGGCTCTGGCTTCGCCGGAGCACGGCTAGGCTCTCGGCTCGTCTGAGCACGGCTCGTCTCGGGCATGAGTTCCGGACGATCCCTGAGCAGTTGCCTGAGGAAAGGCGTGTCACGAAGAAACCTGTCCACCTGCACCGCCAGCCGGCGGTCATCGTCCCGATCGGAGTCATGCAGCGCCGAAAGGTGCGTCCTCGCCGCCGAATAAGCGCGGATCCTGACCGCCGCCAACAGCCTGTACACCGCTGCCGGGCAAGCTGACCTGCGAACGCTGAACAACGGGCTTTTCAGGCCTCTCACCATGCCGATTTCCGCGCCCGTGTCGGTGACATCACGTCTTGAGCGTCGAGCATCGAGGCCAAGCAGAACTCGAACTTGAACTGATCCGCAGGGCGGCGCGTAGAATCGCATCATGGCCAAGAGCATTGCAACCCGGCGCAAAGCGGAGCCGCCCAAGCCGCGGGCGGCCGCGTCGGTCGCCGGCAAGGCGAAGGCCGCCGCCGTCAAGGTGACGCGCCACAAGCCCCTGTCCCGCGCCCGGCTCGTTGGCAAGTTTCCGGAGATCCGGCACCTGCCGGCGCCGACTGCACCGCATCAGATCAAAGATGATGATCGCCGCAAGCTCTTGTCGGCTATGGCACTTGTCTGATGGCCCTGTCGGTCAAGAAGCCCCGCGACTACGACACTCGCGTCTTCATCAACTGCCCGTTTGATGACGAGTACAAACCGCTGTTCGACGCGATCGTGTTCACGATCCACGACCTCGGTTTTCAGGCACGGCATGCCTTGATCGACAACAGCTCGGTCATCCGTGTCGAGCGGATTGCCACCGAGATCGCGACGTGCAAGTACTCCATCCACGATATGAGCCGCGTTGAGGTGGGGGCTAACAAGCTCCCACGCTTCAACATGCCGTTCGAGGCCGGCATCGCCTACACCGTGCATGCGCTGCAGCCCAAAGGCCGCGAACACCACATGGGCGTGCTGGATTCAAAGCCATACCAGTACCAAGCCAGCATCAGCGACCTGGCCGGCCTGGATCCCAAGGTGCACGGCAACGACCCCGACCAGGTCATCCAGTGTGTACGAGAGATCCTGCAGCGCACGTGCGCGAGCGCTTCAAGGCCTTTGAGACACGGTTGGCGCAAGCTGTCCTGACCAAGCAGATCCAGATCACCCTGGCCGAGCTGAACAGCTGGAGCTACGCCAATGATCGCCAGATCCTCACGGCGGAGTGGATTCAGGCCAACCCGGCGTGAGCGCGCGGGGCTAGGGACGCCCTACCTTCGGCTTGGGGGGCGACGTTCCAGTCCAGCTTCACGCCCTTTGACGCCTCGTCGCCGGCCTGATGCCGCTTTGGCGCCATCGACCTGATTCCGCGCGCGGCAAGCGCATCCCGCACCCTCTCGTAGTGGACTTCGCCCGCAGTCTCAGCCGTTTTATCCTGCGCCGGCACGGGCACCGAGTTCAGCACCAAGCCACCCTGGGGATCTGGGACGCGCCTGGGCTGCGCATAGGACCGATGTCGTGGTCCCAAGGTGCTCCGGCTCGCCCCGCAAGCCGCCCCCCGATGAAGAGCTCCTCGAGGCCGCAGCGCCGAGCGAACCTCCCGATCCGCGTGTCCGGCCCTGAAGGCGTCAACGCGTCCACTCTGGACCCGACCGCTGCAAGGTCACGGTCTGCGACAGTTCCTGACGCCTTGACTGCTGGTACTGCCCAGCATCCCGCATCATTTCCGGGTTCTTGCGCATGACCTCTGCCACGTAGGGCGTGCGGATCATGAAGTCCATCACCCGACGTGCGAGCTTTCGGTCCTCGTCGAGTTCCGAGGACTGAAGGGCTTTCAGAATTGCCGCCCAACCCTGCATGGCCTCAAAGCACCGCTTCTCATGCGCCGGGCCCCTTTTTGTCGAAGACGGCGCTGACAGCGGCCGGTCTTGCTCCTTCGCCCTTAGCCGCCAAAGCGCCTCGAACCTGCGAATTTCGCCGCGCGAGGCCAGCCGGCTCGCCTCGGCCTCGATCCCCAGACTTTTTAGCCGATCAGCAAACGTTTCTCGCCAACGGCTCAAGTCCTGCGGACCATGCCGCAGGCGGCTGCCATTTTTGGACTCGAACTTGACGCAGAAATGGACGTGAGGACTCGACTGATGCTTGTGCAACACCATGACATATCGATGTTCTGCCAGCTCGAGCCGACCAAACTCACGCACAGCCTGCCGCAATTGATCCGCGTCGGTTCCGGCAGGCATCGCCAGCACCAGGTTGAGCGCCTCCCGCCGGTCCTCGACCTTGGCAATGTAGGTTCCCCCGTGGCGCCACTGTTCCACCAGGTCCGACAGCGCATCCTTGCCCTTGCGGATGACCCCACGGTCGTCCTCGAACGGCAATTCACCATCCATGCTGATGTAGCGCAGGTGGCTGGCGATCGCTCCCATGCCCCGGCCACCACCCGTGACCCGCACAAACGCCTGCGGCGCTCGTCGCACGGTCGCTGCGATGCGGCCGCGAATGACTGCTGCCCTGAATTGCAGCCCAACGTCCAGACGCGGCGTGTAGTCGGGCCTCACGATACGGTTGCCGGGGTAGAAGAGCCTCTCACCCCACTGGATCAGGATGCCGTCAATGTTTCGTCTCGCGGTCATGGCCTCGGCCTCCTGTAGGGCTTGAGTGCCGCAAGCAGTGCCGACGCACATTTGATGTGCTCGCGGACATCCTTGTGCAATGCCCTCGTGCTCTCACGCAACGCCTGGAGCTCAAGGGCAGACGGGCAGAGCCTGTCCAGCAGCCGCAGAAACTCACTCAGGTCCGTGGAGAGCACAGCCATGCGATCGGTCGATGCCAGCAGGCCATGAACCGCCGACGTGAGCTCGACCGGCACGGGTGGCGGCAGCTTGCCATCGAGCAGCGACCACACCAGTTCACTGCGCGACATTTCCGCTGAACGTGCACGCGCAGCCAAGGCCGCAGCGTGCGGTTGTGGCAAATTCAGGTTGACTCTTGCCCACCGCGAGCGATCTGACAGCTGAGGATCCCCGCATTGGTCGACAAACTCAGGTCGGTCGCGAAGCATCTGCACGGTAGCCCGTCGCATCAACGCCGACACAGACGTCCGCTCGAGTGTCGCCACTGCGCGCAGGCGCGGACCCAAGGCGCCGAGTCTGATGTTCACGCGCTCCCGGCTGAAGTCCGCACTTGTTGACTCGCCCTGCCGGGGCTCTCGGTCGGTGGGTGACTCCTTCATACGATCTCCCGTGCCAATGCCTTGTCGCGCTACGCGTCACCGGAACCGCGACCTTCGCCATCCCGCTCTTCAGGAGGGCGGAAGTGATCCATCAAGGAACGGGTCAGCCTCTCGGCGTGCTCGCGCAGGACATCGGGGCCGTCGTGCAAGATGTCGCTCTCCGCGCCCACGCCGCCGTTCGGCGGCTGACCGGCCGTGAAGCACATGCTTTCGCGCACCTGGGCGTGATGCCGACTCATATCCATCCGAGGGACTTCCGGTGCAGGCCACATCCGCTCCTTGAAGCACTTCTCCTCGTAGTAGCGGATCTTGTCGCCAATGACTGGCTTGCAGTTCTCCGCGATCAGGACCAGCTTCTCCCTGCCGAGCTCCTTGAACTCCTGAGGCAGCAGCAATGCGCGCCGCTGGTCGCTCTCGTTGATGCTCAAGACGTTGCGGCCAGAACCGGAAAGGGACCGGCTGCGCCCGCGCGACGTTCCTGTCGCGGTGAGGTGGCCCAGCATCGCGCTGTACTCCTCGGCATCTCGCTGCTCGCGCGGCGCAAACAGGATCTGCAGTCCGTGATTGGTCGCAAAGGTGCGCGCTTGACGCTCGCCGTAGACGGCGTCGAGCTGCGACATGGCCTGCACCACCGTGAGCAGCCGCAAGTTGTAGCCCGCAAGGAAGGCGCAGGACGACATGATGGCGCCAACTTGTCCCAAAGCCGTGAACTCGTCAGTGATGATCAGGCACTGGTATTTGAGCGATGCGTCCTGTTCCGGCAGCGTTCCCGTGTTCAGGTTGACCAGCTGCGAGAAGAACAGGTTCAACAGCGGTTTCGCACTCGAGAGGCATTGGGTCGGAATGCGCACATAGATCGTCATGCGCTCGCGTCTGACGTCCTCCAGGCGGAAGTCGTCTCCGCTGGTGGCGGCATCCACGACGGGATCCGCAAAGATGGTCAGCGGCGCATTGAAGGTCGCAACGACGCATGCCCTGGTGCCCCGGCGGCCACCCAAAGTGCCCCACTTATGGCCACTCAAACTGCTCCACCTGGCCGGGGTGAATTGACCCGTTGAACACGGTCGGTCAGGCG
>NZ_SMBU01000057.1 GCF_004342485.1 Roseateles saccharophilus
TCGCCTCTCCCGGCCAAAAAGCCGGGCAGCCTATGCCTCGTTGGGTCACTCAGGACACCCTCCCGGTGTCCGCGATCAGTTTGGAATGCTGTCCGTCATCAGCGTGGAACGGTGTCCGCCATCACGGCGGAATGCTGTCCGCCATCACAGCGGAACGGTGTCCGCGATCGCGTGGAATACGCAGTAGGTCGATGCGGCTGGGTCGCGGCGCCGTGGTCGGTGGCGATATGCCCGCCTGCGCGAGCACGCGCCGCACGGTGTCGCGATGCACGTGCAACTGGCGTGCGATGGTGCGGAAACTCTTGTGTCCTTCGCGCGGCCTGGCCGCAGGCGGATCTCCGCCGCTCCCCCTCATCCAAAAAATTCAGAACTGAATGGTGTTCGACACTTTTGCCGAAAACCGCTCACCGGCCGAACTGGAGCCCCGAGTTGGATCAACGACTTGCCGCAGCGGTGCTCGTTAAGTCCTGAACCGCGTGTTCACTCAAGTCTGAACTTTCACGGTTTTCGTTCATTCAACTCTGAACTTTCACGCGGGGCCGTCCCAGCCTGCAGGCGGGCCTTCAGGGCTGGCAGGGCCACGCGGCGCGGTGAAGCGCCAGGGCGCAGTCGCTGCGCGTCGACGGCCTACCGCTGCAGGTCCCGTTCGTGCGGGCCTACCTCGATCACGGTGCCGCGGCCTGACCGGAAGTGAACCTCTAGATTGGCACCCACCCTGGGAACCGCGCTGAGCGTCCGCAAGTCGTGGATGACCGCCTTGCCGCGACCCAGACCCTGCCCCACGTGCGACGCAGATATGGCCTTCACTGGACCGAAGTATTGGTGGTCCCGCGTGCCTGAATACTCGATGTCGATGAAGCCCAGTGCTTCCAGCGCGCGGCGCATGCCGGCATCGGAGCGGGTTCCGTCATCGACAAGTAACTCGGGTGAATCGGCTACCTCGGGCGCCGGCGCCGAAGGCAGCCCGTGCGACCAGCCCGGCACGTCGACGTAGTAGCGGACCGCCTTTCCTTCACCCTGCTTGCGGAGCAGGCCTCGATCAACTAAGTCGCCGAGATCGCGGGTCGCGGTCGCCTTGGACACGCCCGTCATCTTGATGAACTTCTCGGCGTTCAAGCCGCCCTCGAAGCCGCCATCACCAGCATCGAGCAGGCGCTGCAGCACCTTGCGATGCCGATTGTTGAGATCGGCGGCGCGGTCTTGATCCCAAAAGCGCTTCTTCTCGATCGCTTGGTCAATGACCTGGCTGGCCACGATGCAAGCGGCCGTGCATTGACCGGCGAACCACCGCACCCACTGCGTGACGTCGGTGTCACCTCGCTGCGCCTGATTCAGCGCGTCGTAGTAGCCCGAGCGAGCGGTCTTTAGCTGCCGCGACAAGCTGTACAGGCGCACTGGCTGGCGGAAGTGCTGGCCGAGCGCCATGTCGACGATCGCGCGGCCGATGCGGCCATTGCCGTCCTCGAACGGGTGGATGCTCTCGAACCAGACGTGAGCGATGGCAGCGCGGGCCAAGCCGTCCAGCGTCTTGTCCTTTGACGCCGGCGCGCCGTTGCGCGCCGGCTTCGAGTCAGCGAACCATTGGAGGAAGTGCGCCATTTGCGTCGGCACGTCTTTCGACGCCGGCGCGACGTAGTGCACGACTTCCTGTCCCGGTAGCCCGCTGACGATCTGCATCGGGTCGTCGTGGTCGCGGTAGCGGCCGACGGCGATCCGCTGGATGCCAGACGTGCCGCCCGGGAACAGCGCCGATTGCCAGCGGCACAGCCGATCCTCGTCCAGCGCTTGGTCGATGGCCGTGGTTGCGTCGTTGATGACGTCGACCAGGCCGTCGACGTGACGGTTCGTCGGTCCCGACGCGGCCAGACCCAAACGCCGCATGACGGACGAGCGCACCACATCGGCCGACAACTGCTCGCCCTCGATAGCCGCGGTGGCCATCACCTCGTCTGCCATAGCGTCAAGTGCGACTTGACTCGTCGCCCCCAAGCCGATAGCTGCGGCCTTGCCTTCTAGCACCCCATGCATGCGATAGGTCTCGGCCAAGTCAGCAGCCGCGTCGCCGGCCGAGTACGTGAGGTGGGGCCAGTTCGGCCGCCGCCAGATCCATGGGCTGCTGTTCGTCATGAGCCACATCATCGCATTTTCGGCTCATCATGTGAGCCGTATTTTTGCCGTTGCGGCTCATGGACCGCAAGACGATGCCGTCGCGCCCGAACCCAGGCTGGGGCCCAGGTAGCCAGAGCCGCCAGGCTGTCGATCCGCGCAGAGCGCGCCACTCGATTTCGTCAGCGGATCAAGCTCTTGGCATCCGCCGTGCCATCGAGCTTTGAACCCGTGTCTCGTTCAACTTGGAACTTTCGGGGATCTGTACCGCTCAACTTTGAACTTTCGGGCGCTGCGGTTGCTGCGCAGGGCGGGCCCTGCATGCGCAGCAGAAGGCCCTCACGCCGCCTCGCCCTCTACATGCCGCCAGCAGCCCCGCGTGCCGGTACGGCAGTTCCAAGTTAAGCGCAACGAGTTCCAAACTCAGCGCAAACCGACACAGATCCAAAAAGTTCAGAACTGAGTGAACGAAGTTCAGAGATCAGTGGTCTTCGACATCTTGCGTTCAGCCTAGACCCGGACGTAGAAAGATGAAATTAGATTCGGGAAAGCGGCCCGCCTAAGAAGCCCGCGTCCGTTGGGTGGCACCAGCGGCTATTCCGGAAAACGATCGTTTGACGGACAGGGGGCAGCAAGGCCACAGTATCACTCGGTATCACCATGTGATAGTAGGTCCGCTATGGCAACCTCCCTCAAGATCGACGACACCTTAAAAGGTCGCGTCCAGCACCTCGCCAGCCAACGCCGCCGCTCACCACACTGGATCATGCTCGAAGCCATCCAGCAATACGTCGAGCGCGAGGAGGCCCGCGAGAGCTTCAAGCAGGAAGCCTTGGCTTCCTGGGCGGCCTATCAGGAAACCGGCCGGCACCTCACAGGCCAGGAAGTTCGCATTTGGTTGAACACCTGGGGCACCGAAGACGAAAGGGCGGCGCCTGAGTGCCGCAAGTAGTCGTCCCCGAAACAGCCGCGGCAGGCTTGGAGCGGTGCCGGCAGTTTCTGGCTGCCAAGACCCCGCAAGCCGCCCGGCGGGCTGGCCAGACCATCGAGCGGCAATTCCTGCTGCTCGAAACAGCCCCTGATATTGGCCGGCCGTTCCCTGACATGCCAGAGCTGCGCGAGTTGGTGATTGCCTTCGGGGATTCCGGCTATGTGGCCCTGTACCGCCATGAGCCGGCCGACGATGCGGTGTATGTCTTGGCATTCCGGCACCAAAGAGAGGCGGGCTGCTGAGCATGAACGAATTTCGCCGGCTGGCTACGAGGATGGATCAGCAGATGCAGCAGCTTGCCGCCGAAGGTGTCTAGGCACACGCCGTCGTCAATCGCATGATGGGATACGTGCCCGTGCTGCATCGAATTTGGATCGGCACCTCCGACCAGCAGCTCCCTTCGCGCCAGTGTTCCCGTGCCTCGTGGACCATGCCGAGCCGGTCGTAGCCATCGGGGATCTCTGGGTAGCGAACCAGGAGGTCGCGCGCCTTGCTCGGCCTCGCCAAGGCGGCCGGCATGGACCAAGTCCACGATGGCGTTGGATGCTTGATCCAGGGCCTGAGACTCCTTGAGCGCAGCCAGGCCCTCTTCATACTGAGCCGCCTGTGAACGCTGGTCGAGATCCGCGTCTATGTGACGGTGAGGACGCGGTTTTTCTCAAGGCCTGATCAAGGCTTTCCGAGCGGAAGGTGGCAACGAGTTCGCCTGCATGGCGGCCCTGCAGGGCGCAGCAAGGGGCTATCCCGGGTGGTCGCGGCCATGAACAGGCCTGTGCGGGGGAGATGACACGCAGCAGCGGCGGCGGTAGAACGCGCGCAGTGCCTCACAAGAAACAGAATTGAAGGCGGTCGTTCATGCGGCGGCTGTCTCGCCTTCTCGTGAACCGCGGCGCGGCCACTCGAGCTCGACGAAGTCCGACAATGGCTGGCCATCGATGTTGGAGCTACACCGTGTCGCGAAACTACGTCCCGCAGATCAGCGCCGAGCGAGCCGGCGCTGCGCTGACACCGCCGCAAAAGCGTTTCAACACCCTCATTCGGCAGATCGAGCAGGCACGCCAGCTCCTGGGGGCGTGGCATGAAAACATTGCCAGCTACCGCCTCGCCCACACGCAGGTCGTGCTGCCACTGGAGGCCGAGCTGACGGCCGTACGCCGGCAATGGGTGTTCACATTGGATCGGCTGCTAGAGCAGCGCAACTGGACCAAGGCCGAGCGCAGCACCTTGCGCGAGTTGGCCTGCGATGGGGCAAGCGCCCTGCTCACGATGCGCGAGGACGACGCCGAGTTGAAGGCCCTGTTCGCGAAGCACGCCGAGGTGGACTTCGACACCGAGCGGCGGGAGGCCGTGCGGGCCATGAAGGATCTGGCCGAGGCGATGACGGGCTTGGACCTGGGCGACGACGATGGACTGCACACGGACGACGACCTGTTCGAGCGCTTGCAGCAGGGGATGAAGGAGCGCGCGGCGGCCGACGAGGACGAGGCCGCCGAGGACGCCGAAGAGGCCGACCTCAATGCCAAGGCGGCGGGTCGGCACAGGAGCGCCGCGCAGAAGCGGCGCGAGGCCGAGGCGCAGCAGGCCTCGCAGTCGATGCGCGAAATCTTTCGCAAGCTTGCCAGCGCCCTGCATCCGGACCGCGAGACCGACGAGGGCAAACGCAAGGAGAAGACGGTGCTCATGCAGCGCGTCAACCAGGCCTATGCGGCCAGCGACCTGCTCGCCTTGCTCGAGCTACAACTGCAGATCGAGCAGATCGATGCGAGCCATATCGCCAGTGCCAGCGCCCAGCGGTTGAAGCACTACAACAAGGTGCTGAGTGAGCAACTGGCCGAACTCCGGGCCGAGGTCGATCACGTCGAGATGCAGTTCCGCTTCGAGTTCGGCCTGGAACCCGGCTGGGGTCTCAAACCCGGCAAGCTGGGTTCGGTGCTCGATCAGCACAGCCGGGAGCTGCGTGCCGAGCTGAGCCAGCAGCAGCGCGATTTGCGCATGCTGAGCGACACGGCGGCCACCAAGCGCTGGTTGAAGCGTGAGCGGCAATTGATGCGCGAAGAAGACGAGTTTTTCGATTTCCCGCCGTTCTGACTTGACCGGAACGGCGCGTCCGGGAACGAGGTCAAGCGGCAGCTCACGCAGTTGCTGGACACGTTCATCGAGGGCGAGAAGCTCAAGCGCCGCATGAGCGCCGCAGCCAACGCACAGGAGGCCTGACCATGACCACCATTCAGATCGAGTTGCCCGAGGCCACCGCGCAGGCCGCGCGCGACGCCGGGCTGCTCACGCCGCAAGCCCTCGACCGGCTGCTGACCGATGCACTGAAGCGGCAGCAGGCGGCTGACTCGCTGCTGTCCATCGCAGGCCGTGTGGCCGCCGCCGGCATCGCGCCGATGTCGATGGACGAGATCAACGCCGAGGTCAAGGCGGCACGCGCGCAGCGACGGCAACGTGCGGGCGGTCATTGACACCAATGTGCTGATCGCCGGGCTGCTGTGGCGTGGGCAGAGTGGAATGAAGTTAAGTCTGGCCAACTCGGCCAACCTTCGGGACAAGCCACAGCTCCAAGTGCATGTATGAGGCGATTGGCCGCCATAATCAACTCAAAATCCAAGTCGAATCTGAGAAAAACCCAGCCTGAGTCGACTAGACTTTTGAATCGACTCAAAATACAAGTCGAAAATCCCGGTGATCGACTCATCCATCGACATGGCAACGGAAGCGACCTACGTCTGGCAGCAGCCAGCCTGGCCAGATTTGCACTACGACCCGGTTCGCGTCGGCGCAGCGTTGGCCACCGCGAGGCGGGCGCAGGGCGTGGTCGAAGGGAAGCTGGCCGCACTGGGCTTTGAGCAGCGCCTGGAACTGGCGGCCGAAGCGTGGAGCCAGGAAGCCGTGGCCACGGCCGCCATCGAAGGCGAGCGGCTGGACCTCGCTGCCGTGCGCAGTTCCGTAGCGAGACGCCTGGGCGTGGGGAAGCAGGATGGCCCCAACGCTCCTCGCAACGTCGAGGGCCTGCTGGACATCATGGACGACGCGGTGACGCGCTGTGCAGATGCAGTCACGGACGAGCGCTTGCATGCCTGGCAGGCGGCGCTCTTTCCGACCGGCTATTCCGGGATGACGAAGATTCGCGTCGGCGGCTACCGCGAGCGTCCGGAACCCATGCAAATCGTCAGCGGGCGGGTCGGCCGCGAACGCGTGCACTACGAGGCCCCACCTTCTGAGCGGGTGCCCCAGGAAATGCACCAGCTGCTGCAGTGGTTCAACGCAAGCGCCGAACCGGACACACTGATTCGCACAGCTCTGACGCACCTGTGGTTTGAGACCCTCCACCCGTTCGAAGACGGCAACGGCCGCGTCGGACGCGTGTGGGTGGACCTGGTGTTGGCCGGGGACAGCGGCGAGGCCAGCCGTCTGATTCGCACGTCGCAGCGCCTGCTGGACCGCCGAAACGAGTATTACGAGCAGCTTGAGCGCGCCCAGCACGGTGGGCTCGATGTGACGGACTGGGTGTTGTGGTTCGTGCATCAGGTCCAGGTGTCATGCGACGAGGCATCCAAGACCGTCGACGACACGTTGGCCAAAGCACGGTTCTGGATGGACCACAGCAACAAAGCCCTGAGCGAACGTCAACGCAAGGTCGTGAACCTGCTACTCGATGCCGGCCCCAACGGTTTCGAAGGCGGCATGAGCACCAAGAAGTACGAGAGCATTGCAGGCACTTCTCGCGCCACGGCGTCGCGAGAACTCATCGGCTTGGAGGACCTCAAACTGCTTGCCCGCACAGGCGCTGGCCGCTCGACGCGGTACTACGTGAACCTGCCCGGTTGGGGCCCTCACGAGGCGGTCTAGACTCGCCTGCGAAGCAGTGCCAACCCGGCTGCTGCGAGCGGGCCCAACCTCTCTCGCCGCCACGATGAAGCGACGACAGCGCGTCGCGTCAATCTTGCGGCAGCCCGGCAGTGACCCGCATGCCTGTGGTGACCGTGAAGCCAATCAGGTCGAACAGGCTCAGGCCAGTGCCTGGATGAAACGCGCCGCGAGCACCGGGTAGGCGTGGTGGGCCATCGCGAATACACGGCCGCGCTCGCCCATCTCGGCGCGCTGCTCGGGCGGCACGCGGCCAGCTTCAGCAGGCCGTCGGCCACCGCCTGCGGGTCTTCGGGTGCGACGGTCAGGCCAGCGCCGGCTTCGGCAACCGGGACGTTGCCCACCCCCGGCGACATAAGGCGACCGAGCGCGGTGCACGTCCTTCAAGACCATCCCCGTATCGAATACTGACCTGGGGAGCGCCGTAGTGCCTGGTCATGGCCAAAACCGCCGTCTCACCGCCGAATAAGAGCGTTTTCTGACCGCCGCTAACAGCAGACTCATGATGGCCGCAGCCCGCTTGCCCGGACAGCCTCTCGCTGGCCTGGTCCGTGAACGGTCCGAGGCGAGCCAAGGCACTGTTTATGTATCGAATTTCATATCTTCTTCCGCCCTGGTATGGAATTTGATATCTTTCGTTCCATGGGCGACTTTGAATCCACCGTCAAAGCCATGGGCGCCAAGCTCAAGGAGATGCGCAAGGCACGCGGGCTGCGCCAAATCGACGTCGCCGATCGCGCCGGCATCCCGCGGCTGCAGGTGGTGCATGTCGAAGCCGGGCGTCCCGGCGTCGCTGTCTCAGCCTATGCCCGGGTGGCTGCGGCGCTGGGCGCGCAATTCCAGTTGGTGCCGGCGCAACGGCCGACGCTGGAAGAGATCGGCGCTCTGCTGGATGGCGAGCGTGGCTGAGCAGACCCCAGCCGTTCTGGTGAGCACTCCGCAGGGGCTGGCGGGACGGCTGCAGCGTGAGGGCGACTATGTCTTCTCGTTCGACCCGGCTGCCGGCGAACAGGCGGCACCTGCCCTCGGGATGCCGCGCCGGCTGAAGCCCTATGTGCACAAGTCGCTGCACCCCGTCTTTCAGATGAATCTGCCCGAGGGCTATGTGCTGGAGCAACTGCGGCAGCGCTTGGCCAAGACGACAGGCATCGATCCTCTGCTGCTGCTGACTGTGGTGGGCTCGCAGGCGCCTATTGGCAGGCTTAGGTTTGCCGCAGAGGGCCCGGTCCAAGCCTCGACGGCGCCGCAAGGGGAGAGCTTGGCGGACCTGCTGGCCAGCAAGGGATCGCGGGATCTGTTCGCGCGCCTGGTGGACACCT
This sequence comes from Roseateles saccharophilus, assembly GCF_004342485.1. Taxonomy (GTDB): domain Bacteria; phylum Pseudomonadota; class Gammaproteobacteria; order Burkholderiales; family Burkholderiaceae_C; genus Pelomonas; species Pelomonas saccharophila. The sequence goes on from NZ_SMBU01000057.1 coordinate 8,287, forward strand.
ACTTGATGCGCAGTGGCCTGAGCGGTGTGCAACCGAAAGTGCTCGTGCCGGAGATCCCGACAGGTCTGCCTGCCGGCGAGTTCAAGGCAGCGCTGGCGACTTCGGAACTGATCGTGAAGTCCGGACTGGGGGAGTTCCCAGGCCTGGCCGTCAACGAATTCTTCTGCATGACGGTCGTCAAGCGCGCGGGCATTCCGGTGCCGGAATTCTTCCTGTCCGAAGACGGCGAGCTGTTCATCATGCGGCGCTTTGACAGGCCCGGCGGCAAACGCATCCTGGGCTTCGAAGACATGCTGGTCCTCGCGGGCCGAGACGCTGATCAAAAGTACGTCGGCAGCTATTCGCTGGCACTGAAGCTGCTGCATCACTATTGCAGCCCTGAACACTGGGCCGCCGCGCGCCAGCAGTTGTTCGACATGGTGGCGCTGTCGTGCATCCTGGGCAACGGCGATGCCCACCTGAAGAACTTCGGTGTCCTGTACGAAGACGTGACCGGCGCAGTGGCGATGGCCCCTGCCTACGACATCGTCTGCACCAAGCTCTATATCCCCGAAGACAACTTGGCTCTTGAGCTGGTGGGCAACAGAAGTTTCTTTGCAGCTCGACAGGGGCTGCTGGACTTCGGCAATCGCTGCGATATTCCGAAAGCGAAGGTGAAGACCCGGTTGATTGAGCTTGCCAGCACCGCGCTGCGGACTCTCGATGATCTGGCACCGCTCGTTGAGAAACTGCCAGGGCTGGACGAGATCATCCGGCGCGAGGCTCACCGGTATCTGGAGACGTTCCAGTAGAGGGACTCCTTCGCCGCACGAGTTTTTGATTTCCCGCCGTTCTGAATTGACCGGAACGGCGCGTCCGGGATCGAGGTCCGAGGTGACCCCGGCCAGCGAGGCCATCGATGCCTGCATCTCCTGGCCCGGTGCGAAGCTCAGCCGGTCGGACTGAGGGCCATACCGGCGCGCACGCTTGCAAACCGTACGCTCATCGGCGCTATTCGCAATTCGCGAATAGCGAATATGACTCGCCTGATGGAACTCAAACATACGCGGCCAGTCGCGGCACCTTGAATTGGACGTGGCGAGCGCGAGAGGTGAGCGTCCAGTCCGACCATCTTGAAGACCCGTTAGGCGCGTAGGAGCCTCGTGTCCACCTCAACTTTGGTGGACACATGAACACTACGCCTTCTCAACAAGCCAGCACACGTCGGCGTCGGCGCCGGCACAGTGACGAGTTCAAGGCCGACCTCGTCGCGGCTTGCATGCAGCCGGGCATCTCCATTGCGGCTGTGGCCATGGCCAACGGGTCTGGCGATGCTCTCGAAATAGCGCTCGAAGCTTTCAAGTCGATCTGCAACCTGCTGACGACAGGTGTTGGCCCCTTTAAGGCGACGGCTCGGGGGGAGCCGCGCTGGCGGTTGAAGCTGTAGCCACAGATGTACTACCACGCAAGAAAAGGTAGTATAAAACATGTTCATCGACAGCAGCTTGGCGGCCCAGGCCGCGTACTCGTCCGTGCTGTCCGCCGCACGCATGGCGCAGCTCAATCGCTCGCCGGCGGACCTGCCGGGCGGCTTCGCGTCCAAGCAGGTCAACGGGAGGCTGTACTGGTACTACCAGCGCAAAGGCCCGGCCGGCCTCGAGCAGATCTACGTCGGTCCGGACGACAAGGCGACCCGCGCGCTGATCGAAGCCGCTCGCAACGAGTCGGCAAGCGCCAACCAAAAGCACTTGCGCAAGCTGGCCAACGCGGCCGCGGCCCTGGGCTGCTACACCGTCGCGCCGAAGCATTTTCGGGTCCTCAAGCGCCTGGCTGATCACGGGGTGTTCTCGGCTGGGGCCCTCGTGGTCGGCACGCATGCCTTCCTGGCCTACCAAAACGTCCTCGGTGTGATCTGGGGGGATCCGGGCCAGACGGTCGACCTGGACTTTGATCATGCGGGACGCAACCTCTCGTTGGCGCTGGCGCCGGACGCGCGTGTCGACGCCCACTCGGCCATCGAGTCCCTGCAGATGGGCTTCGTGCCGGTGAACTCGGGCACGCGCTACGTCAAGCCGGACGAACCGGACTTCGATCTGGACTGGCTGACCTCCAGGACGCGCACGGGCGGCGAGCCTGTCGACTGCCCCGCGCTGAATGTGACCCTGCAGCCGCTGCGCTTCATGGAGCTGGCGCTGGAGGCCCCCATCCCCGCGGCCCTGCTGGGCAGCACCTCGGCCATCGTCGTCAACCTGCCGGCACCGGCCGCCTATGCCGTGGGCAAGCTGCTCGTGGCGGCCGAACGCACCGGGGACAGTCGTTCAAAGACAAAGAAGGACATCGCCCAGGCGGCGGCGCTGATCGACTATTTCCTGCAGAGAGATCCCGACACCTTCGTGGAGATGGTCGCGCAGACGCGTGCCCGCGGACCGGCCTGGCGCAAGGCCTTGGACGTAGGGCTGGCGGCCCTCCACCGGACATGGCCCCGCGTCGGAGAAGCCCTGGCGGCGGCCTGGCCGCAGGCCTAACTTGAAGCACAAAACTCAGGCCAGTGCCTGGATGAAACGCGCCGCGAGCACAGGGTAGGCGTGGTGGGCCATCGCGAATTCCCGGCCGCGCTGGCCCATCTCCGCGCGCTGCGCGGGTGTCAGCGCGGCCAGCTTCTGCAGGCCGTCGGCGACGGCCTGCGGGTCTTCAGGTGCGACGGTCAGGCCGGCGCCGGCTTCGGCGACGGGGTCGTTGCCGGCCTCGACCGAATGCAGCACCGCACGGCCGGCCATCAGGTAGTCGATGAGCTTGTTGGGCGCGATGCCGAAGCGGTAGATGGGGGTGCGCTGCCAGCCGATGTAGGCGATGTCGAAGCGAGCGAGCAGCGTCGGAATCTGGGCCTTGGGGATGGGGGCGAAGAAGCGGACGTTCGTCAATCCTTCGGCTTGCGCGCGCTGCGTCAGCCGAAGGGCCTCGTGGCCGCTGCCGACCAGCACAAAGCTCAGCGGCGCCTCCTTGAGCCTGGCCGCCGCGTCGAGCAGCACGTCCAGCGCATTGGGCAGGCCCATCGAGCCCGCATAGCCGACGACGACGCGGCCGGCGGCATGTTCGGCGTCCAGGTGGGCGGCCAGCGTCGCGCCCAGCGGGGCCGTCTCGCCCTGCCACTCCTCCGGGGCGAAGCCATTGGGCACGATGTGCAGCTTTTTGAGGCCCAGGCCCCGGGAGGCCATGTGCTCGTGCACGCAGGGCAGCATGGAGACGACGACATCGGCATCGCGGTAGGCGTCGGCCTCGGCCTTGCCGCAGAGCATCGCGAAGGGGTGGCGCGGCGACATGCCCGACAGCTCGATCAGCGACAGCGGCCAGAGGTCGTGCACCTCGTAGACGAGCTTGGCCTTGGCGAGGCGGGCGAGCTTTCTGGCGACCCAGACATCCATCGGGTAGGTGCTGGAGGCGATGACGGCGTCGGGCTTGAACTCGCGCGTCAGCCGCAAGGCGTCGGCACGCAGCTGGCGCAGAAAACTCAGGATGTTGCGCAGCCGGCCCACGCCGTTGCCCTGGTAGGTCGGCGTGGGCAGCCAGCGGTAGCGGATGCCGTCGATGACCTCCTCGCGCGGCTCGCCACCGACCTCGGGCTGCACGGCCCGCACATGCGATTGGCTGGCCGCGACGATCATGACCTCGTGGCCCGCCCTCACCCATTCGCGGGCCAGGTAGTAGGGCCGGAACTCCATGCCGTGGCGCGGCGAGCCGGCGTAGTGGTTGACGAGCAAGATCCTCATGCTGGACTCAGTTCACGCAAGCGGGTCAGGAAGCGCTGAACATGGGGCTCGAACAGCCCGTTGACGGCCACCCAGTCGCGGTTGGTTCGCGCCAGCGCGGCGGTGTCCAGCAGGGCCATGCGTGCCGGCAGGTCGTCCAGCGAGCCGACGATGAGGCCGCGCGCGGAGTCGCCGATCAGCTCGCGGTTGGCCGGCAGCTCGGACAGCAGGGGCACGCAGCCGTGGGCCATGGCCTCCAGCACGGAGACGGACACGGAGTCGCTCTGCGGCAGGCTCAGGAACCAGGTCGAGCGGGCGTAGTGGGCGGCCTGTGCGCTGGCGTCCAGCCGGCCGACGAAGCTGACCCTGTCGGCCAGGCCGCGCGCCGCCACATCGGCCTGCAGGGCCTGGCGCAGCGAGCCGTCGTTGGCCACCACCAGGCGGGCCTCGGGCTGGGCCGCGGCGATGCGCGCAAAGGCGTCGATGACGAGTTGCGGCCGGTAGATCGTCTCCAGGCCGCGGTTCGCGAAACACAGCCAGGGCTGCTTCTTCGCGTTCTGGCGGGGCATGGCCTCCAGGCCGAAGGGAAAGGTCATCACCTCGCCCGCGCCCAGTTCGCGCATCCGCTCGGCCATATGGGCCGAGTCCGAGGTCGTGATGGCGCAGCTGCGCAGCACCTTGCTCGTCAGCCAGCGCCAGCTGGCGCCTCGATGGGGCGTGACGAGGATGTCGCTGCCCCAGGCCGAGCCGGCGATTTGCGCGCGCAGCCGCCAGCCCGCCTTGGCCGCCCAGGCCAGCGTGCCGTGCGAGGTCAGGTAATGGGCATGCAGCCAGTCGGCATCGGTCTGGGCCAGCCAGGCGCCGACCTTGGGCAGTTGCTTGAGCAGCGCGATATTGCCGCCGCCGTGGTCGGGCGAGGTGTTCAACGCGAGGCGGTTGGCGTCGGGCAACAGGCGAAGCAACTCGGGCAGGAAGCCGCGCGAAGAGATGGCATACAGCTGTACCCGGGGCTGCAGCGCGCGCGCCCACTTCAGCAGATGCGGGCTTTCGCCGTCGCCGATGAGGACGAGCTTCAGGCCGCCGCCGAGGCTCATGGTTGCGCTCCGGCCCAGGCCTCGTAGGCCTCGCGCAGCTCCGGATGGCGGCTCAGCAGCACCGCGTCGCGCTGGCGTGTGTCCCCCACCTGGCGGGCCGGCTGGCCGGCCATGATCGCGAAGTCGGGCGCGATGCCGCGCAGCTGCGAGTAGGCGCACAGGATGGCGCCCTTGCCCAGCACGGCGCCCGGCTCGATGAGGCTGTGCGCGCCGACGAAGCTGTAGGCGCCCAGGCGTACCGGCGCCTTCGCATAGCCCGGCCGCTCGCCGCCTTCGGCCGCGAAGCGCCGGCCGTTGATGCGCACCGCGTTGTGGGTGCTGTGGGTCAGGATGGAGCAGAAGTTCGTGATCTGCACACCCTCCTCGATGACGATGCCGGCGCTCGCGTCGATGAAATTGAACTGGCCGATGAAGACATGGTCGGCCAGCTGCAGGCCGGCCTCGCCCTCGATGCAGGTGCTGGGCGCGATGCGCGTGTGCGGCGCGCCGGCCTCGCCGAACAGCATGCGAAAGCCCAAGAGCCGCACGAGGCGGCGACGGATGCGATTGAGCCAGGGGCGGATCATTCCCAAGTCCAGAGTGCCCAGAAAAAGTAGCCGAAGTAGAGCAGCATCGCCGCCGACACGCCCCAGCCCGCGCCGGCCAGGCCGCCGAGCTCGAGCCCGGCCGCGAGGCCGGCGATGAAGAGGGCCTGGCCCACGAGGGCCAGCTTCAGGCCCCAGGCCTGGGCGCCCCAGGCCATCATGACCACGGACAAGGGCGAAGCGATGAAGTGCAGCGCCACATAGGGCGCCAGCGAACGCGCCAGCTCGCCGGCACCGCGCCATTGCGGGCCGAAGACGGCGGCGAACAGCCAGGGCCCGAAGGCCAGCAGAGTTGCCATCAGCGGCAGGGCCAAGGCGGCCAGCAGCAGCAGGTTGCGGCGCACCAGCGCGCGCGCCTCGACCAGGCTCGCGGCCTGGGCCAGCTGCGGGTACAGGGCCTGCGACAGCGAGCCGCCGACGAGGCTGGCGGGTGCCTTCAGATAGCGCAAGGCCAGCGCCCAGGCGCCAGCCTCGGGCGCGCCGAGCCAGGCCGTCAGCAGGACGATGGCCAGGGTGTCCTGCAGCGCGCCGGCAAAGGCGTGCGGCGTGTTCAGCAGCGGGAAGTCGCGGTGCTTGCGGGCCATCTCGCGCAGCGGCTGGGGCTTGAGCAGCCCACCCCAGCCGCCGGCCGGCGCGGGCCGCGCCTGAAGGGCCGCCGCAGCGGCCGTGGCCAGCGTCGCGCCGCCGATCAGGCCCCAGGGCCCGGCCTGCAGCAGGCCCAGGCCCACCTGGGCCAGCGCGCCGCCGCCCCACTGCAGCACCCGGCCCCAGGCCAGGGCCGCGAACTGCCCGGCGCGGGCCGCCCATTGCGCCAAGGCCTGGCTGGCCGCGGCCGCCAGCACGGCCAGCGGCAGGGCTGCCGCCAGCGACAGGTCGGCCCAGAACATCCAGGCCCCGCCGACGACGGTGGCCACGGCCGTCACCGCCAGCAGCACGCGCAGGCACAGCGCCAGCAGCGTTGCCGCGCCCGCCGCTTCGGTTTCCAGCGCCAGCGCGAACTCGTAGCGCGCGCAGCCGACGACGGCCAGGTTGCTGGCCACGCTCCAGACGAGGGAAAACTGCCCGTAGTCGGCCGGCGTGTAGAGCCGGGCGATCCAGGGGCCCAGCAAAAGCGGCACGGCCTGGGCCAGCGCGCTGCCGGCAAGCAGGGTGAGGGTGGCGCGCGTCAGGCTGGCGGAGGTCATGGGGCGGGCGATTCTAAAATCGCCGGTTCGACTAAGGCCCGCAATGACTCAAGCCACTCCGACCCCCGCCCTTCCCGCTCAGGCAGACGACAACCAATTGATCGCCGAGCGCCGCGAAAAACTGGCCGCGCTGCGGGCCGCCACACCGGTGCCCTTCCCCAACGACTTCAAGCCCCAGCACCGCGCCGCCGCCTTGCAGGCCCAGTACGGCGAGATGCCCAACGAGGAGCTCGAGCCCCAGGGCGTGAAGGTCAGCGTGGCCGGCCGCATGATGCTCAAGCGCGTGATGGGCAAGGCGAGCTTCTGCACGCTGCAGGACGCCACCGGCCGCATCCAGCTGCGCGTGACCATCGACAACGTCGGCGCCGAGGTCTACGACGCCTTCAAGCACTGGGACCTGGGCGACATCCTCGGCGGCGAGGGCGTGCTGATGAAGACCAAGACCGGCGAGCTGACGGTCACCGTCTCCACGCTGCGCCTGCTGACCAAGAGCCTGCGCCCGCTGCCGGACAAGTTCCACGGCATGACGGACCAGGAGCAGAAGTACCGCCAGCGCTATGTCGACCTGATCACCGACGAGGACGCCCGCAAGCGCTTCGTCGCGCGCAGCCAGGGCGTGTCGGCCATCCGCAGCTTCATGGTGGACCACGGCTTCCTGGAGGTGGAGACGCCCATGCTCCACCCCATCCCCGGCGGCGCCAACGCCAAGCCCTTCACGACCCACCACAACGCGCTGGACCAGGAGATGTTCCTGCGCATCGCGCCCGAGCTCTACCTGAAGCGGCTGGTGGTGGGCGGTTTCGAGCGCGTGTTCGAGATCAACCGCAACTTCCGCAACGAAGGCATCTCGGTGCGCCACAACCCCGAGTTCACGATGATGGAGTTCTATGCGGCCTACTGGACGCATCACGACATCATGGACTTCACCGAGGCCGTGCTGCGCCACGCCGCGATCGCCGCCACCGGCAGCGCCGCGCTGACCTATGCCGGCAAGCCGGTGGCGCTGGACAAGCCCTTCGCCCGCGTGTCGGTGCGCGACTCGCTGATCCGCTTCGCCGGCCTGAGCGAGGCCGAGGCCGACAACGCCGACGTGCTGCGCGCCAAGATCGTCGCCGCCGGCGAGGAGGCCCCGGCGCGCTGGGGCCTGGCCGAGCTGCAGTTCGGCCTGTTCGAGGCCGTCGTCGAGGAGAAGCTCTGGGAGCCCACCTTCATCATCGACTACCCCGTCGAGGTGTCGCCGCTGGCGCGCGCGTCGGACGCCGATCCCAAGATCACCGAGCGCTTCGAGCTCTTCATCACCGGCCGCGAGTACGCCAACGGCTTCTCCGAGCTGAACGACGCCGAGGACCAGGCCGCGCGCTTCCAGGCCCAGGTGGCCAACAAGGACGCCGGCGACGAGGAAGCGATGTTCTTCGACGCCGATTTCATCCGCGCGCTGGAATACGGCATGCCCCCGACCGGCGGCTGCGGCATCGGCATCGACCGGCTGATGATGCTGATCACGGACTCGCCGTCGATCCGCGACGTGATCCTGTTCCCGGCGCTGCGCCGCGAAGCCTGAGCGCATGTACACGATCCCGACGCTCAAGGGCACGGCCTTTGCGCTGGCGGGGTACGGCCTCGCCCTGGCGCTGCTGCTCGTCGGAGCGGGCGGGACGGGTTGCTGGCGGCTTTGGGTTCGGCGGTAGCGCCGGGCCTGGTGTCCGGCAGCGGTGCAAAGAGAATGACGACACGCACTTGTCGATAGTCAGCCACCGCACGATTTCACGACCGGCACTCGCTATGCCAACCGCCCATGCGCGTCCTGCCACGCCGCCAATTCCAACGGCCGCAGGCCGAATCGCACCGCGTTGCCGGGGTGAAGGGCCGCGAACTCGGCCATGACCAGCGTGACGAAGTGATCACCATCGGCGGCCGGGATAACGCCGGGCATCCGGCTTCGCACCGCTTGCTCGGTCGCCGGCTCGTCCGCGCGCACGATGGCGGCTATCACTTCGGCCAGGGCCTGGCGGTGGCGCAGCCGGAAGATGTCGGGCGGCACTAGGGTCTGCTTCACGGCGACGTATTGCTGGCACGAGCGCTCGTAGGCCCAGACAAACACGTCGCGCAGCAGCTCCACGCGGTTCAGCTCGTATACGCCCAGCATGGCGTCCACATAGGCTTGCTGGGGCACGTCGATGAAGGACAGCGGGCAGAGGTTGTGACGGATGAAGGGGATGTTGGCGGCCAGCCGCGAGACGCGCTTGTTCACGTCCTCGAAGGGCTGCAAGTACGGCACTTGCACCATCAGGAAGAAGGCCTGCTCGAACGGGTCGGCAATCTCTGCCGCCATCCGCACGACGATGCCGAACAACTCTTCCAGCCGCTGCGGCAGGGCGATGGGCAAGTAGACGCTGCCGCCGATCTCGACGGCACGGCGACGAATGCGGCCGACCGCTGACGGATCGGCCATCAGGCCGTCCGACAAGAAGGCATGCAGGGCCACCAGAGTGTCCGCGTCTACACGGGCGTGCTCGGGGTCGAGCACCAGGTATTCGATGGCCTGCTTGTGGTTCAGGATCATCTGGGTTTCCAGCGCATCCTTGCCCTCGGCTGCCTGGCCGAACTCGATCAGCTTTTCGGTGTCCAGCCGGCTGTAGGTGTTGCCTTCCAGGTGTGAGGATGCCCAGGACAGGTCGATCAGCAGCCGGTTCAGGATGTCCCGCGCGAAGGTGCCAGCCGGCGTCTGGTCAGCCGGCGATCGACCCAGCGCGTGCAACTGCTCGCGCAGGTTCGGTGGCAGGTAGGCCGTGTGATTGGGGTGGTACTGCTCCAGAAACTCCAGCCGATAGCTCACCGGGGTGCGCAAGTGGCGGGGCTGGGAGACGTAGGCACGGATTTCGGCGCCCTCTGGAGATGTCCGCACATAAGCCGCCGCTTGCGTGGGCGGCTGCACGCCGCTGTCCCAGGTCGCCACGGCACTGCCATCGCTGCTGTCCACCAGCTCAATCCGGTGATATCGCGTGGCCCGTCCCTCGCCTTGGACTTGGATGCGCCCATGCGCCACCAACACCGCCAGACGCCGCTGCAGGGTGCGTCGCTGATGGTGGCTGCCGAGCTGCTGCAAGAGTGCCTCGATGCCCATGCCTTCAGGTGACACTCCGATCAGTTCGACCAACGAATCCAGCTCTTCAGGTGGGGTGATGCGCGGCATATCACGACAATTCCGTTGAACAAGTCATAGTATCGCGACAAATAAACTGTCGCGCAACGGATTTGACGACACGCAACGATCCGGGTGGTGGCGCGATTCGAGGGTTTGACTGCACCGCCGCACGACACTCTGCTCGCCACGCTATCGCGCGAGCCCTGCCTTGGCGTGGATCGGGGTGTGCTGCTTGCAGGGATTGACCTGCACGTCCAGCACCAACTGCAGATTGCCTGGCCTGGTCGCACTGAAAGACACGAGGAGCGCCAGGCCTGCGCGGGCAAATGGATGTTGAAGTCGCGTCGAGTGGAAGGCCGTCGAGAGGCAGGGGATCCCCTCACCACGGACCTGCCATCGATTCGCGAAGTGATCTAAGTCCGGGCCCTCAGGCGCGAGGCTTGAGCGCCTTGATGCGCGACCACAGCTGAGCCTTGGACACCAGGGTCATGTGCATCGCGGCCATGCACGCATCCAGCCGGTGCGGCCGCTGGCGCAGGTCATCAATGGCGCGCGCCAGGTCGGTTCCGATGCTGGTGCCGTAGGCGCCCGCGGCCTTGTCCATCGCGGCATTCAACAGGGCCTTGGGCGGCTGCATCATCGCCAGGTCGATCAGGTCGCGGCTGTAGGTCGCGTCATCGCGCCAGCGGTCGGACAGGGCCAGCAGCTTGCTTGCCGCCATGTCGAGGGGCGTCAGCGCGGCGAGCCCGCAGATGCGGTCGTCGGGCCCCGGCGGCTCGAACGCGATACGCCCCTCCAGCACGATCTCGAACTTGATCTCGACGCCGGCCACCCGCAGCATCGTGCGCAGGCCGTACTGGTCGGCGCGCAGTTCGCGCACGGCCTCCAGCGCGGCACCGGGCCGCGTGATGGCGCCCAGGCCCCGGGAACCGGTCAGCAGCTGGCGCAGTTGACGGTAACCGGCAAGGTCTGACACCAGAAAATCGATGTCCACCGACTCGCGGTATTCGCCATAGCGCAGCGCCATGGCGGTGCCACCGCCAAACCAGCAGGCGTTCGCTTCCAGCAGGGCCGCGTCCAGCGCGCCCAGCACGGCCGCGATGCGGCGGTGGTATTCGCGCTCAAACAAGCAAGCGCCCTCCGCCCAGTTCGTCCACCAGCGCCTTGAGCAGCAGCTTCTCCTGCGGCGCCATGTGCTCGCGGTCCAGGTGGCGCCAGTTGCGCTCGTAGAGATCCAGTGCCTGTGCCGGGTCGAGTTCGGTCACGCCCGGCAATTGCCAGGCAAGTCGCTTCAATGCGGGGTAGTCGTCCAGCCGCACGACGTCAGGCAATGCCGAGGACTTGGCCGACGCCTGGCCCAGCAGTTCGACTCGCAGGCCGACCGCGGCCATGGCGCTCAGATAGGCGCCCATGGTCACCGATGGCTCGCCACGCTCGATGCGATGCAGCGTCACCCGCGACATCCCCGCCGCTTCGGCTGCGTCGGTGGCCGTCACCTTCTGCTGCTCGCGCTGTGTCCGGATGTGCCGGGCCAGCGTCGCCAACTGTGAGGCGACGGCGGGTGCGAGGGCTGGGGCTTTGGCGGGCATTTGTTTCTCATTCTATCCAAATCTTGAATTTTGAACAGAATGAGAAACAGCTTCAATCGATCACGCGCTCTGGGACTTTGCCTCCAAGGATCATCGCGCGATACGTTCGGCAAGACCACGACCGTCGCCGCGAAATCCACGCACTCGGCGCTTGCGTCGCAACTGCCTGCGGCACCCCGTATTCAGGAATCGGCGCGTCCCACCCTCACCGGATTGGCGGCAGCAACTGCCGACGCTGATTCCCGACAGGGCCCGGCGGGCGCTGTCTGCGCTGAAACGCAAGCGGCCAGCCTGCCCCGAAGAGGTCTGCCGGTTCTATGCGCCGTCCATCGACGACGGACCGCGTGGTGTCTGAGGCTCGTGACGCCCGGCGTCGACCCATGGGCCTGCGGGCCACGTTGGCCCGGCGGTCCAAGGCGTTCGAACTTGGCAGCGACCTCAGGCCCGTCCTCAACGTCTTTCGGGCCGCCGGCCCCGTGAGGTGAGCCAGCGCCGAGAAGGCCCCCCCGGCATGCGAGGTGTACCTGCCGCCGCACGGGCTGGTGTGGCACGTAGGTACTGTCGGCGGCAGTGGCTGCAGATCGGGCGGCTGCTGGCTCGATTGGGCGAAGAGTCGCCGAGGTTCGACCGATCTGCCAACCGCCTGAATCCGTGACCGCTGCCCGAGCTGGGAGCGGCAAGTCGTTGATCTGGCGCGCGAATTGCGCGTAGCAAGGCGCTGGCGGTGGACACCCTGA
>NZ_SMBU01000058.1 GCF_004342485.1 Roseateles saccharophilus
GCTTATCGCCGCAGCCTTGCTCAAGACACTACCCCGATGTCCGTGCTGCCTGCGCGCAAACGCAAGGCTACGCTTGTGACACAGTAAGACTAGGCTGTGGATACTAAAAAAGCACGATCGTTCGTTTTGCATTCCAGCCTCTCTAGAATCGCGCGCAATTCCCGAATCCAAATCCGCCGGAGACCCCCTATGACGTCCGAAGAAATCCTGGCCCAGTTCGGCCCCCGCGAGTCCATGGAATACGACGTGGTCGTCGTCGGTGGCGGCCCGGCCGGCCTGGCCACGGCCATCCGCCTGAAGCAGCTCAGGCCCGACGCCAACATCGTCGTGCTCGAGAAGGGCTCGGAGCCCGGCGCCCACATCCTGTCCGGCGCCGTGATGGACCCGCGCGCCATCACCGAGCTGTTCCCGAACTGGAAGGAACTCGGCGCGCCGCTGAACCAGCCCGTGTCGGGCGACGACGTGCTCTTCCTCAGCGAGACCGGCAGCCAACGCACGCCCGACTGGCTCGTGCCGCGCAACTTCCACAACCACGGCTGCTACATCGTCAGCCTGTCCGACGTCGTCAAGTGGATGGCCCAGCAGGCGGAGAGCCTGGGCGTGGAGATCTTCCCGGGCTTCGCCGCCGCCGAGGTGCTGTACGACGAGCAGGGCAGCGTGAAAGGCGTTGCCACCGGCAACATGGGCCTAGGCAAGGACGGCGAGCCGACCGATCACTTCCAGCTCGGCATGGAGCTGCTCGGCAAGTACACGATCTTCTCGGAAGGCGCACGCGGCCACCTGGGCAAGCAGCTGCTGGAGAAGTTCCGGCTGACCGAAGGCAGGGACACGCAGACCTATGCCATCGGCATCAAGGAGCTGTGGGAGATCCCGGCCGAAAAGGCCCAGCCCGGCAAGGTGGTGCACACGGCCGGCTGGCCGATGGTGGACGACACTTTCGGCGGCGGCTTCCTCTACCACCTGGAGGGCAACAAGGTCACGCTGGGCTTCGTCATCGGCCTGGACTACCAGAACCCCTATATGAGCCCCTTCGAGGAGATGCAGCGCTGGAAGGCCCACCCGGCCATCCGCGCCCACATCGAAGGCGGCAAGCGCATCGGCTACGGCGCCCGCGCCATCAACAACGGCACGCCGCAAGCCCTGCCCAGGACGGTCTTCCCGGGCGGCGCGCTGGTGGGTTGCGACGCCGGCTACCTGAACGCCGCGCGCATCAAGGGCAGCCACGCGGCCATCAAGAGCGGCATGCTGGCCGCCGAGGCCCTGGCGCCCGCGCTGGAGGCCGGCCGCGCCCAGGACGAGCTGGGCGCCTACCCCGAAGCCTTCGAGAAGAGCTGGCTGAACGAGGAGCTGCAGCAGACCCGCAACTTCAAGCTCTGGTTCAAGAAGGGCAAGACGACCGGCCAGCTGATGACCGGCATCGAGCAGTGGCTGCTGCCCAAGCTCGGCATCGCCAACCCGCCCTGGACGCTGCACAACCACAAGGCCGACAACCAGGCCCTGCGCCCGGCCGCCGAGTGCCAACCGATCAGCTACCCCAAGCCCGACGGCAAGCTGACCTTCGACCGCCTCTCCTCGGTGTTCATCTCCAACACCAACCACGAGGAGAACCAGCCGGCCCACCTGACGCTGAAGGACGCGGCCGTGCCGGTGCAGGTCAACCTCGCCAGGTACGCCGGCCCGGAGAGCCGCTACTGCCCGGCCGGCGTCTACGAGTTCGTGCCCGTCGAAGGCGGCAGCGGCGAGCGCCTGCAGATCAATGCGCAGAACTGCGTGCACTGCAAGACCTGCGACATCAAGGACCCGACGCAGAACATCGTCTGGGTCACGCCCGAGGGCGGCGGCGGCCCGAACTACGCGGGCATGTAAGCTCGCGGCCATCTCGCAGCGGAGGTGGCATGGCGGACGGCAGGATCAGGGTCGGCATCGGCGGCTGGAACTTCGAACCCTGGCGCGACAACTTCTACCCCCGCGGCTGGCCACAGGCGCGCGAGCTGGAGTACGCCAGCCGGCGCCTCTCGGCCATCGAGATCAACAGCACCTACTACGGCGCCCAGAAGCCCGCCACCTTCGCCAAGTGGCGCCGGGAGACGCCGGAGGGCTTCGTGTTCTCGCTCAAGGCCATCCGTTTCGCGACGCAGCGCCGCGTGCTGGCCGACGGCGCCGAATCCATCCGGCGCTTCATCGACTCCGGCGTTGCGGAGCTCGGCGACAAGCTCGGCCCCATCGTCTGGCAGCTCGCGCCCACGCACCGCTTCGATGCGGCCGACCTGGGCGCCTTCCTGGAGTTGCTGCCCGCCAGCGTGGACGGCCTGCGGCTGCGCCATGTGCTGGACGTGCGTCACGCCAGCTTCCAATGCCCCGAGTACCTGGGTCTGGCCCGGCGGTTCGGGGCAGCGACGGTGTTCACCGAGTCCGACGACTACCCGCCCATCGCCGAGGCCACGGGCGATTTCGTCTACACGCGCATCATGCGCACCGACCCGGGCGAGCCGCTGGGCTGCGGGCCCGAGGTCTTCCCGGCGCTGGCCGCGTCCGCGCGGGCCTGGGCCGAGGGCCGTGAGCCCGAGGGCCTGCCCCGCATCGAGCCGCCCTCCCCCGCCATCGCGCCACCGCGCGACGTGTTCTGCTTCTTCATCAGCGGTGCCAAGGAGCGTGCGCCGCAGGCCGCAATGGCGCTGCGCCGCGCGCTCGGCGAAGACGTGGGCGCTTAACCTTCCAGCCGCGCCATCCACTCCGCCGTCGCGCGGTCCTCGGCGCGTTCGGACGCCAACAGCGCCGCGCGGATTCGCTGGCGCTCCACGGCCGCCCGGTTCTGGCTCATCTTGAGCTTGAGCTCCCAGCGCGTCACGCGGATGCGAAAGCCGACGATGGCGCCCAGCAGCTTGTGCTGGAAGTCCTCGGGCAGGCCACGCCACTGCTCGGCGTAGTCGGGCTCGAAGCGCCCGATCAGGCGCTTCAGCAGCCCGTCCTTGTCGGCCGCGCCGTCGATCAGCTCGACGTCGCCGTAGGCGTGCAGGGCGGCATAGTTCCAGGTCGGCACGTTCTTCACCGACTCGTAATGGCTGGGGCTGACGTAGGCCCCCGGGCCGCTGAACACGGCCAGCACCTGCCTCTGCTGCGAGAGCCAGCCCCAGTGCGGGTTGGCGCGCGCCATATGGCCTTCGAGCAGCAAGCCCCCGCCCTGCGCCGACGCGACCAGCGGCAGGTGGCTGCCGAAGCTCTGGCCCTGCGCGTCCGGGCCCACCAGCAGGGCCAGCGGATGCTCGGCCATGAGACGCAGCGCATGCTCGTAGTCGGTGGACGTGAAATGGGCAGGCAAGTACACGGCAGGGCTCCGCAAAACGGTGGAGAAACAGGGCAACATCATCGCGCAGCTCCCCGCCAAACACCCCGGTCGCCGGCCAGGTACGAAGCGCCTCCTATCATCGCGCCCCATGCTGCACGCCCCCCTTCCCTTGACCGAGGCCCTGCTCAAGCTGCGCCCGCCGGGCAGCTCGGCGGACGAGGAGATCGCCGTCGAGATGCCTGTGGCGCTGACCGTCAACGGCGTGTCCCAGGCCGTCATGCTCGCCACGCCTGCCAACCTGGAGGATTTCGCACTCGGCTTTGCGCTTGCCGAAGGCTGGGTCAGCTATCCCGGCGAATTGCTGGACGTCGAGACCGAGCTGCGGCCCCAGGGCATCGAGCTCGCACTGACGGTGACCGCCACCCGCGAACAAAGCCTGAAGCTGCGCCGCCGCCAACTGGCCGGCCGCACCGGCTGCGGCCTGTGCGGGCTGGAGAGCCTGGCGGATTTCGCGTCGCTGCGGCCGCCGCCGGTGCAGGCCCCTGAGCTGGCACCCGGTGCGCTCGCGCGTGCGATGGCCGAGTTGCATAGCGCCCAGGTGCTGAACGCGCGCTGCGGCGGCCTCCATGCTGCGGCCTGGTGCGCGCTCGACGGCGCGCTGCGCCTGGCGCGCGAGGACGTGGGCCGGCACAACGCACTTGACAAGCTGATCGGCGCACGCGCGACCGCCGCTGGCGGCCCGGCCGCGGGTTTCGTCGCGATCTCCAGCCGCGCCAGCCACGAGCTGGTGCACAAGGCCGCGATGGCCGGCATCGGCCTGCTGGCCTGCGTCTCCGCGCCGACCAGCCTCGCGGTATCGACGGCACAGGGCCTGGGCCTGCAGCTGTGGGCCTTCGTCCGCGAAGGCCGCGCGACGCGCTACGCCTGATCACTCCCCCAATCCATCGACCCGATCTTGCAGACCCAAGCCCTTCTCGTCGACGACCACCCCATGTTCCGCGAGGGGCTGGCGCTGCTGCTGGCCCACCAGTTCCCGCAATGGCAGCTGCTGCAGGCCGGCAGCCTCGGGCAGGCCGCGGCCCTGCTGGCCGAGTCGCCGGGCATTGCCCTCGTCGTGCTCGACCTGTCCCTGCCCGACAGCGAGGGCCTGGCCACGCTGACCCGGCTGCGCGCGCAGGCCCCCGCACCGCGCTATGTCGTGCTGTCGGCCAGCGATGCGGCGGAATTCGTCGTCGGCGCCATCGAAGCCGGCGCGGCCGGCTTCGTGCCCAAGACCTCGCAGACCGGCGCGATGCTCGCCGCCATGCGCGCGGTGCTGGATGGCGGCGTCGTGCTGCCCACGGCGTTCGGCGGCGACGCCGCCGCGCCGGCACGCACGCCGGTCGAGGCGCTCGGCATCTCGCCGCGCCAGAGCGACGTGCTGCGCCTGCTGATCGAGGGCAAGAGCAACAAGGCCATCAGCCGCGATCTCGGCATCGCCGAGTCGACCGTGAAGACCCATCTCGAGGTCATCTACCGCAAGCTCGACGCCACCTCGCGCACCCAGGCCGTCGTCGCCGCCGCCCGCCTGGGCCTGAGGCTGGACGCACGGCCCGAGTCAGCCTGCTGAACTGAGCAGTGCCACCCGCCCCAGCCAGGCGCGCAGCGCCGCGGGGCTGACCGGCTTGTGCATGACGGGCAGGTCGCTGGCCGCGATGTCGATGAGCTGGCTGGCCGTCACGTCGCCGGTCACGATCAGGGCCGGCACGTCCTCGCCCAGGTGTTCGCGCAGCCGGCCGACCCACTCGACGCCGGTGCCCCGCTCGAAGCGGTAGTCGCACAGGATGGCGTCGGGCGCCGGCACGCCGCCGGCCAGCCGCGCCAGCGCGTCGGCGCCGTCGCCGGCGACGATGGCCTCGCAGCCCCAGGCCTGGAGCAGGCCCTGCAGCGCGAACCGGATCGGGGCTTCGTCGTCGACGACGAGGACGCGCAGGCCGGCAAATGCCTCGGCGGCCAGCGGAGCCATCGGCGGCGGCTCCGCCACCGCGGCCGGCGCGCTGCGCGGCACGACGATGCGGAACATCGAACCCCGTCCGGGGCGCGAGCGCAACTCCACGCGATGCCCGAGCAGCTCGGCCGTGCGCCTGACGATGGACAGGCCCAGGCCCAGCCCGAGGCTGCGGTCGCGCTGCGGGTTGTGCAGCTGCACAAATTCCTGGAAGACCGCGTCGAACTGCTCGGCCGGGATGCCGATGCCGCTGTCCCAGACCTCGAAGGCCAGGCCCTCGCCATGGGGCCGCACGCCGATGAGCACGCCGCCGCGCTCGGTGTAGCGCAGCGCATTGGCGACGAGGTTGTCCAGCATGCGCGTCAGCAGCACGCGATCGCTGCGCACCCAATGCGCACTGGCATGGGTGCGCAGGCTCAGGCCGCGCGCGGCGGCCAGCGGCGCGAACTGGCGCTCCAGCCGCGCCAGCAGCTCGCGCACCGGCAGTGCGGCGGGCTCGGGGCGCTCGACGCCGGCGTCCAGCCGCGAGATGTCGAGGATGCCGCTGAGCAGCGACTCCATCGCCTCGGTCGACTGGCCGATACGCTGCACCAGGTCCTCGACGCCGAGGCCGCGGGCGCGCTCGCCGAGCAGGCCGATCAGCAGGCTGATCGCATGCAGCGGCTGGCGCAGGTCATGGCTGGCCGAGGCGAGGAAGCGCGTCTTGGCCATGTTGGCCTGCTCCAGCGCCTGGGTCTTGGCGGTCAACTCGCCCACCAGGCGGGCGTTCTCGAAGCCGAGCTCGATGGCCCGCACGAAGCCGCGGTGGAAGGCCCGGCCATAGCCGATCAGCGTCCACATCAGGATGGCGAAGCCGGCCGCGATGCCCCAGTTCAGCGTGCCGCCGCGCAGCGCGTAGACGAGGGCCAGCGAGCCCTGCCCGGCGATCTGGAAGCCGTAGAGCATGGGCGGGTGGTGGGCGTTGAAAACGCTGCCCGCCGTGAACACCACGCACAGCGCCAGCACGACGAAGGCCTCGAAGCCGAAGTTGTCCGGTCGCACCAGCACCGCGCAGAACGCCCAGGCCAGCCCGAGGACCACGCCGAGAGCGGCGTAGCCGGAAAGAAAGCCCGCGTCCGAAGCCCGCGCCACCAGCCGCGGGAAGGCGAATTGCCCGGCCAGCACCAGCAGCATGCCGCAGGCCCAGGCCAGCAGTGCGAGGTGCTGGCTGTGCGCATAGGCCACGCAGACGACAACGACGACACCGCCCACCGAACCCAGCGCATCGGCCACCGTGCCCTCCGTCAGCGCGCGCCGCTTCTCGCGGGCGATGGCGTCGGACAGAGGGATCGGGCGAGCGGACATGTCGTTCATGGCTGGCGGCAATGGAAACCGGGCGCATTCTCGTTGCGCCCGGCCCTGCCTCGCTCCGTGGCTTACGGCTTGTCGATGGAGACCGACATGAAGCGGTTCGTGTTCACGGTGCTCACCGTCACGACGATGCCCTCGAACGGCAGCTGGATGGCGCTGCTGCACTTGGTGTAGGCAGCACCCAGCGAGTCCGTGCAGAGCTTGGGGTCGCGGTAGCGCGCGCCTGCGAAGCTCAGCGAGGTCGCATCCACCGGGTTGAAGGCCAGCGTGTCGAAGTGGCCGTCGTTGGTGGTGGCGGAGTACTGGCGGGTCACCGCACCGGCCGTCGCATCGACCTTGGTCACCGTGTTGGCGTCCTCGGTCACGGCGCTGACGCCGGTGGCGGGCTTCACGGTGAACTGCCAGAAGCTCGACGCCTTGCCCACGGCCGGCAGCGGCAGCTTGTCCTGGCTGGTCAGCACACTGACCGCGCCGGAGCTCGGGTCCCAGCCCAGGATGAAGGTGCGGCCCGCGGCGCTGCGGAAGGCGAAGCCCCGCGTCGACGTCACGCCCGTCGGCTCGACGTAGTCGAAGCCGCCGGCCGTGTTGGCCTTCAGCGTGCCCTTCTTCTGGGTATCGGCCGTGCACGCGCCATAGCCCGACGGGCAGTTGTAGATGCCGTTGTCACTGCCATCGGCCGGGCCGTTGTAGCCGCCGGCCCTGAACTTGGTCACGCCGAAATCGCCGATGAAGGTGTCGAAGCCCTTGCTGAAGTTGACGCGGTTGTAGCTGCCGGCCAGCGAAGCGATGTCGAGCTGCTGATCCGGGATGGCAACGCCGGAGACGCCGCCCGTCTGCAGCAGCACGGCCATGCCCGAGCGGGACACCAGCACGCGCGTGTCGGTGGCGCCGGGGGCCTTCGCGGTGTAGTCGCAGGCCGCGTTCTTGCTCAGCACGTACTGGGTGCTGCCCACGGTGGCGGTCAACGCCGCGGCGTCCACGCTGACCTGGTAGCTCGCCTGCGCGGGGTCGGTGGTGTTGAAGTTCACGACGCGCAGCTTGCCGGTCTTCAGGCCCGGGCAGTCCGATGCGGCCGGCGCCAGCAGCGTGGCGAGCGTGGCGCCGGTCGTCGTGTCGCTGCTCTTGCTCGAGTTCTGTACGGCGCTGCTCAGGTCGGTCAGCGTGGCGCCGGCATTGGTGAGCGTGGTCTTCAGCTGCTCCAGCACACCGTCGTAGTCCGTCTTGCTGCCGGCCACGATGGTGCCGGCCAGGATGTCGGCGGCCTTGCTCGTGTCGACGCCCGCGGTCTTCAGCGTGTTCAGCAGCGCGGTCTGCGCCGTGGTGATGTCGCTGGCCTTGATGGCCGTCGTCGCCGTGAAGCCGGTGACGAAGGCCTTGGGGTCCGTCCCCGCGTACTTCGCGATCAGCAGTTCGCTCAGCGGCGTGATGTTGGCCGTCGCGCTGGCGCTGCCGCTGCTGGTGCCTGGGATCAGCGAATGCAGCTCCAGGCTCTTGTCGCTGCTCGTCGCGGTCAGCACGCAAGGCAGCGCACCGCCGGTGATGCTGACCGAGAACTTGCCGTCCGTGCCGGTGGTCGCGGTGGTGGAGCCGGTTGCGCAGCTGACCGTGACAGCCGCGCTGGCCATTGCAGCGCCTGTGGCCGCGGTGCCGCCGATGGTCAGCCCAGCAGGTGCCGGCGCGGGTGCCGGAGCCGGGGTATCGCTGCCGCCGCCGCAGGCGGCCAGGGCGGCGGGAAGGGTGAGAACGGCCAGGTGTCGGGCCAGGCCCGTAACGGATTTATTCAAGTGCACCTCTCTTGGTTCTGATGACGGGCGGGCAATGTCGCCCGAGCCGCAGCGGATTTCAGAACGGGTGCCGGATGCCGGCCATCCGCCATCCGGCGGAGGCGTGTTGACGTAACGCCTTCAAGCGTGAATTTGTTGCGGCAGGCGCAACGCCTCAGCGTCCACCGGCCAGGCGCTGGTCCTCGCCCTCGCCGGCCATGAAGCAACGGAAGGCGACACGGTCGCGCCCGCCGCGCTTGGCTTCGTAGAGGGCTGCATCGGCCGCGGCATACATGACCTCGGGGGTCAGCCGCGACGTGGGCGCGGCCCACCAGGCCAGGCCGAAGCTGGCCGTGACGATGCCCTGGGGGCTGCATTCATGCGGCAGGGCCAGCGCATGCAGCGCCGCACTGAGCTGGCCGACGAAGGCCTGGGCCGCCTCGGCGGAGGCCGCGGAGAAGATGACGCCGAACTCCTCGCCCCCGAGGCGGAAGAGCGCATCCGTCGAGCGCCTGATGGCGTCCCGCAAAGTCTGCGCCAGCGCCTTCAGCACGGCATCGCCGGCCTGATGGCCGTAATGGTCGTTGTAGGCCTTGAAGTGGTCCACGTCGAGCATGCACAGGGCCACGGCCTGGCCACGCTGCGCACCGGCCAGCGCGGCCAGGCAGACGTCGTTGAAATGCCGGCGATTGAAGGCACCGGTCAGCGCGTCGAGGATGGCCAGGTCGCGCAGCTGGCGGTTGGCGGCCTCCAGCGCGCGGGCGTCGTCGTACAGCCGCTGTTCGTCGGCCTTGCGCCGCGAGATGTCCATGTGCGTGCCCGCCAGGCGCAGCGCGCGGCCGCCGGCGTCGCGCTCGAAGACGCGACCGCTGCTCAGCACCCAGACCCAGTGGCCGTCGGCGTGGCGCACGCGGACCTCGGCCGTGTAGCGCTCGTCCACGCCTTCGAGATGGCGATTGAGCGCGGCGTTGGCCAGGACGAGATCGCCGGGATGGCACAGGCGCTCCCAGGTCGCGACGGTGATGGGGTGCAGTTCGGCAAGGCTGTAACCCAGCATCCGGGCCCAACGCTCGTTGACGACGATGGCGCCGCTGTCGATATGCCAGTCCCAGGTGCCGGCGGCGGTACCGTCCAGCACATTGGTCAGGCGCTGGCGGTCCTCGGCCAGGACCGCCTCGGTGCGCTCCAGGCGGCGGCGCACCACGAGGCTGCGCGCAACCGCGAAGGCGACCAGCAGCGTCGCCAGCACCGCGGCGGCCAGGGCCAGTGCCGGCATCGCATCCGCAGCCGGGCCGGCAAAGCCCGGCCGCGGCCTCAGCACCAGTTGCCAGGGCCGCCCACCGACGTCGACGCTATAGGCCATGTCGCGCGCATCGACACTGAAGTGCTCGCCGCCAGCCGACGAGAAGATGAGCCGGTGCTGCTCGCCCTGGTCGAAGACGAACAGGTCCAGGTCGTTGGCATCGGCACGCAGCGCGGCCTCGCGCATCAGGGCCGGCAGTTCGATGACCCCGGCCAGGAAACCCTCCAGCTCGCGCCGTCGCTCCTCGATGTCGGCCGGCATGGCGCTGCGGTAGACCGGCAGCGACACCGCAAAGCCGGCGCCCGCCGGCCCCGGCCGGTCGCGGCGGATCAGCGGGAAGGTCTCGGACGCCACCGGTCCGCCGGTGTCGCGCGCCAACAGCTTGGAGCGCATGCGGCGCTCGTCGAAGGCCATGTCCACGCCGACCGCGGCGCCCGACTCGGGCCAGGAATAGAGCACCGGCACATGCAGCTCACGCGCCTGCGCGGGGATGAAGCTGTCGCCCTGCGGGTCGGGCACCGGCTCGACGACGCGGTAGCCGGGCCGCTCCAGCGCGGCCTGCCTCTCGAACTCGCCCAGCCTGTAGCCGGGCACGACGGGTTGCCACTCCAGCAGCGTCACCACCGAAGACTCGTCCACCAGCGCTTTGCCGTAGTGGGCGAACTGTGCGCGCGACAGCTGCGGCTGGGACGACAGGATGCGGCTGGAGGCCTGCAGCGCCTCCACGGCACGCACCAGTTGCAGGTCGAAGGCGCCGATGACGCTCTGGCCCATCGCGCCCAGCAGGTCGCGCTGCTGGGCCGCCGCCTTCAGCGCCAGCGCGCGGTAGGCGCCGACGCTGCCCGCCAGGCCAACGACCAGGACGAGCAGCACCAGGGCCGCGTCCACGACGAGCGACCAGGGGCCGCGCCGCGACCTGCCGTTCAAGGCTTGGCTCCGAGCATGGTGACAAGGCGCTGGTAGAACCCGGCCTGCTGGCGCAGATACAGAGCCGGGTCCTGGATCTCGCGAATGCGCGGCAGGGCCCCGAGCGCCTCGGTGCCGGCCTGCCACTGCGGATCGGCGGCGACCTGCGCCAGGATGACGCGCCAGCGCGCAACCGCCTCGGGCGGCATGCCGGCGGGCCCGAGCAGCGCCGACCAGCCCTGCAGCTGCTGCATGTCCCGCAGGCCCAGCTCGGCCGCGTTCTGCAGCTGCGGCAGGGCCTTGAGCCGCCCCTGGGCCGTCGTCATCAGCGCCCGCAGCGCGCCCGTCTGCACCAACGGGATGACGCTGCGCGCGTTGTTGCAGCTGAAGTCCACCTCGCCATCGAGCAGCGCCTGCGACGCCAGCGTGCCCTGGCCGAGGTGCACGGGCCGGGCCGCCGTATCCGGCAGGCCACTGAGGGCAAGCAGGTAGCGCACCGCGAGGCTCTGCAGCGTGCCGGGACCTGCCGTGCTGTAGCGCAGCCGGCCCGGCGCCGCGGCGATGGCGGCCAGCAACTCGCGCATCGAGCCGATGCTGGAGCCGCTGCGCACGGCGCAGACGAGTGGCGCCTGGTCCAGCACGGCGAGCACCGTGAAATCGCTGAAGGGCACGGCCGTGCGCGGCGACAGCGCCGGCATGATGGCGACATTGCCCACGCGCGCCAGCAGCAGCGTTCGCCCGTCCGGTGCCGCATCCTTGACGGCGCGGCTGGCGGCCGCACCGGATTCCGCGGTCAGGTAGAGGACATCGAGGGCCGGGCCCTGGGCGGCACGGGCCGCGCTGCGCTGCAGATTGCGCGCCGAGCCATCGGCCTCGCCGCCGGCGCCGAAAGGCACGTAGAGCCGCCCCGAGGCGAGCTCATGCGGCCCCGCGTGCGGTGCGTCGCCCGCTACCCGTGCCGCGCGCGCCGCTCCGCCGGCCAGCCATGCAGCGGCCAGCACGAGCAGCACGCCATGCCGACCCCTCAAACGGATTCTTCTTTTTGCCGACACGCTTCCATCATAAATAACCAAAGCGTTGGCATATTTGGCAATATGGCGCCAAAACGATCAATTCCTAACGAATCTCCGATCCATGGCGGGCTGGCTGCCACCCGCCTAGCCGAGACTGATCTGCGCCGCCTCGAGCAGCAGTTGACGCCAGCGCCTGGACCCGGCCTGGATGAAGGCCATGAACCCGGCCGGCGAAGACGCCACCGCATGCGCACCCGAACTGCGCGCAAAAGCCCGCAAAGCCTTCGGCCGCGGGCCGGCCCAGCGCCCGATCAGGCGTCACGCCCCGGCGCACCACCAGGCCCCTCCAGGTTTCTTCACCGGCGAAACCGGCATAGCCCTGCTCCGCGACGGTCGGCGTCAGCGGCAGTTCGTTCAGGCGTTCGGCACTGGTCACGGCCAGGGCCCGCAGCCGCTGTCGCCGCTGCAACGGCACGGCCACGGGCAATGTGTCGATGACGGCCTCGGCGCCCGTCTTGAAGGGCAAGCCGGTCGCCTGCAACAGCAGGGTCAAAGCAAGACATGCGCGGGGCGGCCACGGCGGGCTTGAGCTGCAGCTGCACGCGGTCGAACAGCGCGTGGGAGTGGGCGTTGCCGAGCTCGCTGTCGTGCTGGAAGACGTAGAGCCCGCCGTGGCCATCTCGCCGCGGGCGGCGGAGCGGTCGTGCTCGAACACCGGCTCCAGGCCCTGCATCAGCAGCTCCAGGTCTTCGGCGCTGAAGCCGGTCTACCTGGCCAGGAAGGCCGACACGAAGCCGTGCGAGCGGTAGAGCGCATAGGGCACGGTGTGCTTGCGGCCCATGGTGCGGTTGTCGCCCTCCTGCTTGTCGGCCTCGGCCTGGGTGGCCACGGCCATGCGGGTGATGGCGTGCTCGCGGCGACGATGGGGGCGGCCGGGAGGGCGAAGGTCATCTTCACCGGGCCGCGCACCTGGCCGCAGTTGACGCCGATGGACATGACGGCGCCGAAGGTGCGCACGTCGAAGAAGTTCTGGCAGATCCAGGCGCGGGCCTTGTCGACGCTGTCGGCGCTGCCCTTGCGCTTCTTCTTGCCCTTGGCACCGCCCACACCCCCATGCGCGTAGTTGCCGATGCCCTGGGGCTCGTCGTCGACGACGTGCGTGACACCAAGCGCCTGTTCCCAGGCCAGTGTGGCCTCGGCCTTGCCGTCGCCGAACCATGACTTGTTGCGAAACTCGACGGCGAGCCGGTACGTGTTGCTGCCCTTGAAGGCCAAGATCGAAGCGCGCGACAAGCACTGCATCGCCTGCTGTACTTGGCCCGATAGACGGCTTGGTCGGCCTGACGCCGTGGGCGGCTAAGGGTTTCCAGTGGCGGCTCCTCCGTTGCGCCCCGCCATGCACGACATCAATCGAGCGATAACTGATTGGCCGGGTTGAAAATCCCCCCTTTGGCCCGTGCTTTGATCACAATCAACCGAGGGGAGGCGACTCATGGCCTCGATGATGCGCGGCTTCTTGGACACGCGACCAGTTGGAACGACAAAGTGCTGACTCGACGGAGTTGCCTGCTCTTGTATTCGTCCCTGTACCCGGCGCTGGTGGCGGCCAATGCCGATGGTCGTGATGGGGCGATCCCCATCGGGGTATCGGACTCCAGCAAGCGCCGCTACGTGCAAGGCATCCTCGATGAGCTCCGGCACGTCATGCCTCGTGATTTGAAGGTGCATCTCGCTTCGTTTCCTCGGGTGCTGGAGATGGCAGAGCAGGGGCTGGCCGTGGGCTTCGGCATTGGCCAAACAGCCGCCCGGCAAAAAACCTTGGCCTTCTCGAAGCCGATCTTTGTCAGTCGAGTCTGGGCTGTCAGTCGTCGAGAGTCCAGCCTGTCGCTGCAGACCGTGGCCGACCTGGCAGGAAAGCAGGTGTGCCTGAGGCGCACCGCCAGCTACGGCGCTGAGGTGGATACGGCAGCAGGGACACTGTTCGAGGCGATCAGCTCCAATCTGAACCTGGCAGGGCGCCTTCGCGTGCTGACGGCTGGACGCTGCGACGCCGTCCTGGTGCCCTTCCAAAACGGGGAGATCAGTCAGCTGGAGAGACGGATGGCTTCTCTCGGTTTTCCGCCAAGCGGATTGGTCATCAGTAAGAAACCCATTGCGGAATTGCCGCAGCATTTCGCAGTGTCGAAGCGTTCCAGCCTGGCCGCGGAGCTCCCCGTTCTGGACATTGCTCTCGATGTTCGGCGCTTGCAGATCGAGCGGATCTTGAGCATGCCCGACGGATAGGGACGCCGTCCATGATGTCGGGCCTGCGGCATCGTGACGACGCGTCATGAGCCCGAGACCGTCAAGGGGCGATCTTCATTTCTCTGAAGGACGAGACTGGCGGGGTGCGATTCATTGTCCACAAGGCCTTCTGGTGCGCTCTATTCCGTGTGCTGGACCATGACGTAGCGGTGCCTTGCCAACTCGATCCGCGCGAACTCGCGCACCGCCTAAGCCGCTTTGGCGTACTCCATGCCAAGCTGCCATACCGGTTTCATGAGCGCCAGCAGCGAGGCCGGGATGCGGTCGTCTGACTGTGCGCCAGCGAGCGTGGCGTCCATCGCCTCAGCGATGCGCTCCAGCACCGGCCGTGGCCGCACGACGCCGCACACCTCGGTGCCGAAGCGCAGCAGTTCCTGCGTGGTCGGATAGGCCTTCGTATGGTGCTTGCCGGCAAACAGCTTGAGCGCCATCGTTCGGTCGGTCTGCTCGACGTCGCCAACGAATCGCGTGTAGCTGTAGACCGCCGTCGTCACAACGTCGAACAGCGGCGAAAGCCGCGGCGGCCCGTCCCGTGGAACCAGCACGCCGAAGTTCTTCAGGTGCGCGTCGCCATTGCGAACCATCACGCTCAACGCGACTTGTTCGAAGAAGCGGTGCAGATCCTCCCCCGCAAGCTGCAGGTACCGAAGCAGGTCGGCGATGCGCTGATAGCTGCCCACGTACTTGCGCTCCGAGAGCACATCCCGAACGCGCAGGCCCATCAGGGAGGCGATGTCCTCGAAGCCCAGGCGGTTGACCGGAGTGGCCTGCCCGGCGTCGTTCGGTCCGGCCGCCGCAAAAGGCGCAAGGTCGAAGCGGTCCACGATGAGCATGTGCCCGTCGTGCGACAGGTCGAAGCCGGGCGTCAGGATGCCAGCGCGGCGCGCCGCACTCAGGCACAAAAACTCATTTGCTGCGAGCCCCGCGTATGCGGTCGATGCCACCTTAACAATCACCGAGGGAATCGGAACCGTGGCGCGGTCGGATAGCATGATCTTGGGCTGCACGCCTGCGATGCCGACGCCAGAGCTGAGGTAGGCGTGCACCAGATCGTCGAACAACTCCTGACTGAAAGGCATCGACAGCAATGCCTGGCGGTCGATGTGGGGCTGGGCCTGTACGGGATCGGCGCCCGGCACCTGATAGCCCAGCTGGCCGATCCCGTTCTGTCCGATCATGGCAAGCAGATGCATTGGCTGCAGCCGTTGCTTGGGGAACATCAGGCTGAGGCGCAACAGCAGGTCACCCTCGGGCAGGTTCTGATCCATGACCGGGAACAACGCGCCGTCCTGCCAGGTCGGCCGCACCCGGGCCGGCATCAGCAGCGCCACGCTCGGCTGGTCGGCTTCGATGGATCGATAGCGGAATTCGAAGTTCGAGGTCTTGAGCAGCTGGCCGCTCGCGGCGCCGTTGATCGACACCTCCAGCATCGGGATCCGGTCAGGCAGGGGCATCACTCCTCCTCGTCAGCGCCGAATCGGGTCTGAACATCCTCAAGGGTCGGCAGGCCGGCGCGTTCGACGCGCAGCGTCATCTGCAGCACCGACAGCACCGCGAACAGCGACGCCACGGAGACGTCCTTGCCGGCCTCCAGTCGATAGATGACGTCGCGCACACGACCGGCCTTCGCCGCCAGCTCTTTGATGCTCAGACCGGCATCCTCGCGCGCCTTCTTGAGGCTCGTGCCGAGGTCAGCTTGGAGGCGAATCACGTCGTTCATGGACGACATTATTGGGCACTTTGCCCTTGCTTTCTTAAATGTGTCGTGCATGAACGACACGATAGCAAAGCTGGAGGCACAAGAGTCGGGGATTCATAGCAGGGTGGCCTTGCTCGCCGGTGGCGGCGGTCAGATCCTGGGCGCTGCGTGGCTGGCGCCGGCGCGTCAGCCACGCATGCTTCTGAACCTGAACGATCCCGAAAGCATCGTCGCTTGGTGGACCGTCCTGCCGGACCGGCACGACGCCTACCTGGCGCACAAGATCCGGGTCAACCCCGAGTTCGCGCCGGCCATCAACGAAGCGCGCCGACACATCGCCGCGCGCCCCGAACTGACTCGGATGCTGGACCAGTCCACGGCACGCCTGCTCCGGCACGAGGCCGCGATGGTCAGCCGAAGTGAAGGCCTCAGCTCACTGCAGCTGAGGCACCAGGAGCTGTCGACGGCCTCGTGACCCGACGCCCCCTCGCCCCCCGCAGTTGCCGTGGGTCCGTTTGACCCGATGGCATTGGGCTTGCTGCTTCAAGCGGTAAGCCCTTTTTTGTGCCCCGTTCGCCCGCTTAAGGCCGGGTCAGCGCGCAAGCCCGCCACGCGGCACGCTCTGTCAGGCGAGACGTCCCGAGCCTAGCAACGGCTCGGCCCATCGTGCTGCCGGCCGATGCTCACGTCACCGACTCCGCCAAGATGACGCCCGACCAGCACGAGCTGGTCCTTGTGCAATTGCAACAGGCCTCCAACGAGTTCTACCGTGCAACCGTCCACATCGGCAACCACCCGTTCATCGAGTTCGCCGGCCTGATGAACAAGTTCATCGACATCGTGTCGAAGCGCACTTCAGGAGAGGTCCCGGAACGGATCTTTGGCGAGGGAGGACATGGAAGAGCGGCGAGTACGGCGGCGTCTGGGGTGACATAGCGACGCGAGTTGCTGCGCCAGTTCGATGAAGGCATCGACACGGCCAACGCGACAAGCCCACCTTCGGCAGAAGGGGAAGCCTCTGCGGCATGGACGACTGTTCGCGCCAAACCTAGTATCAAGTCATGGACAGGCTGATCATTTCGCTGTGTGCGCTGGTCCTGTGGTTCGCGCCCCTCGCCTGCGCCCAGACGCTTCCCATTGACGCCTCCATGGGCAGTGGGAAAGGTGTGGTGGTATTGCGCGTCGACGGTGCGACCGGTCCCGCCAGCGCCGACTACGTGGAACGGGGGCTGCAAAGAGCCGCCCAGCGCGGCGCGAAACTGGTAGTGCTGCAGCTCGACACACCGGGCGGCCTCGAGACGGCCATGCACGCGATCGTCAAGGCGATCCTGGCGTCGCCGGTACCTGTGGCCGGTTTCGTCAGCCCGTCGGGTGCCCGCGCAGCCAGCGCCGGCACCTTCATCCTCTACGCGAGCCATGTCGCCGCCATGGCGCCGGCGACCACGCTCGGCGCGGCGACACCGGTCACGATCGGCCTGGCACCGGTCCCGAACCCGGCCGAGCCCGCTACGGGCGGCCAGGCCGCAGCCAGCGCCGCGCCCTCGCCGACCGCGCCGCGCGACGCAATGGAGGCCAAGCGCGTCAGCGACGCGGCCGCCGGCATCCGCGCGCTCGCGCTGCTGCGCCACCGCAACGCCGAATGGGCCGAGAACGCCGTGCGCAACGCGGCGAGCCTGTCGTCGACCGAGGCCTTGTCGCAGCATGTCGTGGACATGGTAGCCAGCGACCTGCCGGACCTGCTGCACCAGCTCGATGGACGTTCGGTGCGACTGGCAGACGGTCGCACCGTGACGCTGGCAACCACGGGGGCGCGCATCGAGCACTGGGAGCCGGACTGGCGCGACCGCCTGCTGGCCACGGTCGGCGACCCCAGCGCCGCGCTGCTGTTGCTGCTGGTCGGCTTCTACGGTCTGATGTTGGAGTTCTCCAGCCCCGGCCTCATCGTGCCTGGCGTGATCGGCGGCGTCTGCCTGCTGCTGGCCCTGTTCGGCATGCAGGCCCTGCCGCTCAGCAGCAGCGGCCTCGCCCTGGTCCTGCTCGGGCTGGCCTTCTTTGCGAGCGAGGCCTTCGTGCCCAGCCACGGTGCGCTGGGGGTCGGCGGGGTCGTGGCGTTCAGTCTCGGCGCACTGATGCTGGTCGACAGCGATGCCCCCGGCTTCGGCGTGTCCCGCCCGCTGATCGCTGCGCTGGCGCTGGTGTCGCTGGCCTTCGTCGGATGGCTGGTCATGTTCGCTGCGCGCCTGCGCAAGCGGCCGCCGGTCAGCGGCGCGGCGTCGCTGTTGGGCCTGGTCGGGGAGATCATCGAAACCAACGGACCGGACGCCTGGGCCAGTGTCCAGGGCGAGCGCTGGCGGGTGCGCACCGAGCGCGCACTACGGCCGGGTGAGCGCGTGCGCGTGCTGCTTGTCGACGGCCTCACGCTCGGTGTCGCCGTCGAGGAGGCCTCGCCATGATCGGATCATTCCTGTCGTCGCTGCTGCTGTTCCTGCTGCTGTTCCTGCTGGTGGCATCGGTGCGCGTGCTGCGCGAGTACGAGCGCGGCGTGGTTTTCATGCTCGGCCGCTTTCTTTCGGTCAAGGGGCCGGGACTCGTGCTGCTGATCCCGGCGCTGCAGCAGATGGCGCGTGTGAGCCTGCGACTGGTCGTGATGGACATTCCCAAGCAAGACGTCATCACCCACGACAACGTCTCGGTCAAGGTCAACGCGGTGCTGTATTTCAAGGTCGTCGACCCGGAACGCGCCGTGATCCGAGTCGAGAACTTCCTCGTCGCCACCAGCCAGCTCGCGCAGACCACGTTGCGCGCGGTGCTCGGCAAGCACGACCTCGACGCCCTGCTGTCCGAACGCGACCGCCTCAACCTCGATGTGCAGAAAATCCTCGACGCCCAGACCGACTCCTGGGGCATCAAGGTGACCAATGTCGAGATCAAGGATGTCGACATCGACCTGAGCATGGTGCGCGCCATCGCCCGCCAGGCAGAGGCCGAGCGCGAGCGGCGTGCGAAGGTGATTCATGCCGAGGGCGAGTTGCAGGCCGCGACCAAGCTCAGCGAGGCCGCGGAGATCCTGGGACGCCATCCGCAGGCGCTGCAACTGCGCTATCTCGAGACGCTCACGGTCATCGCCGCCGACAAGAACTCGACCATCGTGTTCCCGCTGCCCCTGGACATCGTGGGGCCGCTGCTGGAGGCCGCGAAGGCGCGGATCGCTGCACCACCACCGACCTGAGGGTGACTCGAACACCACGACCTTGACCGGGTTGGTGCTCGGCGTTCAGTGCGACCATACGTAGGCCTTGTGGATCTTGCCGTTGTCCGGCTTGAGGGAAAAATCGATGCGATCTACAGCCTTAAAAGCTTCACTGATGGCGCCCGGGGGCTTGACGCCGTCCGTCACGCTGGCGGCCTTTGGGCAACGGCTTTGCCAATGTGCTCATCGACGAAGCCACCAGTCCAATCGAAGGCGTCTCGCAATCAGTGGTCACAGCACCAACCGCCTCAGTGCCCGCCAAACGTCACTTGGCAATCAGTAGGTCCTCAGCGGTCTTACCAGCAGCTAGCGCGTCCTTGAACCAATTCGGACGCTTGCCGATACCCGACCACACACGGCCGGCGCCATCGCCGTACTTGGCAACGCTGGCGGCCTTCGCAGCCTTGCGCGTCTTCTTGGCAGCCGCGGCAGGCTTCGTTGCGCTGCGTGCTCGCTTGGCCTTTACCTCGCCGAACAACTCGTCCGACGTGATGTCGTAATGGGCAATTGCTTCCCTGATTCGGGCGATCACACCCACCTTCTCCTGCGATCGCAGGCTGTCAGCTTGCGATTGCAGCTTGGAGATTTGTTTCAGCAGGGTTTGCAGCTTGGTTGCCATGGAATGGATCCGTGAATGAACCACCACATTCTGTCCGAGAGTGTCGCCTCGGCAAACGCCTACTGAAAACGTGCGGTTGCCTGGCGTCTGTCATATTCGACGGGAGCGGGATCTTGCGAATTGCGATTCCAGGCGACACGCCGCAACGATCTTCACGAGCTATGGGGCATCGAGCCTGTGAAGCGCCGGCCTCGCTACGCCGACAGCACGTCAACAAAGCCGCCGCACATCCACTCGCCGTCGTCGTAGATGCCGCCCGTCACGTCAACTCCCTCGTGGCACCAACCGCACACCAGCCGCCACGTAAATTCAATTTTGACTCGGCCGAAAACCGATTTCGGCGCAATGTGGCGTCCTGCAGGGAGCGACACGAAGCGACGTACGCTGGAGGTGGGCGGCCGGGCGATCCGGTCGCTGATTCAGAACCAGGGCATCAACGACGTCCACCAGCTCCATCAGATCGCGCAGCAGGACAAGTTGGTGTTATGACCGTCGCTGTTTGAGGTCTGCCAGAGCCTGATGTCCCAGGGACATTTCGGGCGTTGTTGAGAACGCCGCCGACGGCAGTGCGGGACG
>NZ_SMBU01000059.1 GCF_004342485.1 Roseateles saccharophilus
CTGCACGGCCTGTTGGCCCACTGGGCCGACGTGATGACCGATCCCGAGGCCGCCTCGCGTGTGGCGCAGTGGCTGGACTGGGAGACCCAGGAGCGGGGTGATCTCGGTTTAGGTGCACAGACTGGGGTTAAGGGATGCGGGTATTCCCGTAATTGTTTCCCGTCTCGGGCGTGACAAACGCGTTAGGCAGTCTCCTGCGCCAGGCCTGACAACGCCCGGGCCGTGAGGAGACGAGGTTGCCCAGTTTTCACTTGCGGTTCGTCGGCCGGGATGTTCTTCCCAAGACTCTGTCCGCGCGCGACGTTGAAGAGTCGTTTGGCCTGAGCGCTGACGACCTCCTCGAACTCAAAAACGGGTTCCGGGGCAACGCCCGCATCGGCGCCGCCTACCAGCTGGTGGTGCTGCGGGCCACAGGCCGCTCCCCTGATGCGCTGACCGGCATCCCGAAGGCGCTTCTCGCCTACATGACCTCAGCCATGGGCATGCGGGCGACGGATATCGCCTCACTCGCTTCCTTGTACAAGGACGCTCACACCAGCGGTCAGCACAAGGAATGGGCCAGAACTCGCGCTGGCTTCCAGCTTGTCGACGACGACGTCAAGGCTACCCTGCTCGACTCGCTGCACCAACTGTCGGCCACTGCCATCTCAGTCGACGACCTGGTCAAGCAAGGCGAGATGTGGCTCTACGAGAAGCGGCGAGTCCTGCCCAGCGACCGCGTGATCCGAGACCTCGGGCGCGAGGCCTTCGCAGCCCATGAAGCCGCAGCGATCCAGGCGGTGCTGACCGGCGTGCCAGCCGCCAACCGCAGCGCCGCGATACGGGAGCTGTTTACCAAGCGACCCGGCCCCGGCAGTGTCACCATCCTCGAATGGCTGCGCACCCCGCCTGGCAGGCACGGCCGCGCCACGCTCAAAGAGATCATCGAGAAGATTCAGTGCGTCAAGAAATGGGACACCGAACAGTGGAAGCTCGACGGTGTGCCACTGGCACGGCTACGGGCCTATAGCCAGGAGGTGGTCGCTCGCGCGCCGTCCGATACCAAGCGCCTCAGTGAACAGCAACAGGCCTTGCAGCTGTGCGCTTTCATCTACGTCACGCTGCTCGACCTGAACGACATGGCCACCGATGTCGGTGGCCGCTGCGCCGTCGACCTCAATCGCAAGGCCTCCGGCCGAGTGATGCAAAAGCAAGCCGGCACGGCCGTCGACCTTCGTGCCGAACGTGTGAAGGTCAAGTCCATCCTCTACGACGGCCAGCTCAAGGACAAGGAGATCGTTGCCGCCCTGCGCGAGTTGATGCCGAAGGATGAGCCGGATTTCTCCGGCACACGGGCGTCGCTGATCCGCGAATCCCTCGTGAACGACGATGCGCCGCGCGTCACCGCGCTGTTGAACTCGCTGTCCATCCTGGACATCCGCGGCGCCGACGACGAGAAGGCGATGCAGCAGCTTCAAATGCTGAAGTCTCTCAACGAGCGCGGCGCTACGACCCTGCCCGACGACTTCGACCTGTCGATGGCCGATCCTTCGTGGCACAACCTGCTGGCGGACCCCGATCGCAAGAAGGCATTGGCCGCCCTCAGGGCCTGCGCGATGAATTCCATCCGCAAAGGCGTCAACGCCGGCAAGCTCTGGATCGCCCATAGCACCAAGCACCAGAGCAAGGAGCAGCAACTGATCCCGCCCAAGGAATGGGAAGAAAACTCCAAATCCCTGATCCGAGCGCTGAGCTTGACCGACGACCCGGACAAGTACCTGGAGCGCGTTCTCTCCCGCCTGAACGAATGCATCAAGCAGCTTGGCGAGTCGATCAGGAATGGCATCGTCACCGTCGACAACAAGGGCGAGATGCATATCGACCCCATCCAGGCGCTGGAGGTCGAGCCGGAGGTCACGCGGACGCGTGACACCATGTTCCAGCAAATTGGCAACCAGCAGTTCGCCGAAATGCTTGTCGAGGTCGACGCAAAAACCGGGTTGAGCGAGGTCCTGTTGGGCCGCCGGGCAAAGACCTTGGACGAACTCAAGGCGCTGTACGGCGCGTTGTTCGCGCATGGCACCGAGAACACTGCCAAGGGAGTGTGCGCCATGATCCCGGGCCTGCAGGTGCCCCAGATCACGGCGGCCATGCGGGCGATGGAAGCCCGAGGCCGGCTGCGCGATGGCAACAACGTCGTCGTCGAGTTCCAGCAGTCCTTCCCCATCGCTTCGCTGTGGGGCAGCGGCGAGAAGGCCTCAGCGGATGCGATGACCTTGGATACGTCGCGCCACCTGTACAGCGCACGGGTCGAGCATCGGCGCAAGACCCACGGCATCGGCATCTACGTCCACATGAGCGACACGTGGAGCCTCTTCTACGACCAGCCCATCGTCCTCAACGATCGCCAGGCCGGCAGCGCCGTGCACGGTGCCGAGGCGTACAACGTCTCCCGACGCGAGGACCAGATCCGACTCCAGCTGCTGGCGGTCGACACCCATGGCTACACCAATGCAGCGATGTCGATCTCCAAGCTGCTTGGGTTCGATCTGTGCGTTCGGTTGCAGCGCTTGTCTGAGCGCAAGATCTATTTGCCTTGGGGCACCCAGGTGCCCGAAGACCTGGAGCGGCTGAACGTCGGCAAGGTGTCGTTGAAAAAGATCCGGGAGGGTTGGGACGGACTGCTGCGGCTGATCGCCTCGATCCGCCAAGGCAAGCTGACCGCCCGGGAGGCGCTCTCGCGGCTCGGCAGCGCGGCCAAAGGCGACCCGGTGCATGCGGCCGCCGACGAGCTCGGCAAACTGCTGCGCACCATCTTCCTGTGCGACTACTTCACCAACCCGGAGTTTCGGCGGGAGATGCATGCGTTGCTGAACCGTGGCGAGTCGGTTCACTTCCTGGCGCGCGCCGTATACCACGGGCGCATCGGTGTCACGCGCGCCCGCCGCAGCGATGAGCTGATGGCCATCTCCGGCGCGCACACGCTGCTCACCAACGTCGTGATCGCCTGGAACACCATGAAGATGCAGGAGGTGGTCGACACATGGCGTGCAAGGAAGCAGCCTACCGAGGACGCCTGGATCCGCCGCATGGGTCCGGTGCATTTCGAACACATCAACTTTCGCGGGATCATCTCGTTCAACTTCGACCCCTTTGCGGACGCGCTGTTGGCCAAGGAGTCGAAGAGGCGCGCCCGCGCCGCTGCCTAAGGGCGCCTCTGCGGTCAGCCAAGGCCTTTGTCGAGATCAGTCCCAGGTCGTGTCGGTCGCAGGCTCGTGCAGCGACGCCTCGAGGAGGCAGTTGCAGCTGCTGGCGGTGCGGAACAGCTCGTCCAGCAGCTCCAACATGGTGTTGTCCAGGGCACCGCGGTCACGGAAAGGCACTCGAAGCACAAAACGTCTGCCATCCCGGTCGATCTGCCGCACGCCGTACTTCTTGAGGTGCACTGCTTCGATCTGCTGCTGCACGCGCTCCGTGCCGTTGCGCGAGCCGCCAGGCTTGGTCAGGAGCATCCCCAGGTGAACGACGGCGACCTGTTCGGACGGCGCAGGCTCTGTGGGCGCCGGTGCTGTTGTGACTGCAGCCGCAGGCGCGGACTTCGCGAGGCCCTGTTCGAACTTCGCCTTGAACTTGTCCTGGGACGCGTCGATGTAGCGCATGGCGGTGCCAACGTCACGCCAGCCCACGTGCTCCATCAGTTCCTTCACATCCCAGCCGCTGGACGTCGCCCAGTTCGCGAAGCCACGCCGCATCGAGTGACTCGAGTAGGCGCTGGCCGCATCAACGCCGGCGTCTTGCAGGATCCGGCGCAGCAGCGGAATCACGGCTTGAGGTTGCATCGCGCTGTCGGAGACGTTGCCCCACATGTCGATGGCGGGGAACGCCGGGCCTGACTTCAGTCCACTGGCTTGGATCCAGTCGACGTACGCATCAACCGGGCAAAGCCGTGACAAAGCTGGGCACGTGAACTCGCGGTCTTCCCCTTCCGCTACCGTCTTGGTGCGCCGGGGACGCCAGGTCCAGCGGACACCGCGCCTTGCCTGCACCTCCTCGATGCGCATGCTGGTGAGTTCGTCGGCGCGAAATGCGCGCCAGAAGCCGAGCAGCAACAGCGAACGGTCGCGCGCGCGGCGCAGCACCTCGGTCTTGCGGCCGAGTTCGCCGGCCGTCGCCTGGGACGCCAACAGCCAGTCTGACACCTGCTCCAGGATCTTTAGCTCCAGGGGCTTGGCTCGTTTCTGGGGCATGGCGTGCTTGACCCGGACCCCCTTGAAGACCCGCTGGACCAGCGCAGATCGCGTCGGATCGGGGAAGCCGTGGTCGGCGTGCCACCGGGACAACGCGGCCAGGCGCTGGCGCAGCGTGCTGATGCTCAGCGTCGTGGCGTGTTCTGCCAGGTAACGGGCGACGCTGTCGCTGGTGGCCGGCAGCAGGCCTTTCCAGGTCGTCTCGAAATGCTTGAGGGCATTGGCATAGCTGCGGACCGTGTTCTCTCGGTCCGCAGCAAGGACATAGTCCTCGATTGCGTCAGGGCCAGTTGACTTCAGAAGATGGACCGCTAGATGCTCGCACGGAAAAAGTTTAGGGCTCCGCCACAACACCTGCAAGTCGTCACGGTCCTCGTGCGTAGTTGTCTGCGGCCCTTTCATCTGCCAGGCTGATCGCTAAACTTGCGACGTGCGACGCGTCATCGTCTATCTGCTGCTGATCGTGCTGCCGCTGCAATTTACCTGGGTCGCGGCATCGGGTTATTGCGCCCACGAGACGGGCGTCGCAGCCGAGCACTTTGGCCATCACGACCACAAGCACTCGGGCACAGCGCATGCAACAGAGCAGTCCAAGGCTGGGAGCATGACCCATGCCGATTGCGACATGTGCCATTTCGGCTTCAGCTTGCCAAGCTTGGGGGTTCTCGCGACCCTCGAAGCTCCACTGACTCAGTTCAGGAGCTTTGAGCCGCTGGAGCCCCCGTCGCACATCCCTGCGCTGCCAGAAAGACCGGCCAGAGAGTGCGCCGCCTGACCGGAAAAGACGCGCACGCCCTCGCTTGACCTGGCCGACACCTTGCCGGACATGAGGCCGGTCCCTGCTACCGGATGTTTTGTGTGGAGCGACTGCGCATGCGGTGCTCTGGGCTCTCTCGCACCGGTCTTAGCGGCAACCATGGATGACGCGGTCGGCGCATGCTTTGGTGGGCGGGATGCGGACTGCCAAACCGCCGCGGCATGCCCAACTGTTGGGACCCTCAAGCGATACCGGCACGGCGAACGATCGTCGGACGAGCGCTGCGTACTCTGCTTGGAGGCGGTCCACGGGAAATATTGGATAGCGCGGCGCTGCCGCACCATCAAGGAGCTTCAAATGGGAATCTTGGAACGCTTGTTGCACAGTGTGGTGAATCGCCACGACGGCGAAAGCAACCATGGCGATTCGCGCTCGCACGGTAAGTTCGTGTTGAGCGTAGACAGGCGCACGGCGATGGTGAGCCTCGCAGCCTTGAGCGGGGTGCAGCTTACCGGCTGCGCTGAACCACCTCGTAAGGCGGCTGATGGCCGGTATTGTTATCACGCCAAGACGCATTCTGGGTCGCGGCCTACCTGCACGCCCGGGGCCGTGCCGGATTTGACGGCAGACGCACAGGCCAAGCAGTTTGTGCCGGTGCCGGACAAGCTGGTGGTCTACGTGGTGCGCAACCGCTGGGGAGACGCGGTGAACGTGGTGAACCTGGCCTTTGACGGCGGGTCCCTGGTGTCCACCACGCCCGCCTCGCTGGTCAGGTTCGTCTTGACGCCTGGGACGCACCGCCTTGCCTTTGAGTGGAAGAAGGGCCGGGGCGACCTTGAATTTCGCGGGGAGGCAGGCCAGGTGCTGTTCGTTGACCTGGTGGGCAGCCTCTGGTTCTGGGGCGAGTCGTACCGGATGGAGATCGGCGGGCCGGCCCTTCGGGACAAGGCATTGAAGAGTCGGCTGGTGGCCGACGTCAATCCGGGTGAAACGAAATGAGGGACCTGAGCCGCCAGGACAGCAGGACGGAACACATTGAGCCTGACCTTCCCCCCGAATCTGCGGCCGCGCATCTCGAAGCCCTCAGCAAGGGCATCGGTGACGTGGACGTCATCGTGCAGGGCCTGCTATCCAAGATTCCACCGAACAAGCCCTGGCAGCGCCTACTCCGCTCTCATCTGCACAAGGCTGATCGACACGTCGAGATACTGAGGCTGGCGATCTCTCTCGAGCGCGACGCGACCGAAATCCGGGAAGCGGCTCGCCAGCTCAAGCAGGTGCTCGAAGTGGCCAGCGTGCAGACTGCAGCGGGCAGAGCCGACGGTTGGACCCGGACCGCGCTGATGGTGGCCCACCGCAACGCTTCGCTCGTGAGCGTGCTGCTCTCACCGTGAACTTGCCGATGGGGACGTAGCCCATCAACGCGGCGCCGCCGGCTGTTCCGGGGTAGATGACAGATTTGTAATGGGACAGGCACGCCTCTCGTCAGTGTCGAATCTCTAAAGTTCCTTCCATGGTGAACGTCTCAGGTGGCTCCCCCGAGCGACCCGTCCGCCGAAGAAGGAATCCTCATGAACCGCACCTCTTCTGCCTCCGCCCTGATCGCCGGCCTCTTGTTGGTCGTCGGTGCTGCCCAGGCCACCACCGGCGGCAACCAAGTGATGATCAACGGCAAGTCCGTGCACGGCGAAACGGTCGCTGCCACGCCGAACGCCCGTGTCGTCAATGTCGATGCTGGCAAGGCCATCAACGTTAACTGCGGTGACGTGGTGACTTTTCAAAGCGCTGCCAAGAGCTTCACCTGGAAGTTCAACTCCGCCACCCACCGCGCCCTCGATGTGCGCGACATCGCACCGGCTGGTTTCAGCGACAAGAAGCTGACGGTCTACGTGTCCAGGAACGAGGGCGAAGGCGCCTGATGTCGGCTGCCTCCGATCCGCGGTCGGGACCGGGCTGCGGATCGCGCAGACACCTTCCGGTAAGGCAGAGCAAACGCGCCTTGCGAACGATTTCACCGAATCGGAAATCTCCGATTCACCCTCCATTCACAGATTCAAGACACAATCCGGTGCATGCGTCGCTGGCTGACCATCCTCCTGCTGTTTGTGCTGCCCGTCCAGTTCGCCTGGTCGGCAGCGGCAGCCTATTGCCAGCACGAACAGGTACCGGCCAAGTCGCACATCGGGCATCACGTCCATGAGCATGAGGCCGCCGCAGACGCTGGATCCAAGGCATCCGGCAAGCATCTCGGCGACAAGTCGGCGTCCAAGAGCATCAAGCTTGTGGGCGACAACGACTGTGGGTACTGCCACCTGAGTTTGGCGAAGCCACTGGTGTCCGTCGCGATGACGTTCGACGCCCGAGCCGCCTTCATCGTGGACACCGCGTCCAACCAGGCCTTCCGTTCGCGCGGGCCGGATCTCCTTGAACGCCCCAACTGGCGCGTCGCCTGATTCGGCGAGCGCAGTCACTTTCCTACCCCTTCTCGACCGATGCGGCCCTGGCCGCACCGCTGCACTCGCCGAAGACCTCGCGTTGTCCCTACAACCCTGGAGTTTTCGATGCGCAGAACATTCGTGCCGCTTGCATGCGCGGCACTCATCTCCTCCCTTGCCCAGGCGCAGTCGTCTGGGTCCGTCTCGCCCGTTGCGGCTGACGTCCAAATTTCCCAGGCCTCGGTCGCGGGCCGCGCGGCCATAGCACCGCAGATCGCGCCGCAAGCTCCGTCACAGGTCGCACCTCTGAACCTGCGGTCCGCCGTTGACACGGCGATGGCCCAAAACCCAACGCTACGCGCCGCCGCGGCTGAGCTGGATGCCAACGACGGCACGGTGCGGCAGGCGGGCCTCATCCCCAACCCCGTTTTGGGCGTGGACCAGGAAGACGTCAAGTCCGGCACCCGGGTCACGACGGTACAGCTCAGTCAGACACTGGAGATGGGCGGGAAACGTGCCGCGCGCGTCGATGTTGCGCAGCGCGGCAAGGACATTGCGGCGGTGGATCTTGTCGCACGCCGCGCCGACGTTCGGGCCTCAGCCATTCAGGCATTCTTCGACGCGTTGACCGCTCAGGAACGCGTCAAGGTGGTCGAGGAGTCCCTGCGCATCGCCAACAGCGGTGCCGACGCTGCAACGCGTCGGGTAACCGCTGGCAAGGTATCCCCTACCGAAGAAACGCGCGCCCGTGTCGCCGCATCGACGGCCCGTATTGATTTGCGCCAGGCCCAGGCCGAAGCCTCGGCGGCACTTCGGGCGCTGACCGCGGTCATGGGTGTGCCAGACGGCTCCATCCAGCGGCTGGACGGCAATGTCGACGATTTGCCGGTCGCTCCTTCAGCCCCAGACATCATGGCGCGCCTGCCCGATGCGCCGGCGGTGCGCCGGGCCCTGCTCGAGGTGCAGCGGGCGCAGGCCTCCTACGGTCTGGCGCGTGCGAACGGCGTTCCAAACGTCACGGTGGGCGTTGGCGCTCGCCGGGCGCAGGACCTCGGCCGCAATCAACCGGTGTTCACCGTCTCCGTGCCGCTGCCGTTCTTTGACCGCAACCAGGGCACCCAGCTTGAAGCCCTGCGTCGCCGCGATGCCGCCCAGGCCACGGCACAGGCCGAGGAACTGCGGCTGCGTTCTGAGTTGCTGCAGATGGCCGACCTGCTGCAGGCCCGCAAGGAAGAGGTGGAAGCCCTGCGCAGGGAAGTGCTTCCCGGGGCGCAGAGCGCCTACGAGGCCGCCAGGACCGGCTTTGAGCTCGGCAAGTTCAGCTTCCTGGATGCGCTCGATGCCCAGCGCACATGGCTTCAGGTCCGCAGCCAGTACTTCACGGCGGTGGCGCAGGTGCACCGCACGGCCGCAGAGATCGACCGCCAACTCGGCACCACCACCGCCGACCTCCCCTGACAGGCAATCCAACTTCGAGATCGACGATGAAACTCAACCAAAACACCGCCGAGGGCGTGCGCGCTTCGCTTGGCAAGAAGCAGATGATCGCGATTGCGGTCGTCCTGGCGCTGGGCGCCGTGGGCACTGTCTCCATCCTTCGCCTGGGCGGCAGTGCCCCTGCCGCAGAGGAAAAGGGCGACGGCCACGGAGAAGCCAAAGGCCACGGTGACGATGAGCACCACGGCGAGGCCAAGGGCGAGAAGGGCCACAAGGACGCTGACAGCCATGCCGATGGCGAGCATCACGAGGAGGCGAAGAAGGGCGCCAACGGCGGCGACATCCTTGGCGTGCAGAGGGGTTTTTCCGTTGAGATGCTGCTTGCCGAGGAAGGCGGAGCGCCACGCATCAAGGTGTGGGTGACGAACGCTGGCAAGCCGGTGAAGATCACCGCGGACCAGATGGCCATCCTGCTGGAACGCCCTGGACAGGATCCGGAAAAGATCTCCGTTACGGTCCAGGGCGGCGCCCTCGTGAGTGCCAAGACCATCGAGGAGCCGCACCTGTTCAAGGGGGCGGTCAGCCTCCAGGCGGCTGAGGGTCCACTCAGCTTCCCTTTCGAGAAGGACGAGGGCGCCGTCACGATGACGGCAGAGCAGATCAAAACGGCAGGCGTGTCCATCGAAAGCTCGGGGCCGGCACAAATCCGCACGGCGCTGCAGTTGCCCGGCGAGATCGCGTTCAACGAGGACAAGACGGCACACGTGGTGCCTCGCGTTGGCGGCGTGGTCGAGTCGGTCGCCGTCTCGCTGGGTCAGCAGGTCACCAAGGGTCAGGTGCTTGCGGTCATCAGCAGCGCCAGCGTGTCTGACCAGCGCTCTGAGCTGCAGGCCGCGCAAAAGCGCCTTCAGCTGACCCGCGCGACCTATGAGCGTGAGAAGCAGCTGTTCGAGCAGCGCATCTCGCCCCAGCAGGATGTGCAGCAGGCCGAGCAGGCCATGCGTGAGTCGGAGATTGCAGTCGCCAACGCGCGCCAAAAGCTCAACGCCATCGGCGCCTCGCCGGACTCTTCCTCGCTCAACCGCTTCGAGCTGCGTGCACCCTTCAGCGGCGTGATCGTCGAGAAACACATTGCGCTGGGCGAACAGGTTCGTGAGGACGTCAACGTGTTCACCATCTCAGACCTGCGCTCGGTCTGGGCACAAATCAATGTCCCTGCGAGCAGCCTGCCGCAGGTGCGCATTGGCGAGAACGTCACCATCCGCACGACTGCATTCGAGCAGACGGCCATCGGCAAGGTCGCCTATGTCGGCGCGCTGATCGGCGAGCAGACGCGCACGGCGCAGGCTCGCGTGGTCGTCGACAACCCGAAGACCGCCTGGCGCCCGGGCCTGTTCGTCAACGTCGAGCTGTCCGCCGGCGAGACCCAGGCCCCAGTCACTGTGACGTCGGATGCCATCCAGACGATGGAAGGCAAGTCGATCGTTTTCGTGCGTACCGCCAGCGGCTTCGCGCCGGTCCCAGTCGAGCTGGGCCGCAGCGACGGCAAGCGTACCGAGGTCAAGTCCGGGCTGAAGGCCGGGGCGCAGTACGCAAGCTCCGGCGCCTTCGTCATCAAGTCCGAGGCCGGCAAAGCGTCGGCTTCGCACGCGCACTGAAAGAGGCGTCCACATGTTCGAACGCATCATCCGTTTTGCCATTGAGCACCGATGGCTCGTCATGCTGGCCGTGTTCGGCATGGCCGCGCTCGGGGTCTTCAGCTACCAGAAGCTGCCCATCGACGCGGTCCCCGACATCACCAACGTCCAGGTCCAGATCAACACCAAGGCGCCCGGCTATTCACCGCTGGAAACCGAGCAGCGCGTGACCTATCCCATCGAAACGGTCATGGCGGGCCTGCCCGGACTCGAGCAGACCCGGTCGCTGTCTCGCTACGGCCTGTCCCAGGTCACCGTCATCTTCAAAGACGGCACCGACATCTATTTCGCGCGCCAGCTCGTCAACGAGCGCATCCAGAGCGCGCGAGGTCAGCTGCCGGCGGGCGTGGACCCGGACATCGGCCCGATCTCGACCGGCCTCGGTGAGATCTATCTGTGGACCGTGGAGACCAAGCCCGGCGCCAAGAAGCCCAATGGCGAGCCC
Source organism: Roseateles saccharophilus (assembly GCF_004342485.1). Lineage (GTDB taxonomy): Bacteria > Pseudomonadota > Gammaproteobacteria > Burkholderiales > Burkholderiaceae_C > Pelomonas > Pelomonas saccharophila. The sequence continues at coordinate 10,998 of NZ_SMBU01000059.1, forward strand.
TACACGCCCACCGATCTCCGCGAGATCCAGGACTGGGTGATCAAGCCGCAACTGCGCAACGTGACCGGCGTGACCGAAATCAACACCATCGGTGGCTACGCCAAGGAGTACCACGTCGCACCGGATCCCAGCCGCTTGGCTTCGTACGGCATCACGCTCGCGGATGTCGTCAACGCGCTCGAGCGGAACAACGCCAATGTGGGCGCGGGCTACATCGAGCGCCGCGGCGAGCAGTACCTGATCCGTGCCCCCGGTCAGGTCCGCTCCATCGCTGACATCGGCAACGTGGTGCTGCGCAATGAAGGTAGCGTGCCAGTCCGCATCAAGGACGTGGCCACGGTCGAGCTGGGCCGTGAGCTTCGTACGGGCGCGGCCACTGACAACGGCAAGGAGGTCGTGCTCGGCACGGTCTTCATGCTGATCGGCGAAAACAGCCGCACCGTGTCTCAGGCCGTCGACAAGAAAATGGCTGAGATCAACAAGAACCTGCCGGCCGGCGTGCACGCAGTGACGGTCTACGACCGCACGATCCTCGTTGACAAGGCGATCAGCACCGTCAAGAAGAACTTGCTGGAGGGCGCGATCCTCGTGATCGTCATCCTCTTCCTGTTCCTCGGCAATATCCGCGCGGCCATCCTGACCGCCATGGTGATCCCGCTGTCCATGCTCTTCACGTTCACGGGCATGGTGAACCAGAAGGTCAGCGCGAATTTGATGAGTTTGGGAGCGCTCGACTTCGGGATCATCATCGACGGCGCCGTCGTGATCGTCGAGAACTGCGTCAGACGCCTGGCGCATGCGCAGGAGCACAAAGGCAGGCCACTGACGCGGTCCGAGCGCTTCCACGAAGTGTTCCTTGCCTCGCAGGAGGCACGCCGTCCGCTGCTGTTCGGTCAGCTGATCATCATGATCGTCTACCTGCCGATCTTTGCGTTGGCTGGTGTGGAAGGCAAGATGTTCCACCCGATGGCGTTCACCGTCGTGATCGCGCTGGTGGGCGCCATGATCCTGTCGATGACTTTTGTGCCAGCAGCCGTTGCGCTGTTTATCGGCAAGAAGGTCTCCGAGAAGGAAAACTTCCTGATGGGCTGGGCGCGCCGCGCCTATGAGCCGGCACTGCTGCGTGTGATGAACGCCAAGCCGCTGGTCATCACCGTTGCGGTCGTCACGGTGCTCCTGTCCGGTCTGCTGGCCACCCGCATGGGTAGCGAGTTCGTGCCGAGCCTGAACGAAGGGGACTTCTCCATCCAGACGCTGCGTATCCCGGGCACCAGCCTGACGCAGTCAGTCGCGATGCAGCAGCAGCTTGAGAGCACGCTGAAGAACAAGCATCCGGAAATCGAGCGCATCTTCGCCCGCACCGGCACCGCCGAGATCGCGTCCGATCCGATGCCGCCGAACATCTCGGACGCCTATGTGATGCTCAAGCCGCAGTCCGAGTGGCCTGAGCCTCGCAGGACGCGCGACGAACTGGCTGCACTGATCAAGGCGGACGTCGAGAAGCTCCCGGGTCAGAACTACGAGTTCTCGCAGCCGATCCAGCTGCGGTTCAATGAGCTGATCTCTGGCGTGCGTTCGGACGTGGCCGTCAAGGTGTTCGGTGACGACATGGACGTGATGAACGAGGCCGCCGGCAAGATTGCCGGCGTGCTCAAGGGCATCTCGGGCTCCACCGAGGTCAACGTCGAGCAGACCACCGGCCTGCCGATGCTGAGCGTTCAGATCGACCGGGAGAAGACCGCGCGCTACGGCCTCAATGTCCAGGACGTTCAGGACACGCTGGCGACCGCCGTGGGCGGCAAGGAAGGCGGCACGATGTTCGAGGGCGACCGCCGCTTCGACATCATCGTGCGCGTGCCCGAGAACGTGCGCTCGGACCTCGAAGCGATCAAGCGCTTGCCGGTTGCGCTGCCTGCCGGTGCCAACGGAACGTCCCGCAAGTTCATCCCCTTGAGCGAAGTGGCTGAGCTGTCACTGTCTCCAGGTCCGAACCAGGTCAGTCGCGAAAACGGCAAGCGCCGCGTCGTGGTCAGTGCCAACGTCCGCGGCCGCGATATCGGTTCGTTCGTCGCCGAGGCTGAGCAGGCTATCCAGCAGCAGATCAAGCTGCCCACGGGCTACTGGATGGTCTGGGGAGGCCAGTTCGAGAACCTGCAGTCCGCGACGAACCGCCTGAAAGTGGTTGTGCCGGTGTCGCTCCTGCTGGTCTTCACCCTGCTGTTCGTGATGTTCGGTAATGCCAAGGACGGTCTGCTGGTGTTCACGGGCATCCCGTTCGCGCTGACGGGGGGAATCGTGGCGCTGTGGCTGCGTGACATCCCGATGTCCATCTCCGCAGCGGTCGGCTTCATTGCGCTGTCAGGCGTGGCAGTGCTCAACGGCCTGGTGATGATCTCGTTCATCCGGAACCTGCGGGAGTCAGGTAAAGGCCTGGATGAGGCCATCTTCGAAGGTGCGATCACCCGGCTGCGACCGGTGTTGATGACGGCGCTGGTCGCGTCGCTCGGCTTCGTGCCTATGGCGATCGCTACCGGTACGGGCGCCGAGGTGCAGCGTCCGCTGGCCACGGTCGTCATCGGCGGCATCTTGTCGTCGACCGCGCTCACGCTGCTGGTGCTGCCGGTGCTCTACCGGATTGCCCACCGCAAGGATGAGGAAGAGGACGAGACTGCGCCTCGCACCAAGCCCAACGCCGAGGTGATCGCATGAACGCGGGTAGGAACTTCGCGGTGCGGCGGCCGCAAAACCGCTGGACCTCATGAAGATCCTGGTCGTCGAAGACGAAGTCAAGGCGGCCGCCTACCTGCGCAAGGGACTCACCGAAGAGGGCTACCAAGTCGAGGTGGCTCACTCCGGTGTCGACGGCCTCCACATGGCGTCGGTGAACGAGTATGACTTGGTCATCCTCGACTGGATGCTCCCAGGCATCGACGGGATGGCGGTGCTATCGGCGCTTCGCCACACCCGCTCGGTGCCCGTCCTGATGCTGACAGCGCGCGGTCAGATCGAGGACAGGGTGCGCGGTCTACAGGGTGGTGCGGATGACTACCTGGTCAAGCCCTTCGCGTTCTCGGAGCTGGTCGCGCGGATCCAGGTGTTGCTGCGGCGAGCGAGTGGCAGCCGCGGCGACGGGGAGACGCTGCTGCTACGGGTGGCGGATCTGGAGGTCGACACGGTGCGCCGCAAGGCGACCCGGGCAGGACAACGGCTGGAGCTGACGCCCAAGGAGTTCAGCCTGCTCATCCTGCTGCTGCGGCGCAAGGGGCATGTCCTCTCGCGCACCGAGATCGCCGCGCAAGTGTGGGACATGAACTTCGACAGTGAAACCAACGTGGTCGAGGTGGCGATCCGGCGCCTGCGATCCAAGCTAGACCAGCCGTTCGATCGGCCACTGCTGCACACCGTCCGCGGCATGGGCTATGTCATTGAGGAGCGGCCGTGAACGCGCTCAGCACCACGGCGCCAAGCCTGCGCTCGCGCCTGTCCCGGCAGTTCGCGCTCCAGACCATGCTCGGCCTGAGCGTGGCTTGCGGCGCGGTCTACCTCGTCATCTCGCTGACATTGGCCAGCCGCCAGGACGACACCCTGTTGCAGAAGCGTGCCACCGTCCAGCGCTTGCTGAACGAAGCTGGAGAGGTCCACGACATCCCCGGCATCAAGCACCTGCTCAGCGATTTCCTCACAGGGCATGACGACCTGTCGTTGGTCGTGAATCAGCAGGACGGCACGGCGGTCTTCGACAAGAACGACCGCAGCCGGCCCGAGGCCATGACAAAGCGGCTGGCGTTCGAGGTACGGCTGCCTGATGAGCTGGGTGGCGCGGGCCGCGCCGAGCTGATCTATGACATCAGCAAGGACGAGAGCCTGCTCCAACGCCTTTGGTGGACGCTGCTGACAGCGGCCGTCGTGGGCACCTTTGCGGTGTCCGCGACCGGCTTTGTACTGGTCAAGCGCGGCTTGGCGCCGCTCAACGCATTGGCGCGCCGTACGTCCGAGCTCGATGCGAGCCGGCTGGATCAGCGCCTGGATGCCACGGGTCAGCCCGAGGAGGTCCAGTCGTTGCTGCTGCAGTTCAACGCCTTGCTGGACCGCCTGCATGCAGCGTACGTGCAGATGGAAGCTTTCAACGCAGACGTCGCGCACGAGCTGAACAATCCGCTGTCCATCCTCATCGGGACCTGCGACGTAGCCTTGCGACGTCCCCGCTCCGGGCCGGAACTGCACGACACCTTGGCGTCCAACCTGGAGGAACTGCGCCGCATCGCCGGCATCGTGGCAGACATGCTGTTTCTGTCTCACGCGGAGCGCGGCGTCGCAGCGCGGCGATCGTCGCCGATGAGCATGGCTGACTTGGCGGCGGAGGTGATCGACTACTACGAGGCAGTGTTGGAGGAGTCGGGCCTGCGCGTTGAGGTACGCGGCGATGTGCGTGCTGCCGTCGACACCGGGTTGGTCCGTCGAGCGCTGTCGAACTTGCTGGGCAATGCCACCCGATATGCCACTCTGGGATCGATGATCGAGGTGCGGATCTCGCGGATCGATCCGCGCCACGTCTCTATCGGGGTGCATAACTGCGGCGAGGTGATCGCTGGCGAGCACCTCCCGCGGCTCTTTGACCGGTTCTACCGCATCGATCCGTCGCGCACCAATGCCAACCGTAACCACGGCCTAGGTCTCGCCATCGTGGCGGCTATCGCCCGCATGCACGGGGGCAAGGCGACGGCCGAGTCGTCGGACCAGGGCACCTACATCGGGTTTACGTTGGAGGACGTCGACACCCAGGGCGGGAGCGATATCAGCCGGGGTAGTGCGTCATGACGGCACTGATTCATCAGCAGGGAGCTCAGCCGTGCTGAAGCTGTTTGAGCATCTGCGCGAGAAGCATCCTGGGATGGCAACGTACATCTTCGGCAGCTCGGTCTTCGTCATCGTCGTCTCCCTGGTGCTGTTGATCTACTTCCTCCGCCAGGACCGGGCGAAGAAAGAGCAACGGCGGGAACAGCGCCGCGAGCAGCGTCGACGGGCTCGCCAGAAGCGGTAGCCTCCTACAAAGACCCACTGCTAGGATCTTTGGGTGCGTAAAGCTCTGTTGATTTTCTTGCTCATGGTGCTGCCGTTCCAGTTTGTCTGGGGCGCGGCGGCCGGCTACTGTCAGCACGAGCAGGGCAGTGAGGTGAGCCACTTGGGGCATCACCTCCACAAGCACGAGAGCACCGCCGCCAAGACCTCCGACGGCTTGGCGGACAACACCAAGCAGGCCGGTGGTGAGGACGCCGATTGCATCGCTTGCCACATGAGCTGTGCCTCGGTGGTCTCCGATGCCAGCCTGAACCTCCGCACCGCTGAGGTCGAGCACCTGGTTGCAACGACGGTTTTTGCCTACGCAAGACTGCTGGTGCCGTCGATAGATCGGCCCAAATGGGTGGCGCTTTCTTGATCTGAGCCCGGAGCCTCGCTTCGGGTGACGCCGCCGGCCGCATGTGCCGGGCGATCCAGATCGATCCGCGCGTTCCTCCGGATGCGGGTCGAACCATCAGGCAGCCATCCCAGCCATCACCGCGCGCTGGCTGCCGTTCTCCAAGAAAGCGACGCCATTCATGAGCGATACCCAGAAGCTACGGCTGGACCTGCCATTGGTGCTGCCGGACATCCACGGTACCGACGACCCATGCGTGAAGGGGCTGCAGGATAAGTTGGCTGGCCGCCCCGGCATCGACGAGGCTCACGTCACCGGGGTCGATGAGGGCAAGCCCCAGTTATGCGTGCACTACGACCCCAACGTCATCTCCCTGGGCCGCCTGCGTGAGCTGGTCCAGTCGGAAGGGCTTGCCATGACTGACAGGTTTGCGCATGTCCTGGGACGGGTGAACCTGCCGACGCACGCGCGTTTCGCGAAGCGCATCGCCGAGCAGCTGCGCGCGCTCAACGGGATCATCGAAGCGGACGTATCGCCAGGCGGCGTCGTTCGCATCGAGTACGACCGGTCGGCCATCGAAGAAGCCAAGCTGAAGGAGCGCCTGAATGCGCTCGACATCAATCTGGACGGCGCTAGAGCCGGAGCTCGGGCTTCGCCGGCAAAAAGTGATGCGCCAGTCGAGCAACCCGAGACAGACACCAAGGCCGCCAAGGATGAGCATGCAGGGCACGACCATGGGGATGCGGGCGCGGCTGAGGGGAAAGGCCGGGGCGAGAATGCCGCCGCCCACGGCGAAAAGCGTCACGTCCACGGCAAGGACGAGGAGGACGGTGAGCACAGCCACGAGCACGGTGGCCTGTTCGGCGAGAAGACGGAGCTGATCTTCGCCTTGCTGTCCGGCGTTTTCTTGGTCGCTGGCTGGCTGATCGGGCGCAACGGCAGCGGCCCCGAGTGGCTTCCGACGGCTTGCTACGTTGTCTCGTACTTCTTCGGCGGGTTCTATACAGTCAAGGAGGCCATCGAGAACCTGCGGGCCAAGCGTTTCGAGATCGACACGCTGATGCTAGTCGCCGCCGCGGGCGCCGCGGCTCTGGGCTCTTGGGGCGAGGGTGCGTTGCTGCTCTTCCTCTTCAGCCTGGGGCATTCGCTGGAGCACTACGCGATGGGACGCGCGCGGCGCGCGATCGAGGCGTTGGCCAAGCTGGCGCCGGATACCGCCACGGTTCGTAGGGCCTCGGGCACGGAAGTCGTGCCACTCGCGAAACTGGAAGTGGGTGATGTCGTCGTCGTGAAGCCCAATGAACGGCTGCCAGCGGACGGCATCGTGGTGGTTGGCACTTCCAGCGTCAACCAGGCGCCGGTCACCGGCGAGAGCGTTCCGGTCGACAAGCGTCCAGTCGAGGACGGCAAAGCCGCGGTCAGCAATTTTGAGCGTGCAGCTGCCGAGAACCGTGTGTTCGCGGGCACGATCAACGGCGCCGGCGCCATGGACGTGATGGTCGCGCGCAAGTCCGACCAGTCGACCATGGCGCGTGTCGTCAAGATGGTGACCGAGGCGGAGGCTCAACGCTCACCTACGCAGCAGTTCACGGAAAAGTTCGAACGCATCTTTGTGCCTTCCGTGCTCGCCCTCGTCGTCCTGCTGCTGGGCGCCGGCTTCGTCATCGACGAGCCGTTCTCCCAGACCTTCTACCGGGCCATGGCGGTGCTGGTCGCGGCCAGCCCCTGTGCGCTGGCCATCTCGGTGCCCAGCGCCGTCCTCAGTGGCGTTGCGCGCGCTGCCCGTGGGGGCGTGCTGGTCAAGGGTGGTGGACCGCTGGAGAACCTGGGGACGTTGACCTCGATCGCTTTCGACAAGACAGGCACGTTGACCGAAGGCAAGCCCAAGCTCACCGATGTGGTCCCGGCTCAAGGTGTTCCGGAGCAGGAACTGCTGGCCGTGGCGTTGGCAGTCGAAGAGCACAGCGACCATCCGCTGGCCGCTGCGATCGTGACCGGTGCGAAGGAGCGCCTGGGCGACAAGGCTGACCTGTTGCAAGCTTCCGACGTCAAGGCCATCACCGGCCGTGGTGTGCAGGCGCAGTTGGGCGGCGAGACGGTCCACATTGGCAAGCCGGTGTTGTTCACTGAGCTGCCCGATTCCAATGTTCCTGCCGACGTCGACGAGGCGAACAAGAAGCTGGTCGCGGATGGGCGCACCACCATGATCGTGCGCAAGGGCAGTCGCTTCCTGGGCGTGATCGGCGTCATGGACACGCCGCGTCCGGTGGCTGGCCAGGTAATGGCAGAGCTCCGCAAGCTCGGCATGGAGCGGCTGATCATGATCTCTGGCGACAACCAAAAGGTCGCGGAAGCTGTTGCCCAGTCGGTCGGCTTGACCGAGGCACGTGGCGACCTGATGCCTGAGCAGAAGGTGGAGGAGATCAAGAAGCTGCGTGCGGAGCACGGCAAGGTGGCGATGGTGGGCGACGGCGTCAACGACGCGCCGGCGATGGCCAACGCGACGGTGGGCATCGCCATGGGCGCGGCCGGCTCAGATGTCGCTCTGGAAACCGCCGACGTGGCGTTGATGGCCGACGATCTGGCGCAGTTGCCCTTCGCCGTGGGTTTGTCGCGTAGCACCAGCCGGGTGATCAAGCAAAACCTCTGGGTGAGCCTGGGCGTCGTTGCTGTGCTGATCCCGTCCACCATCATGGGCCTCAGCATCGGCACGGCAGTGATCTTTCATGAAGGGTCAACGCTGCTCGTGGTGTTCAACGCGTTGAGGTTGCTGGCCTACAAGCCGTTCGACAAGAGCGCCAAGGCGGCAGAGCCGGGAAGTGAATCTGAGAAGAAGGCGTGAGGCGGTCATGTCTGTGAACCAAGAAGACACGCCATCCGCCGGCTTCCAGGCGTTGGATGACGACGGCGATCTCACCGACATGCTGGGTGAGCTGCGGGTGCTGTTGCCAACCGCCCAGCTGTTGTCTGCCTTCCTGATCGCCGTGCCCTTTGCGCCGGGGTTCCGCAGCATCGTGCAGGCGGAGAAGAACGTGTTCCTGGCGACGTTCATGCTGTCCGTAGCCAGCCTGGTGCTGTTCACGGCGCCTGCGGTGCAGCACCGACTGATGCGTCCGCTGCGTCAGCGCGCCAACTTCAAAGTGCGTGCCAGCCGCCAGATGCTGTTCGGGGCGGCGTTGCTTGCGGCTGCGCTGGTACTCGCCACGCAGTTCGTGCTGTCCGAGGTGCTGGGGCACACGGTTGGCAACATCGCCGCCGGTATCGTCGGCCTGTTGATTGGAGCCATGTGGCTTCTGGTGCCGTTGAGCTGGAACCGGAGGCAGTCGGCATGAACGCCCAGCCGCTGTCGCTCGCAGCCGTGATGACGTTTGTTATGACCGTCGCTGTCTGAGGCTTGCCAGGGCTTGATGTCCCAGGAACGTTGGGGGCGTTCGTGAGAACGCTGCCGCGGTCATCGCGGGAC
>NZ_SMBU01000060.1 GCF_004342485.1 Roseateles saccharophilus
CATCCAGACTGTCATCTTCCTGATCGCGGGCAAGCTCGACTTCAGCGCGATCAACCCTCACGCCCGGCAACCCACTTGAAATTCAAGAGAGCCAGAAGTTGAGCCCTGGGGCATCCTCGCCGCTCGTGCAGATTGCGCACGGTGTCATTCGCATAGAACTCGTTCTGCCGTGCCAAGAACTGCAGATAAGGAAGATGAAAGCGGACGTCGAAGCCCGAGTCCGCATAGTTCTGAAGCATCGCGACACGGCGCGCGAACAGCTGATTCAACATGTTCTTCACGGCGCTGTTGCTTTTGGCATCCCCTATGCCGTTCTTGGCTGCAACATCAGAATTGAATGCAGGCGTTCCATGCACTGCCAGGAATCCGCCGGACTCAACGGACTTCCTCCGCGCCATGATGAAGAGTGGGTCTGCGCATGCTGAGACGCAGATTCGAACACTGAGCATCAAGCCTCTATCTCTGAGGACACGCCCCATCTTGAGTGCCGCTTCGTAGTCTCCGCCGGAGCTATTCATCCTGACCGCCTTCACGGCTTCAGATTGGGCGAGCTCAATAAAGCGTGATGCTCCTTCTTCGCTGATCGGTCCGTCATAGACCAGCATATCCTGCGTGACTTTGACGCTCGTGGTCCATTCGCTGGAATCACCGGACGCTGCAGTCGGAAGAGCCACTTCGTTGCCGCTCTGCCTCGCAAAGACCCAGACCGCGATGCCCATAGCACCCGCGGCGAACACGCAACCTATCGGCAAGAGGCGTCTCAGCATCGCTACCTGTCTCCAAGAAAGAGTGGGCCGGAGCCGGCCCCCTCAGCACCGATTCCCGCCTGGGGGCGCGGCAACGTAGATCGCGCCGCCCTTCGGGACGACGATTCCTGGAAGCCGGGCCTTGCGAGTCAGCTGCCCAAGGCATGCGAAAAGGATCAGCGACACCGTCAAGACTGCAGAGACGGATGCCACTAGGGGCAAGCTCATCCGGTGTCCAACCCGGATCGTTCCCAGAAACCCTCCTTGCCTTGCGGCAATTGCCGCCGGGCGGAACAACTGGCTGGTCAATGCGCCGGTTGTGCTGGCGCTCTGCAACTCGCGAACGACTGGCGAGCAAGGCAACCCACAGTCGACGCAGCAGGAAGTAGGGGCATCCGCCTCTTTATGGAGGGGCAATCGGCGGGGCGGGCGCCACGAGACCTTGCTTCAGCGCGGCCGAAATTGCATGAACGGAAAGCCGAGGCGGCGACCAGGATCGTTAATACGTCCCAGCCAGCTCGCTTCAATAGTGAGCGCGCAAAGCTCACCGCCAAACCGCATTGCTTCATCTCGTCTCCCTGTTTTCTTGTAAAAGTGGAATCGGTTCCACTTGCGGCCAATTTTCACCCGAATATTGGGTGGAAGGAATCCCATAGATCACGGAGGTTCCGCATAGAGGATGATCGTTGACGGGCCTCAAGACATCGGCAACAACCGCACGGGGTGTGGGTGGTGGACACGCCCGACCTGGCGCTTGTGCGCCTGCACGGCAACAACGAGGACACGTGGAAGATCAAGGGGCCGGCGGCGTCAGATCGCTTCAACTACGAGTACGGCGACACAAAGCTTGAAGAGATCGCCCGCCGCACGACCGCCATCGCTCAGATGACGCTGGAGGTCCAGGTGGTGGTGAACGTCAACTTCGAGGATCAGGGCATCCGGGCGGGGCGTAGGCTTGCGCAGATGGCGAACGCGACGTGGACCGGATAACTGCAGTCCGCGAGGCGGCCTACGGCTCGCGCTTGCTACGCTTTACGATCGCGCCAACAAGTTCGGAGGCGTCTGTTTCGAGTGCTGCTGCGATGCGAACTAGAACCGCGAGGGTAGGCTGTGAACTACCTACTTCTAGCCGAGCGATGTAGGAGCGATGAACCTCCGCGCGATGCGCGAGCTCTTCTTGGTTGATGTTGATGCGTCCCCGGCGCGATTTGATCTCCGCAGCCGCGGCCTTGACTATGCGCGCATCGTGTTCCTTCCCCATCGGGAGGGACTGTCGAGTCGTCGACTCATATGTGCACCCGCATATGCGGTACAAAATGCACGACGCCCTTTGGTAGCGCCCAGCATTTGTCAGCCGCCTATGCCTCGCGCTTGCTTCGCTTCACGATCGATTGGAGCAGCACCGCTGCGTCTACTTCAAGAGCAGCCGCAATTCGCACCAACACAGCAAGCGTGGGTTGCGATCGGCCGACTTCCAGCCTTGCGATAAAGGACCGGTGGACTTCCGCGCGATGAGCAAGCTCTTCCTGGCTGATTTCAAGACGCCCTCGGCGCGCCTTTATCTCTGCCGCAGCTGCCTTGACTACACGAGCATCCTGCGTCGACCCCATTCGTAGGAATGTCGAGATTGCTGCGCACATATGCACCCGCATATGTGGTACAAAATGACGTTGCGACTATCGGTTAGGTAAGGCGCAAAAAGGCGCGTCAGATCACCCCTGACGACGCTGTCCTGGCCCGCTTGCGATCCAAGTCGAGGAGCAGTGCGATGAAGAAGCTTGATGCCCACGCGGCGACGTACCGTTGGCTGCGGCGCCCGCTATGTAGGCGCTACGCCGTTGTGGTTTTCAACACCTTTTCCAAGCTGAAGCAAAGGATCGACCCGAATTCAAACCGAACGATTTGCTGGGCGTTCGGCACTCTGCTGAACGGAGACAGCGAGATATTGGGCGCGTGGCATCCCGACACGAATGCCGCAACACCGCCCGAGGTGTTCGGTCAGCTCTATCACCGAGGTATCGAGTTCGTCCGCTGCGGCTTGGGAGATCTCGTGGACGTCGAGGCGGCATTCAAGGCCGCGTTTCGGAATTCAGCGACGTACCCGTCCATTGAACAGACGCTCACCGCGACGTTGGCTGATGTCGAACCGAGGCATCGCTCCGGAATGTCGCGCCTTCTGCGAGCCGCTGTCGGCGATCCGGTGGATGAAGGCTCAACGGTCTCGTCGCCCGACATTTCAAGCGCTGAATTGCGTGAAAGATACCCAAAGCTAACGCTGCAATGGCACGAAGCCGTTGCACGATTTCAGCCGCTCTTTGCTCTGCCCGAACCCTACTGTCGCCTGGTTCGTTCGGTCGACCAGGCAGCAGCCGAGGTGCAAGGGCGATTGGAGAGGGAAATCCACCGACATGGCCCATTCGTCGACTCAGATGAGGCGTTCGACTTTGTCGTCGCCAGGCTGCGGCGTGCCGATCTGCAGCTTGATCGAGAGGCGAGGGCGGCGCAGCATGCGCGCGATGCATCCGCATGGCAGTCCCGTCGCCGCTTGCCGCCATCGGGTGGCACCGTAGGTGCAACAACGCTGGCCTATCGGGTATTGCCATGAGCACGAACTGGCGCAAGCTATTCTCCGACACGAAGGCCGCGCTGCTGCGGCGTGGCCGGACCGAGGACGACGCGGACGACCTTGTGCAGACGGCCTATCTCCGCGTGGCTGACCAGACCCAGAACAACCATATCGAGAACCTGGACGGGTATTTCATGCGGACGGCGCTCAATCTGTCCATCGACGCCCACCGGACCGCGCGAGCCCGTGGCGAAGCAGCGCTGCCGGACGATCAGCTTCTCCTCGTCGAAGATCCTGGCCCCGGTCTGGATGACGTGCTTCTCGGACGCGAGTGCATCGAGAGGATGGATGTTTGCCTGGGACGTCTCAGCGAACGGACGCGGCAGATGTTCATGGAATACAGAGTGGAAGGCATGACTTTGGAAGAGATCGCGCGAAAGCACGAGCTGAACATCAGCACGGTCCATCACCACCTCTCGAAGGCCATGTTCCAGGTCGCGGGCGGCATGAATGGCTGGTGGCCATGAGCCGTTCAGATCCAGGTTCTGATGAGCGTACGAGGCCCGACGACAGGCCCAGGGTGACGCCTGAGATCGCCGCTGAGGCAGCAGTGTGGCTGGTGAGCCTCCACGGCCCGGACCGCAACCGCGCGATGGAAGACGAGTTTCGTGCCTGGCAGGCGAAGTCCCCTGCCCACCGCGAGGCCTTCGAGAAGACGACGGACGTCTGGCAGGCCGTCCCGAACACTCAGGCTGCGCGAGACCACATGGCGTCCATTGCGCAGCGACCGGTACGCGAACCTGTGCGCGCGCGCGGCACGCCCTGGCGCTGGGCTGCCGCAGCAGCGTGCCTGTCTGCTCTGGTTGTCGGCGGCGCGGTGATCACGCAGCAGTGGCGGGAGCAGGGCGTGTATGCCACCGTTGTCGGGGAGCAGCGTTCGGTCCTGCTGGACGACGGTACGCGCATGCTGCTGAACACGGACACACGGCTGCGGGTGGACTACGGCGCCAAGCAGCGCACGGTCGAGGTCGCTGGCGGCGAAGCGCTGTTCGAGGTGGCCAAGGATGCAGCCCGGCCGTTCGTTGTACGCGTCGCTGGCAGCGAGGTCGTCGCAGTGGGCACCGCGTTCTCCGTGCGATTCATCGATAGTCCCAAGCACGACGACGCCCTCACCGTGACGCTTATCGAAGGCCGGGTGAATGTACGACCGACGGTCGGGGGGGGGGATAGCTTGGCTCCCAAGGAAGCCGTTGTGCTCAAACCTGGGGACCGCCTAACCCTGGACCACAACGCTCGGGCGCGTGCCCCTGTCGTTGAATCGAAGGTCGACAGACCGAACATCGAGCGGGCGATGGCCTGGAAGCGCAACGAGATCGCGTTCCAGGACACCCCGCTTGCCGGGGCCATCGACGAGATCAACCGCTACAGCCGAACACAAGTCGAGTTGTCGCCCGAGGTGCAACAGGCCAACCTGGACGTCAGCGGCGTTTTCCGCACTGGGGACAGCGCGTCGTTCGCGAATGCTGTCGCGCTGTTGCACGGCTTGAAGGTCCGCGAAAACAACGGACGGCTTGAACTCGAAAAATTCCGATAGAGCTAGCACCCCCCATATCCCTCTCGAAGCCCCCGTCATCTTGTTGTCAATCCGACGACAACAAAGCAAGGGTACGAGATGCTCAAAAAGCTGAACGCCAAACATCGCCGTCAGGCGCGCTGGCTTCCCATTCCCATCACGCTCTCACTCCTGGTGGGATGCGGTGCGGCCTGTGCTGCCGAGCCCACGCTCGCAGCGCGCTACCAGATCGAACAGCCGGCCCAGGGCATGGAGGACGCGCTTCGCGCCATCGCGCGAGTGACGGGCACATCCGTTGTGTTCAATTCAAGGAACCTGGCCGGCCGGACCGCCAGGGCGGTGTCGGGGCGCCTGTCGGGCGCGGAGGCCATTGCCGAGGCGATCAAGGGGTCAGGTCTTGAACTGCAAGTGACGCCGGATGGCGCCGTGGTGGTCCGGCCGATCGCGGCGCCTGCAGCGGCGCCGGCTGGCAGCACGCCTGCACGAGATCGCAATGGCGCGGCGTCTCGACCCGACGGCATTCAAGCATCGGCCGAAGAGGACGCGCCTCGGTCGCCCAACCGCGCCGGAGACAGGGCAGATCAGGTCCAAGAGTTCTCACGTGTGGAGGTCACCGGATCGCGGCTGCGGCGCATCGAAGTCGATGGACCAGCGCCCGTCAATGTCTACACCGCCAAGGACATCGAAAGGAGCGGGCAGCCGAGCCTGCAGCGCTTCCTGGCCAGCCTGACCGAGGTGTCGGCGTCGACGGGGGAGGGCGGTTTCAGCCGGACGCCCGGGCAGGGCACCGTGCAGCTGCGCGGCCTCCCGCTGGGATCGACACTTGTGCTGGTCAACGGTCGCAAGCTGGAGGCTGTCGGATCATCGACCGGTGCCGTGTTCAACCTGAACCTGATCCCCTTGGCGGCTATTGAGCGCGTCGAGGTGGTGCCTTCCGGATCGTCCGCGGTCTATGGCGGTGATGCCCTTGCCGGTGTGGTCAACATCATCCTGAAGAAATCCATCGACGGCCAGTCGCTATCCGCGCGGCTGGGCTCGGGCCGAGGCCTCGGGGACGGCGCGCTGTCGCTGGCCACGGGCGGTCACACCGCGGACGGCAGCTACCTGATCATGGGCTCATTCAGCCGTTCCACGCCGTTGTCGATGCAGGACCGAAACTTCTTCGACAGCGGCGACTTCCGCAGCATTGGCGGCGCGGATGAGCGCTTGTCCTACTGCGCGCCAGGCACCGTGACCAGCTTGAGCGGCAACCTTCCGGGCCTCAGCACCAACGTGGCCGGCATCCCGAACGTGAATGGCGGTCAGTCCCTGACCATTGCGGATTTCCAGGCCACCGCTGGCACGCGAAACCTCTGCAACCTGTACACGACCGGCGGCGGTGGTGCGCTGATTCACGGCAGCCAGACGTTTGCCATCCACTCGCTTGCCGAGCATCGCCTCGCAGGCAGCTGGTCGGCGTTCGGCGAGGTCATGTTTGTCAAGGATCGGATCGAAGCTCCTGGATACGGGGTGTTGGTCGGGATGACGGTGCCTGCGGCCAACCTGTTCAATCCCTTCGGCGCCGATGTCCGGGTCAGGTCTGTCCTGGGGAATGAGAACGGCAACCAAGGTGTCCTGCGCAAGGGGCGCTTCACCCGCGTGCTGGCCGGGGTCAAGGGGGAACTCGCCAGTGACTGGGACGCGGAGCTGACGGCTTCAACAAGCAGCGACCATGGCGACTCGGTCTCGAGAAACGACGCGGTGAACTACACGACGCTGGCCACCGCACTCGCGTCAACCGACGCCGCCACCGCGTTCAACCCGTTCACGGCGGGACGGGCCGCGAGCGGTGACGTGTTGCGGAGCATCTTGTCGGACACGATCCGCCGCGACCGCGGGCGCAAGGACCAGGTCAGCGCCATCGCGCGCGGCAATGTCGGTCAACTGTGGGCGGGGCCGGTCGACGTTGTCATCGGCGCCGAGGCCGCGCGCGACTGGTATGACATGTCCGTCCCTGGGCAGTCCGAGATCCACGGCAGCCGTGGCAGCTCCGCGGCCTACGGCGAGCTACGCGCGCCGCTTCTCGCCGGGCATGAGGATGGGCGCAGCGATTGGAGCCTGGCTGCCGTCACGCTGGCGGCCCGCCGCGACAACTACAGCGACTTTGGATCGGCTGGCACGTTTCAAGGGGGACTGGAGGTCCGCCCCACACGAAACCTGCTGGTCCGCGCGTATGCGGCCGGTTCGTTCAAGCCGCCGACGCTGCTGCAGACCAACGTCAGCGAGATCACCTACCAGGCCGCGATCTATGGCCTGGTCGATCCCGCACGCAACAACGAGGCGATCACCACCGGCACCGTCGTGCGCACGACGAACAAGGAGCTGATGCCCGAGCATGGCCAGGCGCGTGGCATTGGCGCGGTGTGGGAGCCGGAAGGCGGGCTGGGCACGCGGTTGAGCGCCACGTACTGGCAGCTGAAGATCCGGTCCATGATCGCCGTCCTGTCGCCGCAGACCGCGCTGAACTATGAGAGCGCGTTTCCGTCGTTCGTGACCCGCGGCCCTTCGGTCAATGGGCAGCCCGGTGCCGTCACCAGCGTCAAGTCGGCCGAGGTCAACTTTGGTCACCTGGACACCGCAGGAACGGACGTGGATGTGGCTTACGCCTGGAAGACATCCATCGGACGCGTGACGGCGGCGCTGGGCGGCACACGCGTGAACGAGTACCGGGTCCAGTTGGCGCCAGGTGCGCCGGTCGTCGACCGCCTGGGTCGCCGGTTCACGGATTTTTGGGCGCCGCAGTGGAAGGGCCGCATGTCCGCGGGAATTGACGACCGCACCTGGAGCGTGGGCCTGACAAGCCGATACCTGGGTGCGTACAAGGATGCCGGCACCAGCGAGCGGCGGCTGGGCGGCTACTGGATGCACGATGTCGCCGGCAGCCTGAACCTGAAGCGACTCTGGCCGGACGCTTTCCCCAGCTTCAGCGGCGCGCTGTTCGGCCTCAGCGTCACCAACCTCACGGATCGCCAGCCGCAATACGTGCCCGGCGTGCCCTACTTCGATATCACGCAGGCCGACTGGCGCGGCCGCTACGTGACCGCGCGCGTCACGCTGGACTGGTAGTCCCTCCGCCGGGGGCTGCGGGTCTGCCGCCCCTGGCTCCTTCCTCTCAATGCTTCCTGCCCACACGGGCGGGAGAGCCGCGCTTTTATCCGGAAACCATCATGCGTCTTGTTTTGCTCGCGCCCGCGTGCGCACTTCTCTGGGCGGTGACGTCCGCAACGGCCGAACAGGCGCCCCCTGGCCCGTCGGTCCGCGACGTCGTGGAGTTCACGCGCATCGTTCAGCCGATGGGCAGCGATGCCGAGGAACTCCGTCGGCAGGTGTCGCCGGACGGCACCCGGGCCTTCATCGTGGTTCGCAGGGCCGATGTGGCCAGCGACAGGAATCACTACGAGATCCAGCTGCTGTCGCTGCGGCCCGAGCAGCTGGGCAGCGGTCATCCGCCGGCGCCCGAAACGGTGTACTCGTTCGATTCGGACCAGGACCCGTACAACGGCGACCTGGCCCTGCAGCAGGTCCGTTGGCTGGACGACCAGGCCCTGCTGTTCACCGGGCGCATCGAAACCGGCTTCAACCAGGCCTATCGGCTGGACCTGAGTACCAAGGCCGTCACCCGGCTCACCTACGAGACCGCACCCATCGTCTCCTTCGATGTCTCCAGGGACGGGAGACGCATCGTCTATGCGGTGCAGGTGCCCAACCCGCCGATGCAGGACGGTGCTCGCAGCATCGTCATCGGCACCCAGTCGTTCTGGTCGGTCAAGTGGGGGCAGCAGCGCTTGCAGTCCCAGGTTCGCAAGTACCGCTGCTATGTCGCCGACATCGGAGCCGCCTCGAAGCCCAGGCCGCTGGGGGAGCCGTTCTATGAGGCGAATGTCGCCAAGCCCGTCGTGAGCATCGCTCCGGACGGCAGGTGGGCGCTCCTGCCCCGCTATGAGCCGGAACGAACGCTGGCCTGGAGTCGCGACTACCCGCTGCTCGGCGAGGTCATGGCTCGCTGGGCGCCGGCATTGCAGGCGGATCCGTTGCGCTACTACACGGGAACGCTGCTCAAGACCGCACGTCGCATGACGGCGTGGCGGCTGGACGATGGGCAGGAACAGGTGGTCGTGGATGCGCCGGACGACGCGATGCTCGGGATGCCTCAATACCGTTCGGACCGACTGTGGCAAGGGGAGGGGGACTCGGTAGTCCTGGCCGGAACTCATCTGCCCAAGGCGGCCGACGGGAGCTTGCAGAAAGAGTCCTATGTCATCGAGTACTGGCCGGACAGCGGGCGATGGAAGGTCATCGCCAAGATGGAAGGGCGTGTGGCGAACGCGCATGCAACCCCGGATGGTTTCGTCGTGATCGATGGCGACAAGCCGCGTCGCTTCAAGCGCTCCGGCGCCGCCGGATGGCGCGAGGCTGCGGATGCCGAGAAGCAGAGCGCCGGGCCGGCATGGACGCCGCGGATCCAGCAGGCCTTGAACGAGCCCGCCGATGTCGTGGCGGATGGTCCTTCGGGCGTGACTGTTCGGCTGACTCAGCTGAATCCGCATTTCAACGTGGCCACCTGGGGCGTGATGAAGCCCTATGCGTGGCGCGACCTCAAAGGAGGGGAGTGGTCCGGCGGGCTGCTGGGTCCGCAGGACATGGATCGCCGCGGACGGCTGCCGCTGGTGATTCAGACCTACAGCATCGATCCTGACGCGTTCTATCTGGACGGTCCGAACTTCGGCATCGGCTTCAGCAGCGCATACCCCGGCCGTGCCTTCGTGCGAGAGGGGGTGCTGGTATTGGCGATGGGGTTCTGGCCCCGAAACGGCGCTCGGGGCATCGATGGCTATTCCAAGTTGACGCAGTTCTATGGGGGTGTCCGGGCGGCCGTGGATGCACTGGTCAAGGACGGGCTTGTCGACCCTGCTCGTGTCGGCATCATCGGGTTCAGCACCACGGGCGAGATCACGCTGAACCTCGTGACGTTTTCCGATCTGCCGATTCGTGCGGCGACGCTCGCCGATGGCGACACGAATACGCTGTTCAACTACGCCGTCGCGTATGGCGTCGAAGGGTGGCAGCAGATGGAGGAGATGAATCGTGGCCTGCCGTACGGCCCTGCGCGGGACCAGTGGCTGCGCAACGACCCCGCGCTCAACACCGACTGCGTGCGCGCCGCGCTGCGGATTGAGGCATACGGTGCACCGGTCTATGGCAACTACGACATCTACTCGCTGCTGCGGCGGCAGTACAAGCCGGTGGAGATGGTGCTGATCCCGGGCGGCGCCCATTCGCTGTCCATGCCAAGCGAACGGATGATCTCGTTGCAGGGCAATGTGGACTGGTATCGCTTCTGGCTCAAGGGGGAGCAGCGGACCGAAATCCTGCTCCATGGCGAGAGTGCCGCTTCGCTGGAGGCCCAGTACGCGTTGTGGCAGCAGATGGAGAAGATGAAGGCCGCCCGCGACGCCGAGCCGCGATGCCCGCGCGAACCGAGTCGCGGGTAGCGTCAGGCTGCGCTGTCGGTCTGCTGTCGCCAGAGCTGCGCGTAAAGGCCGTTCTGCGCGAGGAGCTGGGCGTGGCTCCCCCGTTCGTGCACCCGGCCGCCGTCGAGTACGACGATCTCATCGGCGTGCATGACGGTTGAGAGTCTGTGGGCGATGACGAGGGTCGTGCACCCCGCGGTCAGTTCGCGCAGGCTCTGCAGCACCGCGGCCTCGGTCTTTGCGTCAAGCATCGAAGTGGGCTCGTCCAGCACGTAGAGCGAGGGCTCGCGCAACATGGCGCGGGCAATCGCCAGGCGCTGGCGTTCGCCGCCGGACAGCGTCTGGCCTCGATCACCGAGCAGCGTGCCGTATCCATGGGGGAGTGCGGCGATGAGCCCGTGGATTTGCGCCCGTCTTGCTGCGCACTCGATGGCGTCGTGGCGGGCTTCTGGCAGGCCCAGCGCGATATTGCTGCTGACGCTAGCCTGAAGGAGGCTGGTGTCTTGGGGCACCAGCCCTATCCTCGTGCGCAGCTCTGCGACCTGCAGGGAATCGATGGGAAGACCGTCCATCAGGATGCGGCCCGCCTGTGGCTCGTACAGGCGCAACAGCAGCCGCACCAGGGTCGATTTCCCGGAGCCACTTCGGCCGACGATGGCAGTGGTGCGACCCGCGAGCACGTCGAGGTCCAAGCCGCGAATGATGGGACGCTGCGGGTCATATCCGAAGTGCAGGTTCTCCAGACGGAGCGTCGATGCAGTCGTCGGGGGCTTTCGGTCAGCGGCTGAAGAGTTCCCCGTCAACGTCTCGGTCGGCTGCGCAAGGATGCCCAGCAGGGGACGCATGAAGCCGGCGGCGCGCGACAGGTCTCTTGCGGCCGCCCCCAGCACCTCCAGGGGACGCACCATCTGCAGCATGTAGATGCTGGCCAGCACGAAACCACCTACGCTCAGCCGACCTTGGGCCACAGCGTTCGAGGCGATGGCGAAGCAAGCAGCCAGCGTCGCCGCGAAGATGACCGAGGCCGCAAGGGCGCTTTGGAGCGTCAGTCGGTTGAACCACCGCCACTGAGACCTCAGGTGCGACGAAGCGACGTCCAGGGACTTCTCGGCATGGTCCGACGCGCCGAAACACCGAAGCGTCTCGACATGCGAGATGCCGTCACCGAGTTGGGCGTACACGTCGAGGCTCGCCGCAGACATGGCCTGGATGGCCGGGCGCTGCCGCATCACTCCCACGGCAAATGCCGCCAGGTAAAGCGCCGACGTGGCGACGAACAAGGCGACGAGCCCAGGCTGATGCAGTTGCGCCAGGATGATCGCCATCAAGGCCAGCTCGATCAGCACGGGCGCGATGCTGTTGGTGAGGTGGGAAATCGTCGCTTGAGCGCCGGCTATGGCCAGGTCGACGGCGTGGACCAGTTCGCTGCTGCGGCGATTGACGAGGTATGACATGGGCAGGCGCTGCAGATGCGCAAAGAATCGCTGCCGCATCGCGGCGATCACACGCTGCTCGACCTCGCTCACCAGCAGCGGCCTGACATCGGAGGCGAGACGGCCGGCGACCAACATCACCAGATAGGCAGCGCCCAGAAGCAGGGTGGGGCTGGCGGTGCCGCCCGCTCCACCGGGGGCGGGAGTTGCCATGGCGTCGACGAGGTGCTTCAAGGCCAGCGGCGAGCCCGCCGCGAGAGTGCCGCCGAGCACGACCAGGAGCAGAGCGCCCATGGCATTGAGTCGCGCGGTTCTGTCCGCCGACGTCCGGATCAGGTGCAGCGCGGATCCAAGGCTGCCAAGGTTCGGCATGGCGCGGTGAATCAGGCGTGCGCGCTGGCGGCGCGGGTGGTCGCACGCTGCAGCCAAGCCTCGGTGGCAATGCAGGCGTGGATCTCCGTCATGTAGGTGGCCTTCGAGCCAGGCCTGCCGGCGAGCGCTGACTCGACCTGAGCCCTGTCGAGCAGCCCGTGTTTCATGAGCACGCCGTCCATCAGCATCTCGCGCGCGAAAGGCAGGTTGCGCTTCAGGACCGTCGCGATGTAGTCCTCAGCGCCTCCCTTGGAGCGGCGGCGCGCGATCTCAGCGGGAATGAGGTCGGCAAAGGCGCTCCTCGCGAGTCCGCGGCCTCTGCCCCCGTGCGTCAGAACGAAGGTCGGTGTGGCGAGGCACAGTTCCATGAGCGGTTGTGACATCAGCGGGTGGACGCGTTCAGGCGCAGCCTCGCGCAGGTAGTGGTTGTAGTACTCGAGTGGCGAGATCACCATGCCCAGTTGGTGGAACTTCCCGATCGGCAGATCCTCGGCGGCCAACCAGCCTGGATGCACGAAGCGGTGCGCCGACTGCAGCGCTGCATCGATCGCTTCGCGCTTCGTCAGCGTCAGGAATTTCCCGGCGCCTTCGACGGGATTCCCGCGGAAGGACTGATCGCTCACTGCCTGGCGCAGGGACTTCCAGAAGGACGCGTTGCCGAGGTGGGCGGCGTCCAGGGTTGCCCCGAAGAAGCCGCGGCCAAAGCCACGCAGCTTCAGATAGTCGGCGGCGGGCCAGGTGCACCGCATCTCGAAGAAGAGCTGATCTCCGCCGGCGCCGTTGAACACGGAGCCCGCTTGGTGCAAAGCGGCGACCGCAGCATCCGTGCGGCTCGTGCCCATGGAGCCGAGGTAGTTGGCCGGGATGGGCGTTCGAGCGACGTCGAGCACATCCGTCAAGCGATAGCCGTCGTCGACGGTTTGCTCTAAGAGCGTCGCACCTTGCTTCTGCGCGGCGAGCCGAGCATAGGAGCGCTCATCACTGTCCGTGCCCGGGGAGTAGTAGTTGAGGCAGGTCAGACCTCGCAGATGTGATCGGGGCGCCAGGTGGGCGAGGAGGATGGCGGAGTCGACGCCACCGGATAGTCGGAGCACGATCGACTCGTAGCAGGACGCCCAGCTGCCAACGCACTGTTCGACGGTGTCGCGCAACCGCTGCGTGGCGGCGGTGGGGCTGGACGAGGCGGGGGATCGCGCGCAGTCAACGGCGCTCCAGAGCTGTAGCGGCTCGCCACGACCCGTTGCCATCGGTGTCAGCTCGCCAGCAAGGAGCTGCGTCACGCCCTCCAACAGCGTTCGGCGCCCGCTCA
The DNA here is from genome assembly GCF_004342485.1 of Roseateles saccharophilus. Lineage (GTDB taxonomy): Bacteria > Pseudomonadota > Gammaproteobacteria > Burkholderiales > Burkholderiaceae_C > Pelomonas > Pelomonas saccharophila. The sequence goes on from NZ_SMBU01000060.1 coordinate 13,510, forward strand.
CCTGGCCGAGCGCCATGTGCGCGGCCGCGGCTTCCCAGTCCACGGACGGCATCGGCACGTCCAGCAGCGAAGAAAGGTCCTCCAGCCATGACAGGACGATGCTCACGCCCTGGATCTCTATGCGGTAGCAGGGCAGGGTGCCCGTCGGATCTCGCAGCACGCGCGGCTCTCCGGTCCACGATGGAAGGAACGCGATGTATCGCCCCCAGAACTTCTCGATGAGTTCTCGACCGTCGGAACGAACGATCCGCTGGGCTTCTGCTTCTGTGATGGCGACATCGCTGGCTGGGTTCGGTGTAGCGGCGTCGCGTCGGAACAGGCGTCCGAGGATCACGCCGTGGCTGGTAGGCAGTCGATAGGCGCCATTGATGCCGGAGGCGGCTCCTGTCATGTAGACGCGCTGCCCGTTCATCCCGAAGGCCAGGGTCCAACGCCGGCTCACGCGCAGCGCCTGTTCGAGCCGGGCGGCCACTTCACTGGCCTCTTGATGGGCTGGCAGCCAGCTGAATGCGACGTAGCGAAACATGCGCGGCGCCTTTCAGATCACGAGGATTGGCGTGTAGTCGCGCGCGTGCTCGTACACATCGTTGAGCACGATGGGGCCGCTCTGGACCCAGGAATGCGCGGCGAACGGCCGGGTCCGCACGCCGATGACCCACCTGGGAAACAGACGCTTGGTGGCAAGGAATCGCACCAGCGTCAGCGAGTCATGCAGGCACCGGTCGTGGGCCGTAAAAAGGAAGGGGCGAAGCCGGAGGTAAGAAGCCACCGCAGCACGCATGTGTTCGGGGTTCGTCTCCACCTGACCTGAGGGCTCCTTGAGGCGCAGGCGACGGACGGAGATCGCAATCTCGGCCAGGCATCGCTTCTTCAGCCAGACGGCGGTCAACGAAGCGCAGTAGGCCATGCTCAGCAGATCGCGCCAGTTCGACGGGTCTTGAGTGGGATGCCAGCTGTCGAAGCTTTCCAGCGGTTCGTCCAGGACCAAGGCAGGCTGACGGGACGTGCTTGCCGCCGTGAGCATCTGTTGATCAAGAAGTGGTTTGACCAGGGCGTCGAGGCTTTCGTGCTTCGCTGGTGGCGCTTGATCCTGCGAGGTCACGGGCCAGCCTGCAATGCACCGGGAGAGGGCTGCCAACTGTGCGCCCCCGACGCCCAGATACTTGTTGCGCCGCGTGTCCAGCAGCACGACCTGTCCATCGAAATGGCAAGCATGCACATGGTCGGCCAGTCGGTATGGCGACGAGTGGGCGGCGACAGATCGCATGGTGGCCCTCATCGAGGATGGAGGAAGGCAAGTGGAGCGCGTGCCGAGCCACCTGCGTGGACGGTCAGGGTTTGTAGGTGACGGCTTCGTTGAGCTCGGTGGCCACGCCCTGTGGCGATCCCTTGGTTGCCTGATTGGCGTCACCGAGCTCGACGATCTCGAGTTGCAGCTCCGGGTCTTGATCCACGATGGTTCCTTCGGGCAAATGGGTGTCGGAGAAGGCGTGCAGCCTGTCGACTGCACGCCTTCATGGCCGCGCCTGGTCAGGGCTGCTGCTTGTACGGCGCGGCTTCGTTGAGCTCACTCGGCACGCCCGAGATGTAGCCCTTGGTCTGTTCCTTGGCATCGCCCAGGTCGACCAGTTCCAGTTCCAGTGCATCGTTCATGACGATCTCCTTCGGTTGAGTTGAGAACACGGATGCCTTCGGTTTTCACCTTGGGCGAGCCAAAGGTAGGCATCTCGATTCGCTGCTCAAAGCAATTTCTTTGGCGTCCGCCTCGCGTTCGGTCAGCTTGAACGCGCGGATTTGGCGTCGTTGTTGGCGCTGGCGTCGTCGCGGGCTCGAAAAACTTTTTTTCGAGCCTGGAAGGATCCGTTCGGTGTATTGGTTAGCGTTTTCTTGGGCCGAACGAAGTGGCTGCGGTTCAAAACTAGGGGGGAAATTTGCTTGCCGGCGACGTCATGGTGTTATGGAGAACTCCGTCCACAACGCCGACAGGCCGACGACCTGGCACATTTACTGGCAGGCAGCCCTGGGCCGCGACTTGCTGCTCCGTCCTGAGCTCGCCGAGCGGATCCGCAACCGCTTGTTGGCCGCCCACGATGTAGGCGGTCGAAAGCTTCTCTACTACCTGCTCATGCCCAGAGAGATTCACCTGATCTCGATCCTGCGGCCGGAGGACTCGACGGCGAGTTTTGCGACCGGCGTGTCGAACGTGATCGGAAAGTGGGTGAGGGAGGCCGACGGCGCTTTCGGGCCTGTGTTCGCTGATCGATACCAGGCGCAACGCGTCGACACCGTCGAGGCCTTGCGCAGTGAAGTTCGAATGCTGGCTTGGCGGCCGGTCGCGGCCGGGCTTCAAGCCTTGCCCACGAACTATGCGAACTCCGCCCTCAGGGCAATCTTGGGGCTGTGCTTGCCGAACGGGTTCCACGCCACGGCGCTGTTCGATTGGCTGGGAGGTTCTGTGCCGCAGGAACGCACTGCGCTGCAGCGAGCGCTGGCCGTGGAGCCTTCGAACCTCGAGATAGTCCGGTGGGAGTTGGTCAAAGGCCTGGTGTCAGCGAGGGGCACGGTCGGCCCCTCGGGGCCGATGGCACGACGGGTGCGAGGCGCCTCTGCTGGCCTTGTTGCGGCCAGCAGAGATCGGAGCGTCGATGGTGCGCTCAAGTTGTTGGAGCGCTGGGTCGAGGTCAAGCTGGGACTGCATGGCGGACACGGCCTGTCGTCGCGAAAGGGGATGGAAGGGGCACGGGGCAGGGCGTTGGTCGCCAATCTGGCCATGAGGTCGGGACTGTGCTCAGCCGCGTGCGTCGCCCGTCACTATGGGCGGGCCAAAGCAACGCTCAGCGAGCAGATGACGGCGAGCAGCGCGCGAGCGGCTGATCAGGCGATCCTCTCGATCCCGATGGAGCAGATCGTTCGTGAAGCCATTGCTCTTGCGACCCATCCTGCTGTCGGAGGCGGAGGCGGAGGCGGAGGCGGAGGCGGAGGCCGGTAAGCCGGGATGCGTACGCAATTCATGATCAAGGTGCAGGGAGAAAACCACATGTCGAAGACTGTCAGGAAGCGCGTCGATGCAAGCTCGCTGCTTGTGATCTTGCCCAACGAGAACCTGTGGAATAAAGACAACCCGAGAACGAGTCGCAAGTTCATGCGGAACGCCAGCGGCCGCTTCAATGAGCATCCCGGGTGGCATAACGACTTGCTCAGATGCTCCCGAACATGCCTTGCAGTCCGAGTTGGCCCAGCATTGCGCGCCACCCCAGCCGCCATCGCCGCTAGGATTCGTCATCGCCTGTGGCTTCCCCGGCTGGGCCTGCACGCCGAACACAACTGTGGCCTTCGAAGCTGTGGTGGATGGGGCGCAAACAATGGGTGAGATTTCTGAAGAGGCGCTTCAGGCCACGATGCGATCCGTCGGTCGCGATCAGTTCAATGGCGAAGTCCCCGCGCTGACCGACGACCGCATGCCTCAGACTGCGGTCACGCGGTCGCGGCCACCCTGCTTGGACATATAAAGGGCCGCGTCCGCACGCGCCAATAGATCGAGCGGGGCTTGCTGTGGCAGAGCAGCAGTGACGCCCAGGGAGACGGTGATGCTTTCAAGTTCTTCACCGCTGGAACGGCGGATGCGACTCGTTGCGATGGTGAATCTAACGCGCTCCGCCAGCTCTTCCGCCTGCGCCACCGGCGCGGCCGGGAGCAAGATCGCGAACTCTTCGCCGCCAATGCGGGCGACGATGCCGGCGTCAGCAACGACCGACGAAAGTGCCTGCGCCACGGCCTTCAAGACCTTGTCGCCAAACGCGTGCCCGTAGGTGTCGTTAATGCGCTTGAAGTGATCGATGTCCGTCATGATCAGACATGGTCGATCCGCAGAGTTGGGCAGCGCGTCGGCGTCCAGGAGCAAAGTCGCGAGCTCTTGATCGAACCTGCGCCGATTGGCCAGGCCCGTAAGAGCGTCCACAAGTGACTCGTGGCGGGCCCGATGAACTTCGGAGCGCAGATCCAGGATTTCCTTGCGACTTTCCTTCAACTGCGCCTGGAGATTGGCGACCGCCTGGACCATGTCGGCGGTCTGTCGCAGGACTTCGTTGACGGGCGCTTCGGCGGCACCTGCAAGGCCGGCCTTCAGACTGCCAAGGACCTCTGCATAACGCTCGGCCTGCGTCCCCGCCGCCGTCGCAGAGTGCGACATGCCGCTGAGGACGCGCTCAAACCCGTCGGCAATCTGTTCGGCGGTGGCGGGGTCGACCTCCGCAATGTGTTTGCGATGCAGCGCGTAGGTCTTGGCCTCGTCAAGCCTGCCATGCTTGGCCAAGGACTCATCGACGGCCTTACGCAGACCGGGGTTGGAGAGGGCGACGTATTCATACCAGACGGCATAGCTGACGGGATGCAGCGCCGTCGCCTGCCGGGACATCAGGGGAATAGCCTGCCGGAGCAGCTCCGCACTCTTATCGACCGAGACAACGTATCGCATGTTCTTCGAGGTGCCGCCTTCAGCGCGCCGCCTCCCCGACACAACTGGCGCGGCAGATGTGGAAGAAAAAGAAAGCCTCGGCCCAGCGGCCGAGGCTTCAAAGCCTAACGTTCATATTTCGCCGAGGCTCCTGCTCAGGGAGGAAAAGCAGGGGCAACGCCTTGCAGCGCAACCGTTTGCGACTTTACCAAAGTCATTTTCTAAGGGCTGTCGGCCGGCGTGCAGCCGGCCAGTCGCCGTTCCTGACGGGGCTTCCACAACGCCCATCGGGCGCATGATCGGAAGATGCCGGGGAGCCGTGCGTTCACGGTCGGATTCCATGAAGGCGATGCGAAGGCCCGTACTGAAGTCGTGCCATGTCGCCACCGACAACGCCGTCGCATCCCTGCAGCGATCGGAAACGACGGTCGATCAGGCGACGCTCAGCACGCGCTCATGGTGGAGGCGAACCTTGACCTCGTTGATGCCAACCCCGCGTACCACGGCGTGTTGCCGGCTGGTCGTGTCGCGCCGGACGGGCTGCAAGTACAGGCCTCCATCGCTTCGCCGCAGCGAGGCGACGATCGGCGTGTGGGCCTTGCTGCCGCGACGGACGACGACGCCGGTCTCTTCACTGGCGAGGCGCACAAAGCAACCGGGCGGGTACAGCCCCAGCACCCGCAGCATCGTCGCCCCGATCGCGTCGGGCAGCCCTGCCGCGTCCAGGCAGGCGTCTCGCGCGGCAATGGCCGGGGACGTCGGTTCGCGGCTGGCTCTACGGCTGAGCTTGGCGGTATACACGTCCACCCGGTGCAGCAACTGGGCCAGCCTTTCGGCCGGGGGCGGTGCGGTCTCGCCGCTGGCATGGGGGGCGTCGTGGTGCTGCCGCACGACATCGAGCCACAGCGGATCGGCGACGCTGGCGGCGGCCAAGAGCAGCGAACTGTTGGCCGCGTGCGCCTCGATCTCCTGACGCTGCGCTTCCGATAGCGGGCTCAGTTGCTGAGCCAGGGCGTCCTGCGTCGCCGACATCGACAGGTTCATCGTGAGCGCGGCCCGTACCAGCGTCCTGACCTCGTCGTCGGGCCACTCGAACCATGCCGCGCACAACTCACAGACCAGCGCGCACAACATCGCGTGGTGCGCGCTATAGCGGTCGACCTCGTTGGCAGCGGCTTGCAGCAAAAGATACAGCGCCGCGTCCGGATTGCGTCGCGCCAGGGCCTGCATGCGCTGCGTCGCCTGGTCGAACTGCCCTATCCAAGCGGCATCAGGGTCCGTGCGGCGCAGCAGCGAGGTCATCTGCCGCTTGATCTGGTCCCACCCTTCGATGGCGTCGGCGGGCAAGAGCGGGCTCAGCGAGACGGACGCTGCGGCGTCCTCAGCGGAAGGGGGCACAGGTTCGGATGCGAGCGACATCCGATCAGTGTGCCAGTTGAGACTGAGGGACGGCCGAGTCTGCGGTCAAGTTCCATCCTTGATCCAGCAACTCCAGCCAGGCCGAGCGGTCTTTGCAGAAGTCGTAGTACACCGCGCGTTGCGACACGAAGTTGGTCGTGCGGTAGACCCACACATAGGCCTTCTTCGTCTTGCCC
>NZ_SMBU01000061.1 GCF_004342485.1 Roseateles saccharophilus
CGGTCCATCCTCGCCTCGCTTCGTCCGTTGTCATTCCGGATGCAAGGTTCTCAGCTTCGCCGGCTATCCGGAAGATGGGTTCCCGGAACGTTTACTGAGGCCGAGCTGCGCGCGCCCCCCAAGCGCTCGGGAACCTACGACTTCGCACCGGGCCAGGAGATGCAGCACGACACCTCGCCGCATCGCCTGGAGGTGGCCGGCAAGAGCGTCACGGCGCAGTGCGCGGGACTGACTCTGGCGTACTCGCGGCGGCTGTTCGTCCACTATTACCCACGCTTCACGCGCTTCGAGGCCAAGCACTTCCTGCTGCAGGCGGTGCAGTTCATGCAAGGCAGCTGCCCGCGCTGCATCATCGACAACACCAGCGTCGTGTTGGCCGGCGGCGCCGGGGCCGACGCCGTGATCGCGCCCGAGATGGCGGCCTTCGCGCGCAGCCTGGGGATCGAGTTCCGTGCCCACCGGGTGAACCACCCCGACCGCAAGGCGCGCATCGAACGCCCCTTCGCGTGGATCGAACGCGGCTTCCTGCCTGGGCGGACGTTCGCCAGCTTCGAGGAGCTGAACGCGCAAGTGCTGCGCTGGTGCATCGAGGTGGCCAATGCCAAGCCCAAGCGCAGCCTGGGCATGTCGCCCGAGGCGGCGTACGTGATGGAGAAGCCCCACCTCCAGGGTCTGCCGACGTTGTTGCCGGCGGTCTACGACGTGTTCGATCGGGTGGTGGACCTGTACGGCTTCGTCAGCGTGGACACCAACCGCTACTCGGTGCCGGAGCGCCTGGTGGGCAAGACGGTGACGGTGTACAAGCACTACGCGAGCATCGAGATCCAACACCGCCGGATGCCGGTGGCGATCCACCCCCGACTGGTGGGCGAGCGCGATGCGCGCCACACGCTGCCCGGGCATCACACGGTGCCTCAGCGCGCGCCGCGCCAGCCCTCGCTGCAAGCGCAGTTGCTGCGGGGCGAGCATGCCGTGCTGGACGCCTATGTCGGCGCGCTCGTGGCGCACCTGAATGGGCGCGGCACGCGCGCGCTCAACCGGCTGCTGCAGCTCAAGCGTTCCTACCCGCCGCAGCCCTTCCTCGCCGCGGTGGAGCAGGCGCAGAAGTACGGCCTGTTCGATCTGGCGCGGCTGGAGACCTTGGTGCTGCGGCATGTGGCGGGCGACTTCTTCGCGCTCGATGACGACGATGGTCAAGACGACACCGCTGACGACGCGTGAGCGGCTGCACGCGTTGCTGCACGAGTTGAACTTCAAGGGCATGGCGCGCGTGCTTGACGCCGAGCTCGATCGCGCCGAAGCCCAAGCGGTGCCGGCCGCCGAGGTGGTGCAGCGCCTGCTTGCCGAGCAGGCCTCGTTCCAGCGCGAGCGCGCCCTGGTCAACCGCATCGCGCGCGCGCACCTGCCCTGGCAGTGGACGATCGACACCTTCCCCTTCAAGCAGCAGCCTGGCGTGAACAAGGCGCAGATCCTCGCGCTGGCCGGGCTGGACTTCGTGCGCCGCGCCGAAAACCTGGTCCTGATCGGCGCGACCGGCACGGGCAAAACCGGCATCGCGCTGGGCCTGCTGCGCCAGGCCTGCGTGAACGGCTGGCGCGGGCGCTTCTACAACGCCCAGGCGCTGCTCGACGAGCTGTATGCGTCGCTGGCCGATCGCAGCACGACGCGGCTGCTCACGGCGCTCAGCCGCACGCAGCCGCTGTGCATCGACGAGCTCGGCTACCTCAACCTCAAGAGCGAGCAGGTCAACGCCTTCTTCCGCCTGATGGACCAGCGCTACGGGCGCGTGAGCACGATCATCACGACGAACCTCGACTACCCCGCGTGGTATGCGCTGTTCAACAACAAGCCGCTGGTCGATGCGTTGCTGGATCGGCTGCAGCACCACTGCATCACCATCCGCATCGATGGGCCGTCCTTGCGCGCCAGCAGCACCGCCAGCGACGCGTCTGCAGCGCCGCCCTCGTCAGCAGGCCCCAAGCGCGCTCACACGCGCGAGCCCGGGGCGCGCTGAGCCTCATGGCGCTTATGCGTCGCCGCGGGCGACGTAGCGTTCCTTGCTCTTGCTGCACCCCCCGCTTGCCAGGTCAACTCGAGCAGCTTCAGCTCCACAAGCAATTGCGCACTCGGTGGGTCAGCTTCGGCTGAGCACAGGTGGGTCAGAAACGGTGAGCGCCGAGGCTGTCTTGAGCGAGACCCCGTAGAGGGGCGTTCTGCGGCGTCCTCAGGGCCCTTCGCTCCTGCCTTTGTCCGACGGCCGGCGTTATATACCTTTGGATCGATGTAGCTGCGCCCGGCCAACACCAGGCGGTAGGCGTCGTGATGGCGCAGCCGGTCGCGTGTCGCTGAAGCGAGTGGTCGGCTCGTGTCGAAGGTCTGCCCCACGCGGCGAAGTCCAGGTTGCTCGTCACGATGGTTGTGGCCTGCTTGTAGCGACTCGGAGTCGCCCGCACGCACCCCCCGTACCCGAGACCTGTCGATGCTGGAACATTTCGAATCTCCTGCGGCTCACCGCTCGCTCCTCGAAGGCGGCGAAGCCCTCAAAGTAGTCGGCCCTGCAAAACGCCTGGAACCCGCATCACCAGTGTTCATGCGGGTTCCAGGCGTTTTGCAGGGCCGACTGATTAGCAAGTTGCCTCAGCCATGCTTTGAAATCGACTCATTGAGAGGCTTCCGAACAGGGGCTTCGCCTATGGGGCCGCCTGTCGCCCACACCCTCGGAGTTGGCGTAAATCTGGCTCAGCTGAGGCCGCTTACTAATCAGGTCAAGTCTTCAAAACCATCGAATGATGATCAATCAAGAAGTTCTTGGATTTCTGCGAGAAGTCCAGCTCGCTGTCCGAGTAGATTGTTCGTATCACAAGACCTTTGGACAGCAGTAAATTATATGCCTTGCTCTTTTTTGCAAGATAGTCACGAATAAGAACGCCAGTGATCGTCTTGGAGGCGATAGCTTCCACTTGGAGGAACTTCGCCAGAATGTTTATTATTCGTTCTGGCGCGGCAGAGACCAAGAAAACTTGTGCGCCGGCTTTCTTGTATTTGACTATTCTTCGAAGTAGCTTTTTGTTTGCGATTGAATCATCTGTCAGCACATCTTTTATTATTGGATGAATATCGGCGGCAGGTATGAGTGCGGTGAACAAATATTCAATCTTCCTTTTCAGGAAGGGGAGTGATGCGGCCGCATGGAGCAGTTGGGTAAATTCATGTAGAGCTGCATAGCGCCTGTTCTTTTTCAGCCACAACTTGATGATAATGCTGTGAAGATCGCCAAAGACCAAGGTCTTATCTACGTCGAAGACAACGGCGTTCTTATTCATTTTTGGGGCGCTTGAAGTATTCTTCAAACCGTTGAATGGGGTCGAGATGCTCCGCCATACAGTGCACCGCCAAACCTGGCACCGGCGTTATAAGCTTTCTCTTGAGCTTTCCCGTAAGGCGCGAAAACATCTGGTGGTCATTTTTGGTGGAGTACACGTACTTGAAGTCCCGTTTGAACTTGCCGAATTGAACCAAGAAGCTTCCGCATGTTGACGGTGCGGTGACCCAATGTCTTGTGCCGGTCGTGAAGAGCTCTGTGTTTTGATAATTCTTTGGAATTTTGTATCGATCAGGATGATCGTACAACGAGAGATAGTCGAACGGTATGTTTGATGAATAAGCGCTCAAGACTTCATTGACCCAATTTTCATGGTGAATGTAGTCATTCTCAAGAAAGTAGACAATGTCTTGATCGTTGAGATCCATCGACAAGGTTTCCCGCAGTAAGACCAGAACGGCTTCTACAGCGGATTTGGTGCTCAGCAAAAAAACCTCGACGTTGACTTCTATCTTGTCCAGGTAGGCGCAGAGGGGGTCTGATAGGAACTGCTCCCTTGTGCCGTTGTAATAGATAATGATCTTGACGACACCCTTGCTCGGATGATTCCCTACGGTTTCGACCAGGTTTCGAAAACAATCATCATGGTTGAATTCGCTGGGTCTGTGTTTCTGGGGGAATCGTTCACGGTCATGGGTGATGTACACATGCCTGTATATCACTACGATCTTTCCGGAATAATCGGCTGCTTCGGCGTGAGCTCGTGGTTGTGTCGGAGGCCGAAACTTTCGATAGTTATTCCAAAGCGATCTCAGAAACGTATTCGACTTGAGTCGACTGACAAGCGTGTGTCGACGTATCAGCTCTTGGTCAGTCGATGCGAGTCCAAGAGGGCGGCTGTTGATCTCGTAAGTCATTTCGATATATTCAGTATCATCACTTCGACGAATGTTCGCCGCCGGGCTTTGGACACAAGACGAGGCCGACAATGCGTTCTAAAAATCCGGCGACTTCGCTCTTTCTGAGCATTGGCTGAAGTCGCGCTACTGAAGCGGTATCTCCGAGCGGGATGATCACTAACAGACCCCACTCTTAGGCCTTTGCCGACCATTTCAATGAGCAGTTCTCGAGATCGCGACGGCGCCATGTCCCTTTGGTTTTCGGCCTCGCATTTCAGCCTACAAACAGGGATTCGAAGCACCCCGACCGACGATTCGGCTCATCCTCGATGAGTGGGGTGCTGGCTCAAGCTTTTCCCTCTGTGCCGGCTCTGGGGAAAAGGTGATGCCATCTTGTGAAAGCGCGCTCCCTAACAAACGATGAGCCTACGGCCGTGAAGATAAAGAGCAGGAGACTCAGCAGCGCGACAGCGAAGGCGGTCAGTTGGCGATCTTGCGGCCATCGCAGCCAGTGGTGTGCTACGTAGCCTGCGACACAGGGCAAGAGCGCTATGACGCCGATATCCATGCACAGCCACTTCATATGAAGCCTAGGTAAAAAGCTGCGATGCACTACTGGCACCCAGAGGAGGAAACTCAACGAGTTGGCGCCCAACCAAGCCCAACCGGCTCCCATGACCCCGAAAGTCATTGAAGCCCAGATCAAGGCGGGAATCAAGGCAAGCACAAACAAGATGTTGCCAATCAAGTGCAGTTTCAAATTGCCTTGAGCGAACTGGAGGTAGTATGGAAATGCCGCCAAGACCAGAAATCCATTACCCAGGGCATACATCGTCAAGATTGGTGCGGCCTTCTCGGCGACCTCGGCATTGCCGGTCCATGCCCAGAGCACTTGCTTCGAGAAGAGTGCGAGAACTAAAGTGGCGGGGATGGCAATTACCGCCACAAGCTGCGTAGCATTTCTATACAGGCGGACAAGGCCCGTTTCATCCCGCTCTGCATGCAACCGTGTGAGCCGCGGAACAAGCGCGACGCTGATAGGGCCGCTGATTATCATGACCCCGCTGGCCATCAATACTGCCAGAGTAAAGTAGGCATAATCCGCCAGCGGAAGTATTCTGGACAGCAGCAGCTTGTCCGTTTGCGTCACCATTACCCAGACCGAACTGGTGAACGCAATCGAGAGTGAGAACTTCAGCACACCGCGCAACGGCGCCCAGTCCCAAGGCGCGTCAATGCCACTTTCTGATTTTGGCATCAAGCGGTATGTTTGAACCACCAACACCATGAGTTCAAGCAGGGCAACCGTCAGCTGGTAAGAGAAAAATTCGGTAGGTGTTGTTCCAACGTAGATGAAGAACGGGATGACAAGGACGAAACGTGCGGTTGCCACCGCGCTGTTGAGGGCGCTGAGCCATACCAAGCGCTCGAAACCGGAAATGGCGCCCCGATAGAGTCCGCAAGCCCAGCGCAGCGCAACGATGATGCCAATCAGAATCACGGCATGTCGCACTTCGACCAGGGAAAGCTCTCGTACATTGAGCCAGTTGCTTGCTATTTGCCCTGCAGCAAATGCCATGGCGAGAGCACCCAGGAGTGCTGTTCCGATGAATACGCCCTCCAAGGCCCGCAACAGACGGCGCAAGTTCATCGCGTCAGTCGCGCCTCCGTTAAATCGCGCAGTTTCGCGCGACATGGTGGGCGTCAGGCCCATATCCAGCAACTGAAACCAAGCTTGCAGCATGGCGAAGAAGCCCACCAGTCCGTATGCTTCAGCCCCCATGTAGCTGACGTACAGGGGCACCATGACAATGCCGATCAGCGTGACATAGATCTGGCTGATATAATTGGCGAGGATATTCTTCTTAAGCGACAAAATGGCTCTTGTTTTGGCTTGATTGGCAAGTTGCCATAGCAATGCTCAGAATCGGTTGGCTGGCACGGCGGCCGGACAACGGCTCACTCCCATGGGTGAACCAGTTGTTGGCACTCGCGCTGAGGGCGCGAGTCATACCAAGCCGATGCATATTACCAATCAGCTGTTTTGATCGAGGTTTAGCTCCAAGAAGACGGAGGATTCCGTTTCCGATTCGATCGAGAACCCTAGCTTCTTGTAAAAAGCAAGCACTCCCAAGTTGGTTTTGTAAACTTCCAATCTGAAAATCCTGAACTCGGTCTTCTTTAGGAGCTCAATCGCTGATCTCACCAAACTTGCACCCAAGCCGTAGGACCGATGTGTTTTGGCCACTGCGAGCATGGGGCAATAAGCCACCTTGTTGACCGTGTCTGTGCGGTAGACCGCCAGCAGTGCCACCAATTTTCCTCTGTCGTGGTTTGAGAAGATTGTTGCGTTCTTGTGGAGCTTTTGTGAGTATTCGGCAAGGTTGACCAATGAGGAGAGGCTGGGAATGAATTCATCATCGACCTCTTTCAGCAGGCTTTCAATTTCTAAAAGCATGCTCATGACTCAGGTGTTCTCTTCGAAAAACGCAATGATGGCAGCGCACAACTCCTCTACATCTTCAACGGTTGTGTCTTGATGAACTGGCAGATTCAAGATATCCCCTGCAATGGAGTATGACTCTGGATACTCCGAGGCTGGAATTTCATCGATGAGCCGATAGTACAGCGCTGTTGTCGGCATGCCGCGCTGCATCAGATGGAAATAAAGAGGCTCGCGCTTCGAATTCTTGACTCGAATTGCGAACGTCTGAGGGGCGTCTTCGCTTGCCAGGGCGAACATGATTTCAATCTGCGAGACAGCCGCCAGTAAGTTGGCGTAATGCGCGTAGTTTCGGCGCCTGATGGCCTTCACCGCATTGAAGTCCGTCAATGCGTATTGCATCATCACTTCGGGGGCGGCGGCATCTTCTGGCGGGATGGGCGGAACCTCGAGTTTCTTATTGTTGACCTTGAGAAAGCCGCCGCTCTCAGTTGCAATGTACTTGTGCAGAGAATAGAAGGAGAAATCGCCGATTCGACCCAATGCTGAATCTGATGCTTCCAGATGGAATGCATGCGCGCAATCTTCAATCAGGGTGGCGTTTGCGTCCGTGCACATTTGCTTCAGCGCGGCCATGTCGCTCCGGCAAAAGCCGAAGTAGTGAATGACAAGGGCGAGGTTGACGCCATCTGCGAGCTGCTTCTTGAAATCCGCCAGATCAACGCTAAGGTCGCTGTTGACTTTGTAGAAGGAGTAATCCGATTTGTTCTCGGAGACGGGGTCGAAGACGCCCGAGCCCTCCCGTTCGGTGAAGCCAATATAGGCGGGCAAGAGCAACTTTACTCGCCTTGATCCGGATAGGCTCTTGATCACGTGACCCCAGGCTGTGCGGGCGCTTTTTGTAAAGTGACCGTCCAGGGTGCAATTGTTCTTTCGGGTTGCCGACTTTGTAATCATCCGATCCCTCTATCGCTTTAGAGCAAATAGGTGTCGTCAATCAATGTGCGAATCTGCTCTGGCGCGTTGAACATCATGACATCAATGATTGATAATCCTGATTCAAACACTCCTCGGCGCTGACTGTAGGGTGTCAGGTTGTTACCCATGAATTTGATGCTGATCCCGGCGGTGTCGAACTGTTCCTTCTTAAAAATATCAACGCCGCCGGTGGGGTTGATGTATTCGCTGCCGTCGAGGGCTTTGGTGATGTTGAGTGCCCACTCTCCGGCATGCGTTGCGGGTTCAATCTCGAGCTGCATACTGCTGAATACATCGATGGTGAGCGGGATCTCAATGTATTCGCAAGTCTTGATCAGTATGTTCTTGTTGAGTTCGACAATGCTGTCAGTATCTAGGGCTATGGATTCCTTCACCACTTCTAGTGTTTGGCTGTAGAAGGGTGACCTCTTCCTATAGTGTTCGAGTTGCCGCAAGAGCTTGTCCCGCCAATCTTCGGTTGACTTGATTTTGACCTGATTGATCTTGGTGCCGAGCGTGACCTTCTCCAGCGGCGCAGCGATGTACTGCCAGCCTTCACCTGGCTTCAGGATTCTGTTGCGCTCGATCCAGCCATGACGAATAAATTGGACATCGTCAAATAGGATAAAGCGGTCGGTATTCTTTATCAGGCTGTAATAGCCGAGATAAGGAAAAAAGTATGGCTGCATGATTGCGTATTTCACGCTTGTAGTCCTTCGCGGATGCAGTCCACCACTTTTGAGATATTTTCTGAGGTCAGGGTCGGATAGATCGGCAGGCACATGACTTTCTGTGCCGCATTGTTCGCCGTCGGCAAGTTGTCGCGGTGTGCCGACGGAAGACCTCGGTACATGGGAAAATCCGTAATCAACGGGTAAAAATAGCGGCGAGCGAAGACGCCGCGGGTCTTGAGTTTGTCGTACAACTCGTCGCGACTTAATGGATAGTCATCTTCGACGAGAATCGGGAAGTAGGAGTGATTGGCCTCGGTTTCGCCGGACTCGCCGAGGCAGCGAATTCCTTTGATATCTTTTAACTGTTCTCGGTAAGCTCCATCGATCTCTTTGCGACGATCAAGCGCGTGGGTGATGTGCTTCAACTGCAGCATGCCGAATGCCGCATTGATCTCGCTCATCTTGCCATTGATCCCCGGAGCCACCACGGTGAGCTCATCAACGAAACCAAAGTTTTTCAATTGATCGATGCGGAGCTTGGTTTTTGCGTCGGGGCAGACGATGGCTCCACCCTCGAAGGTATTGAATACTTTAGTGGCGTGAAAACTCAGCACTGAAAGGTCGCCGTTATTCAACACGCTGCCCTTGGGGCCATTCACGCCGAAGGCATGAGCTGCATCGTAAATTACGCGTAAGTTGTAGTTGTCGGCAATTCTTTGAATGGCATCCACATCGCAAGGGCGGCCATAGCAATGCACCGGCATGATAGCCGTCGTGTATGGCGTGATCGCGGCCTCAATTTTGGTCGGATCAATATTTAGCGACTCTGGATCGACGTCCACGAATACCGGCTTGATTCCATTCCACAAGAGCGAATGTGCAGTGGCCACGAATGAATAGGGCGTAGTGATGACTTCGCCGGTAACCCGCAATGCCTGCAGGGCGGTGACCAGTGCGATGGTGCCGTTGGTAAAGAGAGAGATGTGTTTGACGCCCAGGTAGCTGCATAGCGCTTCTTCCAGTTGCTGGTGGAATGGTCCGCCGTTGGTCAGAATCTTGTTGTCCCAGATCTTTTCGAGGTAGGGAATGAATTCGTCCAGCGGTGGAAGAAAGGGCTGTGTAACGTAAATGGGTTTGTTCATGGCTAGAGATTTTTTGGTGTTGATTGCGTCGATGTCCGTGCGCTGCGTGGGGGCAGATCTGGCCGTTCGTGACCCCGTGCGGAGCAATCTAGGGCTGTTTTTGCTAACCAGCCTACTGAGAGCTGCGGCGATTGGGGCGGATCATGCGACGAGGGTTCCCTATTTGGATTGAGGCACTTTGGCCATTTTCCGAGAGTTTGTTGCCAATACCCAAATTGCCAAAACCAGGAAGGCGACTGTAGTCGCACCCAGGGCGATGGATGCACGCTTGGGCTTGCTTTTCCATTCGGCCGGTGTGGCGACGTCGACGACCTGTATGAGAGCCCCTTCGCGGCTTTCATCAAGACGCGCCATCTCAAACTGCTTGGAAAACAGTTCAAATAGGGTTTCCTGATACTTGAATTCCCGATATCGAGTGACGTAATCGCTGTCTTTGCCGTTTCCGCGTTCGCTGGTTGTCTCGATCTTGTTGAGTTCGGCCCGCAGAGCCCCAAGCAGGGCAATCTGTTGTTGAATTTCGGGTGTCGCTTCAGCCAACCCTCGCCGCATGGCTTGCAAGCGAACTTCAGCTGCCGTGACTTGTGCTTTGAGGCTGGCATAGCCTTCGGCAGCGGCCTTGGGTTCGTTCTTCAGTGCGCCGGGGTTGAAACCGCTACTCTGCAGAATCTGCTGTGCCTCGGTCAATTTAAGTTGCGTACGTTTAAGCTCGCCTTCAAAGAAGACTCGACGCTGCTGGGCTTCGGTCAGAGCGAGTTCCCCCGTCAATCGACGCAGCTCGGCAACATACTGGTTGGCCATGGCAGCCGCGACCTTCGGATCCTTCGAATCCACCTCGACAGAGATCAGGCCGTCTTTTTTGCCCAGTGCAATTCGGACGTTCCTTTCCAACTCTCTACGGGCTTCAAACCGAAATTTGGCCTCATAGGCATCCATCAGCTTGAACTGGTCAATGACGCGATCCTCGATATTGACAGACTGCATCAAGGCCACATACTGATCGCCGGGGCTCTTGATGCCCGTGATACCTCCAGCCAAGCCCGACAAGGCACCGAAAGATGCCAAGGCAGAGACCGCGGAGTTCTGCTGCTGTTGGGGCGGAAGAAAGGTTGTTTTAGAGGTGAAGGTGGGGGCGATCAGATAGGACGCGGCGAAGGCGAGTACGCCGGTTGCCAGCGAGCCGCCGAATACAAGGCGCCAGCGAGAGGCAAGCGTGCTGGCAAGGTCAACGATGCTGACGCCTTCTTTGGGGTCGGAAGACATGTCAATGGATATATCGGACGGGCGCGATAAGGTCACGGCAATAGCTCCAGTTGTGCCTATCGATCAATTTTTGATCGTCTTCAGCGCTGCCGCACCCAGACCGAATTGATACAGGATCTGCGTCCAGTCCTTCGCGTCCTGCATGAAGGTCGTCTTGTTCAACTCTTCCGGCACGAACACTGTGTCGCCCGGTAGGGCAGCCAGACTGGGTAGCGAATTGCCACCGATCCAGCCGCTGCTGGACTGCCTGGCGCTGACAACACTGCCGTTGGCCCGCAGCACGAACATGCTTCCCGCGTCCGCTCCACGAGTCGGGCCACCCGCCAACTTGACGATGTCCTCGATCGAATTTCCCGACTTCAACAGGTAGCTCCCGCCGTTGAACACGCTGCCGAACACACCCACTGTGTTGGGGCGGGCAGGGATGTAGAGCCGGTCGCCTTCTTCGACCGGCAGCGCGGGGAGGTCGCGCGAGCTATCGGTCAGATCCAGTACGACGCGCCCGGTCGGGCGTACCGCGCGCAGGCGCTCGATCAGCCGGGTGGTGCCGCTCTGCTTCTGCGCCAGCGCCGCGGCATCCTCTGCGCCGCTGACCCTTTGCGTCGAGGTGTTGCGCGTGAAGTCGGTTTCGAGGTCGCGCAGCGCGCGGTCGTACTGCACTTCCTGCAACTTGCGAACAGTCTCGCGCGACAGGTCGGTGCCGAACAGATAGGCCTGAGGCGTCAGACCGCCGGCCGCCTGTACAGCATCCAGCAAAGTGCTGGTTGGCGGCAGCACGTAGTCGCCCGGCCGAGCGACTTCGCCTTCCACCCGGATCCGTTTGTATTGCTTGGCCTGAGGCAGCATCGCCGTCACGCCATTGAAGGCGCGCAGCACGTCGCCATTGCTGACGCGCTGGGTGCCGTCCTGTGGCAACGCCAGTTCGACGACTCGGCGGTCATTGCGGTCGCTGAGGCGTTCGATGGAAATGCGCCGGGTGTCCGCCACCGTCGAGAGGCCACCGACGAAGGCGATCGCGTCATTAACTGTCTCTGTCCCCTTGAGTTCGACGACCGCAGGCCTGTTGACCGAGCCGATCAACGCGATCTGCGGCCCCACCGGACCGACGTGCAGCACGTCATCAGCCTGCAGAGGCAGATCGCCCTTCTTATCGCCGCGCACCAGCAGGTCGTACAGGTCGAAATGCCCCACCACCTGGCCATTGCGGCGCAGTTCAATATTGCGGAAGCTGCCGGCCGCCGACGGTCCGCCGGCTTGCGCCAGGCCGGTCATCACCGTGGCTAGGCTGCTCACGCTGTACGCGCCCGGGCGGGCGACGAAGCCGGTCACGTAGTAGCGGATGCTGCGCAGCCGGCCCAGCGTGGCGCTGAGCTGGAAGTTCTTGAAGACCTGCCCGACCCTTCGCGTCAGCAGGTCATTCAGGTCGGCCTGCCTGATGCCGGCCACGACAACGGGGCCGACGCGCGGGATGACGATGCGGCCCGATCGATCGACAGTGAGTCGCAGGTCAGCGTCTACCGAGCCCCACAACGTGAGCTGAATCTCGTCGCCCAAGCCGACGACATAGTCGGGTGGCACCTGGCGATTGGCCTCCACCGCGGTCATCCCGCGTGCAGGCAGCATCAGATCGCTACCGAGCCGCTGGATCGGGATGCCCGCCAGTTCGCTGACATACGTCTCAAACTCACTGGGCGCCTGGGCCTTGACCGGCGGCACATTGCGTAGCCGGGCTTCGATGAAATTGTCATCGCTGCCGGACTGCCGGCCCATGTCATCCACCGCCGCTGGCCCCCGCAGGGACGATGGGCTATTGCCAAGGCGTACCGGGCCGGTGCTGTTCGTGTCCTGGTTCTGGTTGTCCGTGCCTGTCGTGTCGGCCATGGCAGGCGCGAACGCGACGCAGGCGAGAACGGCGGTCGTCAGGAGGGCGGGAATGGGGTGCCAGCGCAAGGGATCTACCGGTGAGTTGATCGTCAAAGAGGCGCGTCCGATGCCGGGCGCGCCATCTCGATGGGTTGCGGATTCTAGAGGGCGGCGGTTGAGCAGCTTCGGGATGGACGGCTTAGTAAACTGGCGCCAATGCTCTATCTTCTCGTCTCGTTCTTCGTGGCCGCTGTGGTGACCCTGCTGGTCATCCACTCCTCTCGCAGCCACGCGCATCTGTCGGCCGACGCCGACCTGTCCGGCCCCCAGAAATTCCACGCCACCCCGGTGCCGCGCATCGGCGGGACGGGAATGTTCACGGGCCTGGCCTGTTGCGTCGGTGTTGCAGCCTTCGCGAAACACCCGGACTGGAAGTTCGGCGGGTTGCTGCTGCTTTGCGGCCTTCCGGCTTTTGTCGCCTGCCTGATCGAGGATCTGACCAAACGCGTGTCCCCGGGCCAGCGATTGCTCGCGACCGCGGTATCTGCCGCTTTGGGCATCTGGCTGCTGGGCGCGACGATCACGAGAACCGACGTTCCAGGCCTCGACTGGGTGGTCTCCACGGTCGTCGGTGCCTACTTCGCCACGGTGTTCACCGTTGCCGGCGTCGCCAATTCGGTCAACATCATCGACGGCTTCAATGGCCTGTCGTCCATGTGCGTGAGCCTGATGCTGCTGGTGTTCGCCTACGTGGCCTATCAGGTCGGCGACCTGACGCTGGCGCTCTGGGCGCTGGCCGGTGTGGGCGCGGCCTTGGGCTTTTTCGTGTGGAACTTCCCGTCAGGCCTCATCTTCCTCGGCGACGGCGGCGCCTATTTCCTGGGTTTCTATCTCGCCGAGATCGGCATCCTGCTGATTGCCCGCAATGCCGAGGTCTCGCCGCTGTTCCCGCTGATGGTCTGCATCTACCCGGTGTTCGAGACGGTGTTCTCGATCTACCGCCGCAAGGTCGTGCGCGCCGTGCCGCCCGGGCTACCGGACGGCATCCACCTGCATTCGCTGATCTATCGCCGACTGATGCGCTGGGCCATCGGCGCGCGCGACGCGCGGGCCATGACGCGCCGCAACTCGATGACGGCGCCCTATCTGTGGATGCTCTGCGTGTCGTCGCTGGTGCCGGCGCTGGCCTTCTGGGATTCGACGCCGTTGATCGCCGCCTGCATGGTCCTGTTCGGCCTGACCTATGTCGCGCTCTATCGCCGCATCGTGCGCTTCAAGACGCCCAAATGGCTGGTCGTGACACGCTGAAAACCCCAAAAAGGGCAGGGCGGCGATAATCGCCGGCTATGAGCGAAAACGCTTCCCAGACCGAAACCCCGGTCATCGACGCGCCGCCGGCGCGTTTCGACACCCTTCCCCTCGACCCCAAGCTGCTTCGTGCGGTGGCCGATTCTGGCTACCTCACGATGACGCCCATCCAGGCCAAGGCGATCCCGATCGTGCTGGAGGGGCGCGACGTCATGGGCGCAGCCCAGACCGGCACCGGCAAGACGGCCGCCTTCTCGATCCCGCTGCTGCAGCGCATGCTCAAGCACGAGAACCCGAGCGTGTCGCCGGCCCGCCACCCGGTGCGCGCACTCGTGCTGGCGCCGACGCGCGAACTGGCCGACCAGGTGGCCGACAACGTCAAGAAATACGCCAAGCACACCCAGCTGCGCTCGGTCGTCGTCTTCGGCGGCGTCGACATGAAGCCGCAGACGGCCGCCCTCAAGGCCGGCGTCGAGGTGCTGATCGCGACGCCGGGTCGTCTGCTGGACCACATCGAGGCCAAGAACTGCGTGCTCAACCAGGTCGAGTACGTCGTGCTCGACGAGGCCGACCGCATGCTGGACATCGGCTTCCTGCCGGACCTGCAGCGCATCCTCAGCTTCCTGCCCAAGGCGCGCCAGACCCTGCTGTTCTCGGCCACCTTCTCGCCCGAGATCAAGCGCCTGGCGCAGAGCTATCTGCAGGACCCCATCCTCGTCGAAACGGCGCGGCCCAACCAGACGGCCTCCACCGTCGAGCAGCGCTTCATCAGCGCCAGCGACGACGACAAGCGCGCGATCGTCAAGCAGATCCTGAAGGAGCGGGCTATCCGCCAGGCCATCGTGTTCGGCAATTCCAAGCTGGGCGTGGCCCGGCTGGCGCGTTCCTTCGAGCGCGACGGCCTGCGCACCGCGGCCCTGCATGGCGACAAGTCCCAGGACGAGCGCCTGAAGTCGCTGGACGCCTTCAAGCGCGGCGAGGTGGACCTGCTCGTGGCCACCGACGTGGCCGCACGCGGCCTGGACATCGCCGACCTGCCGGCGGTCTTCAACTTCGACGTCCCTTTCAACGCCGAGGACTATGTGCACCGCATCGGCCGTACCGGCCGCGCGGGCGCGTCGGGCCTGGCGGTTACGCTGGTGACCAAGTCCGACGCACGGCTGGTGGCAGACATCGAGAAGCTGATCAAGCGCAAGATCGACCTCGACCCCTTCGAGCTGCAGGACAGCCGGCTGCCGCGCTTCGAACGCCGCCGGCCCGAAGAGGACGAGTCGGCCGGTAGCCGACCCGCACCGCGCTCCGTGTTCCGCCCGCCAGCGCCGCCCAAGGATCCGTTCTTCGACAAGCCCTACGAGGCCAGCGCAGCGCCCGACGCGCCGCCGGCCTGGGAAAAGGCCAAGTCCGCAGCGCCGGTCAAGGGCCTGTCCAGCTATATCAAGCCCAAGAAGCAGGTGGCGGCGCTGTTCGGCGCCAAGAAGCCGGCGCCCGTCGAAGGCTAGGCGAGCAACGCGAAGACCGCCGGAATGCGGTCGGGCAGGGCGGCCGTGCTGCCCCGCTTCCAATCCGCAACCGTGGCGGTGCGTGTCCAGCCACCCGGCAGCGTCAGGCCGACGCTGATCGACAGCCGGGTGCCCGGCTTCAGCGTCGCGAGCAGGGCCTGGCGCAGCGCCTCGTTGCGGTAGGGCGTCTCGATCAGCAATTGGGTCTGTTGGGCCTTGGCCGACAGCGATTCCAGCTCGCGGATGCGGGCCGCGCGCGCGCCAGCCTCTACCGGCAGATAGCCGACGAAGGCAAAGCTCTGGCCATTCAGGCCGCTGGCCGCCAGGGCCAGCAGCAGCGAGCTCGGCCCCGACAGCGGCAGCACCTCGATGCCGGCCTCGTGCGCCAGCGCCACCAGGCGCGCGCCCGGGTCGGCCACGGCCGGCAGGCCGGCCTCCGAGATCAGGCCGACGTCGTGCCCCGCCAGGGCCGGCGCCAGTAGCGCCTGCCAGGCCGCCGAGTCGTCGCCCGCCGCCCGCCCCTTGGCAGCGCGAGGCAGCTCGACGATCTGCAGGGCCTGCAGCGGCTGTGCCAGCGGCACGACCGCGCCGACCCGCTTCAGCAGCGAGCGCGTTGTCTTTGCGTTTTCTGCGGCCCAATGAGTCAGCCGCGCGGCCTGCTCGATGACCCGTTGCGGCAGCACCTCGCGCAGGTCCAGCGTGTCGTCCACGCCGAAATCCAGCGTGTTGGGCATCAGGATCAGCCGGCCCGCTGCTGCACCCTTCGCGTTGCGCGCGGCCCCGCCAAGCGGGAGCTGAGCCCCTTCGGGCGGCCGTGCGGGGCTCATGCCAGCGGCTCCAGCCCGGCGCGGCGCAGCAGTGCACAGGTGCGGATCAGCGGCAGGCCGATCAGCGCCGTGGGGTCGTCGGACTCGACGGCGTCCAGCAGCGCGATGCCCAGGCTTTCCACCTTGGCACTGCCGGCGCAGTCATAGGGCTCGTCGGCGCGCAGATAGGCCTCGATGGCCGCGTCGCTCAGTTCGCGCACGCGCACCCGCACCTCGGCGCGCTCGATGGCCGCCAGGCCCGGTGCGACGACCGCGACCGCGGTCTGGAAGACAACCTCGCGCCCGCTCATCTGCCGCAATTGCATACACGCCGCCTCATGGTTGCCGGGCTTGCCGATGACCGTGCCACCGAGATCGGCCACCTGATCGGAGCCGATGACGATGGCGCCGGGGTGCGCCGTCGCCACGGCCCGGGCCTTGGCCAGCGCCAGGCGCTCGGCCAGGGCTGCCGGGGTTTCGCCGGGCAGGGCAGATTCGTCCACGTCGGGCGCGACGGCCTCGAAAGGCAGGCGCAGCCGGCTCAGCAGTTCCCGGCGGTAGCGCGAGGTCGAGGCGAGGATCAATGCGGGCATCGGGGCATTTTCGCCCGCCAACCAAGCCAGGACGGGGCAGATTCAAAGGTGTCAGCTACCACCAGGGCCGCGAATCCGGCAACCCAGTGGAGCGCCTTTGGCGAGCCTAACCTGTGCAGGCGGCAGGAGCAGGAGTTGCTCCTCTTTGGCCAGGTCGGCGCGCAGGCGTCCACGGGCAACACCGCACGGGCTGCGATCCACAGCTCGCCCCGGCGAGTGGGCGGCCGTGGCAGCGCTGGTGCGCGTTTCTGACCTGTGCCCTGAAACTGTCCAGGCCTATCGACCAGATAGGAGGCGCCCGACTAAAAACTCACTACTCAAGGGCCGTGATGGCCCTTTGTCTAGCGGCGGCTGGCGCCGCCTGCCAAAGGAGCAGTAGTTGTGCAGTCGCGTTGTCCCTGGCATAGAGAAAAGCAACGGGAACCGCGAGGACTTCTGCCAACTTGCAGGCAATTTCATAGCGGGGCACATGCTTGCCCGTCTCGTACTGGCTGATTCGCGCGCTGGCAGAGAACTCGTCAATGCCGGCACTTGTTGCCAGCGCCTCTTGGCTGATCCCCACTCGCTCCCGCGCTTGGCGCAGGCGCACCCCAAACACTGTGGATGACGGTAGCGCAGTGGTTCGAGAAATGGCGTTGGTCGAAGGTCGTGTCACCCTAAGAGGTTCTTAGAAATCTGTTTGCATTTCCCTAAGAGTTCCTTAGACTTTGGGGTGGGAAGCGACGGTGACGGGCAGATAGCTACATAGCCAGCTGACGAGGCGGCGCTTCCAGCACCTTCTTGGGGGGAAAATCGTGATCGGAAACTACACCGCCTCTCAGACCAGCCAATGGATGCGCCGCCCGCTATGCCGCCGATACGTATGCGCCGAGTTCAAGACCCTGCACCTGCCGGTCCGCGACGGCGACACCGTCAGACGCGTCGGCTGGCGCTGGGCGCTAGGCCTGTTCAAACAGGGCCAGTACGAGGTCCTCGGTGTGTGGCCGGCACAGCTGGCACCCGGGCTCGTTGCCGAAGACCTGCACGATCGCGGGATCGAGCAGATCAAGGTGATCGCCGGGACCGGCCAGGCTGAATGGGTATCGACGTACCCTGACGCCGTGATCTGGTCTTCGGCCGGCGGCACCGCCAGCGAAAACCCGCCAGCTCCGGCCCCCGGCGCCTTCGGGCCTCGCCGCCGCGCAACGCTCCATTCGGCCGCGGCCACCGCGGAGCGTCTGCAGGCTTGCATGACCCGCGCAATCCAGCGCCACCCCCCATTCGAGGACGAGGCCGCCGCCGCAGCCTTCCTGGCCCAGGCCCTCGAGCGGGCCGACCGGCGCCTTCATTCACCTCCAAAGGCTCTCATCGGCCGCCCGCCATCCGTCCCTGCGGCCGGCAGCGCCGTGGCCGCCAGCGCGGCCTGAGCGACCCATGGCTGCACTCGTCAAGAACTTGCGCGAGACGCTCTCGCGCGTGCGTGGCGCCCTGATGCGCCGCGGCCGAAGCGCGCAGGACGCTGACGATCTCGTTCAAGAGGCCTGGGCGCGTCTGGCCTGCTATGAGCGTGAGCAAGTGGTCGAGCGTCCCGAAGCCTTCTTGATGCGCACGGCGATCAACCTGTCTATCGATGCCCATCGGGCGCAGATGACGCGGGGCGATGAAGTGCTGGCCGAGGAAGTCGTTCTCGTCGACTTCGCCCCCACGGCCGAAGCCGTGCTGCTGGCCAAGGAGCGGCTGGCGCGGCTGAGCGTCGGCATCAGCCGGCTGAGCGAGACGACGCGAACGATCTTCCTGTCCCACCGGATCGACGGATTGCCTTACGGCGAGATCGCCCGCGTCCATGGCCTGAGCGTCACCACGGTGCACAAGCATGTCGCCAAGGCCACGCTGCAGCTCACCCGCTGGATGGAGGATTGGTAGGCCGGTCGCCGTCGGGTGGGCTCGTCCCGCAGCGCGATGTCCTGCAAGCGAGCATCACCCACCCGCAGCGGAGGGCTCGGTTTGTTATCCTTTACAACATGCGCGCGCAACTCGCCGATGAGCTGATCCACTTGAGCCCCGCTGAAAAGCGCGAGCTGGGCGAAGCCCTAATCGCCAGCGCCGAGGCGGACGCGGATGACCCGCGCCAGCTCACCGACGCCCAGCGCACCGAGTTGCGCGCACGCCTGGCTCACCATCGGGCCAACCCGGGTGAGCCCGGAATCACCCTGCAGGAGTTGAAGACCAAGCTACTCGACGCCCGCGCATGAGCTTCAGCCTGATCTTCAAGCCCCGCGCCGAAGCCGGCGGAGATCGCCGACGCGTTTGCTTGGTACGACCAGGCGAGCATTCGCCAGGGCGAAGCCTTCTTCGCTGAGCTGGAGCGCGTCGAGCGGTTCATTCGGTTGAACCCGCTGCTCTACCCTGAAGTTGATCCGGCGATCCACCGGGCCAATTTGCGCCGCTTCCCCTACTCGCTGTTCTACGTCGTGGATGGCGGGGTCATCAGCGTGCTGTCGTGCTTCCACCAGCACCGAGACCCAGGTGTTACGTCCCGCGTAGATTTCGGCTCGCGATCCCAAGCTATTCGAGGTTGAGTCAAGGCTGCTGTCTCGCGAAGAATTGGACGGGACTCGCA
>NZ_SMBU01000062.1 GCF_004342485.1 Roseateles saccharophilus
ATCGAATACTGACCTGGGGAGCGCCGTAGTGCCTGGTCATGGCCAAAACCGCCGTCTCACCGCCGAATAAGAGCGTTTCCTGACCGCCGCCAACAGCTCGGCGCTTCTATCGGAACTTCGCTCGAACCGCGGCATTGAGCGAGATGTGGGACGGCCCGGCACGCTGCCATGCCGAGCTGAATCAGGAGTCATGCCTCTGCGCGTATTCGGCGCCGCGTGGCCCCCCATAGGGAGGTTGGTCTGCGCGACGCGAAACATGGCGCCTGCGTTCAAAGCCCATGGCGCTGCGGATCCCACAGCTTCACCGTGCGCTCCAGCCAGCGCAGCTCGTGTGGCTGGTCGTAACGGCCGAGTCGGTAGCGCCAGGCCGACGCCGCTCTCAAGGCCGCCTTCTGCCAGCGCGGCGCACGAATGTCGGTCAGCGTCGGAAAGCGGCAGCCCAGCACGGTACGGAAGTCGTGGATACGCTGGCGCAGTGCCGGGCTGAGCCAGGGGGCGTCCTTGTGGCACCAGTAGTCCACCCAGCTCTTTTGGGCCCAGCCGTCGGCACTGTCCGGAAAGACGAAGCCGCGAGGCAGGCTCGGATCACGCGGTGTCCAGCGCCCTTCACCCAGCCGCCTCGGTGGCAGCGGCGTGTGAACGTGCAGCATGATCTCGGCGCCCGGATGCAACCTCTTGACCTGGCGGATGAAGGCGAAGGTCTTCTCCGTCTCGCCCTCGGGGTCGTGGGGCGGCGCCAGCATGAAGGACAGCTCGGGCACGACGCCATGGCGGCGGCAGGCCTCGACGACCTCCAGCGTCTGATCGGAACGCGTGCCCTTGCGCATGTCGCGCAGCACCGTGTCGCTCGACGATTCCGCACCGATGTAGGCCATGCGCAGCTGGCTGCGACGCACCAGCGCCCAGGAAGACGGCGAAAGCCCGAGCAATGCATCGGCGCGCGCATAGCACCACCAGGGCAGGCCGAGCCTGGCCAGCACCTCCAGCAGGGGCTGCATGTCGACCTCGCGATCGAAGAAGTTGTGGTCGTAGAACTGCACCGAGTCGGCCCCGAAGCGCGACCGCAAGCCGCGTAGATCACGCTCCAGGCGCTGCGCTTCGGGCAGTGCCGTCTTGCCGCGGAACATGGCCGCCACGCCGCAGAAGGTGCAGCGGTAGCGGCAACCCAGCGCGGCCTGATAGCCGGTCGTGCGGCGCCCCAGATAGGTAGTCGATAAGTAGCGCTGGGGCTCATCGACCTCGTCGTAGCTCACGTCCAGGCTGAGCGGCGCGCTCGAGAAAGCACGGTCCGGGTTGTGAACCACCCCGCCGGCACCGCGCCAGGACAGTCCGCCGATCTGCGACAGTCCAGGGTCGCCTTGGCGCAAGGCTTCCAGCAGTTCCATGAAACCCTGCTCGCCCTGGCCACGCAGCGCGTAGTCCATGCAGTCGCTGTTCAATGCCGCATCCGGGCACAGCGTCGGGAAGTAGCCGCCCCAGATGATGGGCAGACCCGGCGCGGCCGCGCGTACCGCCCTTGAAACGGCCAGCGCCGCCGGCAGCTGCGGCCCGCCCATCACGCTGACGCCCACGGCCGCATAGCCACCTTCACGCACTGCGGCCGCGGCGGTCTGCGGCAGCTGCCGGTCGAGATTGCCGTCCAGGATGCGAGCTTCGTAGCGCCCTCTCAGCGCCGCGGCGAGATGCATGACGGCCAACGGGAAACGCGCGTTCGAAGTGATACGCGGGTTGATCAGCAGCACGCGCGGCAGGGTCATGCCATGGCCTCCTCGGAGTGGTCGACGAGATCCAGCCCAGGTTCCTGCAGCCGCGTCGCCCTGAGCGCAGCCACCAGATGACGCGCCAACGCCTTGGGTTGTCCATCCACAATCACGGGTGCCAGGCCGAGCGCCGCACCAAGTTGCGCGTCGGCATACAGCGGCCGGCCGGCGACGACGACCAGTCGCAGATCGGCCCGCGCCGCATCCGCCAGCGGCAGCTCGGGCGGCAGCGCGATCAGGTCGGCACGCAGGCCGACCTCGAGCCGCCCGCGGTCCCGCAGGCCGAGCAGCCGTGCGGCGTCTTCGGTCACCCAGGATTCGAGCCGTGGGGCGCCCCAGCCGGTCAGCTCGCGCGCCAGGGCCAGCTCGGCCAGAAGGTCCCGTTCGCCACTGATGCGCGAGTCGCTGCCCAGGGCCAAACGCCCGGCGGCGAACATGAGCTCGGGATCCAGAGTGCTGCCGAACATGTGCAGGTTGGAGCCGGGGCACCAGACCAGCCCCGCACCGGCGTCGATGAGGCGACGCTGCTGGGCGGCGGTGAGGCCCAGGCCATGAACGAGCAGCGTCCCCGGCGCGATGCAGCCCAGGGCTTCGAGGCGATCGAACTCCTGCGCCGCGGCGCCATCGATGCCTTCTGCCGCGTGGATGATCCAAGGCTTGTCGGGCCGCGCAGCACGACGCGATTCGCGCACTGCCACCTCGCCGTCCATGGCAAGTGAATGCGACCAGCCTCCCAGTTCGGGCACATCGACGGGAAAACCCGGAATGTCCAGCTCGGCCCCCCTAGGGTCATGGTGGGCCACCGTCGTCACGCCACTGAGCAGGTTCTTCAAGCCCCCCATGAAGGACCGCTGCGCGCGCGGCGCGGCACGATGCTCAAGCAAGCACGGGTCGCGCGAGATACGCGGCGTGACGTCGGCAATCCACTCAGACGCGTTGCGATAACTTGCCCGGAACTTCAAGCGCGGCAGCGCTGCATTGAGCTGGAGGTGGTCGTGGGCATTGACGAGCCCGGGCAGCAGGCGGGCGCCGGCCATGTCGAGGCTGGGACCCGCCACCGCTGTCGCCGCGATGTGGGCACCTTCGATGCTCAAGCGCAGCGGCTGGCCACCCGCGTCGACAGCATTGACAAGATTGAGCCTCATGGCTTGATCAGCCGCAGGGCCAGCACGACAGCCAGACCGTCCCAGCGGGCGTAGAAGGCCTCGCTCCCCGAGAACGGCTCATTCAGCTCTTTGCCGACATGCAGCTCCCGGCTGGCATCCAGCGCCAGACCGGCGCGCCAGGCGGCCGCGATGTGGGCCTCGAGATCATGCAGGGCATGCTGGAGTTCGTGGCGCTGGCCGGCCGCGTCGGTGAAGCTGCGGGTCATGCCGGCGCGCGCGGCGTCGGGATGGAAGTCGGAGTAGACCAGGGCACCGCCCGGTGCGAGCACGCGTGCAACCTCCGTCATCCAAACGTCCAGGTCGGCCGCGTGGCCGACGGCTAGCCCGCAGACGACGATGTCGAAACTCGCCGCTGCAAAAGGCAGCCGGGACATGTCGGCGCGCACACGGTGTGCGAGCGGCGCCCTTGCCAGCATGCCCGCCGACAGGTCGCAGCCGACGACGCAGCGCGCGCCGCGCTCTTGCAGCAGCAGGGCATAGCGGCCGCTACCGCAGGCGAGGTCCAGCGCACGGCAGCCGCGCACCTCGGGCAAGAGCCCAAGCAGCGCCGCCTGCTCGGCGCGCATCAACGGGTTGTGCGGCAGCGGCGGGTAGGAGTTGGCCCAGAGGTCGTAGGCCTCGATATTGGCGAACGCGCTCACCGCCGCATCCTTGGCATTGCGTGCTTGGCTGGCCGTCGCGGCGGTCACACGGTCTCCAGGCGGTTGGGCTGCGCTCATGCCACAAACCACTTCGAACAGACACAGTGCAGGCACTCGGGCCGCCGCCCCGCACGGATGTCCGAGCGCAGTCTTCGCTGGGCGGGCGAGTTCAGCGCGGCGGCGAGGCCGGACTCCCCGAGTCCACCCACGCCAGCGATGAAGAAGCAAGGCCGCACAGCGCCATTGGCTTCGACAACGGCCGAGAACTCGGGCGCGTTGCAATGGACCGGAGGCGGCTCACCCAGGCCGAGGAGCGCGCGGTAGTGGCTCAGGATGCGTCGCAGCTTGGCCGGCGTTTCCGCGATGAAGCCGCTCGCGAAGTCGTCGCCATGTTCATGCTCCAGCACCGCGAGCGACCGGGCCAGCATGGGCAGGTCGTCGGGGCGCAGCTGGACGCCATCGACCGGTGCACCGTGGCGGCCGAACGCCTCGACATGGCCGACATCCGCGGCAAGGAAGGAAATGCTCGCAACACCCAACTCGCGCGCAAGCCGAACGAGATCCGACAGCTCGCCTGCATTGCCGCGCTGTACGGTGACGCGTAGCCCTACCGTCAAACCCTCACGCAACGCGCCGCGGATACCGGCGCAGACGACTTCGAAGGCGTCTAGGCCGCGGATGGCGGCATAGCTCGCCGCCGTGCTGCCGTCCAGCGACACCGTCACCTGCTCGAAGTGACGTGCAACCTCGGCGGCGTGGCGGGCCAGCGCGAGGCCGGCCGTGAGCAGCCAAAGCCTGAGCCCGCGGGCACGCAGGTGGGTCGCGATGGCGGCCCAATGCGGATGCAGCAGCGGCTCCCCCCCCGAAATCAGGATGACTTCGGTACCCAGATCGACCAGGTCGGGCAACAGACGCTCGACAGTCTCGAGATCCATGTCGCGCCGACCATGCCGCCAATAGTCGCAGCTCACGCAGCGCGAATTGCAGCGCTCGGTCAGATAGAGCGTAGCCAGCGGCAGGCGGGCCAGCGGCTCGGCCAGTTCAGCGCCCGACCACCAGATGACGCTAGAAGAGTCCATGCAGCTCGACGAAGCTCTGCCGCCGGTTGTCTACCGCGTTCTGCGGAATGCCACCGTAGCGCCGATAGCCCGCGCGCAGTTGCGCGAAGGCAAAGGGCGTGTACTCGTAGACCAAGCTGTAGCGCACCTTGTTGTCGTTGGGCACGCGCCGGTCGGGGTCGAGGTATTCGCTGGTCAGCTTCAGGTTGTGGCCCTGTCGCACCAGCCAGTTGGCCTCCAACAGCGTCGCGAGCTGGCGCCGCTTCCCCTCGGGATAGCCGGCATCGCTGACAAAGTCGATCTCGCCCAGCCAGGCTACAGGCCCCGTCGTCGTACCGGCAAACAAACCGTAGGCCTGGCGGTTGCCGGCTGTCGACGTGACCTGGGCGGTAGCCGCGCCCAGACGCCCCCAAGGCTGCATCCAGATCGCCTGGGCCGTGGTCTGGTGGCCAGTCGTGTCGCCCTTGTTGCCTGGGCCGTTGCTGCGAACGAACTGGATGGACCATTCGTCACTCTCTTGCCCGATCTCCAGGCCCTTGTCGGGCACGGTCATGTTGACGCCGCTGAGCTGGCGTACGAAGGCGAAGTTGTCTTGCAGCCGCCAGCCAAAGGGCAGGTAGAACTGGCCGGCCTTGGCATACCAGCCTAGAGCCGGTGTCTGCAGTCGCACATAGGCCTCCTGACGTTCGGCCTTGCCAGGCGCCACCTGCTCGTCGACGTAGGCGCCGAGGTAGCCCTTGATGAGCTGCACATCGCCGTAGAGCCGCGTCTGTTCGGTTCCGCCGACAGTGGTGGCGGGCCGGCCCGCGACCGAGGTGCGCGTCGAGGCGCTGCGCGCGTCGCCGCCAAGTCTCAGACGGTCGTCGAGCAGCGAACCGTTCCAGCCCTCTAGCATCCCGGGCAGCGCGTTGGCCGGGATCACGTTCTGCGCGAACGCGTTGCCCACGGCATTGCGCAGACCGCCACCGGTCGGGTTCACATGGCAGGCGACGCACTTGAGCCCCGAGCGGATGGCGAGATAGGGCTCGGCACGGGCCGCCGCGCAGAGTAGACAGGCCAGAGCCAGGCCCAGCACCAGTCGAGCCGCCCTCATTTCTGCGCTCCGTTGTCAATCCATTGGCGAATCAGACCGATGGTGTTGGCATCAAGATAGGGGCCGCCGAAGGGCATGCGCGCGCCTACCGCTGCATGCCCTTCAAGCTTCTGAATGATGTAGCTGTTGGCCGCATCGCCTGGCGCCACTCGCTTGACGGACGGCGCTTCGGCGCTCGCGACGTTCACCAGCATCGCGAAGCTGTTGTTCGCATCCAGTCTCAAGCCCTGAGGTGCCGCGCCGCCTGCATGGCAGGCTGTGCAGATCGGCGTGAACACATGGGACTGGATCGAGCCGAAGCTTGCTGTCATCGGCCCGCTCGGGTCGGCGCCCTCGCCCAGAGGGCGACCGTTTGCGTCCAGCCCGACGCCGCTGCCGCCGCCGCAGCCGCCAATCGCCGCCACCAAGGCAACCAAAGCGCCCCAAATCCCTATCGAAACCCGCATTGCCGACCTTTCGTCACACTCAATTGACAGTGAGTGCCGCCCCACGACTGACAGGTTCAAAGGCGAGTCGAGGTTTCAAAAGCCGGCATTGAAGCCGAGCACGAGCGCTTGCCGCCGCGTCGCATCCGTCCAGGTGTAAGGCCCGCCGCGGCTGGCCGTGACCCAGCCGAGCTGGAGTTCGCAGCCACGCCCCAGCTGCCAGGACAGGCCCGCGCGCAGGTCGATGCGCGTCGGGCCATGCGGCTCGACATAGGCCGGCAGCGCCGCGCCGCGCCCGCGCAGCACGCCGGCATGGCCAAATGCCGCCACCTCCGGGCCCAACGGCCAGCGCAGGTTGAACTCGCCATAGACGCTGCGCTGGCCGCTGCCGTAGTAGTTGGGCGAGTGGTGCAGGCGCAGGCTCCAGCGCTCGCCGAGCAGGCCGGCATAGACCTCGGCGAAGTCGTATTGCGACAGGCTCTCGAAGCGGTTCCACAGCAGCCCGACTTCGCCGTCCAGGCCTGGCCGAAGCGCGACGACGCGACCGCCGTAGACGCGCAGCCAGGCCCCCTGGTGCTCGGCATCGAAGCGGGCGTGCGTCAGCAGCGCACCGGCATAGCCGCCGGCGTCGCCGTCCCAGGTGAGGCCGAGTTGCGCGCTCGGGCGGTTGCCGCTGTAGGACAGGCCCCGGTCGCGCGAGTCGGTTTGCAGCGACAGCGTCGCACCCACGTCCGCCCGCACGGCGCCGGCAAGCAGCGCTGCGGTCAGGCTCGTCAGGCAGGCCAGGCGCGTGGAAGGCATTAGTCGACAGTTTTCCGCAGCCGTCGCAGGCCGGGCCATGTGCACCGGAGCAACGGGTCAGCGTTTGGCGGAGGGCTACGCGGTCTCCAGGCCTCGTGACCAAGACCACCCGATGCAACTGACCGTCCGGATGCTATCGCTGACACGAACGTGTTGAAACCCGCCTCGCTCTTCAACAGGAGCAGGACCATGAAGCCATCGTCCGAAGCCGTCTCGCCGCTGCGCCAACGCATGATCGACGACATGCGCATGCGCAAGCTCGAACCCAAGACTCGCGACGCATATCTGCGCGCGGTCACGAAGCTGGCGGCCTTCCTCAAGCGTTCGCCCTACAACGCCAGAGTCGAGGACCTGCGCCGCTTTTAGTTGTACCTGGTGGATCAGGGCACGTCGCCCATCACGATCAATGCCAGGCGCCACGCATGCCTCGTTAGCGCCTACCGCCATTCCGCTTCGGCAAAGACCCCGAGCGCGCTCTGGGCGGGCGCCCATGCTCAGCCGGCCGCCGGTCCCGGACTTGATCTAAATCATCCCTAACGGCAACTCCATTGCATATCGTCGAGGATCTGCCGGCGCCGATTAGGGAGGACCATGAAATCGTCTGCGCGGCCTGCGCCCGCGGTCGGTGAGCTGCCCGCCTGGCGCAGGCGGCTGTCGCTTGCCACGCCGTTGCTGCTGCCACTGGGTGCCTGCGCCTTGCAGTGGTTGCTCTGGGCCGTCCTGCGCCCCTACGTCTGGTTCCTCTTCTACCCGGCCACCTTCGTGGCTGCGCTACTCGGCGGCCTGGGTGGGGGGATCGTCGCAACCTTGCTGTCCTCCCTCCTGGTCTGGACCGTGTTCATCCACGGACACGCCGGTTTGCAGCCGCGCGATCTCACCGATCTTTTTTCGGTGACGGTCTTCCTGGGAACAGGCTTGGCATTCAGCTTGTTCAGTCGCCGCATGCAGCAACTGGTGAGCTGGCGCGCGGCCGCCGAAGCGATGCGCCTGGGAGATCTGCGCTTTCGCGCTCTGTTCGACAACGCGCTCGAGGGGGTCCTGATCGGTACACCTGAGGGTGAGATCCTGGCCGCCAATCACGTCGCGCAGCGCATGTTCGGGCGCGGCGAGGCCACGCTGCGCCGTGTCGGTCAGGCTGGGGTGATCGATACGAGCGACCCGCGCTTCGCGGCGGCGCTGGAGGAGCGTGATCGCGTCGGCAGCTTCCGCGCCGAGTTACGGGCCGGCGCGCCGACGGAAGCATCTTCCCCATGGAGGTTTCCGCCGTCGTGTTCCAGGACGAGAGGGGCCGCGATCTGGTGAGCTATGTCCAGCGGGACCTTAGCGCCATGCGTCAGGCCGAGGTCCAAGCGCAACGCCAACAAACACTGCTTCGGGCCGTGATCGACAACTCCCCCGCGGTCATCTTCATCAAGGACGTCGAAGGCCGCTACCAGATGATCAACCGGCGCTTTGCCGAACTCTTTCATCTGGACGCCAGCCAGGTGCCCGGCAAGACCGATTTCGATCTCTTCCCAGCTGACTTCGCAGAGCGGTCTACCGCTGCCGACCGCAGCGTCGTCGAGAGCGGACAGGCGACGGAGTTTGAGGAAAACGTCCCAACTGACGGCACCCTTCACACCTACCTGTCGGTCAAATTCCCGTTGAACGATGCCAACGGAAACATCGAGGCCATCGGTGGCATTGCCACCGACATCACGGAACGTCAGCGGACCGCCCAAGCCCTGCGAGACAGCGAGGCCTTGTACCGCTCGCTGTTCGAACACATGCTCAACGGGTACGCGCATTGCCGCATGGAGTACGACGCCGCAGGCCGCCCCATCGACTTCATCTACCTGGCCGTGAACCCGGCCTTCGAGACGCTCTGCGGCCTATACGGAGCCGTTGGCAAACGCGTCAGCGAACTCATTCCAGGCCTTCTCGAGGCCAGCCCCGACTTGTTCGAGATCTACGGACGCGTCGCGCGTGGCGGTGCCTTCGAGCGCTTCGAGAGCTTCGTGGAACCCCTGCAGAACTGGTTCTCGGTGTCGGTGTTCAGCACGCGGACCGACGAATTCACTGCCATCTTCGATGTCGTAACGCCGCAGAAGGAAGCCGAAGCCAAGCTGCGCATCAGCGAGGAACGTCTGAACCTGTTCATCCGGCATGCACCAGCGGCCCTGGCCATGTTCGACGCCGACATGCGTTATCTGTCGGCCAGCGAGCGCTGGATCGAAACCTATGGCCTGCAAGGCCAAGCCTTGATTGGCCGCTCGCATTACGAAGTCTTCCCCGAAATCGGGCCGGCGTGGCGCGCCGCGCACCAGCGCGGCCTGCTGGGTGAGGTCGTACGCGCCGAGGAGGATCGTTTCGAACTCAGGGACGGCAGCATCCAGTGGCTGAAATGGGAGGTGCGGCCCTGGCGCGACCGGGAGGGCGATGTTCGCGGCGTCATCCTCGCCATCGAGGACATCAGCGCACGCAAGAACGCAGAAGAAGAGCGCCACCGACTGGCCGAGGCGCTCGAGCAGTCGGCTCAGCCGACCGTGCTGGTTGACGCATCCATGCACTTTGTCTTCGTCAACGCGGCCTTCACGAGATTGTTCGGCTGGTCGAAGGGCGAGTTGATCGGCAAGGACTCGCTGATGCTGATCCCCCCCGACGACACCAAAGGCTTGCAACAGCAGCGCAAGCAGGTCAGCGATGCGGCAACGCGCGCCCGCCACTGGTCGGACGAAGCCGTTCGGCAGGCCAAATCGGGCGAACAGATTCCGGTGTATCTGTCCTGCGCAACGCTGTACGACCTGGAAGGCCGCCACATCGGTTTCATCACCAGCTTTTCCGATCTGCGCCCCATCCGCGAAAAGACACGTGCGCTGGCGGAGAGCGAGAACCGCCTGCGGCAAGTCTCCATGGCGGTCGAGCAGAGCCCGCTCAGCATCATCATCACCGACAGGGAAGAACGCATCGAATACGTGAATGCGGCCTTCACCAGCCACACCGGATATTCCCTGGACGAAGTGCAGGGTTTACGCCCCAGCCTGCTGCAGTCGGGCCGCACACCGCCCGCAACCTATTCGCAAATGCAGGCCGTGCTGGCTCAGGGGCTGCCGTGGACGGGCGAGATGATCAACCGGCGCAAAGACGGCAGCGACTACATCGAGCTCGCCACCGTGGCACCGATCCGGCAGGCTGACGGCAGCGTCACGCATTACGTGGCGGTGCAGGAGGATGTGAGCGAGAAGCGCCGTGCAGCGGCTGAACTGGAGCAGTACCGGCACCACCTCGAGGAACTTGTCGAGCAGCGCACAGCTGACCTGCGCACGGCCCACAAGCAGTTGCAGGCCACGCAGTTCGCGATGGACTGCGTGGGCATCGGCATCCAGTGGGTCGATGTGCGGACCGGAAAATTCGTCTATTCCAACCGCCACGGCGCGGGCTTCCTCGGCTACTCGGTCGAGGAGTTGCTGGGCCTCAGGGTCGCCGACATCGCGCCGGAATTCAGCGATGTCGATCGCATGCGCGAGACCATCTCGGCGTTGAAGACGCAGGGCCAGCTGCGTTTCGAGGCGCTGGGGCGGGCCAAAGACGGCCAGAGCATCCCCGTCGAAATGACGCTCTACCTCTTACCCGACGGCGAAGCCGAGGCCGGCCGCATCATCGCCTTCGTCACCGACATCCGCGAGCGCAAGGCTGCCGAAGCTGCCCTCGTGCATGCCAAGGATGCGGCCGAGACAGCCAGTCGCGCCAAAAGCAGCTTCCTGGCCAATATGAGCCACGAGATCCGCACGCCGATGAACGCAATTCTCGGCCTCACCCATCTCCTGCGCCGCGCCCCGGCGTCGGCCCAACAGGCCGATCGCCTGGACAAGGTGCTTGATGCGAGCAGTCACCTGCTGGCCATCATCAACGACATCCTCGATCTGTCGAAGATCGAGGCGGGCCGGCTCACGCTCGAAGACACCGACTTCGCGCTCCACGCCGTTTTCGACCGCGTGCACCACCTGGTCGCAGAGCATGCCCGCTCCAAGGGCCTGCGCATCGAGCTCGATCGCGGCAACGTGCCCGAATACTTGCGCGGGGACCCCACGCGGCTGCGGCAGGCCCTGGTCAATCTGGTCGGCAATGCGGTGAAGTTCACCCAGCACGGCAAGGTGGTGCTGCGCGCGGCTTTGCTCGACGAGGATGAGCAAGGCCTGGACGTGCGCTTCGAAGTGCAGGACACCGGCATCGGCATCGCGCCAGAACAGCAGCCCCTGCTGTTCCAACCGTTCCAGCAGGCCGATGCCTCCACCACACGGCGCTTCGGCGGCACAGGCCTGGGTCTGGCCATCACGCAGCGACTCGCAACCCTGATGGGAGGCGTAGTCGGTGTCGAAAGCCGCTTGGGCGAAGGCAGCACCTTCTGGTTCACCGCACGCCTTGGACGCGGTCATGCCGAGCTGATCAGCCCCGTGGCCCCAACGCACACGGCCGAGGCCACGTTACGCCATCACGCTCCCGGCGCGCGAGTGCTGGTGGCCGAGGACGACCCCCTCAACCAAGAAGTCGTCAACGGGATGCTGTGCAATGCCGGCATCAGACCAGATCTGGCAGCAGACGGCTGCTCCGCCCTGAGCATGGCTGCTCGGCAGTCCTACGATTTGATCCTGCTCGACATTCAGATGCCCGAGATGGACGGCTTGACCGCCTGCCACCACATCCGCGCGCTGCCGGGCTATGCCGACGCCCCGATACTGGCCATGACGGCCAATGCCTTCCAGGAGGACCGCGAGCGCTGCCTGGATGCTGGCATGGACGATTTCATTGCCAAGCCCATCGATCCCGAATTGCTCTACGCGGCCCTGCTGCGCTGGCTCCCGTCACATCTGGAACCAACGGTAGAGACCAAGCCTGCGGTCGGCTCTCGGGAGGCGCTCCAGGAGCCGGCCTGGACCGAGACTCTCTCCCGATTGCCCGGGATGAACCTCGCCCAGGGCCTGCGCGCCACGACCTCACCCACCCGGCTTGCGCAGTTGCTGCGCCAGATGGTCATGGAACGCACCACCACCATCACGGCTCTGGAGGAAAGCCTGGCTGCGGGCAAGCGCGAGGCCGTGCGCATCCTGGCCCACACGCTCAAGGGATCGACCGGCACGCTGGGCTTGTATCGGCTGCAAGAAGCCGCGGCGGCACTGGAGGCAGCGCTGCGCGAGGACCGAACCCCTCAAGGCATTGCCGCACCGGTCGACACCAACGAAGCCGGTCTCGCAGCGAACCTCGTCGGGGTCTGGTCCGAGCTCGCGCAGGCGATCTCGGCTTGGCCGGTGACGCGACAGCCCTCCGACCGCGCGGTGCGCCCTGCCGATCTGCTGGCCGAATTCGAGGCCCTGCTTGCCGCTGACGACCCGCGCGCAGAACGTCTGTTCCAGGCCGAACGTGTGCGGCTGGCCGCGGTCCTGAGTCCAGCGTTGCTCGAACGCATTGGCAATGCGGTCGCGACCTTCAACATGCCGGTGGCGCTGGCCGCATTGCGTGACCTGCGCGGCGCACAGACAGACTGGGGAGAATTCGCGTGAGTCCTGATGCAACGCTGGCGCGGCCAATCGTCCTCGTGGTGGACGACAGTCCAGAAATTCTGCGCGTACTCGGCGAGCTGCTTTCGTCGCGCTACCAGGTTCAAGTGGCCAACGGCGGTCAGCGCGCACTCGACATGCTCGAGCGAGGTGACCGGCCCGATCTCATCCTGCTCGACGTGTTGATGCCCGAGATCGACGGCTATGCGGTGCTGCTGCAGATGCAGAACCGACGCGAGTGGCACGACATCCCCGTCATATTCCTGACCGCCATGGGCGGCACCGAGGATGAAGAGCGTGGCCTGGATCTGGGGGCCGTCGACTACATCGCCAAACCGGTGCGACCTGCCATCGTGCTGGCGCGCGTGCAAGCCCAGATCGACCTCAAGCGCGCGCGTGACCTGCTGCGCAACCAGAATGCGGTGCTCGAGGAGGAAATCACACGCCGCGCTGCCGAGAATGAGCTGATCCTGACAGCAGCAGGCGAAGGCATCTTTGGCATCGATATGGCCGGGCGAGTGAGCTTCATCAACCCGGCCGCGGCGCAGCTGCTTGGCTACGAACGGTCGGCTCTGCTGGGGCGCGCCGCCAACTTCACCGCTCGACACGACCGCCAGGCCGGCGGCAACTTCCCGCCGGCCGAATGCCCGATCCACGCGGCCATGACGAGCGGCGTGCCCTACAGGACTGCGCGCGATACTTTCTGGCGCAGGGATGGGAAGCCGCTACCCGTCGAGTACACGGCCATGCCAGTGCGGCGCGGCGAGCTGCGCGTCGGCGTGGTGGTGTGCTTTGCCGACATCAGCGATCGCCTGCGCTACCAGGAGCAGCTCGAGCGACGCTCCAACTACGACGATCTGACCGGTCTGCCCAACCGCAACCTGCTCAACGACCGCATCGCGCAGGCCACCGCCCGATGCCGGAGAGACGGCTGCGAGGT
Source organism: Roseateles saccharophilus (assembly GCF_004342485.1). Lineage (GTDB taxonomy): Bacteria > Pseudomonadota > Gammaproteobacteria > Burkholderiales > Burkholderiaceae_C > Pelomonas > Pelomonas saccharophila. The sequence continues at coordinate 13,419 of NZ_SMBU01000062.1, forward strand.
CGCGTTGCTGCTGGTCTCTTTGAACCGGTTCAAGGACATCAACGACAGCCTGGGACGCAACTGCGGCGACGAATTGCTCCGGCAGGTGGCCCAGCGGCTCGCGTCGAACTTGCGAACTGGCGACACGTTGGCGCGACTGGACGGCGACGAGTTCGCGCTGTTGGGCTGCTACGAAGGTCGGGACGGGCTGCGCCTCCCGCAGCAGGTGATCGACGGCTTCGCCTGCGCCTACGAGCACGCCGGACACGAAGTCTTCCTCTCGGTCAGCGTCGGCGTTGCCGTGTTTCCGCGCGACGGCTGCGACCCTGACGAACTGCTGCGCAACGCGTCGGCCGCAGCCTATCGTGCCAAGACAGCCGGTGGAGGCACCTTCTGCTTCTACTCGACCGACATGAACGCACGCTCGATCGAACGCCTGGAAATGGCCGCTGCCTTGCGCCATGCCGTCGAGCGGGGCGAGTTGCTGTTGCACTACCAGCCCCAGCTCAGTCTGCGTACCGGGAAACTGATCGGTGCAGAAGCGCTGGTGCGTTGGCTTCGCCCAGGCCACGGCCTCGTTCCGCCGTCCGAATTCATCCCCCTGGCCGAGGAACTCGGCATCATCGCCGGGATAGGCGAGTGGGTCCTTCGCGAGGCCTGCCGCCAGAACCAGGCCTGGCGCGCCCAGGGCCTGCCAGCGCTGACGGTGGCGGTGAACCTGTCAGTCCGGCAGTTCGAAACACAGGATGTGGTCTCGATGGCGGGCCAAGCGCTGCGCGATTCAGGGTTGCCGCCCGAGGCGCTGGAACTCGAGCTCACTGAGAGCGCTGTGATGGCCGACGCCGAGGCCTTCGTGCATTCGACCGAACGACTCAAGAGCCTGGGGGTCACCGTGTCGCTCGACGACTTCGGCACCGGATTTTCCTCGCTCTGTCATTTGCAGCGCCTTGCGCTGGATCGCCTCAAGATCGACCAATCCTTTGTGGCCAAAGCTGCCTCGCACCCCGACAGTGCCGTCATCGCGCAGACCATCATCTCGCTCGGCCACAGCTTGAAGTTGGCTGTCATTGCCGAAGGGGTGGAGAACGCCGAGCAACTCGAGTTGCTGCGTGATTGGGGCTGCGACGAGATACAGGGCTACTTCTTGAGCCGGCCCGTTCCGGCAAAGGATTTGGCGTTGATGCTTGCAAAGCAAGGGCCGGTCCTCATCGGCTTGACTGAAGTAGCCTCGATACCTGACGTGTTGGATGAACTGACGGCCCGATCTGCAACGGATGGGATCCAGTCTTGTGCCTCGTGGAGCAGCGCTGCGTCACCAAGCTGTGTGTAGTGCGCTGCGGCCATTTGCGGCGCAACGGGGCCCGACACCTCGACGACGACTTCTTGACAGGGCGGCCGTTCAGGCGAGCCTGGACCCGAGACCCTGACGTTCCGGTGCGCGCCGCTTCGACAGCTTCTTGAGCTCGTCGAGGATCAGCCTGATCGGCGTTCCGAGGAGTTGCCGATCTTCATCTCTCTTCCGCGACGCTGCCATCTGCTCGCACAACGTGGCTCTGGCTCGGTTGAAGTAGGCCGACGCTGCTACTGCTGGATGAGCCCACGTCGATGCTGGACAGCCGGTCGGAAGCGGGCGTCTTGCTCGCATTGCGGCATGCCTCCGAGGGCTCAACAACGCTGATCGTCGCCCATCGTCTGTCGACCGTGATGCACGCCGACGAGATCATCGTGCTCGATCGAGGACGGATCCGTGAGCGAGGCACGCACCTGGACCTCCTGGCCCGGGATGGCCTGTACGCACAGCTCTGGCAGCGTCAGGCGGAAGGCGCTGCCGTGTAGAGCAGGAATCGCAGAAGCCATGCGCGCCACTGTTGTGAACACCGATGTGCGGCGATGCACGGCGAAACTGGGACACGATCCCGGCCGGCTTGCTGTCAGCACCGAACAGGGGGCCATACAGGTGAGTCGAACACGCTGCGCACCAACGGTGAGGCCGCAGTTGGACGTGCGTCATAGGCCTTGCGCTCCTCTCAGGATTTTGTATGCTGCGCTGCAACATTTGAGTTGCCTGCTTCGCTTGTCTCCTCCACCGCCTCCGGTGGATTCACCCCTGTCGGCGCAGGCCGGCGGGGGTCTTTTCTTCCAGTGGACGTTCGGGACCGATGGTTACGCCTGATCAGTGCGGCCCTGATAGACCTGCGCCCAAGCGACCCTCGAAATGGGGCGGTACCGGGGTTTACGCGAGCGCCCTGGACGGGATGCAGGGATAGACCTCGCTCCCGATGACGCCTAGATTGTTGTACAGACGCGCACGACTCGCCCCATGAACGACAACGCGACGGAAAGCCCATCAGATGGCGCCGCACCCGCCTTGCTGTTGCAGGAGTTGGAGCGGCTCGCGCCCGCACTGGAGGGGTTTCCGGTAAGCCCATTGTTGGACGTGTTCATGTCGGCCGAGCAGCATGATCGTGCTTCGGCCTACCAGCTCATCGACAGCTGCCTGGTGAGCTGGATCGCGGCGCTTGAAGGCACCTTGGACAGCTATCCGCATACGGCGGATGACTCGTTCCTGCGAGTGCAAGCACGTCAACGTGGCGCCCGCGACGCCCTGGTCAGGGTCCAGACCGTTTTGGCAGGCAACGACGTTGTCCCTGCAAACCGTGGGCAACCCTGTTGATAAGCCGCCTGGACCTCGCCTAAGTCGTTGTCGGCAACTGGCGAACCTGAGGCTGCCTCGAAACTGGGCAGCTTGCTGCTGATCCTTAACCGCCGTGAGGCCGCCTCGCCCGCCCTGGAATGCCTTCGCCGAGGCTGCAAATCAACCCTGAGGGGCCGGGCGCTGCGCGCCCTGCAGGCTGTGGCCATGTGGACATGCACCTTTGGTGCACCAGTCTCAGCCGTGGACAACGGCGTGCAGTTGCCCACCGCTTTGGCCTTCGCCAACGTGCCCACAGCCTCTACCACCTGAAGGAAAAGTCTCAAGCCATGAGTCGTCTCAATCCGCTGGTGATCATGAACGCCGGACCAAGTGCTCACCTTGTCGGAACGGGTGCTCAACAGCTCCGGAATGCGCAACGGGCTCGCAGCCTACGGATGCCGACGGTTTTGATCATGTGCGCCAGTACGCGTGGACCATCTCGAGTACCCGCGTTGGTTCAGGTTGACCAAGCCAAAGGATCGCTTGAAACCGAAGTCGGACGCTCGGCAATGCGGCCCCCTCCTCGAGTGCTCCCGACCCATCGCCACCATGCGCCCGGGCGAGTTGCTCGCCGTCATTGTCTGGGAGCATCACCCTACACGCCGTTCACATAGGCCGCCAACCCTACCGCAAGTGCCGCGAACGTGACCGAGCAGCGCGCGCTGCCGCGCAGGTCTTCGTGCATGGCGATCCACGTTTCCATCGTCAGCGAGAACTGGCTGCGCAGGACGCGAACCAGCCGCCTGTCCCTGGCGGCCAGGGCCGACTGGCAAATGCCGATGCCGATGCCCGCGCGGATCGCCCCCAGCTGCGCAAGGTCGCTGTCCGCCCTGAACGCGAAGCGGTCCCGCGAGAACGCCGGCACCTTCTCCTGAAGCCGGCGAATGTAGGCGTTCTCGTGGTCGAAACCGATGACGGCGTGGCGGGCCAAGGCGGCCATCGACCGGGGCACGCCGCGGGCCGCCAGGTAGCGCTCGTGGGCGTGCAGGCCGAGCTCGATCCCGCCGACGCGCTTGACCACCAGCGCCTCCTGCACCGGCTGAAACATGCGCACCGCGATGTCGGCCTCGCGGTGCAGCAGGTCGTCGGCGCGGTTGGACAGCATCAGCTCGATGACCAGCTCCGGGTGCTCCGCTTGCAGCGCCGCGAGGATGGGCGGCAGGACTTCGACGCCGATGACCTCGCTGGCCGTCAGCCGCACCGTGCCGCGAACGCCTGAGCCGTGGCTGCTGGCCGCCCGGCGCAGGGCCGCTGCCGTGGCGGCGATGCTGGCGGCATAGGGCTGCAGCTCCTGCGCAGCGTCCGTGGGCGCGAAGCCGTCGAAAGAGCGGGTGAAGAGCTTGAGCCCCAGGGCGGACTCCAGGCTGTCGATGTGCCGACCCACGGTCGGCTGCGTCAGGCCCAGCGCCCGGCCGGCGGCGGACAGCGAGCCTGTCTCCAGCACCTGAAGAAAGCTTCGATACCACTCCCAGTTCGGTTCGCTGTCGGCCACGGTATGCAAATTCCTATAGCTTCTAGCCAATTCTAGGCAATTTTCATTTTGGCATCCGATCTGCAAACTGCGGTCACACGCAGCAGAGCTACGCCACGGAGACCACGATGAATTCAGCCGCCATTGCCCAATCCTCGCCCACCGACTGCCAGTTGGCGGTGCAGGCCAGGTTCCTCGGCGCGGCTGCCTTTGCCATCGCCATGTCGGCGTTTGAAGCGTGGTTGCGGGTACCGATCCAGCCCGTGCTGGACGGCTATCTGCAGGAAATCCTTGGGCGCACGACCTCGCTGGTCGCCGCTCTGCGCAAGTTGTCCCTCTGAACCTCCCACCGCAAGGAGAACCATCATGTCCAAAGTCGCACTGTTCGGCGCCGCTGGCGTCATCGGTCCAAGCATCGCCGCCGCGCTCGGCCGCAATGGCCGCCCGTACCGCGTCGTCGGGCGCAACGAAGGCAGTCTGCGCAAGGCCTTCGGCGCCGATCCGCTGGCAGAAATTGTCACCTGGAACCCGGACTCGCCGGCCTCGGTGCGTGCCGCCGCCGAGGACGTGGACACGCTGGTCTACATGGTGGGCGTGAACTACTGGCAGTTCGAGCTGCACCCGGACCTGATGCGCAAGACGCTGGAGGGCGCGCTGGCCGCAGGGGTCAAGCACATCATCCTGATTGGCACCGTCTACCCCTACGGCCGCGCCCAATCCAATCCGGTGAGCGAAGACCATCCGCGCGAGCCGCATACCTTCAAGGGCCGCATGCGCAAGGCTCAGGAGGACCTGCTGATGCAGGCCCAAGCCGACGGCCGCATCCGCGCCACCGTACTGCGCCTGCCGGACTTCTACGGCCCCGGCGTCGAGGCCAGCCTGCTGCACCGCGCCGCGCTGGCGGCGGTGAACGGCGGCACGGCCGACATGGTCGGCCCGCTCGACCGTCCGCACGAATTCGTCTTCGTGCCGGACGTGGGGCCGGTGGTCGCGCGGCTCGTCGAAACCCCCGCTGCCTTCGGCAGGATTTGGCACATCGCGGGCGCGGGCGTCACAACCCAGCGCGAACTGGTTTCGGAGATGGAACGGCAGACCGGCGCGAAGCTCAAGCTGCGCGTCGCGGGCAAGACGATGCTGCGCCTGATTGGCCTGTTCAACCCCTTCATGCGCGAGATGGTAGAGATGAACTACCTGATGACCGAGCCGCTGCTCATGGACGACTCGGCGCTGCAGCGCCTGATCGGGCCGATTCGCAAGACACCGTATGCGGAAGGGGTGCGCCAGATGCTCGCGGCCGTGGCAAAGACCCGCACGCTTTCTGCTGCGACGGCGTGAGGGAGGCCGTGCTGTTCGACGCCCTACTGGCCGACACCCTGCTCGAGGACATCGCGGGACAGCGTGCGCGCCGCGGCGTGCCGCCAACACCGCCGGCC
>NZ_SMBU01000063.1 GCF_004342485.1 Roseateles saccharophilus
CATGACGGCGCTGCCGTTCGCCTTGTAGCGCAACAACACCATCGTTTCTTCGCGAACGCCGGGCGCGGTCATGGGCCTGGGATGCTCTCAAGGATGTAGGCTATATCCCTGAAGGTGTTGCGGAACACGCGGTCGTCGGACTCGGCCAGATAGGGCTGTTCCCAGTCGTGCCTGAAGTCCTTGAAGCGCTCCAGCATCGGGTAGAGGCCGAAGTTCATCGAGCCCATGTTGAGCGAGGCGACCTCGGGCCTGAACTGCAGCGCCGGCTGCGCACGCTCCTGCACCCGCATGGTCGGCGCGCCGCCGGTGGTGAGGTTCATGACCACATTGCTGCGGCGCCGGATCTCGGGCAAGAATTTGCGGAACAGCGCCGGATCCTGGCTGGGGCGGCCGTCCTGCGGGTCGCGGGCATGCAGATGGACGATGGCGGCGCCAGCCTCGGCCGCGGCGACAGCCTCGTCCGCAATCTGCTCGGCCGTGACTGGCAGGTGGGGCGACATCGAGGGCGTGTGGATGGAGCCCGTGATCGCACAGGTGATGATGACTTTCTGGCTCATGGGGAGACTCGACGGGAGTGGGTAGCCGCCCCCATCTGAGCAGCGCGGCAGCACGCGCGGCCCCCCGGCAACGGGGGGGGCTGAGCCCCTCCCTCGGTTCCACCCGGGCGGCGGACTGGCCGGACCGCTGCCAGCATCACATCGCGGTCTTGCCGCCGCTGACGTGCAGGATCTCGCCAGTGACGTAGCTCGCGCGCGGCGACGCCATGAAGAGTATGGCGTCTGCCACCTCCTCGGGCCGGCCGATCCGTCCCGCCGGAATGCCGGCCGCCACCTTGGGCAGGTTCTCGGCACCCCCGGCGATGCGGTCCAGCATCTCGGTGGCGATGGGGCCGGGCGCGACCGCATTGACCCGGACGCCGTAGCGACAGGCCTCCAGCGCGGCCGACTTGGTGAGGCCTTCGACCGCATGCTTGCTGGCCACATACAGCGGTGCCTGGGGATTGCCGTGGCTGCCCATGGTGGACGACAGGTTCACGATGGCGCCCGACTTCTGCTCGGACATGACGCGCAGTTGGTGCTTGAGGCAGAGCAGGGTGCCCAGCACATTGGCGTTGAAGGTGGCGGTGTAGGTCTCCACCGTCTGTTCCATGATCGAGCCACCCTGGCCCTCGATGCCCGCGCTGTTGACCGCGATGTCGAGCCGCCCGAAGCGCTTGAGGCAATGCTCGAGCAGGTGCACGAGCTGGTCTTCCTGGCTCACGTCCGCCGGCACGAATTCGGCCTCGGCGCCCAGGGCCTTAAGCTCCTGCTGGAGCCGCCGGCCCGCCTCGACATTGCGGCCGGAGATGACGAGCCGTGCACCTTCCCGTGAGAAAGCGAGCGCTGTCGCACGGCCGATGCCAGCGGTCGCGCCGGTCACGAGGACCACCTGGTTTTCAAATTGCTTGTGCATGCGGTTTCCGATGCGATGGGGTGAAGAGGACTGCGGCCGGTGATGAGCCAGGCCTCTTCGCGACCATAAGCAGGGCGGATCCTCAAGGCCCCCTTCTCGGAGAGGGGGCGGGGGCTGCACCAGGCGTCAAGGGAAGCTGAACGGAGTGGTTCTCAGCCGCCGGCTTCCAGCAGTCCCAGCAGCCGGGCCCGCTGCACGACCTGCTTGCGCGTGCCCGCATCGAGCTTGGCGAACAGGTTCTTCATATGCCACTTGATGGTTTCCTCGCCGACCTGCATGGCCAGGCCGATCTCCTTGTTGGAGAGATTGCGGGCGGCCAGTTCGAGCACCTCGCGCTCCTTGGGCGTGAGCGCCATGCTGGGCGTGGAGCGCGCCCGCAGTGGCGCCGCCTCGGGCGCGCGCATCGGCGCGGCGAGCGGGCCGGCCGGGGCGGGCTCGCCCTCGGCGCGCAGGGCCTGCTGCACCCAGGCGGCGAGTGCCGGGTGGGCGTCGTCGAAGACGCGTGGCAGACCGTAGGTGGCGGCCAGGCCGGCGGCCTCGCGCAGCATGGGCAGCGACTTCTCGCCACAGCGGTCCAGCGCCCAGGCGCGCAGGCTGAGCAGCTCGATGTGCAGCCTGCCCAGCTTGGCGCGGCGCGCGCGCTCGTCGGCGACGGCGAGCCGCTCGGCGGCGAGGCGCCATTCCTGGGCCGCGATGGCGGCATGGGCCAGGGCGATGTCGCGCAGCAGCTGGGCGCCGGCCGCCCAGCGCGGGCCGCCCGGATGCTCCACGAGCAGTGCGTCGATGCGCTCGCACAGTTCGCGGCAGGTTTCGGGGCGGAAGCGGCGCGCATGCAGGCGCACCTGGTCCGCTAGGCTGGCGATGCGCAGCCGCGGCAGGCGGCGAGCCACGCCGACCGCGTCCAGCGTGGCCAGCAGTTCGAGGGCGCGGTGTTCGGCCCCTTCCGCGATGGCGATGCGGGCCAGCGTGCGAAAGCCCAGCAGGATGGCCTCGGGCATGGCCCGGCGTTCGAGCACGTCGAGGCGGTTGGCCAGCAGGGCGGCGGCATCGTCCGGGCGGTTGCGTTCCCAGACGGCGGCGGCCAGCACGGCGGCCAGCATCGCGGCGAAGGGCGCACGCCGCCCCACCTCGCCCTCGACGCGCGCCAGCGTGGGCCGCAGCAGGTTCTCGGCCAGATGCACCTGGCCCTCCCACAGGTAGGACAGGCCGACGGCATAGTCGCCCCAGTGCACCCGGTAGCTGGGCCCGAGTTCCAGCCGCGGCGACTGCTGCTGGCGCAGCCGTGCCAGCGCCGGCTCGCCGTCCAGCAGCATGCGAAAAGCCGTGCGATTGGCATGCACCTGCAGCAGCATGGGGTCCCGCAGCGGGGGATCGCGTTCCCACGGATCGAGCAGCGCGGCCATGCGGTCCGGGTCATCGGCCCAGATGGCCGCGCCGGCCTGGACCAGCGCGCATTCGCAGCGCAGCGCCGGGCTCAGGTCCGGCTGGGCGAGGATGCGGTCGAGGTAGCGCCCGGCCTCCTCGTGACGCTCGGAGGCGGCCAGCGACCAGGCCGCGACGAGTTGAAGCCGCGGCCGCCGGTCCAGCTCGGCCGCCGGCAGGCGGGCCAGCCATTCGAGTGCGGCGCCGTGCTGGCCGCGGTCCAGCACCGAGTCGTAGAGGCTGCGCTCGGCCAGGTCATAGGCCAGGTCGTGTTGGCCGGCCTCGAGGGCGTGGCGCGCGGCCGAATCGATCAGGCCCATCGCGGCGAGGCCTTCGGCGGCCCGCGCGTGCAAGGTGCGGCGCTCGGTCTCGGGCAGGGTGGCGAAGCGCTTCCTCAGCTCCTCGCGGGCCATGGGGTGCATGCGCAGCCATTCGCTCGCCTCGCCGACGGCGAACACCGGTGCGTCGCGGGCGAGCCGGGCCAGCCGGTCGCTCGCCTGGGCGTCGCCCGAGACGCGCCGGCACAGCTCGGGGTGCAGGTGGTCGAGCATGGCCACGCGGGTCAGGAAGTCCACATCTGCCTGGTCGAGGTTGGCCAGCAGCAGGCCGACGAGCTGGTCGCGCAGCGCGCCGCCGTGCGAGGCGAGCGCATCGATCTCGCGGCGGGCATCGCTGCCCGCCGCGACCACCGACAGCGCGAGCTGCAGGCCCAGGGGCCAGCCCTCGGTGAGCTCGTGCAGGCGCGCCGCCGCGTCGCGGTCGACGCGCTCGCCGAAGCGTGCCCGCACCAGCTCCAGCGTCTCGTCGAGCCGGAAGGCGAGCTGGGCCGGGCCGATCATGAAGGCGGTTCCGTAGGCGAGCAGGTCGTCGACGTCCAGCTGGAAGTCGGCCCGCGCTGCCACCACCACGCGCAGGTTGCTGGGCATGTTGCGCAGCAGATAGGCGACGGCCTCGCGCGCGGCCGGTGGCAGACGGTCGGCCTCGTCGATGAAGAGCACCACGTCCAGCGCCGACTGGGCCAGCTCGGCCAGCCAGATGGTGACGCCTTCCAGGCCCGCGGGCGGTGCGGCGTCGAGCAGGATATGGCCGAAGGTCGGCCGGCCGGCGCCGACGCGCACCGCCAGGGCCAGGCACTGCACCAGGCGCTCGACCTCGTCCTGCGCGTGGGCGGAGACCCAGGCGACCACGCTGCCGCGCGCCAGGTGCTCGCGCCGCCACTGGGCCAGCAGCGAGGTCTTGCCATAGCCCGCCGGTGCCTGCACGAGCAGGACGGGGCGGTCGCGCAGGGCCTCCTGATCGGCCTGCAGGCGGGGGCGGGCGATCTGGTGGCGGGGCACGCGCGGCGGCGTGACCTTGAGCAGCAGGTCGCCGGGCGCGCCGGTGGGGTGGCGAATGGAACTCAAGGCGTGGGGCTTCGGGAGGCTGGCCACATCCTAGCCGCGCTGACTGCTCCCACAGCCCCCCCCGCGGCGGGGAGGGTCCTGTCCGGCCCGGCCCCCTAGCATGACCTGACTAGGGCCCGTTCACACTACGGGGATCGGATGCGTTGCCACTCAAAAGCCCGCGAGCAAGGCGCGAAGTCGAAGCTGGGGTCGTCCCCAGCGAGGCTTCGCAACGCCGCGCGCGGGCTTTTGAGTGACAACCCTTCGGGAGAGGGTCTGCGCGGGCGCATGGCGTCGTTGCGCGCCTTGCCCGAGCAGCCAGCCCGGGCTTCAGCGCGACGCCTAGCCCTGCACCCGCGCAAACCCTCTCGCACCGATTCCCGTAGTGTGAACAGGCCCTAGGAGAGCTCCATGTACCGACATCTGCTGGTTCCCATCGACGCCACCGACCTCGCGGTCGAGCTCATCGGCCATGCCGTCGCGCTGGCCCGCCCTCTGGGCGCGCGCATCACCTTCTTCCACGCCGTCGGCGATGCCGCCGCCTCGCTGCGCGGCGAGGCCGAGCTGCTGCGGCTGACCGCGCCCGAGGCCTACGAGTTCACGGTGCTGGGCAAGGCGCGCGAACTGTTGTCCAAGGCGGAGGCGGCGGCGCGCGCCCAGGGCGTGCCCTGCGAATCGCGGCATGCGATGAGCGACCACCCGGCCCGCGCCATCATCGAGGCGGCACGCGCGGCCGGCTGCGACCTGGTCTTCATGGCCTCGCACGGCCACCACGGCAAGCTGGGCATGGCCTTCGCGTCCGAGACGCTGGAAGTGCTGATGAACTCCGGCCTGCCGGTGCTGGTGTCCTCGACCGGCGACCGCCCGCCCGCGGCCCGGGCCATCGCCATCATCCGCGACGAGCACCGCTCGCTGGCCGCCGTGATGCACGCCTGGATGCATGTACTGGCCCAGGCCGCGTCCGGCGGCGACATGCCGGACCTGGCGCTGATGCGGGCCATGCTGCGCTATCTGAGGGATTTCCCGGCTGCGCTGCACCATCCCAAGGAGGAGAGTCAGCTGTTCCAGCGCCTGCGCGCGCGCACCGATGCCTGCGACGCCGAACTGGCCGAGCTGGAGCGCCAGCACCTGCGTGACGGCCAGTGGCTGGCGACGCTGGAGCGCGGCGTGGAGGCGCTGGCCGAGGCCGATGCGGCCGCCCGGGCCGAGGTGCTGGCGCAGCTCGGCAGGGATGTGGAGGCCTATGCCCGCTTCCTGTGGGACCACATGGGCCGCGAAGAGGGCGTGATCCTGCCGGCCGCCCAGGCCCATCTGCTGGCCGAGGACTGGCAGGCCATCGACGCCGCCTTCGCCGAGAACCGCGACCCGGGTTTCGGCGAGGGCGCCGACCAGAAATACAAGCGGCTGTTCTCGCGCGTCATCAACCGGGCGGGCTGAAACCCGCCGCAAGCCGGCAGTGGGCCGGGAATGACGGCTGCCACGCGCGGGGCCTGGACGTGTCCCCAGCCCCCGCGCTGCCTGGCGATTACTTCTTGGGTGCCGCCGAAGCCGCCGGTGCAGGCGCCGAGGCCGCCGCGGCAGGCTGGGCATCCTTGACCCAGGTGCCCTTGTCGGCCAGGCAGGCCTTCTTGGTCTTGGCCATGTCCATGTTGCCGTCGGACTGCTTGCAGTGATGGTTCTGCGGCGTGCCGGCATGCTTGGCGTCGGCGGCAAACGCGATGGAGCTGCCGGCCAGGGCGGCGCAAACCAGGGCGACGCGGAACAGGTTCTTGGAATTCATCTTGAGTCCTTTGCGAGGTTGCCAGGGGGAGGAAACACCCCCTACGTCCAAGTATGAGGGCGCTGGGCGAGCGCCGCTACCTGATGATGTTCCTGAGCCTCGCTGCAATCATCGAGTGGGCCACCTGGCTGGGGTGCATCGGGTCGGCGAACAACAGGCTGGTCGAACTCGGCGTGACCGGGTTGCTCGAACTGCCGCAGACATGCGTCAGGTCGATGACCTTGGCGCAGTAGATGGGGTAGTCAGGCAGCTGAGCCGCCAGCTCGCCGAAGATGACGCTGCTGATGATGAAGCTCACGCCCGGCGTCGTCCGCAGGCCGGTGGTGATCTCGCCGTTGAAGACCTGGGTCAACTGCGACAGGAAGGCGCCTCCATCGGCCGCACTGCGCCCGATGGGCGTCTGCCCGAGGTCCGGGACCGTGAAGACGTAGACGCGCGGATGCGTCGGTTGCGCCGCCAGTGCGGTTACGTACTGGACGAAGGCGGCGGCCGCATTGACGACCACGGCCTGGGCGCTCTGGGGCTTGGCCGCGGCGGCCTGGATGTCGTTGGCCCCCATCAACACGGTCACGGCGTCGCCCTCCCTGAGCTTGCCGCTGCCGATCAGGGAGGCAACCTGCGCTCCCAGGCTGGTGTAGGTGTTGGGCGTGCGGGCATCTGTCGAGTCGAACAACACGCCGGCACCGCCCACGGCGTAGTTGTTGCCCGCGCCGTAATAGTAGGTGCGCGGGTCCCAGGGGCATTTGCTGCGCTGGGCGCAGAAGGCGGGCGTGCTCGTCGTCAGGTCCTGGATCCAGATCCGGCCTGCGACCAGCGGATTGACGGCTGCGGGGTCCGTGTAGGTGATGTCCAGGGAGCCTGCGTCCGACAGGCTGTCGCCCAGCGTGTAGATGTCGGCACGGGCCGACATGGCGGTCAGGGCCAGCGCGGCGGCCGCCCAATACGTTGTCATCGATCTCGGCAAAGACATCATCCGACCTCCATTCGAGTTCGCGCGGGATTTGCTGCCCGGCATCGTCGCTTTCTACGCCCGCATGACAGCCGCTGGCAAGCGGCGCGAGGCCATCCACAACACCTGGCCCGCAGCGGCCTGACTCGAAGCGCAGTGGCTCAGAGCTGCAGCCAGGCCATGCCGCCCAGCACGACGCCGACGCCGCCCATGGCCAGCGTGCCCCATTCCATCCAGCGGCGACGGGTCAGCAGCGCAATGGCGGCCAGGGCGATGGCGACCTGCAGCGCGGTGGTCGCCTGGGCCCAGCGATGGTGCAGGTGCATCTGGTGGGCGCTCTCCTCGTCGGCTTGCGCAGATGCGGCCTCCAGCGCTTCGGCCTTGAGCTTGATGTCGGCCTTTTCCTTGTCGTAGCGGGCCACCTTGTCACGGTATTTGGTGCGCTGCTCCTCGCTGCTCACGAGCTCCGCGGCCAGCTCGGCCATGTTCTGCTTGTTGCCCTTGGACTGGTAGTAGTTCCACTGGTTGCTGGCCTCGGTCTTCCTGATCGCCGCCTCGTTCTTCAGCAGCGCCGCATTGGCCTGCGTGGCGCCGCCCATGTAGGAGAAGAAGGCGCCCACCGTGGCAAGGATGGCCGTGATGACGGCCAGCTGGCCGGCGAAGCCCTTGGGCTCGTGCTGGGCCGCGTGCTCCAGCTCGTGGTCGTGCGGGCCGTGGACATGGAAGTCGTGTTCGGACATGGTGATTAATCCTGACGTATGTAATCGACGAAGTCGAAGCCCAGGCCATTGGCGCCGGTGTGCGCCTCGCGCCGGGCTTCGGTGAATTGATTGCGCGGCCAGGCCGGGAAATGCCGGTCGGCATCCGGGAAGATGAGGTCCACCTCGGTCAGCGCCAGCCGGGTCGCGAAGGGCAGGGCCAGCGCGTAGATGTCGCTGCCGCCGATGACGCAGACCTCAGGCTCGCCCGCGTAGGCGGCCAGCGCATCGTCCAGGCTTGGGAACACTTCGGCACCGGCCAGTTCCCGCAGGTTGCGGCTGACGACGAGATTGCGCCGCCCCGGCAGCGGGCGGAACTTGGGCGGCAGCGAGTCCCAGGTGCGCCGGCCCATGACGACGGGTTTGCCCGCCGTCAACGCCTTGAAGCGCGCCATGTCCTCGGGGATGTGCCAGAGCAGCGCGTTGTCGCGGCCGATGGCGCCGTCACGAGCCACTGCTGCGACGAGTGTCACGAGGCTCATAGGTGCTCCTTGTGGGACCCAACGGCGGCGGGAGAGTGCATGTTCGCGCGGCTGCCGTGGAACCGGCTTTGCCGGGTCACTGGCAGCGCCCCCTTGAGGGGGCCGGCGAAGCCGGTAGGGGGTGGGCTCGTCATACGGCCACCGGCGCCTTGATGGCCGGATGCGGGTCGTAACCGCTCAGCTCGAAGTCCTCGAACTCGTAGTCGAAGAGGCTCGCCGGCCGGCGCTTGATCGTCATGAAAGGGTAGGGCCGCGGCTCGCGGGCGAGCTGGGTCTGCACCTGCTCGACGTGGTTGTCGTAGATGTGGCAGTCGCCGCCGGTCCAGATGAAGTCGCCGAGCTGCAGATCGCATTGCTGGGCCAGCATCATCGTCAGCAGCGCGTAGCTGGCGATGTTGAAGGGCACGCCGAGGAAGATGTCGGCGCTGCGCTGGTAGAGCTGGCAGCTCAAGCGGCCGTCGGCCACGTAGAACTGGAAGAAGGCGTGGCAGGGCATCAGGGCCATCTGCGGCAGGTCGGCCACGTTCCAGGCGCTGACGATGATGCGGCGGCTGTCGGGGTTGGTCTTGAGCGTCTTGACGACGTCGGCGATCTGATCGATGTGGCCGCCGCCCGGCGTGGGCCAGTTGCGCCACTGCACGCCGTAGACGGGGCCGAGGTCGCCGTCTTCGCGCGCCCACTCGTTCCAGATCGTCACGCCGCGCTCTTGCAGCCACTTCACGTTGGAGTCGCCGCGCAGGAACCACAGCAGCTCCAGCACGATGGACTTCAGGTGCACCTTCTTCGTCGTCACCAGCGGGAAGCCCTGGCTCAGGTCGAAGCGCATCTGGTGGCCGAACACGCTGCGCGTGCCGGTGCCGGTGCGGTCGCTCTTTTGCACGCCATGCTCGAACACATGGCGCATGAAGTCTTCGTATTGCTGGGGCGGGCGGGGGTTCATGCCCGCCATTTTCCTATGGCGCCAGCAGCACCCTCAGCATGCGGCGCATGACCGGTGCCATCACCGCCACCTTCTGTGGCATGTCGGGCTGGCGCACGCTCATTGCCGTCAGCCCGTTGAAAAGGGCGCCCAGCAGCAGCGCCCGGCCCTCGATTTCCTCGGGCGGCAGCACGTCCGCATGCTTGCCCAGGCTCTGGCGGATCAGCTCCTGGGCCTTGCGGCTCACCAGCGCCTCGGTCTGCCGTACGACCGCGGCCAGCCTGGGGTTGCGGCTGGCCTCGGCCAACACCTCCAGCTGCAGCGCCGCATCGGCCACCTGGCTGCGCTCGTCGATGGCCCGCTCGGTCTCGGCCAGCATCTTCTGCAGCAGGTCCTCCTCCCGCTGGAATTCGGCGATGCGGCCCAGCACCTCGGCGCAGTCCCGCTCGACGATGGCCGCGATGATGTCGTCCTTGTTCTCGAACAGGTTGTAGATGTGGCCGGGGCTCATGCCGGCCGTCTTCGCGATCTCGGCCATGCTGGCGGCGTGGAAGCCGCGGCGGCGAAAGCACTCGGCGGCAGCGTCCAGCACCTGCTGGCGGCGGGCCAGGGCGCGGTCGGAGGGGGTGGGGGAGACGCTCACGACGCGGATTGTGGCGCCGGCGCGCCCGCGCCCGAGCCGCCACCCAGGGCCTTGTACAGCGTCACGCGGTTGACCTGCTGGGCCAGCCGCGTGCTGATGAGGCCCTGCTCGGCGGCATAGAGCGAGCGTTGTGCGTCCAGCGTGGCGAGGCGGTCGTCCAGGCCTTGTCTAAAGCGCGCCTCGGCCAGGCGCAGCGCGTCCTGGGTCTGCGCCACCAGACGCTGTTGCGACGCGACCTGCTGGCCCAGCGTGGCGCGCTGGGCGAGTGCGTCGGCCACGTCGCGGAAGGCCGACTGCACGGCCTTCTCGTACTGCGCCGTCGCAATGTCGCGGTCCACCTCGGCCACCTTCAGGTTGGCCTTGTTGCGGCCGGCGTCGAAGATGGGCAGCGAGACCTGGGGCACGAAGCTCCACACGCCGCTGCCGGCACGGAACAGCCCGTCCAGCGCGCTGCTGGCCGTGCCGGCGCTGGCCGTCAGGCTGATGTGCGGGAAGAAGGCCGCGCGTGCCGCGCCGATGTTGGCGTTGGCGGCCTGCAGCGTGCGCTCGGCCTGCTGCACGTCGGGGCGGGCCAGCAGCACCTCGGAGGGCAGGCCGGCGGACAGCTCGGCCAGCTGGGTGACCGGCGCGTCGGTGCCGGCCACCGGCCATTGCGCGGCGCCCAGCGGCTGGCCCACCAGCAGCTCCAGCGCGTTGCGGTCCTGCGCGACCTGGGCCGTCAGGCTGGCGAGGTCGGTCTGCGAGCTCTCGGCGGCGATCTCGGCCTGGCGCAGGTCCAGCGTGGATGCCACCCCGGCGCCCTGCAGGCGCTGCGTCAGGCGCAGGCCGTCCTGGCGTGCCAGCAGGGTCTGCTCGGCCAGGCGCAGGCGCTCCTGGTCGGCCGCCAGCGTTAGATAGCTGCCGGCCACCTGGGCGACGAGGCTGATCTGCGCGCTGTGGCTGGCGTCGGCTGTGGCCAGGTACTGCTGCTGCGCGGCGTCGCTCAGGCTCTTCACGCGGCCGAACAGGTCCAGCTCGTAGGCGCTGACGCCCAGCGTCGCGCTGTACTGGCGGCTGATGCTGCCGCCGGGTGCGCGCTGCGCGGTCTGGCCCAGGCCGGCGTTGACGCCGGGCAGGCGGTCGGCCTGCTGCACGTCGTACTGCGCCTGGGCGCGCTGCACGTTCAGCACGGCGACGCGCAGGTCACGGTTGTTGGCCAGCGCTTGCTCGATGAGGGCCTGCAGTCGCGGGTCGGTGAAGAACTCGCGCCAGCCGAGGTCGGCGGCCTTGGCCTCGGCGGCCGTCGTTTGCGGCACCGGCCACCGCGCGGCCACGGGCGCGGCGGGGCGTTCGTAGCTGGGCGCCAGGCTGGCGCAGCCGCCGAGCATCAGGCTCGTGGCCAACGCGATGGGCATCAGGAAGAACTTGGTCATGTCATTGGCCCTCCAGCGCAGGCTGCGCCGTGGGTGTTGTGGGAGCCGGCGCGCGGGAGGGGAACCAGCGCTGCACCGCGATGAAGAACACCGGCACGAAGAAGATGCCCAGCACGGTTGCGCTCAGCATGCCGCCGAGCACGCCGGTGCCGATGGCGTTCTGGCTGCCCGAGCCGGCGCCGGTGGCCAGGGCCAGCGGCAGCACGCCCAAAGCGAAGGCCAGCGAGGTCATCAGGATGGGGCGCAGGCGCAGGCGCACGGCGTCCAGCGTGGCGGTGACGGCGTCCTTGCCGGCCTCCATCTGCGCCTTGGCGAACTCGACGATCAGGATGGCGTTCTTGGCCGACAGGCCGATGGTGGTCAGCAGGCCGACCTGGAAGTAGACGTCGTTGGCCAGCCCGCGCGTCGTGGCCGCCAGCAGCGCGCCGATGACGCCCAGTGGCACCACCAGCATCACCGAGAACGGGATGCTCCAGCTCTCGTACAGCGCGGCCAGGCACAGGAAGACGACCAGCAGCGACAGCGCGTACAGCATGGGCGCCTGGTCGCCGGTCAGGCGCTCCTGGTAGGACATGCCCGTCCAGCTCAGGCCCACGCCCTGCGGCAGCTGCGCGGCGATCTCTTCGACCGCCTTCATCGCCACGCCCGAGCTCTTGCCCGGCGCGGCGCCGCCCAGCAGCTCCACGGCGGGCAGGCCGTTGTAGCGCTCCAGGCGGGCCGGGCCCTGTTCCCAATGCGCCGTGCCGAAGGCCGAGAACGGCACCATCTGGCCGGAGGCGTTGCGCACGCGCCAGCTGTTCAGGTCGTCGGGCTGCATGCGGAAGGCGGCGTCGGCCTGCATATAGACCTTCTTCACGCGGCCGCGGTCGATGAAGTCGTTGACATAGCTGCCACCCCAGGCCGTGGACAGCAGCGCGTTGATGTCGCTGACGGTCACGCCCAGGGCGCCGGCCTTGGCGGTGTCCACGTCCAGGCGCAGCTGGGCGGCGTCCTCCAGGCCGTTGGGGCGCACGGCGGACAGGCGCGGGTCCTTGCCCGCGGCACCCAGGAACTGGTTGCGCGCGGCCATCAGCGCCTCGCGGCCCACGCCGGACTGGTCCTGCAGGTAGACGTCGAAGCCGCTGGACTGGCCCAGGCCCGGCACCGCGGGCGGCGCGAAGGCGAAGGCAGTCGCGTCGCGGTACTGCATGAAGGCGCCCATCGCGCGGCCGGCCACGGCCTTCACGTTGTGCGCGGCGCCCTTGCGCTCGCTCCAGTCCTTGAGCTTCACGAAGCCCATGGCCATGTTCTCGCCGCGGCCCGCGAAGCTGAAGCCGGTGACGGCGAACACGGACTCGACGTCGCTCTTCTCGTTCGTCAGGAAGTGGTCCTCCAGACGCTTCACCACCTCCAGCGTGCGGGCCTGCGTGGCGCCGGCCGGCAATTGCACCTGGGCGAACAGGATGCCCTGGTCTTCATCCGGCAGGAAGGACGTGGGCAGGCGCAGGAACAGCACCGCCATGCCGGCCACGATGAGGCCGTAGACGACGAGCTGGCGGCCCCAGCGGCGGATCATGCGGGCGACGACGCCTTGGTAGCCCTCGGCGGTGGCGTCGAAGCGGCGGTTGAAGGCACCGAAGAAGCCGTGCGTGTGGGCACCGTGGCCGGGCTTGAGCAGCGTCGCGCACAGCGCCGGCGTCAGCACCAGCGCGACGAACACCGACAGCACCATGGCCGACACGATGGTGATGGAGAACTGGCGGTAGATGACGCCCGTGGAGCCGCCGAAGAAGGCCATCGGCACGAACACGGCCGACAGCACCAGCGCGATGCCCACCAGCGCGCCGGTGATCTGGCCCATGGACTTGCGCGTGGCCTCCGTGGGCGACAGGCCCTCCTCGGTCATCACGCGCTCGACGTTCTCGACGACGACGATGGCGTCGTCCACCAGCAGGCCGATGGCCAGCACCAGGCCGAACATCGTCAGCGTGTTGATGGAGAAGCCCGCCGCGGCCATCACGCCGAAGGTGCCCAGCAGCACCACTGGCACGGCGATGGTCGGGATCAGCGTCGCGCGGAAGTTCTGCAGGAAGAGGTACATCACCAGGAAGACCAGCACGATGGCCTCCACCAGCGTCTTCACGACCTCGTGGATGGAGACCTCGACGAAGGGCGTGCTGTCGTAGGCGACGACGGCCTTCATGCCCTGCGGCATGAACTGCTCCAGGCGCTTGACCTCGGCCTCCACGGCCTTGGCCGTGGCCAGCGCATTGGCGCCGGTGGCGAGCTTCACGGCCACGCCCGCGGCCGGCTTGCCGTTGTAACGCGACACGGTGGCATAGCTCTCGGCGCCCAGCTCCACGCGGGCCACGTCGGCGAGGCGCACCGTGGCACCGTCGGCACCCGTCTTCAGCACGATGTTGCGGAACTGCTCGGGCGTCTGCAGCCGGCTCTGCGCCGTGACGGTGGCATTGAGCTGCTGGCCCAGGTCGGCGGGCGCGGCGCCCAGCTGGCCGGCCGAGACCTGCGCGTTCTGCGCCTGCACGGCGGCGGACACGTCGGCCGGCGTCAGGCCGTGCTGGGTCAGCTGGTTGGGGTTGAGCCAGATGCGCATCGCGTACTGCGCGCCGAACAGCTGCACCTCGCCCACGCCGTCCACGCGGCTCAGCGGGTCAAGCACATTGGTGGAGACGTAGTCGGACAGGTCCACCTGCTGCTGCTGGCCGTTCTCGGACACGAAGCCGATGACCATCAGGAAGTTGCTCGTGGACTTGACCACCTGGACGCCCTGGCGCTGCACCTCCTGCGGCAGCAGCGGCGTGGCCGACTGCAGCTTGTTCTGCACCTGGACCTGGGCGGTGTCGGGATTGGTGCCGGCGGCGAAGCTCAGCGTGATGCTGGCATTGCCCTGCGAGTCCGACGTGGACGACATATAGGTCATGCCGTCGATGCCCTTGAGCTTTTGCTCGATGACCTGGGTGACCGTGTCCTCCAGCGTCTTGGCGGATGCGCCCGGGTAGGACGCATTGATGGACACCTGCGGCGGCGCGATGTCGGGGTATTGCGAGACCGGCAGCGTGCGGATGGACAGCACGCCGGCCAGCATGACGACCAGGGCCAGCACCCACGCGAAGATGGGGCGGTCGATGAAGAAGCGGGACATGGTGATGGGCTCCGATCAGCGGGCCGCGCCGGCGGTGGCCGGGGCGCCCGTCGCAGCCTTGGCCGCAGGCGCCGCGGCCTCGGCCGCCATGCCGGGACGCAGGCGCTGCAGGCCGTCGACGATGAGCTGGTCGCCGGCCGCCAGGCCCGAGGTCACCAGCCACTGGCCGTTGACGACGGCGCCGGTCTGCAGCACGCGGGCCTCGGCCTTGCCGTCCTTCAGAACCATCGCCGTCGCATTGCCGCGCGCGTCCCGCGAAACGGCCGACTGCGGCGCCAGCAGGGCCTGGGCCTGCACGCCGCTCTGCACCTGGGCCCGCACATACATGCCCGGCAGCAGCTGGCGCCTGGGGTTGGGGAACTGGGCGCGCAGTGTCACGCTGCCGCTGCTCGGGTCCACCTGCAGCTCGGAGAACTGCAGCCTGCCTTCCAGCGCATAGGTGCTGCCGTCTTCCAGCAGCAGCTTCACGCGCGCCTGGCCGGCGGCGTCGCGCTGGAGCGTGCCGTCGGCCAGCTGGCGCTGCAGGCGCAGCAGCTCGGCGCTGGTCTGGGTCACGTCCACATAGATCGGGTCCAGCTGCTGCAGCGTGGCCATCGCGCCGGCCTGGTTGGCCGTGACCAGGGCGCCCGGCGTCACCGCGGAGCGGCCGATGCGGCCCGCGATGGGCGCGGCAACAAGGGTGCGGTCCAGGTCGATCTGCGCGGCGCGCACGGCGGCGGTCGCCGCGGCCACGTCGGCCTGGGCCTGCTTCAGCGCCGCCTGCGTGTCGTCGCGCAGCTGCTTGCTGACCGCGTCGATGCCGGCCAGCTCGTCATAGCGGCCGGCCTTGAGCCTGGCGGTGGCCGCATTGGCCTCGGCCTTGGCCAGTGTGGCGCGGGCGCTGTCCAGTGCGGTCTGGTAGCTGGCCGGGTCGATCTGGTAGAGCAACTGGCCGGTCTTCACATCGCTGCCTTCGGTGAAGGCGCGGGTCTTCACGATGCCGGTCACCTGCGGCCTCACCTCGGCCGTCTGGTAGGCCACCGTGCGGCCGGCCAGCTCGGCGGAGAGTTCCACGCGCTGGGGCAGGACCGTCACGACACCCACCTTGGCGGCAGGGGCGGCACCGGCCTTTGCGGCCTGGGATTCGGCCGGGCTGCAGGCGCTGAGCGTGAAGGCGGCGATGACGGCGACCGCCACGGTCAACAGCGTGAACGCAGCCGGTGTGCCGAGCGAGGGGCGGGAGGGGAGGTTGAGCATGGGCGGGCCTTGAGGGTCGGAGGGGGCTGAAAGCCGCGCGCAGCCCTGGGGCGCCGCGGTGGTCTCAGTCGGTTGGTTTTGCTGAATGATTGTTCATTCTATTTTGCAAAGTGACGAAAGCAAGAAAAAATGAATGACCATTCAGAAGTGAAGGGCATTCTGTTGGACGTCGCTCGGACGGCGGAGTTCAGCGACCGTCTTCGCAGGGGCGTGGCGACCACCTCACAGCGTCGACTGCAGTCGGCCGTGCTGGTGCAGACCGCTTTGCCGCCTGAAGCTGTCGATGACCTGAGGCACGGAAAACAGCCTGCGCACCACGGAGCCTGAGCGGCTCAAGTAGAACGAGCCCGCGCCTGTCGAATGACGGCATCAGGCCAGCCGGCCGGGTGCCTTCATCCGCATGGATTGACGCCACCTCAGCGGCGCATCCGCACCCGCAGCTTCAGCCCGGCCGGAAACATCGTGAAAGCCAGGCGCTCCGAGGGCTCGCGGCCGTCGGCCGTGCCCACTTCGATCAGTTCGTAGTTGCGCGCGAGGGTGCCCAGAACCATCTTCATCTCCAGCATCGCCAGGTAGCGGCCTGGGCACAGGCGCGGTCCTGCGCCGAAAGGCATGGAGGCCTTGGTCAGCTCGTGGTCGGGTCCGGTGGCGCGCCAGCGTTGCGGACGGTACTGCCCGGCGTCGCTGGCGACGGCGCTATCGACGGCGCCGGGTCGCATGAGGCAGATCAGCTGGGTGTCTCGCGGCATCGCGATGCCTTCGACGACCGTGTCCCGGCAGGCCTCCATCAACAAGGCGGGTGCCACCGGTTTGAGGCGCATCGCCTCGTTGACACAGTCTTCGATGCGCTCGAAGGCGCGGGCAGTGTCGAACTGGCGCGGCATGTCTTCGCCGGCGGCCAGTGCGGCGTCCACCTGAGCCACCAGCGAATCCCATTCGCCACGGTGGTGGTGCAGCAGGTACAGCGTCCAGCCCAGGGTGTTGGCGGTCGTGTCCTCGCCGGCCAGTAGCACCGTCAAGACATTGCCCAGCAATTGGGCGTCGGTCAGCCCTGCGCCTGCTTCGTCGCGCGCGCTGATCAAGGCCTCCATCAGGTTGTTGGGGTGCTGCTGCAGTTGCGGGTCTTGCGCGATGCGCTCGCGCGCCTGGGCGATGAAGCGCAAGCAGGCTTCGTGGACCTTGGCCAGGTGCGCATCGAACGCGCGGTCGGAGGGCAGCTTGACCCAGCGCCACCAGGGCAGGGGCGCGAAGATGCGCTTCATCATCATCGGAAAGACCTGGTCGAGATGGCCTTGCAGTGCGTCGTCCGGGTGGCGCAAGGTGTTCATCTCGATGCCGAAAGCCAGGCCCGACGTCACGTCCACCGTATAGCGCATCAGCAGGGCCTGCAGGTCGATGGCCGCGCCGGTGCGCGCGGCCTCGTCCAGGCACAGCCTCAGCTGTTGGGTGACGCGCACCAGGGCGGGGAAGTAGCGCTTCAGGTGGCCTGGGTCGAAGGCGCCCATCACCAGCTTGCGCTGGCGCAACCAATCTGCCCCCTCGGCCGAGAACAGGCCTTTGCCGCCCACCTCGTCGATGACGCGCTGCATGCCTTGCAGGCGGCGCCAGCCGTCGGGCCGGTCGCGCAGCAGCTTGGAGATCAAATCGCTGCGCGTGACCACCAGCGCAGCGCGTGGGCCGAGATGCACTCGGTACAGCGGCCCATAGTCTCGCGCCCACTGCTCAAACTGGAGATGCATGCTGGCCAGGTCGATCTGCGCGAAGTTGCCCAACAGCGGCAGCGGACGCGGGCCCGGCACCGAGGACAGCGGCCTCGCTGCGCCAGCGGGGGCAGACCGGTCGCCGACGGAGTTGGCCATGTCGGATCCCTCCTCGTGTGCCGGCAATTCTAGAAAGCGAGGCAGGCGGGGCGAATCATCAAAAAGGGGTAGGAAGGACTCGGTGCGCCTCACCCAGAGGGCGGCGCCGCCGCTTCGGCCACGCCCACGTCGGCCCCAGATAATCAAGACGCCCCGCATGTTCGGGATGCCTATCTTTCAACATGGATAAATTCTTGCTGCAGCAGCACGTGCTGGAACGGCTTGCCGAAGACCTGCTGCAGGTCGAGCAGGCAGCGCGGACGGCGCATGAAACCGCGACACACGAAGAAAACATCGCCGAAAACAAATGGCTCTCTTGAATTTCAAGTGGGTTGCCGGGCGTGAGGGTTGATCGCGCTGAAGTCGAGCTTGCCCGCGATCAGGAAGATGACAGTCTGGATGG
>NZ_SMBU01000064.1 GCF_004342485.1 Roseateles saccharophilus
CAGCGCGCTGCTGTGGAACGGCGTCGGCCACCACTACGCCGGCTTCTTCGGCTGGGTGCTGGTCTTCTCCATCCCGCCGGTGCTGCTGGCTTGGGCTGCGCCCTTCCCGCACGATCACGACGTAGCGGAACCGGCGCAGCCACCTCATGCCGGACAGGTTCTGCCTGGCTCCGTCGCGCCGCAGGACGCAGGACATCGCGCGTGAATTGGCGGGCTGAGTCTCCCGGCGCACCCTCTTCAGTTGGGATCGGATCGAGGCCGATGCGAACGCTCTGTCTTTGCGCAGCGCCGATCCGGCTGGTGAACTCCCTCCTCACGGCGCTCACCCTCTCGCTGCTACATTGAGTGCGCCTTGCCGCGGGTCTCGCGGCGAAGGACCTTCTCGCTAGATCCGTGTCCGCTCCGACAACCAAGACTTCGGCATCGTCTCCTTCAAAGCCCCGTCGGCGCGGTGACGCGGCTACGCTCGCCGATGTCGCCCGCGAAGCGGGCGTGTCCGTGATGGCCGCATCGGTGGTGCTGAACGGGGCAAGATCGGCAACGAGGACATCGGCGGAGACGCGCGCGCGCGTCGTTGCCGCGGCCGAACGACTGAACTATCGCGCGAACGCTGCCGCGCGCGCCCTCGCGAACGGACGAGCGAACGCCATCGGCATCGTCGCCAGCCACTGGAAGGAGGACGTCAACCTCTATTTCATGGAGGTCTTCGGCGGCATCATCGAGGTCGCGACCGGCAGCCAGCAGACCGCGGCCGTGTTCATGCTGCGGGGCTGGGACGAGGCGCAGCGGCGCATCCCAGAACTCGGTGACGGCCGCGTTGATGGGCTCATCCTCGTTGCGCCTTGCCTTGGCGCTGACGCTTCCGGTTGGCTACCCAAGCACATTCCGAGCGTCAGTCTGCACTCCGAAACCGCAATCCCGGGTGTCATGAATCTGGAGCCCGACGAGGAAGCCGGTTCCTTCGACGCCGTGCGGCACATGCTGGCGATAGGTCATCACAGGATTCTGCACATCGGCGGGCCGGCGGGGTTGCTCGGTGCCGAGCGGCGGCTGTCGGGTTATCGCCGCGCCCACGCGGCGGTGGGTGTGGAGCTTCCTGGCGACCATGTCGTGCATTCGTCCCTGAACGTTGAAGGCGGTCGCGATGCGATGCTCGACTGGCTGAGTCGGCACCCCCGGGGACTGGTGCCGGATGCCGTGTTCTGCGCCAATGACGCCATCGCACTGGGTTGCATCCAGGCCCTGTCCATGCAGGGGCTGCGTGTGCCAGAAGATGTCTCCGTCGTGGGGTTCGACGACATCTTGTTTGCCCGGACTGCTCACTTGACCACGGTTCGACAACCGTTGCATGCGATGGGCAAGCGGGCGATGGAGGTGTTGATGGAACGGATCGCGGCCAAACGCGAGGGTGGGGCATGGCTCGCTCCAAGCAACATTGCCCTGTCCACGGAGTTCGTTCAGCGTGGGACGCTGAAACCGCGTCGCTGACGCCCGATACACGCCACTAGGACTTTCACGGGTTAATTCATCCGGCGCTCGAACTATTATCCGGCCTGGATGAATTAGCGTTAATTCATCTCGGCGCGAGGCACCCGCTCAGAGACGGGGTCGCGTATGAAGCCAATGTCTTCACAACGCTCGTGTCCGGAGGAGACAGCCGGCCGAGCGCCTTCCGTGAAAGGTAGAACCATGAGATCGAAGCTGAGACTCCTGGCGCGGGCTGCCTGCATGCCGCCCTGCGGAACAGAACGCTGACCGCAACGACAGCGGCTTCCAAGAGGTGCCGGGGACGCGCAATCGTTGAGCTGCGCGCCTTGCCCGATCACTGGCGTCCTTCGCCTGATGCCCTCACGGCACGGTCAACAACACAGAGAGCTGCCATGACTCACTCAAGCCCCTTCCTGGCCGCCTTCATCCGAGGCATCACGGCCACAGCACCACAAGCCGAGGACGAAGAGCGCATCGAAAGGCACAGTGCCCTGGGGCAGGGCCTCGCAAGCGAAATCCATGTTTTCTACCGATGCCGCCCAGGTCCGAACGCATTACTGGGCGCGGAGGGCGATCGTTTTCCGCGGGCCGCGTAGATCGGCAAACGGAGTGTGCATGTCCGGTCTGGCCTGTCGCGCCTGAATTGGCAGTCTGAGTGGCGTCGGCGCGGGTCGCCGCGCCTGTTGATGCTGCTCTTGCGCAGGGCGATCGTCTTGACCCGGCTAGAAACGGTCGAAGAAGGCCTTGGTCTCGCTGCTCGAGAATGCCGGCGGCCAGTGGCCGCCCGTGGCGTGGCCGCACCAGACGACCGGTTTGCCCGTGCTGCAGCCCTGGTACTCGACGCAGCCGTTGCTGCCGATGGGCACGGTGGAGGCGCTGCAGCTGTTGCGCGCCAGGAAGATGTTGCGCGCTTCCTCGCCTGCCGAATAGGGCACGGTGTTGTCGTCCTTTGCGTGGTCGAAGATGGCGGCCACACGATTCGAGGATGCGCCGCAGCCACTCCATAACGAGCCCGACAGCGGTGCGATGGCGCGCACCACGTCGCCCATCTCGCAGCCAATGGCGTTGGACATCATGCCGCCGAAGCTGAAGCCGGTCGCGAATACGCGTTGAAGATCGGTGCAGACGCTCTGCTGGACCTGGGCGATCAGGGCTCGCATGAAACGGATGTCGCGCCCGCCGGGGTTGGCCCAACCGGCATCCAGGCCCTGCGGCGCGATGAAGATGGCGTTGTTGCCGTACAGGGGCTTGAGCCCGAAGTAGTTGTTCCAGGTGCGCACCTCGGTGGCACTGCCGTCGCGCCAGTGCAGGCCGATGATGACGGGATAGGTCTTGTTGCTGTCGTAGCCGGCGGGCAGGTCCAGCCAATAGCTGCGCGAAATGCCGTCCGACGTGAGGGTCTGCTCGCCCGTGGCGAGCTTGGCGGCCTGGCCGCAGCCGGCGCTGCCTGACAACTGCGGCGCGGGCGCTGGCGCCGGGCTGCCGGCCGCGGTCCCGCCGCCGCCACAGCCGACGAGTGCCGCGACCAGCCAGGCGGCGCCCAGCGTCGAGCGGAGCCGGCTGGCCGGCCTGGGGCCGAGGCTTGGGGTGGTAGCTTGCATCAGGGCCATGTCATGGACTCCGGTGAGGTGCGTCGGGCGTCAGCGCCTGCAGGGCCGCCGACACATAGACCAGGGGCGCGTTCCAGTTGATCGC
Source organism: Roseateles saccharophilus (assembly GCF_004342485.1). Lineage (GTDB taxonomy): Bacteria > Pseudomonadota > Gammaproteobacteria > Burkholderiales > Burkholderiaceae_C > Pelomonas > Pelomonas saccharophila. The sequence goes on from NZ_SMBU01000064.1 coordinate 3,184, forward strand.
GATCTCGTTGGTCGTGTAGCTGCACAGGGCGTCGAGATAGGCCCTCGCTGGGGCTTGGGACGGATAGGCCAGGCCGGGGCAGTCACCGCCCACGTCGGCCTTGGGGCCGCCGACGATCATTCCCGGCACCGGCGCCAGCTGGGGCATCGCACCGGAGGGCCGGTGGTGGGGATGCAGGGGCGAGCGGGCGCCGAAGCCGGTCACCATCACGTACCCCGTGGGATGGCGGCCCAGCACGAAGTCCAGTGCCGACTGCGCGGCGTCCAGCATGCGGCGCTCGCCGCTGATGCGATAGCCCTGCACCAGCATCAGAGCCTGGTTCAGCGCAACGGAATTGCTGCCCCAGATGAAGTCCTCGTCCTGCATGGCGACGCGGTAGGGCGAGGCCTGCCAGCGCGCGGCGAAACCGTCGGCCAGTGTTTGGATCTGGGTCTCGACCCAGCGACGGTCTTCGGTGCTCAGGCGAGCACGGTACTGCGCCAGGCTGGTCCAGGCCAGCGCGCCGACACTGGCCCAGCCGGGCACCTCGATGCGTGGCGCCGTGCGGCGGAATTGCTGCCAGTAGGCCGGGTCGCGCGTCGTGACGAAGAGTTCGGCAGCCGCCCACGAGAATTCGTCCGCCAACTGCTGGTCCTCATAGCCGCCGGTGTGGATGTCTGCCGGCTGGCGGTAGACGACATCGGGATGGGCCTGGGCCCATTGCCAGGCGCGCTTGGAGGCCTCCAGCATGCGCGCCGACAAGCCTGGCCGCTGGGTCTCGAAGGCGGCGAACAGGCGGCTGGCCTGGGCCATGACGGCCGCAAAGTCCAGCGTCGCGGCCGTGCCCTTCATGACGACGTAGCGGTCGTGCCGCGCCTGGTGAGGCAGCACGATGCCGTCGAAGCCCTGGTCGGTGAGCTTGTGATAGACGCCGCCGTCGGCCGGGTCCTGCATGGCCAGCATCCACTCCAGGTTCCACAGTGCCTCGTTGAGCAAATCGGGCAGGCCGTTGCCGCTCTCGGGGATGTTCAGCTGCTGCGTCTGGATGAAGGCGGGGTAGTGCTCCCAGGTGGCCAGCAGCGTGTAGGTGCTGATGCCGGAGTTGACGATGTACTTGTTGTAGTCACCGGCGTCGTACCAGCCCTTGGGCGCGCTGATGACGCTGCCTTCCGGACGCCCAGGGCCGGCAGCGGACGAATGCACGAGGACGCGGTCGTCCGCGTGGCCGGCGGGGCGGGCCCAGATTCCGGCGTGGGCGGCATCCAGGGCGACGCTGGCACGGTTGAAGTAGAAGAATTTCAACGCCGCGGCATTCAGCGCCGCGTAGGCATCGGGCGCAACCACGAAGGGGGCGGATGGCGGCAGGCCAGCCACCTGCAGGCGGTAGCGGCCGGGCTCGCCCAGGGCCGAGAAGTCGGCCAGGCGCAGCTTCTGCCGGGCTGGCTCCCACGTGCGAGCCGCTTGCAGCGGACCGCGCCAGACCTCGCGGCCCGTCGTCGCGTCAACGATGGCAAAGCTGTCGGCTGCCACCGCGGGAAGGGCGGCCCATTTGCTGCCGCCGGGCAGATAGCCGACCTGGTTGAGCTGGATAGCCGTGGTGTCGGCTGCGCTCGGCATGGCGACGGGAGCCTGGCTGCAGGATTGCAGGGCCAGCAGGGCAGGCAGCAGGGCAAGCCGGGTGAAGTGGTTCAGCATGGTCATGGGAAAAGTTCAGCGTGTGGGCGGATCTGCCAATCGACGCGCTCTCGGCTGCCGCGGTCGTCGCTGACTTCCAGCGTGGCCTGGCCGGCCTGCAGCTCGACCGCCGGCCAGACGGCGATGCGGTCGACGACGTCGACCGTGCCGATGGCCTTGCCGTTGACCTTCAGCGTGGCCCGGGCCGCATTGGTGTAGGCCTTGATCGCCACGGTGCCGGTCAGCCGTCTGTCGAGTCGCTGGCTGGCGATGTGCAGCACCGGCTTGTGCTGCCACCACGCGCGCATCAGGTGGTAGGCCTCCTTCGGCGTGCGGCGGTCGTAGGTGACCAGGCCCTTGTCGTTGCGGCCGGTGGTGTCGCCCTCATGGCGGTTGGCGGCGGCATGATCGAAGCCCAGCCAGATGAAGCGGCCCCACAGGAAGGGGCGCTTCTCGAGCTGGGCGGCGTAGGCCTCGTGGAACAGTGCCTGGTACTGCTCGGGGTGCCAGCGGCCGCCGGGCTCGGGGCGGCGTGGCGGGTCCTCCTGCTGCAGCGGGCTGGCGCCGGCGCCGTATTCGCCCAGGCCGATGGGCTTGGCGGGCAGCTTGGCATGCAGCTGGTCGGCCCACGGGCCGATGTCGCTGAACTGGCCGTCGTACCAGCCCCAGTAGCGGTTGTACGAGGCGAGGTCGGTGACCAGGGCCATGGGATGGTCGTCGGGCGCGCAGCAGTGGGCGTAGCTGGTCAGGCGCGAGGGGTCCTCGCGTTTGGCCAGCCCATGCAGGTCGGCGAGCAGTGCGCGGATGGGTTCATCGCTGCGGTAGACCTCGTTGCCGATACCCCAGACGGCCACCGAGGCGTGATGCCGGTTCTGCCGCACCAGCTCGCGCAGTTGGCCAAACAGGTTGTCGCGAAAGGCCGGCGTTTCCGCCATGGCCGAGTTCAGCGGGATCTCGGTCCACAGTACCAGGCCCAGCTCGTCGGCGCGTTCGTAGACGTAGGCCGGGTGCTGGTAGTGCACGAGGCGCAGGCCGGTCAGGCCGAGGTCCGTCAGGATGTGCAGGTCCTGGTCGATCTCGGGCTTGCCGACGGCGATGCCCCTGCCCGGGCGGCCGGCGTGAAAGTAGTTGACGCCGTAGAGCGGATAGGGCTCGCCATTGAGCAGGAAGCCGCGCTGGGGATCGACGCCGAATCTGCGCAGCCCCACGGAAAGCTGGACCGCGTCGGCGACCTTGGGGCCGTCCAGCAGTTCGGCGCTGAGGCGGTAGAGGTAGGGGTCTTTCACGCCCTGCCAGAGATGCGGCCTGGGCACATTCAACACCGCTGTGGTGGTGTCGGTAGCACCCGCCGGCAGGTCCAGGCGCCGGACCTGCTGCACGACGTCGCGGCCCTGGGCGTCACGCAGCGTCAGCCGCAGCTGGCGCACGGCGGGCCGGGCACCGTCGTTGCGCCACTGCAGCTTCACGTTCAATCGCGCCTGGGCAGCGTCGAGCGCCTCGATGTCGAAGCGCATGCCGGGGCCGCCGTGGTCCAGCAGCTCGATGTGGGTGTCGTCGGTCTCGATCATGCGCACGGGCCGGATCAGGCCGCCGAAGACGGTGAAGTCGCCGCCCAGGGGGGCCACCTCGGGTAGCTTGCCGTTGTCCACGCGCACGGCCAGCACGTTGCGGCCGGGTTGCAGCAGCGGCGTGATGTCGAAACGGAAGCGCGCGTAGCCGCCTTCGTGCCGACCCGCGTGGCGGCCGTTGACCCAGACGTCGGCGGCCAGTGTCGCGCCGTCGAACTCGAGGAAGCGGCGTGAGCCGGCGGCGGGCTTGACGTCGAGGGTGCGGCGGTACCAGGCCGGACCGCGGTAGGGCGTGCCGCCGGTCTCGCCATCGACGGCGTTGTAGGTGTGCGGCAGAGTCACGGCGGCCCAGGCCGTGTCGTCGAAGTCGGGCGCCTGGGCGCCGGTCAGGTCGTCGCGCCGGAAGCGCCAGGCCTCGTCCAGCGGCGTCGCGACGCGGTCTGCCGATGCCTGCAGCGCGACCAGCAGGCCCAGCAGCGCGAGAAGCCGGCGCGGCATCAGCGGGCTCCGCGCTCCAGCACGACCCGACCCCAAAGGCCCGAGGCCTGGCCCTGCACGGCTTCGATGAGGACGGTCACTTCGCGGTGCGCGGCGCCTCGGGGCAGGGTGACGGCGAAAGGCGCTGGCTCGGCCTGGATCTTCTCGCCGAGCTTCACGCCATCGACCCAGACCTCGGCCTTGCCGGCGATGCCGCCGAAGCTGAGTTGGGCGCGGCCGTCGTTGCGGTCGGCGCGCACGTTGACGCCGCTGCGGTAAAGGCGGAAGGCGCCGGCCTCGGGACCACGGCGCATGGGCGGTTCGTCCCAGCCCCAGGAGTTCATGTCGTTCTCGGCCAGCACGACATTGGGGTCGGGCCGCGTGGTCGCCGGCGGCGAAACGCGCCAGCTCTGCAGCGGCGTCGTCGGCTCTACGTCGGGCACGCGGGGCGAGGCGTGCACGGCGTTCACGGCCAGTTCCACCTCGGCGCCCTGCAATCCCTCGGCATGGGCTCTCAGCCTGAGGACGCCGCGACCGTCACGGCGGCTTTGCACGATGACCTGGGCCAGGCCATTGAACAGGCTGCGCGCGCTCGCCTTGTCGGCCTCGTGGGAGTTGGGGTCGCCATTGCCTACGCCGATGATGGCGCCCTGACCTTCGAGGGAGAAGCTGACCTTGTCCTGCGCCAGCGGCACCGGTCGGCCCCGGGCGTCGACGGCGCTGACGGTCACGGGCATGGCATCCAGCCCGTCGCCGGCCAGCGCCTGGCGGTCGGGCGTCAGCACGAGGCTCACCGGCGCGCCGCTGGTCTCGACGACGTCATGCGCCACTTCCTTGCCGTCTCGCAGGGCCACGGCCTCGATGCGGCCGGGCGCGTAGGGCACCTGGAAGTGATTCATCTCGTACGGGTCGACCGCCTGCTCGCCGATGGTCCGGTCGTTGAGCAGGACCCGCACGCGCTGCGCGTTGCTCGTCACCATCACGTGGATGTCCTGGCCCTCCCGGCCGGTCCAGTTCCAGTGCGGCTGCAGCTTGACGACGGGCCTGTCCTTGACCCACTGGGCCTGGTGAATCCAGAAGGCGCCCTTGGCGAAGCCGGCCAGGTCCATCGCGCCGAAGAACGAGCTGGCGCTAGGCCATTCGTAAGGCGTGGGCTCGCCGCGGTAGTCCATGCCGGTCCAGACGAAGCTGCCGGCGATGAAGGGGCGCTGTGCGATGGCCTTCCAGGCGTCCCGGTGTGTGTTGCCCCAGGATGAGGGCTCGTCGTCGTAGCTGCCCATGACCTGGGCCTTGCGGTCGCTCGCATATTCGCCGCGGGTCATGAAGGCCGAGGTGTCCTCGGTGCTCGTCAGCGGGCGCTTGGGATGCTTCTTATGATAGTCGTCGTAGATCCAGGTCTGGTAGTTCAGGCCGACGACGTCGAGGGCGTCGGCCGCATTGAGGGCAGTGGTGAGCCCGCCATGCATGGCACCCGTCACCGGGCGCGTCGTGTCCAGTTTCTTGATCTCGTGGACCATCCGGCGTGACATTTCGTAGCCGGCCTCGGTGCTCTGCAGCGGCTCTTCGTTGAAGATGGACCAAAGGACGACGCTCGGATGGTTGCGGTCGCGCCGCACCAGCCAAGTCAGCTGTTGCATGTAGTCCGGCGATGGGTTGAAGTGCCGGTTCTCGTCCATGACGAGCAAGCCCATGCGGTCGGCCATGTCCAGAACCTCGGTCGCCGGCGCGTTGTGCGCAAAGCGGATGGCGTTGGTGCCCATCTCCTTGAGGCGGCGCAGGCGGAACTCCCAGATCGCTTCCGGCACGGCGACGCCGACGCCGGCGTGATCCTGGTGGATGCAGACGCCCTGAATCTTGACCGCTTCGCCGTTGAGGAGGAAGCCGCGGTCTGCGTCGAAGCGGATGCTGCGAAAACCCGTCTGGACCTCGGTCCGATCGATTTCGTTGGCGCGGTCGCGCAGCACGGCGCGCACGCGATAGACGTTGGGCTGGGCCAGCGACCAGAGCTTGGGATCACGGACCTCCAGCTTGATGCGCGCGATGGCGGAGCCGAGCGCGTCGATGCGGGCGCGCGCACTGCCCCTTGCCACCTCGCGGCCAGCGGGGTCGGTCAGCACCGCATCGACGGTGCCGTCACTCGCCGCTTTGGCGCTGCTCTGCAGCGTCACCTCGACGGGAATGGTCCAGCGCCCGCCCTGATTGACGGGGTTGGCATGCAGGCCGTCGGTGGCGATATGCAGCGCGTCGCGCTTGACCAGCCAGCTGTGACGGTAGATGCCGGCACCTTCGTACCACCAGCCCTCCTGGGCATCGGCATCGACACGCACGGCGATGGTGTTGGGGTCGGTGCCGTAGCGCACGTAGGGCGTGATGTCGATGCTGCGGCCGTCGTAGCCTGACCATCTGCGGTCGACGACGATGCCATTGATCCACACGGTGCTGTGTGTGGCGATGGCGTCGAACTGCAGTTCGATGTGGCGGCCGCGGTCGGTCTCGGGCAATTGCAGGTAGCGGCGGTACCAACCGATGCCGCGCGCGCGATAGCCCTGCGAGACGTTCTCGTCGCGGTCGAAGGGGTTCTCGACGGCCCAGTCATGCGGCAGGTCGAGGCGCCGCCAGCCCGAGTCGTCGAAGTCTGCGGCAGCGGGGCCCCAGCCATTGTTGGCCTTGCCGTTCTGGTAACTCATGCCGTGGCCCTTGATGGCCGGCATGGCGACCTCCCCGCGATGGAAGAGCCAGCCGCCGTCAAGCGATAGCCGCTCGCGTGCGGAGGCTTGGGCGGATGCGGCCGTCATCACGAGCAGCGCGCAAGTCGCCAGCCAGCGGAAGAGGAGGGGAGAACGCGGCATGGGTGCTTTCCGGGGGGCGTTTCGACAGGCAAAAAAATGCGTCGCGCGGCCTCCTTGGGGACCGCGCGACAAAAGCCGGCCACAGCTTGCTGGCCGGCCCGGAGGTCTAGGTGTCAAGCCCTGCGGCGGCTGAAACCGATGCCTGCAAGGCCTGTCACCACCAGTGCGATGCTCGCCGGCTCGGGGATGGTGTTGGCTAGCGAATCGGCAGAGGCGGTCAGGCCAATATGCATCTTCGCCCAGGTCGTGGAGCCTGGATTGGTCCAGCTGGCAGTCAGCACGTTCGGGCCGCTGTAGGCGGGTGAATTGCCGTCGACGAAGGCTTCGGCAAAGTTCAGCGGGCTGCAGATGTCGGTCGTGAAATCAGTGGTGCAGAGCTCGATGTAGGCGTTGGCCTGAGTCGTTGGGCCGCTGGCGAAGATGTTGTCGATCGTCTCGCTGAGGGTGATGGTGGTGTTGCTGCCGACCATGATCTGGCCGTCGAAGACCTGGGCGAAGGCCCAACCCGATTGGCCGCCGGTGGTCGCCACGGAGGCTTGGGCCGTCACGCCGTTCAGGCCGCCGGAAGTCTCGGACGTCAGCTGGGCCTGGGCCACGGAGGTGCCGTCGGTGACGGAGCTTGCCAGCGCGTCCCCATGCCAGCCGGCAACGCTGTCGTCGAAGCTCGGAGCGATCAGGCCGGTGGCGGCGCCGGCGGTCGGTGACAGCCAGGTGGCCCCCTTGGGAAGCCAGTACCACCCCGCCCCACCGGAAGCAGACAGCGTGAGATTCGAGATCTGCACTTGGGCCAAGCCGGCCATGGCCAGTTGGGACGCTGCGATGAGGGCGGCGCCAACGGCCCACTTGAGTGTGTTCGGCATCATGTCTCCAGGTGTGTTCTTGTATCGAGGCTTGCTTGGCCTCGTGGTATTGCCAGTTTGCCAAATAACTTAATTGGTATGACCAGTGCAAACACCTAGAAGCATCAACGGGCTCAGGGGGTGAAGCGGTAGCGTTCCAGCGACTCCGGCCTCATCGTGATCGAGAAGCCCGGCGCCGCGGGCGGCATATAGGCCGCGCCGCGCACGACGCAGGGGTCGACAAAGTGTTCGTGCAGATGGTCCACGTACTCGATGACTCGACCATCGCGTGTACCAGCGATGCAGAGGTAGTCGATCATGGACAGGTGCTGCACGTACTCGCACAGCCCCACCCCACCGGCGTGCGGGCAGACCGGCAAGCCGTGCTTGGCTGCCATCAGCATGACGGCCAGGATCTCGTTGACGCCACCGAGGCGGCAGCTGTCGATCTGCACCACATCGATGGCGCCGCGCATCATGAACTGCTTGAACAAGATGCGGTTCTGGCACATCTCGCCGGTGGCGACCTGCATGGGCGCAATGGCTTCACGGATGACGCGGTGGCCTTCGACGTCATCGGGGCTGGTGGGCTCCTCGATGAACCAGGGCTTGGCGAAGGCCAGGTCCCTGAGCCAGTCGATGGCGACGGGCACGTCCCAGACCTGGTTGGCGTCGATCATCAGCTTGCGGTCCGGCCCCAGCACCTCGCGGGCGATGCGCAGTCGGCGGATGTCGTCCGCGCGGTCGCGGCCGACCTTGAGCTTGACGTGGTTGAAGCCGGCATCGACGGCCTGCTGGCACAGGCGGCGCAGCTTGTCGTCGGGGTAGCCCAGCCAGCCGGCAGAGGTCGTGTAGCAGGGGTAGCCCTCGCGCTCCAGCGTCGCCATGCGCTCGGCCTTGCCCTCGGCCGCACGGGACAGCAGCGCCAGCGCTTCGTCGGGCGTGATGCAGTCGGTGATGTAACGGAAGTCGATGCAGCGCACCAGCTCGGCCGGGCTCATGTCCGCCACAAGCTTCCACACCGGCTTGCCCTCGGCCTTGGCCCACAGGTCCCACACGGCGTTGACGACGGCGCCGGTGGCGAGGTGGATGGCGCCTTTGTCCGGGCCTATCCAGCGCAGCTGGCTGTCCGACGTGACGTGGCGCCAGAAGCGACCCATGTCGGCGGCGATCCAGCTGAGGTCCAGGCCGACGAGGAGGTGGCGCATCGCCTCGACGGCGCGACAGCAGATGTCGTTGCCGCGGCCGATCGTGAAGGTCAGGCCGTGGCCTTCCAGCCCGGGCGTGTCGGTCTCCAGGATCACGTAGGCTGCCGAGTAGTCGGGGTCGGGGTTCATCGCGTCTGAGCCGTCGAGATGCTGGGACGTCGGAAAGCGCACGTCCACCGTGCGCAGGGCGGTGATGCGGGTCATGCGGGCATCCATTCCATCTCAGGCTGCGACGGTGGATTGGGTCTGTACGCCGAGGCCGGCGATGCCCAGGCGCATGGTCTGACCCGGCCTGAGGTAGACCGGCGGCTTCTGGCCCAGTCCGACGCCGGGTGGTGTGCCCGTGGAAATGATGTCTCCGGGCTGCAGGCTCATGAAGCGGCTCAGATAGCTGACGATCTGTGCCACGCCGAACACCATGGTCCGCGTGTTGCCATTCTGGAAGCGGTGGCCGTCGACTTCCAGCCAGAGGTCGAGCTGCTGCGGGTCTGGCACCTCGTCGGCCGTGACCAGCCACGGGCCGATGGGGCCGAAGGTGTCGCAGCCCTTGCCCTTGTCCCACTGGGTGCCGCGTTCGAGCTGCCACTCGCGCTCGGACACGTCGTTGACGACGCAATAGCCGGCCACGTGCTTCATCGCGTCGGCCTCCTCGATGTAGCGCCCGCCCTGGCCGATGACGACGCCGAGCTCCACCTCCCAGTCGGTCTTGACCGAGCCGCGGGGGATCTGGACCGTGTCGTCCGGACCGCAGATCGCACTCGTCCACTTGGCGAAGACGACGGGCTCGGTCGGTACGGGCAGGCCCGACTCGGCCGCATGGTCGGCATAGTTCAAGCCGATGCAGATGAACTTGCCGACCTGTCCGACGCAGGGGCCGATGCGCAAATCCTGCTGCGGCGTGCCCGGCACGAGGGGAAGGGTGGCCGGGTCAAGCTTGCGCAGCAGCTCAAGCCCGGCCGGCGTCAGCACATCGCCGGCGAGGTCGGCGATTTGAGTGGAAAGGTCGCGCACCTGGCCGTTGGCGTCGAGCAAGCCGGGGCGCTCCTGGCCGGGAGGGCCATAACGGAGCAATTTCATGGCAGTTTGTAGGGAGGGAAGAGGGCTTCAGATCGTGACGCCACCGTCGACGCTGATCGCCTGTCCGGTGATGAAGCGCGAGGCGTCGCTGAGCAGGAAGACCACCAGCGGCGCGATGTCGTCGACGGTGGCGAGCCGGCCCATGGGCTGGCGGGCGATGAAGTCCTTTTCGGCTTGCACCGGGTCTGCGGCCGCGGCGATGCGGCCGCGCAGCGAAGGCGTGTCGACCGTGCCTGGGCACAGCGCATTGCAGCGCAGGCCTTGCTTGACGAAGTCGGCCGCCACCGCCTTGCTCATGCCGATGACGGCGGCTTTGCTGGCGCCATAGACGAAGCGGTTCGGAAAACCTTTCACCGACGAGGCCATGGAGGCCATGTTCAGAATCGACGCGCCGCCGCCCGTGCGCTCCGCCTCGGCGAGCATGCCCGGGAGGAACGCACGCATAGTTCGCAGCATGCTCTTCACGTTGAGGTCCATGCTGAAGTCCCAGGCGTCCTCGTCGCAGTCGAGCACCGTGCCGTGGTGCACGAAGCCGGCGCAGTTGAAAAGACCGTGCAGTGGCGGCAACCGGTCGACAAGTGCCTTTACCGCATCGCTGTCGAGGACGTCGAGGAGCGTTGTCGTTAGGCGTTCCGCCGGCCCGGCTTCGATCTTCAGACTTTCGAGCGCCTGCGCATCTCTATCGGTCGCAACGACGTTTGCCCCCGAACGCAGGCAAGCCAGCGCGCTGGCTCGACCGATGCCCTGGCCCGCCGCCGTGATGAGCAGGGTCTTGCCTTCCAAACAGAGATTCGCCATAACTTGCGCCACAAGAGGTCAGACCAGTATAGCTGCGCGTGAGCTTTTTGCGATTCTGGTCAGACCTGTTGCGGCGTCATATGCGCGCGGTGATCGCGTCAGATGAATTTGGCGAACGGCGTCTGGCAAGCGACGTCTAAAACTGGCTGGCGAAGGTTTTCGCCGGGGCAGGACGACTTGGTCCGTCGATGCAGCGTGGTCTGTCGCCGGCTCAGGTCGTGAAAGCAGCCCGCAGCTCGGGCAAGAGCCGCTGCGCAAGCGGTGTCAGCCGGCGCTCGACTGGCGTCAGCAGGGTGATCTTCCGTCGCAGTGGCTGGCCGCGCAGCGCCACGACAGCCACGCCTGCCGGGGCCGGCCTTGCCACCATTGCCGGCACCAGAGCACAACCCAGCCCAGCTTCCACCATCCCCGTCAGAGCCCAGATGTGTGCGGCCTCGTGGATGACGCGCGGCGCGATACCCGCTTGCGCGAACTGCTCATCGAGCAGGGCCCGGTTGCCGCTGCCGCCGGCCAGTGACAGCAGCGGCTCGTTGTGAAGCTCCTGTAGGCTCAGGGCTCGCAGGCCCTGCCAGTGGTGTCCAGCCGGCACTGCCAGCACGTAAGGATCCTCACCGAGAAGTTCGGCCTGCAACCCGGCGATGGGGCTGTCATTGAATCCGATGCCGACATCCGCGAGGCCCCCCAGAACCGCCTGTGCAGTCGCTTGTAGCGAGCCGTCCAGCAGGCGAGAGCGGATGGCAGGATAGCGACCGGCCAGCCGCGCCAGAGCGCGCGGCACGAAGCTGCTGGCTGCGGAGGGTACTGCAGCAACCGTGATGCGACCTGTGTGCCCCGAGGCGAGTTCATGGACGCCCAACACTGCGTCGTCAAGGTCCTCAAGCACTGTCCGGACACGTTCGAGGAACGCCTCACCAACCACGCTCGGCCGCACGGAGCGCGACGTCCGCTCGAGCAGTCGTGCACCTACCCGCTCCTCCAACCGTTCGATGCGCCGGCTTAACGCCGGCGGCGACAAATGCAGTTCGTCGGCGGCCCGCCGGAAGCTGAGCAAATCGGCCACCGCAACGAAGGCACGCAGTTGGTCAAGGTCTAAACCATTGCTTTCCATGCATTGATCATATGAAACGTTGCAATGGACGTCGAATGTGGTCCAGGTCACGATGAGTCCATCGGAGACAAGGCGGACCGTGAGTCCGTTTCAGAACATGGAAACACGCGTTCATTCAGCCTCTTTCGGCTCGGGCAGGCTCCTGGCGGGCCTCATTGGCAGCGTTCTGTGCGCCGGCATGGCTCAGGCCGCGGATCTTGGCGTGGTGTCCTCGGGCGGCTTCGCCGAGGCCTTTCGGGCGTTGTCCGAGCGTTACGAGGCTCAGGTTCCGACAGAACACGTCCGGCGTGAGTTCGGTCCGTCAATGGGCGCCACACCAGGGGCAGTGCCTGCCCGACTGGCACGCGGAGAAGCGTTGGACGTGGTGATCATGGTCGAGTCGTCACTAGACGAACTGATGGTCCAGGGGCGGCTGCTGCCCGGCAGCAAGGTCCGTCTGGCCCTCTCCAAGATCGCCTGTGCTGTGCCGGCCGGCGCGCCACGACCTGCACTGGCCACCGAGCAGGATGTACGGCAGGCCTTCGCCGCGGCCGACTCGATTGCCTGGTCGGACAGTGCCAGTGGCAGCTACATCCAGAACGAACTGCTGGACCATCTGGGAGTCGCTCAGCAGGTCAAGGCCAAGGGCCGCCAGATCCCGGCCACGCCGGTCGGCGAAATCCTGGCCCGCCACGAGGCTGCCTTCGGCTGTCAGCAGCGCAGCGAGCTTCAGCCGGTGCGCGGCATCGACATCGTCGGCGACCTGCCAGACTCGCTTCAACGCACCACGCCATATGCCGCCGCAGTCGTCGCCACCAGCACGCGGGTGCGGCAGGCGCACGCCTTCATCGCCTTCATGGCCGGCCCCGCCAGCCGTGCGGTCATCGCCGGCACCGGTCTAGAGCCCGTCGCGCCCTGATCCATGCCTTTGGCCGGGACTTTCCGACACTTGCCAGGAGACACCATGTCCGAGGCCTCGATTCCTTCCAAGTTCGGTGCGGTTGTCCGCGTGACCAGCGGCAACTTCATCGAGATGTATGACTTCTTCTTGTTCGGCTTCTATGCCACGGCGATCTCGAAGGCTTTTTTCCCCGCGGCCAGCGAATATGCCTCGCTGATGCTGACGTTCGCCACTTTCGGCGCAGGGTTCCTGATGCGACCGGTCGGCGCGGTGGTGCTAGGCGCCTACGTGGACCGGGTCGGCCGACGCCGGGGCCTGCTACTGACGCTTAGCATCATGGCCACCGGCACGGCCTTGGTCGCTTTCGTGCCCGGCTATGCCACCCTGGGGCTTTGGGCTCCGTTCCTGGTGCTTGTCGGGCGGCTGCTGCAGGGGCTGTCGGCCGGCGTGGAGTTGGGGGGGGTGTCGGTCTACCTGTCGGAGATCGCCATGCCCGGCCGTCGCGGTTTTTATGTCAGCTGGCAGTCTGCAAGCCAGCAACTGGCCATCGTAGTCTCGGCGCTGCTGGGCTACGGTCTGAACGAATGGATGGATAAGCCTGAACTCGAGGCCTGGGGCTGGCGCATCCCATTCTTCATTGGCTGCTTGATCGTTCCGGTGATCTTCGTGATCCGCAACCGGCTCCAGGAGACCGAGGCCTTTCGCGCCGCCAAGCACCATCCGTCCTTCAATCAGACGCTTCTGGGCATCGCAACGCATTGGCGCACGATTGGTCTGGGTGCGTTGCTGGTGATCATGACCACCGTGTCTTTCTATCTGATCACGGTTTACACGCCGACTTTTGGCAAGTCGGTTCTGAAACTGTCGACCCGAGACAGCCTTCTGGTGACATTGTTGGTCGGCGTGTCCAACCTGATTTGGTTGCCAATCATGGGGGCGCTGTCCGATCGAATCGGACGCTGGCCCATCATGCTGGCTGCGACGACGCTGACCGTGCTGAGCGCTTACCCGGCGATGAGTTGGCTCGTGAATGAACCCAGCCTGGTGCGTATGGTGATGGTCGAGTTGTGGCTGTCCTTTCTCTACGCCAGCTATAACGGTGCCACCATCGCCGCACTGACTGAAGTCGTTCCGGGCTACATCCGGACGGCAGGCTTCTCGTTGGCCTACAGCCTGGCCACTGCGCTGTTTGGCGGTTTCACGCCGATGGTCTGCACCTGGCTCATCCAGGAGACTGGCAATCGGGCCATGCCGGGCCTTTGGATGGCCGTGGCCGCTTTGGCGAGCTTGGTGGCGACCGTCCTGATCTACGGCCTGCGGCCTGGCCAGCGACCGCGCGTCTTGGATGTGAACGGCGGTCAGGAAACGCGCTTATTCGGCGGTGAGGACGCGGTTTTGCTCGAAGTGCCCGCTCAGGCCGGGTGTGATCGAGGGCAGTGAG
>NZ_SMBU01000065.1 GCF_004342485.1 Roseateles saccharophilus
CCCTCGTGCAGTTGCGCTTTGCTTCGTTCGTCGTGACCAACTTACGGCGGGACTTGCACCCGCAAGAGTGCGCCCATGCTGGGCGCACAAAAAAGCCCGCTCGAGGCGGGCTTTGCAGATCAGCGCGGGCTGAGCTTATTCGGCGGCCTCGCCGGCGGTCTCGCCTTCGGGGCGGTCCACCAGTTCGACGAAGGCCATGGGCGCGTTGTCGCCGACGCGGAAGCCCATCTTCAGGATGCGGGTGTAGCCGCCCGGGCGAGCCGCGAAACGCGGGCCCAGTTCGTTGAAGAGCTTGCTGACGATGTCGCGGTCGCGCAGGCGGTCGAAAGCCAGGCGGCGGTTGGCCAGCGTGGGCTCCTTGGCGAGCGTGATCAGAGGCTCGACGACGCGGCGCAGTTCCTTGGCCTTGGGGACCGTGGTCTTGATGGCTTCGTGCTGCAGCAGCGAAACGCACATATTGCGCAGCATCGCAGCGCGGTGGGCGCTGGTGCGATTGAGTTTGCGGAGGCCGTTACGGTGACGCATGGTGCTATTCCTTTCACTTCGTTAATGCCGCCAGCCGGATCAGGTACTGGCGGGTGCACCGACCAAGGCTTGTCAACACCTTGGCCATTTCAAAAACTCTCGCCACGCCCCCGACCGACTCGGCCGCACTGGTGGAACTGGCTTTGCCAGGCCACTCAGTGCGCCCCCTTAGGGGGCCGGCGAAGCCGGTAGGGGGTGGGCTAATTTCTCAACGCTTGTCGAGACCTTGCGGAGGCCAGTTCTCGAGGCGGGCGCCCAGCGTGAGGCCGCGGGAAGCCAGGACTTCCTTGATCTCGTTGAGCGACTTGCGACCCAGGTTGGGGGTCTTCAGCAGCTCGGTTTCGGTGCGCTGGATCAGGTCGCCGATGTAGTAGATGTTTTCGGCCTTCAGGCAGTTGGCCGAACGCACGGTCAGTTCGAGCTCGTCGACCGGGCGCAGCAGGATCGGGTCGAAGCTGCTGGAACGCTGGGCCGGCTGGTCGAAGGCATCGACCAGGTCGGTGCCCTGCAGCTGCGCGAACACGGCGAGCTGTTCGACGAGGATCTTGGCCGAGGCACGGATCGCTTCCTCGGGCGAGATGGCGCCGTTGGTTTCGATCTCCATGACCAGCTTGTCCAGGTCGGTACGCTGCTCGACACGGGCGTTCTCGACGGCGTAGCTGACGCGCTTGACGGGCGAGAACGAGGCGTCGAGGACGATGCGGCCGATGCTCTTGGTCGGCTCGTCGCCGAAGCGGCGCATCGTGCCGGGCACGTAGCCGCGGCCCTTCTCGACCTTGATCTGCATGTCGAGCTTGCCGCCTTGCGACAGGTGGGCGATGACGTGCTCGGGGTTGATGATCTCGACGTCGTGCGGGGTCTGGATGTCGGCCGCGGTGACGGGGCCTTCGCCTTCCTTGCGCAGGACCAGGGTCACTTCTTCACGGTTGTGCAGGCGGAAGACGACACCCTTGAGGTTCAGCATGATGTGAACCACGTCCTCTTGCACGCCATCGATGGCCGAGTACTCGTGCAGCACGCCGGCGATCGTCACTTCCGTCGGCGCATAACCCACCATCGACGAGAGCAGCACACGGCGCAGGGCATTGCCCAGGGTGTGACCGTAGCCGCGTTCGAACGGCTCCAGCGTGACCTTGGCGCGATGACCGCCCAGGGGCTCCACGTTGATGGACTTGGGTTTGAGCAAGTTGGTTTGCATGAGGTCTTTCTTTCAATACCCTCGGTTCGTTACACCGATAAGGCTGAGGACCAGCCGGGCAGAGCCTTCGAAGGGCGACTAAGCCCGGACGAGGAAACGCCGGCCGCGCTCTTGCGAGCGTGGCCGGCGGGGGGAACGATTAACGCGAGTACAACTCGACGATCAGCGATTCGTTGATCTCGGCACCGAACTCGTCGCGGTCCGGGGCCTTCTTGAACACGCCTTCCAGCTTCGTGCCGTCGACGGCCACCCAGGCCGGCAGACCGATGGAATCGGCCAGCTTGAAGGCGTCGGTCACGCGCAGCTGCTTCTTGGCCTTTTCGCGCACGGCGACGGTGTCACCGGCCTTGACCAGGTAGGAGGCGATGTTGACGACCTCGCCGTTCACGGTCACGCCCTTGTGCGAAACCAGCTGACGGGCTTCTGCGCGGGTGGAGCCGAAGCCCATGCGGTAGACGACGTTGTCCAGGCGCGATTCCAGCAGTTGCAGCAGGTTCACGCCGGTCGAGCCCTTGCGGCGCTCGGCCTCGGCGAAGTAGCGGCGGAACTGGCGCTCCAGCACGCCGTACATGCGCTTGACCTTCTGCTTTTCGCGCAGCTGCAGGCCGAAGTCGCTGGTGCGCTGGCCCGAGGTGCGGCCGTGCTGGCCGGGCTTGCTGTCGAACTTCGCCTTGTCGCTGATGGCGCGGCGGGCGCTCTTCAGATAGAGGTCGGTGCCTTCGCGGCGGGAAAGTTTGGCCTTGGGGCCGAGGTAGCGTGCCACTTTGAGTGTCCTTGTTCAATCTGACGCCAGGGCTTGCCTGACGCGAGTCCAGCCGGTGTTGTTGTGGGCTTGGACGGTGGGCTTATGAGCTCGACTTCAAAAAGAAGCCGACTCAAGACTGAAGCCGGCGCGGCACAAAGTGCCCGCCGGCTCCGGGAAAACGCGCGATTATCGCACTGTCATCCGAATCTGCAATATCCCTGTCACCGGAGGGTGAACGGTCTCAGATGTCGGAGCTTAGATGCGACGACGCTTCTGCGGACGGCAGCCGTTGTGCGGCACCGGCGTCACGTCGGAGATCGAGTTGATTCGGATGCCGAGCGCAGCCAGGGCACGCACCGACGATTCGCGACCCGGGCCGGGGCCCTTGATCTTGACGTCCAGGTTCTTGATGCCCTGCTCTTGAGCGGCACGGCCAGCCACTTCAGCCGCCACCTGGGCTGCGAAGGGGGTCGACTTGCGCGAGCCCTTGAAGCCCTGACCACCCGACGAAGCCCAGGACAGGGCGCCGCCTTGACGGTCGGTGATGGTGATGATGGTGTTGTTGAACGAGGCGTGGACGTGCGCGATGCCGTCAGCGACATTCTTGCGGACCTTCTTGCGAACGCGCTGAGCCGCCGAATTGTTGGGAGCCTTTGCCATATTGACCTTCTTTCAGTTCGGTGCCGCGATCACTTCTTGCCGGTCGCCGCCGACTTGCGCGGACCCTTGCGGGTGCGGGCGTTCGTGCGGGTACGCTGGCCGCGCATCGGCAGGCCACGGCGATGACGGAAGCCACGGTAGCAGCCGAGGTCCATCAGACGCTTGATGTTGATGGACTGCTCACGGCGCAGATCGCCTTCGATGGTCAGCTTGTTGACCTCGTCACGGATCTTTTCGAGATCGCCGTCGGTCAGGTCCTTGACCTTCTTTTCGAACGGAATGCCGCAGGTCGTGCAGATCTTCTGGGCGGTCGTACGGCCAATGCCGTAGATCGAGGTCAGACCGATCTCAGTGTGCTTTTGCGGCGGAATGTTGATACCAGCAATACGTGCCATGGTGGTCCTCTAGTCCTGTCGTGCGGCCAATCAGCCCTGGCGCTGCTTGTGGCGCGGGTCGGTGCAGATCACACGCACCACGCCCTTGCGGCGGATGATCTTGCAATTGCGGCACATCTGCTTCACGGATGCCGAAACTTTCATGGTCTGCTCCTTGGCCTAACTCTTATGCGCTCTTCACGCGTCCGGGGGTTCAAACAGCTCACTTCGCCCGGAACACGATGCGAGCACGACTCAAATCGTAGGGTGTCAATTCCACAGTCACTTTGTCGCCGGGAAGGATGCGGATGTAGTGCATCCGCATCTTGCCGGAGATGTGTCCGAGGACGACATGCCCGTTTTCTAACTTCACACGAAAAGTAGCGTTGGGGAGGTTCTCCAGAATCTCGCCCTGCATCTGGATGACGTCGTCTTTCGACATGCCAAATCTTCGTGTGGGTTAAAACAAATTTTTCCTTAGAACAGCTCGCAGCCCTCAGTTGGGCTTGAAGCTGGCCTTCTTCAGCAGCGATTCGTACTGCTGACTCATGATGTAGCTCTGCACCTGGGCCCAGAAGTCCATCGTCACGACGACGATGATCAACAGGGACGTGCCACCGAAGTAGAACGGCACGTTGTACTTCAGCGTCAGGAACTCGGGCAACAGACAGACCAGTGTGATGTAGATCGCACCAGCCAGCGTCAGTCGCGACAGGATCTTGTCGATGTGCTTGGCGGTCTGCTCGCCCGGGCGGATGCCGGGGATGAACGCGCCGCTCTTCTTCAGGTTGTCGGCCGTCTCACGGCTGTTGAACACCAGCGCCGTGTAGAAGAAGCAGAAGAACACGATCGCAGCCGAATACAGCAGCACGTAGATCGGCTGACCGGGGCGGACCATGTCTGCCAGATCCTTCAACCAACGCAGGCCGTCACCGGTCGCGAACCAGCTCACCACCGTCGTCGGCAGCAGGATGATGGACGAGGCGAAAATCGGCGGAATCACGCCCGACATGTTCAGCTTCAGGGGCAGGTGCGACGACTGGCCGCCGTAGACCTTGTTGCCGACCTGGCGCTTGGCATAGTTCACCAGGATCTTGCGCTGGCCGCGTTCGACGAACACGACACCGAAGGTCACGGCGATCACGACGGCGATCACGAAGATCGCGGAGCCGTAGCCCATCGCACCGGTACGCACCAGCTCGAACAGGCCGCCAATCGCACCCGGCAGACCCGCGGCGATACCGCCGAAGATCAGGATCGAGATGCCGTTGCCCAGGCCGCGCTCGGTGATCTGCTCACCCAGCCACATCAGGAACATCGTGCCGGCCACCAGGCTGGACACGGCCGTCAGGCGGAAGCCGAAGCCCGGGTTGATCACCAGGCCGGCCGAGCCTTCCAGCGCCAGCGCGATCGACAGGCTCTGGAACAGCGCCAGGCCCAGCGTGCCGTAGCGGGTGTACTGCGTGATCTTGCGCCGACCCGCCTCGCCTTCCTTCTTCAGCTGCTCCAGCGTCGGGACGACGTAGGTCATCAGCTGAATGACGATGGAAGCCGAGATGTAGGGCGTGATGCCCAACGCGAACACGGTGAAGCGCGACAGCGCACCGCCCGAGAACATGTTGAACAGGCTCAGGATGCCACCCGCCTGACCCTTGAAGAATTGGGCCAGCTGGTTCGGGTCGATACCGGGCACGGGGATATGCGCCCCGATGCGGTAGACGACCAGAGCCAGCAGCAGGAACACAAGCCGGCGACGCAGGTCGCCGAACTTACCGCTCTTGGCCAGCTGATTCGCGTTGGTAGCCACGCTGAGTCAGTTCCTTGTGGACTGGATTTAAGCGACCGAGCCGCCCGCCGCCTCGATGGCCGCCTTGGCGCCCTTCGTGGCGTTCACGCCCTTCAGCGTGACCTTGCGCTCGATGGCGCCAGACAGGATGACCTTGACCGACTTGGCCAGTTGGGGCACCAGGCCGACAGCCTTCAGCGTCGACACGTCGATCTCGTCGCCGGCCAGGACTTGCAGGTCCGACAGCGTGATCTCGGCGTTGTACTTCAGCGTCAGCGACTTGAAGCCGCGCTTGGGCAGGCGGCGCTGCAGCGGCATCTGGCCGCCTTCGAAGCCGACCTTGTGGTAGCCGCCGGCGCGGGACTTCTGGCCCTTGTGACCGCGACCTGCGGTCTTGCCCAGGCCCGAGCCGATGCCACGGCCGACACGGCGCTTGGCATGCTTGGCGCCCTCAGCGGGCTTGATCGTGTTGAGTTCCATCGTCTTGTCCTCAGTGTGCACGGCGCTTACAGCACCTGCACCAGATAGGCGATCTTGTTGATCATGCCGCGCACGGCGGGCGTGTCTTCCAGCGTGCTCTGGCTGTTCAGCTTGCGCAGACCCAGGCCGACCACGGTGGCACGGTGCGAGGCGCGGCAGCCGATGGGGCTGCGCACCAGCTTGACCGTCACGGTTTTCTTGTCAGACATCTTGTGCTCCGCTCCGGGCGTCAGTTGAAGATTTCTTCAACCGTCTTGCCGCGCTTGGCAGCGACTTCCGACGCCGTCGTGGAACGCTTAAGAGCGTCCAGCGTGGCGCGGACCATGTTGTAAGGGTTGGTCGAACCGTGGCTCTTGGTCACGATGTCGGTCACACCCATCACTTCGAAGACGGCGCGCATCGGGCCGCCGGCGATGACGCCGGTACCGGCAGGCGCCGGAGCCATGATGACGTGAGCCGCACCGTGCTCGCCCACCACGTTGTGGTGGATGGTGCCGTTCTTCAGCTGAACCTTGACCATGTTGCGGCGGGCCGATTCCATGGCCTTCTGCACCGCGACCGGCACTTCCTTGGCCTTGCCCTTGCCCATGCCGATGCGGCCATCGCCGTCACCGACCACGGTCAGCGCCGCGAAGGACAGCGTGCGGCCACCCTTCACCACCTTGGTCACGCGGTTCACCGCGATCATCTTTTCCTTCAGGCCGTCGTCATTGCCTTCGGTCTGCGCGCGGGGTTGAAACTTTGCCATTTCGTATTCCTTGATGCGTCAGAACTGCAGACCGGCTTCGCGGGCGGCCTCGGCCAGCGCCTTGACGCGGCCGTGGTAGGCGAAACCAGCACGGTCGAACGCGACCTTCTCGACGCCGGCGGCCTTGGCCTTCTCGGCGATGCGCTTGCCGATCAGCGCCGCAGCGGCGACGTTGCCGCCATTGCTCAGCTGTTCGCGCACTTCCTTCTCGACCGTGGAGGCCGAGGCCAGCACGCGGGTGCCGTCTTCGGAAATGACTTGGGCGTAGATGTGGGTGTTGGAGCGCAACACGGTCAGACGGGCCACGCGCTGGATCGCGATGCGAGCACGGGTCTGGCGCGAACGACGCAGGCGTTGTTCTTTCTTGGTCATCATGGCGCGGCTCCTTACTTCTTCTTGGTCTCTTTGAGGGAGACCTTCTCATCCGAGTAACGGATACCCTTGCCCTTGTAGGGCTCGGGCGGACGGAAGGCGCGCACCTCGGCGGCGATCTGGCCGACGACCTGGCGGTCGGCACCCTTGATGATGATTTCCGTCTGGGTGGGGCACTCGACCTTGATGCCGGCCGGCATGTCCTTCACCACCGGGTGAGAGAAACCGATCTGCAGGTTGAGCTTCTGGCCCTGGGCCTGAGCGCGGAAACCCACACCAACCAGGTTCAGCTTCTTCTCGAAGCCCTTGCTGACGCCGTTGACCATATTGGCCACCAGCGCACGCATCGTGCCGCTCATCGCATCGGCTTCGGCCGATTCGTTCGTGGGCGCGAAGCTCAGCTTGCCGGCTTCGTTCTTGACGGTGACGAGCTTGTTCGCCGGACGCACCAGCGTGCCGAGCGAGCCCTTGACGCTGATGGCCTCAGCGCCGATGGTCACGTCCACGCCTTGCGGGACGTTGACCGGCATTTTTCCAACGCGGGACATTGTTTCCTACTCCTTCGCTTAGGCGACGTAGCAGAGCACTTCGCCACCGATGCCGGCAGCGCGCGCCTTGCGGTCCGTCATGACGCCTTGCGGGGTCGTGACGATCGCGACGCCCAGGCCATTCATGACCTGAGGAATGTCGTGGCGGCCCTTGTAGATGCGCAGGCCGGGGCGGCTGACACGCTCGATGCGCTCGATGACCGGGCGGCCGGCGTAGTACTTCAGCGCGATTTCCAGCTCGGGCCGAGCTGCTTCGCCGCGGACGGCGAAGTCGTCGATATAGCCTTCGTCCTTCAGGACCTTGGCAATCGCCACCTTCAGCTTGGACGACGGCATGGCAACGCTCGTCTTCTCGACGATCTGCGCGTTACGGATGCGGGTCAGCATATCGGCGATGGGATCACTCATGCTCATTTGCGATTACTCCTGTCGGCCGATTACCAGCTGGCCTTGACGACACCGGGGATGTCGCCCTTGAAGGCCAGTTCACGGATCTTGTTACGGGCCAGGCCGAACTTGCGGAAGGTGCCGCGCGGACGACCGGTCAGCTCGCAGCGGTTGCGCAGGCGAGTCGGGTAGGCGTTGCGGGGCAGCTTTTGCAGTTCGAGGCGGGCGGCGTAGCGCTCTTCCTCGGACTTCTTGCCGTCGTCGATGATGGCCCTCAGTTCCGCGTACTTCTTGGCGAACTTGGCGACCAGCGCCTCGCGCTTCAGCTCACGTTGTTTGATCGAGAGTTTTGCCACGGGTCACCTCAGTTCTTGAACGGAAACTTGAACGCAGCCAGCAGAGCCTTGGCTTCGTCGTCCGTCTTGGCAGTCGTCGTGATGCTGATGTTCAGACCACGCAGAGCATCCACCTTGTCGTACTCGATCTCGGGGAAGATGATTTGCTCTTTGACGCCGATGTTGTAGTTGCCACGACCGTCGAAAGAGCGGCCGGAGATACCACGGAAGTCGCGAACGCGCGGCAGCGCGATCGTCACGAAGCGGTCCAGGAATTCGTACATCTGGACGCCACGCAGGGTGACCATCGCACCGATGGGCACGCCGTCACGGATCTTGAAGCCGGCGATGGCCTTCTTGGACTTGGTGACCACGGGCTTCTGGCCGGCGATCTTGGTCAGGTCGCCAACGGCGTGATCCATGACCTTCTTGTCGGCGACCGCCTCGCTCACGCCCATGTTGAGCGTGATCTTGGTGATGCGGGGCACCTCCATGACCGACTTGTAGCCGAACTTCTCGACCAGGCCGGGCACGATTTTTTCGCGGTAATGCGTTTGCAGACGAGCCATGTCGGACCTCTTAAGCCTTGATCTCTTCGCCGGTCGACTTGAAGACGCGCACCCGCTTGCCGTCGACGAGCTTGACGCCCACGCGATCGGCCTTGCCGGAAGCGGCGTTGAAAATCGCCACGTTGGATTGATGGATCGGCATGGTCTTGTCGACGACGCCGCCGGTGGTGCCCTTCATGGGGTTGGGCTTGACGTGCTTCTTGACGACATTGACGCCATCGACGACCACATGGTCTTCGTCAGCGCGCGCGGTCACGGTGCCGCGCTTGCCCTTGTCGCGGCCGGTCAACACGATGACCTGGTCGCCGGTACGGATCTTGTTCATGGCTTACCTCAGACAGTGGGGGCTCAGAGCACCTCGGGCGCCAGCGACACGATCTTCATGAAGCGCTCGGTACGCAGTTCACGCGTGACCGGGCCGAAGATGCGGGTGCCGATGGGTTCGAGCTTGGCGTTGAGCAGCACGGCGGCATTGCCGTCGAACTTGACGAGCGAGCCGTCCTGGCGACGCACGCCCTTGGCGGTACGAACGACCACGGCGCTGTAGACCTCGCCCTTCTTCACGCGACCACGCGGAGCAGCTTCCTTGATGCTGACCTTGATGATGTCGCCGATGTGGGCGTAGCGACGCTTGGAGCCGCCCAGCACCTTGATGCACTGAACGGACTTGGCGCCAGTGTTGTCCGCGACATCAAGCCGCGATTGCATTTGGATCATGTCTGTCCCCAACTTGTCCCGAAACACACCTGCGCGCGAATCGGTCAGTCTTGGGCCCGTAAGTCAGTCGGCTCGAGGCATTGCACCGCTTGCCGCCCGACGGTTGAGGGCGAATCCGAGGCCACAGCACATTGCTCATGTGCCTAGCGTTCGGCGAAGCTGCGCATTATGCAGTGAGAACCCTTGGGCCGTCAATGCCTTGCGCAGAAGTTTTTGCAGGCCCGGCGATGCGACCCAGCGAGCCGGCTGAGCCGACTCGACCAGGGCGCATCACGCGGACTTGGCCTGGGCCAGCATCGTCGCAGCGTCGCTGACCTCGAACTTGCCGGGGCCTTCGACGTTCAGCGTCTTGACGACGCCATCCTTGACCAGCATGGAATAGCGCTGCGAGCGCAGGCCCATGCCCTTGGCGGTCAGGTCCAGCGTCAGCCCCATGGCCTGGGCGAAGGCGGCGCTGCCGTCGGCCATCATGCGCACCTTGCCGGCAGTCTTCTGGTCACGCCCCCAGGCGCCCATGACGAAGGCGTCGTTGACCGACACGCACCAGATCTCGTCGATGCCAGCCGCCTTCAGAGCCTCGGAGGACTCGACATAGCCGGGCACATGCTTGGCCGAGCAGGTCGGCGTGAAGGCACCGGGCAGCGCGAAGAGGGCGATGGTCTTGCCGGCCGTGGCCTTCTCGATGTCGAAGCTGTTGGGGCCGAGCGAGCAGCCCTCGCCTTCCACTTCGATGAATTCCTGCAGGCTGCCCGCGGGCAGCTTGTCGCCAACCTTGATCATGGTGTCGCTCCTTGATGAGTGTTCTTCAAGCGAAAAACCGGCACGCCAGTTGCCCAGCGTGCCGGTTGTACAGCGGTCATGCGACCGGCGTCTTTAGACGATCTCGGCCTTCTCGACCAGGCGGGTCACGACCCAGCTCTTGGTCTTGGAGATCGGACGGCCTTCGCTGATCTCGACCACGTCGCCCATCTTGTACTCGCCCTTTTCGTCGTGGGCGTGGTACTTGCGGGAACGGGCCACGATCTTGCCGTAGAGCTCGTGCTTGGCGCGACGCTCGACCAGGACGGTGACCGTCTTGGCGCGCTTGTCGCTGACCACGCGACCCACCAGGGTGCGGGTGTTCTTCACTTGGGCCTCAGTCATTTCGTGGCCTCCTTCTTCTTTTGTGCCAGAACGGTCTTGGCACGCGCGATGTCGCGGCGGGTCTTGCCCAGCTGGCTGTGATTGGTCAGCTGCTGGGTGGCCTTTTGCATGCGCAGGCCGAAGTGGGCCTTCAGCAGGTCCGTCACTTCCTTTTCGAGGGCAGCGACGTCCTTGGTGCGGAGTTCAGATGCTTTCATGGTGTCCTTCCTCAGGTACCGACCTGGCGGGCCACGAAGGTGCAACGCAGGGGCAGCTTGGCTGCGGCCAGCGTGAACGCCTCACGAGCCAGTTGCTCGGGAACGCCGTTGACCTCGTAGATCACCTTGCCCGGCTGGATCTCGGCGACGTAGTACTCCGGATTGCCCTTGCCGTTACCCATACGGACTTCGGCAGGCTTTTGCGAGATGGGCTTGTCCGGGAAGACGCGGATGAAGATCCGGCCGCCACGCTTGATGTGGCGCGAGATCGCGCGGCGAGCCGCTTCGATCTGGCGGGCCGTCAGGCGGCCGCGCTCGGTGGCCTTCAGGCCGAAATCACCGAAAGACACCGCGGCGCCTCGGGTCGCAACACCGGTGTTGCGGCCCTTCTGCTCCTTGCGGTATTTACGACGAGCGGGTTGCAGCATGTTTATTCTCCTTTGGCCTCACCGGCGGCGGGAGCCTTGCGGATCACGCGCTTGGCGGCGGGCTTGGCTGCGTCACCCGCGGGGGCGGCGGCAGCGGGCTGGTCTGCTCCGTCACGCGGGCCACGGTCGCCACCCGGGCGGCCACGGCCACCGGGAGCGCCCGGACGGGCGTTACGGCGCGGGCGACGATCGTCTTCGGCGCCTGCGGGGGTGTTGATGACCGGTGCCTCGCCATTGGCCAGGCGGTCACCGCGGTAGACCCAGACCTTGACGCCGATGACGCCATAGGTGGTCTTGGCTTCGGAGAAGCCGTAGTCGATGTCGGCCTTCAGGGTGTGCAGGGGCACACGACCTTCGCGATACCACTCGGTGCGAGCGATTTCGATGCCGTTCAGGCGACCGGCCGACATGATCTTGATGCCCTGGGCACCGAGTCGCATGGCGTTCTGCATCGCACGCTTCATGGCGCGGCGGAACATGATGCGCTTCTCGAGCTGCTGGGTGATCGAGTCGGCGATCAGTTGGGCATCGACTTCAGGCTTGCGCACTTCTTCGATGTTGACCGCGACGGGCACGCCCAGACGCTTGGTCAGCTCGGCCTTCAGCGCTTCGATGTCCTCGCCCTTCTTGCCGATCACGACGCCCGGACGAGCCGAGAAGATCGTGATGCGGGCGTTCTTGGCGGGGCGCTCGATCAGGATGCGCGAGACGGCGGCGTTCTTGAGCTTGGCCTTCAGGTAGTCGCGCACCTGCAGATCTTCGGCCAGCATCGTGGCGAAGTTCTGGTTGTTGGCGTACCAGCGCGAAGCCCAGTTACGGGTGACGGGAAGGCGGAAGCCAACCGGATGGATTTTCTGTCCCATAGTCTTCTTGCGCCTTAGTTGCCGACAGCCACGAAGATGTGGCAGGTGGGCTTGCTGATGCGGTTGCCGCGGCCCTTGGCGCGAGCCGAGAAGCGCTTCAGCGTGGCACCCTGTTCGACGTAGATCGAGGTGACCTTGAGTTCATCGATGTCAGCGCCGTCGTTGTGCTCGGCGTTGGCGATGGCGCTTTCCAGCGCCTTCTTGATGATCAGGGCCGCCTTCTTCTGGGTGAAGGTCAGGATGTTGAGGGCGTGGTCCACCTTCTTGCCGCGGATCATGTCCGCCACGAGGCGGCCCTTGTCACACGAGAGGCGAACGCCGCGAACGATTGCTTTGGTTTCCATCGTCGGCATCCTTACTTCTTCCCGGCCTTCTTGTCGGCCGGGTGGCCCTTGAAGGTGCGGGTCAGTGCGAATTCACCCAGCTTGTGGCCGACCATCTGGTCGGACACATAGACCGGCACGTGCTGCTTGCCGTTGTGCACGGCGATCGTCAGACCGATGAACTCGGGCAGGATCGTGGAGCGACGCGACCAGGTCTTGATGGGCTTCTTGTCCTTGTTGGCCACAGCCTTGTCGACCTTGACCATCAGGTGATGGTCGACGAAGGGGCCTTTCTTCAGCGAGCGAGTCATGGCCTAGCCCTTACTTCTTGCGACGCGAGACGATGAAGGTCTGCGTGCGCTTGTTGTTGCGAGTGCGATAGCCCTTGGTCATCGTGTTCCAAGGCGAAACCGGGACCTGGCCTTCGCCGGTGCGGCCTTCGCCGCCGCCGTGCGGGTGATCCACCGGGTTCATGGCGACGCCGCGGACGGTCGGGCGGATACCCTTCCAGCGGATCGCACCGGCCTTGCCGTACTGACGCAGGCTGTGCTCTTCGTTGCTCACTTCACCGATGGTGGCGCGGCAGTCGATGTGCACGCGGCGGACTTCGCCGGAGCGCAGGCGGACCTGGGCGTAGACGCCTTCACGAGCCATCAGGACAGCGGAAGCGCCGGCCGAACGGATCATCTGGGCGCCCTTGCCGGGCAGCAGCTCGATGCAGTGGATGGTCGAACCCACCGGGATGTTGCGGATGGGCAGCGTGTTGCCGGCCTTGATCGGCGCTTCGGCGCCGCTCAGCAGGGTTGCGCCCACTTCCAGACCGCGCGGGGCGATCACGTAGCGGCGCTCGCCGTCGGCGTAGCACACCAGCGCGATGTGGGCGGTGCGGTTCGGGTCGTACTCGATGGTCTCGACCTTCGCGGGGATGCCGTCCTTGTTGCGCTTGAAGTCCACGACACGGTAGTGGTGCTTGTGACCACCACCCTTGTGACGCATCGTGATGTGGCCGTTGTTGTTACGGCCGGACTTCTGCTTCTGGGGCTCCAGCAGCGAGGCCTCGGGTGCGCCCTTGTGGAGGTGCTTGTGCACCACCTTGACGACGCCACGGCGGCCGGGCGAGGTCGGCTTGACTTTGACGATGGCCATTTACGCGGCCTCCCCGAAATTGAGTTCTTGACCCGCCTTGAGGGCCACGTAGGCCTTCTTGACATGGTCACGGCGGCCGGCACGGCCACCGAAGCGCTTGGTCTTGCCCTTGACGTTGACCACGCTGACCGACTCGACCTCGACCTTGAACATCAGTTCAACAGCGGCCTTGATCTCGGGCTTGGTGGCGTCGCGCAGGACCTTGAACAGCACCTGGTTGTGCTTTTCGGCGACTTGCGTGGCCTTTTCGGACACGATGGGCGCGAGCAGCACGGAGGCCAGGCGGCCTTCGGAATACTTGGTGACGCTCATGCCAGCATCTCCTTGAGTTGCTCGACCGCAGCCTTGGTCACCAGCACCTTCTTGTAGAAGACCAGCGACAGGGGGTCGGCGTAGCGCGGCTCGACGACGAGCACGTTGGCCAGGTTGCGCGAGGCCAGCAGCAGGTTGTCGTCCACGGTGTCGGCGATGACCATCACCGAGTCCAGGCCCATGGCCTTGAACTTGGCGGCCAGCAGCTTGGTCTTGGGGGCTTCGACCGAGATCGAATCCACCACGGCCAGGCGGCCTTCACGGGCCAGCTGCGACAGGATCGCAGCCATGCCGGCGCGGTACATCTTCTTGTTCAGCTTGTGCGAGAAGTTCTCGTCAGGCAGGTTCGGGAAGATGCGACCGCCCCCGCGCCACAGCGGCGACGAGGTCATACCGGCGCGAGCGCGGCCGGTGCCCTTCTGGCGGAAAGGCTTCTTGGTCGAGTGATGGACCTGTTCACGGTCCTTCTGGGCACGGGTGCCTTGGCGGGCGTTGGCCTGGAAGGCCACGACCACCTGGTGCACCAGGGCTTCGTTGTAGTCGCGAGCGAAGACGGTGTCAGGCGCGTCCACCTTGGCGGTGGCCTGACCCTGCTCGTTCAGGAGCTCGAGCTGCATCAGTTGGCTCCCTTCTTGATCTTGACCTTGACGGCGGGGCGCACGACCACGTGGCCGTTCTTGGCGCCCGGCACCGCACCGCGGACCAGCAGCAGCTGACGGGCTTCGTCAACGCGCACGATGTCCAGGTTCTGGGTGGTGACGGTCTCGTCGCCCATGTGGCCGGTCATCTTCTTGCCCGGGAACACACGGCCCGGGTCCTGCGCCATCGAGATCGAGCCCGGCACGTTGTGCGAACGGCTGTTGCCGTGCGACGCGCGCTGCGAGCTGAAGTTGTGGCGCTTGATGGTGCCGGCAAAGCCCTTACCGATGGACGTGCCCTGCACGTCGACCAGTTGGCCGGCGGCGAACAGCGTCACCGGAACGGTCGCGCCAGCCTTGTACTGGGCAGCGACGTCGGCTTCGACGCGGAATTCCTTGAGGATTCGACCGGCTTCGACACCCGCCTTGGCGAGGTGGCCGGCTTCCGGCTTGGTCACGCGCGAAGCTTTGCGCGCACCGAACGCCACCTGGATGGCGCTGTAGCCGTCGGTCTCTTGGGTCTTGACCTGGGTCACGCGGTTGTTGGACACGTCCAGCACCGTCACGGGAATGGCATCGCCATCGTCCGTGAAGATGCGCATCATGCCCACCTTGCGGCCCAGCAAACCGAGACGGTTGCTCAGACTCATGTTTTTCTCCAGCCCCGACCGCTCTCGCGACCGAAGCCATTACGAACACCCGACATCGATTGGCCGGGCTGACCTTGCAACACCACCGAGATGGAGCTGCGCGAACTCCGAGCAGGCATGAGCCTTGCCCGGAAAAGCTGGCGAGTATAGCTTGAGGGATTGCCCCGATGCAAGCGCCGCACCGAAACACATGCCAACGAACAAGGCCCCGGCCTGTCAGGACAGGGCCGGGGCCTTGGAATCGCAAGCCCGAAGGCCTGGAATTACTGCAGCTTGATTTCGACGTCGACGCCGGCCGGCAGGTCGAGCTTCATCAGCGCGTCGACCGTCTTGTCGGTCGGGTCGACGATGTCCATCAGGCGCTGGTGGGTGCGGATCTCGAACTGGTCACGGCTGGTCTTGTTGACGTGCGGCGAACGCAGGATGTCGAAACGCTCCAGGCGAGTCGGCAGGGGCACGGGGCCCTTGACGATGGCGCCGGTGCGTTTGGCGGTTTCGACGATCTCGAGGGCCGACTGGTCGATCAGCTTGTAATCGAACGCCTTCAGGCGGATGCGGATCTTTTGCTTTTGCATGACGTTTCCTTAAAGAGCGGGGTGAGCACCGGGCGGCAGCCGCCCGGTGCATGTCACGCAGTGATTACTCGAGGATCGTGGCGACGACGCCCGAACCGACGGTGCGGCCACCTTCACGGATGGCGAAGCGCAGGCCCTGCTCCATCGCGATCGGCGCGA
>NZ_SMBU01000066.1 GCF_004342485.1 Roseateles saccharophilus
GGCCGGCGGTGTTGGCGGCACGCCGCGGCGCGCACGCTGTCCCGCGATGTCCTCGAGCAGGGTGTCGGCCAGTAGGGCGTCGAACAGCACGGCCTGCGTCGTGCAATCCAGGCTCTCGCTGGACGAGCCGAAGCGCCAACGCTTCAGCCGCGCGACTTCCATGTTCAGCGCCGCGTTCCTGGTCTTCTCGAACTGCAGTTCGGCTTGCAGCCGCTCCAACATCTCGCGCGACACGAGCACCGACTCGCCAGCATCGCTGGGAGCCGCTTCGCGGGTCGTTGGGGCCGTGTCTTGGAGCATTGCGGCCATCTTCCCTCGCGCGCGCGTGCGAGGGAATGCTGTATTGCGCCAATGGACAGCGGCGCAACATCCGGCGTCGAATCCCCGGCGCATCAGTTCGCCGTAATTCGCTGAGGGAGGGATGCACTCAGACGCTGCCACGGCAACCCCGCGACCAGCCAGTCGAACTGCTCACGTGTGAGTTCGAGCGCGCCTGATTCGTCCCGGGGCCAGACAAAGCCGCCCGCCTGCAGGCGGCGTGTACACAGCCACATGCCCGCCCCGTCATAGACCAACACCTTCAGCCGGTCGGCGCGTCGATTGGCGAACACGTACGCATGATGTGCTTGGGCCCCTTGGGCGAAGCTGCGCAATACCTGCGCCAGAAGAATGTCGATGCCCCCGCGCAGGTCGCTCACGCCCAGCGCCAGCCAGATCATGTCGATGCGAATCATCGGCCGACCTCGCGCAGCCACGCGGCAAGCTCTCGCGCATTCGCCACAGGCCAGTGCAGCTCCAGGCGTGTCGAGCCGGCATGCAACTCGATGCGCACCGTCGTGGCGCTTGCGACTGGCAATCGCGCGGCGACGAAACCGTCAACCTTGGGCCCAGGCTTGGCCACCTCCACACCGTCCAGTCGCGCCTGCCAGCGCTGTGCATGTGCACACCAGCTCGACAGATCTCGAATAGAGACCCCATTGGCCTGCGCCCACACGCTGGCCTTCAGGCCCGATGCCTTATAGGCCGCCACCTGCGCCAAGCACCGCTCCAACCGCTCTCGGTCCATCCTCGCCTCGCTTCGTCCGTTGTCATTCCGGATGCAAGGTTCTCAGCTTCGCCGGCTATCCGGAAGATGGGTTCCCGGAACGTTTACGGTGAAACGAGAGCTTGCCCAGGTCGATGCCGACCAGCGTCACAGAGTCCATGGTGACCTCCGCCACATAGAAGAACACCCCGGCAACTTATGTCACCGGGGTGTTCGGGGCAAACACGAGATGGGGTGACCATCTCATTAGCCGCCCGCGGCTGACGCCGGGGCGGCTTGAGGGGGCTCTGACGCGCGGGCTTATTCGGCCGCAGCGTCACCGGCGTCGACACCGGCCATCTGGGCGGCAGCCAGCTCTTCGGCTTCCTGCAGCGCGATGGCACGGCGCTCGGCGTCGTCCATGGCTTCCTTGGCGCGGCGAGCCTCGTGGAAGGCCATGCCGGTACCGGCCGGGATCAGGCGGCCGACGATGACGTTTTCCTTCAGGCCACGCAGCTCGTCGCGCTTGCCCATGATGGCAGCCTCGGTGAGCACGCGGGTCGTTTCCTGGAAGGACGCGGCGGAGATGAAGGAGTCCGTCGACAGCGAGGCCTTGGTGATGCCCAGCAGCACGTCCGCGTGGGTGGCGGTCGTCTTGCCTTCCTTGCGCATGCGGTCGTTGGTGTCCAGCAGCTCCGAGCGCTCGACCTGCTCGTTCAGGATGTAGTGCGTATCGCCCGGGTTGGTGATGACCACGCGGCGCAGCATCTGGCGAACGATCACCTCGATGTGCTTGTCGTTGATCTTCACGCCCTGGAGTCGGTACACGTCCTGCACCTCGTCGACGATGTAGCGGGCCAGCTCCTCGATGCCCAGCAGGCGCAGGATGTCCTGCGGGTCCGCCGCGCCGTCGACGATCAGCTCGCCGCGGTTCACCACCTGGCCTTCGTGCACCAGGATGTTCTTTTCCTTGGGCACCAGTTCCTCGTGGGCCTTGCCGTCCGGGTCGGTGATCTGCAGGCGGATCTTGCCCTTGGTCTCCTTGCCGAAGGACACCGTACCGGTCTGCTCGGCCAGCACGCCGACGTCCTTGGGCGAACGGGCTTCGAAGAGTTCCGCCACACGCGGCAGACCGCCGGTAATGTCACGGGTCTTCTGGCCTTCGACCGGGATGCGGGCGAGCACCTCACCGGGCAGCAGCTCCTGGCCGTCGCGGATCTGGATCAGCGCGCCGACCTGGAAGCCGATGGCCACCGAGTGGTCGGTACCGGGGATCTTGACCTCGTGGCCCTGCGCGTCCAGCAGCTTGACCTGCGGGCGGATGACCTTGGCGGCGCCGCGGCGCTTCGGGTCGATGACGACCAGGGTCGACAGACCGGTCACCTCGTCCACCTGCTTGGCGACGGTCACGCCTTCCTCGACGTTCTCGAACTTCGCCTGGCCGGCGAATTCCGTGATGATCGGGCGGGTCAGCGGGTCCCAGTTCGCAAGCACCAGGCCAGCCTTGATGACCTGGCTGGGCTTGATGTTCAGGATCGCGCCGTAAGGCACCTTGTGGCGCTCGCGCTCGCGGCCGTGCGGGTCGGCAATGATGATCTCGCCGGAGCGGGAAATCACGACCAGCTCGCCCTTGCCGTTGGTGACGTAGCGCATCGTGGCGTTGAAGCCGATGATGCCGTCCGACTTGGCTTCGACGCTCGAGGCCACCGCAGCGCGCGACGCCGCACCGCCGATGTGGAAGGTACGCATCGTCAGCTGCGTGCCGGGTTCGCCGATGGACTGGGCGGCGATGACGCCGACGGCCTCACCGACGTTGACCAGGCCGCCACGGCCGAGGTCACGGCCATAGCACTTCGCGCACAGGCCGAAGCGCGTGCCGCAGGTCAGCGGCGTGCGGACCTTGATCTCGTCGACACCGGCCTGCTCCAGCAGGTCGAGGACGTCCTCGTCGAGCATGTTGCCGGCGCCCAGCAGCGGAGCCTGGGTCTCGGGGTGGACGACATCGATCGCGGCGACGCGGCCGAGGACGCGGTCGCGCAGCGATTCGATGACTTCACCGCCTTCGACCAGGGCGCGCATGGCCATGCCGTTGTCGGTGCCGCAATCGTCTTCCGTGACGACCAGGTCCTGGGTCACGTCGACCAGACGGCGCGTCAGGTAGCCGGAGTTCGCGGTCTTCAGCGCCGTGTCGGCCAGACCCTTGCGGGCGCCGTGCGTCGAGATGAAGTACTGCAGAACGTTGAGGCCTTCGCGGAAGTTCGCGGTGATCGGCGTCTCGATGATGGAGCCGTCAGGCTTGGCCATCAGGCCGCGCATGCCGGCCAGCTGGCGGATCTGGGCCGCGCTACCGCGGGCACCCGAGTCGGCCATCATGTAGATCGAGTTGAAGGACTCCTGATCGACGGACTTGCCGTGGCGATCGATCGTCTTCTCGACCTTCAGGTGGTCCATCATCTTCTTGCCGATTTCGTCACCGGCCTTGCCCCAGATGTCCACGACCTTGTTGTAGCGCTCGCCGGCGGTCACGAGACCCGAGACGTACTGCTGCTCGATCTCCTTGACCTCGCTCTCGGCGCGCTCGATCAGCGTGTGCTTCTGCGCGGGCACCAGCATGTCGTCGATGGCGATCGAGATGCCGGCGCGCGTGGCCAGACGGAAGCCGCTTTGCAGCAGCTTGTCGGCCAGCACGACCGTCTCCTTCAGGCCGCACTTGCGGAAGCTCGTGTTGATGAGACGCGAGATTTCCTTCTTCTTCAGCGCCTTGTTGATGTTCGAGAACGGCAGGCCCTTGGGCAGGATCTCGGACAGCAGGGCGCGGCCGGCGGTGGTGTCCACGAGCTTGGTCTCGGGCTCGAACTCGCCCGTTTCCTTGTTCTTGGTCCACTCGGTCAGGCGAACGCTGATCTTGGCGGTGATTTCCACGGCACCGTTTTCCAGCGCGCGGATGATCTCGGGGATGTCCGAGAAGATCAGGCCTTCGCCCTTGCCGTTGGTGCGCTCGCGGGTGGCGTAGTACAGGCCCAGCACCACGTCCTGCGACGGCACGATGGAGGGCTCGCCCGAGGCCGGGAACAGCACGTTGTTGGAGGCCAGCATCAGCGTGCGGGCTTCCATCTGCGCCTCGATGGACAGCGGCACGTGGACGGCCATCTGGTCACCGTCGAAGTCGGCGTTGAAGGCCGAGCAGACGAGGGGATGCAGCTGGATGGCCTTGCCTTCGATCAGCACGGGCTCGAAGGCCTGGATGCCGAGGCGGTGCAGCGTAGGCGCGCGATTCAGCAGGACCGGGTGCTCCTTGATGACCTCTTCCAGGATGTCCCAGACCACCGGCGTGCCGGATTCGACTTCCTTCTTCGCAGCCTTGATGGTCGTCGCGATGCCCATGGCTTCGAGACGGCTGAAGATGAAGGGCTTGAACAGCTCCAGCGCCATCAGCTTGGGCAGGCCGCACTGGTGCAGCTTCAGGTACGGGCCCACGGTAATCACGGAACGACCGGAGTAGTCGACGCGCTTGCCCAGCAAGTTCTGACGGAAGCGACCGCTCTTGCCCTTGATCATGTCGGCCAGCGACTTGAGGGCACGCTTGTTCGCGCCGGTCATGGCCTTGCCGCGGCGGCCGTTGTCCAGCAGCGAGTCGACGGCTTCCTGCAGCATGCGCTTTTCGTTGCGCACGATGATCTCAGGGGCCTTCAGCTCGAGCAGGCGGGCCAGGCGGTTGTTGCGGTTGATGACGCGACGGTAGAGGTCGTTCAGGTCGCTAGTCGCAAAGCGACCACCGTCCAGGGGAACGAGCGGACGCAGGTCCGGCGGCAGCACGGGCAGCACGTCCAGCACCATCCAGTTCGGCTTGATGCCGGACTTCTTGAAGGCCTCCATGACCTTCAGGCGCTTGGAGTTCTTCTTGACCTTGAGCTCGGAGCCGGTCATGTCGTTGCGCAGGCGGTCGATCTCGATGTCGAGATCCATCTCCTCCAGCAGCTTCTTGATGCCCTCGGCGCCCATCAGCGCGATGAACTCGTCGCCGTACTCGACGCGCTTGGCGTCATAGTCGTCCTCGCTCATGATCGAGAACTTCTTCAGCGGCGTCATGCCCGAGTCGACGACGACATAGGCTTCGAAGTACAGCACGCGCTCGATGTCGCGCAGCGTCATGTCGAGCACCAGGCCCAGACGGCTGGGAAGCGACTTCAGGAACCAGATGTGGGCGCAGGGCGCGGCCAGGTCGATGTGACCCATGCGCTCGCGGCGCACCTTGGTCTGGGTGACTTCAACGCCGCACTTCTCGCAGATGACGCCGCGGTGCTTCAGGCGCTTGTACTTGCCGCACAGGCACTCGTAGTCCTTGATCGGGCCGAAGATCTTGGCGCAGAACAGGCCGTCACGCTCGGGCTTGAAGGTGCGGTAGTTGATGGTCTCGGGCTTCTTCACCTCGCCGAACGACCAGGAGCGGATCTTCTCCGGAGACGCCAGGCCGATCTTGATGGCATCGAAATGCTCATCGGGGGTGAATTGCTTGAAAAGGTCGAGTAGTCCCTTCATGCATCTGCTCCTTAATTGCGTTCCAGTTCAATGTCGATGCCCAAGGAGCGGATTTCCTTGACCAGCACATTGAACGATTCGGGCATGCCCGCTTCGATGGCGTGTTCGCCCTTGACGATGCTTTCGTAGACCTTGGTCCGGCCGTTCACGTCGTCGGACTTCACCGTCAGCATTTCCTGCAGGATGTAGGACGCGCCATAGGCTTCCAGCGCCCAGACTTCCATTTCGCCGAAACGCTGGCCGCCGAACTGGGCCTTGCCGCCCAGAGGCTGCTGCGTGACCAGCGAGTACGGGCCGGTCGAACGGGCGTGCATCTTGTCGTCCACCAGGTGGTGCAGCTTCAGCACGTGCATATAGCCGACGGTGACCGGGCGCTCGAAGCGCTCGCCGGTACGGCCGTCGCACAGCCAGGCCTGGGTGCGCGTCTCGGTCAAGCCCTTCTTGGCGGCGATGTCCTCCGGGTAGGCCAGCTTCAGCATGCCGCGGATTTCCTCTTCCTTGGCGCCATCGAAGACCGGGGTCGCGAAGGGCACGCCCTTGGCGAGGTTCTCGGCCATCTCCAGCACTTCGGTGTCGGACAGCTCGTCGATGTTCTCGGTCTTGCCGCCGCTCTGGTTGTAGAGCTCGTCGAACAGCTTGCGCAGTTCGGCCACCCTGGAGTGCTGCTGCAGCATGTCGCCGATGCGCTGGCCGATGCCCTTGCCGGCCCAGCCCAGGTGCACTTCCAGCACCTGACCCACGTTCATCCGCGACGGGACGCCCAGCGGGTTCAGCACGATGTCGGCGGGCGTACCGTCGGCCATGTAGGGCATGTCCTCGATCGGGTTGACCTTGGACACCACACCCTTGTTGCCGTGACGGCCGGCCATCTTGTCACCAGGCTGCAGGCGACGCTTGACGGCCAGGTAGACCTTGACCATCTTCAGCACGCCGGCGGGCAGCTCGTCGCCCTGCGTCAGCTTCTTGCGCTTCTCTTCGAAGGCGAGGTCGAAGCTGTGGCGGGTCTGGTCGAGCGCGTTCTTGATCGACTCGAGCTGGTTGGCGACCTCTTCCTCGGCCGGGCGAATGTCGAACCAGTGGAACTTCTCGACCGAGGCGAGGTAGTCCTTGTCGATCTTCGTGCCCTTGGCGATCTTCTGCGGGCCGCCGTTGGCGATCTTGCCGTTGAGCAGCTTCTCGATACGGTCGAAGGCGTCGCTCTCGACAATGCGCAGCTGGTCGTTCAGGTCCAGGCGGTAGCGCTTCAGCTCGTCGTCGATGATCTGCTGGGCGCGCTTGTCGCGCTGGATGCCTTCACGGGTGAAGACCTGCACGTCGATGACGGTGCCGCTCGTGCCCTGGTCGACGCGCAGCGACGTGTCCTTCACGTCCGAAGCCTTCTCGCCGAAGATGGCGCGCAGCAGCTTTTCTTCCGGCGTCAGCGTCGTCTCGCCCTTGGGCGTGACCTTGCCGACCAGCACGTCGCCCGGGTTCACCTCGGCACCGATGTAGACGATGCCCGACTCGTCCAGGCGGCCCAGTTGCTGCTCGGACAGGTTGGGGATGTCGCGGGTGATTTCCTCGGCGCCCAGCTTGGTGTCACGCGCGTTGACCACCAGCTCCTCGATGTGGATCGAGGTGTAGCGGTCTTCGGCGATGACGCGCTCGCTGATCAGGATCGAGTCTTCGAAGTTGTAGCCGTTCCACGGCATGAACGCGACCAGCATGTTCTGGCCCAGGGCCAGTTCACCGATGTCGGTGGAGGCGCCGTCGGCAATGATGTCCTCGGCCGCCACCTTGTCGCCACGGCGCACGATGGGGCGCTGGTGGATGTTGGTGTTCTGGTTGCTTCGCTGGTACTTGATCAGGTTGTAGATGTCGACACCGACCTCACCGGCCACGGTCTCGTCATCGTTCACGCGGATCACGATGCGGTTGGTGTCGACATAGTCGACCACGCCGCCGCGGCGAGCCGCGACCACCGTGCCCGAGTCCTTCGCGGCGACGCGCTCGACGCCCGTACCGACGAAGGCCTTCTCGGGGCGCAGCACCGGCACGGCCTGACGCTGCATGTTGGCGCCCATCAGCGCGCGGTTCGCGTCGTCGTGCTCCAGGAAGGGCACGAGCGAGGCCGCGACCGACACGATCTGCGTCGGCGCCACGTCCATGTACTGGATGCGCTCGGGCGAGGTCAGCACCGATTCGCCGTTCTCACGGGCGGAGACCAGCTCGTCGGTCAGCGCGCCGGTGGCGTCCAGCGTCGCATTGGCCTGGGCGATGACGTACTTGCCTTCCTCGATGGCCGACAGGTAGTCGATCTGGTCGGTGACCTTGCCGTCGACGACGCGGCGGTAAGGCGTCTCCAGGAAGCCGTACTCGTTGAGCTGGGCGAACAGCGCCAGCGAGTTGATCAGGCCGATGTTCGGGCCTTCAGGCGTTTCGATCGGGCAGACGCGGCCGTAGTGGGTCGGGTGCACGTCGCGGACTTCGAAGCCGGCACGCTCGCGGGTCAGACCGCCCGGGCCCAGGGCGGAAACACGCCGCTTGTGCGTGATTTCCGACAGCGGGTTGGTCTGGTCCATGAACTGCGACAGCTGCGACGCACCGAAGAACTCCTTCAACGCCGCGGAGATCGGCTTGGAGTTGATCAGGTCGTGCGGCATCAGGGCTTCGGTCTCGGCCTGGCCCAGGCGCTCCTTGACGGCCTTCTCGATGCGGGCGAGGCCCGAGCGGTACTGGTTCTCGGCCAGTTCGCCCACGCAGCGCACGCGGCGATTGCCCAGGTGGTCGATGTCGTCCACTTCGCCGCGGCCATTGCGCAGCTCGACGAGGATCTTGACGACGTCAAGGATGTCCTCGTTGGACAGGTTCATGTTGCCCTCGGGCGTGTCACGGCCGACACGCGCGTTGAACTTCATGCGGCCGACGCGGCTCAGGTCGTAGGTGTCGGTGCTGTAGAACAGGCGGTTGAACAGCGCCTCGACCGCGTCTTCCGTCGGCGGCTCGCCGGGGCGCATCATGCGGTAGATGGCCACGCGCGCAGCCAGCTGGCTGTCGGTCTCGTCGGAGGCCAGCGTCTGCGAGATGTAGGCGCCTTCGTCCAGCTCGTTCGTGAACAGGCACTGGATTTCCTTGACGCCGGCGGCGCGCAGCTTCTTCAGCAGCGCGTCGGTCAGTTCGTCATTGGCCTTGGCGATGATCTCGCCGGTGTCGGCGTCGATCATGTTCTTGGCCAGCACGCGGCCGACCAGGAAGTCTTCCGGCACCGAGATGTGCTGCGTGCCGGACTGCTCCAGCTGGCGCACATGGCGGGCGGTGATGCGCTTGTCCTTCTCGACGATGACGGCGCCGCTCTTGTCGACGATGTCGAAGCGGGCGACTTCACCCTTGAGGCGGTCGGCGACGAATTCGAGCTGCGCGCCGACGTCCATCAGGCGGAAGTTGTCGAAGACGAAGAAGTGGGCCAGGATCTGCTCGGGGTTCAGGCCGATGGCCTTGAGCAGGATGGTGACCGGCATCTTGCGGCGGCGGTCGACGCGGAAGTACAGGATGTCCTTCGGGTCGAACTCGAAGTCCAGCCAGGAACCACGGTAGGGAATGATGCGGGCGCTGAACAGCAGCTTGCCCGACGAGTGCGTCTTGCCCTTGTCGTGCTCGAAGAACACGCCCGGCGAACGGTGCAGCTGCGACACGATGACGCGCTCGGTACCGTTGACGATGAAGCTGCCGTAGTCGGTCATCAGGGGCACTTCGCCCATGTAGACCTCCTGCTCCTTGATCTCCTTGACCGTCTTCGCCTGGGGCGATTCACGGTCATAGATGATCATCTGCAGGCGCGCACGCACGGCGGCGGCGTAGGTCAACCCCCGCTGCTGGCACTCACGGGTGTCGAACGGCGGCTTGGCGATGTTGAACTCGAGGAACTTCATCTCGACGAAACCGTTGTGCGAAACAATCGGGAACGCCGAAAGGAAAGCCGCCTGCAGCCCTTCGGGCTTGCGTTTGGCGGGGGCCACGTCCTTCTGCAAGAAGGCCACGTAGCTGTCCTTCTGCATCGTGAGCAGGTAAGGAACGTTGAGAACGCTCTCGCGCTTGCCGAAGCTCTTGCGGATCCGCTTGCGCTCGGTATAGCTGTAGGGGGTTGCTTGCGCCATAAACACTCCGTGTCGAATGCGTCCCCGGCCGTGGGACGCATCGCGTCGGCGACTGGCTGGCTCACGCGCCCAGGACGGGCGGCTGCCTAGCTTGGTGGTTGGCCACTACCAACCGCTGGCGGACAACTCTGGCCTCGCGTCGAAGGCTTGCCAAAGTCCGACCAAACTGGTTCTCTGCAGTCGGATCAGAGAACACGTGAAAGAACCGCGCATCATACCTCGCGCGGTTCTTTCAACTGTTCTCTACGGGACAAACCCGCAAAGACGAAAAAGGGGAAGCCCGAAGGCAACCCCTTTCTTTGAATCTGGCGAACCAGACCCGGTCGGCGGGACAGGCCCGCCGAGCCGATTTACTTCATCTCGGCCTTGGCGCCGGCTTCGACCAGCTTCTTGACAGCGGCTTCGGCGTCGGCCTTGGAGATGCCTTCCTTGACGTTCTTCGGAGCGCCGTCGACCAGGTCCTTGGCTTCCTTCAGACCCAGGCCGGTGATTTCGCGGACGGCCTTGATGACGCCGACCTTCTGGGCGCCGGCGTCGGTCAGGACGACGTTGAACTCGGTCTTCTCTTCGGCAGCGGCAGCAGCGCCGCCAGCAGCGCCACCGGCGGCCGGAGCAGCCATCGAAGCGGCGGACACGCCGAACTTCTCTTCAATTGCCTTGACCAGGTCGTTGAGTTCCAGGACGGTCATGCTGTCCAGGGCGGTCAGGAAAGCGTCTTTATCGAATGCCATGATGTGTTCCTAAATAACAGATGGTTTGCGTGGGTACGCGTTGTTCGTCGATCAGGCCGCGGCAGCTTCAGCGGCGGCAGGGGCTTCGGCGCCACCACCACGCTGTTGAGCCAGGGCAGCCAGCACGGCCGCGGTGCGTTGCACCGGCGACTTGAGCAGGCCGGCGATTTGCGACAGCAGCACTTCCTTGCTCGGGACGGATGCCAGCGCCTTCACGCCGTTCACGTCCAGAGCCTTGCCGCCGTAGGCACCGCCCTTGATGACGAGCTTGTCGTTGGTCTTGGCAAAGTCAGCGATGACTTTGGCAGCCGCGACAGCGTCTTCAGAAAAGCCGTAGATCAGCGGACCGACCATGCTCTCCGAGGCCGCCTCGAACGGGGTGCCGGCAACGGCGCGACGGGCCAAGGTGTTCTTCAGCACGTGAAGATAGACACCCTTGGCACGCGCGTCGACGCGCAGCTTGTTCAAGGCTTCCACGGTGAGGCCACGGTACTCGGCCAGCGCGAGCGTTTGCGACTTGGCGGCTTGCGCTGCCACGTCGGTCACGACGGCTGCTTTCTCGTTGCGATTGAGACTCAAGGTCTACTCCTCACATTTGCTCTCTCGGGCCTTGCGGCCGTCGGGAGCGCCAGGGATTCAGCGACCATCTGATAAGAAACACGTCAGGAACGGACTTCTTTCAGCGGGACCGCCATCTGCGCTGGTTCTCTGCCGCCGACGAATCGGCGACTTCGATTTAAGGGGTCTCCACCAGCGGTCTTGGATGACGCGCCGCTCGGTTTTCCGAGCGGCGCCCCACCAATCTTTGTTGCCCGGGGCCAGACTCGCCCCGGACAGATTCAGTGCATCAGGCTGCGGAGGCCTGAGCGTTGATCGAAGCGATTTCGACGCGGGCGCCGACGCCCATCGTCGAGGACACGGCGACCTTGCGCAGGTAGATGCCCTTGCTCGACGCCGGCTTGGCCTTGTTCAGGGCCTCGATCAGCGCGCGCAGGTTGCCTTCCAGCTTGTCGGTGTCGAACGAACGGCGGCCGATGGTGCCGTGGATGATGCCGGCCTTGTCGACGCGGAACTGGACCTGGCCAGCCTTGGCGTTCTTGACGGCAGTGGCGACGTCCGGGGTCACGGTGCCGACCTTGGGATTGGGCATCAGGCCGCGCGGGCCCAGGATCTGACCCAGGGTACCGACGACACGCATCGTGTCGGGCGAGGCGATGACCACGTCGAAGGGCATGTCGCCCGCCTTGACGCGCTCGGCCAGGTCTTCCATGCCGACGACGTCGGCGCCGGCGGCCTTGGCTTCCTCAGCCTTGGCGCCTTGGGCGAAGACGGCGACGCGCTTGGTCTTGCCGGTGCCATTGGGCATCACGACGGCGCCACGAACGACCTGGTCCGACTTCTTGGCGTCGATGCCGAGCTGTACGGCAACGTCGATGGACTCATCGAACTTGGCCGAGGCCAGGCTCTTCACCAGGTCCAGGGCATCGCCCAGGGCGTACAGCTTGGTCGATTCGACCTTGCCAGCCAGCGCCTTTTGCTTCTTGGTGAGCTTGGCCATGTCAGACCCCTTCCACGATGATGCCCATCGAGCGGGCAGAGCCGGCGATGGTGCGGACAGCGGCGTCGATGTCGGCGGCCGTCAGGTCCTTCGTCTTGATCTTGGCGATCTCTTCCAGCTGGGCGCGGGTCAGCTTGCCGACCTTGTCCAGGTGGGGGCGCTGCGAACCCTTCTCGATCTTGGCCGCCTTCTTGATCAGCACGGTCGCCGGGGGCGACTTGATGATGAAGGTGAAGCTCTTGTCTGCGAACGCGGTGATGACCACCGGCAGCTTCATGCCAGGCTCGAAGCCTTGCTGAGTCTGGGCGTTGAACGCCTTGCAGAACTCCATGATGTTCAGGCCACGCTGACCCAGCGCGGGACCCACCGGCGGCGAAGGATTTGCCTTGCCGGCCGGAATTTGCAGCTTGATGAAGCCGACAATTTTCTTGGCCATGATTTCTCCAATCCAGCTCCCGGGCGGCCTCGCCTGGGAACCTGAGTGCTAGCGCATCGGACTCGAGCTCGCGCTCTTACCTTTGCTCCTCTTGTCCGCCTCTCGTTGCAGACTGGTCACGGGCCGACGTTGGGGACGCCGACCAAACCCGAAATTCTAGCGCGTCAGACTTTGCCTTGGGCCCTTGGGGGCAGCGGCGAAGTTTGACGAGCCTACCGGCTCGTCAAACTTTCTCGACCTGGGCGAAGTCCAGTTCGACCGGCGTGGCACGGCCGAAGATCGTGACCGAGACGCGGACCTTGGACTTGTCGTAGTTGACTTCCTCGACCGAGCCGTTGAAGTCGGTGAAGGGGCCTTCCTTGACGCGCACGACCTCGCCGACCGTCCACTCGACCTTGGGCCGGGGCTTCTCGACGCCTTCCTGCATCTGGTTGACGATCTTCATGACCTCGGCTTCCGAGATCGGCGCCGGGCGGTTCTTGGCACCACCGACGAAGCCCGTCACCTTGGACGTGTGCTTGACCAGGTGCCAGGACTCGTCGTCCATCGCCATCTCGACCAGCACATAGCCCGGGAAGAAACGGCGCTCGGTGACGGCCTTCTTGCCGTTCTTCAGCTCGACGACCTCTTCGGTCGGCACCAGGATGCGGCCGAACTTGTCCTGCATGCCAGCACGGTCGATGCGCTCGCGCAGATTGCGTTCGACGGCCTTCTCCATGCCCGAGTAGGCATGGACGACGTACCAGCGCTTGGGCAGGCCCGCCGGGGCTTCGGTCGTGACGACTTGTTCTTCAGACATTCGGATTCCTTGCGATCAGCGCTTCCAGCCCAGGATCAGGTCGTAGAGCACCCATTCGAGCGTCTTGTCGGTCATCCACAGGAAGAGCGCCATGACAACGACGAAGGCGAACACATAGCCCGTCATCTGGGTGGCCTCCTTGCGGGTCGGCCAGACGACCTTCTTGACTTCGCGCGACGAGTCGCGGCCATAGGCGATCAGCGCCTTGCCGTGCTCGGACATAAAGAAGGCCGCCACGCCGGCGGCCAGCAGCACGATCAGCGAGGCCCACTGCACCAGCGCGCCTTGCTTGGACAGGCCGTAGTAGGCCGCCAGCGCACCGATCAGCAGCAGCACCGCAGCGGCCAGCTTGGCCTTGTCGGCGCCGCTGGTCACGGTCTCGACTTGGGGAGGATTCGCCATCACTTGTCTTTCACGCGCCGCGCCGGATTCGAGATCCCTTGCGGCTTTTCAAAAGCTGCCACGGCTTGTAGCCATCAGCAGCAAGGCCCGCCGAGATCTCTCTCGCGGGCCGATGCTTGTTTAGCCAGGAAACCAACCGTCGTGATCAGCGACTGTTGGCAGGGGCAGAGGGTCTCGAACCCCCAACCTTCGGTTTTGGAGACCGACGCTCTGCCAATTGAGCTATGCCCCTGTGGCCTTTCAAATTTACTCGAGGATCGTGGCGACGACGCCCGAACCGACGGTGCGGCCACCTTCACGGATGGCGAAGCGCAGGCCCTGCTCCATCGCGATCGGCGCGA
>NZ_SMBU01000067.1 GCF_004342485.1 Roseateles saccharophilus
TGTCCGCCATCAGCGTGGAACGGTGTCCGCCATCACAGCGGAATGCTGTCCGCCATCACAGCGGAACGGTGTCCGCGATCGCGTGGAATACGCAGGAGCCTGCTGCGTGAGCTTCGCTCCCGAACTTTTACCTCAGCGACTTGGTCCGTGCATGAGACTCTCCAGGTCTCGCCGTATGGATCGGGCTTTGGCTGCGTGGCCGGCGCCGATTCGGCCCATGAAGACGGCGTGATCGGCGTTTTCTCTGCCGACCAGCGCCGTCAAGCGCGCGGCCACGCGCTCTGCGCG
This sequence comes from Roseateles saccharophilus, assembly GCF_004342485.1. Taxonomy (GTDB): domain Bacteria; phylum Pseudomonadota; class Gammaproteobacteria; order Burkholderiales; family Burkholderiaceae_C; genus Pelomonas; species Pelomonas saccharophila. Next base: position 289 of record NZ_SMBU01000067.1, read on the forward strand.
TGGCATGGCGTCCGGGCTTTTCGAGAACGGGAGTCGGTTTCGTGCATAGCGGGTGAAAACCAGTGGCGTCACCTCGGGCTGTAGTTGCAATCCCAGCAGCGTCGCCGTAAGCCAAAAGCGCTGGGTTGCCCGGCCGGCAGCCACGTAGTCATCCAATGTCGTCGCCGGGTTTTGGGCGCAGATCAGGAAATGGGCGGCGCAAGCCAAGCCGGGGAGCAGGTCCAGCTCGATGCGGGGCGCCCAAGTGCCGGCCAGAAAGCGGTTGAAGGCTTGGACGCGCCCCCAGCTTTTCATGACTTGGCGCATCAGGACAAGGGTTGGCGGGCTTGCGCCCAACGCTTGGTCCGGCACTTTCTCTTTGCTGAACTGTGCATGCCACTCGATGATGTCTCGGTGCACCTCGTAAGCTTCCCGGATTGTCAGTCGGAGCTTGGCCGAGTGGAACATCAGCTTCGCCGCACGTGCGCGCATGCCGAGGCCCTCGAGCCAGTGGACGCGATGACCGGGCCCTACCGCCTCGCTGAGGCGCTGTCGTTCGGTCTCGGTCAATGGTCGTGTCGAGAGCGCCCGCCGCTGGACGCTGCGCTTTTCGATCACTGCAGCTAGTGGGCTGGCGATCGCCGATTTCGATTCGCGAAAATCCAGCTCGAACTGCGGCCGTGTTTCCGGTGCACCTGCAATGCGGGTCGCGTTTACGGCCAGGCCATGGGTGGAGGCGGCAATGTCGATCGTTTCCAGCAGCGCGCCCAGGGAAATCTGGCTCGGATGGCCGTCCAAGTCATAAACGCAGTGATCACGGGTGTCGAATCCGTGCACGACCAAGCGGTTGGGTTGGACGACTTCGAAGCGCCAGGGTTGTGTGTTGTCGCCGCTTGGCGCCCATCTGGCCGTATCGAGGATCTGGCTGATGCTGCTGTTGAAATCCATGATGTGGAGCCTTTTACGGGGTGTGGTTGCAATTTCGATGCGCTCGGTGCACTGTGGTGCGCCGAGCGCGCTTGTTGCATGATGTCTGTTTTACTGAAGCGCCAAGCCGGATTTGCGGCCTTGCCTCCATCAACGGCTGCTGCAGGTGAGTCGCATGTCGAGGTGGGGCCATGGATTCCTGGCCAAGAGGAGGGTGTGTGAGTCAAACCAATTCTTTCGACTACGGTGGTGCATTCTCCAGGAACGTTGGCTGGGTCACTGGGGCCGAGCAGCAAAAGCTCCGCAACTCGCGTGTTGCTATTGCGGGCCTGGGGGGCGTTGGCGGCGCCCACCTGCTCACGTTGGCGCGTCTCGGGGTCGGCAATTTCAATATCGCTGACTTTGATGGGTTCGGCCTGCACAATTTCAATCGGCAGGTGGGCGCATTCATGTCGACCATCGGTAGGCCAAAGGCGGAAGTTGTTGCCGAGATGGTTCGAGAAATCAATCCGGAGGCTGACATCCGAATTTTTTCGCAGGGTGTGACGGTTGATAATCTGGATGAATTCCTGCGCGATGTGGATGTTTATGTGGACGGTATTGACTTCTTTGCCTTGCCGGCGCGCCGTATGCTATTCAAGGCCAGTTACGACAAGGGGATTCCGGCGCTGACGGCGGCCCCGCTTGGCATGGGTGTTTCCTTCTTGTATTTCAAGCCGGGTGGCATGAGCTTCGAGAAATATTTCCGAGTCGACGGTCGAAGCGAAAACGAGCAATATGCCCGTTTCATTGCAGGCCTGTCGCCCGCGATGCTGCAACGGGACTATCTCGTGGCGCCGCAGGCGGTGAATTTCCAGGAGCGGCGCGGGCCTTCGACGATGATGTCTTGTGATCTATGTGCTGGCGTAATGGGGGTTGCGGTATTGAAGGTGCTGCTGGGGCGCGGCAGTTTGCGACCGGCCCCTTGGGCCATGCAGTTCGATGCCTATCATCAAAAGATCAAGTTCACCTGGCGACCCTTCGGCAATGCCAACCCGATCCAGCAACTCATGCTGCTGCTGATTCGGCCGCTGCTGGAGGGGCGGGCGAAGCCGAGCTGAGATGGGCGCCACTGCGGAGCGTCGGAGTGTGAAATTGCACATCGCATGGCGCTATCGCCCCCCTGATTGGGTTGCCAGTGCCGCCGTGAGCCTATGGCATCATGCGACGCGCTCATGCTGGCGTGACGAGGTGCGTTGCTCGTTCGCGCCCCCGGTCCTTCAGGGACCAGACATACAGAGGATTTGCCTTGGACACCCTTCACGCTCTTGATCGCAGTACCGCGGACCTGGCGCCGGCTAGCAGTGCCTCGGCGTCTGATGGCAACGGGCTCTGGTTGAACGCGGCACGGGCGTTCGCCGCGGTTGTGGTCGGCTTGTTGGTGGGTTGTGCCAGCAACAATTACCCGAGTGCGCCCGCCAGCGTGGCGAACGATGACTACAGTTATGTCATTGGAGCAGGGGACAACCTGAACATCCTGGTCTGGCGCAACCCCGAGTTGTCGATGTCGGTGCCGGTGCGTCCGGACGGCAAGATCGCCGCGCCGCTGGTGGATGAGATCGTCGTGCAGGGCAAGACCTCCGTGCAGGTGGCGCGGGAAGTCGAGAAGCAACTCGGTAAATATGTGCGCGATCCGGTCGTGACCGTCATCGTGACGAGTTTTGTCGGTCCCTACAGCGAACAGATTCGCGTGGTTGGCGAGGCCGCCAAACCTCAGTTCCTGCCTTTCAAGCAGAAGATGACCTTGCTCGATGTGATGATTGCCGTCGGCGGTCTGACCGATTTTGCGGCGGGCAACAGCGCGACGATTCTTCGCACTGCCGAAGGCAACAAGCAATATTCGGTGCGACTCAAGGACCTGCTCAAGCGGGGGGATGTTTCGGCCAATGTGGAAATGCGGCCGGGCGATATTCTCATCATTCCCCAGAGCTGGTTCTGATCAAGCGGGCGCGCGGCGCCGATGTCCCGAGGGCGCCTCTCGCGCCCGTTTTTGCTGTATAGACATAACCGAGACCGTTCCCGATGGAAGTGCTCATTGGCCAATTGCTGATCATCGCCCAGCGGATGTGGAAATACCGCTGGGTCGGCCTGATCGTGGCTTGGGTCACCGGCATGGTCGGTGCTGTGGTGGTCTTTGTGCTGCCCGACCGCTACGAGGCCAGCGCGCGCATCTACGTGGATACCCAGTCCATACTGAAGCCGTTGATGTCGGGCCTTGCCGTGCAGCCCAATGTCGAGCAGCAGGTGACGATGCTGAGTCGCACGCTGATCAGCCGGCCCAATGTTGAAAAGCTGGTGCGCATGGCCGATCTGGACCTGAAGAACCAGTCCAAGGGCCAGCAGGAGGCCACCATCGAGACGGTGACCACCAATCTGTCCATCCAGAGCAGCGGTCGCGACAACCTCTACATCCTCGGCTACCGCGACAGCGATCCGGAAACCGCCAAGCGCGTCGTGCAGTCGCTGGTGTCCATCTTTGTCGAGTCCAGCCTCGGCGCGCAGCGCAAGGACACGTCCACCGCGACGACCTTCCTGAACGAGCAGATCAAGTCCTATGAGGCCAAGCTGCAAGAGGCCGAAACGCGGCTCAAGGAATTCCGGCTGAAGAACCTGTCCAACATGGCCGGCGACGGCAAGGACTCTGCCGCACGTCTTTCGGAGCTGAGCACCCAGCTCGAGCGTGCGCGTTTGGAGTATCGCGAGGCGCTGAACGCGCGTGATGCGGCCAAGGCCCAGCTCGACGCGGAGAAGGCGCGTGGCGGGGCCCAGACCACCCAGCAAAGCCTGATGCAGGAGGCCAATGCTCAGGTGGCGACCCCCGAGCTTGATGCGCGGCTGGCCGAGTACCGCCGCAATCTCGACGCGCTGCTGCAGCGATACACGGACCAGCATCCCGACATCATCTCCACCCGCAAGCTCATCAAGGATCTGGAAGACCAGCGCAAGCGCGAGCTTGCCGAGTTGCGCAAGGCAGCCGCGGCAACGCCGAGCGTCACGATGGCCGGGGCCGGCGGTAGCATGGCCGCGCAGGAACTGGTGCGCATCCTTGCGACGACCGAGGTGCAGGTGGCCTCGCTGAAGGCGCGCGTCGACGAGTATTCCAGCCGCTATGCGCAGGCCGTCGCTGCGTTGAAGACGGCGCCGCAAATGGAGGCTGAAGCGGCTCAGCTCAATCGCGACTACGCGATCCAGAAGAAGAATTACGAGGACCTCGTGCAGCGCCGCGAGCAGGCCTCGCTCTCGGGCGAGCTGGACGTCGCCTCGGGTATCGCCGACTTCCGCGTCATCGACCCGCCGCGGGCCAATCCCAAACCGGTGGCGCCCAATCGCCTGCTGCTGCTGGCCGGTGCAATGGCAGGGGCGCTCGCCATCGGCTTCTTCACGACCTTTGCCGCCAGTCAGCTGCGGCCGGTCTTCCACGACGGCAATGATCTGCGAGCGCGGGTCGAGTTGCCCATCCTGGGCGTCGTGACCCGCCTGGTCACCGATGCCGACCGTGCCCGTCAGCGTGTCGACCTGATCCGTTTTGCCGCTGGTGCAGGAGGGTTGCTGGTGATGTTCGCGGTGGCTTTGACAATCTTGGCCGTGCAACTCAGCCGGCAGGTGGTTTGACATGACGAGCTTGATCGAACAAGCCGCCCAGCGGCTCGAGCAACTGCGCCAGGCCGGTGTGGTGCTGCCCGGGGATGAACAGGCCGCGCCGGGTGTCCCGCCTGCGCCGCCGCAGCATGTGGTGGCGCAGCCCCAGCCCCGGCCGCCTATGCCGCCCGGGGCGGCCCGGCCGCTGGGAATTTCCGTGCAGCAGGACGGCCATCACAGCTCTTCCAAACGGGTCGAACTGGATGTCGTCGCGTTGGCGGCCCAGGGTTTCCTGATGCCGCACACGCCGCGTTCGCAAACCGGCGACCAATACCGCGTCATCAAGCGTCCGCTGATCAAGAACGCGATGGGCAAGGGCGCAGCGACGATCAACCACGCCAATCTGCTGATGGTGACGAGTGCGTTGGCCGGCGAGGGCAAGAGCTTCACGTCGATCAATCTGGCGTTGAGCATCGCGGCCGAGCTGGACAACACCGTCATGCTGGTTGATGCCGACGTGGCGCGGCCGTCCGTGCTGCGCATGCTCGGCCTGCCGCAGGGGCCGGGGCTGCTGGACGTGCTGGAAGAGCGCGTCGATATGTCCGATGTGCTGCTGCGCACCAACGTCGAGAAGCTGACCATCCTGCCCAGTGGCACGCCGCATCCGCGCGCGACTGAACTGCTGGCCAGCGATGCGATGAGCAACCTGCTCGAGAACATGGCCAAGCGCTATCCCGACCGCATCATCATCTTCGACTCGCCGCCGCTGCTGCTGACAACCGAGTCGCGCGTGCTGGCCTCGCACATGGGCCAGATCATCATTGTCGTGCATGCCGAGAAAACCGCGCAGAGCGCCGTCCAGCAGGCGCTGGCCACGATCGAGAACTGCCCGCTGAAGATGATGCTGCTGAACCAGGCCAGCCCCAATGCGGCCGGTGGCTACGGCTACGGGTACGGCTACGGGTATGGCTACGGCTACGGCTACGGCTATGGCGGCAATGACTCGGCGCAGGGCTGAGTCGCTGCGCTGGGCGCCGGCCCTGGTGCTGGCCCTGGCAGCCGGGGGCGCCGCCCGGGCACAGACCGAAGGCGCGGCGACCGGTGGCGGCATGACGGTGCGCCCTCGCATCGCCATGATGGAAACCTGGACGGACAATCTGCGGTTGAGCGAGCACGACAAGGACGCGGCCCTCGTCACTGTCGTTTCGCCGGGCATCAGCATCGTGCGCACCAACGGCCCGCTGCGCGGCAGCCTGGACTACACGCTGAACGGCATTGTTTACGAGAAGTCCGACCAGCCCTCGCAACTGCAGAGCGCGTTGCAGGCCAACGGCCAGGCCGAACTCATCGAACGCCACCTTCTCGTCGACATGAATGCCAGCATCGGCCAGCAGTCGGCATCGGCCTTCGGCCTGCAGTCCACGCCGACACTGGGCTCGCAGAGCAGCGTGTCGACGCTGGCCAACGCCAATCGTCACCAGGTCAGTACGCTGCTCTTGTCGCCGATGCTGCACGAGGTCATCGGCAGCCTGGTCAGCATGGATCTGCGCGGCAATTTCAGCCGCACCGAGGTGCGCGGCTCCAGCTTGGGCGACAACCGGGGCGCAGGGGGCTCGTTGCGCTTCACCGGGGCTGGCGGCGGCTCGTTGAACTGGTGGACGCAGGTCACCACCCAGCAGACCACGCCTGCGAGCGGGCGCGCCAACCGGCTGTCGTCGGCCGTGCTGGGCCTGAGCTACCAGCCCGATGCGGACCTGACGCTCGGCGCAGACGCCGGCCGCGAGCGCAACGACTATCTGACCAGTACCGGACAGAAGGGGAACACGGGCGGCGTCAACGCACAGTGGCGGCCGACCCCGCGCACGCGCGTCAACGGCGACTGGCACCGCCACGAATACGGCAACAGCCACAGCTTCAGCTTCGAGCACCGCATGGCGCACTCGGTCTGGCAACTGTCGGATTCCCAGGCGGTGACTGTCGGCAGTCTCTCGGCGGGCGGTGTGCGCAGCAACTACGACCAGTTCTTCCTGCTTTTCGCCTCGCTCGAGCCCGATCCGGTCAAGCGCGATCTACTGGTGCGCGCCTATCTGCAGGCCCAGGGGCTGTCGCCCGACGCACCGTCGAGCGCCGGCTTCCTGTCCAGCGGCCCAAGCCAACTGCGCAGCCAGACGCTAGGCTTCACCTTGCAGGGCGTGCGCAGCACGCTGAGTGCCCAGGCAAGCCGCAACATCACGCGACGTCTGGGCAGCGGCCTGAACCAGGGCGACCTGGCCAATAACTCGCGTATCGAGCAGCGTTCCTATTCGCTGACCGCCAGCCATCAGCTCACGCCCACCTCCGGGCTTTCGGTGACGGCGGCGCACCAGCAGGCGCTGGGTGATGCCAGCGGCCGGGCCACGCGGCTCACCAGCCTGACCGCCAACTGGAACGGGAAACTGGGGCCGCGTTCCAGCGTGCAGTTCGGGGCGCGCCATGCGCGCTTCGAAGGTGTCACGGCCTACGCCGAGAATGCGGTCTACGCCAATCTGACCCAGCAGTTCTGAGATGAAGTCTCCGGCCCAGCGACTATGCCGGCCCGCTCACGAGCCCGGGTTCATGCGTCAGCGGCCGTGCGAAAGCGCAATGGAAAACTGAGATGTATGAAGCCTTCTACGGCCTGAGCAGCAAGCCCTTCCAGCTCAGCCCCGATCCGAACTTCTACTACGGCAGCAAGCAGCATCGCCGGGCCAAGGCCTACCTGGACTATGGCGTGCTGCGCAACGACGGCTTCATCGTCATCACCGGCGAGATCGGTGCTGGCAAGACCACGTTGCTGCGCGGCCTGCTGGACAGCCTGAACCGCAGCAATGTCGTCATCGGCAACGTCGTGACGACCCAGCTCGATGCCGAGGACACGCTGCGCATGGTGGGCGCGGCCTTCGGCGTGCGCGTGAAAGACGCGCCCAAGTCCGAGCTGCTGATGACTCTGGAGGCTTTCTTCGTCAACCAGGTCACCCAGGGCAAGCGCTGCCTGCTGATCGTCGACGAGGCGCAGAACCTGACCCCGCGCGCGGTCGAGGAACTGCGCATGCTGTCCAACTTCCAGTTCGCCAATCAGTCGCTGCTGCAGACCTTCCTCGTCGGCCAGCCGGAGTTCCGCGGCATCCTGCAGAAGCCCGAGATGGAGCAGTTCCGCCAGCGCGTCGCGGCGACCTGCCACATCGGCCCGCTGGACGAGGACGAGACCCAGCGCTACATGGAGCACCGCCTGAAGTGCGCAGGGTCCAACGGCAAGCCCACCTTCGACCACGACGCCTTCCCGGCCATCCACAAGGCCAGCAATGGCATTCCGCGCCGCATCAACCGCCTGTGCGACCGCCTACTGTTGCTGGGCTTCATGCAGGGCCGTTCGCACCTGACGCTGGCCGACGTGAAGGAGGTGCTGCGCGACATCGCCCAGGAGAGCGAGGTGCCGCGCAACAGCGACGTCAGCCCGCTGGACAGCAGCCCCGCCAGTCTGCCCGACAGCCGCTCGGCGGCCCTAGACAGCGCGCCCGGCGCCCTGGACGTGGCCAAGCTAAAGATGAGCGTCGCTGAGGTCGAAGGGCTTTCCAGCGAGATCGCCGCGCTCAGCGCCGACCACCACACCGACCGCCTGCAGCGCCTGGAGCGCAGCATGATGAGGCTGGAGCGCATCAACCTGCAGACGCTGGCCCTGCTGCAGAAACTCGTGGACGCCGTCAAGCAGCATTGACCGAGCACGCCATGCTGATGCCCACCAAGACCCCGGCCCTGCGCAATGCGATGAGCATCGACGTGGAGGACTACTTCCAGGTCTCGGCCTTCGCGCCCTACATCCGGCGCGAGGACTGGAACGGCCTGGAATGCCGGGTCGAGCGCAACATCGGCCGCATCCTCGCGCTGCTGGCCGACAAGCAGGTCAAGGCCACCTTCTTCACGCTGGGCTGGATCGCCGAGCGCTACCCGCAGCTCGTCAAGACCATCGTGGCCGGCGGCCACGAACTGGCCAGCCATGGCTATGGCCACGAGCGTGCCAGCGACCTGTGCCCCGCAGCCTTTCTCGAAGACATCGCCAGCGCGAAGAAGCTGCTGGAGGATCTCGGCGGCGTGCCCGTCGTCGGCTACCGTGCGCCGAGCTTCTCCATCGGCAAGGCCAACCTCTGGGCCTTCGACGTGCTGCGCGAGGCGGGCTACCGTTATTCGTCCAGCGTCTATCCCATCGCCCACGACCACTACGGCATGCCGGACTCGCCGCGCTTCGCCTACCCAGTGCGCGAAGGCCTGCTCGAGATCCCGGTGACGACGCTGCGCATGGGCTCGCGCAACCTGCCCAGCAGCGGCGGCGGCTATTTCCGGCTGCTGCCCTATGCGTTGTCGCGCTGGATGATCCGCCGCGTCAACGAGGTCGATGGCGAGCCGGCGGTCTTCTACTTCCACCCCTGGGAAATCGATCCCGGGCAGCCTCGCGTGGCCGGCATCGATGCGAAGACGCGCTTCCGCCACTACGTCAACATCCCGCGCACCGAAAGTCGCATCGCCCGCCTGCTGGAGGACTTCCGTTGGGGCCGGATGGACGAGATCTTCCTCGGCCGCGAGGCCAGCCCGCGCGCTCCGGCGCCCACGCTGAGTCCGGCCTGAATGAACGCACCTCTGCGCATTGCGCGGCTGCCCGCGCAGGACCCGGCCTTGTCCGCGCGCTGGGACGCCTTCGTGCTGGCGCACCCGCAGGCCACCTTCTTCCATCGCAGCGGCTGGCAGCGCGTCATCGAATCGATCTTCGGCCACCGCTGCTTCTTCCTCTACGCCGAGCGAGAGGGCGTCATCGAGGGCGTGCTGCCGCTGGCCGAGGTCAAGAGCCGGTTGTTCGGCCACTCGGTCGCCAGCCTGCCGTTCGCCGTTTACGGCGGCGTCGCCGCGCTGAACGACGAGGCCGCCGCTGCGTTGGAGGCCGAGGCCGAGAAGATCGCGCGAGGGCAGGGCGCCGAACACCTGGAGTACCGCAACCTTGGCCCGACCCGTCACGCCGACTGGCCGCGTCAGGATCTCTACGTCACCTTCCGCAAGGCCATCCTGCCGGATGAGGAGGCCAATATGCTGGCTATCCCGCGCAAGCAGCGGGCCATGGTGCGCAAGGGCATAGGCAATGGGCTGAAGGCCGAGATCGACGCCAACGCCGACCGCTTCTTCGACCTGTATGCCGACAACGTGCTGCGCCACGGCACGCCGGCCATGCCGAAGAAATTCTTCCAGGCCCTGCTCGACGAATTCGCTGCCGACGCCGAGGTGTTGACCGTCACGGCGCCGGACGGCCGGCCGCTGTCGTCGGTCCTGAGCTTCTACTTCCGCGACGAGGTGCTGCCCTACTACGCCGGTGACGACGAGGCCGCGCGAGGCCTGGCCGCCAACGACTTCAAGTACTGGGAGCTGATGCGCCGGGCCTGCGCACGCGGCCTCAAGGTCTTCGACTACGGCCGCAGCAAGCAGGGCACGGGCCCCTACGCCTTCAAGAAGAACTGGGGCTTCGAGCCGCAGCCGCTGTCCTACGAGTACCGGCTGTTCAAGCGCGACGCCATCCCCCAGAACAATCCGAACAACCCGAAGTACCAGCTGATGATCAAGGCCTGGCGCAAGCTGCCGATCGGCGTTGCGAACTGGCTCGGGCCCTTCATCGTCAAGAACCTCGGATGAGGTCCGGGTCATGAAGATCCTCTACCTCGTCCACCGCCTGCCTTACCCGCCCAACAAGGGCGACAAGGTGCGCTCCTACCACCTGCTCAAGCATCTGGCGGCGCGGCACGAGGTCCATCTGGGCAGCTTCATCGACGACCCCGATGACGAGCAGCACCTGCCCCGCGTGCGCGAGCTGTGCGCCGGCCTGCATGTCGCGCGCCTGAACCCGCGCATGGCTAAGCTGGCCAGCCTGCGCGGCCTGCTGACCGGCGAGGCGCTGAGCCTGCCCTACTACCGTGACGCCGGCCTGCAGGCCTGGGTGGACGAGGGCGTGGCGCGTGTCGGCTTCGACGCCGTCATCGCCTTCAGCGGCGTGATGGCCCAGTACGTGCCTGCGGGCCTGCGCCGGCTCGTGGACTTCGTCGATGTCGACTCGGCCAAATGGCGCGATTACGCGCCCGAGCACGCCTGGCCGATGTCCTGGCTGTACCGGCGCGAATCGGCCAAGCTGCTGGCCTTCGAGCAGCGCGTCGCGGGCGAGGCCGACTGCAGCTTCTTCGTCACCGACAACGAGGTGGCCCTGTTCCGCGAGCTCAGCCCTGGACGCGACCTGCGCCTCGCGCCCCTGGGCAATGGTGTCGACGCCGAGTTCTTCGCGCCCGATCCGGCCCGCGCCAACCCCTTCGAGGCCGCAGAGCTACCGCTGGTCTTCACCGGCGCGATGGACTACTGGCCCAATGTCGACGCGGTGACCTGGTTCGTCGCCGACATCCTGCCCGCCTTGCGCGAGCGCTTCCCGGCATTGCGCTTCCACATCGTCGGCCGCAGCCCTGCGCCGGCCGTCCAGGCACTGGCGAGCGATGTCGTTCGAGTGACCGGCACCGTGCCCGATGTGCGCCCCTATCTGCAGCATGCCGCGGCCGTCGTCGCGCCGCTGCGGCTGGCGCGCGGCATCCAGAACAAGGTGCTCGAGGCCATGGCCATGGCCCGACCCGTCGTCGCGGCGGGCAGCTGCGTGCGGGCCATCACGGCCGAGGCCCTGCCCGGGCTGCTGCCGGCCGACAACGTGGCCGACTATGTCGACCGCGTCGCTGTGCTGCTGGCCGAGCCGGCCGCCGCCGATGCCGCCGGCCGTGGCGCACGCGACTTCGTGCTCGGCGCCTACAGCTGGGAGGCGCATCTCGTCGGACTGGACCGACACCTGGAGACTGCATGCTGAACCTGCCCCGGCCCTGGCGCTTGCCGCTGCTCGGCCTGGCTCTGACCTGGGCGCTGCTGGCCGCGCTGTACTACGACACCGGCGCGGCCATGGTCTTCATCTGGAACCGCTCCGAGACCTTCGCCCATGCCTGGGTCGTGCCACCGATCTCGGCCTGGCTGGTCTGGCGCCGGCGCGCCGACCTGGTCGTGCTGGTGCCGCAGCCCGCGCCGCGCTGGCTGTGGCTGATGCTGCCGCTGGGCCTGTTGTGGCTGGTGGGTGATCTCGCCGCGGCGAACTCGGCGACGCAGTTTACGCTGGTGGGCATGCTCGTCGTCATGGTGCCTGCGCTGCTCGGCACGGAGGCCGCGCGTCGCATCGCCTTCCCGCTCGGCTTCCTGTTCTTCGCCGTGCCTTTCGGCGACTTCATGACGCCCTGGCTGGTGGACCGCACGGCCGATTTCACCGTCGTCGCGCTGCGCGCGACGGGCGTCCCGGTGTTTCGGGAGGGGAACCAGTTCATCATTCCGACCGGCTCCTGGTCGGTCGTGCAGGCTTGCAGCGGCATCCGCTACCTGATGGCCTCGGTCATGGTGGGCACGCTGTTCGCGTACCTGAACTACCGCGGCAACCGCAAACGCTGGGCCTTCGTCGGCGTTGCCATCGTCACACCGCTGGTGGCCAACTGGCTGCGGGCCTACATGATCGTCATGCTGGGCCATCTGTCCGGCAACAGGCTGGCCACCGGGGTAGACCACATCATCTACGGCTGGGTCTTCTTCGGCATCATCATGCTGATCATGTTCATGCTCGGTGCACGCTGGGCGGACGCCGAGCCCGAACCCCAGCCAGCACCTTCCGGTGCCGTGATGCGGCCGGCTTCGCCGGCACACTGGTCGGGCGTGCTGCTGGCCGCGGCCTTGCTGCTCGCGCTGCCGCCGCAATTGCGGGCCAGCGCCGAGCATTCGGCGGCTCATGCAGCGCCCGTGCTGGCCGCGCCCGCGCTGCAGGGCTGGGCCTGGCACGGCGAGCCCATGACGGGCTGGCGACCGAGCTTCGAGAACCCGGCTGGCGTGCTGCATGGCCGCTTCGAGCCCCAGGATGCGGGCGGTCCCGCCGTGGGCATCTACGTCGGCTACTACCGCGATCAGCGTTATGGCCGCCAGCTGGTGACTTCGGTCAACCAGATGGTTAATGCGGAGACGGAAAAGGAATGGGCGCAGACCGCTGGCGGTCTGGCTGAGCTCGACGCACCCGCCGCTCCGCCGTCCTGGCGCACCGCCGAGCTGCGCGGCCAAGCCTTGAGCGAGGTCAGGGGCGACGGTAGTAGCGCGCCACGCCTGCGCGTCTGGCAGATTTACTGGATCAACGGCCGCCCCTTCGTCAGCGACTGGCAGGCCAAGCTCTATGGCGCCTGGCTCAGCCTGCTCGGCCGGGGGGACGACGCCGCCGTCTTGCTAGTCTATGTCGACAAGGCCGCGGCCGGCACCGACGACGCCAGGCTCAGGAGTTTCATACACCTGAATCCGTGACCGCTGCCCGAGCTGGGAGCGGCAAGTCGTTGATCTGGCGCGCGAATTGCGCGTAGCAAGGCGCTGGCGGTGGACACCCTGA
>NZ_SMBU01000068.1 GCF_004342485.1 Roseateles saccharophilus
ATCGAATACTGACCTGGGGAGCGCCGTAGTGCCTGGTCATGGCCAAAACCGCCGTCTCACCGCCGAATAAGAGCGTTTCCTGACCGCCGCCAACAACCGCGACGTCCACGCCCTGTTGGATTTGCGCGCGGTCGCGCAGCGCCAGCTCGCGGGCCGTCCGCAGCGTGATCTCGGGGTGGCGGCCGAGCACCTTCTCCTTCTGGCGACCGCCGAAGCGATATCGGAGGATCCACGAGCCTTTGCCGGCCCGGGCGCCCGCCTAGGAGGCGACGAACATCAATCCGTCGCCGACGGATCGGTCGACGGGCCCGGCGCTCAGCCAGGATTTGAGCAGAAGATCAGAAACAGGCTTTGGTGTTGTTCCCACAGAACCTCCGTTGGGGGATCGATGGAGCGAGCCTCCGCTTGAGCTGCGGGAAACATGGACCAAGCAACGCTACCGGTGAACTACCCCATGAGATGGTTGCGCTTCGGGCCGCCGGTTTCCATGCCGTCCTGCGAAGCGCTACTGAAGATCGGCGGCGAATCGGGCGCCGTGCGGTGGCATGGTTGCCGAGAGCCGCGTGAGGGGCCTCGCGCCGGGGCATGCTACCGGCAGTTCACCCCACGGAAGCCGCGCGCTTCAGTGAGACGACCTGGGATGCCGTGATATTGACTACCGTTGCGGGTCTATGCGGAACATCGAACTACGGGACGACGCGAGACGCCGTGAGACGTTCATTCAATGTTTTGCACCTGAAGCTCGGGATCGGCTTCAAGGAGTTGATTTTTCAAGAGAACCTTCTGTGCAGCCCCTCTGAACCCGCCTATAAATCCGCCACCAAACGTGAGATTCCATGGCACTGCATGAGCGGGTTGCCAGACGGCCCGAGCAAGATCAAGCGAAGAGATTCTAGCGAACCGCTTCATCGGTTCATTGCGCCTCGTCGAAGAGCTTGCGCGCTCGATCCAGCGGATCGCGCAGCCTGGTCGCAAGGTCTTGCACGATGTCCGGCAACGGCTTCGGCGAGATCTCGTTCTTGAGCAGAAATGCCTTCCATATGGCCTGACGAGTCGAATCGTTCGCGAACTCATCGGTCAGTCCGATCGGCGGCTCGATAGGCACGTCCATGCCTCGACGCGAGAAGGTCGCAGCGATCGCCCTTGCCAGCAAAGCCGGGTCCAAGGTCTCGCGATCAAGCATGACCCAGAGGTCCAGGTAGTCCTTCATGCGACTGTTCGCCATGCCCAGCAGTGCGATGGCGTGCAGCTTCTCTGCGATGACGCTGTAGACCGGGTAGGTGCGCAGTTGCGGAGCGGGGAAGTCCGCGATCAAGACTGGGTATGCAGCGTGCACGGGTCCCGGCGTCACCGCGTCACCGAATCCGATGTCGACCTGCACCTTGCACCGCGCTCGCGCAAGCTCGGCGGTGAAAACGATCCGCGCGCCGGCGTAGCCTGCGTCTTTGCGAATCTCCTGGGCGGTCACGCTGGCCGGGTCGAACACGATGCCGTCGTCGGCTTCGATGGAGGCGATCTCCCGAAAGGTCTGCTCGAGCGATGCGAGATCACTGGCGCCGAAGCCCAGCAGGTCCATGTCGCGCGTGGGCCGGTGCGGCATGTCGTACCAGAGCGCGAACAACAGCGCGCCCTTGAGGAGGAAGTTCTCGGCGTGCGCCGAGCAGCTCATGCGGTACAGCAGGCGCTCGAGCGCGTACCGGACCAGCACGCCGTTGAAGTCCGAACCTTCGGCCTTCGCCAGGTTCAGCAGGCGCGCTCGAACCGAAGCGGCGAGATCCTTGCTCACGTGATCGCCTCCAGGTAGGGGCGCATCACGTTGGAGACACGGCAGATCTTGGCGTAGTGCCATAGGTCGTCGACGGAAGCCTTCTTCTGGGCCAGCGCGTCTTTCAGGGCCTCCAGGGCCACGTCCAGGCCAATCTTGTTGCGGTGCTTGAAGCAGTCGGCCACGGTCTTGGCGACGTTGTAGACACGCAGCTGCACCTGGTCACGCTCGAAGACCTCAACGCCCTCGGCGTAGCTCGCTCCGGTGAACTGGACCATCTTGATCGGGGGATGCTCGATGCGAGGGGCGTGGCTGCCGCGCGGCATGGCGATCCAGACCCGGCGCGGCAGCTGTGTCGTCAGTTCATGGAACTGCAACGCGGTGAGCAGGCAGAACACCGCCTGCGGTGCCTTGATCGCGACCGCGGTAAGACCCTGAAACTCCGACACGTCGGCCTCAGGCAGGCGATACAGGCCACGGCCAACTCGTTCCAGTTGCCCGCGGGCGGCGAGTCGGCTGAGCACGACCCGCGGCGCGCCGAGCACATCCAGATCGCCCGCGCGCAGCAGTCCCTTGGATCGCGCGAGCTCGAGGACGCGCTGAGGATGAGATTGCGGCGGCACGTTTGTTCCATTCATACGTCAGATAATTGTAATCGACGACGAAAAGGAACGCTTATCAAGCGACCCACCCACTGACCCCTGCCGCCTCCGACATGGCCCACGCCCGCTGATCGAAGACAACAGCCAAAAATCCAAAGCGACGACCTTGGCCTACCTGCGCGTCGGCTACAAGATCACCCAGACGTCAGGGTGGCGCTCGACGTGTTCAACCTGTTCGACCGCCAGGCGAGCGACATCGACTACTACTATGCGTCGCGACTGCCGGGCGAAGCCACCGGCAGCGTGAACGACATCCACTTCCATGCGGTCGAGCCGCGGAGCTCCAGGCTGACGCTGACCGCCAACTTCTGACATTCGACGGCTTGAGCCGTATTCGGGCCGGCGCTCACGCAAAGGGGTACGGCCCGGCGAACGTGCCAATGTGACTCAGGTGCGTGACGATGCCGTGGGCTTCATCCCACCAATGGAGCAAGCAGGCCGGAGGACCGATGTACGACATCGGCGCGGCATCGCTTCGCATCTGCAGCGCGATTTCGGTGGTGCTGCTGGGGCAAGAACAAACCATGGTTCCCGCCCAGCGCTTGAACATCACGCGATGAACGTGGCCGCTCAAGATCAGTTCGATGTTGGTGAAGCTCCGTAGCACCGATTCGAGCGGCGTCGGGTCCAGGTAGCGATACTTGTCCATGTACGGAATGCCGCTCATGAACGGTGGGTGGTGCAGCATCACGATGGTCGGTTTGGCGGTGTCCTGCTCGAAAGTTCGCCGAAGCCAAGTCAAGCCGTCGGGGTCGATGTCACCGTGGTGGAGCCCAGGCACGCAGGAGTCCAGTCCGACGATTCGCACCGGCTGTTCGTCGTGACAGAAGTGCTGCGGGCCTTCGCGCGGCAGGTAGGCATGGTCGGCAAACGCTTCGCGGAACTGCTCCCGGCGGTCGTGGTTGCCCGGAATGACGAGGTAGGGGAAATCAAGTCCGGCGAGCAAGCGGCGGACCATGGCGTATTCCTGCGGCCGACCTTCGTCCACGAGGTCCCCGGTCAGCAGCAGCAAATCAGGTCGTCGGTCCAACCCCTTCAAGTGCTGCAGGGCCTCGAAAAACATGCGATTGGAATCGACAAGCCCCTGATAGAGCTCGCCCTCGGGGCGGACATGCGGGTCGGAGATCTGCGCAATCAGCATTGGATCCCTTGATGCGTCAAGGGATGCAGCAGGATTCGTACCGCCTTCGTGCGATCAGGTCGGCGGCGGTGCGTGGCCGGGTTCTTCCGCCACGATCATCGGCCCATCCTCGCGATGGCTGTTATGTCGGCCCCGCCGGCGTGCTGCTGTGTGCTCGCCTGGGTGACATGGCTGTCCGCCGGCACGCGTTGCGTGAGCCACACGTTGCCGCCTATCGTCGAGCCACGCCCGATGGTGCCGCGGCCCAGAATGGTGGCACCCGCGTAGACGACGACGTCGTCCTCGAGGATGGGGTGCCGCGCCAGTCCCTTTTGCAAGTCGCCGTTGGCTTCCACGGGGAAGCGCTTGGCACCCAGCGTGACGGCCTGGTACAGGCGCACGCGTTCGCCGATCACTGCCGTCTCGCCGATGACGACGCCCGTGCCGTGATCGATGAAAAAGCCCGCGCCGATGCGCGCCCCCGGATGGATGTCGATGCCCGTTCGCGCATGCGCCAGCTCCGCAATGATGCGGGCCAGCAGCGGCACGCCCAGCGTGTAGAGCCGATACGCAAGCCGGTGATGGATTACCGCTGTGATGCTGGGGTAGCACAGCAGCACTTCATCGACACTGCGCGCTGCCGGGTCGCCGCGGCAGGCGGCGATCACGTCGGCGTCGATCTGCTCGCGGATCGAGGGCAGCGCCTGCGCGAGGCGTGTCAGAAAGTTTGTGTGTGAGGCATAGCATGTCGACTTGGAGCATGAATGCCACGCAAGAAGAAACCCGAGACCTCGGACAAGGCGGCGCAGCCGCAATTCTCAGCCGCTGCGCTTGAGCAGTTGATCCCCGGACCGGTGACGCCGGCCGAGCTGGAGAGCATCTTCCAGCAGTTCAAGAAGGCCGTGGTGGAGCGCGCGCTGGGCGCTGAGATGAGCCACCACCTGGGCTACGCGCCTGGGCAGTCCAAGCCCGAGGGCGCGTCCTCGAATCACCGCAACGGCAAGAGCACGAAGACCGTGCTGACCGACGTTGGGGCGCTGCGCATCGACGTTCCGCGCGACCGTGAGGGCACGTTCGAGCCGCAGCTCATCGGCAAGCACGAGCGGCGCTTCACGGGCTTTGACGACAAGATCCTGGCCATGTACGCCCGTGGCATGACGGTGCGAGAGATCCAGGGCTACCTGGCCGAGATGTACGCGGTGGACGTCTCGCCCGATCTCATCAGCCGCGTCACTGACGAGGTGATGAGCGAGGTCACGGCCTGGCAGACCCGGCCGCTGGAGACGATGTACCCGGTCGTGTTCTTCGACGCGCTGCGCGTGAAGATCCGCGAGGACGCCGTGGTGCGCTCCAAGGCCGTGTATCTGGCTCTGGGCGTGCTGCCGGACGGCACGCGCGACATCCTCGGGATCTGGATCGAGAACACCGAGGGCGCCAAGTTCTGGATGAAGGTCTTCAACGACTTGAAGACCCGCGGGGTCAACGACATCCTGATCGCCGTCACGGACGGCCTTAAAGGCATGCCAGAGGCGCTGGGCGCGGTGTTCCCGGCCACGACCCTGCAGACCTGCATCGTGCACCTGATCCGCAACAGCCTGGACTTCGCCAGTTGGAAGGACCGCAAGGCGCTAGCGGCGGCCATCAAGCCGATCTACACGGCCGTCAGCGCCGAGGCGGCGGAGCAGGCGCTGGGCGAGTTCGAGGCCGGTGCCTGGGGCCAGAGATTCCCCACCGTCGTCAGTGCGTAGCGACGGGCCTGGGACAAGGTGATTCCATTCTTCGCCTTCCCGCCCGAGGTCCGGCGCGTGATCTACACGACCAACGCCATTGAAAGCGTGAATGCGCGGCTGCGAAAAATCATCAAGACGCGCGGCCACTTCCCCAGCGATGACTCGGCCACGAAGCTGATCTGGCTGGCGCTACGCAACATCACCGAGGACTGGACTCGACCGACTCACCACTGGAAAGCCGCGATGAACCAGTTCGCGATCCTCTACGACGATCGATTCACGAGACCGGCGTCGTAGCATCCCAACCCGTCTTCACGAATTCAGTGAAGGCTCAACGAGCCTCACACACAGAAATTCGGACAGGCCCCCTGCGCGAACTGCCGCACGATGGAGTCCGCCTGCGCGTCGACGCCGTCGCCGTCGCGGCCGGCCAGGCGCGCGGCGTACCGCAGCTCCAGCCGCGCCTGCGCGAGCAAGGTCTGCAGCGCGAAGTCCAGCGTATGACCGACGAAAAAGTCCTCGCCTTCGCGCTTGAGCTGCGGCGGCCCGAGGCGCAACGGGAACAGAGCCGCGCTCAGCGCGTCCACGACCTGCGCCACCTGCGCGCGATCGGGCAGCTCCCGCATCCCGAGTTCCTGCGGGCGATGCTGCGCGCTGCGCCAGCGCTCGCGCGCATCGCGCAGCCCGGCGACCACACCGTCGAGTTCGAAAGCACTCATGTCGGCATCTCCTCGAGACTCAACTCTCGTTGTGCACCACGTCGACACGCCGGCGCGTGCCCGCGGCAACGTCGTAGGTGTTGAAGCTGTTCATGGTGCGGCCGTACAGGTGCAGGCTCACCGCGCGAGGCCTCTGCGCTGAAACGCCCGTCACGTGGATGTGGTCGGGGTTGGGCACAAAGCTCGTGACTGCGCCGCGCCCCAGGAGGATGACGCCGCCGCGCACGAGATGAATGCCTTCATCGGCCCCGCGGTCTGGCGACAGCCGCACATAGCTGCGTTCCTCCAGCACCCCCTTCAAGACGCCGACCACGCCCCAGCTGCCATGGTCGTGCACCGGCGTCCATTGCCCCGGCGACCACACCAGCGTGTAGAGCGAGAGGCTCGCATCCGGCGCGGCGTAGACGAGGTTGCGTGCATAGTGGTTCGGGTCGCTCCGATAGTGCCGCGGTTCGAGAAACGTCGGTGCTTGCTCGATGAGCTCGAGCATCAGCGGCGCGAGCGCCAGCACGCAATCGGCGGGGTCGCGATCGCGCGTATGCGCCGCAGCCTGTGAGACGAATGATTCGAGAGCAGACGAGGCCATATCCAATCCTTGCCGCATCGCGAACCTCAGCCCGGCTGCTTGACGACGCGCAGGTAGGGCTTGGGCGCCTTCCAGCCTTCGGGGAACATCTTCTTCGCGTCTTCGTCCGACACCGAGCCGGCGATGATCACGTCCTCGCCGTGGCGCCAGTTCACCGGCGTGGCCACCTTGTGCATCGCGGTGAGCTGCATCGAGTCGAGCACGCGCAGGATCTCGTCGAAGTTGCGGCCCGTCGTCATCGGGTAGGTCAGCATCAGCTTGATCTTCTTGTCCGGGCCGATGATGAAGACCGAGCGCACGGTCGCGTTGGTCGCCGCGGTGCGGCCCTCGGACGTGCCGGTCTCGTCGGCGGGCAGCATGTTGTAGAGCTTGGCGACCTGAAGGTCGCTGTCGCCGATCATCGGGTACCTGGGCAGGTGGCCCTGCGTTTCCTCGATGTCGTGGGCCCAGCGCTCGTGCGCGTCCACTGGGTCGACCGACAGGCCGATCAGCTTGGCATTGCGCTTGGTGAACTCGGGCTCGATCTTGGCCATGTAGCCGAGTTCGGTGGTGCACACCGGCGTGAAATCCTTCGGGTGCGAGAACAGGATGGCCCACTGGTTGCCGATCCATTCGTGGAAGCGGATCGGGCCGAGCGTGGTCTGGGCCTGGAAGTCGGGGGCGATGTCGTTGATACGCAGGGACATGATGGCTTGCTCCTTGAAGTGCACTTACTGGACTGACGAGGGGGTCGGTGGCCGGCCCAACAAGGGCCGGCGTGGAAGAATCGTAGGAGCGGGCCAGTCCGAAGTCCTGCATAAGATCTGATCGTTTTCTGGTGGATTCCTCAAAGGACCTCATGCCGCCGCGCCGCAGCTATCAGTTCGGTTCCTTTCGCCTCGATGCCGGCGGGCGGGTCTTGTACCGCGACGGCCAGCGCGTCGCGCTGACGCCCAAGGCGATCGATGTGCTGATCGCGCTGATCGAAGCGCGCGACCGGTCGGTCGGCAAGGACGAGCTGCTGCGCACGGTGTGGGCCGGCACCGTCGTCGAGGAGGGCAGCCTCACGTCGCATGTGTCCCTCCTGCGCAAGGCCCTCGGAGACGATAGCGGGCGCGATTTCATCGAGACGCTGCCCAAGCGCGGCTATCGCTTCATCGGGCAGGTCGTGCAGACCGCCCCGCCTGCCGGTCCCGCCGACATCGTTCCGCGCGCCGGGGCGGCGGACGCCCGCGCGCTGCTGGCCGTGCTGCCGTTCGAGCACCGCGGCGGCCTGGACGCACACCCGGACTTCGGCGACGGGTTGACTGAGGAAGTGCTCACCCAGCTGGCCCGGCTGAGGGCGCCGAGGCTGGGCCTCGTCGCGACGGGCGACGAGACGGCCGTATCGCATCGGCTCGAAGGCAGCGTCCGGGGGGCCGGCGATCGGGTGCGCATCAGTGTCCAGCTCGTTCGACCGAGCGACAGGCACCCGCTGTGGGCCGAGAGCTACGAGCGCCCGCTGCGGGACGTGCTGGCGCTCCAGTCCGATATCGCCCGGGCGATCGTGCTCGAGGTTAAGGGCCAGCTGGCGCCGCTGCGCACGCTCACGTTCCTGTTGGTGGCCATGGAAGAAGGTGCTGCGTTGGGCGAGGCGGAGGCGGGCCAGGCCACCCGCCAGGACGCGCTGCTGCGCGAGGCGATCGCGCGCCACGGTGGGCGGATGCTGCGTGCCGTCGAGGATGCGTTGTGCTTCGTGTTCCCGCAGGCGGGCGGCGCTGTGGGTGCAGTGGTGGAGGCCCAACGGACACTCTTTGACGAACCGTGGGAACGGGCAGTCCGTCCCGTGCGCATGGGGGTGCACTCCGGGACGGTCGAGGACGCTGACGACGGCGAGCTGGGCGGACCGACGGTGGCGCGCGCGGCGCGCGTGGTGGCGGCTGCGCAGGGCGGCCAGATCCTCGTGACCGCCGCCACCCTGGCTCTGCTGGACGAGGCCGCGCCGCCGGGCGGCGAGTGGCGCGACCTCGGCGACCACACGCTGCGCGGCTTCGTCCGACCCGAGCGGCTGTACCAGCTCACCGTCGCGGGCCTGCGCTCGGAGTTCCCGCCCATCCGCACCCCGGAGGCGATGCGCACCAACCTGCCACCCTCGCTGACGATGTTCGTCGGGCGACAGCAGGCGTTGGCGCAGCTGCGCGAGCTGTTGCGCCGATCGCGCATGGTCACGCTGACCGGGGCGGGCGGCGTCGGCAAGACCCGGCTGTCGCTGGAGGCCGCCGGCCTGCTCGTCGATGACTTCCCCGACGGCGTCTGGCTGGTCGAACTGGCGAGCCTGGCCGATGCGGCGCTCGTGCCCCGCGTCATCGCGTCGGCGCTCGGCGCTCGCGGCGATGGCGACACGCCGCCCATGACGCTGATCCAGGCCAGGCTGCGGGGCAAGCGCGTGCTGCTGGTGCTCGACAACTGCGAGCACGTTCTCGACGAGGCCGCGCAGGTCGCCCAGACGCTGCTGCGCGCGCTGCCCCAGACCCAGCTACTGGCCACCAGCCGGCAGGCGCTCGGCGTCGAGGGCGAAACCGTCTTTCGTGTGCCTTCGCTCACCCTGCCTGGGTCCAACGAGATGTCATCGGCGACCCCGCCCGACGTCCTCGCCAGCGAGGCCGGACAGCTGTTCGTCGAGCGGGCGGCCGCCGTACAGCCCGACTTTGCGCTGACCGACCGCAACGCCGCCGCCGTCGCGCAACTGTGCCGCCGGCTCGATGGCATCCCGCTGGCGATCGAGCTCGCCACCGCGCGGCTCACGGCCCTGTCGGTCGAAGAGGTCGCCCAACGCCTCGACGACCGCTTCAGCCTGCTCACCGGCGGCCTGCGCACGGCCTTGCCGCGGCAGCGCACGTTGCGAGCGCTGGTGGACTGGAGCTACGAGCTGCTCCCCGGTTCCGAGCGAGCCGTGCTCGATGCGCTGGCGGTGTTCGCCGGCGGCTTTTCGCTCGAAGCCGCGGAACGTGTCTGTGCGGACGGCGCGGAGGGCGACACGAGCGTGTTCGATGCCATCGGGCAGCTGGCGGCGAAGTCCCTGCTGATTGCCGAGATGCACGACGGCAGCGGCACCCGTTATCGGCTGCTCGAGACGATCCGGCAATACGCCGGGGAGAAGCTCATAGAAGGCGGTCGAGCCGAGACGGTGCGGCAGCGCCACTTCGACCACTTCGTGGACCTGGCCACCACGGGCGCGAGCGCCCTGGGCGGGCCGACGGCCCTCGAATGGCTGGACCGGCTCGAGGCGGAACACGACAACCTGCGCGCCGCGCTCGACTGGTCGGGTGGCACCGATCCCGCGGGCTACGCGCGGCTCGCCGGAGCGTTGCGGCTTTTCTGGGATATCCGTGGCCATTACACCGAAGGCTGGATGCGACTCGGGCGGGCGCTGGCCCTGCACACTGCGCGCGACCATGTGCGCCTTCATGCGCTGATCGGGGCGGGCCAAGCCGCCCACCGGCTCGCTCATGAACAGCGCAGCGATGATCTCCTCAACGAGGCCACTGCACTGGCACAGGAACTCGGCAGCATTGGCAGCGAAGCGGAAGCAACGCTGTGCCTGGCTGATGTCCGCAAGTTCTCGCCAGCAGGCCCCGACGCCTCGGAACCGCTTCTCCTGCGCGGACTGCCTCTCGCGAGAGCGGCCGGCGACCACCGGCTCGAAACGCTCATCCTCACGGAACTCGGGGAAGCCGCCAAGTTGCGGGGCCAATATGCCAAGGCGCAAAGCCTGTTCCTGGAGAGCGTGAAATGCGGCAGCGATGCAGGGTGCGTGATCGACACCCCAACGGCCCTTCACCATGCCGGTCAGTGTGCCCTGGAACAGCTCGACTTCGCGGCTGCGCGACGCCTCCTAGGCGATGCCTTGGTCCAGCATCGGCGAAACGGCAATCAGCATGACGCCGCGCAGACCTTGAACAATCTGGGGCAACTGGCGCTGAACGAACACCGACTGGACGAGGCCCGCGCACTGTCTTCGGAAAGCCTGCGCATTTTTCGCGGGCTGCACGATCCGAAGTGCAGTGCGAAAACGGCCATCGTCCATGCCACCGTGCTCAATGCCATAGGCGATGGGGTGGCGGCGCTCCCCCATGCGGAATCCGCCGCCGAGACATATCGCGGCCTCGCCTTACCACAGTACCGGGCGCGAGCACTCTGCACGGTGGGGTGTATCCACGCCTCGCTGGGCCAGGCCGACGCCGCGCGGCGAGCCTTGTTCGACGGGCTCGCCGAACAGCAGCGCGCCGGGCGCGATGCTGGGCTGCCGGACCTGTTGGAGATGATCGCGGTGACGCATGCGGACGACCCGCTCGCGGCGCAGTTGCTGGGCACCGCCACGGCGCTGCGCGAGCGATTGAACATCCCCCTCCTGCCATCCGAGCGCACGCAGTGCGAACGCCGGCATGCGGACGTGCGCGCGAGGCATACCGAGGCGGCGTTCGAGCGTGCGTTTGCACTCGGGAACACCCGGACGCGCGACGACGCCATCCGGAGCGCATTCGCACTGCAGCGTCGCTTGCCGAACGAAACGTCGTGATGGTTGCCGGTCAAGGCTGGAGCTACCGCTTTACGGCTAAACACCGACTGACCGCTAGTGTCGGCGTCGAATCCGGCGCCGTGCGGTGGCATACGCACGTGGAGCCCGCGAGGCTCTGCGCGAGAACCAGGCCACGGGGACATGCTATCGACAGTTCACCCCACGGACTACGTGCGCTTCAGTGAGACGCCCTGGAACTCCGTGACGTTGACTGCCGCCGAGGGTTTGCGCCAAACATCGAACTGCGGGACGGCGTGAGACGCCGTGGGAGGTTCATTCAATGTTTTGCACCTGAACCTCGTGGTCGAGGCCAAGTCGTTGATACCGATGGAGCCCGGATCTCATGCTGGTCGCGAACCCAACGAAATACCCAACGTGAAACATGAGCTTTGGTGACACGTGAAGGGACTATCGAAGAGGTCGTCTCAGCGAAGCACAAAACAGTTTACCAGCGGCACTCTCGACAAGAGCGGTTGGGTCGAGCAAGGCTTAACTGTCGAGACGAGGCCTGAGCGAAGGGCTGTCGGTCGTGGTCCTGATCACTCCTCGGCGAATCCGTATTGCAGGGCGCGCCCGCGCACATAGCGAATCACCTCTGCCAAGTCCATCATGTCGAGCTGGTTCTTCCTGAGGAATGCCTTCCACTGGACCTGTTTGGTGGCATCTTCGGCGAATGCCTCGCTGAGGCCGATGGGCAGCGTGGCGGGCATCGGCGTCTGTCGACGAGAGAAGGTTGCCTCGATCGCGCTGTGCAGCTCCGCATCGTCCAGCGTTGCATCGTGCAGCAGCACCCACAGGTCGAAGAAATCCTTCATGCGGCTGTTGGTCATGCCGAGGACGGTCACGGCGTGCAGCTTCTCGGCGACGACCGTCGCCTTGGGGTAGGCACGCAATGCTGGTGCGGGAACGTCGGCAAGCAGGGTCGGGTACGTGACCGGCTGGGCCGCGGGTGTGACCGCGTCGCCGAATCCGATGTCGATCTGCAAGGCCAGCCGAGCGCCGTCGAGGGCGGCGCGCAGGTCGATGCGCACGCCACCGTAGCCTGCGTCCTTGCGGATCTAGGCGCCGGCAACCGACTCAGGGTCGAATACGATGCCGTCATCCACGGTAATGCGGCAGATGGATCGGAACACGCCGACCATCGTGGGGACGTCGTCGGGGCCGAAGCCCAGCAGGTCGGCGTCGCGCGTCGGGCGGTGCGGATGGCCGTACCAGAGCTGAAAGAGGAGGGCACCCTTGAGTAGGAAGTTTGGTGCGTGCTCGGAGACGGATAGCCTGTATAGGAGCCGTTCCAGGCCGTACCGGGTCAGGGTGAGGTTGAAATCCTGTTTCGATGTCGCCGGGTGCTGCTTGAGCCGTGCACGGATCGACGCCGCTCGGTTCGCGCTCATGCCGTGATCGCCTCGATGTAGGGACGCATCACGTTGGCCACGCGCCCACTCGTGGCGTGGCGCCACAGGTCGTCGAGCGTGAACTTGCGCTGGCGCCAGCCGTCGCGCAGCGCTTCGAGGGCGACGTCCAGGCCGATCTTGTTGCGGAACCTGAAGCAGTCCACGACGGTCCGGGCCGCGTTGAAGACGGGCACCTTGACGCCGTCGATGGTGCGTTTCTCGACACCCTCGGCAAGGGCTGCGTCGGACATGCGGACGACGCGGATTGCGGGCTGGTCTAGACGCGGCGTCACCATGTGCTGCGGAATCGCGATCCAGACCTCGAACGGGGCCTGGGTGCCGATCTCGTGGACGCGCAGCGCCGACAGCAGGCACACCACGCCCTTCGGTACGCGTGCCGAGACTTCGGCGAGCGAACGGTGTTCGCTGGTCTTTGCGCCGGGAATGCCGTACAGCCCACGGGCCACGCGCTCGAGCTTGCCGGCCTGCACGAGGCGCGTCAGCGCGATGGTCGGTAGACCGTGCTGGGTCACTTCACGGGCGCGCAGCAGCTTGCGCGTGCGTGCGAGGCGCAGCACTTGCTGTTCGTGGCTCGTGGCGCTTACTGCAGGGCTCGCCTTCATGATGGCGCTCATTCTGTTGCCTAGTCCCCCGATGGCCACCCCAAACTGCTCCACTCGTGGCCACCCAAACTGCTCCGGGCAGGACGCAGGGATTATGTGGGGTCCGAGGTGATGAGCAGGC
>NZ_SMBU01000069.1 GCF_004342485.1 Roseateles saccharophilus
GCCTGCTCATCACCTCGGACCCCACATAATCCCCGCGTCCTGCCTGGAGCAGTTTGGGTGGCCACGAGTGGAGCAGTTTGGGGTGGCCATCGGGGTGGTGTTTTCCGAGTTGGACAGCAACCGCTGCAGCGCGTTCACGCATGCTTCCGAGTAGCGACGCTCGCTCAGCATCGCCTGGAGATGGTCCGCCAGGGGACGCCCCTTCCCCGACGCCTGCCGGAGCATTTCGCCGATGGTGAGCGGAAGTTCAGGCGTTTCGAGCAGCAACAGCCCAAGCCCGAGGAACATGTTGCGGGCATGGTCGTTGAAGAAGGTCTCCGACACACCCGCGCCTTCGCTCGGGAAAAGCACCTGCCCGATGCTCAACAAGTCGACCACATGATGGAGCGGGTCGTCTCGGACCGTGGACAACGGATTCCATCGATGGCTGCGCGCGTCTTTGTCGAAAGGCGAGAGCGCAAAGACCTTGGAGTACTTGGATCGGAATCCAGCCGTGATCGCGTAGTTCTCGCCCTTGATGTCGAGCACGACGACCGAATCGGGGAAGTTCAACAGGTTGGGGATCACGACGCCCACGCCCTTGCCGCTTCGCGTTGGCGCCGACAGCATCACCGACAGCTGACCTTGCAGCGAGAGGTATTTCCGTCGATACCGACCCAACAGGATAGAAGGTCCATCCCCACCGCAAAGGCCAGCTCGCCGAACCTCTGCTGCATTGGCGAATCTTGCATCGCCGAACAGGGAGCGGCGGGGACGGACTGCCGCCACCATTGCCCCTGGAACAAGGACGAGAAGGCCCACGCCCGCAGCGACCGATGCCAGCTGCAACCGCGGCCGCAGCTTCGCATCGTCTCCATACCACTTCCAATAGTTAAAGATGCTGGTGATACCTGCCTGTGTCGGATTCGCCTTGCAAAGCACGAGGAACGAAAAGCCGGCCAAGTACATGGCGAGGCCAGCGAGCACGGCATAGCCAACAGAGGCGAAGACGACCGCCGAGATCTTGCGGCCTGAGAACCAGGAATTCATACGTCACTCCTCAAATGCCCGTGCCGCGAAATCAGCGCAGTTCGCAACAGGATTCACCACCGCAGCCCGACGGATGGCAGGCGAAGACGCCAACTCCCACCACGGACACAGCGATTGCTTTTTCTGCACCGAACAGCGCTTCGACTGAATCTCGGGTCGAGACCATGTCTGCTCCCTCGGCCAGCTCCGCGCCATCGATCAGTGGAATCTCAGCACCCTGGCCGCACGGTCATTGCAGGCGCCCGACGACTAACTGTCCAGATGTATGCATTCCCAGGGACGCCACGCCTTGAAACGCCCGGCGATATTTCGATCAACCGTCAGACAGCGCCTGAGCGATCCACGACCGAACGTTTGCAGCGACGCTGCGACGACGCGCCATAGGGAATAGGGAAACCCAGGACGGCACCACGTCGAAATTTTTGGCGCCTCAAACGTCCATGGGCTCTGACCCCAAATCTGCGCCAGCCAGCTGTTTCAATCTCTTTCAAATTCGTGGCCGAGCCGCATCACCACGACCTCCCGCACAGCCCGTCCCGAGCTATTTGGTGTCGAGTTCGATACGCCTGTCAGTCATTCGCACGCTCAGACCATGAAGGCTTGCAACAGCGCGCGCGAATGCTTCGCTGTCTCCCGCGTGCATGATGCCGCTGATGCGCAGGCTGCCGATCGTGTCCATGTCGAGGATGACGACTGGCAGCTTGCTGTAGCGGTTCATCTCAAGAACCGCATCGACCAGCGAAACGTCGTCAAGCACCACCTCCCCGCGCTTCCAGGCGGTGAGGTTCTCGAGCTTCGGCCGATCCAGTCGCGCACCCAACGCATCAGACGCGCCGCCCCCTGAAGAGCGGGCACGCAGACGTTCTCCTGGCTCCATCACGAATTGCTCGACCGAGCGGCCGTGCGCAGCGCGGCCGGCTTGGTTCACGATCACCTGGCCTTCGATCAGCGTGACATCGAATGCCTCGTCTCCGCGTTGCGGTGTGGCACGGACCAGGAATGTCGTACCGGTGGCCGTCACGTTCGCATCGGCCACCTGGACCACGAACGGCCGAGTGGCGTCCTTGGCAACCTCGAACAGGGCTTCGCCGAGACTGACCTGGACGACGCGTTTCGCCTGGGTCAGCGTAGCGCGCACCCGGGTCGCAGTGTTCAGCGTCACGCGTGTGCCGTCCGGCAGCATGACGGCGCGCTGCTCCCCGACACCCGTTTCGTACAAATCAGCGGACGCCCAGGGACGCCACACCAACAAGCCGACGCTGGCCAGCGCTGCGCCAACAAGCGCGGCACGTCGGGCAGGCTTGGGCGCCTCAAGGCGCGAGCTATCGACGGCCGCAGCGCGCGCAGCGAGAGCAAGGCCCCGAACGTCCTGCCAGGTGTCGCTGCAGCGCTCGAACGCCAGCCGATGCGCCGCCGAGCGGTCCTGCCACGCCAGGCACTCGCGGTCCATGTCGGGCGTGCGATCGGGCCCGTGCAGGCGTGCGATCCAGACCGCAGCCTCGGCGGCGATCTCTGGCGTGACAACCGGCTGCGTCCCTCCCGCGTTCTCCGGCGCGTCCGACGCTCCGTCCGACGGCACGGCTACCAGTCTTCCATCCAGCTGGTGAGCTGAAGGGTGGCCTTGGCGACGTGTATATGGACGGTGGAGACGCTCACGCCTCGAGCCCGCGCAATCTCGCCATAGGTCAGGCCGTCCAGGCGATGCGACAGCAGGATGGCGCGGCTTGTCTCGCTCAGGCGAGCCAGGCCCGCGCTGAGGCGCGCGACTCGCTCCTTGGCGAGCATCGAATCTTCGGCGGTGGGCGCGAGATCGATGATGACCGCGTCCTCCACGAGCACCTCGCAGCCGCGCGTCATCCGCGCGCGGTGGACGTCGATGGAGAGGTTCAGCGCGGTACGCATCATGAACGCCTCGGGCTGCGCGACCTCCTGTTCGCGCTGGTACCCGGCCAGCCGCACCCACGCTTCCTGGACCAAGTCGTCGGCATCCTGGGCCGAACTCCCGCGGCGCAGCAAGGCAGCACGGACGCTGGCGAAGGTTTTCTTGATGTCCACGGCAGGAAGACGGGGTCAGCCGACCGCCGCACTCAGAGCCAATGAGGCCGACGAGCGCACCGCCCGCGCGGGCTCAGGAGACTCAGGCCAAGCGCGCGAGAGATAGCGTTCGGCCGATCGACGCAGCAGCGCCGCAGCAGCCGCTGCATTGACAAAGGGGCCGTGGCGCACAACAGCCCGCTTCAGACGCGGGCTCAGAGAAGCGCTAACTTCCACGGCCCGCTCGACGTACCGGCGATGGCCAAGCAAGGTCGACCCGACATCGGGATGGTTCAGGGTCGCGGACGCCGGCAAGACCGCGTTGTAACGGTAGCGGGGAGCCATGGCGGCCTGGATCTCAACCGGATCCGGGCCGATCACGATGCGCAACCGTACGACACCCCGATCCTGAACGTCGCTGGCGATGGCGCGCCAACAGGCGTCTTTGGGCTCTTGCACGTGCCAGGCACCCAAAAAGTGTGGTGCGTGGTCCGACATGACACCAACAGCCCAGAGCAGCTGCACGGTGCGAACGCCGGCATCGCCATGAACCCGGAACCCAAGCACATCGAAGGCCGCGCACACGTACGAACGGCAGAGCGGTTCGAGTTCAGACTCGGCGTTGATCAGGGAGACGTTCATCGCTTGCTCCTGCAATCCGGGCCGACGAGATAGCGGATCCGCTCGACACCGCGGGTCCTGAGGCCATCGACGATGGCGAGCCATCGCGGGCGCTTCGGGCCAGAACACGGCCAGGCCCCCAGATAGTCGGGCAGGCTGTCCGACAGCGCGCCGACCGCCCTGAGCATCGGCTCGGCCTGCGCGCCGAAGACGCCGACCGCTGGGCTGAACTGCACCGAGATATGGTTGAAGAAGATGGCCACATAGGAGCGGCACAGAGGCGGGGTTGACGGCCTGAATTGAGTGACTGAAGGGATGTTCATCACGGGCTCCTCAGTTCGAACGGCGCTTTGCAGGCGACCTGGGTGAATCAAGAAGTGCTGTCCATCATGCATTCAGCGATTCATGGTGCTCATGTCGACCTACGCACCACACCAATTGAACCACAAAGAGCACCAAATGTGTCACATAGATTGTGGAAACGAAGTTGCTGAAAATTGATGCTTGCTGGCCATGCCCAGGACCAAGCCAGCTCCGACATCGCGCGAAGTGTTTGCGAGGAATTTGCGTCGCGCACGGCGACTCAAGGACCTGACACAGGAGAGCCTGGCTCTCGAAGCAGGCGTGCCCCGCGGTTACTTGAGTCGTGTTGAAAGGGGCTCGATCAACATCTCCATAGATAACGCGGATGCGTTGTCGCGGGCCATCGGCGTTCCCCTGCGTGACCTGGTCGACCCGGCCAAGTTCACCGGACTCGATGACGAATGAAGGTTCTGTCGATTAGCTGGTGCTGCTGAGCGACTCAATCTCGGTGAGCAAGACCAGTGTGCGCGAAGAGCCCGGGCGAAACCGTCGCCTTCAAAGTCGGAGACAAGGTGACCTTCGATGACGGCAAAGGTGTGGCCCAGGTTGGCACGGTCACGCGCATCAAACGTCGCACCGCCACACTGCAAGCCATGGACGGCCGCAACCGGCGTGTCGGCTTCGAACTGCTGCGTCACGTGCTCGACGTCTAACGCCTGATACTGTCCGCAAGCTCCCATCCCAATGACATGAACGACGACCTGTCGTGGTCAAGTCTTTTCGGACACTCCGATAAGGCAGATTTGAATTTCAGTGGGCTGGCACGTGCTGTTGCTCGTACTGGCAAGGGGACTGGTAGCCCAGCATCCCGAGCAGCGCGACGGGCTGTTGGCCGCCATGCATTACTTGCTGGTCGCATATCTCGGGCTACACAACATGTTGGCCAAGGCCAATGATCGGACGTTGGCGCCTCGAATGCTCAGCGCCAGTCGAGAAGAGTTGGATCGATGGCTGGCTCTGGTCGAGCGTGAGGGCGACGTTCAGGGATTGGCAGACGCTGAATAGCCGAAGGCTGCCACCCGATCTGCAATCAAGAGGGCCGTGGCGCCACGCTTACTTCGCTTCAGCTGGAGACGGTGACAAAGGTGAACTTGTCACCCACCGCCGAAGCCAAATGGCTGTGATTCGGCCTGCCCTAGCCAAGGCAGCGACTACGCGCCCGACGTGACCTTCTCTGTCTGGCCAGACACGACCAGTGCAGCTGCGACGACCAGCACCGCGGCCAACCACAAGCAGTCGAAGCCGACCCAAGCGTAGCCCGCCGCACCAAGCGCCGACCCGGCCGCAAACGCCAGGATGGCCGGCCACGCGTTGTAGATCCGAGTGCGTGCGCTGGCGTCTGCGCGGCCAGCGGCCAGGGCCAGCAGGTCGATGGCGGTCTGCGTCACGTTCCCCGTCATTACCGTCGTCTGTACCGGGCCCGCCAGGCTGGTGCGCATCAGCGCGTTCTGCACGCCCATGGCGGCGATGAGCGTGAAGCCAAGCGACATGGTCGCCAGGTCGTCAGGCCGGCCAGGTGCAGGCAGACGCCCTGCGGCGAAAGCCGCGGCGGCGATGAACAACGCCTCGGCGCCCAGCAGCCAGGCCGTCGCAGGCTTGCCGCGCCGCTGCAGCACGAACTCGACCTGAGCGGTCAGCAGAACACTGACCAGAAAGATCGGAAGCGCCAGCAGCTTGGTGAGGATCTGGTCGTGGTGGTTGACCAGCTCCGCGCCGATCAGCACAAAGTTGCCGGTCACGTGTGCGGTGAACAGGCCGAACAGGCCGATGAAGCCGCAGGTGTCCACATAGGCTGCCGCGAGCGCCAGCAGCGCGGCCCGGCGGCGATGAGCGCTCGTCGGCGTCACGCGATGTCCTCCCGGTAGCTGATGACGCCGGCAAAGGCCAGCGCTCCAACCAGCGCGATGTGCTCCCAGAAACCATTGAAGGCATGCGCCCGGTCTGCGCCCGGCGGCAGCTGCCACCAGGTGTGGGCGAGAAAGGTGGCCGCCAGTGTGAAGCCGGCCAGCGCCAGGGCCGCGAGCCACGCGCCGCGCTGCCCCGAGAGCAACCAGGCGCTGGCCCCGAGCTGCAGCCCGATGACGCCGGCGGCGACGAGCGCGAGCAGCGGCCCCGGGGTCAAGCCGGTCAGCGCTCCCACCTCGGCCTGGGCGCCGGCCCAGTCGAACAGCTTGACAACGCCGCTGATGAGGTAGGGCCCCAGCAAGGCAAGCAATGCAGCGCGCTGCAGCGTGCGGACCGGGGACGGCGAAGCAGTGGAAAGCGCCGCCATGGTCAGAACGCCCAGCAAGCACAGCCGAGCGCGCCCCAGAAGCCGCGGTCGTCGGCCGGGACGCCGCCCGTGTAGGCCCGATCATGGGCATGTCCGTGCACGCCGCAAGGCGAGGCGCAGCAGCTGGCCAGGCTGCGGGTCGACGCCGCCGACGGCCGGGTGAAGAGGCCTGCGGCCGGGTTGGCGTGCCAATGGCCGCCGAAGCGGTTGACGGGCGACCAGTCGGGCGACGCGGGCGGCAAGGGCGGCGCCTCCCCTGAAAAATCACCACTGCCGTGCACGACGCGGCCGTCCATGACAGTCAACTCGGCGTAGAGGCCGCCGATCTCGTCCTCGGGCACGCTGAAGTAGTCGCGGTTGAGCAGCGCGAAATCGGCGAGCTGGCCGGGCTTGATCTGGCCCTTGCGGCCTTCGTCGTGGCTGAACCAGGTGTTCCCGCTCGTCCACAGACGCAGCGCGGTGTGGCGGTCGAGCAGGTTTGCCTCGCCATACATGCGCATGCCACCCACCGTCTTGCCGGTGACGAGCCAGCCGAGACTCGTCCACGGGTTGTAGGAGGCCACGCGGGTGGCGTCGGTGCCGGCGCCCACGGGCAAGCCTGCGTCCAGCATGCGGCGCACCGGCGGCGTGGCGCGCGCTGCCTCGGCGCCGTAGCGAGCGACGAAATACTCACCCTGAAAGGCCATGCGATGCTGCACGGCGATGCCGCCACCCAGCGCCTTGATGCGGTCGATAGAACGCAGGCTGACGGTCTCGGCATGGTCGAACCACCAGTGCAGGCCGTCGAAGGGGATCTCGCGGTTCACCTTCTCGAATACATCCAGGGCGCGGCTGATGGTTTCCTCGTAGGTCGCGTGCATGCGAAACGGCCAGCGCTTTTGCACCAGCAGCCGCACGACGGCCTCCAGGTCGGGCTCCATGCCGGCAGGCATCTCCGGGCGCGGTTCCCGGAAGTCCTCGAAATCCGCGCCGCTGAAGACCAGCATCTCGCCGGCACCGTTGTGGCGGTACATCTCGCTGCCCGCCAGTGGCGCGAGCATGTCGCTCCAGCGCTGGAAGTCGGACAGCTCCGCGCCCTTGTTCTGCGTGAAGAGGTTGTAGGCAATGCGGATCGTGAGCTCGTTGTCGCCGGCGAGCTTGTCGATGATCTGGTAGTCCTCGGGGTAGTTCTGAAACCCTCCGCCGGCGTCGATCACGCTGGTGACGCCCAGGCGGTTGAGTTCGCGCATGAAGAGCCGCGTGCTGTTGATCTGGTCGTCCGGATCGAGCTTGGGGCCGCGAGCCAGGGCCGAGTAGAGGATGACCGCGTTGGGGCGGGCCAGCAGCAAGCCGGTCGGTCGGCCTGCGGCGTCGCGCTGGATCTCGCCGCCAGGTGGGTTGGGCGTGTCCTTGTCGTAGCCCACCGCACGCAGCGCCGCTGCGTTGAGCAACGCGCGGTCGTAGAGGTGCAGGATGAAGACCGGCGTGTGCGGCGCGACAGCGTTCAGTTCGTCGAGAGTCGGCAGGCGCTTCTCGGCGAACTGGTGCTCGCTGAAGCCCCCGACCACCCTGACCCATTGCGGCGCCGGCGTGCGGTCGACCTGCTCCTTGAGCATGGCCATCGCATCGGCCAGCGTGGGAACACCCTCCCAGCGCAGCTCGAGGTTGAAGTTGAGGCCGCCGCGGATCAGGTGGATGTGGCTGTCGATGAGCCCGGGAATGATGCGCTTGCCGCGGGCGTCGATGACACGTGTGCCGGCGCCGCGCAGGGCCAAGACCTCGCCGCCTTCACCCACGGCCACGAAGCGGCCCCCACGGATGGCCAGGGCCTCGGCCTGCGGCCGTTCCCGGTCCAAGGTCTCGATGCGTGCGTTCAGCACAATGAGGTCGGCAGCGTCCATTCAGCTCTCCTTGTGGGCGGGCGTGGATGGCGCCTGTGGCGCGGCCACGCCGGTGATCTTGGGCGTGCATTCGCTGTGGAACCAGGCGAGCGTAACGGGCTCGCCGGCAAGCGTCCGCTTCGCGAGTGGCACCAATTGCTCGCCCACCAACATGCCGAGCAAGCCCAGCAGCGCGATGGCTGGCGGCGCTGGCGAGCGCACCTGCAGCAGCGCATAGATGACGCCAACGAGCAGGCCAGCGGCCAGGGACAGGAGATAGACCTTCATGGCGGATGCTCCGGGCGTTCGGGTTTACTGGCCGGCCGGCTGAGGGGCGAGCACCGGGCCATGGCTCACGCGCTCGGGCGCCTTGTGGACCATGGTGTAGGCATAGTCGACGCCCATGCCGTAGGCGCCGCTGTGCTCCTTGACGATGTTGATGGTCGCGTCGTAGGTGTCCTTGCGGGCCCAGTCGCGCTGCCACTCCAGCAGCACCTGCTGCCAGGTGACGGGCACCACGCCGGCCTGCACCATGCGCTGCATGGCGTAGTCATGCGCGTCCTTGCTCGTGCCGCCACTGGCGTCGGCCACCATGTAAATCTCGTAGTCGGTGTCGTTCAGCGCCGAGAGGGCAAAGCTCAGGTTGCAGACCTCGGTCCACAGGCCCGACACGACGATCTTCTTGCGGCCCTGGCCGGCGTGGCGCGCCAAGGCGTCGCGCACCTTCTGGTCGTCCCACGAGTTCATGGAGGTGCGCTCCAACAGCGGCGCCTCAGGGAAGACGGCGAGCAGCTCGGGGTAGGTCGGGCCCGAGAAGCCCAGCGTCTCGACCGTCGTGATGGTCGTCGGGATGCCGAAGGCTTTGCCAGCCTTGGCCAGGCCGACGACGTTGTTCTTCAGCGTCTGGCGGTCGATCGACTGCACGCCAAAGGCCATCTGCGGTTGCTGGTCGATGAAGATCAGCTGCGAATTCTGCGGGGTCAGGACTTCAAGTTTCGGGTTGCTCATGATGACTTCCTTCAGGGTTTGGTGAGGACGCTTCGAAACGCCTGGGATCGCATTCTTCGTAAGTGATGCCCCGCCGAGAAGCCAGCTCGGCGGCAACCATTTGTCTCTAATACAAAGACAATGCGCACCATGGATCGCATCAGCCACCTCCGTGTGTTCGTCGAGGCCGCGCGCCTGGGCAGCTTTTCGGCCGCCGCCCGCAAGCTCGACCTCACGCGCGATCAGGTCTCCAAGCAGATCGCCGCACTCGAATCGGAAGTTTGCGCACCCTTGTTCGCGCGCAGCACCCGCCGCATCACACTGAGCAGCGGCGGTGAGGCTCTGATCGGCCGTGCGGAGGCCATCGTGACGATGTTCGACGAGGCCTTGGGAGAACTGCGCGGGCTCAGCGGCGCACCGCGCGGATCCCTGCGTGTGAATGCACCGATGAGCTTTGGCCAGCGTTACTTCGCGCCACTGGTTGCGGGCTTTCATGCGGCCTACCCCGAGGTGCAGCTGCGCATCGACCTGGACGACCGCTTCGCCGACCCAGCCAAGACCGGCGCAGACGTGACGCTGCGAATTGCCCAGCTGCCCGAGCAGCTTGACCTGGTCGCGCGCCCCATCGCCGTTGCACCGCGCTGGCTGATCGTTTCTCCGGCTCATCTGGCCGCAGTGGGAGAACCTACACACCCGGACCAGCTGTCGCGTCTGGCCTGCCTGCAATACGGTGAGGCTGGGGCAGCATTGCCCTGGCAATTCCGCCCGGCCGACGTGGAGTCCCCCGTCAAGGTCCTCAGCGTGACGACGCGGGGGCCGGTGTGCTCCAACAATGGCGACCTGCTGCTGCGCGCCGCAATCGATGGCCTTGGCTTCACGGTGCTGCCCGCCTTCATGGTGCAGGACGACATCGCCGCCGGACGCCTGCATCACGTACTGCAAGACTGGCTGGTGACGCCCGACATCGGCGTCTTCGCCCTTTACGCCAGCACCGCTCGCTCCTCACCGGCGGTTCGCGCCTTCGTGGAGTTCTTCGGTCCGCGGCTGGCGGAAGCGTTGGTTGTGAAGCGCAGCCCCTGACGATATCGTGTTGGTTTTCAGGCCCGGTCCCCACTGCTTGCGACCCGCCACGCCACGCTCTACATGAACAGCTAGCCAGCACAGCCTCGCACCTGCACATTGCACTCACGCCATGCCTCGCGAGTCCTTCTACAACCCCGAGATGGCGCCCAGTCCGACGACATGGCTGGAGTTGCCTGAGCAAGAACGAATCCGCGTCGTTTCAGCATTCCACACGCTGTATCGCCAGCGGTCTGGAAATGCCAAGGTGCACGCCGCAATACACGTCGTTGTTGAAAACCAGGTTGCCATGGGCTTTGGCCCAACCGTGCGTGCAATCGCGCGCCTGCAGACACAGGGCTTATCCAGGCATGACTCGGTGCACGCCGTCGGCTCGGTGGTCGCCAGCTACCTTTTCGAGGCCATGCGCGACAGTGTGGAAGGTGACGCACACAGCCTGCAGTCGGAAATGAACGCCGCAATCGAGCGCCTTGACGCGCAGTCGTGGCGCCAACAGTACGACGAGTAGAGCGTCGGCATGCCGAACAGGCACGCTGGTGCTGGTCATCCTGGCTGGTCACAAGCGCCATGCGCATGTGACCGCGATGCGCGTGACGCGGCACCTGGAGAGGCAGTCACCGAGGCTGCTGCGGCTGGCAAAGTGCTTCGCGCCGACCGATCCGAATGCCTGGCACGCAACCTGCATTGTCGAAACCAGTCAGTTGTCTCCTCCATCCACCCGGATGGATTCATGCCCCGAGCTGGTTCAGCTTCGGGGCTTTTTTTGGCCGGAATGCCCCATCTGGAAGCGCAGCAGGTACCGCCACCTCCGCCGTTCAGCAGATTCCGGTCATTGCCGCCTACCGCGGGGCACTGTGTCGGCGGCCGGTTCGGGTGGCTCGCCTTGCCGCCGTAGCGATGACCATGCGATGCCGGGTGTGGTTCCATTGACGGCCGTTGGCTGATCGCTCTCAACCCTTTGCGGTCCCACAGACACCGTATCTCGATGCCTCGAAGCAGACCTTTGCGGCCCGGATGTTCTTGGCTTCTCGCGCTGGTGGAATCCAAATGATGGACCAGTCAGCCGTGGCTCAAGGCAAGCAAGGCACTCGGGTCGAGTTCGATTGGAAGTTAAGGCTACGCTGATTAAGGTCCGCCTTGCGGGTTGATCAGGTGGCAAGGTGAGCGCTGCGTCGGGATGATGCTCGCATGAAGCAAGCAACACTC
>NZ_SMBU01000070.1 GCF_004342485.1 Roseateles saccharophilus
GCCTGACCGACCGTGTTCAACGGGTCAATTCACCCCGGCCAGGTGGAGCAGTTTGAGTGGCCATAAGTGGGGCACTTTGGGTGGCCGCCGGGGCCGAGTGCCGCCACGCTCCATCGCTTGCAAGCGGGCGTCCATCGGCGCGAAAGCCTGGTGCCCTTCCAGTCGGGCGTGCCCGAATTCGACGCAAACACTCGCCCGCAGCAGCGCCTCCCCGGCAGGGTGATACGCGCTGTCGTCATCGATGGTGGGCACTGCCATCGGCGAAATCAGGTTGGTGAACAAGATGCGGTGCTGGTTTACCTTCCCATGGTGGTCACCTTTCCTGAGCTGTGGACCAGGCTGCCGACAAACGGTGCTCGTCGCGGCTCAATCTCGTTCCTCCGAGGGTGGTCATGGTCGCGCCATACGCAAGGCCATGCACGCGGCCAAGCAAGGTATGAATGATTACCGACAGATCGAGCTGACCTCGTCCTCGAAGAAGTGTCTCGGCGATGCGGGCAGGTGCCAACGACTACGTGATGAAGGAGAACATGAATCGTCTCGGCCCCGCGCTCGAGCGTGAGTTGGATCGGCGCCTTCGAGGCGCAATGTCAAATTCCACACCATCGTCGCGATAGCCGCGGTGCCGGACGGGTAGACACGACCACGCCCCGCTTGCGTTCCATCCCTGCTGGGATGGTCCGGCTGGGCCGCCTGGTTCGGAGCGTGCCGCCGCGACCTTTGCTTCAGGCCGCCTGGCCCGCGGGCGGCGACACCGGGATCCAGACGCGAAAGCAGGTGCCGCGGCCGGGTTCGGTTTCCACCTCGATACGCCCGCCGTGCTTCTGCACGATGGAGAAGGACAGCGACAGCCCCAGGCCCGTGCCCTTGCCAACCGGCTTGGTCGTGAAGAAGGGCTCGAAGATGCGGCGCTTGACCTCCTCGGTCATGCCGCTGCCCGTGTCCGCGACCGTGATGCAGACCCAGCCTTCCTCCGTGGCGCTGGTGGTCAGCGTGATCGTGCCGCGCTCGGCGATGGCGTGGGCCGCGTTGACGATGAGGTTCATGAAGACCTGGTTGAGCTGGGCGGCGATGCATCGCACCGGCGGCAGCTGGCCGTAGTGCTTGCGCACCTCGGCCTTGTACTTGACCTCGTTCATGACGACGTTGAGCGTCGAGTCCAGCCCGGCGTTCAGGTCGGCGTCCTGCCAGTCCGCGTGGTCGACCCGCGAGAAGTCCTTCAGGTCCTGCACGATCTTCTTCACCCGCGCCAGGCCGTCCTCGCTCTCGTGCAGCAGCTGAGGCAGGTCTTCCTGCACGTAGTCGAGGTCGATGGCGGCATCCACCCGCACGAGCTCCTCGCGCACGTCCTCTGGCAGGGCCGCCGCCGGCGCCTTCTTCAGCAGGGTCAGCAGCGCGAACAGCGGCTCGATATAGCCGCGCAGCGAGCCCAGGTTGGAACTGACGAAGCCGATCGGGTTATTGATCTCGTGGGCCACGCCGGCGGCGAGCTGGCCGATGGAGGCCATCTTTTCGGACTGCAGCAACTGGCTCTGCGCCTCCTCCAGGCGCGAGTTGGTCTGCTTGATGCGCTCGTAGTTCAGCTCCAGCTCCTGCTGCACCCGTCGCACCTCCGTGCGGTCCTGCAGCAGCCACCAGGTGCCGGCCGTCGGCTCAGCCGGGTTGGCCACATAAGCAATCATCTGCACCCACAGCGTCTTGCCGGCGAGCGTGCACATCTCCATCTCGTGCAGCAGCGAGCCACCCTGGGATAGCACGGGGAAAGCGACGCGTCCCAGGGCCTCATAGTCCTCGGAGCTCTTGAAGAACTGAGGTGTCGGCAGGCCGCTGGGCGATAGGTCGCCCAGCTCAAAAATCTCAGCGAACTTCTTGTTGCCCCGCTGGATACGCCGATTGGCCGTCGCGATGATGCCGACAGACGCGTTCTCCATGAAGGCCTCGAGGTCGTGGTGGGCGCTGAACAGCTCGGCCGTGCGGTCGGCAATCATTTCCTCGAGTTCGCCACGGTGACGGCGCAGTTCCTCCTCGGCCTGACGGCGACGCGTGACGTCCTGCAGCGTCTCGATGGCGCCGACGACCTGCCCATGAGCGTCGATCAGGGGCGCCGCCGTAAAAAAGAGCCAGCGGCCTTCACGGCCGAAGTTCGGGAAAAAGCCTTCGACCTCATAGGCGTTGTCGACATGCGGCGATGGATTGCAGCGCTTGCCGTACAGCTGCTCGCGCTCCTGCTCGATGCGGCCATCGAGGATCAGATCAGCC
The DNA here is from genome assembly GCF_004342485.1 of Roseateles saccharophilus. GTDB lineage: Bacteria > Pseudomonadota > Gammaproteobacteria > Burkholderiales > Burkholderiaceae_C > Pelomonas > Pelomonas saccharophila. Next base: position 2,260 of record NZ_SMBU01000070.1, read on the forward strand.
AGCAGTGGACGAGGTTCGCCGTAGAAGGCCCGCCAGGCGTCGTCGCAGCCCAGCATGTCGGCGGTTTCGCGCTGCGTCAGTTGGGCGCAGGCAGCGTTCCATTGCGTGATGCGGTGGTTCTTGTCGATGACGAAGGTGGCGACCGGGCTGTTCTCGATGATCTGGTGGAGCACCCGGCCCACGTCCAGCAGGCTGGTCTGAACATAGCGGATGTCGCTGAGGTCCTGACCCGTCACCACGGCGCGGATCTCGCCATCGAGCACGACGCGCCGGGCCCTGAGCTCCAGCAAGCGTCGTGCGCCACTGCCCGTCAGGGCCTCGATCTCGATGGCCGGCAGTTCGCCCGCATCGGCCAGGCAGCGCTCGCCGTAGCGCTGCAGGTCTGCAGTGAAGCCCTCGGCTGCCCAGCCATGAGGCGACATGCACCGCAGTGCTTCTTCGTCGTAACCGAGCAGACGCTGCATGGCCGAGTTCGCAAACAGGATGCTCTCGGCTCCGTGTACGAGGGTCGGCGCACAGACGGCCTCCAGCGCGAGACAGAAGGGCCCATCCAGCTCGTTCACAGCACCACCTCGCCCGGGTCCTCCAGGATGAAGGAGCCGTCGCTGCCCCACGTCACATGCGTGATGCCAGGCTCCAGCCGCTCGAGGCGGCGCAGCTCGGCCTCCTGCGCGCTGAGTAAGCCCCGCTGCTGGCGCACCTGGTCAGCCAGGCGCTGGTTCTCCAGCGTCAGCTCGCGGATGCGCAGCACCTGGCGCACCGCGCTGAGCAGGTCGAAGTCGGCCCAGGGCTTGGAGATGAAGCGGCTGATCCCGGCCTCGTTGATCGCGGCAACCAGCGCGTTGAGGTCGGCGTAGCCCGACAGGATGATGCGCCCGCAGTCCGGCTGCACCTTGCTCAGCTCGCGCAGGAACTCGACGCCCGTCATGCCCGGCATGCGGTGGTCCGAGATGACCAGGGCGAACGCGCATTCGCGCGCCCGGGCCAGCGCTGACGCGGCGTCGGTGAAGGTCTCCACCGCGTAGCGCTCTCCCGCGGCGTCCTTCAACCCGTGGCGCAGCAGTCGCTGCAGCGTGCTGAGGATATGCGGCTCATCGTCCACAAGCAGGATGCGTTCGCTCATGTTGCGGCTTCCTCGGGCAGCTTGACGTGCACGCTCAGCTTCACGCCGTCGCGGCTCGCGAACTCGCGCAGTTGCCGGACGACGCGGGCATCGAAGACGAAGCCCGCGGCGAGCAGCAGCGTGCCCTGCGGCGACAGCAGGTCGCGCGACAGCACCATACCCGGCATGACCTCGTGGGGCGGCAGCTCGCGGTCAAGGGGCTTCTCCGTGGGCTCATCGTTGACGGCTAGTTCGAAGGCCTCGACGACCTCGGTGTCGTAGCGCGCGCCCGCGCCGCCCAGGATCAGCGAATGCGCCTCGGCCGCCGAATATCGCTTGAGCGACATGCGCCCTGACTGCGCGGCGTAGTAGTCGCTCGCAACGCTGAGGATCTGCGCGCCGAGCGGCACGTCTTCCCCGCTGAGTGCATCAGGGAAGCCCTTGCCGTCGACACGTTCATGGTGCGAGCGGACGTAGCGCGCGACGCGCTGCAATTGGCCCAGCGGCAGCAGCGCGGCCTCGCCGTTGAGCGTGTGGCGGCGGTACAGAGCCAGCTCGTCGCTCGCCATCGCGGACAGCGGCTTGCGCAGCATCGCGTCGGGGAAGCCGATTTTGCCGACCTCGTGCAGCAGCCCGCCGACGTAGACGTCCTGCTCCAGCATCGCGCCGCCTGCCAGGCGCCGCGCGATGCGCCGCGCCAGGTCGGCGACCTCGCGCGAATAGCCCGCCATGCCACCGCTGCGCAGCTCGATGAGGCCGGCGAAGACGTCGATCGACAGCAGGAAGTTCTCCTGCAGCTGGGCGAACGAGGTCTCCAGCATCGCGTTGACCTGCTCCAGCTCGGCGGTGCGCGCCTTGACCCGCGCGGCGAGGTCGGCGTTGAGGGCCTGCAGCTCGTCGTTCTGGGCCTTCGTCAACTTGAGCAGTTCGCGGTTCTCCTGTTCCAGGCGACGGCGCTCCAGGCCGTCCTGCACGCACATCAGCAGGTCGCGGTCGTCCCAGGGCTTTGCGATGTAGCGATGGATCTGCCCGCGGTTGATGGCCGCGATGGTCGAGCCGACGTCGGCATAACCGGTCAACAGGATTCGCCCCACGGCCGGCCAGCGCTCGCGCACCTTCTCGAGCAGGCTGGCACCGTCCATCTCCGGCATGCGCATGTCGGAGACCACGAGGTCCACGGGCTCGTTCTCCAGCATGGCGAGCCCGGCGCGACCGCTGTCTGCCAGCAGAACCCGGTAGCCCTGCGGGCGGAAGAGGCGCCGCAGCGCACTGAGGATGGACGGCTCGTCGTCGACGAACAGGACGACCGGCGGATTGGCAACAGCTGAATTCATGGCGTCGCTCCCTTTTTGGCGGAGCGCGTCATGCCGCATCCGCTCGGAAACCAGTTTAGGCAGATCGCCCACCGTCTACTCGTAGAGTTTTCGATTAACGAGCGCAGTAATTGGCATGCAGCGCGCCCATTAGTAATCCGTCCACGTCGTTGGGTCGGCATGTCCGGGCGCGATGGCATTAGTAAGAGCGGCCACCACTCGCGCACCGAATGCCTTTGATCGACTCCGTTTCGAGGCTTGGCGTCCCAGCAGATGCCGCAGCAATGCCTGCCGCAGATCGCGCAGCTTGGGCGGCTTCCCGAGCACTTGATCGACGTGCGGCGGGATGTCGTTGTCGCCCAGAATGCGCTGTCACCCTGCCGGTGAGGAGGATTACCGAGGTCGCCTCGGCAGCTTCGTTGGTCAGGAGAGTTGGCACCGAGGTGCGCGCCTCGGGAGGCGTTCGCGCCATCGCCAGATCAAGCCGCGACGTGTCGCTCATCCGCCCGCGACGTTGTCGCTCGGGCATTCGGCAGCGTGAAATAGAAACAGGCCCCGCGGTCTGGCGACGCTGTGTCCATATGCGCCCGCCATGGCGCTGCACGACACGCTGCACGGCTGACAGGTCGATCCCGTGCCCTCGACGCCCCCATTGCACGCTTCACGATCGTCACGCTCAAACGCGAATCTGCGTGACGTAGTTCCTTTGAATTCCGGAGCCGTTGGCGCTCAATACAGGCATCGTGACTGATGTGACATGTGGAACTAACGTGACGATTCGGACAGGCCGCCGAATCCAGGCCTGAACAACAAAGCAAGCCCATCATGCCTATCGATGACTCCCTCACCGCTACGTCCGTGGTGCTCACTTCCCGCGAAGCCGGTCAGCGCTGCGGTGTCAGCTTTCGCACCGTCATCCGCTGGATCGAGCGCGGCGAGTTGTCGGCCTACCGGCTGCCGGGCCGCGGTGACTACCGCATCATGCTGGCCGACCTACGCGCCTTCGCGAGCCGGTACGGCCTGCCCGACCCGGCGGCGGCGGGCCCGGTCCCGGCTCCGTCCGACCGGGTGCTCATCGTCGACGACGACCCGTCGATGGCGCGCGCGATCCAGCGCGTGCTGCTCGCCGCGGGCTACAAGACGCTGATCGCCAATGAGGGCTTCCAGGCCGGCTCGCTACTGCACAGTTTCTCGCCCGCGCTGATGACCCTGGACCTGCGCATGCCGGGACTGGACGGCTTCGGCGTGCTGCGCTTCCTGCGCGACAGCCCGCCGCGGCCGGCGCTGCGGGTGCTCGTCGTCTCCGGGGAGTCGGAATCATCCTTGCGTGAGGCGCTCGAATTGGGCGCCGACGACGCGCTCGCGAAGCCGTTCACCAACCAACAGCTGCTGGTAGCCGTGCAACGCCTGCTGCCGCTGCCAGGAACACGCTGAACACGCTGAAGGAGGCCACCATGAACCTCTACCTCGAAGCGAGCTACGACTTCTGGGTCGTCGTCCTGTCCATCATGATCGCCAGCTTCGCGTCCTACGTGGCGCTGGACCTGGCCCGCCGGGTGCGCTCACCGGATCGCCGCGCCGCAGCCGCCTGGTGGGCTGGCGGCTCGGTCGTGATGGGCACGGGAATCTGGTCCATGCACTTCGTCGGCATGCTGGCCTTCAGCCTGCCGGTGGACATCGGCTACACGGCGTTGCTGACCTTCGCGTCCTGGGTCGCGGCCGTCGTCGTATCCGGCATAGCACTGGGCATTGCCAGCCGCGGCGCGCTCACGGCCCCTCGTCTGGCCTGGGGGGCCGCGGCCATGGGCGGCGGCATCTGCGCGATGCACTACATCGGCATGGCCGCCCTGGACATGGCGCCGGGCATCGACTGGGACTTCCGGCTGGTGCTGGCCTCGGTGGCGATCGCGGTGGGGGCCTCGGCCGCAGCCCTCGTCATCTTCTTCAAGCTCGCGAGCCTGGGCGGGCTGCGTGGCGCCGTCGTTCAGGTGTTCGCGGCCGTCGTCATGGGCCTGGCGATCAGCGGCATGCACTACACGGCGATGGCCGCGGCCCGCTTCCCGATCGACTCGGTCTGCCTGAGCGCGGGCGCGCTGTCGGGCAGCCGGCTGGGGACACTGGTGGTCTTCGCGTCGCTGGCGATGCTGGCCTGCACCTGGCTGGTGTCCGTGCTCGATGCGCGCATGCAGGACAAGACGGTCGTACTTGCCGAGTCGCTGCGCCTGACAAATGCCCAGCTCAAGGGGGCGAACGAGGAGCTGCGCCGCCGCGCATTCCTGGACCCGCTGACCGAGCTGCCCAACCGCATGCTGTTCGAGGACAGGCTGGCGCGCGCGGTCGCGCTGCAACAGCGGCTGAGCGAGCGGGCGGCGGGTCGAGCGGCCAGTAAGGCGCACGGCGCGTTGGCGGTCCTCTTCATCGACTTGGACGGGTTCAAGCCGGTCAACGACTCCTTCGGCCACGGTGCCGGCGACCTCGTGCTCAAGGAGGTGGCGCGGCGGCTGCTCAAGGACGCTCGCACCGGCGACACGGTCGCGCGCGTCGGCGGTGACGAATTCGTGCTGCTGATGGAGGACGTCGGCACCGTGGCGGACTGCACAGCCCTGGCCGCGCGGCTGTGCGCCGCGTTACGCGCGCCCATCGTGGTCGACGGACAGGCTATCGAGATCTCCGCGTCCATTGGTATCGCCGCGGCGCCGGGCCATGGCGAGCGGGAGAAGCTGATCGCGCATGCCGACGCCGCGATGTATGCGGCCAAGCGCGCCGGCGGCAACAGCTACGCGCTGTTCGAGGCCCGCATGGACGTCGACGTGCACGCGCAAGTGAGCCTTCAGGCCGAGCTCAGGCATGCGGCGGAGCGCGGCGAGCTGGCACTGTTCTACCAGCCCAAGGTCGACGGCCGGGGCGGCCAGATCCACAGTGTCGAGGCGCTGCTGCGCTGGTATCACCCGCAGCGCGGCCTGCTCGGGCCGGCGCAGTTCATCCCACTGGCCGAGCGCTTCGGCTTCATCACGCAGATCGGTCAATGGGTGATCGATGAAGCCTGCCGACAGATGCGCGAATGGAGCGAACGCGGCGTGCACATCCGCGTCGCGATCAACCTGTCAGCCCAGCAACTGCGCGACGTCGATCTCGTCGGTAGGCTCGACCGCGCGATGCGCCGCTATGGGATCGATCCATCGCGGCTGCTGTGCGAGATCACAGAGTCTGTCGCGATGGAGGACATCGAGGCGACGCAACGCGTCTTCGAGGGCCTGGCCCGCATCGGCGTCTTCCTGTCCATCGACGATTTCGGGACGGGCTACAGCAGCCTGAGCTATCTGCGCCAGCTGCCGGCCAAGCAGCTCAAGATCGATCGCGGTTTCGTGCAGGATCTCGAGACCAGCAAGGACGCCCGCGCCATCGTCGATGCCGTCGTGCAGCTGGCGCACGCGCTCAGCCTCAAGGTCGTCGCCGAAGGCGTCGAGACCGAGGGGCAGCGCGCCGTGCTGATCAGCCTGGGCTGCGACGAGCTGCAGGGTTATCTGTTCGCCCGCCCGATGCCTGCGCCGGACCTGCTGCGCTGGATGCTGGACGACGCGCCTGGTGAGACGGGAGATTTCGCGGCGTCGGTCATCGACGAGGGCGAGTTCTTTCACCCGACGGGCCCCAAGGCGAAGCGCGTGGCCGCAATCAGCGCTTGAGCCGCAGCGGCCGCCGTTGCCTGGTTCCGGTGTGTCCAGCATGAGCGAACTCCTACGGGTGAATGGAGCTGCGCAACGGTTCTAGGGCTACGCTGATTAAGGTCCGCCTTGCGGGTTGATCAGGTGGCAAGGTGAGCGCTGCGTCGGGATGATGCTCGCATGAAGCAAGCAACACTCGCG
>NZ_SMBU01000071.1 GCF_004342485.1 Roseateles saccharophilus
CCGCGATGACCGCGGCAGCGTTCTCACGAACGCCCCCAACGTTCCTGGGACATCAAGCCCTGGCAAGCCTCAGACAGCGACGGTCATAACAAACGATGGCGGCCGTGTTTCCGGTGGACTCGAGCACGACATCGTCTTCTTTGGTCAGCGTCTCGGCAAACCTGAGCACGGCACTTCGATCCATGGCAAAGCGACCATGGTTCCTGGCCTGGCCGTTTTCCACGATCGCTACCTGTGCGAAGTTCCGGTGTACATCCAAACCGATGACTCTCATAGGAGACCTCCAGTAGTGAAGCGACACGGCGGAAGCTCGCGGACAACACGACAACTACGGATTCGCGCTCGCAGCGCAACCGGGCGAGTCGAAGGGGCAGCCAGATAACAACCCGAGCTCGCAGCTCATTGTCAAAAGCCGGCCTGCCCGCAAACACCTATGCTTCCGTCGCCCCTTTCCCGGTGCGCAAACGATATACCCAGTGGCGGCGTACCGTGCGCCGGGAGGCGCGCGGTACCAAGCATGCCGGGTAACAACGCGGCAGAGAACTCGATACGACCGCTCGCCGTGGGTCGCCGCAATTGGTTGTTCGTGGGCTCGCAACAGGCCGGCGAACGCGCCGGAAATATCCTCAGCTTGATCGAGTCGGCAAAGCTCAACGGGCACGATCCGTGGGCTTACCTCAAGGACGTGTTCGAGCGGCTGCCGACGCTGAAGGATCGCGATCTCGCGCAGCTGCTGCCGCACAACTGGAAGCCGCCCACTGCCAGCGCCTCCCCCGAAACGCCTGCCTCCGTGCCAGCCACGGCCATCGCCCAAGCTGCTTAATTCAGTGCGTCAATTGGCGCAAGGCTGTCGTTCGCGGAACGCTTACCGGCCTCACGCACCCAGCGCGTGAGCGTGCTGTAGGGCAGCCGCAGCCCATCTTCGTCGGCCAGGATCTGGCCCATGCGCACCGCGTTGCCTTGGGCGCGTGCGTAGACCTCAGCCAGGCGCCGCTGCATCGCCTCGTCCACCGCGGCGACCCGTGCGGGCGCCGCGACCGGCTCGCGCAGGATGCGCCGCACGGTGTTACGCGACAGCCGCAGCAGCCGGCTGATCTCGCGCAGGTGCAGGCCCTGCGCCTGCAGGGTGCGCACGCTGTTGCAGATGTCGATCGGGGTCATGGCACGAGCCTCGCCAGTTCACTGGCCACCTCGGGCAGCACCGCGTGCACGCCAGCACACGCACGCGCCAGCGGCGCCGCCACCGGTGCGTTCAGCGGCGCGAGCCGTCGGCGCGCTCGCCCCAGCAGCGCCTGCAGCTGGCCGAGTTCGCCCACCAACTCACGCTCGGGCCCGTCGCGCAGGCGCTGCGCCTGGCGTTCACGCTCACGCTCGTGCAAGCTGTCGATGAACAGGCGCGGATGCTCGACCATGCGCTCGCGCTGCGCGCACTGCGCACCTTGGTAATGTTCGAACCAGGCGCGCAGCTCGCGCGTGGACAGCCGCTGCGCGCCCAGGCTGGCCAGCAGCCGGTGGGCGTGATCGCTGTTGGCGCGCGCCAACGGGACGAACACGCGCACCGCCGCCCAGCTCGACACGCCGGCGCCGCGCACGGCCTCCAGCACCGCGTCGGGCAGCGCCTGCAGCAACAGCAGCCGCCGCTGCACCCAGCTCACATCGCGCCCGCACTGACGTGCGGCGTCGCGCTGCGACAGCTGCTGGGCCTCGATCAGCTCGCGCAGCAGCAACGCCTGCTCGATCGCGGCCAACGCCCTGGACTGCGCACAGGCCAGCAACTGCGCCAGCGCCTGGCCGACCGTGCACTGGCAGCATTGCACGCGGGCGGTGTCGCGCCCGAGCCGGCGCAGCGCCGCCACGCGCCGGTAGCCGTCGATGAGCACCGGCACCGCCTGCGCGCCGTCGTCCTCCACGGCGATGCAGGCCACGAGCTGCCCGCATGCATCGATGGACTGCATCAGCCGCTTCACGGCGCGCTCGTCGCTCACGCGCGCGCCGACGAAGCGCAGCTGCAAGCGCTCGATCTCGATGTCGCCGTCAGGGCGATTGACCATGCACGCCTCCTCGGGCCCAGGAGCCCACGGGAACCCACCCGCGACGCAGGAAGCCACGTCGAAGCACGGGCGCGCAGTCGCGCACACACCAGTGGCAGCGCCACGCGACAGGTGCGTCGCCGTCGCCGGCGCCGGCCCCTGGCGTCGCGGGCGGGTCTTGCGCCACTGTGACGACCTCACCCAGGGCTCGTGAACCGTGATGCGTCACGATTTCTTGTTGGCGTCGCCGCTGGCGATAGCGCCTTGCGCGCCGCGCATGGGCGAAGCGCCCGGCACGGCTGCCCTGGTAGCGCCGCCCAGCCTCGCGCAGCGACGCCCGCCGTGCCAGGCACGCACACTCGCGCCCACAGTAGCTCTGGCCCCGGTCGCAGCGCCGGCACACCAGCACCGCCACGCCGCAGCGCGCGCAGGCGAACGCCCGGGCGCTGTCTTGCGCGTCGTCTTGCCTTGCAGCATGCATGCGCCAAGCTCGCAGCGAAGCCGAGCACGCGCGCCGCTGGCAGCGACCCGCCACATGGACAACCCTGTGTGTCGGGGGCCATACTGCGCACGCACTCGCGGTCTACACGAGTGGGGCGCGGCGGCTTGAACTACTGGCTGGTCGTTGCGGTCGCCGTGCCCGTTCCTTCGGCAGTTCTACCGCGTCTTCACCGGAACCCACGCTTGATGTGCGGCAGTCAATGCCGCGGCCTCCCCTGGGAATGGGGGCTGGGGCGCAGCCCCAGTACCAGCCTTCGTTGATCAAGCCAGCCAGCGGCAGCGATCCTTGAGCGCCGACACCCTGACCCGCATGCTCCGACCTTGTGCGCCAGCACGCCGGTGTCTGCGCGCCTTCACCCCCTTGTCGATCCTCGCGCCGGGTCAATTCCGATGAGCAGGGCTGGGTCAATTCCGGTGAGCGGCGAAGAAGACAGGCACAACTGGCCGGCAAATGCCTATCTCAAGTGGCCGGACTACGCCGATCAATGACCTATGGCCGACAATCTAAGGTGCGGTGGCGCCACCGCGAAGCCTACGGTGTTGGAGACCGGCCGCCGACTTCCGGCGGCGACCATGATGTCTAAAGTGCGTGGCGCGGCCCTGCTTCGCCGGACGAGTGCAAATGCCCCGAATTTGGCGACCTTATGCAAACCTGCAACAGATGACTGAATGGAGTGAGACATTGTCGCTTGGTTGTGGCAGCACGAAGAGCTGGCCTGGAGCCAATGCTCCTCACCGAACCCTCCAACTCACGTCGCTCATCAATTGAAGAACTATGAGAGAGCTCCTTTTCGCCGTCATTCCGAGTCTCGTCTTCATCGTCAGGTATCACCCGAAACCGTCAGTGCCGCAGCTTCTGGGACTCTTCCTTATGGAAGCTGCTCCATTTCTAATTGCGGCAAGTCTCTTCGGCACCGGTTTCGGCAATGTATTGTTCGGATTTCTGCTGCTCTACTCCGTGTATGAAGTCGGCTACATCCATAACGACATTGTTTCGGCCAAAGAGAAAGACGGGAGGACAGATCGCTCTCAGTTTGCGGGCTTTCGAATTCATATTTTCTTGGCAGCAAGAATTCCCATCATTATTGGCATGATAGCAATTCTATACAGCCGGCAGGATGAGCAGTTTCTTCGAGCAACGTGTCTACTAATTTTTCTGCTAGGCACGTTTCTTTTGCACAACTTGATGCTGAGTCCGAGAAAACGGGTGTTTACCTTCTTGGCCTTAAATACCCTGAAGATATTCATCAGGTTCTTGTTATTGATTCCAGGCGGCGGGGCAATTACTATCGCCAGCATGCCCCATATCATTGTGAAGCTGCTTCACTACCTGAAATCGAAGAAATTGATATCCATTGCCGAAATTGACTTCAGGCACGTCGGCTTCTACACATACGCTGGATTCGCGCCGCTACTTCTAGCGCTCGACCTGAAGATATTCCTCGTCGCGCTTCCGTACTTTTTGAACCACAACAAGTCGCTGATCTACGACTACATCCGGCCATTTCTTCTACGATTGAAAAAATAAAGGGAGGCACACGTGCGCATTCGTTACATTTGGCTCGCCTTCTTCCTGATATTAAATATAACTTATTTCTTTCTTATATTGAGCAACAGGCAGCTGTATGGTGAGTCCAACACGGTCAGCCCACCTTCTGGCGAAACGACATTCTTATTGCTCTTGCTTCTGATTGCCTCGTACGTTTATTTTCAGATAATACTTTTCGAGGCCGCAAGAAAGATAAGGACCAAGTGTCTCTTCGAAAGCGATCAGCCCCCATTCGACGACACGGTTGGCAAAATAATAGCCGTTCTGCAAATCGGCTTTGTTATTTATTTTATTGGCGCAGGCACATACGTTGCAGGTTCAACGCAAAGGGATAGCTCTCTGCTCTCAAAGATCTGGGTCCTCATCCCAGTCGATCTGCTCTTCGTAGTTTTCTACGGCACCTATAGGGATTCGAAATATTTCATTCTGAATTTTGCAATTTGGATTACGTCAAGCCTGCTCCGAGGATGGTCGGGCGTCGTCCTTACTGCTATATTTATCGAATCCTGCCGCCTGTACCGCAAGGGAAAGCTAAAACCGAAATACGTAATATATGGCGCCGCCCTACTGGCGACCTCTTATCCATTTCTATTGTTTTTCAAGCTGTTTATCCGTTTTCTGGCGGTCGGCGGCGAGGGCAATCTCCAAGATTTCCTAACCTTATATGAATCAATAGATGTCGGGGATCTGTTGCTTGGCTCGCTACAACAGGCATTCGACCGGTTGCAGCTGCTATCAAGCTTGATTGCAACATATCAGCTAAAAGATCTCTTTCAATTTGATATGGACAAAGGACTGATCGCGCCATTTTGGTACGAAGGCATTCATGGCATTGCGTTTGATATCCTTTCAGGCAGCGAACAAAAGATCAGCGCAGGACAAGCGCTCGCCAGCTACCTCGATCCATTTTCCACTGATATCAATTGGAATGCAAACCCGACAATGGCTGGATGGCTCTTCATCTCTCCAGCCTCAATGGTCTTCAACATCCTGTATGTGACCGCACTTTGTGCTGTTTCCTTCTTCGCCACCATGTCGGTCCGACGGACGGATGATTCGTTGAACGTCATATGGTATACATGGTTGTCACTTGCAATTCCTGGTTGGTATGGAGCGCTATTTCTATATGCCTATTCTTCCGTACTGTTCCTCGCTCTTCACATCGGCATAGTTCTATACAGAAATGCTTCCGCGAAGAACGCGCGCCGCGCTTGCCAGGCATCCTGAAGCCTTCTGGTATCGGCCGGCCAAACACCCTGCAGCGTTGCATGCACACGCTGGGTACACCCGACAGCCACACGACTTGGTGATGCGCAATATCGGAAGGGCTTGACTGGCATCCATGTTGGTCTCCTTTATCTTGTTTAAACCCTAGGGATAACCGATTCTTCCTCCATGATTGTCGGAAATCTATTCAACATCAAAGCCACCAACGGCCTGTTTTATTACGCAGTCGACTATCTGAGTCAAACTGAGGGGCTAATTCGAAAGATCCTTGTACACCCAGCCCTTCTAGGCGCAACTCAAATTGCACTGCCTCAATGCGAGGTCAAGGCATGTTCGTTACCGAGGATGCTTTGGGAGGCGCTCGCCGCGGCTTGGCGCGGCGATGTTGTTTTTACGCCAACCTCCCACCCTTTGGCGGGACTTTCGAACCAATGGGTCGTCGTGCACGACGCGTACCCTTTCTCAACCGGCCCCAAGGCCAAACTGAAGACAAGACTTCTACGCTGGTCCCTGTCCCTGTCTCGCTGTAGGGTTGGTTTTATCAATACTTCGGAAGCACTCTCGTTTGTTCTGAGCCTTGGCGTAGAACCTCACCGCCTCGTATTTGCGCCAAACAAATTTCCAAGGATAACCAATTCAAGGTCGCGCCCCACCCGCACCGCGAGTCAACCGCTCTTAATTGGTCTTGTTGGAAGCGATTCGCCAAAGAAAAATTATGAAAATCTATTTTCTGAAGTGATCGCTGCGGGAGCTACAAAGAACCTGCGATTTCTGATTTACGGTCACAGAACTAGCTATTTCGAAATGGTTACATCGAAATATCCAAACATATCGGTGGAACTGATAGAGAGCGACTCCGCATCATTGACGGATTTTTTCTCGCGAATTGACTTGCTAGCCTCTGTTGCCGATCAGGAAGGATTTGGGCGCCCTATCGCCGCCGCATTGTTGGAAGGCGTACCATGCTTTCTACTGACTCGGCCCGTCTTCAAGGAATTCTTTGAACCTGGTGCCATATTTTTCGAAAGTGAGTCAAGCTTGGTTCACGCACTCAATGCGCAGCAGAGCAACTGGGCATTGGCTTCGCCTGTGTACGCCCCACCCGCAAAGGTAGTTCAAGCCTACGACGACGCGATCCGTCAACTTCGAGCTGATGGTGGGAAGGGGTGCATGACTCCCAGCTCAATGAATTGATATGTGCTCCTCAGCGCTACAGTTTTTCGCAGCCTACCGTCCGTCGCTTCAGCGCACACCGGATCTGGAAAGCGGATTGACCGTCGAGGACTGAAAGTTCAGCCAAAACCAAAGCTCTGCTCAAGCCGTTCCCATCGTTGGTCCGAAGCGATCTCGTTGCCTGTTCTAATAAAAGAACTGAATAGTAAGTTGCCTCAGCAATGCTTTGAAATCGACTCATTGTGAGGCTTCCGAACAGGGGCTTCGCCTATGGGGCCGCCTGTCTCCCACACCCTCGGAGTTGGCGTAAATCTAGCTCGGCTGAGGCAACTTGCTAATCAGGATAAAAGATGCCCTTGGAAGCACAAGCTGCTCGCCTTCCAACTTAGATCGATGGCACGCGAGCCTTGTTGCTTCACTTACCGTCTTCGTTGACATGAATCTTTCCGAACTGATCACCCTCTCTATCGTCAGCCACGGTCATGGAGCCCTGATCGACGCCCTCGTGGCACAACTCGACGAACTGCCCAGCCTTGCGGGAGTTCGCCTCGTGGTGACGCTAAATGTCCCCAACGAGCCTTTTGTCTTTGAGGTTGGGCCACTACGTCATCTTCAATTGATCATCATTCGAAACCCATCTCCCATGGGGTTCGGCGCTAACCACAATCAGGCCTTTGAACGCTGCAGAACACCCTGGTTCGCCATCCTGAACCCCGACTTGGTCCTGAATCCGTGACCTCCAATTCGCACTGACGAGTTTCTGGGCTCAATGTGGACGCGAATCAGATCAGGCCGCTGCCACCGACGCTGCCACGCA
>NZ_SMBU01000072.1 GCF_004342485.1 Roseateles saccharophilus
CAGGGTGTCCACCGCCAGCGCCTTGCTACGCGCAATTCACGCGCCAGATCAACGACTTGCCGCTCCCAGCTCGGGCAACAGTCACGGATTCAGGAGAGTAGCTTGAAGCCTGGGGTTACCCCTTGGATTGGACCGTCAGTTTTGGCACCGAAAAAAGATCACCCCGATTCTGGTGGCGCAAACCACCAGCCCGTTTCACTCGATCTGCCGGCAAGGCGTCCTCCGACGCGGCACCGAGATGGGGTTCGGGAAGTGGGTCCGGTCGTTCAAGATCTCAACAACCTCTTTGCAGATGCCATCAAGCTGACCGCTCTCCTTCAGCGGCAGGGCTGCACCCCTTCAGGGCCGATCGGGCGAGAATCGAAGGCCTTGCCGAGGAGTCACCATGCCCAAGGTCAACAGGATCGCGTCGCGCTTGGAAGATCTCGCCTTGCCGGCCAACAGCGTCGCGCAACTGTGCAACGTCGCCACCGAGCGCGTCGGCACGGTGATCCTGACGGCACCGTCCGGCACCGACAAGACGCATGCTGCCGAAGTCCTTGCCCGCGTGATGGGGTGCGATCTCATGCACGCTGACCTCAGCCATCTGGTGAGCCCGTATATCGGGGAGACCGAGAAGAACCTGGATCGCCTTTTTGCGGCGGCTTCCGCGAGCGGTGCCGTGCTGTTCTTCGACGAGGCAGATGCGTTGTTCGGAAAGCGCAGCGTCGTCAAGGACAGCCACGATCGCTATGCCAATGCCGAGGTCGGCTATCTGCTCCAGAAGATTGAGGCCTATAGCGGGATCCTCATTCTTGCCGCTGGCGTGCGGCAGAACCTTGATTCAGGCTTCGTCAGGCGGCTGCGCAACGTCGTCGATCTTTCCTGGCCGCCAAAGAGCAATTGAAGGAGCTGGCGGTTGTTGTGGAAGGCCGAGTTGCCGGCGGCCATGTTTGGCCGCGAGCAGCCGGCATCCGCCGCCGCAGGCCTCAGGGCATCAGAACGCGAGGGACCGGGTGCGGCGTCAAGCGGTCGTCGCGGCCGAACTTCGGCAGTCGACCGAGCGTTCACTGAATAAATCGACGAACCGATGTCCCGGGCATGCTTGACGGGCTTGGCGACGCCTCAGCGACACGGCGGCACACCAGACGCCCTACGTCCATCGCCAGCAGTCAGGCTGAGAACGGCGCTGCTTCAGCGTTGGCGCAGGGAATCGAGGTCGGCGTCCTCGACAAGTTCGCTGCCAACTGCCGCTCAGGACGCGGCCTGTGCCACGCGCTCCCGGAACAACTGGGCTCGTTCGGCGTCGGCTGCGGCCTCGATGCGATTGGAAGCATCGGCCAACCAGTCAAGAAAGCGTGATTCGCTGTCGACCTCGCGGGCGCGGGCCCGCAGCTCGAAATCGCGTCCGGCCAGCATCCGGCCGGCGAGGTCCACCGCAAAGAGCTTCGCTCGCACCAATCGGCGCAGATCCTCACTGGGACCGGGGCTGATCGCTGCGACCGCAGCGGGGGGGTGCAGCGACCTGGGCGCCGGGGCGGTGGATGCGCGCGCCGGCTCCGTGGCGAAGTCAATCAGGCCGTCGCGCTGCAGGTCGTGGAGTGCGTCGGCTCCCAGCCCCAACGCACGGGCAATCTCAAGGAGTTCCGGCACGCCGCGCTTGCCGTCGACGTTGATGAGCAGCATGCGCCGGGGTACGGCCAACGTGCCTCGGGGACCGGCCAGAAGCTGCAGCGCAGACCTGGTCTTGAAGAAGGTGCGGGGCGTGGACATGTCGGCTCCAGAAGTGCCCGGGCATCATGTCCAGCACGCTTTTACCGCGAATGACATGCCGATGACCCGGCAGCTCCTCGTGAAATCCGTCGCACTCCCTGCCTCGGCGACTCCGGCGCGTCATGTCGGCGCTGGGTGTCGGCGCCGATCTGGCACTGCTGGCCAGCGACGTGATGCAGCCCGCCACCCCAGGCTCGGCCGCCGCCCCAGGCTCGGCCGCCGCCCAATCGCGCCGCGCTCGGCCCGCCATTCAAGTGCTGGTGTCGGCCGACGCCACTCGGCACCAGGCCCAGGATCTGCAAAGCCTGGCCCTGCACACCGAGGCTGTGCGCCGGGTCCGTGCCGATCCTGCCTTGCTGCAACAGGCCCAGGACACGCTCGAACGTTGGCTTGGCAATGGCAATTCCCGCTCCGCAGGCCTGTGGAGGGAGTGGCAGGAGATTCTTCGCGAGGGCAAGTGGCGCAAGGTCCTGGGCCGCACGCGCCGCGCACAGGAACTGCGTCAGGCTTCGCGCCATTGCCCACCGTGCTGCCCGAGCGGGTACGGCAAGACGTACTGGCGCAAGTCAGCGGGCTCAAGAAGGGCGTCGTGCCGGGCGACGACATCACGCCATGAACCGCGAAGACCTCGAACACATCTTCCGCGCCTGCAGCGAGATCACGGACCAGTACGAGTTCATGATCGTCGGCAGCCAATCCATCCTGGGGCCGATCCCGAACCCGCCCGAGATGTTCACGATGTCAGCCAAGGCCGACATCTACCCGCTGAACGCCCCGGAGCTGGCAGACCGGATCGATGCAGCCATCGGCGAGGGCTCGCAGTTCCATGAGACCTACGGCTATTACGCCCAGGGCGTTGGGCCGGAAACGGCAACCTTGCCGGCCGGATGGGCCCGCCTGCCCATTTTTCCGGCAGCGGCAGTCAACTCCCGGCCAGACAATGACTTAGCAGCCTGCTGCAGCGCTTATCAACAGAGTTGCCCACCGTTGAGGCGAACAACCTCGGCCAGGGACCGGGCGGCATGCAGGCGCCCGCGGGCATCGTGTGCACAGCGCTGGCGCCGCTGGAGCTGTGCGAATGGGTTGCACAGTGCGCCGTGGTCCGGGTGCTGGGGTTGTTCCAGTCGCGGGATCCAGCGGGACAGGCGGCGGCTATTTACGAGAGACGGGTCACGAGAAGTCGTCTCCACCGCCGCTGCCGAAGTCAATGCCCGTGTCAGCGCCACCGCCACTCGGTGACCAGTCGGCATCGGTGCCAGCAGCGCCTCCCAGGTCCAGCCCTGGCTGCGCAGTGGCTGGGAATGGCCCACGGGACGGCGTGTCAAAGTCCGAATGCTGAACACGATGGCTTGTCGCGGCCTCGGCCGCTTCGGCCAGCAGCATGCCTGCGGCCGCCCCTGCGCCGACGGCCGCCACGGTGCCCAGGACCCCGGGACCGCCCGTGGTCTGCGCGGGGCCATAGGGCCCGTAGGCAGGCGCCGTGGACTGGAACGCCGCCTGCTGGGCCAGTCGCTCGCTTTCCAGGCGCTGCTGACGCACGCTGGGAAGTTCCTCGCCGCGGATCTGGGCAGCGACGTCGTGCGCCCTGCCGATGAGCTCCTGCGTCTCGCTGTACTCCGAACGACGGGCGATGTCGGCGAGGTGAGACTGGATCGAGCTCTGCAGCTGATTGGCCCGGTCGTAATTGGCAAGTTTCACTTCGGGGCCGTTCTGCGGATTCGCGTCACTGGCTTTGACGGCGTCTTTGAGGTCCTCGATCGCCTGGCGCAGGCGGCCGCTCCAGAGCTCCCGCTCAGCCTTCTGGTCTGCCTGTTCTCGAGACCGCGTCGCGAACCACAAGACGACCGATCCGACGACCAGGGCGAGCGCGATCAGCCAACCCAAGAGATGCGAGCTGCCCTGGGAGTCCTGCACTGCCGGGGAAGCGGCGATGGGGACCTGAGCCCCGGCACTGCCTTCAGCACGAGCGGAGGCCCCTGAAAGCAGCGTCTCGAGCAGTTGGGGGTCGGCCGCGAACTTCTTGCTCGGATCGAGTTCCAGGGCGCGTCGAGCCTCGGCGGCGGCCTCCTGCACCCTGCCCTGCCGATACTCGGCCTGCGCGAGCCAATAGTGAGCCGTCGCATTGGTCGGATGCTTCTCCAGCACCTGATGCAATTCGACCTCGGCCTCTTGCCAACGGCCCGCGCGCAGGTGCGCCTCGATGTCCTCCTTGGATCCGGCTTGGGCAACACCTGCAAGGAGGGTTGTCGCCAGCAGGCCGGCCAGGACGTGGTGCTTGCCCATCTTGGATCCTTTCAGGTGATCGTGTTGCCACCATTCTTGCCGAGGACGGCGAGATCGACCGTGCCGACCGGCTCGTTGCGCATGGTCGCCGAGGCATCCCTGGACTGGGTGTGCGAAATGAAGGGCTCTCAAGGCGGCAATGGGCGTCATGTCGCGCGGCCGGTCCGCCGCTTTGGGAAGAGATTGACACTTTCTTATAAACTGTCGCCCGCAATCTAAGCTTTCAAGTTGTGGGAGTCGTCGCCATGTCCACCCTCGAGAAGACCATTGACCACAGCACGCTGCGCCGCCTGATGAGTGCCGGCGCGCACGTCGGCGCGCAAATCGTCGGCCAGGCCGGGAGCTGGGGCGTGGTCATTAACTACGGCCGCGCCAGCCAGACGCTGGCCGCCGCCCGTGGTGAGCCTCGCACCTTCCGCAAGTTCGAGACGCTGGCCCGCTACCTTAAGGACATGAGCATCACGGAATGCACTGTCCACCTGGCCGAGTTCGAGCCGGGCTCGAAAGCGATCCAGCCGGGCACGGAGAAGCGCCGCGCGGTTGCATCGGACCGGCTAAAGGCGGCGCACGCTGCCGCCGCGCACGACCAGTGGGTCAAGGAGTCGATCGCGGCTTCGTTGGCTGATCCAGCACCCAACATGGCGCATGACGCGGTGATGCGTAAGGCGCGTGCTTTGATCGACAAGAAGCGCAAGCAGCATGCCGGCTAAGTCGCCCGCGCAACCCCTCCTGGAATGGCGGCCTCAAGCCAGCGCCAACCTCCTGTTGATCATCGCCGAGATCGCGGAAGACAACCCCGACGCCGCCGACAATCTCATGAACGAGATCGAGAGCAAGGCTGTGGCGCTGCTCGACAATCCCAAGCTCTACAAGGTCTCGCCGCGAGCCAAGGGCCTGCGCGAAATGGTGATCCGGCCGAACTACCTGGTCTTCTACCGGGAATCACCCACGCTCGTGGAAATCGTCAACGTGATCCATGCGCGACGGCAATGGCCGCCGATCAAGCGGAAAGCCAAATGAGTGGGGAACCGAGGCAGCACGGATCTCGACCAGAGCATCCCGTGGGTTTGGCGATACCCACTTCGCCTAACTGCTCCTCGGCAATCGCCTCGATCTGCTCGGCCCGGCGGTCGTGTTGGCCTCCAGCGACGAGCCCCGGGGCGCCACGGGCAGCTGCCGACGCGTGCGCGCCCTGGGGGCGAAGGCCGCAGCGGTGACCTCGTCGGCAAAGGCCCCGGCCTCACTTGTGGACGCCGGCTTGAATTTGTCTTCTTTCAGCCGGTGTGAACGTGCGTGTTCTTCCTGATCCGTCTTCTTCGGATCACTGTCTCTGACGGTCTTCTTCAGCTCTGCCTGGCAACGGCGCGGCATAGTGCGCCAGCGCATGTAGGCGTTTGCCGTTGACCATGATGACCGGACACAGCGCCGTTGGCGCCTTGCCCGCGAATTGCAGCACCGCCAGCAAAGGCGATTCGGTGTTCAACAGATCTTGTAACGCCAGGGCCACGGGCGCCTCGACAGGCTCAACACGATCGGCACATTCCTCAATCGAATCAGTCACTTGCGGCGTCAAGAGATCTTGTAACGCCCGCGACGGCCGCCCCCTGCCACGGCTGTACCCCGGATGCGCGGCACGCCAGGCCTGCACCCGGGCGACATGCACGGGGCCGCAGAAGTAGTCGTTGTTGGGCGGCCGGGCCAGCCAGGCTGCCTGGCTGGCGGCCTTGCTGGCGCGCCGGCAATTGGCAGCGCAGCAGTAGCGCTGGCGCTCCCCCTTGCGATGGTCGGGGATGAAAAACTCCCCGCACGACATGCACTTGCGCTGTCCCGCCTTGGCCATCGTCGCTCCTTGGCGAGTCCATCGAGCGCGACGACCACGTCGACCGAAAACTCGTCGGTACGGTGTCTGAAGAAGACGGAAGCCAAAGCATTGCGGCGCAGGGTCGACACCATGTGAGCCAGCAACACTAATGAGCAAAGAGCCAACAAGTAACTCGCCCGACCGTATCGCACTTTGCTGTATTCTAAACAACATCATGCAACACGCTGGGTAAGCGTGTTGGCCATCAAGTTCAATTCCCCTCTGCCAACCGTGACCCCCATCACCCACGATGAGCGCGAGTTCCATGCCGCCATGGGCGAGCGCATCGCTCAACTTCGCAAGGCGCGCAGCCTGACCCAGACCCAGCTCGCCGAGGTGCTGGGCGTGAGGCAGCAGACCTTGCAGGGCTACGAGTCCGGCAGCCGTCGTATTCCGGTGTCGGCGCTGCCGCTGCTGGCCAAAACGCTGGAGGTGTCGCTGGAAGCGCTCTTCGGTGAAGAGCCCAAGGTCGGCCGCACCCGACGCGATCCAGTGACGCAGTGGCAGGAGCAGATGGAGGCCATCGCCAAGCTGCCGCGCGCTCGCCAGCGCTTCGTGACGGAGATGCTGGAGACGGTACTGGCCCAGCAGGCGCGTGCATGACCTCGCCGGTGTTGCATTTCGAGTGGGACCCGAACTAGGCTCGCATCAACCTCACCAAGCATGGCGTGGCCTTCGAGACGGCGGCCACCGTGCTGCAGGACGCGCTGGCCTTGACGGTCTACGATGAAGCTCACAGCGAGTTTGAAGAACGCTGGTTCACCATCGGCCGCACCGACAGCGGCCGGCTGCTGGTGGTCGTGCATACCTACGAGGCACTCAGTGCTAGCGAGGCGCGTGTGCGCCTCATCTCCGCCCGCGAGGCCACGCCGCGCGAACGTCACAGCTATGAGGATGAACCTCGCTGAACCACCACCCTTGAGGCAGCCCATATGACCGCAAGCATCACCCCAGACGACGGCATGCCCGCAGAGATTGACTTCTCCAAGGGCGTGCGCGGCAAGTTCCACCACGCAGGCGCCACGTTGCGCATGCCGGTCTACCTCGACGACGAGGTGCAGTCCTTCCTCGCCGAGCGCGCCCGCGCCAAGGGCATCGAAGTCGCCGCGCTGGTCAACAGCCTGCTGCGCAAGGACATCGAGCTCATCCAGGCCGTCGCGAAGTAGTCCGCCGCCGCATCTCTCTTAGGGCTACGCTGATTAAGGTCCGCCTTGCGGGTTGATCAGGTGGCAAGGTGAGCGCTGCGTCGGGATGATGCTCGCATGAAGCAAGCAACACTC
>NZ_SMBU01000073.1 GCF_004342485.1 Roseateles saccharophilus
CTCACTGCCCTCGATCACACCCGGCCTGAGCGGGCACTTCGAGCAAAACCGCGTCCTCACCGCCGAATAAGCGCGTTTCCTGACCGCCGTTCACAACAGGATCCCGAACACCTCGCAATCATGGTCAACTGAGCCCGATCATTTGGCGAAGCGGTGTTCGACATTCGCCCGGAACGGCGTCCGGGACGGTGTGGAATGCGCAGGCAAGCGGGCTGCGGTCGTGACGAGCCGCCAAGCTCGATGCTCCGGACCGCGACGCCTACCGGCGCGATGTGCTGAAGCGGTGTCTGGCTCGGCCTGACCTCGCCGGACGTCCGTCGCGACTTCCCACTGTGACCTTGGTGCCGGGCGCTGGCATGAGACGCCTAAACCACGGCCGCCGGCTCGGGCTTTCCGCGATGCGGCATACCGGACCGGACGTGTCGAAAAGGTTGTCCACCGTTTCGGGAAGTTGGCACCGGCTAACTTTTGCGACCTGATTCGGATTGTTCGTCCTGCCCGCTAAAATCTGGCCTCGACGCACCCGGAAAGCGGTGTCTGGCGATGGAATCTGCGGCCGTCGGCGAAGCCGGGATTTGATCCACAGGCGATCCACAAGAACTTGTGGATAAGCTGTGGTTAAAAATCCTTGTTGGCAGCCTGCAACGGCCGGAAAACCAATGCTGGTGCGGTTTCCCGGCTGGGCCTTTTGGCTACAATGGAAGCCCAACAAGCAGTTGCCATACCTTTTGTTGGAAGGCGCGTCACCTCTTCGACGTGCCTTTTTTTTATGTCCGGCACGGCGCTTCGCGCCTTCACATCGCTGCGCGATTGAGAGCCTTCCATGCAAGGGCTCGCGCCGTTGAAGTTTTCCGGCCTCGCGCAATGCAGACTCCATGAACCATATCCGCAATTTCTCCATCATTGCCCACATCGACCACGGCAAGAGCACGCTGGCCGACCGCATCATCCAGCGCTGCGGTGGCCTGAGTGACCGGGAGATGGAGGCGCAGGTGCTGGACTCCATGGACCTGGAGCGCGAGCGCGGCATCACGATCAAGGCGCAGACTGCTGCGCTGCAGTACACGGCCAAGGACGGCAAGGTCTACAACCTCAACCTGATCGACACGCCAGGCCACGTCGACTTTTCGTATGAGGTGAGCCGCTCGCTGTCGGCCTGCGAGGGCGCGCTGCTGGTGGTGGACGCCTCGCAGGGCGTCGAGGCGCAGACGGTGGCCAACTGCTACACGGCGCTGGACCTCGGCGTCGAGGTCGTGCCGGTGCTGAACAAGATGGACCTGCCGTCCGCCGACCCCGACAACGCCAAGGCCGAGATCGAGGACGTCATCGGCATCGATGCCGACGACGCCATCCCCTGTTCGGCCAAGACCGGCATGGGCATCGACGAGATCATCGAAGCGGTCATCGCCCGCATGCCGCCGCCGCGCGGCAACCCCGAGGCGCCGCCGCGCGCGATGATCATCGACGCCTGGTTCGACAACTACGTCGGCGTCGTCATGCTGGTGCGCGTGGTGGACGGCGAGCTGCGCAAGGGCGAGCGCATCCGCATGATGAATACCAACTCGGTCTACCCGATCGAGCACCTGGGCGTGTTCACGCCCAAGAGCGAGAACCGCGACAGCCTGAAGGCCGGCGAAGTGGGCTTCATCATCTGCGGCATCAAGGAGCTGGCCGCCGCCAAGGTGGGCGACACCGTCACGCTCGAAAAGAAGCTGCCCAACAACGCCGGCCCGGCGACCGAGGCGCTGCCCGGCTTCAAGGAAATCCAGCCGCAGGTGTTCGCGGGCCTGTACCCGACCGAGGCCAGCGAGTACGACCAGCTGCGTGACGCGCTGGAGAAGCTCAGCCTCAACGACTCGTCGCTGCGCTACGAGCCCGAGGTCAGCCAGGCGCTGGGCTTCGGCTTCCGCTGCGGCTTCCTGGGCCTGCTGCACATGGAGATCGTGCAGGAGCGCCTGGAGCGCGAGTTCGACCAGGATCTCGTCACGACCGCGCCCAGCGTCATCTACGAGGTGGAGCTGAACGACGGCGAGGTCATCCAGGTCGAGAACCCGTCCAAGATGCCCGACATCGGCCGCATGCGCGAGATCCGCGAGCCCATCGTCACGGTGCACCTCTACATGCCGCAGGACTACGTCGGCGTCGTCATGACGCTGGCCAACCAGAAGCGTGGCGTGCAGCTGAACATGGCCTACCACGGCAAGCAGGTCATGCTGACCTACGAGATTCCGCTGGCCGAGATCGTGCTGGACTTCTTCGACAAGCTGAAGAGCGCCTCGCGCGGCTATGCCTCCATGGACTACGAGTTCAAGGAATACCGCGCCGCCGACGTCGTCAAGGTCGACATCATGATCAACGGCGACCGCGTCGACCCGCTGGCCATGATCGTGCACCGCAGCCAGAGCCAGTACCGCGGCCGCGCGGTGGCGGCCAAGATGCGCGAGCAGATTCCGCGCCAGATGTACGACGTGGCCATCCAGGCCGCCATCGGCGCCAACATCATCGCCCGCGAGAACATCAAGGCGCTGCGCAAGAACGTGCTGGCAAAATGCTACGGCGGCGACATCACCCGCAAGCGCAAGCTGCTGGAAAAGCAAAAGGCCGGCAAGAAGCGCATGAAGCAGATCGGCTCGGTCGAGGTGCCTCAAGAAGCCTTCCTCGCCATCCTGCAAGTCGACGACTGACCCCCTCCCTTCCGCCTTGAAAACCTCCCCGATGAGTGCTCTGACCGGTGTTTTGTACGCGGCCCTCGTGGCCTACCTGGGCGGCTGGTATGTTGGCCGCTGGAGCGGCAACTTCGCGCTGCTGCTCTTCATCCTGACCACGGTGACGCTCTTCTACTGGCTGGCCGAGCGCTTCCATTTCGCGCCGGCCCGCCGTGCCGCGGCCGATGCGCTGCTGGTCAACGATGCCAAGCGCCGCGAGGCCCTGGCGGCCCAGGGCATCTCGCGCGTTGACGGCGATGTCGAGCCCGCCCGCCAGCAGATCCTGCAGCAACCCTGGTGGCTGGACTGGACCGCTGGCCTCTTCCCGGTGATCCTCGTCGTCTTCCTGCTGCGCAGCTTCCTGTTCGAGCCCTTCAAGATCCCGTCGGGCTCCATGGTGCCTACGCTGCTGGTCGGCGACCTCATCCTCGTCAACAAGTTCCACTACGGCGTCCGCCTGCCGGTGATCAACAAGAAGATCATCGCCAACCATGACGTGCAGCGCGGCGACGTGATGGTCTTCCGCTACCCCGAGGACCCGAGCACCGACTTCATCAAGCGCGTGGCCGGCATCCCGGGCGACGAGATCACCTACACCAACCAGAAGCTCTACATCAACGGCCAGCTCGCCCCCGTGCAGCCCCAGGGCAATTTCTACGACGAGGACGCGCGCGTCTATCGCCAGCGCTTCCTCGAGAAGCTCGGCGACAAGGAGCACCAGATCCTCGTCGAGCCGGGCGCCCAGCGCTTCTTCCGCCCCGACCGTGCCGACGGCCCCTTCCCCTTCCAGGAGAATTGCCGCTACAGCATCGAAGGCGTGACCTGCAAAGTGCCGGCCGGCCACTACTTCATGCTGGGCGACAACCGCGACAACTCGCGCGATTCGCGCTTCTGGGGTTTCGTGCCCGACGAGAACATCGTCGGCAGGGCCTTCATGGTCTGGATGAATTTCGGTAACCTCAAGCGCATCGGTACCTTCTTCAATTGATGCCCCAGATGAGCCGCCGCCAAATCATGCCGTCGTCCGCCCCCCGCCGCCAGCGGGGCCTCTCGCTGATCGGCCTGCTGTTCTGGGGCGGCGTCATCGCCGTCACGGCGGTCGTCGCGATGAAGATCTTCCCGACGGTGCTCGAGTTCTACACCATCCAGCGCACCGTCGATCGCATCGCGGCCGCCAACCCCCCCACCGTGCCGGCCGCGCGCGCGGACTTCGATCGGGCCACGATCACCGAATACTCCATCCAGAGCATCAAGAGCGCCGACCTGGAGATCTCCAAGGACGGCAGCGACAAGGTCGTCATCGAGTTCGCCTACGACAAGGAGATCGACCTGTTCGGGCCGGTCTACCTGCTGATCAAGTACCGGGGCCGGTCGAAGTGACCCGTCGATGACCTCCGCCGCGCTCGATGCCCTGCAAAAGCGCCTCGGGCACCGCTTCACGCGGCCCGACCTGCTTGCCCGCGCGCTGACCCACCGCAGCTTCGGTGCCGACCACAACGAGCGCCTCGAATTCCTGGGCGACGCCGTGCTCAGCCTGACCGTGTCCAGCCTGCTCTACGAGCGCTACGCTGGCTCCGACGAAGGCGACCTGACCCGCGTGCGCGCCCATCTGGTGCGCGAAGACAGCCTGCACAGGCTGGCCCTGGCCCTGGGCCTGCCCGAGGTGCTGAAGATGTCCGACGGCGAAGCCCGTGGTGGTGGCGCGCAGCGCCCGTCCATCCTGGCCGATGCGGTCGAGGCCGTGCTCGGCGCGGCCTATATCGATGCCGGCTACGAGGCGGCCCTGGCCATCGTGCGACGCCTGCTCGGCGAGACCATCGCGACCGCCGCCAGCGCGGGCGACTTCGCCAAGGACGCCAAGACCGCGCTGCAGGAATGGCTGCAGGCCCGCCGCATCGCCGTGCCGAGCTACCGTATCGTTGCGGCACGCGGCCAGGCCCATGCCCAGACCTTCGAGGTCGAGTGCGCCGTGCCGGCCCTGGACGTGGCCGAACTGGGCGAGGGCCGCTCACGACGTGCCGCCGAGCAGGAGGCCGCGCGCCGCCTGCTCGATCGCCTGCAGGACCGATTCACTGCCGAACGAGGCAAACCATGACCGAGACCACCAAGCCCGCATCCGAAGCACCGCAGCGCTGTGGCCTCATCGCCATCGTCGGCCGGCCCAACGTCGGCAAGTCCACGTTGCTGAACGCCCTCGTCGGCCAGAAGGTCAGCATCACCTCCGACAAGGCCCAGACCACGCGCCACCGCATTACCGGCGTGCGTACCGTGGACGAGGCCCAGTTCGTCTTCGTCGACACGCCCGGCTTCCAGACCAAGCACAACGCCGCGCTGAACCGCACGCTCAACCGCACGGTGCATGGCGTGCTGGCCGACGTGGACCTGGTGCTCTTCGTCGTCGAGGCCGGCCGCTTCGGCCTGGACGATGCCAAGGTGCTGGCCCTGCTGCCTGAGGACAAGCCGGTCGTGCTGATCGCCAACAAGCTCGATGCCGTGCACCGCCGCGCCGAACTGGCTCCCTGGCTCAAGGGCATGCAGGAGAGGCGCAACTTCGCGGAGTTCGTGCCGCTGTCGGCCAAGAAGGCAGCCGACGTCACGCGCCTGTTCAACATCCTCAAGCCCTATCTGCCCGCGCAGGGCTGGTTCTACGAAGAGGACGCGCTGACCGACCGCAGCGAGAAGTTCCTGGCCAGCGAGATCATCCGCGAGAAGCTGTTCCGCCTGACCGGCGACGAACTGCCCTACACCTCCACCGTCGTCATCGACAAATGGGAAGAAGAGGGCGAACTGCGCCGCATCAGTGCCAGCATCGTCGTCGAGCGTGACGCCCACAAGGGCATGATCATCGGCCAGGGTGGCGAGCGCCTGAAGCGCATCGGCTCGGAGTCGCGCCAGGAGCTGGAGCACCTGATGGATGGCCGCGTCTTTCTGGAGCTGTGGGTCAAGGTGCGCTCGGGCTGGGCGGACAGCGAAGAGCACCTGCGCAGCTACGGCTACGAGTGAGTTGGATCGCTGCGGAGGTGGCGGCCGTCGTCTGGCCTTGCTTGCGGAGTGGTCGGTCAGGTTAACCGCGCAATCCCAGTGCGCGCAACCAAGCGTCCACCTGACCGAAAGCATCCACCTGTCACTGGTCCGGCGACCGATCGTCAAGCGCCTGACTCTCTTCAACGAACTTGCGGACACAGGGTAAGCGTGCAGCCGTGGCACCTTGAGAACGGCGGCCGCAGCGATAACGATGGTGTCCAGTTACGCAAATAGCTGGACACGATGCAAGCTGAACAGAGTCGCAAGCGTAGGCGCTACAGCCCCGAGCTGAAGGCCCAGATCCTGGCCGAGTGCGAGGTACCGGGCATGTCGGTGGCCAAGGTTGCTCTGGCGCATGGCATCAACACCAACATCCTGCACGGCTGGCGCAAGTTGACGCGCCGCGCGGAGCCGGCGGTCGTGCGCCAGGAGTTCGTGCCGGTGGCCGTGGCGGCGACGGCGCCGCCCCGCTGCGACGACCGCGCCATCGAACTCGAGTTGCGCCGCGGCACGATGGCGATCAAGCTGCTGTGGCCGACGAGCGCGGCGGCGGCGCTGGCGGTCTTCACGCGCGAGCTGTTGCGGCGCAACGTCTAAGACAGCTATTGGGCTGACTTCTGCGGACTCACGCACACAGGCATTCAGCACTATCGGCGGTGGAGAGACGATGGCGTGCTGGAGCCGAGCTACGACCCGCTCGAGGTGGTCGGTACATTGGATTTCTGTGCTCGGATCTCGCTTTTGAGCACGGCCGCCATAGCGATGTTGTCCAGCTCAGAGGGGCTGAGCGGACGAATCCTTAATGAGGGAAAGCCGCTGCTCCCACCGCGCCGCCCGAAGGTTGCAGAAGACGTAGCTCGATCAGGCTGAAGCCCCCGTCGGCCATCTTTATTTCTCGACGCCGGTGCCCTGGCCCGTTAGCGCGACGGCCTCGGCCTGGCGACAGAACCAGGCCACCGCTGAAAACTTGCCCTGCACTCTGATTGCGGCCCTTTATGGCGCCGGTTGTCATCAATATTGGCGATGCGCCATCAATCCGATCGCGTAGATTCGTGATCAGTTCGATGCCGGCATGGACTCGTAAGCTCCTTTAGCGATGTGAGAAGGTGAGGACACCATGTGGCGAGTTGCCCAATTTGCGGGTGCCCTTCTGCTCGCGTTCGGAGTGTCAGCCGCGAATGCAGGACTGGCTGGCGCGGTAGTCAAAGCCGCCGAGGAAGCTGCTGTTGCCGCCAAGGCTGCAAAAGCCGCGGAGGAAGCTGCCCCGATGGCCACCCCAAACTGCTCCACTCGTGGCCACCCAAACTGCTCCGGGCAGGACGCAGGGATTATGTGGGGTCCGAGGTGATGAGCAG
>NZ_SMBU01000074.1 GCF_004342485.1 Roseateles saccharophilus
CGGCCCGCTTCGCCAATCTCACCGCCGCCAGCTGCCGTTCCCGACAAGCACCGCGTTGTGATCAGCGAAGCCCGCTACTGTAGCACAGGTTTTTTTGGCAGAGCAAGAGGTTCGCAATATTCTTCTGAATCGTCTCAGGCGCCTGTCCGAGCGACGACCTCCTTCACCGCTGCACCACCAGACGAAGCCCTCTGCTCGTAGAAAGGCATTCGCGGGCGAGCTGGTTGGTCCGGGCGTCCCCGATGCCGTCCGATTCATTGATCGATCTATATATGAACCAGGCCGGCCGGCCGTGACCAGCAGGCGGTGCTCCGCGCGTCCTTCAATGAACCGCCGTCCCTGTCCGCGCAGATGCCAGCTCCCGTTCGGCAGTGCCCCGCGGGTCTTCGCTCTCCAGCACGCGGGTCAGCGCCGCAGCCAGCCTCAGGCTGTCCGCCCGCAGCACTCGCTGCTTCACGGCCGGGATCTGTGACGGATGCATGGAGAAGCTGCGCAGGCCCATGGCCAGCAACAACTCGGTGAAGTCCGGGTCGCCCGCCATCTCGCCGCAAACGCTGACGCCCTTGCCCGCTGCGCGCGCCTGGGCGATCGACTGATGGATGAGCTGCAGCACGGCGGGGTGCCAGGGGTCGTAGAGATGTGCGACGGCCTCGTCGGCGCGGTCGATGGCCAGCGTGTACTGGATCAGGTCGTTCGTGCCGATGGAGACGAAGTCGACATGCCGCAGCAGCAGCGGCAGCATGACTGCGGCGGCCGGGATCTCGATCATCACGCCCAGCTCCACGCGCGTGTAGGCATGGCCGGCATCGGTGAGCTGCTGCTGCACCTTCTTGACGGTTTCCAGGATCTGCCGGACCTCGCTGAGGTGGGCCACCATCGGGATCAGCAATCTGACCTTGCCGAACGCACTGGCGCGGTAGATGGCGCGCAGCTGCTGGCGGAACATGCTGGGCTCGGCCAGGCTCCAGCGGATGGCACGCAGCCCCATGGCCGGGTTCAGCACATGCTCGTGGCGCAGTTCGTTGACGGTGAGCCGGTCCAGCGGCTTGTCGGCGCCGACGTCGACCGTGCGTATCGTCACCGGCATGCCCCGCATGGCCTCGACGGCGGCCTTGTAGGCGGCGAACTGCTCGTCCTCGCTGGGCAGCTCGCCCTCGCGGTTCATGAACAGGAACTCGCTGCGGAACAGGCCGACGCCAGTGGCGCCGGCCGTCACCGCGGCCTCGGCGTCCGCCGGCATCTCGATGTTGGCGTGCAGTTCGATCTGTTCGCCATCCAGCGTGACCGCCGGCGTGTGCCGCAGGCGGGCCAGGCGGGCACGCTCGAGCTCGCTCTGACGCTGACGGAAGCGATATTCCTCCAGGACGATGGGCGAGGGGTTGACGATGACGGTGCCGGCGTCGCCGTCGATGATGACCCAGTCGTCCTGCATGATGAGGCGCGAGGCCTCGCGGGTGCCAACGACGGCCGGGATGTCCATGCTGCGGGCGACGATGGCCGTGTGCGAGGTCTTGCCGCCGATGTCGGTGATGAAGCCGCGGAAGACGCTGCGCTTGAACTGGATCATGTCGGCCGGCGCGATGTCGGCGGCGACGAGCAGCAGCGGGTCCTCGCCGGCGAAGTCGCGCGGCGTGATGGGGGCCGGCGCGTCACCCAGGGCCTGGGCCAGTGCACCCAGCACGCGTTCGACGACCTGCTCCAGGTCCGCCTTGCGCTCGCGCAGATAGTCGTCCTCCATCTCGTCGAACTGGCGCGCCAGCACCTCGAGCTGGGCGGACAGCGCCCATTCGGCGTTGTAGTGGCGTTCGAAAATCCACTGGCCGGCGCCGCCCGTGAAGGCCTCGTCGTGCAGCAGCATCAGGTGCACGTCCAGCAGGGCGGCTAGCTCGTGGGGCGCATCCTCGGGCAGTTCGGCCTTCAGCGTCTCGAGCTCCAGCGCGACCGCGTCACGCGCGCGCAGGAGACGGTCGAACTCGGCTTGCAGTTGGTCGACGGCGACGAAGTAGTGGGCCACGTCGACGCGGCTGGACGCCACCAGCACGGCCCGGCCGATGGCCACCCCGCGCGAAACCGCAATACCGAACACCTGGAAGCTCATCAGCTCACCCCGCAGACCGATGGGCCAATGTAGCCTGTCGCGCAAGCCCCGCGCGTCATGGTTTTTTCATAGGCCCTTCACTGCTGCGTCAAACCCGCCGCCCAGCATGCCGGGCATGAACAGCAGTCAAGACATCGTCACGCATGCACTGCCGCATGCGCCTTCCATCGTCCAGCGCCCGGTGCGCGCCACGTCCACAGCGCTGAGCGTGAGCTGGGCCCGCAGCGAGGCCGAAGTCCGCGAAGCGCAGGCGCTGCGCTATCAGGTGTTTGCCGTCGAGATGGGCGCGCGCCTGGCTCTGCCCAAGGGCGCGCCGGCTGGCCTCGACATCGACCTCTTCGATGCCTACTGCGAACATCTGCTGGTACGCACCGCCGGCGAGGACGGCGAAGCCGGCCCAGTCGTCGGCACCTATCGCGTGCTGACACCCGCGGCGGCCAAGCGCGCCGGCGGCTTGTACAGCGACACCGAGTTCGACCTGACCCGCCTGCGCGCGCTGCGCCCCCGCGTGGCCGAGATCGGCCGCTCCTGCGTGCACGCCGACCATCGCAGCGGCGGCGCCATCATCGCGCTGTGGGGGGCGCTGGCCGAGTTCATGGCCCGCAACGGACTGGACACCGTGATCGGCTGCGCCAGCGTCAGCATGCGCGACGGCGGCCATTTCGCGGCCAGCCTGTGGAAGCAGATCGCAGCCACCCATCTCGCGCCCATCGACTGCCAGGTGCGCCCGCGCCTGCCGCTGCCCATCGCCCATCTGCGCCAGGACCTCGCCGTCGAGCCGCCGGCGCTGATCCGCGGCTATCTGCGCTGCGGCGCCAAGCTGATGGGCGAGCCCGCCTGGGACCCGGACTTCAACACCGCCGACCTGCCGCTGCTGCTGCGCACGGCCGATCTGCCGGCGCGCTTTCGCCGAATCAGCTTCTAAGCCGGTTGGAGACAGAGCTACCGGCGGCGCTCGATCGGCCTGCCCCGCAAAGCCTTATTGACCCTCGCCGAACTTGTCGTTGACGAGGGCGGTGATCTGGTCCTGGGCGGCCTGCTCGTCCTCGCCATCCGTCTCCAGCTCGACCGAGGCACCGAGGCCGGCGGCCAGCATCATGACGCCCATGATGCTCTTGGCGTTCACACGCCGGCCGTTGCGGCTCATATAGACCTCGCATTTGAAGCCGCCGGCCAGCTTGGTCAGCTTGGCGGAAGCACGCGCGTGAAGACCCAGCTTGTTGCTGATGGTGAGGGTGGACTTGATCATTCGTCGGAAGGCAAGGGGGGCGTGGCGACGACGCCGCTGACCGCACCCTGCACGGCACGCCGGGCCAGTTCGGTCAAGGGCTTCTGGCTGGCGTAGCAGAGCGTGCGCCACAGCATGGGCACGCTGACACCGCTGAGCACCTGGATCTGCTCGCCCGCCAGGCGCAGCGCGCCGTTGCAGGGCGTCGCGCCGAAAACGTCGGTCAGCACCAGCCACTCGGGCTGGCCGGCCTCGGCCATCAGCGAGCGGGCCGCGGCCTCGACATCCTCGGCGCACATGCCGGGGTGGACATCGAGCACGGCCAGCGTCGGGGCGCAGTCCGGGAAGGTGTGCTCGGCCACCTGCCGCAACGCGGAAGCGAGCGGCGCATGGGCGATCACGAGCAGATTGGGCATGCCGGCATGTTAGCGGGCGGGATCGATGGCGCCGCCGACCCGCAGCCCGCCGACGAAGTTTTCCCAGGCCGCC
The DNA here is from genome assembly GCF_004342485.1 of Roseateles saccharophilus. Taxonomy (GTDB): domain Bacteria; phylum Pseudomonadota; class Gammaproteobacteria; order Burkholderiales; family Burkholderiaceae_C; genus Pelomonas; species Pelomonas saccharophila. The sequence goes on from NZ_SMBU01000074.1 coordinate 3,816, forward strand.
ACGTCATCCTGCTCGGCCGTCATCAGCGCCTGGTAGACCCGCCCGCCATGGGCGAACACGGCCACGCGGGTGACGCTGCCGGCCCCGGCCAGGCGGTGCTGGGCGGCCTCGCGCAGCGGCGTCATGCCCGGCACCTGCAGCGGTTCGGCGGCGGGCAGGGGCCGGCCCAGCTTGGTGGCCAGGGCCAGCGGCATGGCCTTCAGCGCCGGGCCGGCCTGGGTCGTGTCCGGCACGTCGGCCCAGGACAGCGCGAAGCCCAGCCCGCCTGCCTTGCACTGCGCCAGGCCCATGCCCTGGCGCTGCTCGGTCTCGGGCTTGCAAGGGAAGAGCGCCAGCGCCAGCGAGCCCGCGGGCCGGGACTCGCGCCAGTTCAAGGCCGGCTGGCAGGCGGCAAGCAGGCCAAGCATTAGGGCAAATCCGGCGGTGGGGCAGTGGCGCATCGGCGAATTATCGGCAGCGGCGCCGCGACAATTCCGCGATGCAACACAAGCCCTCTTCCCATGCGCCACAAGCGCTTTCTGGCGTGCGCGTGCTGGACCTGTCCCGTGTGCTGGCCGGCCCCTGGTGCACCCAGACACTGGCCGACCTGGGCGCGGACGTCATGAAGATCGAGCGCCCCGGCAGCGGCGACGACACCCGCGCCTGGGGCCCGCCCTATCTGAAGGATGCCGACGGCCAGGACACGACCGAAGCCGCCTATTTCCTCGGCGCCAACCGCAACAAGCGTTCGCTGGCCGTGGACCTGTCCCGGCCCGAGGGCCAGGCCATCGTGCGCAGGCTCGCGGGCCAGGTCGACGTGCTGGTCGAGAACTTCAAGGTCGGCGACCTGGCCCGCTACGGGCTGGACGCGCAGAGCCTGCTGGCCGAGCACCCCGGCCTCGTCATCTGCTCCATCACCGGCTTCGGCCAGACCGGCCCCTATGCCGAGCGCGCCGGCTACGACTACGCCGTGCAGGGCATGGGCGGGCTGATGAGCGTCACCGGCGAGCGCGACGACCTGCCCGGCGGCGGGCCGCAGAAGGTGGGGGTGGCCGTGGCCGACCTCTTCACCGGCATGTATGCCACCGTGGCCATCCTGGCCGCGCTGCGCCACCGCGACGCCACCGGCCAGGGCCAGGTCATCGACATGGCCCTGTTCGACACCCAGCTCGCGATGCTGGCCAACCTGGGCAGCAACTACCTGTGCAGCGGCAAGGCTCCGGGGCGCATGGGCAATGCCCACCAGAACATCGTGCCCTACCAGGTCTTCGAGGCCAGCGATGGCCACCTGATCCTGGCCGTGGGCAACGACCGTCAGTTCGCCAAGTTCTGCGACATCGCCGGCCGGCCGGACTGGGCCGCCGACCCGCGCTTCGCGACCAATTCGGAACGGGTGCGCCATCGCGCCATCCTCGTACCGCTGCTGGAAGACGCCATCCGCCAGCGCCCCCGCACCGACTGGCTGGCCGCGCTGGAGGCCGCCAAGGTGCCTTGCGGCTCGATCAACTCGATCGGGGAGGCGCTGGCCGACCCGCAGGCGCTGGCCCGCGGCGCCGTGCTCGACCTGCCCCATCCGCTGACGCCCGGGCTGCGCCTGATCGCCAGCCCGATGAAGCTGTCGGCCACGCCGGTCCGATACCTGCATGCGCCCCCACTGCTCGGCCAGCACAGCGACGAGCTGCTGCGCGAAGCCGGCTGCAGCGTGGAAGAAATCACGAACTGGCGTGCGGCTGGCGTGATCGCGTGAGTGCTTACCCACCCCCGAACCAAGGGTTTCCACCCACCCGGGGGATGGAGGTAGGCACGGCCTGTCCGCAGCATGCGTTTTCATACCGCGGCGGGCCCACAACCTAGAACCATCCGCCGCGGATTCGTCACCCCGGGGTCATGTCCACACCGCCTTCATCAGCGCCCGCCAGCGCCGCCAACGATGTCATGCCTGAGCCGACGCCGGTGCAGTGGGCGGACATCGTCCAGCAGTTGGGCGCCGAGATCGCCGGCCCGCTGAGCGCGGCACTGGAGCAGATCCAGAACCTCGCCACCACCGGCCAGATCGACCGCCGCGGCCTGCGCCTGCTGCGCCGCAGCGTGGACGACGCCCGCACCGCCGGCATGCTGGGCCAGCAGCTGGCCCGCCTGGCCTCCGGCCGGCTGCGCCTGAACCGCGAGCGCCAGCACCTCACGCAGATGCTGCGCAGCGTGCTGGCCCAGCGCAGCCGCGAAACCCAGGCGCGCGGTGTGCAGGTGCGCCAGTCGCTCAAGCCCGTCGAGATCTGGGCCGACGGCGCCCTGCTGTTCGCGCTGCTGAACGCTCTGATGGACTGGGCCCTGGCCAACACGCATTCCTCGGTCGACCTGCGCCTGGACCTGACGCCCTGGCCCGTGAAGGCCCGGCTGAGCTGCCGCTTCGCCCACCGCTCGCTGGACCTGCTGGGCGAGGACTCCGAGCCGCAGGACTCGTCGGCCAGCCTGGACTCCCTGGCCTGGCGGCTGCTCGAGCAGACCGCCATCACGCTGGGCGTGCTGCCGCTGCGCGAACAGGAAGCGGGCATCACGCTGCTGACACTGGAGTTCAACCAGCTCGCGCCCGATGAAGCCCCGGCGCCCGACAGCACCCACGCCCGGCTCGAGGCCGAGGCCGAGCGCATGGGCGGCAACTCGCGTCCGCTGGCCGGCTGCCAGCTGCTCATCCTGTCGGCCAACCGCGACCTGCGCACCGAAGCCCAGGCCGCCGTGCGCCATATGGGTATGCTGGTGGACGTGGTCGGCAGCGTGGCCGAGGCCGAGCAGTTCTGCCGCGAGGGCCTGCCGCATGCGCTGCTGTTCGACGCGGGGTTGACGAACGAGGCCCTGCTGCAACTGATCGCCGAGGTGATGCGCGACGCGCCCGACTTCAGCTTCGTCGAGATGTTCGACGGCGAGCATCGCACCCAGCTGTCAACGGCCACCAGCGACGGCGTGGCCCGCATCTCGCGCCGCCACCTGCCCGACGCCCTGCCCTCGCTGCTGATGTTCGAGCTGGCGAAGAGGAATTGAGAGATTTCTTAATGTGGAAGACCTCTCCTGCCGGACGTGACGACGCCTGACCTGACGCCGGCCGGAGCGTTGGGGCGCGATGGGAGGACGCGTCAGGCGGC
>NZ_SMBU01000075.1 GCF_004342485.1 Roseateles saccharophilus
GTCATGACGGCGCTGCCGTTCGCCTTGTAGCGCAACAACACCATCGTTTCTTCGCGAACGCCGGGCGCGGTCATGGGCCTGGGATGCTCTCAAGCCGCGCATGCATAACACGCACCTCTCGCTCACGTTCAATAGCAGCTAGATGCATCACCCGGACCCGGGCCCGAATGTTTGCCTGATTTCGACGATATAGAACTGTCAGCACCCTCCAAAGCGTAGAGATCTCATCACGACGCTTAACACGAACCCGTGCATCATCGAGGCCAATCTCATTCGACGCCATCGTCCACGCCAAGCTCGTGAACGCTCGCAAGCGGAATATTGCCAAAACGAATAGCAGCACGAGCATGCAGACAATTACAAGTGCAGCGGTCAGCCAGGCAAACGCTCGGGTGGCAGCGGCGGGCAACGCGACTGGCGGGGCGGCCAAACTCGCCGCAACCTTGCCAATGGGCGCAGGAAGCTGAAACACGGCCTGATAGGTTGCCGGGTCCGATCTATATCGATTTAGCAGCAACTGCGCCCACCAATCCGATACCTGCTGCTGCCAATCCATTCGCCTGGGAATGGTCGGCAGATTCAGGTTTGAAGACGTCCAAACGGTTTCTTCCTTTGCACCCTCGCTCCGTACTACCCTCAACACGGAACGCGAAGGCACGCTTGCTAAGAACGCACTTTGAAGTGAGACCTGGGCCCGACCCAGCGTGCCAGGTGGAATTGACATCAGGGAACCGGGGCCGTCTGGGCTGTGTCCGTAGACGTCTAGCCCGAGCTGCAAAGCAGACACTGCTGCCGTGGGCCACTTCTCCGAAGAATCCGCCGCGCTGTCCAGATAGTTGCCCTCAATGCGGCCGACTATGGTGACGTAATTTCGCGAATCATCCCCCTCCCCCACTTGCTCGAAAGCTTGAGCGTTTACCTGACGCAAAGGCCGCTCAGGATTATTTGCGAGAAAAGCTGAGACTTCATGGATACCTGCGAATCTATCGATCTGCGACGGGTATCTCGAAGTAGCAAGGATAGGCGCTCTGTAAACAAGCACGATTGGCGGAACCTTGGCGGAGTCAAACCGAATGACGACACGGTCCTCGCCAGAAAGATTCGCGCCAGGACGATGGCGCCGAATCACGTCCGTCGGGTATCTTATGGAAAAGTACGCAAAACGTCCGACCGCCTCGGACGGAACCACTGCAAAGCAAGCTTGAGTGGCGAACGGTGTATCGCCGGAAGACGGCAGCGCTTTCCCTACGAACTCCACGACGCATGGCCGCGGAGCCTCCCAGACGATTTTGTCAGCCGTCAGTCGCCGCGCGTTTTGGCGGTTGAGGAGGTAAGCGAAAAAGGGTTTTCGCAACTCCACGAACTGCAAAGGCCGCTCTGCCTTCGAAAAGTCACGCGCGTTTTCAAGCAGCGAGAAGCCGTCCGGCTCGCGAGTCGACAAGAGAAAATTTGAGAGCTCCGCCGAAAGCGTATTGGTACGTACTTACTGATCACTTACCTTTGCCGATGTCACCCAGTCATATAGCGCAAACGCCAGCAAGCCAATAATAACGATGCCACCGACCAAAGCCCCCAACGTAAAAGTCCACTTGGAGACCTGAGTTTTAATTCTCATCAGCCTTCCAAACGTAGCCCTTCATCGGATCGGTCGCGATTCGATCAAACGTCGGGTCAGCCTCCCGGAATCGCTGCTTAATGGTGGATATATGTTGCTGAACCACCCGCGACGTATTTCCCGACTTGAGCAACTCAGTCAAATCATCATACGGAATCGTCTTCCCCGGTGCCTGAGCCATCATGTAAACCATGTTCAGGTGGATGATACTCAAATTGACCGGCTTACCCTTCCACAAAAATCCGGGCAGACCATTGGCCTCTGTCGTCAAGTTGGCCGGCCACCGACGCCCAACAGCGTTCTTTTTCGACTGCAGATCGCGGAGTGCCAAGGCATGGTTCACTTTGTTCAAGAAGTCTATCGGATTGACCGGCTTCTTCACAAACTCAAACGCCTTGAACTGAATGGATATGTCGTGGAGATTTTGCTCAGGCATGCCGGTGACGATGATCACTGTCATCTTCTTACCATATTCAACCAGTAAATCGAGACCGCCTTTGGGCGTGGAACTGCCCGGCTCCAACTCGATGTCCAAGACTAGTAAATCGAACTCCATAGAGTCGATCAATCTGCGAGCCTCTACTGTATTGAAGGCCTGGTAAACCTCCGCTCCAGGAACTTGGCTCAGCATTTCTCGATGCTGGTCATTTATGGCGCGTTCATCCTCGATGACGGCAATCTTGGGCACGGCTAGGTCTCCAGAAATTTTTTAGAGCATCGCACAGCCCGTCGGGGCTTCTTGTGCAGGAACGCTGACCCGCCTCCAGTTTTCTTGACATAACCGAATAACCGCTCAGGAAAGCTGAACGCAATCCGCAACACATTTCGCATCCGAATTTCTAGACTGGCTGGGCCAATCCGGCAAGCCAATACAAGGAATTCCATGCCCAAGCTCTTGAAGCCCGGCACCCCGGTGCCCACCTCCGGCCAATACAAGAACCCTGCCACCGGTAACGAAGTGACCGGCGTGCAGGGCAAGCCGCTGCCCCCCACGCAACGCCCCGGCCAGGGCTACGTCCTGGTCGACCCCACGAAGCACAAGCGCTGACCGTACGTCAGTTGCAATCGAGGAGACCCATGACGCGAGCCCACATCGACCATCGAGACATCGTCCGCTTCGCCGACGAGAAGGTGAACCTGCCCAAGGACAAGGCCGACGAGTACCGCGCACAGGTGCGCCGCCTGCGCGAGAAGCTCGACACCTACGTTTCCGACCACCCCACGTTCGCCCTGCGCAAGATGCTGCTCTCCGGCAGCCTGGCCAAAGGGACCGCCCTGCGCACGCTGAACGACATCGACGTGGCCGTGTATGTCAGCGGGTCCGACGCGCCACACGATGTGCAAGGCTTGCTGGACTACCTCGTCAAGCGCCTGGAAACCGCCTTCCCAAATTTCAGCGCTGACCAGATCAAGCGGCAGACCTATTCCGTGACGGTCTCGTTCCGTGGCAGCGGCCTCGATGTCGATGTCGTCCCGGTGCTCTATTCAGGCGACCCAGAGTGGCGCGGCAACCTGGTCAGCCAGGACGATGGCTCGTTCCTCGAGACGAGCATCCCGTTGCACATCGAGTTCGCGCGCAAGCGCAAGCGCAAGCAGGAGGGTCATTTCGCGCAGGTCGTTCGACTCGCGAAATTCTGGGCCCGCCGCATGAAGCAGGAGCGCGAGGGCTTACGCTTCAAGTCCTTCATGATCGAACTCATCATGGCCAAGCTGTGCGATGAGGGCGTAGATCTGTCGGACTACCCCGAGGCGCTGCAGGCCTTCTTCACCTACATCGCCCGTTCCGGACTGCGCGAGCGCATCGTCTTCACGGACCACTACGCCGCAAACGCCGTCCCAAAGCACGCCGATCCCATCCAGATCATCGATCCCATCAACGCGTCCAACAACGTGACGCGGCTGTACACGGAGGCCCAGGCCGACGCGATCGTTGAGGCGGCTCTCGACGCCGGGGATGCCATCGACGCCGCGCTGGCGGCCCAAACCAAAGAGCTGACCGTCTACTACTGGCAGAAGGTCTTCGGCACATCCTTCCAAGGCTGACCACGATGAGTTCCAGTTACTCCACAAGCTCTTCGAGCAGCTTCACGATCACGCACGCGAGGCACCTGGCCGCCAAAGTCGCCACCGACCTCAAGCGCATGCAGCGCCTGTACGGCCTGCCGTCCGATGCCGACATCGCCACCTACGAGACCGAAGTCATCGAATTGCTGCGCAACGGCTACCTTTCCACGGTGACCTACGGCTTCCGCCGCGACGGGCAGTGGATCGAGCCCACGCTGCGCTACACGGCTGCCGACATGCAGGCCGGCCTGGGCGACGACGATCCCGGCAAGATCCCGCCCGGCAAGAACGTCTCCGGCGCCAGCTTCTACAGCTACCTCACGTACAGCAGCAGCTACCTTGCGATGACGTCTGCCGAGCAGGACGCGTTCAAGCAGTCCCTGCCGTTCCAGCGGACCGGTGCCCCCCAGCCTACGGTGGCCAACGGCTACTTCGCAGACGATCGCTCTTACTCCTCCGGCGGCCGTTCCCTCGCCCGCGCAAGCGTCAGGACCTATTGATGACCCAACCTCAAGCACCCGCGCTGTTCGAGCGCACGATCACCCTTCCCGACCCCGATGCCCGCGACCGTCTGGCGCGTTTGGTCGGCATGGACGACAAGGTCCGAAGGCTCACCAACATCCTGAGCATCCTGATCAACCCCAACGGGTTGCGCGCGTGGCAGAAGAAGCACCACCCGGATGCACCGCGGCTCATCGACGCGGTCCTGCGGCGTCCGCCACTCGTCGTGCTCGCGGGCGACGTCGGGTCGGGCAAAACCGAACTCGCCGAAACCATCGGCGATCAGGTCGCCAGGCAGGAGGACATCGACATCACGCTGATGCCCCTCAGCCTGGCGTCCCGCGGCCAAGGCCGCGTCGGTGAGATGACGCAACTGGTCACCGCTGCGTTCGAGCAGGCGTATGCCCAGGCCAGCAAATTGAAGTCGCAGACTGGCCCGGCCCGCGGCGGGGTCATCTTGCTGGTCGATGAAGCGGACGCGCTGGCTCAGTCACGCGAGACCGAGCAGATGCACCATGAAGACCGCGCGGGTGTCAACGCCTTCATTCGCGGCATCGACCGCCTCGCAAATGGACAGGTGCCTGCGGCCGTCATCATGTGCACCAACCGCTTGAACGCCCTGGATCCGGCGGTCCGCCGGCGCGCCGCGGACATCCTGACGTTCTCCAGGCCGACCGACGAGCAGCGCCGTGATGTCCTCGAACGCTGGTTCGGGGACGTCGGCTTCACTGGCGCCGACCTGACGGCCCTGGTCGCGGCCACCGGCCCCGATAAGGGACGCAACTACGGCCTCACGTTCTCGGACCTGACGCAAAGGCTGCTACCCGGCATCATCCTCAACGCCTACCCCGCAGGCCCGATGAAGGCCGCGGACGCCATCGCGCTGGCGAAGTCCATCGAACCAACGCCGCCGTTCAACGATGCTTAAGATCTCGAAGGAATCCCCGTGACGCAAGCAGTTGCGGTCGTGCGCGAAGGCCACGCCTACCAAGCCCGACAGTTCTGGCTCAAAGCGCTCAGGCTGCTCGATCCTCTGAGCGGCATCGCCAAGGTGGGCTTCGAGAAGGGGCCTAAGGGCTTCGACGATATCTGGGTCGAGTACGAGGACGGACGGGGTCGTCACGACCATCGCGGCGAGAGCCTGAAACGCGACCACTATCAGTGCAAGTGGCACGTCGGCCCCGGCGACTTCACGTTCGAGGACCTAACCAAGCCCGACTTCATCAACGCGAGCTCGCACTCCCTGCTCGAGCGTGCGCTCAATGCCCAGCGGGCCTATGCGCCCGCGGGCAGCGGGGCACGCTTCCGCCTCGTGACCAACTGGCAAATCCAGAAGGGTGATCCTCTTCGCAGCATGGTGGCGGCCCGCCACGGGTTCATGCGCGTCGATAGGCTGTTCGACGGAACCACCGACGCCAGCATCGCCGGCAAAGTCCGAAAGGCCTGGCGAGAACACCTGGGCGTTGATGACGCGGGCCTGCTGCTGATGGTGCAAACGCTGGGCCTGGGGATTGATTCCCGGTCGCTGATCGATCTCCGCGACAACCTCGACCCGCTGCTCGAATTGCGTGGCATGCGTCGCGTGCCGGAGGCGGAGGACGTGTGCTGGTACGACGACCTCACGTTCCAGTGGTTGGCGGCCGGCCGGATCGAGTTTGACCGCAATTCCTTCTCCGATGCGTGCAAGCAGCAGAACCTGTTTGAAGCCCCGCCGAAGAAACACATAGTGTTCGGGGTCAAGTCTTTCGAGCATCCGATCGATGCCCTTGAGGAACGTTGCGTCAAGGTGCTCGATCTGGTTCAGCATTTCGACGATCGCCAGATCCGTGACGACACGGATTGGCGCAACGCGCTGTACCCCAAGCTCAAGAGCTTCCTAGTAGATGCGGCAGCGGCAAGCGAGGACCTGCGCCTCATCCTCGATGCGCACGCCACGCTCGCGTTCGCCGCTGGCTCGGTGCTGAACATCAAATCCGGCCGCCACGTTGAGCTTGAGCAGCGCGTGCTGCATCGCGTCGTCTGGAAGGCGGGAGACACGAAAGAAGACCCGAGTTGGCCCAAATGGGACTTCACGCGGGAGACACTGGACAGCAAGCCAGGTGATCTTGCGGTCGCCGTCTGCCTAACCCATGACATCGCCAAGGACGTGGCGCAATATCTCGCAGCGTCGAAGACCGTGGTGTCCGAATTCCTTGTGGCAAGGCCCAGCGGCGGCCCTGGGGCACGAGCGGTGCTGTGCGGCAACCATGCGTTTTTGTTGGCGGAAGGCCTTGCGCAACAGGTCCACGCGGTCAGGGCGCGCGGTTTCAGGGTCCACCTGTTCATCGCGGCGCCGAACGCATTCACCTTCATGGTCGGGCAGCGTCAGCCCGTGCTCGGCGAGCTGACGCTCTACGAATTCGACTTCGAAGGCATGCACGGCGGCTCCTACACGCCATCGCTGTTGCTCCCAGTTGTTACGTCCCGCGTAGATTTCGGCTCGCGATCCCAAGCTATTCGAGGTTGAGTCAAGGCTGCTGTCTCGCGAAGAATTGGACGGGACTCGCA
>NZ_SMBU01000076.1 GCF_004342485.1 Roseateles saccharophilus
CGTCCCGCACTGCCGTCGGCGGCGTTCTCAACAACGCCCGAAATGTCCCTGGGACATCAGGCTCTGGCAGACCTCAAACAGCGACGGTCATAACAGGGCGGCTGCGTCACTTTGGGTGTCTGCAGCGATGCTTGCAAACGGTGTCGTCGCCACCATTGAAGACGCAAGTCCGGGCGGCTCTGACAACCCCGATGGATCGAGCACCCAAGTGGCAACGGGCTCGATTGCGTTCAAGTGCGCGGCGATGGCGGTCGGGTTGGCTTGCCTTGGGCTGGCGATCCAGTTCGCCTGACGGCCATGACCGGTCGGTCGTGAGGGGCCGCTTTCCGGCATCGCACCGGTAGCCAGAGGAACCTGATGCGGTCGCTCAGGTGTGCGATCGAATGCAGGCTTTCGATTGACGGTCAAGAGGTGGCTGGCTGCGCTGCGCCATAACGCAGCGCAGATCGACGATTGGCTGCCGGTACACAGCGGGGCGGTGCGCTGCAACTTGAAGTTTACGGCAAACTGCCGTAATATCTCCTCCGGAGGTCGTCATGGCAACAGAGCAGATCGCACGTCTCGAAGCGCGCCTACCGGCCAGCGTTTATGCCTTGCTCAAGCGCGCGGCAGAGCTGAAGGGTCGGAGCATCTCGGACTTCGTTGTCAGCGCAGCGCAGGACGCAGCCCAGCGCGCCATTGAGGACGAGGGCATCATCCGGCTGTCGGCCGAAGATCAGCAGCGCTTTGCCGCGGCGCTCATCAATCCGCCGGCCCCGAACTCGGCGTTGAAACGTGCCATGCGCCTTCACGCCAAGAATGTCGATGTGCGGTGACGGGCTTCTATTCCGAAGCACTCGGCAAGCACGACCGATCGGCGTTCGCGAGTGGCAATGAGCGCATCGACGCCTACTTTCGCCACACCGTATCGCAGGACATGAAGCGCGGCTACGCCGCCTGCTTCGTGCTGGTCGAGAAGGCCAGCGGCAAACTCGCTGGGCTCTACACCCTCGCGTCGCACAGCATTGCACTCACCGAACTGGCCGCCGACGTGGCGAAGAAGCTTCCGCGTTACCCGAGCGTCCCAGCGGCGCTGATCGGCTGGCTCGGCCGTGACGAGAGCTTTCGCGGCCAGCATGTCGGAGCGATGCTGCTGGCCGACGCGATCACGCGCCTGGCGACAGCACCGATCGGCGTTCACGCGATCTGTGCCGATGCGATCGACGTTGCTGCGGCCGCCTTCTATCGCGAACATCAGTTTCAACCCTTCGCCAGCCGCCCCAACAGTTTTTACCTGCCGATGAAGACGGCCCTGGCTCTGACGACGGGCAGCTCCAGTGAGGGGAAAGCATAGCGGCCTGAGGGCCAACGTCCGGTGTCTGCGCGAACTGGTACGCGCGCTGGGCAGGCGCGATCGGCCAGGAGCGGGCATTCGCAAAGGGCTGCTTCCGGGTAGCCCAAATGCACTCTGTCCTCAACCAAGGGGCCGCGCGACACAGATCGGTCCTGCTGTGTTTTGTACAGAAATCTGTATACTCATTGCATGAAGACAACGCTCGATCTGAACGACCAGTTGCTCGCCAACGCCAAGGCTCTGGCCGCGCAGCAGCGAACCAGCCTTACTCGTTTGATCGAAGAGGGGCTGCAGTTGCGGCTGCGCGCCAAATCCGTTGATCTGGCGCGACGCCAGACACGATTGCCTGTCTTCGAGGGGCGCGGTGGTCTTGTCGCGGGCGTGGAGCCGCGAAGCAACAAGGCGCTACTCGAGGCGTTGGGCGATGACGCCTGACGTCAACGTACTGGTGGCAGCGTCACGTAGCGATCATCCGCATCACACGGTTGCACGCACTTGGCTGGAAGCAGCGCTTGCTGCTGCAGAGAGCGGAGCTGCATTCACTTTGATGCCGATGGTGATCACCAGCATGTTGCGCTTGGTGACGAGCCCCAGAATCTTCGTGCAACCCACGCCCATTGCCGACGCCGTGGCCTTCGTCGATGCAATCCTGGCCATGCCTGGCGTCCAGTTGGCACCCTTGGGCCCGGAGTGGCCCAAGCTGCGGCAGCTTTGTTTGGAAAAGCAACTGAGCGGAAACGATCTACCTGATGGCTGGCTGGCGGCAGCGGTTGATCAGCAGGCCGAACACCTGGTCAGTTTCGATCGGGACTTCAAGAAGCTCTTGGCGCGCGCCCGGTTCACGCACCTGACGGCCTGAGTTTTCTGCCGTTTGCAGTGATTCCGGTCGAGTCAAGGTAGCTGGAGCTCTCTGAACAGACGGGAATCTGAAATAGTCGATGGCTGGCTGCGCCAGCCATGGTGTCAACGCGACTGCTTTCGACTTCCGCTGAGTGGCTTCTCGTCGAACTGACGGTTTCGGCCATGACCCGACGGTCGCGAGCCTCGGGTTGCTGGCAACCCGCTGGTAGTGCTTGATGCAGATGACGTGGAGCGCGTCGAGGCACTTGTTGATGCATTGCATTTGCATTACATTGGGCACATGAAGACCTCCACCCTCCCGGCCGTGCGTGTCGAGCCTGCGTTGAGAAACGACGCGGAGGCCGTCCTTGACGAAGGCGAATCGCTCTCCGATTTCGTTGCCTCGTGCGTACGCGATGGCGTCGCCTGGCGGCGTACTCAAGACGCCTTCCTCGCACGCGCCCGAGACGCCGTCGAGCGCTCTGAGCGTGAAGATAGCGGGGTCTCACCTCAGGAAGTGCTGCAGCAGATGGATGCCCGACTCGAAGCTGCGCGTCGGAGGCTGCCGGCGGGCAAGCAGGGCGCGGGGCAGTGACTGCCTACCGTGTCGTCCTGGCTGAGGAGGCCGCTGACGATTTGCTGCGGATCGATGATTTCATCATCGAACGTGAGCTCGCCAGCGCGACTCCTGACCTCGACATCGTGCGGCGTCTGAGAGATGCGGTCGACCGTGCGCTTCGACTGCTGGAGTTCTCACCGTACTCGTGCCGCAAGGCCACTCGCGCCGTAAACGACAGGCAACGCGAACTGATCATTCCCTTCGGGAGCGCCGGCCTTGTTGCCGCGTTTGAAGTCCGCGGCGAGGTGGTTCGCATCGGCGCCATTCGCCATCAGCTGGAGCAGGACTACCACTGATCCATCGGCACCTTCGGCAATCGCCTGACCCATTCGCTTCGCGACCGAGGGACTTTTGTCGGCCAGGAGCTGCCCTTCGCGAAAGTCGGCTTCGGAGGAGGCTGCCGAGGCGCTCGGCCGGATCGACACGGTCGACTCATGGATGTGTTTCGAACAAGATTGACAGGCAGAGGTGCGCGCTTTACGATATTCCAAATCGTAAAGAAGGGTGGAATATGTCGGAGCCAACCACCATCTCCAGCAAGGGCCAAGTCACCGTGCCGCGGGATGTCCGCGAGCGGCTTGGTCTGCAGGCCGGGGACAAAATCGCCTGGTCGATGCTGAGCAACGGGACGATCGTCCTGCGACCGAAGACGAGGCGGTTGGTCGATTTGGTGGGGATGCTGACTCAGCCCGGCCAGCCTGGCGTATCCGTCGACGAGATGCGCTTACCTGAATGAGCATCGCTATCGACACGAACGTCCTCGTTCGGATTCTTGTCCAGGATCCGACCGCGCCGGACCAGTGCGCCGCAGCACGCCGTCTCGTCACCGACGCCGCTGCCGCAGGCGAGCCGTTGCTCGTCAGCCTGTGCGCACTGCTCGAAACCGAGTGGGTACTTCGCAGCCGCTACAAGGTAAGCCGCAAGTCGATGTCGGCCGCATTCATCTCGATGCTGGAGACGCCTGGCATCGAATTCGAGCATGACGCCACGGTGGAAGAGGCCCTCTACTTGCTCGACCAGTTTCCGGCCGCAGACTTCGCCGACTGCCTTCTCGCTGCCAGAGCGACACACCTTGGTCGCGCGCGATTCGTGACCTTCGATGCCGGAGCTGCACGCCTGCCGCGCGGAGAGCTTCTGCAATAGAGCAAGGCCGCGTGCCCTCTCAGCAGTCGAGACCGGCCATTTGCTGCTGTCCGTCGGCGTCAGCTATCGGGATGCTCGACGAGCTGGCTGCGCCTCCCTGCGTCCATTGGAGCGCGCCTGATGATCTCGCGGATACAACCGCAGGCCTTGACGCTTGACGTCAAGCGAGTAGGATGTATAAACGCTTAAGGATATACATCATGGATCTGCAAATAGCCAAATGGGGCAACAGTCTTGCCCTGAGGATCCCCGCCGAAGTCGTGCGCCGGCTCGGATTGCGCGAAGGGGCTACTGTGGAGGCGCAGCTCACCGTGGACGGTAGCCTGTCCATTCGGCCGGCGCAGTGGAATCGCAAGGCATTCGCGCTCGAGCTGACCGAAGCCCGCGATGCCATGCCCATGAGCGAGCCCGTGATGGAGGAGCTGCGCGGCGGTGCGCGGTACTGACATGGTCTATGTCGATACCAGCGTCCTCGTGCCATTGTTCCTGAACGAGCCGTACAGCGTTGCAGCGGCCGACTGGTACGCCCGCGAAAAGAGCGAACTCGTTGCCGCGGCCTGGTGCATTCCGGAGTTCGCCAGCGCCCTCGGTATCAAGCGGCGCACCGGCGCCATCGATTCGCAGCAGGCCCAGGGGGCCTGGACGCGCTTCGAACGCATGGTGGCTGTCGACCTTCGACTGCTTCCGGTCGAGCCCGCCAACTTTCATCGCGCAGCCGAGTTGGTGCTCGACGCGTCGAGCGCGTTGCGCGCCGGCGATGCCCTGCATCTGGCGTGCGCCGAGGCTGCGGGTGCGAAGCACATGGCGACCCTGGACGATGTGCTGAGCCGCAATGCGCAGCGACTGAAAATCAAGCCGGTCATGCTGCGAGGCGCGTCCTGAAAGATGCGACGGGCCCGAAATGGCGATGACCCAGGACACTTATGGACGCCGCTGTCGGCCAGGAGCCGACGGTCGCGAAGGGCGGCTTTCGGATAGGCTGAGCGCGATGAAAAGCGCGTCGCATTACTTGGGCTGCGGCTTCGGAGTCGGCATGGGCAATTAGGCGCCCTGCGACTTGGCGGGCCGGCCGGCCCCGCCATCAATTCGAGACCGTGACGTTGGCAATGGCTCGTACCGGCGGGTTTGTGGCCACATCTGCGATGACGTGGTACGTTCCGGCGGTTGCAGGTGCGGAATAAACAATCTGATACGGAGCGTAATATTGCGACGAATCAGCAAGTGTTCCTCCGTTTGTCTCCATTACGGCCCACTTGACTGGGTAGATGACAGCTGCACATCCCGCCGCAGGGGCGTTAGGAACGTAACCGAAACACGGGACCTGTAGTCGAAGCGTCGTCGAAGTATTGACTTTTATCGTATAGCTGTCAGGAACGAAGAATGCGCTCGGGCCTACTGGCGCCTCTGGAGCCTCAGAAGTCCCGCCACCTCCGCAGGATGTAAGCCCCGGCGCCAGCGCAATGCCAATTGCGGTCCCAGCAGCAGTCATTGATCAACGGATGCGGGATTTTGAGTTTGAGTCCAATTGCATGCCCAGGTAAATTCCAGCGAATGCACGCCTCATCGCCGGCGAGCCATCGACAAGATATAGGAATATAAATGGCGACCCAGGCGTAATTTAGGGAGGTGGGCCTGCATGGTGAACATTTACGAACGCTGCCTCAGTCCTGAATATTTGGTAAAAGTCGCCGGGCTACCGCGGCAAAGGGCAACATCGGGTCGTGATGCTGAACTCGGCGCTTCAAAGACCTCATGTTCGCGACGAGTCGAATGCTGTTGGCGTCGATCGCGAATTGGGAGTACCGGCCATGACCAGTCGGTCGCGAAGGACGGCTTTCAGGTAGGCCGGCTTCATGCTCAAGCTGACCTCTTCTGAACGGGAGACCCTGACTGGACCACTGGTAATCGGCTGCGTTCTCGGCGCATTCGTCGGGTTTGCCAGCTGGGGCTTTGACAGCGAATACGGGCACCTCGGCCATCTGCGCATGCTGCTCAACGCCTTGGCCGCGTTCCTTGTATCTCTTGTGATCGTGACTGTCCCTTTTGGCGTACTGCCGGTCGCCGCCGGACGACGGCAACGGCGAAAGGGATCAGATGACGCCGAATGAGGTCCGGCTGGCTGGTCGCGGCCACAAACTGACAGTCTCGAAAGACGGCTTAGGGGCGGCTCACTCGGCAAATGCAACTTCGGCCTTGACAACCATGAAACATGTGGTTGCCCTGGCTCTCTGTTTCTCGTGCGTTACGGCAGCTTATGCGGACAGCAGTTCTGCGCCGAGGACCTTGGCGGCCTTCTTGTCAAAAGTCCACAGGGTGTGAACGGCGGTCAGGAAGCGCGCTTATTCGGCGGTGAGGACGCGGTTTTGTCTTGAGCCCTGGGAAGGGCCAATTGCAAGTGAGGATGGGAAG
>NZ_SMBU01000077.1 GCF_004342485.1 Roseateles saccharophilus
GGGCAAGACGAAGAAGGCCTATGTGTGGGTCTACCGCACGACCAACTTCGTGTCGCAACGCGCGGTGTACTACGACTTCTGCAAAGACCGCTCGGGCGAGAACGTTCGAAGAGTGCTCCAAGACTTCAAGGGCACGACGGTCACCGACGACTTCTCGGGATATCACGCCCTGCACCGCGGCGGCGTGACAGCGGCACTGTGTTGGGCGCACGCGAGGCGAAAACTGTTCGAGGCGCACCGCGACACGGGCAGCGAAATCGCCGGACAGGCGGTGGTGTTGATCGGCGAGCTCTACCAACTCGAGCGCGAGGCGCGGGGCCTGGCGCCGCCAGAGCGACAGCGCAAGCGACAGCAAAGTTCGAAGCCGGTCGTCGAGGCTCTGCACGCCTGGCTCGTGGCAAAGCGCCAGGGTCTGGTGAAGGCGGACGCCACCGCCAAGGCGATCGACTACGCGCTGAGCAACTGGAAGACGCTCATCCGCTTCCTGGACGACGGCAATGTGCCGATCGACACGGCAGAGAACTCGATACGACCGCTCGCCGTGGGTCGCCGCAATTGGTTGTTCGTGGGCTCGCAACAGGCCGGCGAACGCGCCGGAAATATCCTCAGCTTGATCGAGTCGGCAAAGCTCAACGGGCACGATCCGTGGGCTTACCTCAAGGACGTGTTCGAGCGGCTGCCGACGCTGAAGGATCGCGATCTCGCGCAGCTGCTGCCGCACAACTGGAAGCCGCCCACTGCCAGCGCCTCCCCCGAAACGCCTGCCTCCGTGCCAGCCACGGCCATCGCCCAAGCTGCTTAATTCAGTGCGTCAATTGGCGCAAGGCTGTCGTTCGCGGAACGCTTACGTTTCACCTGCACGGCCAGGACCGCAAGGGCTTGGCCGTGTTCCGCAGGAAGCTCAACCGCAAGCAGCTCGTCGAGTTCTTCGCCAAGTTCCACCCCTGCATGGCCGTGATGGAGTTCTGATCAGTTGTCCGGTGTCCACAGCCGTGGCGGCAGGATCAGCAGGCCGCGCGGCCGGGCCCGCCTGGCCAGCGTGAGCAGGGCCTTGTCACGCGAGATCAGCCAGCGGGCCTGGGCGGCCAGGGCCAGGTCGATGAACTTCTGGTCGTCCGGGTCGCGGCAGACCAGGCGCGGCGAGGGCTCGGTGGTCTCGACCGGCGTGGCGTGGGCGTCGAAGCTGGCCTCGATGTAGGCCAGGTCGGGGGCATAGCGCTGGGCGACGCCGCGGCCGAGCACATGGCGCAGTTCGTCGCGCATCGCCGGCGCCACCAGCCAGCGCAGGGCGCCGCCGACGACCGCATCGGCCAGGCGCTGCACCTCCGGGTTGCGGAACACCAGCCAGTCCATGACGACCTGGGTGTCGATGACGGCGGCCGGTACGGCGCCGCAGGGCAGGTGCGACAGGGACATGGCCGCCAGCTTACCCGCAGCGGCGAGCCACTTCGAGGCGGGCACTTGTGCCCAAACTTGTGGCGGTCTACAATCCTCGGCTCTTCGCCTTTTGGGCGGCGCGTTCGTGCGCGCTCAAAAAACGCGGAGGTCACTGACTTCAAACGGGAACAAGTCGTTTATGCCAACCATCAATCAGCTGGTGCGCCACGGTCGAGAGGCCGAGGTCACCAAGTCCAAGTCGCCTGCGATGCAGAACTGCCCGCAGCGCCGCGGTGTCTGCACCCGCGTCTACACCACCACGCCGAAGAAGCCGAACTCCGCTCTGCGTAAGGTCGCCAAGGTGCGCCTGACCAACGGCTTCGAGGTCATCTCCTACATCGGCGGCGAAGGCCACAACCTGCAAGAGCACAGTGTCGTGCTGGTGCGCGGCGGCCGCGTGAAGGACCTGCCCGGTGTGCGTTACCACATCGTCCGCGGTTCGCTCGACCTGCAAGGCGTCAAGGATCGCAAGCAGTCGCGCTCCAAGTACGGTGCGAAGCGTCCGAAGAAGTAAATCGTCTGTTCGGGCCCAGCTTTGCAGCTGACCCAACGTTGTTGCGGCCAATCTGGCCGAGTAAGTGGATGGCCCCAGATGTCGGTGGTTGTCCAGCGGAGCGAGGCGACAAGCCCCTCCAACTGAAGCAGAAGGAAGAATCCCATGCCACGTCGTCGCGAAGTACCCAAGCGCGAGATCCTGCCGGACCCCAAGTTCGGTTCCGTCGATCTGTCCAAGTTCATGAACGTCATCATGGAATCGGGCAAGAAGGCCGTCGCCGAGCGCATCATCTACGGTGCGCTGGAGCAGGTCGAGAAGAAGATCGGCAAGGATCCGCTGGAAGTGTTCATGGTCGCCCTGAACAACGTGAAGCCCATGGTTGAAGTGAAGTCCCGCCGTGTCGGCGGTGCGAACTACCAAGTTCCCGTGGAAGTTCGCCCCGTCCGCCGGATGGCCCTCGCCATGCGCTGGCTGAAGGAATCGGCGCGTAAGCGCGGTGAGAAGTCGATGGCCCAGCGTCTGGCCAACGAACTGCTGGAGGCCGCAGAAGGCCGCGGCGGCGCGATGAAGAAGCGCGACGAAGTTCACCGCATGGCCGAAGCCAACAAGGCGTTCTCGCACTTCCGCTTCTAAACTCACCGTCTTTCGGCCGCCTCGGGTTTACACCAACCCGCTGGCGGCTCCTGTCTTCTGGAGCAAACCATGGCCCGCAAAACCCCCATCGAGCGCTACCGCAACATCGGTATCTCCGCGCACATCGATGCCGGCAAGACCACCACGACCGAGCGCATCCTCTACTACACCGGTGTGAACCACAAGATCGGTGAAGTGCACGACGGCGCCGCCACGATGGACTGGATGGAGCAGGAGCAAGAGCGCGGCATCACGATCACGTCGGCCGCGACGACCTGCTTCTGGAAGGGCATGGACCTCGCCCGCCCCGAGCACCGTATCAACATCATCGACACGCCCGGACACGTTGACTTCACGATTGAAGTCGAGCGTTCGATGCGTGTGCTGGACGGCGCCTGCATGGTCTATTGCGCCGTCGGTGGCGTGCAGCCCCAGTCGGAAACCGTCTGGCGCCAGGCCAACAAGTACAAGGTGCCCCGCCTCGCGTTCGTCAACAAGATGGACCGCACCGGCGCGAACTTCTTCAAGGTCTACGACCAGATGAAGCTGCGTCTCAAGGCGAACCCCGTGCCCGTCGTCATCCCCATCGGCGCTGAAGAAAACTTCACCGGCGTGATCGACCTCATCAAGATGAAGGCGATCATTTGGGACGAGGCCTCGCAAGGCATGAAGTTCACGTACGAAGACATCCCGGCCGACCTGCAGGCCGACGCTGTCAAATGGCGTGAGAACCTGATCGAAGCCGCCGCTGAATCCAGCGAAGAGCTGATGAACAAGTACCTCGAGTCGGGCGACCTGACCGAGGAAGAAGTCATCACCGCCATCCGCAAGCGCACCATCGCCGCTGAAATCCAGCCGATGTTCTGCGGTACCGCCTTCAAGAACAAGGGCGTGCAACGCATGCTCGACGGCGTCATCGACTTCATGCCGTCGCCCATCGACGTGCCGCCGGTGCCGGGCACCGACGAAGACGACCAGCCCGTCGTCCGCAAGGCCGATGACAACGAGAAGTTTGCTGCGCTGGCGTTCAAGCTGATGACCGACCCCTACGTCGGCCAGCTGACCTTCGTGCGCGTCTACTCCGGCGTTCTGCAGTCGGGCGCCAGCGTCTACAACCCGATCCGCGGCAAGAAAGAGCGCATTGGCCGGATTCTGCAGATGCACGCCAACCAGCGTGAAGAAATCTCGGAAATTCTGGCCGGCGACATCGCCGCCTGCGTGGGCCTGAAGGACGTCACCACGGGCGAAACCCTGTGCGACCCGGACAGCATCATCACGCTGGAGAAGATGGTCTTCCCCGAGCCCGTGATTTCGCAGGCCGTGGAACCCAAGACCAAGGCTGACCAGGAAAAGATGGGCATCGCCCTGGGCCGTCTGGCCAAGGAAGACCCGTCCTTCCGTCTACGCACCGATGAAGAGTCCGGCCAGACCATCATCTCCGGCATGGGCGAGCTGCACCTGGAAATCATCGTCGACCGCATGAAGCGTGAGTTCGGCGTGGAGGCCAACGTCGGCAAGCCGCAGGTGGCCTATCGCGAAACCATCCGCAAGACTGCGACCGACGTCGAAGGCAAGTTCGTTCGCCAGTCCGGTGGTAAGGGCCAGTACGGTCACGTCGTGCTGACGCTCGAGCCGCAAGAGCCGGGCAAGGGCTTCGAGTTCGTCGACGCCATCAAGGGCGGTGTGGTTCCTCGCGAATACATTCCCGCGGTCGAGAAGGGCATCATCGACAGCCTGCCGAACGGCGTGCTGGCCGGCTTCCCGGTCGTCGACGTCAAGGCCACGCTGACCTTCGGTTCCTACCACGACGTGGACTCGAACGAAAACGCGTTCAAGATGGCCGCCTCCATGGGCTTCAAGGAAGCCTGCCGCCGCGCTTCGCCGGTGATTCTGGAGCCGATGATGGCTGTGGAAGTCGAGACGCCTGAAGACTACGCCGGCAACGTGATGGGCGACCTGTCCAGCCGTCGCGGCATGGTGCAGGGCATGGACGACATGGTCGGTGGCGGCAAGGTCATCAAGGCCGAAGTTCCGCTGTCGGAAATGTTCGGCTACTCGACGACCCTGCGCTCGATGTCGCAAGGCCGTGCCACGTACACGATGGAGTTCAAGCACTACAGCGAAGCTCCGAAGAACGTGGCCGACGCCATCATCACGGCGCGCGGCAAGTCCTGATCGACTGCTGAACCGAATCGTCTTCGTAGCTGCCCGCCCGTTTCGCCAGTCGGCGGGAATCACGGGCACTACGGAAACGCTAAACCAACAGACTGGCGAGATGCTCTTTTTGGAGATTTGAAATGGCAAAAGGCAAGTTTGAACGGACCAAGCCGCACGTGAACGTGGGCACGATCGGTCACGTGGACCATGGCAAGACGACGCTGACGGCCGCGAT
>NZ_SMBU01000078.1 GCF_004342485.1 Roseateles saccharophilus
CGGTGCGGGAAGTGGGAACCATGACGGACGACCTGAACGCCTTGGCCGACTGGTTGCTGGCGTGCGGGGTCGACGTGGTGGTGCTGGAGTCCACGGGGGTGTACTGGATCCCGGTGTACGAGGTGCTGGAGCAGCGCGGCTTGAAGCCCTGGCTGGTCGATGCGCGGCAGGTGAAGTACGTGCCGGGGCGCAAGAGCGACGTGCAGGACTGCCAGTGGTTGCAGAAGCTGATGAGCCACGGGTTGCTGCGCGCGGCGTTCCGACCCGCGGCCGATGTCTGCGTGATGCGCGCGGTGGCACGCCAGCGCGAGGTGCTGCTGCGCGAGCAGGCCAGCTGGGTGCAACGTATGCAGAAGTCGCTGGTGCAGATGAACATCCAGCTCACCGAGGTCATCAGCGACGTGATGGGCCAGACGGGACAGGCCATCATCCGCGACATCGTGGCGGGCCAGCGCGATGCCAAGGTCCTGGCGCGACATCGCCACGTCCGCGTCAAGGCCAGCGAGACCGACATCGCCAAGGCGCTGACGGGCAATTGGCGCGAGGAGCACCTGTTCGTGCTGAAGCAGGCGCTGGCGATGTACGACGACATCGCCACGCGGCTGCGTGAGTGCGACACGCGGCTGCAAGAGCTGCTGACCGAGCGCGCCACGGCCAAGGTCGACCTGGGCAAGGCGCCGCGGGCGGGCAGCAAGACCCGCGCGGCGTTCGATGCGCGCCAGAGCCTGGCCAACTGGGCCGGCGTGGACCTCACGCGCATCAACGGGCTGGGCCTGGATTCGGTGCTGAAGATCCTCAGCGAGATCGGCACCGACCTCAGCCGCTTCGCCAACGTCAAGCACTTCTGCTCCTGGCTGGGGTTGTGCCCGGCCACCAAGATCAGCGGTGGCAAGGTCCTGAGTGCGCGCACAAAGCGCTCGTCAAACCGGGTACGCCAGGCGCTGAAGATGGCCGCCATGAGCTTGTCGCACAGTGACTCGGCCTTGGGCGCCTTTTACCGCCGCCTGTGCTCGCGCATGGACAAGCCCCGAGCCAACACCGCCACCGCCCACAAGCTCGCCCGAATGGTTTACTTCATGCTCACCCGCGGCGAAGCCTTCGTCGACCAGGGCCAGCAGCGCTACGAAGAACAACAACGCCAACGCAGCATCACTTCGCCCAAGCGCCGCGCCGCCGCCATGGGCTTCCAACTTCACCCCGTGGGTGCCGCCGCATGAACGACCGCCTTCAATTCTGTTTCTTGTGAGGCTCAGGCCGTCGGGTAGCTGCCCGGCACGAGGATGTCGCGCGTGACCCGGGTCAGCTGCGTGTGGCCGCAGAAGGCCATCGTCACGTCCAGCTCCTTGTGCAGGATCTCCAGTGCCTTGGCCACGCCTTCCTCGCCCATCGCGCCCAGGCCGTAGGCCATCGCGCGGCCGATCATCGTGCCGCGTGCGCCCAGGGCCCAGGCCTTGAGCACGTCCTGGCCGGAGCGGATGCCGCCGTCCATCCAGACCTCGCAGTTCGAGTTCAGCGCGCCCACCTCGGCCACGATGGCCGGCAGCGCGTGGATGCTGCTGGGTGCGCCGTCCAGCTGCCGGCCGCCGTGGTTGCTGACGACGATGGCATCGGCCCCGGCTTGCACGGCGAGGCGCGCGTCGGCGGCTTCCATGATGCCCTTCAGGATCAGCTTGCCGCCCCAGCGCTCCTTGACCCAGGCGATGTCGGCCCAGCTCAGGCGCGGGTCGAACTGCTCGTTGGTCCAGGCCGACAGCGAGCGCATGTCGCTGACGCCCTTCACATGGCCGACGAGGTTGCGGAAGGTGTGGCGGCGCGTGCCGGCCATGCCCAAACACCAGCGCGGCTTGGTCATCAGGTTGACGATGTTGGCCAGCGTGGGCCGCGGCGGCGCGGTGAGGCCGTTCTTCAGGTCCTTGTGGCGCTGGCCGATGACCTGCAGGTCCAGAGTCAGCACCAGGGCCGAGCACTTGGCGGCCTTGCAGCGGTCGATCATGCGCGCCATCGCGTCGCGGTCGCGCATCATGTAGAGCTGGAACCAGAACGGCGCCGAGGTGTGCTCCGCGATGTCCTCGATGGAGCAGATGCTCATCGTGGAGAGCGTGAACGGGATGCCGAACTTCTCGGCCGCGCGCGCGGCGTGGATCTCGCCGTCGGCGTGCTGCATGCCGGTCAGGCCCACGGGGGCGATGGCCACGGGCATCTTGGCGTGCTGGCCCACCATCTTCACGGCCGTGCTGCGGTTCTCCATGTTGACGGCCACGCGCTGGCGCAGCTTGATGGCCTGGAAGTCGCTCTCGTTGGCGCGGTAGGTGGTCTCCGTCCAGGAGCCGGAGTCGGCGTAGTCGTAGAACATGCGCGGGACGCGCTTCTCGGCGAGCTGGCGCAGGTCTTCGATGCAGGTGATGACGGGCATGGTGCGGCCTTGCTAGGGATGGCCGCGATGCTAGGCCCGGAGCGGCCCGTGCGCCCCGGAAAAAACCTCAGGCGGCGCCGGAAGAGTTTTCCAGCGCCCGGCAATGGCCGTGCAGCCAGGCCGCGAAGGCTTCGGCCGCCGGGCTGGGGCGGTGGGTGACGAGGCCGTAGTGGCGTTCGGCCGGTACGGCCAGCGCGAAGGGCTGCACGAGGCGCCCCTCGGCCAGCTCGTGGCGGGCCAGGCTCAGCCGCGCCAGCGCCACGCCCTGGCCGGCCAGGGCCGCCGCCAGCGTGAGGCCCAGGTCGACGAAGCGCGGGCCCTCGTCGGGCTCAGGCGTGTCGGCCAGCCCGGCGGCGCGCAGCCAGGGTGCCCAGGGCTGCAGCGGCGTGCGCAGCAGCGGCAGGGCGAGCAGGTCGGCCGGCTCGCGCAGCGGGCCATGCCCTGCCAGCAGGGCCGGCGCGGCCAGCGGCGTGAGGCGGTCGCGCAGCAGCACCTGCTCCGGCGCGATGCCGTCCGGTACGGCGCCGTGGCGGATCTCGACGTCCGCGCCCGCATCGCCCTCGGCCAGCAGCGGCACCGACAGCGTCAGCTCCAGCTCGATATGCGGCTGGGCGGCCCCGAAGCCCGGCAGCGCGGGCACCAGCAGCTGGCGCGCGAAGGTGGGCGTGGAGCTGACGCGCAGGCGCTCGCGCTGCGGGCCGCTGCGTTGGTGCAGCGGCATGGCCTGCAGCAGGGCCAGGGCCTGGCGCACCTGGGGCAGGTATTCGTGGCCGGCCGGCGTGAGGCTCAGGCCGCGCGGCGGCTGGCGCAGGAACAGGGGCTGGTCCAGCCTTTCCTCCAGCCCGGCCACGCGCTTGGCCACGGCGCTGGCGCTCAGCGCCAGCTCGGCCGCGGCGGCCTCGAAGCTGCCGGCCCTGGCCACGGCCTCGAAGGCGAGCAGGGCGTCGAGCGAGGGCAGGCGGATGGGGCGCGCGGGCATGCGGCCATCCTAACCAGGGGCCTAGAAGTTGATCGTCGTCGGGCCCGCGTCGCGCGAGGCCGGGCGCAGGTACTGGCCCAGCGTGCCGGCCATGGCCGCGACGACGCCGGCGGCCAGGAGCCCGGCCTGCCGCAGGGCTTTGGGCTTCTTGGCCACGGCGTCGCGGGGGGCGCGGTTGCGCGGTTGCACGACGGCCTGCACGAGGGCCAGTTCCTGCTGGCGCTCCTGCACGAGGAAGACCAGCCGGTTCGGGTCGGCGAAGCGCAGCGCCAGCGTGCG
Organism: Roseateles saccharophilus; assembly: GCF_004342485.1. Classification (GTDB taxonomy): domain Bacteria; phylum Pseudomonadota; class Gammaproteobacteria; order Burkholderiales; family Burkholderiaceae_C; genus Pelomonas; species Pelomonas saccharophila. The sequence continues at coordinate 3,672 of NZ_SMBU01000078.1, forward strand.
CACGGCCTTCAGTTCGCGCTGCTGCACCAGCACGCCCTGGGGCCGCAGCGTGCAGCCCAGCGTGCGGCTGCGCAGGTACAGGGCCTTGGCCGCCAGCCGGTCGGGCAGGCAGCCCACGCCGGCGTACAGGCAGTTGGCGAGGTTGAAGCTGGCTTCCGCATGGCCCAAGGCCGCCGCGGCCACATAGGCCGACAGGCCGGCGGCCTCGTCGGCCGGCCCGCCGCGGCCGGTCATCAGCATGCGGCCGAGCTGGAAGCGCCCGATGGCGCTGCCCAGCGCGGCGGCACGCTCCAGCAGCGTGCGCGCGGCCACCGCATCGGCGGCCATCCCTAGGCCTTCGAGCTGGCACAGCCCGAGCATGGCCAGCCCGTCGCTGCTGCCGCTCTCGGCGGCGGCACGGAACCAGCCCACGGCGCGGCGGTAGTCGGGCGGCGTGGCATGGAACAGGGCGAGTGCCTGCTGCAGCGGGTCGATGGGCGGCGTGGCGAGCGCCGCTGCGGGCAGGGTCAGGCCAGGGCCAGGGTCTCGGCAGTTCATCCGGCAATCAAGTCATGGCGGGCCCGTGCCGATGCGGCCGGCCGGGCGAGGGGTGTGCCTGGATTCTCCGCGACGCCTCCGCTCGGGGATGGGCTCCGCGACCCGCGGTCGACCGGCGAGGCGGCGGGATGCAGGCCGGCGCCGTGACAAATTCCCGCGCCACGCGAGCGGCGCCGGCATGGGCAGCATGCGGCGTCACCCCCCAACGCAGGCCACGACGAGCTTTTCCGCCCTCGCCCGCTTCGCCATGGAACTGCCCGGTGCCGCGCAGGACATCAAGTGGGGCGCCGATGGGGTCGCCAGCGTCGGCGGCAAGATGTTCTTCGTCGGCGGGCCGCATCCGGGCGCGTGGACGCATTGCAGCTTCAAGGTCGACGACCACCGCTTCCTGGAGCTGACCGGCCTGCCGGGCTTGAAGCCGGCGCCCTATGCGGCGCGCTACCACTGGGTGGCGGTGGACGATGCGAAGGCGCTGCCGCTGTCGGAGCTGAAGGCGCTGGTCGTGCGCTCGCACGCTCTGGTGGCGGGGAAGCTGAGCCGAAAAGTCAGGCTCGGCCTGGGCATTGTCGTTTAGGGCTGTGCTGAACAAGTAGACGATTTCGACGCGGCTTCGTGTCGACGTTTTACTTGCTCGAACTGACGTCGTATTGCCCCGCCCATGCCGAGTTT
>NZ_SMBU01000079.1 GCF_004342485.1 Roseateles saccharophilus
CAGAAAATCGCGCAAAGCCACTCTAAGTCATTGATTCAAAACGAGCCGCCCGCCGGAAATCGCGCAAAACGGCGATTTGGTGTCGAACTCGGGCGGCCAAGGCGTTCGCCCGGCTGCATGGTGAGCTGTTTGCCCCCGTCACGTAGCGCCAGAGTCGAAGCGGCCAGCTCACGGATCCCGAAATTCGCAATCGGGCCGTCGCGGCGTGAGTGAAAACCGTGCAGACGAAAAGATCGAGCACGCGATGGCCCGCGCAACGTCGTGAACCGTCCCGACGAACTGCGTGGCAGCGTCGGTGGCAGCGGCCTGATCTGATTCGCGTCCACATTGAGCCCAGAAACTCGTCAGTGCGAATTGGAGGTCACGGATTCAGGATGTTGATTAATGCTGAGCCTTAGCCCCACCTCGAATCGCCCGGATGGGATGCCTGTCGTAGCGGGCGGCGTCCATGATTGGCCGGGCGAGCAAGCCGCGCAGATCGGAGCGGCGGTTGAAGCGGTACGCGAAGGCGGCGAGATAAGTGCCGGCATGCTTGGCCCAGTCCGGAGAATGATGGACGCCACGCAGATTGGTCTTGAGATTGCCCAGGGTGGTGTTCATCCAGCTGAATTGCGGCAACTCGCGAAGCTCGGTGTGTTCCACTCGATCAACGAGCAAGCCGTCAGCGTTGCTTGGTGGCGCAAGCCTTGGCGCTGGAGCAGCCGCCGGGCGCCACGTCCGACCACGTAGTGATCAGTGCGCTCGCACTGCGGGCAACGAAACCCGTCGGACCGGCGGGCGGCCTTCTGCGCAGCCTCGCACTGCTCCTCGATGCCGAAGGTTGCAATGAATTCAGGCACGGACATGCCGGGCTGGATCTGGACGAAATTGAAGCGCGTGGCGTGCACTTCGGGAGATTTCGAAGTTCAGCCTAAGGGTCAAGTGGCTCATGACATGAGCCTACTGAGGAGCCTTGCTAATCAAAATGCCCATTGGGCTGAAGTTCAACATAGCTCTGGCTACCCGCGACATTTGGATGTTGCAATTGTTATTCGACTTGCGGGTCAGCGATTGTGCACGCGCGTGCTGTTTCATCTTGTTGTAGTTCGCTGAGCGTCACTTTTCCCTTGCTGGGGTGTTTTCGTTTGCAAATCTATCGGCCCATAAACGCTAACCTCCGCCATTCCGAAACCACTCTCACGCACAACGTAATATTCTCCACTGCCACCATTTTTAACGAACACGAGCCGGAGAAAAGATGTATTTCCGGAAATTCCTCCCATGTTAATGGGCCAAACAACCATTGATTCAATCGCGGCTATAGCGATCATCGAGTTGTTTTGCACTTTGACGATTCGTGACAAGTCCGAAGACGAAAAAATCTCTGGATACCCGTTTCTTAGCTCGTCAAGAGCGTCTGCACTTGCGACTTCATGAGAAAACAGTGATAGACTCATAATTAATATGAAAACTGTTGATTTACACGCGCTTAAAAACCGATTCAAAAGGACCTCCATTCGCAGAGTGTTGTCTTTTTGACTGTCGGCGGAAAACACAATTGCTCATGACGCAAAATATTCATTTCAATTGAGCAATCAAAGGTTTTTCCGCATGGCTGCGGCCGAATTGTTTCATGCGGTGTCTAGTGCAATAAATGCTGCTGGCAGCCAAATGGTGGCACTATAAGGTGCCGCCCATTTCGTGGGCAGCACCTAAGAAGGTGCTGCTAGTGCCTACATTGAGACTTGGTACTTCAGCGATTCTGCATCCTTGCTAAATGAGCCCGGATCCCATGTCGGGCTTGGCATCATATTCGTCGTTCCGACATTGGAGAAGTAGCACATCCCGTTTGCGTCAACGATACCATCGCCGATGATCGAAGCAGTGATTGTAGCCCCTCCCATGCTCATGGTGACTGACCCAGTACTATTGTCCCATGATGCGGAAAAAAGTTGTCCATCGATAGAGGCGGAAAATGCACTTTGGCCTTCCATTACATTGGTAATGTTGTAGCCGTTAAACATATACCCTCCGGACACTTTTGATGCTTCTGAAATATCCAAATTCCTCATAAAATCCTCATTTTACATAATTAACCAAACACCGACGACTCCTGGATGGTGCCGGAGGTGAAAAATGTTTTTGTGCTATCGATAAAGTTAACCCAATAAACTCTCCCCTTGCAATTATTTAGGTTGCGTGCGCAGAAGGCTCCTCGCCTGCTGTGCATCGGATCTCATCTGCTCTAATTGGACTTCGGTTCTTCGCCAACATTTTTTTTGCCACCTGCTACTGCCAATGCAGGCTCGAGTAACCATTCCCACACCTTCCGGCTTTCTTGGCGGATATCTGCGTCTAGGCTCATCCCCGCAGCAAGTGGGGTTTGTTTATCGTAGGTATTGATGCTCTGAGCGAATAGCCGAACAGTAATTCGATACATCGGCTCATTCGCTTGGGCAGCCGTAAGGAGCGCTTGACTCTGACCTACAGGCAAGTCCTGTGGCGCGATCGGACTCCGACTAACGGCGACTACGTCGCCCCGTGCCATACCGAATTTCTGGTAAGGGAAGGCGGCATAGCGCAGGTAGACCGCCTGACCCTTCTGCACGAAGCCCGCGGTCCGGCTTGGGGCAAAAAGCTGGGCTTGTAGCTCGGCCAGATTCGAGTTGCCATTCTTCGGGCTGGGCATTAAGCTGGCAACGGTCTGCCCAGCCTGTACAGCTTGGCCCGTATTGAGCGTAAGCGCACTAACCCGCGCAGCTTGCGGTGCGGTGAGCGTCAGGCCGTTGCGACTATCATTTTCTGTGACCTCCTGATCCAGCGCGGCAAGGGCACGCGCCAGTTGCGTGAGCGTCGTCTTGGCTTGCGTTTCAGCGGAGAGCTTGTCTGCCTTGGTCGTTTCCAAGTCGCGCCACAGACCTTGAAGGCTGCGTTCCGCGCTGCGTTGACGCAGCTGTAAGTCGAGTAAGTCCTCTTGCTTAGCTTGGACTTGCGCGGCGGCAACGAAGCCACCCTTGGCTAAATCCTGCTGCCGCTCTAGACTTTTCACGGCAAGTTGCACGCGCAGTCGAGAGGTTTCAAGTTCAGACTGCGCTTGTCGTTCCTCCGCCTGGAGGTTCTGCAAGCGTTGGGCAATTGACTCTTGACGTTGGCGTAGGCCCTGTTCGGTCAGCCTATGCTCGGTGCTCAGGCTATCGCGACGGGCTTGTAGTGCTTGGGCATTGATTGCGGCTGCGTCGCCCGTAGCGGTGATGCGATCATTGCGCAGCCGAGCAATTGGTTGTCCGGCTTCAACAATGTCGCCCTCTTGCACCAGCACTTGCGCCAACACGCCAGCCTGCGGTGCACTGATGTTGATGAGCCCGCCAACGGGTAGCAGCACTCCAGGCACGGTTGCTTTGCGAGCGACCTCACCCCAGTAGGCAAAGGCGACCAAAGCAGCCGCCATGGCGAGCGACGTCGTCGTCACAAGGGTAAAGCTCAGAGGACGACCAATGCGGATCGTGCCAAGGAATTGATCGCGCTGCGCTTCCAGCACCTCTTCGCGAAACAACGACTGAGTCAAGTCTGCTCCCCTCCAAGCCGCTCAATAACTGTGTTAGTGACTCGCCTGCCAAAGGTCGACTTTTCTGTCGCCTGTCCGCCTGACCTAACTTACCTAGCAAGTGTTGTGACTCTAGCTCCTCATGATGGATGGTTTAGCTGGCGACCGATGCGGAAAATTCACCAAGACTAAGGCGACGGGGAAACACTGCGTATTTCGGCGAACGTGAACCGCCCCGGGTTTCGAGGAGGCTCAACACTCTGAGAGGATTGAGCCATGAGCAAGTCGAACAAGTTCTCGCCCGAGGTGCGTGAGCGTGCGGTGAGGATGGTGCAGGAGCACCGAGGGGAGTACCCGTCGTTGTGGGCGGCTATCGAGTCCATCGCGCCCAAGATCGGCTGTGTGCCGCAGACGCTGAACGAATGGGTCAAGCGCGCTGAGGTCGATGCTGGCGTGCGCGAGGGCGTGACGACCAGCGAGGCGCAGCGCGTGAAGGACCTCGAACGCGAGGTGCGCGAACTGCGCAAGGCCAATGAGATTCTGAAGCTGGCCAGCGCTTTTTTCGCCCAGGCGGAGCTCGACCGCCGCATCAAGTCCTGAAGGCCTTCGTCGACCGGCATCGCCAGCAGTTCGGGGTCGAGTCGATCTGTCGCGTCATGCAGATCGCCCCGTCGGCGTACTGGCGCCATGCGGCCCGTCAGCACAACCCTGCACTGTGCTCGCGTCGCGCGCAGCGCGATGCGAGCCAGGTGCCTCAGGTCCAGCGCGTGTGGCAGGCCAACATGCAGGTCTATGGCGCCGACAAGGTCTGGCGCCAGCTCAACCGCGAGGGCGTGGCGGTAGCGCGCTGCACCGTCGAACGGTTGATGCGCCAGGAGGGCCTGCAGGGCGTGCGTCGAGGCAAGGCGGTGCGCACCACGATCCCTGACCCCAAGGCGCCATGCCCGCTGGACCGGGTCAACCGGCAGTTCCGTGCCGAACGGCCCACCAGCTCTGGGTCTCGGACTTTACCTACGTCTCGACCTGGCAGGGCTGGGTCTACGTGGCGTTCGTGGTGGACGTGTTCAGCCGGCGCATCGTGGGCTGGCGCCAGAGCAGTTCGATGCACACAGAGTTCGTGCTCGACGCGCTGGAGCAAGCGCTGTACGACCGCAAACCGTCTGACGACGGCAGCCTGACGCCGTGTCTTGGAGCATTGTGGCCATCTTCCCTCGCGCGCGCGTGCGAGGGAATGCTGTATTGCGCCAATGGACAGCGGCGCAACATCCGGCGTCGAATCCCCGGCGCATCAGTT
>NZ_SMBU01000080.1 GCF_004342485.1 Roseateles saccharophilus
AGGTTCACCTACTAAAGGCACACCTTCTTCCGAAGTTACGGTGTCAATTTGCCGAGTTCCTTCTCCAGAGTTCTCTCAAGCGCCTTAGAATACTCATCTCGCGCACCAGTGTCGGTTTGCGGTACGGTCGTCAATAGCTGAAGCTTAGTGGCTTTTCTTGGAAGCAGGGTATCACTCACTTCGTCTGCAAGCAGACTCGTTATCACGCCTCATCTAAGCTCTCCGGATTTGCCTAAAGAGCACGACTACACGCTTGAACCAACATATCCAACAGTTGGCTGAGCTAACCTTCTCCGTCCCCACATCGCACTATTGATCGGTACAGGAATATTGACCTGTTTCCCATCAGCTACGCATCTCTGCCTCGCCTTAGGGGCCGACTCACCCTACGCCGATGAACGTTGCGTAGGAAACCTTGCGCTTTCGGCGAGGGGGCTTTTCACCCCCTTTAACGCTACTCATGTCAGCATTCGCACTTCTGATACCTCCAGCAGGCTTCACAACCCACCTTCACAGGCTTACAGAACGCTCTCCTACCACGCATATTGCTATGCATCCGCAGCTTCGGTAACTGGCTTAGCCCCGTTACATCTTCCGCGCAGGACGACTCGATCAGTGAGCTATTACGCTTTCTTTAAATGATGGCTGCTTCTAAGCCAACATCCTGACTGTTTTAGCCTTCCCACTTCGTTTCCCACTTAGCCAATTTTAGGGACCTTAGCTGGCGGTCTGGGTTGTTTCCCTCTTGAGTCCGGACGTTAGCACCCGGTGCTCTGTCTCCCAAGCTGTACTCTGCGGTATTCGGAGTTTGCATAGGTTTGGTAAGTCGCCATGACCCCCTAGCCTAAACAGTGCTCTACCCCCGCAGGTAATACTTGAGGCACTACCTAAATAGTTTTCGGAGAGAACCAGCTATTTCCAAGTTTGTTTAGCCTTTCACCCCTATCCACAGCTCATCCGCTAGTTTTGCAACACTAGTCGGTTCGGACCTCCAGCACCTGTTACGGTACCTTCATCCTGGCCATGGATAGATCACTTGGTTTCGGGTCTACACCCAGCGACTATTCGCCCTATTCGGACTCGATTTCTCTACGGCTTCCCTATTCGGTTAACCTCGCCACTGAATGTAAGTCGCTGACCCATTATACAAAAGGTACGCCGTCACCCTTGCGGGCTCCGACTTTTTGTATGCATGCGGTTTCAGGATCTATTTCACTCCCCTCCCGGGGTTCTTTTCGCCTTTCCCTCACGGTACTTGTTCACTATCGGTCGATTACGAGTATTTAGCCTTGGAGGATGGTCCCCCCATATTCAGACAGGATTTCACGTGTCCCGCCCTACTCTATTCGCGCCTAGTTCCACAATCTGCATTTCTCATACGGGGCTATCACCCGCTGTGGCCGGACTTTCCATTCCGTTCTGATATACAAACTGCTAAAACGCGAGGGCTACTCCGATTTCGCTCGCCACTACTTTCGGAATCTCGGTTGATGTCTTTTCCTCGAGCTACTGAGATGTTTCAGTTCACCCGGTTCGCCACAATGACCTATGTATTCAGTCAGAGTTACTCCTTGCGGAGTGGGTTTCCCCATTCGGAAATCTCCGGATCAAAGCTAATTTGCCAGCTCCCCGAAGCTTATCGCAGGCTATCACGTCCTTCGTCGCCTGTAATCGCCAAGGCATCCACCACATGCACTTAGTCACTTGACCCTATAACTTTGACAGCGCTGACTGCACTGTCGTCAAGGACTCAATTCAGATCCGTAGATCCAAACTGTTTTTGAGTATTCACGCGTTACGCCGTTCTTCATATCTAATCAATTTCTTGCTTAGTTGAAGTCTATGTTTGACGCAATCAAAATCATTGCTGACGGCACGGTGTATCAGGAGATACTTTCCGTCAGCAACGCTGATTCGACTCTACAAATTGTTAAAGAACAACAGCCGATCTTTCGACCTGAAGCTGGTAAACCTCAACGAACATCGCTATTCGCTAAGGTTTACCAACTCAATGAGTGAAACTGGTGGAGGATGACGGGATCGAACCGACGACCCCCTGCTTGCAAAGCAGGTGCTCTCCCAGCTGAGCTAATCCCCCGGGATGTCTTCAAATCGCTTTGAAGCCGTGGTGGGTCTGGCTGGATTCGAACCAGCGACCCCCGCCTTATCAAGACGGTGCTCTAACCGACTGAGCTACAGACCCACGCGAACTTTTGCGTTAGCTCTGTGCATGCCAGCCTGTCGAGGCCAGCTCCCCAGGCTCACGCAATTCACTCACTGTTGTATGACAGCCGATAAGTGTGGGCGCTTAAAGCAAAGTGCTTGAGCTTTCGCTCTTTAGTGTGATCTTGCTCTGCATGTCCCAAAGAACATACGAGGCGCGATCTATCTAGAAAGGAGGTGATCCAGCCGCACCTTCCGATACGGCTACCTTGTTACGACTTCACCCCAGTCACGAACCCTGCCGTGGTAATCGCCCTCCTTGCGGTTAGGCTAACTACTTCTGGCAGAACCCGCTCCCATGGTGTGACGGGCGGTGTGTACAAGACCCGGGAACGTATTCACCGCGGCAAGCTGATCCGCGATTACTAGCGATTCCGACTTCACGCAGTCGAGTTGCAGACTACGATCCGGACTACGACCGGGTTTCTGGGATTAGCTCCCCCTCGCGGGTTGGCAGCCCTCTGTCCCGGCCATTGTATGACGTGTGTAGCCCTACCCATAAGGGCCATGATGACCTGACGTCATCCCCACCTTCCTCCGGTTTGTCACCGGCAGTCTCATTAGAGTGCCCTTTCGTAGCAACTAATGACAAGGGTTGCGCTCGTTGCGGGACTTAACCCAACATCTCACGACACGAGCTGACGACGGCCATGCAGCACCTGTGTCCAGGTTCTCTTTCGAGCACTCCCAAATCTCTTCAGGATTCCTGGCATGTCAAGGGTAGGTAAGGTTTTTCGCGTTGCATCGAATTAAACCACATCATCCACCGCTTGTGCGGGTCCCCGTCAATTCCTTTGAGTTTCAACCTTGCGGCCGTACTCCCCAGGCGGTCAACTTCACGCGTTAGCTACGTTACTGAGAAGAAACCCTCCCAACAACCAGTTGACATCGTTTAGGGCGTGGACTACCAGGGTATCTAATCCTGTTTGCTCCCCACGCTTTCGTGCATGAGCGTCAGTACAGGTCCAGGGGATTGCCTTCGCCATCGGTGTTCCTCCGCATATCTACGCATTTCACTGCTACACGCGGAATTCCATCCCCCTCTACCGTACTCTAGCTATGCAGTCACAAAGGCAGTTCCCAGGTTGAGCCCGGGGATTTCACCTCTGTCTTGCATAACCGCCTGCGCACGCTTTACGCCCAGTAATTCCGATTAACGCTTGCACCCTACGTATTACCGCGGCTGCTGGCACGTAGTTAGCCGGTGCTTATTCTTCAGGTACCGTCATGAGTCCCAGGTATTAACCAGAACCTTTTCTTCCCTGACAAAAGCGGTTTACAACCCGAAGGCCTTCTTCCCGCACGCGGCATGGCTGGATCAGGCTTGCGCCCATTGTCCAAAATTCCCCACTGCTGCCTCCCGTAGGAGTCTGGGCCGTGTCTCAGTCCCAGTGTGGCTGGTCGTCCTCTCAGACCAGCTACAGATCGTTGGCTTGGTGGGCCTTTACCCCACCAACTACCTAATCTGATATCGGCCGCTCCAATCGCGCGAGGTCTTGCGATCCCCCGCTTTCACCCTCAGGTCGTATGCGGTATTAGCTGCTCTTTCGAGCAGTTATCCCCCACGACTGGGCACGTTCCGATATATTACTCACCCGTTCGCCACTCGTCAGCTTAACCTGTTACCGTTCGACTTGCATGTGTAAGGCATGCCGCCAGCGTTCAATCTGAGCCAGGATCAAACTCTACAGTTCGATCTTGAATTTACTCAACGGAATCGAACAAAGACTATTTGCATAGCTTCATTCTCTTTCCGTGAGCGTTTAAAGTCCGAAGGACCGCTGCAAGTCGCCTTGCAGCATCACTTCACTTCAAACGCCCACGCTTATCGGCTGTGAATTCTTAAAGAACATCGCAAACTTCAGAGTTTTAACTCTTCTTTTTGCGTCGCGCTGATTACGTTTTTCGTTATCAGCACAGAAGCGAGATTCTAATCCGCTTTTTCGCTTGTCGTCAAGTATTTTTGAAAATTTATTTTCGCAATACTCAACAACTTGCTTTCTCCGCCGCCTTCAACTGTTCGCTTTCGCGTTTTGTTGTCAGCAGCAAAGAGGCGAGATTTTGATCTGCTTTCGCAATGTCGTCAAGTACTTTTTGAAAATTTCTTTTGAAGAACTTTTCCAGCACCCGACGAACCCCTCCAGCTCGCCTCGAGCCTTTCGGCCCGCTTCGCCAATCTCACCGCCGCCAGCTGCCGTTCCCGACAAGCACCGCGTTGTGATCAGCGAAGCCCGCTACTGTAGCACAGGTTTTTT
>NZ_SMBU01000081.1 GCF_004342485.1 Roseateles saccharophilus
GACATACGACGCTCAAATGCCCCTGTTGTAGTGGCAGGCCGAAGGGCTCGTCCTATACAGATCAGTCACTTAGACGCGTTGGTGTCGAACTCGGGTGGCCTGGCGCGATCAACTCGTGCGCGACACACCATCGCCCCCCACCGACCCGAGCGAACCGTTCTGACGCCGCCGAATAACGTCGCCGCCCTCGTCGGTGGCGTCCTCATCTCATCCACCAGGGCCCCACGGGGCCTTTCCTACTGGCCGGACCGGCTACCGGCTTACGCGCAAAACCGCGTCCTCACCGCCGAATAAGAGCGGACATCTGATCGGCGCGTCGTAGCGCCGATCGATGGGTGCGTCAGCGGCCGCCGCCGACCATCTCGATCGCCTGCTGCAGGCTAGCGTACTAGGGCATCGCACCAAGCAAAAAAGCCGCACAAGGCGGCTTTTAAAGACTTTGATTCCAGTGAGATTTTGGTGCCGATGAAGAGAGTCGAACTCCTGACCTTCGCATTACGAATGCGCTGCTCTACCAACTGAGCTACCTCGGCCCTGAAATCCCTACTGCAATAAGTAGAGCCTGTGCAGTGTACCGCACTTTTTGAATGGGCGATTTCAGCTTGGGGTGCCTGCATCCCAGTTCAGCATACGGCCTGCGCGAACAAGAGCAGGGCCAGCCGGACGATCAGGTTAGCGCTACGCACACTGACATTGGCCAGAACGGCTGGGCAGAACGTATTCGCTACCCAGTACTTCGCTCAGCATGACCCGTATCGACTGATCGGTGTAGGGACTGGACAAAGTGCCAAGCCAATGGATGGAATCTCGCCGACCGGCCTGAGGCGCAAGCTTTGCAATGAACAGCGAAGACACCTTCGTGGGAAGCGTCTGCTCATCTGTCACGAGCATCTCTTCGTATAGCTTCTCCCCCGGCCTCAGACCAGAAAACACGATGCGTACATCGTGCTCGCTGTGCCCCGCAAGGCGAATCATGTCGCGGGCAAGGTCGACGATTCGCACCGGCTCGCCCATGTCCAGCACATAAACCTGCCCGGTCTCACCGATGGCACAGGCCTGCACCACCAGCCGCGCGGCCTCTGGGATGGTCATGAAGTAGCGCGTGATGTCCGGATGCGTCACCGTCACCGGCCCACCCTTGGCAATCTGCTCCTTGAACTTCGGGATCACGCTGCCGCTCGATCCCAGCACGTTGCCGAAACGCACAGCCATGAACTTGGCCACGTGCCCCTGCCCGGACATGTGGCTGACCACCAGCTCCGCCGCGCGCTTGGTGGCGCCCATCACGTTGGTCGGATTCACCGCTTTGTCGGTGGAGATGAGCACGAAGCGCTCGGCACCGTGTTCGGCTGCGGCCAGACAGGTGTTGTAGGTGCCCAGCGTGTTGTTGCGCAGGCAGGCCAGGGCGTTGTCGTCTTCCTCCATCAACGGCACATGCTTGTACGCCGCCGCATGGAAAACGATCTGCGGCTTGTATTTGCCAAAGACGTGGCGCAGGTGTTCCAGGTCCTTCACGTCGCCGATCAGGCGCACGAGGGGGAGGTGGGGAAACTTCTCGCTGAGTTCCTGCTCGATGGTGTAGAGCGCGAACTCACTGAGTTCGTAGAGCACGATCTTTGACGGGCCGTAACGCGCGACCTGGCGGCACAGTTCGGAGCCGATGGAGCCGCCGGCGCCGGTGATCAGCACGACCTTGCCGTTCAAGCATTCGCTGATGCCGCCTTCGTCCAGAACCACGGGCTCACGGCCCAGCAGGTCCTCGGGTTCGATGTCACGGACCTGGTTGACGGCGCGGCCGGCCAGCAGTTCCTCGCTGCTTGGCACGGTCAGCACAGGCAGGCCGACCTTTCCGGCGATGTCGAGGGCTCTGCGCCGCTCCTGTGTACTGGCACCCGGCATGGCCACGATCAGGTGGGTGATGCCGTGCAGTTCGGCGAACTCCTCTGCCTGCTCCAGGCGTCCCAGCACGGGCACGCCTGCTACTCGGGCCGCTTGCTTCTCCTTGGCGTCATCAAGGAAGCCCACGATGACCCAGCCCTGGGTGTGCTGCAGGCCGGCCACCAGCAAGCGCCCTGCGTCGCCGGCGCCCATCACGAGTGCGCGGCGCTGCTCCTGGGCGCTGCCGCTGATGCGGCTGCGCATGTGCTCGTAAAGCATGCGGTAGCCCATGCGCATCATGGCCAGCAGCATCAGCGTGAAGAGGGGGTGCAGGGCCAGCACGGCGCGCGGGACGCCGAGTAGGTGGGCCATCTGGATGACGGTCGCGCTGACCAGGCCTGCGCCGCCACAGACGAGCGCCAGGCGCTTGACCTCGCCGAAGCCGGAGAAGCGCCACATGCCCTTGGGCACGTGCAGGGCCAGCAGTGCAATGGCATAGGCGACAAGGACGCCGATCAGCACATAGCCGTCGTAGCCAGGCCGCGCGGAGAACCAGCGCTCGAAGCCGAGACGAAAAAGGTAGGTGAACTGCCAGGCCAGCGCGACGACGACGAGGTCGAGCAGCAGGGCAAGGCGCTCCCGGTGGGGGCGCACGCGTGTGAGGAAGGTGTCGAGCAGTTGCCAGTTCATCGGGCGCGGATTGTCGCAGCGGCTGGCGATAGCTGGGTCATCAGACGCAGCCGTCACCTGGATGAATGGGCCATAACGCCATGTTTTTAAATTGATTCCACCAGATGCGCGTGAAATTGCATGTGGTTGGTGGAAGACCCCGCGCAGCCGGGACAGGCAGCAAACGACGTCGAGGAAGCCGGAAAATCCAATTCAGCAGTTGGCCTGCTGAACGTCCGCTTCGGCCTCCGGCCATAGCGCGGGGAACAGGAAACGCAACGCGCGCATGGGCACCCCAAAGCGCACCCGCCCTTTGGGTGTATCGCTGACCAGCAACCCGTAGTCGATCAGCTTGGCGACCAGCGTGGCGGCAGTTCGCTCCCCGAGTCCCGTCATGCGCGCGAACTCCCCGCGCGCCATGTCGCCAGTGGTGAAGAGGTAGTGCAGCGGCATTTGTGCCTCTTCACGCAGCCCCGTGCGGCCCACATGCTGCTCGTAGGCCAGCAGCGCCCGGATGCGTTCACGCATGCGCCCCATGTCGAGCATGCCGCTCATGAACGCCACCTGATCCAGGCACACATCCAGGAAGAAGTCGATCCAGGTCACCAGCATGCGCTCGCTGCGCTGCCCGCGGCCGTCGAGATCCCCCATCCTGGGCATATCAGCGTTCGCCAGGTGTTCGATGTACTGCGCCGACCGGCATGCGAAGCCCCGCAGTGGCGACCACAGACCTTGCGTCACCCCCAGCGAGTGCAGTACGGCCAAGGAGTGCAGTCGCGCCGTGCGGCCATTGCCATCCATGAACGGGTGGATCCAGACCAGCCGGTGATGGGCTGCGGCGGCCGCTAGCAGCTGTTTCTCGCCTCTGCGCACGGTGGCGTAGCTCTGTGCCCAGCGATCCATCATGCGCGGCAAAGTCACGAAACTGGGGGCGAGATGCCGATGCACGGCAACGTCGCGGCGCCTGATCTGGCCGGGCTCAACCTGCGCGCGCTCGACATCCAAGCCTGCGTCGTCGCACATGACCACCACGCGGTCTTCGGGCGTCAACTGCGCAAATAGATGAGCGTGGATCTCTTCGACGGCCGCCGAGGTGTAGAGCTGCTCCGTCCGCACGTCCCGCCCCAGCAACCAGCTTTCTGTCCCGATATGCGCGACTGCCAAGCGTTGCAGCCTGGCCTTGTCTGGATTCGCGGAGAAGTCTTGGGCCAGCGCCTGGTTGATCTCCGTGGGACGCGTGTGCTCGCCCTCGATCTTGTTCGAGTACCCCGATGGCCACCCCAAACTGCTCCACTCGTGGCCACCCAAACTGCTCCAGGCAGGACGCGGGGATTATGTGGGGTCCGAGGTGATGAGCAGG
>NZ_SMBU01000082.1 GCF_004342485.1 Roseateles saccharophilus
GTCACTCAGGCACCTCACTCAGGGTGTCCGCGATCGCCTGGAACACTGTCCGCGATCAGCCTGGAATGGGTGTCCGCGATCAGTGGAATACGCAGACCTACTGCGGCCGTTCATCCTGCAGACGCTGGCGAAGTTCCCGACGCTCGCCGCGGCGCGGCTGTTCGACATGGTCCATGAGCGCGGCTACCAGGCGGTGCTCGCCGGCCACACGGTACTGTTCGTCACCGCCGGCCAGTTGCTGGGTGACCTGGCCGCCCTGGACAGCGACTCGACGCTGCGACGCCGGCGCAGCGCTCCGAGTCGGCGCAGCGCAAGGCCACCACCCACACCCTGCCTTCGGGTGAGCCCGCGCACAGCTGGCGCACGCTGATGCAGGAGATGTCGACCCTCGTGCGCAATACCTGTCGCACGCCGGGCACCGAGTCGCACTCGCCCACCTTCTACGTCACCACGCAGGCCAACCCCACTCAGCACCGGGCGCTGGAGCTCATACGACTCTGAACATTCACGCGGGGCCGTCCCGGCCTGCAGCCGGACCTTCAGGGCCGGCAGGGCCAAGCGGCGCGGTGAAGCGCCACGGCACCCGTTTCAACCGCATGCATTGGCTGAGTACGCCATGCCGGGGCCGATCACCCCGCCTTGACCGCCTTCATGCACGAAAATCCCGCCCCATGACTTCCCAGCCCTTCCTCCCCTTTGCGCTTCCGGATCTTGGTGACGACGAGATCGCCGAAGTCGTCGACACCCTGAAATCCGGCTGGATCACCACCGGCCCCAAGGCCAAGCGCTTCGAGCAGGCGTTCGCCGAGTTCCTGGGTGACCCGCAGATCGAGTGCATCGCCGTGAACTCGGCCACCGCCGGCCTGCACCTCGCGCTGGAGGCCATCGGCCTGGGCCCCGGCGACGAAGTCATCACGACGACCCACACCTTCACCGCCACCGCCGAGGTCGTGCGCTACCTCGGCGCCGACGTGAAGCTCGTCGACATCGACCCCAAGACGATGAACATCGACATCGCCGCCATTGAGGCCGCGATCACGCCCAAGACCAAGGCCATCCTGCCCGTGCACTACGCCGGCCTGGCCGTGGACATGCTGGCCCTGCTCGACATCGCTCGCCGCCACGGCCTGCGCGTCGTCGAGGACGCGGCCCATGCGCTGCCGACGACGTTGGAGAAGGAGCTGATCGGCACCCTGGGCAGTGACGCCACCGTCTTCAGCTTCTACGCCAACAAGACGATGACGACGGGCGAGGGCGGCATGCTGGTCACGCGCAACCGCGAACTCGCCAAGCGTGCCCGCGTGATGCGCCTGCACGGCATGAGCCGCGACGCCTTCGACCGCTTCACGGCCAAGGTGCCGAGCTGGTACTACGAGATCGTCGCCCCCGGCTTCAAGTACAACCTGACCGACATCGCCGCCGCCCTGGGCCTGCACCAGCTCAAGCGCCTGCCGGCCTTCCAGGTCCGACGCGAGCAGATCGCCGAGCGCTTCAACGACGCCTTCGCCGACCTGCCCCTCATCCTGCCCCCGCAGGCCCCCGAGGGTGACACCCACGCCTGGCACCTCTACGTCGTGCGCCTGGCCGACGACGCGACCATCAACCGCGACGAGTTCATCGAAGGCATGTTCGCCGCCGGCATCGGCTGCAGCGTGCACTACGTGCCGCTTCACCAGCACCCCTACTGGCGCGACCGCTACGGCCTGACGCCCGAACAGTTCCCGCAGTCGCAGAAGGCCTACGAACGCACCATCAGCCTGCCGCTCTACACGGCGATGAGCGACGCCGACGTCGAGCGCGTGATCCAGGCGGTACGCGGACTGCTCGCTTGAGCAAACGCCTTTTCGACATCGGAGCTTCGGCGCTCGGCCTCATCCTGCTGGCGCCGCTGCTGCTGCTGGCGACCCTCTGGATCAAGCTCGACTCGCCCGGCCCGGCGCTGTTCCGCCAGACCCGCGTCGGCCGCTTCGGCCAGCCGTTCACGATCCACAAGTTCCGCACTATGCGTGTGGAACCAGGTGCGGCGATCACCGTCGGCGCCGACCCGCGCATCACGCGCTCCGGCGCGCTGCTGCGCGCGACCAAGCTGGATGAACTGCCCCAGCTCTGGGACGTGCTGCGCGGCGCGATGAGCCTCGTCGGCCCGCGGCCCGAACTGCCGCGCTACGTCGAGCTCTACCCCACCGAGCTGCGCAACCAAGTGCTGGCCGTGCGCCCCGGCATCACCGATCCCGCCTCGCTCGCTTTCAGCCACGAAGCCGAACTGCTCGCTGCAGCCAAAGACCCTGAGCGTGAATACCGCGAAGTGATCTTGCCCGCCAAGCTCAAGTTGTCGGCAGGCTACGCAGCCCGTGCCAGCCTGGCCACCGACCTGAAGCTCATCCTGCAAACCCTGAGCCGCGTGCTGCACGGCTGACCGTTGCGCGCTACTGCGCTTGTCGAGCGGCTTCAAAAGCAGACTGAGCTCGCGTCCGAAGGGCCTCCAGATCGACCCGGACATTTTTTCGATAGAGAAACGCAAGTTTCCATGCCCGCTGCGCAAGGACTTTCGCGCTGTTCTGTGCCGTTGATGCGGTGACGGGTCCACCGAAGGTTGACGAATCGGGAGGCTGCGGGGTCAGCGGTAATTCGATCTGCAAAAACAAGTGCAAAGTATCAATAAACATTCAATAATTCAATGAGTTGAACGATATCTGTCATCAGCAAATTGACGCCCGGAATCGATCGCATAGACCAGTTGGAGCCGATGCTGCCGCGAGACCAGCAGGCGGAGCCCTTGCTGGAAAAGGCGCACGACCTCATTCGCGCGAGCGAGCGACTGGCGGGGGCCGCCCGCGGGCAGTCCCTTCGGGAGATCTCGCGCTTGCTGCTGGCGATGAACTCGTACTACTCCCCGGCGGCCACCCAAAGTGCCCCACTTATGGCCACTCAAACTGCTCCACCTGGCCGGGGTGAATTGACCCGTTGAACACGGTCGGTCAGGC
>NZ_SMBU01000083.1 GCF_004342485.1 Roseateles saccharophilus
TTGCGGGTCCCGTCCAAACCTTCGCGGGACAACAGCTTCTGCTCAACCTCGAATAGCTTGGGACTGCGAGCCCAAATCTACGCGGGACGTAACAGTTGGACTTTTAGCTCGCCTACATCGGCGAGGACTTCGACGAACCTCACCCCCCAGCAGTTCGATACCGCCTACATGAGGAAGCTGTTCGACTATGGCTACCGACCTGCCTCCGAGGGAAGGCAATGGCACAAGGCGCCGCCGGGCGAATAGCAGTGGGAAGGCGATCCGGCTCGATCCTCGATCAACCAGAAGTCCCGGCCGCCGGCACCAGACCCGGTGCGTAGCAGCGGCAGGCCCCATCGTGACGCAGGCAGGCTCCCGTACGACCAACAGGGCCCGATGGCGATGAAGGGCATGCGGCTGGCGCAAGCGCGATCGCTGCGCCCCTGCTGCTACCGGGCGAACGCATGCACCGATGGTGCCGCCACAGGCGGAGTTTCCAACGCATCCCGCCAGCCACGTCGGCGGGTTGTTGGCGCATCTATGGCGACCCGCCGGATGAGCATCGACTACAACGCAGCGCGACGGCCCCTCACCCTGGTCAGGCGCCAATCTGCTTGGCGGTGTGCTCCAGGCATTGCTCGATGTCTGCAACGTCGATGACCTCGCCTGGTTTGGCCAGCAATTCCACCGTGACGCCCGTTGGCTTCGCCTTGACGTCAATGGACTGCAGCTTGTCGTACTGGGGCGTCGGGCAGGAACACGTGCCGGCCGCACACTTCGCAAACTCCTCGAGCAACTCGTTCAGCTTTTCGGGATCGACCGCCGCGCTGATGCGCAACCCCTCGCTCGTCTTCTCAACGGTGTGCTTCATCGCAGCCCCTTATATCGCCCGCTCAGTGTGCTCCTGGACATGAGGCGTGAGACATGACGTACGTCAAACGTCAAAGTGGGACGGCCAGCCGCCTGCAATGAAGGCGATCATTGGCAAGGGGGCATGCGCCCCCCCCCCACGATTGCCAACGGCGACGGCATGCGCCAGCCGTTGGCGATTGACCTAACGGTTTGCGACGTAGACGCAAAACCGGTCGCCACTGAGCTTGCCGGAAGCGTGGCTGTTCAGCCGCGTGATCAGACCCACCTTGCGGCGCTCGCCCTGGGCTGCAGGATCGAACTTCCGGTCTGACATTCCGCAGTGCATAAGCACGTCATCGCGCCAGATCGCATAGACGCCGGCCGTAATTGCCGGGACGCCGCGGAGAACCGATAGCGCCGGGTGAAGCCGGTGGCGTCGGGCATGTGCGGATGCGCGTCAGTGGTAGTCGTCTTCAAGCTGATGGCGCACGGCACCGACCCCGACGTTCGAGTCGTCCTGGATCTCGAACAGCGCGACATAGCCGCTGCGCCCGAACGGAATGATCAGCTCGCGCAAGAACGGGCTGCCCCCGGCCTTGCGACAGGTGAAAGGCGACGACTTCAAGGTCGCGATACCAGCGCGAATGGCAGCCAGCGCGTCGGTCGCGAGTTCGAGGTCGCCGCCATCGCGCGCGAGTTCGCGCTCCAGCACAAACTCGAACAAGCGTTTAAGGTCTGCCTCGGCGTCTTGCGTGAGCCGGACTCGGAAGGTCACTTCAACTTCTTCGCCAGGCGGGAGCGCGCAACTTCCAGCTTGCGCTCCAGATTGGCGAGAACGACGTCGGCGTCCACATACTGACCCGTGGTGCGAGCCTCGCCCAGCGAGCGAAGGCCACGCGCCACGAACTCCTCGTGGATGCGCCGCCGACCGACCTTCTCCCGGATCGAGCTCTCCACGAAGTCAGTGAGCGTCTCCCCTTCGGCCAGCATTGACTCCACCTCAGCGCGGAGCTCAGGTTCAACTCGGACGGGCGGGATCCTCGCGGTCTTCATGGCAGCAGTGTAGTCCATTTGCACTCCACGCTTCAAATGAGTCGCGACACGGCTCGGCCGAGCGCTGAGTACCGGAAGCCATCGCAGGGAAGCCATCCGGTAACTTGCACAGTAACTGAGGACGAAACAGAACCTCAGCTTGTTGCTCGGTGCGGCCCGCAGAGGCCGCTTGCGCCCCTCCTCTCTCGGCCCAAAAGCCCTACCCCCAGACCTACCCCTAGGGCGCGCGGGCTGTCAACGAACGTCGTTGGACGCCAGGAAGCAAAAAAGCCCGTCTCCACTGGGGAAAACGGGCTTTTCGCGTTCTTTGCGGGACTTCAGAAGACGTCCCGGAACTGATCCTTGGCGGGTCGGAGGGATCCGAATCATGCGTCGCAAGTGCCATAAACACTTCAGACTTAATTTTCCTGATTGATGACTACCCCCAAAACTACCCCCAACGCCTACGGGCTGGGCTGGCACACCCACAAGAAGGGGTGATCTCAGTCAATTTGGACTGGTCGACGAACCCTTTCGCCCAGGACGCGGGCACGTTGCCAACGCACCTTGGCATCCGGCCTCGCAGAGTCTGTCACGCTTCTTGCACGATGCCGAACTTCTGCTCGCCGTGGCAGCGTCCATTTGACGTCGGGCGAGGCTGACATCGCGGTGATTCATCAAGCCGGCAGGCCGCAGCGACGAAGCCGCGGCGACCATCACCTCACGCAGCCTCCAAGTGTTGGCGGCGGTCAGGAAACGCTCTTATTCGGCGGTGAGACGGCGGTTTTGGCCATGACCAGGCACTACGGCGCTCCCCAGGTCAGTATTCG
>NZ_SMBU01000084.1 GCF_004342485.1 Roseateles saccharophilus
CCATTGCTGACCTCTGCGCGGACGTATCACGCGGTTCAACCGTCAACTCGCGCTCCAATTCCTGGCCGCAGGGATGGTGGTCACGGATTCAGGAACCGGTTAAGGGAGGCTGGACGATTGTGGCTTGGACCGTGGAATAACCACGAGCGGCTAGCCCCTCCCCCGTAGCCAATTTGGAGGGCCTGCGCCTTGCGCGCCGAGCAGATATCTACAGAGATTCACAAGAAATTTTATTCGTTATGGAACAATTTCTGCAATAATCAATGTATTGTTCATAAGGAGACCGGTCATGCTGCTTGAATTTCGGGTTGGAAACTACCGTTCGATCCGTGACGAGCAGGTCCTGAACCTAGTCGCCTCTGGCGACAAAGAGCTGGCTTCGACGCACTTGGCTCCCACCGGGCTGAAGGCGGCGCCCCATGCCTTGCGCAGTGTGGTGGTTTACGGGCCAAACGCCAGCGGCAAGTCCAGCCTGCTGCGCGCGTTGGACTACATGCGTGCCGTAGTGGCCGAGTCGGCCACCGTCATCCAGCCGGGGCAGACCTACAACGTGCCGCCCTTCAAGCTGGACGCGGCCACGGCGCAGCAGCCGACAGAGTTCGAGGTCACCTTCCTGCTGGCTGGCGTGCGGCACCAGTATGCGTTCTCGATGACCCCCCAGCGCATCATCAGCGAGTCGTTGCTGGTCTATCGAAGCAGCAAGCCCACCCAACTCTTCAGCCGGCAGCACGTTGAAGGCGATGGGTATGACTACGAATTCAGCACCTACCTGACAGGACCGCGCAAGCTGTGGCAAGACAGCACGCGCCCCAACGCCCTGTTCCTGTCGATGGCCGCCCAGCTCAACAGCGAGCAGCTCAGCCCGGTGTTCAACTGGATCGTCCGCAACATCACCTTCCTGCCGGCCGGAGCCACCGTCTTGCCCGAATTCACCACGGCGTTGCTCGAGTCCGAGCAAGGGCGTGCCTCCATCCGCGACTTCCTGTCGGCGGCCGACATCTCCATCGCCGACGTTCAGGCGGTGCCTCGCAAGGGCATGCATGCCCAATGGGTGATGAGCGCCAGTGGCTTGCAGGCCAGCCAGGAAGAGCGCGAGTTCATGATGCCGGTGTTCGAGCACAGCACGCCAAGGGGCTCGGCCAAGTTCGAGCTGCATGACGAATCCGAAGGCACGCAGCGCCTGTACGGCCTGATCGCGCCCGTGCTGGACTGCCTGCGCGACGGTCGCGTGCTGGTTGTGGACGAACTGGACGGCAGCCTACACACCCTGCTGGTGCGGCGCCTCGTCACCATGTTCCAGACGCCCGAGCTCAACCCCAATGGGGCGCAGCTGATCTTCAGCACGCACGACACCTCCTTGCTGGACCACACCCTGTTCCGTCGCGACCAGATCTGGTTCACCGAGAAGGATGGTGACCAAGCCACTCGCCTGTACCCGCTGACCGACTTCAGCCCCCGCAAGCAGGAAGCATGGGAGCGTGGCTACCTGGCCGGCCGCTATGGTGCCGTGCCTTTCTTCAGCGATTGGCCCGTGCCCGCCAAGGCTGGGGTGCATTGACGCGATGGGAAAGGACAACCAGCCTAAACACCGGCAGGCCGCCCGCGACCTGAAGCGCCGCGCGGCCGTGCGGCAGCCCTATGAGCGGCTGCTGATCGTTTGTGAAGGCGAGAAGACCGAGCCGCAGTACCTGTGCGAGATCCAGCGCGCCTACCGCCTGGCGACGGCGCACGTCCAAGTGCTTCACAGCCAGTTCGGCACCGAGCCGCAGCAGGTGCTGGAGTACGCCCTGACCGTGTTCAAGGACGGAGACCGCGATCGCGGCCTCCATCCGCGTGGCTTCGACCGGATCATCGTGGTGTTCGATCGCGATGAGCACCAGAGCTATCACGCTGCGTTGGCCCAAGCGGAGGCGC
Organism: Roseateles saccharophilus; assembly: GCF_004342485.1. Lineage (GTDB taxonomy): Bacteria > Pseudomonadota > Gammaproteobacteria > Burkholderiales > Burkholderiaceae_C > Pelomonas > Pelomonas saccharophila. The sequence goes on from NZ_SMBU01000084.1 coordinate 1,915, forward strand.
AAAACGGCAGGCTCCGCAATGACAACGGGGTTGCGGTTCCCGTGGAGGCCGTGGCCTCAGTGCCTTGCTTCGAACTTTGGCTTCTGCTGCACTTTGAAGAGGTGCTTGCGCCGCTGCACCGCCACGAGGCGCTGGAGCGCCTGAAGAAGCATCTCCCCGGCTATGAAAAGGGCGGCGGCGGTCACTGGGCGGCCACATCAGGCCGGGTGGCCGTTGCCACCCAGCGCGCGCTTCGCTTGGCCGAGACCGCGACGGCTCACGATGGCGCGCAACCCTACTCAGCGATGCACGAACTCGTCTCGCGTCTAGCGCACCTGAAAGACTGATCACCTGGCCCTGCGCCGCGAGTCGCCGAGCGTCACGCAACGTTACGTCGCGTTCGGTCCTGGGCAGAGAGCTAGCCCTAACCCAGCCCGACGTGCCTACCTGCTTCTGTTCGCTCGTCTACTTGTCGGAGGGCTGGCTAGGGCGTCAGCCTGCGCGTTGTGAGGGGTGGTCGACTCTATGCGGCCGAGGTCAATCCGTAGCTCGAAGGTCACCTGCGCCAAGCACCGCTCCAACCGCTCTCGGTCCATCCTCGCCTCGCTTCGTCCGTTGTCATTCCGGATGCAAGGTTCTCAGCATCGCCGGCTATCCGGGAGATGGGTTCCCGGAACGTTTACGCGAGCAGGTCGTGCTGTGCAGCCGCTGCGACCGCGGCCAACGCTACTGTGGCCGGACGTGCTCCGAGGCGGTGCGCCGAGAGCGCCAACGCGA
>NZ_SMBU01000085.1 GCF_004342485.1 Roseateles saccharophilus
TCCCGCACTGCCGTCGGCGGCGTTCTCAACAACGCCCGAAATGTCCCTGGGACATCAGGCTCTGGCAGACCTCAAACAGCGACGGTCATAACACCTGCCCCGAGCTCGGGCCGCAGGAGGCTGCCAGGTCTGTCCGGCTGAAGCGCAACATCGCGTAGCGCCGTGACGATCAAGCTCTCATAGCGCAAACGCGCGATCTCGCCGAACTGCTCATGCGTCCAGGCAAGGATGCCAATGACGTCTGCCTGAGCCGAGTCCGACAGACGATAACGAAGCATCAGCTTGCCGTCTTGGCGAATTGGGCGGCACGACAACCCAACTGCCCGACGAAATCCTCAAGCTGGTCGTCACCAACGTCGGCATACCGTGCCGCGGAAATATCCGCCCATCCCTGGCGGGCCGCTTGCTTGAGGGCCTGCAGCTTTGCGCGCTCGGTGCGATCGCGCTCTTCGATCAGGCGCAAACCTTCACGCAGTACCTCGCTGGCGTTCTGGTAGCGCCCGGACTTCACCAGGGTCTCTATCAGCTCCTGTTGATGGTCGCTCAAGACCACGTTTCGCGTTGGCATGTCGATCGCTCCGAAGGCGTGGGATGCAGCAGGCCAGCCCAACATTGGCATATTATGCCAGCGCCCGTGCGAGTCAGGTGAAGCGGTGCTTTCGATCGAATGACCGTCATGAGCTCCGCTGCAGCTCGGGACCTCGAGCATTCAAGGAGCTGCGACGACCGATCCGCGGAAGCTGGCCCGACGACTGCTTCCGCGCTGGCGAAATGATCAGACCTGTGTCGACAACGGGTCGCTTCGAGCCGGCCGCGGTCCGCGAGTGCAGTCCTCCGGGCCCACTTGCTCGGCCAGCCATGATCGGGCGACAGGACCCGGCGGTGATGCTGTCGGTCGAGGCTGCCGGAACACGACGACCGATTTTCGTTGTCACCGCCGTTCGGGCCTCCGGCGACGCCCCCCCTGTCCGTCATCGCCGTGCGGGCGATGCTGAGCGAGGCGCCCCATGCGATCGAGAACGTCGACGCCGCCCCCTGCACGCGCTGACCCGGACCGCCGTCCTGTACCCCGGCTCGGCGACGTCGATATAGCCCTTGCGCCGTCGAGATTTGCGCAAACTCAAGGCCTACCTAACTGCCAAAGTCCACAACATTGGGGTTGTGTCGCCGCCGCCCAGTGGCCAGTCTGCGAACGGGAAACCCTCGAGGTGTCGGTGTCGGCATTGCTGCCGCGACCGTGCCGGAGTGAAGTCCCGCCATTTGCAGCTTTCGGGAGCAAGACATGTCCACCCAACAGATGAACTCCGTGGTCCTGGTCGACCTGACCGGCACCATCGACCCGGCCTTCCTGAGCCAGGTCTCCTCGGCCCTGGATCAACAGGTGACGCGCGATCTCGCGACGACCTGGAGCGGGATTTCGGCCCACGTCAAGGCAGTATCCTCACTGAGCTCGCTGCGACGGGGCGACTGGCCCGTCTACCTGGTCGCCACGCTGCCGCCGGGCGAAGGCGGATACCACCAGGACAAGAACAAGCGCCCCTACGCCAAGGTGATTGCCTCGGCGGACGATCCCAGCTGGACGGTGGACGCCAGCCACGAGGTCTGCGAGATGCTCGTGGACCCCTATGGAAGCCGGCTTCAGGCGAGCAACGGCATCATGATCCAGGGCGGCCAGGTCGTCGACGGCGACGGCACCTTCGAGTACCTGGTCGAAGCCTGCGACCCCTGCGAAGCCAACAACTTCGCCTATGAAATCGCGGGGGTCGCGGTGTCCGACTTCATCACGCCCAACTACTACGACAGCGATGCGCGACCCGGCGTGCGCTACAGCTTCCAGGGCAATATCACCCGCCCCCGCCAGATGCTCGAAGGCGGCTACATCTCATTCGTGAATGCCGCCGACGAACTCCAGCAGATCCTCTGGGTGGACACCCCCCAGCCGGTGCTCAAGACGCTGGGGCCGGCGAACGGCATGTCGCTGCGCGAACATGTGCATCTGCAGATGGGTGAGGCCGCCTACAAGGCCAAGCACCTGCAGCGCCGCAAGGCCGGGGGCCTGCGCAAGGACATCCAGCGCCGCGTCAACGCCACCTCCATCGAACTGGAAGCCGCCAGGGCTCGTGCCGGCCTGCTGAAGACCCTGCACCGCCTGTAGACCAGGCGCTGCATCCCGGCGGGACGGGCCGCCACGATCGGGGTCATCGCCGATGGCGATGACCTCCCTCCAGCGCGAGGGCCACCCTGCCAGGCCCGTCGAACGGCTGCCGGCAAGCGGTGCCGCCCATCACCGGCTCAAACCACGGCCGGCACCAGCGGCGGCACCAAGGGCGGCTGCCCTTGCACCACCTGGTCACGCCCTGCGGACTTGGCGGCGTAGAGGGCCTCATCGGCCTGCTTCACCAGTGCGCGGGTCTGGGCATCGACCGCCTGCCGCGTCGAAGTCGTCTTCGGGTCCAGCGTCGCCACGCCCAGGCTGACCGAGACGGCGCGGTCACCAGCCGTGCGGCGCAGGCCACCGGCCGCGTCCCCGACGCGGTCATGCAGCCGCCAGTGTTGGCGGCGGTCAGGAAACGCTCTTATTCGGCGGTGAGACGGCGGTTTTGGCCATGACCAGGCACTACGGCGCTCCCCAGGTCAGTATTCGA
>NZ_SMBU01000086.1 GCF_004342485.1 Roseateles saccharophilus
TGTGAACGGCGGTCAGGAAGCGCGCTTATTCGGCGGTGAGGACGCGGTTTTGTCTTGAGCCCTGGGAAGGGCCAATTGCAAGTGAGGATGGGAAGCGGGATCGGCAGTGGCCGTCGTTGCGCGTGAGCTGAGGGCCAGGCGGGCGCCCTGCAGGGCGCCCGCCTGGCGGCGGCGCGAGCAGGCGCGACGGATGCGCGTCTTCGAAGGCCCGGTGGTGAGGTAGAACCTCGCCGTGCCCGAGTGGTAGGCGGGCACGGTGCCGGCCCATCGCGTGGCAGCTAAAGCCCGGACGCCGTGCCCTACAACCGCGCCAAGTAGCGGGATGCGAGTGCAGTGTATGCCGCGACATGCGGGCTTACACGCCGCATGCGGCCGGCCATTGGCGTTCCCCGGGAGTCGTTCCGGGGAGCCTGGCCGTCGACCATCCCGCCCGTCTGTTCGTGTGCGCGCGCTGCCGCGTGCAGGTCGTGCTGTGCAGCCGCTGCGATCGTGGCCAGCGCTATTGCGGCCGCGCCTGCTCCGGCGCGGCCCGCCGCGAGGCGCAGCGCGCGGCGGCACAGCGCTACCAGCGCAGCCGCGCCGGCCGACTGGCCCATGCCGAGCGCTCTCGGCGCTGGCGTCAGCGCCAGCGCCAGCGCGAGAACGAACACGGCGCCATTGCCGCTGGCCGCACCCTCCACTTCGTGACGCATCAGGGTTGGCGGGCCGTGGCGCCCGCTGCTCCACTGACCCAGAACGAGCCCGACCACGCGGTGAACGCCACCGCTGGCCAGGCACTGCCGCTTGGCGCGCGCTGCCGGCGCTGTGGCGCACCGCTGTCGCCCTGGGTGCGTCAGGGCTTCGTGCGTCACGGCCTGCGGCGCTGGCCGGCCCGCGTGGTCGATCCCTGTCCCTGAAGTCCTTCGAAGGAGCCGTCTTGGTCATCTCCGCCGACATGAACGCGCAGATCCTGCGCCTGTATCAGGCCGAACGCTGGCGCGTAGGCACCATCGCGCGCCAGTTGCACGTGCATCGCGACACCGTGCGGCGCGTGCTCGCGCAGGCGGGCCTGGCGCCGCCGGCCACGCTGCTGCGACCCAGCCGCGTTGACCCGTTCCGGCCGTTCATCCTGCAGACGCTGGCGAAGTTCCCGACGCTCACCGCGGCGCGGCTGTTCGACATGGTCCACGAGCGCGGCTACCGCGGCAGTCCCGACCACTTCCGCCACCTCGTGGCCACCTTGCGCCCGCGCCCGCCGGCCCAGGCTTACCTGCGGCTGCGCACCTTGCCGGGCGAACAGGCCCAAGTCGACTGGGGTCACTTCGGCCACTTGGCAGTCGGCCGCGCGCGCCGGCCACTGATGGCCTTCGTGATGGTGCTGAGCTACTCGCGCCGGATCTTCCTGCGCTTCTTCCTCGATGCCCGGATGGACAGCTTCTTGCGCGGCCATGTCGAGGCGTTTGCCGCCTATGGCGGCTGTGCCCGGGTCCTGCTCTACGACAACCTCAAGAGCGCCGTGCTCGAGCGCATCGGTGACGCCGTGCGCTTCAACCCCGAGCTGCTGAAGTTCGCGGCCCACCACCGCTTCGAGCCGCGCCCAGTGGCCGTGGCCCGGGGCAACGAGAAGGGTCGGGTCGAACGCAGCATCCGCTACATCCGCGAGGCCTTCTTCGCTGCGCGCGAGTTCGCCGATCTGGATGACCTCAACGCGCAGGCGCGCTCCTGGTGCGAGGGGCTCGCCTCGGATCGGCGCTGGCCCGAAGACGGCGCCTTGAGCGTGCGACAGGCCTTCGAGGGCGAGCGCGCGAGCTTGCTGGCGCTGCCTACGCAGGACTATCCCCTGGGCGAGCGCGTGGCCGTGCAGGTGGGCAAGACGCCCTACGTGCGCTTCGACCTCAACGACTACTCGGTGCCTCACGCCCACGTGCGGCGCACTCTGGCCGTGCTCGCCGACGAGGCGCGCGTGCGCGTGTTCGACGGTGCGGCCGAGATCGCCCGGCACGCACGCAGCTATGACGCGGGCGCACAGATCGAGGACCCCGCCCATGTCGATGCGCTCGTACAGCACAAGCGCCGCGCGCGCGGGCATCGGGGTGTCGACCGGGTCAGCCGCGCGGTGCCGGCCGCATCCAGGCTGCTCGCGCAGGCCGCCGCGCGCGGGGAGAACCTGGGCTCCATCACCGCGGCACTGCTGCGCCTGCTCGACCGTTATGGGGCCTCGGCGCTGCAGGCGGCCATTGACAGCGCGCTGGCCCAGGGCGTGCCGCATCCGAACGCGGTGAGGCTGGCGCTGGAGCGCGCCCGCGAGGAGCAGGGGCTGCCCCCGCCCACGGCGCTGCATCTGAGCGAGGACGTGGCCCGTCGCGACGCGCCCGTGCGCTCGCACGCCCTGGCCAGCTACGACCGAATCGTCTCGGTCGATGAAGGAGAACAGCTGTGAACGCGCCCATGCCGACTCACGCCGGCGAACTGCGCACCCGGGCCACCGAGCTGCGCCTGCACGGCCTGTTGGCCCACTGGGCCGACGTGATGACCGATCCCGAGGCCGCCTCGCGTGTGGCGCAGTGGCTGGACTGGGAGACCCAGGAGCG
>NZ_SMBU01000087.1 GCF_004342485.1 Roseateles saccharophilus
GCCCCGTGGATCGACTGGCAGATCGGCTGCCCCGTGGCGATGCCCGCGTGCTGGCAGACATAGGTGGGCCGGGTCTGCCCTGCGCAGTGGTGATAGCGCACGGTCATGCGAGTCGAACAGATCGCACAGATCGCCAATCCCTGCAGCAATGCAGGCCCTTCACGCGGTGCGCCGCGCTCGCGCTCTTCGCCGTACGACTTCGCGTTGTCTCGCAAACGTTGCAGATTCTGTTCGTATTGCTCCCAACTCAGATAGCCTTCGTGGGCGTCGCGGATGAGCGTGGTCCACTCCGACTGCGGCAGATGCTTGTTGATGGTGCTGCCGTCGGGCCTCGTGCGCTGACGCGTTCTGCCGAAGGTGAAGGCGCCCGCGTAGGTGGGGTTGTGCAAGACGAACAACGTCCGCGAGTGCGTGAGCTCCGACCAGAGGATCTCTCCATGGCGCGGCCCCTTGATCGCATGCCGCGGGAACAGCAAGCCCTGCTCACGGAAGGCCTTGACCGTAGCCGTGGCCGAACCCGTGCGCTCAAACGTGCGCAGCAACTGCCGCACGCTGTCCTGGATGCGCAGGTCCGGATCCAGCTGGACGCGGCCTTGCGAGTCATGAACGAAGCCGATGGGCATCCTCACTTCGAGTTCGCCGCGACGCGCCTTGTTCAAGATGCCACCTCGTAGGCGAGCCCTGAGCACGTGCAACTCCGCTTCGCTCATGGTGCCCTTCAGGCCCAGCAGCAAGCGATCGTTGAAGTGCGCGGGGTCGTACACGCCGTCTTCGTCCAGGATGAGGGTATCGGCCAGCGCGCAGATCTCCAGCAACCTGTGCCAGTCGGTTGAGTTGCGCGCTAGGCGCGATACCTCCAGTCCCATCACGATGCCCGCGCGCCCCAGCCCCACCTCCGTTACGAGCCGCTGGAAGCCCTCTCGATCGACCGCAGAGGCGCCCGAGCGCCCCAGGTCGGAGTCGATGATCACCACCTGCTCGATTGACCAACCCAGGGCGATTGCGCGCTGCTGCAGCGCGTACTGGCGCTTGGTGCTCTCGGTGTTCTCGAACACCTGGCGCAGTGTGGATTGGCGCACGTACAGGTAGGCATTGCGGCTGACGTGCCGGGTTTGGATCTTCGAACTCGTTTCTGTGCTCATGGTCAGGCTTTCAGGGCTACACGATTGGCCTGCGTCATTGCGGCCAAGATGTTCACCAGCATTTGCTCGATGCCCGCTGAGCGCCGATCCGTCGGCGTGGCATCCGTTCGCTTCGATGGGGACTCATCGCATCCGCGCCGCTGCGCCGCTGTGTGCGTGCAAGGATGCTGGCTGAGCGCATGCATCCATGCGGCCATGCCCTTGCGCACCAGCAGCGCCAGGCCGCGAACATCGACGCCGACGTTGACGGTCGGCGCCAGGACTTCGCGTCTGAGAGCTTCGTAGCGTTGAGCAAGCTCGCCGGCGTCGACCCCGGCGATCGGGAAGTTCAGCGGTGTTTTTTTTTCGAGGGCGTCAGCGCGCGTTCGACGGTGCGTCGGTGCACGACCAGTCCGAATTGCTGGTGGATGCGCTCGACCAAGGCGGGGCCATCCAGTTGCGAGTCATCCTGGCGAGACTGCTCGATGAAGCGCATGACCTCATCGGTGATCTTGTGAGGCCCATGTGGCCCACGCTTGGCCGGCAGCAGCCCCACCAAGCCTGCGCGCGCGAAGTCGGACTGCGCCTTGTAGAAGGTCGGGCGCGTGACACCGAAGCGTGCGACCGCATCGGTGATGGACAGGCCTTCGGCGCTCACCCGGCGAAGCATCTCGTAGCGCACCTGCACCAGGTCGTGCGGGTCGAAGAACTCGCTGCCGACGAAGGTGCTGTCTTGGACCCCCTCGGCGTGCGTGTTGACCGTGCCGCTCTCCTGCAACGCCAGTCGCTTCGGGGTGATCTTGGGAGGGCGCGTCATATGTAAACAATATTACGCCCTATATAACATGATTTCAAGGCGATATACCGTGTTATCTGGAGAGCGTACAAACGCGCAGACGGAGCGAGATCCAAGCAATATTGCATGGTTGACAGCAACAAAAAGCTCTTCCCGCTCGCGCCGAGCGTTCACTAGACGAGCAAAGGCGTGGGCAAATTATGCTTGCCAATATTGGCATCATTTCCTTGACGCACCAGAACTCTTCCGGTGAGGCTTGCGGGCCTCTTCTGCAGCCCGGTGTTGCTCGACCATGCCCACCAGCTCAAGCAGATCACTGACGCGCAGGCTTGACCGTCCGGCCGAGGTCAAGACGAACAGATCCACCTCCGCCGCGCTGGTCCATTGCGCACTCATGCGACAGAGCCTGCCCGCGGCGTCATGGAAGTAGACGCGGTCCTCTCCCCAGGTGTGGCGCCGGTCCACCAGCGCGAAGACTTTCCCGAACATCGGATGGAACGGGTGTGTGACCTCGAAGAACTGCAACGGATCTGCCAGATCTCGTGCAGTTGACGGCTGTTGCCAA
>NZ_SMBU01000088.1 GCF_004342485.1 Roseateles saccharophilus
ACTCGATCGCGCGAACCGACCACGGCGCGCCAATACCGAGCGCCGCTTCGAAGACTCTGGCTGTCATGGCACCACTCCTCGGAGTGATCAACCGGGCTTCATCGTACCCACTCGATTTTCAAGAGAGGCCAACTTCTTTGGGTTCCGCCTTTGGCGCGTTGGCAAGAGTTCGGCCTTCGAGGCGTGGAATCCTTCTGGTACCCGGAGCCTGCCGAGACGGGGCAGGTTTCTGAAAGCGTCGCCCAGATCACCGACCCTTCAACGCCAGGCTTGTTCTACGGCGATGCCGGGCAACTTGATGCACTTTGCCGCTAGGGCAACGCTGAACAAGTCCCTCGCGCACTGCGCGTCCCTGCTTTGGGCGGTCTGCTGCGTTGCAAATCCTCGCCGTAGCCAGAGCTACGGCTGCGGTTTGCGCCTTGCAGCCCATGAAACCCGGGGGCGGTTCAGTAAGAACTCGACACAGCAGCGCAGGGTGAGCTGCCGTCCGGCCCGATCGCGTAGGGATTGAGGTCACCGGTGACTCCCAGCCCTCGCACGAAGCGCGCCATTCCATGCACCTGCAGCAGCCGCTTGACGTACTGGGCTGCAATGAGATCCACGACCCCGGCTCCGATCTGCACTGCAGTCTTGCCCATGTTCCGGCCTGTGGAGGCGTTGTAGAGCCAGCCAAGTGCCTTGGCCATGCCCTGCAACGCCTTGGCCTGTTCGACGCCGGCAATCACCGCTCGACGCTGCGCCTCCACAGCGGCCGCGGCGTGACCGATCGATGCTTGAGCCCATGCGGGGTCATCCAACAACATCTCAAGACCTTGGCTGATCGCCATCTTCTTGGCGATGCTCTTGACGGTGCCTGCGGTACTGGCTGTGAGCAGCGACTGCAACGGCCCCGAGACGAAATGCTCGCCCACGGCGCGGGCCATGTCGGCGTCCTCGTCCGCGTCGAAGTAAGGCTCTGGCAGCGTCAGCAAGCACACCGGCTTGACCAGCTGGCGGTTGGCCTTGATCCAAGCATCTGCACGCGGTGCGTGCTTTCGCAATGAGTCCAGCCCCAGTGAGAGCGGGTCACCCAGGCGCTGGTCGTGATCAGACGACACCGGCGTGCCGGGCGGCGGCAATTCCAGTGCGGTGAAGAGCCGCGCGTCGGCCGGGTCGTAGCGCCGGCCACTGAGGTAGCGAATCGGCAGCGGCGACGCGTTGAAGCCCACGACCTTCAAGCCGAACCGGTAGGCCACGTACTGCGCCATGCCGGCGCCCAGCGAGTGACCCACCACCAGCGGGCTGATGCCGCGCTTGCGCAACTCGGCAAGCAGCTCCTCCGCCGCCGCATAGTGCGGTGCGGTGACTTCGGCCAGGTCGACACCCATCCAAAGGTTGCTGATCCAATCCGCTGCCTCGGCCGTGCCTCGAAAGGCCAACACATATTGCCCGCTGGCGTTGTGACGGTAAAGCTCGGCGACAAACGACGACGGTGTGTGCCGGGGCAGAGGTGGCAAAGCCATGGCCTGGAGATCTGCACTTTCAAGCAAGGCCGCCTTGTCGCCCAGGCTGCGCTCCAGTGCTTCCTGCTTGTGCAACGTGACGTCCAGGCTGCGCCGGGTCAACATCAACTTGAGCGACTGATTGGGCGTAGGGCGGGATTCAACCTGCCCCAGCACCTGGTTCAGCACCACGGCGACGTCCATCTCGGCCTGCAACATGGCCGGGCTGGTGTAGGTGCCCAGCGCCAGCCGCGCCAGCGTGCGCACGCTGAATGCGCTGCCAGGAAAGGCAGGCGCGTCGATGATCGATGGTCCCCCACCGGGCGTCGTTGGAGCCGACGTGTCGCCTGGCACACGAGGCGCAACGACAGGGGGGGTATCTGCCTGCGAGCCAGCCCCTTGGGGTGGGCTGGCGGGCGTCGGCGGTACGGCTGGTGCACTGGGGGAGGATGCCGATGCCGATGCCGATGCCGATGCCGGTGCCAATGGCGAGACACTTCCCCCCGGCGCCTGCACCGCCTGAGCATTGCCGCCGCCGCTGCACAGCGCTCGCAGCGCGGCAGCCATCAGCGGGTTCGTCAGCGCCAGGTCCGCCATGGCCTGGGTACGGCGTTGACCAGGCTCCGGGCTCAGGCTGCGCCCGGGCTGGCCGGGCGGGTCGTCACTGCGGTAGGCATCACTGCGCCAGATGCTGAGGGTGCCGGCATGGCAGTCCACCACCATCTCGTCGAGTTGGCGTACAGCCTGGGGCAGGTCCAGCAGCGTGCCGGGTTGGCGAAGCACCAGGGCCAGCGTGGCTTGGTGCATGTTACGTCCCGCGTAGATTTCGGCTCGCGATCCCAAGCTATTCGAGGTTGAGTCAAGGCTGCTGTCTCGCGAAGAATTGGACGGGACTCGCACC
>NZ_SMBU01000089.1 GCF_004342485.1 Roseateles saccharophilus
GTGCGAGTCCCGTCCAATTCTTCGCGAGACAGCAGCCTTGACTCAACCTCGAATAGCTTGGGATCGCGAGCCGAAATCTACGCGGGACGTAACACATGGACCTGCTTGTCGTCAAAGTCTTTGAAGACGTACCGAATGAAGATCGCGGCTTCCCTCGTGGTTTCGCGCACCTTTTCCTTCGGCACCTTCTCCTTCATCCTCGCGATGACCATGAACTTTTCGTCGCTATGCATGACGACGTAGTACAGGCCGTATACGTTCTGCATCGTCTTCTTGGTAGCAGCGCGGCCAGCGAGGTAAAACTGCTGCCAGTCCTTGCTGGCTTCGTCCCGGAGGCTGGTGGCTTCGTCTAAGACGCCTTGAACATCCAACGCCTTGGCGCTGATCGGTGCGAGGGTTACCGGGACAGCAACCGATTGCGTCTCGATGCCAGCAGGCTGAGCGTGAGTGGTGGTCATAGTGAATTTCCTTCAAGTTGATTCATCACGGCAATGCAGCGGCTCAACTGACCCAATGCCAGCTTTGCTTCGTCTTGCGGGATTGCGAGGCGGCCTGCCGCGATGCCTGGACTATTTCGGATGCCGCCGAAGCGTGTCCAGGCCCCAGTCAGAGTCCAAAAATGAATACCCCCGTATTCACTTTCGCGCTGAAACGAGCTGGCGTTTCATGGTTTACCCTTATTTTTGACGCCAAACGGCCGCTGCAATCGGATCACATTCGTGCATTACTTCACGAATCATCCCCAACGGGATGAAACGTCAATAGATGGTCAATGTGAGTGACCGCCAACCCAGTTAACTTCCTCACCAGCGCCTGCGAGGGCCCACAAAGCCGGACCCAAAAGCTGCTAGAGCGGGCCACGCGCAAGGCAGTAGACGTGAGCCTCTCAGCTCAGATCCGCGTACTGGTCGATCAGGCGCGTGAGCTGAGCACCTTCCACCCCGGCCAGCTCCTTGGCATACATCAGCGGCGTGATGTGGCTGTAGTGCGCCTCGATCATGGCGGCGCTCGTACCGCACTGTTTCGCGATCACGTTGACCGGCACACGGTCCAGGATCAAGTGCGTGATGTAGGTGTGACGAAGGGAATACAGAGTCCGCTTTCCACCCGGGCCGCTCTCCAACTTGAGGCGCTTGAGCAGTGCGGTGAAGTTACGAGTTAGCAGCTCTTTTGAACTACCCTCTGGCATCTGGAACACGAGTGGGTTCGAATCCTCGGAAAGGTCTGACTCGTTCACTTCTTCGGCACTCTGCGCACCTGCGAGCATGTCGAGGATCATTTCCAGCACGATGCTGTTGCCGACAACATGCCGGTTGCCCGTGTGCAGCGTCGTCTTGCCTTTGCGCACGGTGATGACGACATGATCCTTGCGGACCTGAATGTCGTTCCAGCGCAAGTTGTCCATTTCGGTGCCCGGTCTCAGCCCCGTGTGCACCGCCACGTTGAAATAGAAAAAGAGCAGCTCGCGAATCTGGCGCGTCTTCTCGCTGTTGCGTGCCGTGATCCAGGCCGGAAACGCCCCCCGAATCTTTGCTATTTCTTCTGACGTGAAGTAGTCCCGGCGTGACGCTGGAACTCCCGCAGCCGAAGACAGCACAGGGACCTGCCCTGGCGCCATCCACTTACGGATGACAGCTTCGTCGTAGACCCTCCGAAGTGCGGCGTTGTGCGTCTTCAACGTGGACTGCGCCGGCGTCCTCCCCATCTGCCCAATTCGCCATGCGTCGAAGTCAGCCAGCTTCTGATGATCGATGCTGGTGATGTACGTGCGGTCAAAGAAGGGGATGTGGTATTTGGTCAGCGCCCATTCGTGATCCTTCACGGTACTGGCACCCTTGGCATTGGCAGGCCGCTGTCGCATCCGCTCGATGGCAAGCTTAGCGACATCGCGAAACGCCTTGGTCTGGATCGCAATGCCATGCTCGTGCTTGATCTCGCATTCGGCCCGAACCTTGATCGCCGCCGTCACCGCCTTCGCCCGATCACGCTGCTTGGTCGTCCGAGAGATCCACTTGCCCGCGATTGTGAACGGCGGTCAGGAAACGCGCTTATTCGGCGGTGAGGACGCGGTTTTGCTCGAAGTGCCCGCTCAGGCCGGGTGTGATCGAGGGCAGTGA
>NZ_SMBU01000090.1 GCF_004342485.1 Roseateles saccharophilus
ATGGAAGACACTGGGGTGTGCGGGCCAGCGCGGGTAGAGGTCGATCAATTTATTGATGGCCTTGGACCGCGATCTCTAAGTTGACCCGCTGCCGATCGCGGTAGGGACGCCCATTGCTGAACGCCCCCCGCACCGATCCGTACGTGCCCAATTCGGGCATACGGCTCCTACCTTGGGTGGTTGACGGCGAAGCGCTGCTGGGGCCACGGATGGAGGATGCGGGGGCGCGGGAGCCAGTCGGCTGCGAGCCTCGGCATCCGGTCCCACGTCAGCCGATGTTTCTGGCTGCGACGCCGGAGCGTGCGGAACCAGAGGTTCGTAACGTGGTAGCGGAAGGCATTGAGGGCTCGCATGTTGGTGGGCACCGCGTGATACGCAAAGTAGCCGGCCACCACCGCCTTCAGCCGGTGTCCCTGTTCTGGGATCGGCTCATGCATGTGGCGACGTAGATCCTCTTTGACCTCCCGCAGCTTCGCCCGCATGCGGTCACGCCGCGTCTTGCGCTGGAGCAGGAAGGCTCCGCGCCGCGACGTGCCGCAGATGAACGTGAATCCCAGGAAGGTGAAGGTCTCCGGTTTGCCCAGACCGCGCCGACGGCGTTGCCCGGCCGCGTTGCGGCCGAACTCCAGCAAGCGGGTCTTTTCCCCGTGAAGTTCGAGCCCGAACTGCTCGAACCTCGCTCGCATCGCGTCCCAGAATCGCCTTGCATCGGTCTCGTGCTCGAAGCCGGCCACGATGTCGTCCGCGTAGCGGACGAAGATCACGTTGCCGTTGGCCTCGCGCCGCCGCCATTGCTGGGCCCAGAGATCGAAGACGTAGTGCAGGTAGACGTTGGCAAGCAGCGGTGATGCCACCGCCCCTTGCGGAGTCCCCGCCTCACTGACGCTCCATTCCCCTTCTTCCAGGACTCCCGCCTTGAGCCACTTGCGGACAAGACGGAGGATGCGCTCGTCGCCGACCCGATGCTCCAGGAAGCGGACGAGCCAAGGTTGGCTCAATCCGTCGAAGAAGCTTCGAATGTCCGCGTCGAGAATCCAGTTCACCCGGGTCCCGCCGATGGCCACCGACAGTGCATCCAATGCGTCATGCTGTCCCCGCCCGGGCCGGAACCCGTACGAGAAGCCGAGGAAGTCTTCCTCGTAGATCGCATTGAGCACCACGACGACCGCACGCTGGACGACCTTGTCCTCCAGTGCAGCGATGCCGAGCGGGCGCTGCTTATCGGTGCCGGGCTTCGGTATGAACCGTCGCCGGACCGGTAGCGCCCGATACGTGCCGCGATGGACCCGAGCATGCAGCTCCTGCAGGTTGCCCTCCAGGTTCGCCTCGTAGTCCTGCCACGTCACGCCGTCCACCCCAGGCGCGGCACGGCGCTTGAGCGCCAGGAACGCATCCCTCAGCAGATCGACCGTGACATGGTGCAGCAGCGCGGTGAACTTCTCCTTCTTCCGCTGCCGTGCAGCGTGCCGTACGCGGTCCAGTCCCGGTGACACGCTTGCTCGGCGCTGTGTCCGTTGCGTGCGCGACTGTTCCGCGTTCCCCTTGGTCCCGGCCCTTGGCTCCACCCACTCCGCAGCTGCCGGGGCAGCGTTGTTCGCAGGCTTCATCGCTACTATGGCCGAGTCTGACTTCTCGGGCCCGTGCATCATCGGCTACGGCTCCTCGCCTTCCCGATGCGGGCCAGCCCGTTACCGCGGCTGGTCAGACCCGAGATCTCCCGGTTCCCGTACAAGGAGCGTGCGCACATGCCAGGTTCTGCGACCGCGCCGGGTCGCGCGGGGGCTCGCGTTGGCGCCCCCGCCCGTGTTGTCTTCCGCCAGTGGTACAGCGTCGACACCCGGGATAAGTACCTTTCGTGGCTCAATGGCTGGCCTGTGCGTACCCCTGTCAACGCTTCACGCCACACCTCGCGGTGTGCCGCGCATGACTCGGGGCCAATGTGGATCGCTATTCCTTCATTGCAGCGGACTTGCACCGCCTACTCCTTGCCGGTCTCCCGGCGCACACCACTCGTACCCAGGATTGCCTGCGAGCGATGTCCAGTCCCGTGAGGGACTGGACGCGCCTGACAGCCCACATTAAACAGAGCCGCCGGGCTTG
>NZ_SMBU01000091.1 GCF_004342485.1 Roseateles saccharophilus
CGAAGACTTTCCCGAACATCGGATGGAACGGGTGTGTGACCTCGAAGAACTGCAACGGATCTGCCAGATCTCGTGCAGTTGACGGCTGTTGCCAAGGGCAAGTTGGAGCGGTATCACCGGACCTGCAGAGCCGGCTTCCTCGACGAGCTCGACGAGCGCCACATCACCTGCCTGGAGGATCTGAACGCGCGGCTGTGGGCTTGGGTTGAGCAGGTCTATCACCGCAGCGAGCACGCGGGCCTGACCGGCATGACGCCGCTGGCGCGCTACCAGCGTGACCTCGCGCACATCCGCCAGCTCGGGCCGCGCGCCGCGCAGCTGGATGCGCTGTTCCACCATCGCGTCCAGCGCTTCGTGCGCAAGGACGGCACCGCGTCCTACCAGGGCCGGCGCTTCGAGCTGCCCTATGCGCTGTCGGGCAAGACCGTGCAGTTGGTGGTGGACCCGCACGCGCAGCGCGTCGTGGGGGTGGAGGACGACGAGGGGCGCTCGCTCGGGGAGGCCACGCCGCTGGACGCGCTGGGCAATGCCCATCGCACACGGCACAAGCCCGACGCCGTCGGCGTCGATCCGGCGCTGCGTTCTGGGCCTGGGGACCGGGCAGCCGGGCCCAACCTGGTGGAGATCGCCCATCGGCACCACCACGGGCTGCCCGCGCTGGCGCCGAAGAAGCCACAGGAGTGAGCTATGTACCTGCAACACTTCGGCCTCACGCACGCGCCGCTGGGCAAGGAGCTCACCGAGCCGTGGGACGACGGGGCGCTGGCCGTGCTGGCCCAGCGCTTCGACTGGTTGCTCAAGTCCCCGGGCGTGGGGCTGCTCACCGGCGAGCCCGGCGTAGGCAAGACCGCCGCGCTGCGCCAGCTCACGCGCGGCCTCAACCCCCACCGCTACCTGGTGCTGTACCTGGCCGAGACCGACTTCGGCCGTGTGGACATCTACCGCGGTCTGGCCCGTGGACTCGGGGTCGAGCCCAGCTACCGGCGCGCACAGCTGTGGCGCGACATCAAGCAGCGCGTGCACGAGCTGGCCGACGGCAAGCAGGTCACGCCCATCTGGGTCGTCGACGAGGCGCAGAACCTGCCGGCGGAGTTCTTCCGTGACTTCCCCGCGTTCCTGAACTTCGCCTTCGACTCGCGCGACCTGCTCAGCGTCTGGCTGGTGGGGCATCCCACCCTGGCCAGCACGCTGGAGCGCGCGCCGTACGCGGCGCTGGCCAGTCGCATCCAGGCTCGCGTCGCCTTGCGCCCCATCGTCGAGCGCGAGCGCTTCGCGCAGCTCATCTCCCATGGCCTCAAGAGCGCCGGCTGCCAGCACACGCTGGTCTCCGATGCGGGCTTGGAGATCCTGCGTCAGGCCAGCATGGGGCTGCCTCGCCAGGCCGGACGCATCCTGTGCACGGCCATGCGGCTGGCCGTGCCCAAGGGGCTCAACCACCTGCCTGACGAGCTGCTGCAGCAAGCCATTGCGGAGTTGCAATGACGCGCCCCCACACACCGCCGCCACAGCCGGGCGTGCCACTGCCCCGGCTCAGCGACGAGGCGGCCGTCGAGCTCTATCTCTTCGTTGAGCACCTGTTCCTGCTCATCGAGTCGCGCTACAGCGCGCAGATCCGCCGTCACTTCGACGACCAATTGCCGCACAACCTCATCGGGCCGGACTTGGACTCGCCGCCTGACGATCCGCCGTTCTGAAGCGCCACACCACCACCCCGCGACGCCGCCAGCTCATCCCTGGCGGCGTTGTTCATCGCCCCTGCCCCATCGCCGTCCCGTCGTCCTCACGGCGCCAGTCCTTCCCGATTCGTCGTGGGACACCACGCTAGGCTCGCCCTCGAAAAGCGTGGGATCGGGCATCGAAATCTACGCGGGACGTAACAGTGTGCTTCTGCAGTGCTCGCATCAACAGTTCATGATCGATCGTGTCGAAGAACCCCTTGATGTCGAGGTCCACGACCCAGGGATAGTCCCAGCACCGGCGCCGGGCGCGGTCTAGCGCTTGCCGCGCTGACTTCCCCGGTCGATACCCATAGGAGTCCTCGTGGAAGTGCTCTTCCAGTCGGGGCTCCAGGTGCTGCTTGAC
>NZ_SMBU01000092.1 GCF_004342485.1 Roseateles saccharophilus
TCCCATCCTCACTTGCAATTGGCCCTTCCCAGGGCTCAAGACAAAACCGCGTCCTCACCGCCGAATAAGCGCGCTTCCTGACCGCCGTTCACACCTGCTCAGCCTTGATGTAGGCGGCCTGTTCATTGGTCGCCGCCTGGCTGTACTGCAAGGTGGCGAGCAATACGTTCCCGACGGCATCGCCAAGCAACTGCCGCCTGGGGGCCGAATCCCCCACTTGACGCGAGATCAGCCGCAAGTCGTTGGCCGCCGTGGGCAGGAAAGTCAGCGAATTGCGCAGGATGGCGTTATGCGATTTGAAGCGCTCGATCAGCCGCTCCTTGTCGTCAAGCGCCTGTTGCAGGGCAGAGCTGGCACGCTTGAGCTCGCCCCGACTCAAGTTGCTTGACCATGCGGGCGCGACATCGATCAGTTGTTGCCGCAACTGCCGCAGTTCGACCATCGGCGCCGTCAGAGGGTCGTAGCTGTCGTTGAGCCCGACACGTGACTTCAGCGCATCGGACTCCCATTGCGCATCGAGCTGTTTGATGTGCCGCAGCACGGCCGCTTGCTCGATGAGAGACGCCTCATCGTAGGCACGGGCTTTGACATAGAGGCCGATCAAGATCGCTGAAAGCAAGCCAATGGCAACCGCCACGACCCATGCGGCGCCCTGGGCGGCGTCCAACCGCTTCACGGCTTGCCCTCCAGTTCGCCATTCAATGTGCGCAGGAAATCGATGATCAGAGCCTTGTCTTGCTGGGTGGCCACGCGGCCCAACTGGTAGCGGAACATCACGTCAACAGCGTCCTCCAGCGTCTTGGCCGATGCATCATGAAAATATGGCGGTCGCAGGGCAACGTTGCGCAGACTCGGAACCTTGAAGACATATCGATCACCCTCGTCGTGGGTGACCTCGAAGCGCCCGAGATCAGCCGGAGTTAGATTGCCGCGGCGCGCGAAATAGTCCCCCATGACGCCGAACCTCTGGAACATGTTGCCGCCGACATTGACACCTTGGTGGCAGGCCACACAGCCATAGCGCTTGAAGCGCGCGTAGCCCTCGCGTTCATTAGCGGTGATGGCACCCGAATCGCCTCTGAGATAGCGGTCGAAGCGCGAATTGGGTGTGATGAGCGTGCGCTCATAGGTCGCAATGGCATGCCGTATGTTGGCGGCAGTCACCCCTTGCGGATATGCCTCCGCGAAGGCCGCTCGGTACTTAGCGTCGGCCGCGACCTTGGCCACGACGGCCTCCCACCTCGAGCCCATCTCCACGGGGTTTTGCACGACTAGGTCGACCTGCCCCTCCAAAGAGTCGGCCCGGCCGTTCCAGAACTGCTTGAAGTTGAAGGCCGCGTTGAACACTGTCGGCGCATGAACACCGGTCAGTGCCCCTCCAAAGCCGATCGACCGGTCCCGGCCGTCGCTGCCGCCCTTGGTCGTGTCATGGCACGAAACGCATGCAACCTTTCCGTTGGCGGATAAGCGCGCGTCGTGAAAGAGCAGGCGACCAATTTCCGCTCTGGCCGGGTCCTGCTTCAGCGTAGAAGGGAGCGGCTTGATGGGCTCGTCCATTGGAGCGCTAAGCGCCGACACACCGGCCGCCACGAGCAACCCCGATGCCCACTGAAAGGCAAGAATGCGCATCGCTTCGACATCCTTTGTCAAAAGGACCTGCGGGTCCACGCCAAACGCTGCCGCCCTGATGAGCTCAGCTCACAGCCGAAGCTCCCACTATGGGCCAATTCGGTCCAACGAGACATCGGAAGACGCACACCCGACGCCTCTTACCGTGAACAACCTCTCTAGGGCTGTGCTGAACAAGTAGACGATTTCGACGCGGCTTCGTGTCGACGTTTTACTTGCTCGAACTGACGTCGTATTGCCCCGCCCATGCCGAG
>NZ_SMBU01000093.1 GCF_004342485.1 Roseateles saccharophilus
GCCTTCGTTGACCTTCAGCGCCAACCTCGCATAGCAGCCGCGCAGCGCTTGCAGCACCCGCTCTCCTGCCCGCTGGCTCCTGACGTAGACGTTGCGTCGAGTCGCCCGGAGGAACTGCCCCTCCAGGCGCTCACAGAACCGGACGTGAATCTCTCGACTCATCCGGCTCCTCCCATCCGGCCCTGCCCCCACAGCAGCCTCCAATGCGCAAACAAGCCCGGCTTGTCCCGCGCGATGCGCTCCAGCCAATGCGCCGCACGACGACGATGGCCGCGCAGCCGCTTGTACTTGCGAGTTGCCCACAACACGAGCTTGCGGTCCAGGTGCCGCAACGTCGGGTACAGCGCCGACCTGTAGAAGGCACCGAAGTAGTTCACCCAGCCTCTGATTTGCCGATCAAACATGCGTGCCAGGTCGTGCAATGTCTTGTCGCTACGCGAAGGCAGCGTCCAACTGCGGACTTCCTGGCGGATGCGCTTACCGGCCTTGGCACTCATACCCGGACTGAAGTTGACGAAGTGCTTCCCCCATCGATTCTTCGACCGGCGAGCCCGGAACGTAAAGCCCAGGAAGTCGAAGCTCGTCTCGGGATGATCACCCCGTCGATCGTCGTCCTTGCAGTAGACCAGCCGCGTCTTCTGTGGGTGCAGCGTCAGGCCACATTCCGCGAAGCGCTGCGTCAGCTGTGCCAGCACCACTTCTGCCTGCTCCCGTGTGCGGCAATGGCACAGCGCATCGTCGGCGTACCGTTCGAACGGCACTTCGGAATGATGTCGCCGCATCCATGTGTCGAACACGTAGTGCAGGAACAAGTTGGCCAGCAACGGGCTGATCACACCACCTTGCGGCGTACCCAGCGCTCGCACCTGCGTCTGACCATCGGCCAGCTCAACCGGCGCTTGCAGCCAGCGCTGCACATACAGCAGCACCCAGCGTTCGCCGGTGTTGTTATGACTGTCGCTATCTGAGGGCCGCGGCGGGGTGATGTCCCAAGGACATTTCGGGCGTTGTTGAGAACGCCGCCGGCGGCAGTGCGGGACGCACAAACGAGATAGGCCGGTGCTTGGTTGTTATCGTGGGGTTACCACACCGTCACAACACAACCAAGACCAGCCTATGCATCGGATTGTAGGAAGCATCGTCGTTCTCGCCCAGCACCTGGTCGCGGTCGTCACCGATCCCGAGCAATACCGCCCGGCGGCGTGCCCACATTGCGGCTACGCGCGCGTGTGGCGGCATGGCTGCTACCACCGCAAGGCCGATCGCAGCCGGGGCGGCGCGCGCGACCCGGTGGCGGTGCTGCGGTACTTGTGCGCGGCCTGCCCCCAGACGTGCTCGCGGCTGCCGCAGTGCCTGTCGCCGCGGCGCTGGTATGACTGGGCCGTGCAGCAGGCGGTGCTGCTGCTGTTGCTGAGCGGGGTGTCGCTGCACGGCTGCGCGCGCGCCAGCGGCTTGGATCGACGCACCGTGCGGCGCTGGCGCGACTGGCTGCTCGAGCGCGGCGATCTGTTCGCCTTCGTCCTGCGCAGCCGCTGGCCGGAGCTGGGTCGCCTGGCCGACTTCAATGCCTTCTGGCGCAACGTCATCGACGAGCTGACGCTGGCGCGGGCGATGAGCGTGCTGGACCGCGAGCTGGCCGTCCCGTGATGCGCTGACCCTGAACACGCGCGCCACGGCGCTGGCCCCGCCCGGGCGGGGCCCCCACACACTGTGCCCTCTGGCGGGCAGGCTCTACTGCGGCTGTCATCGGCACCTCACAAGAAACAGAACTGAGGACGGTCGTTCATGCGACTGCCTCCATCGGATTGATCTGGTAGCCCAGGGCAGCGGCACGGCGCTTGAGGGCA
>NZ_SMBU01000094.1 GCF_004342485.1 Roseateles saccharophilus
TCGAGCAGATCCTGGCGTTCCTGCGCGGCGATGGGAGCAATGGCCAGATCGTCCAGGACGAGTAAATCCAGTCGCGCCAGCTGCGCCAGACGACGGCCGAAGCTGCCGTCGCCGTGCGCCACCTGCAGCTCCTGCAGCAGCCGGGTCGAGCGGGTGTAGAGCACCGTGAAGCCCTGGCGTGCGGCCTGCTGGGCCAACGCGCAACCGAGCCAAGTCTTGCCGCAGCCGGTGGCGCCGGTGATCAACACGTTGCGGCCGTGCCGGATCCAGTCGCCCTCGGTCAGCGCAGTGACCAGGTGCCGGTCCAGGCCGCGGCCCGCGCGCCAGTCAATGTCCTCGACGCAGGCGCCGCTGACCTTGAGCTTGGCGGCCTTGAGCAGCCGCACCACGCGCTTGCCGTCGCGCCAGTCCAGCTCGCGCTGCACCAGCAGCGCCAGGCGCTGTTCGAAGGGCAACGCCTCGGCGCTGGCCTGCAGTGCGGTGTCGTTGAGCGCGGCAATCATGCCGTCCAGGCGCAGGCCGCGCAGTTGGTCCAGGGTATGTTGTTGAAGCATGGTGTATTCGTGATGTTTGAGAGTTAGGCCAAGGGGCTGGTGGTGCGCCAGCCTCAGTGGTGTCCGTAGTAGCTGGGTCCACGCACGTTGTCGTGGGCGGGCATGGATGCCGTGTCACCGCCGAGCAGGCTGGTGCCCCACCGGTCCAGACCACTGGCCAGGATCGACTTGACGCTGCGGTAGTGCGGCGCACGGATGGACTGCGCCCGGGCGCACGCGGCCTCCAGGCGCTCGTCGCCGTACTCACGCGCCAGTCGCATCAGTCCCAGGCAGGCGCGGTAGCCCTGCTCGGGGTGCGTGCGGTGCTCCATCTGCCAGCGCACCACCCCGGCGGTGGCGGCGCCGATGCGCTCGCCCCAGCCGATGAGCTTGGCCGGCGTCCACTGCCGGTGCGCGCGGTGAGACGCCGGCATGTGCTCGGCCACGGTGGTGAAGCCGCCCACGAGGTGGCTCAGGGCGTGCGCTGCGATGCGCTGGCGCCGCAGCAGCACCTCCAGCGTGCCGGCCGTGATGCGCAGCTCCACGGCGGCGCCCACGTGCTGGTGCGGCACCGAGTAGTAGTGGCCCTCGAAGGCCACGTGATAGTCGATGTTGACCCGCGCCGGCTTGAACTGCGCGAGCGCCATCGGCGTGGCCGGCAACGGCTTCAAGGCCGGCGCGTCCAGCGCCGCGAAGGCGACCGCCCTGCAGCCGGGCAGCTTCTTGAACGGCCGCTGGTTGAGGTCGTCCAACAACTGAACGATGGCGCGGTTGAGCTCCACCAGGCTGAAGAAGCGCCGGTGGCGAATGCGCGCCAGGATCCAGCGCTCGACCACCTGCACCCCCACCTCGACCTTGGCCTTGTCCTGGGGCCGGCCTGGGCGTGCCGGCAGAACCGCCACGCCGTAGTGCTCGCCCAGTTCCTGCATCAGCCGCCCGGTGACAGGCTCGTAGGCATCGGGGTTGGCGATGAGCGCGCGCGGCTGGTCGGGCACCAGCAACTTGGGCACGCCCTTGATGAACGTCAGCGTCGCGATGATGGCGCCCACCCAGTCGGCGGCTGTCTGCTGCCAGGTCGCGCACGCGTAGGTGTAGTTCGAGGCGCCCAGCACGGCCACGAACACCTGGGCTCGGCGGATCTCGCCCGTGCTGGCGTCCACCACCGGCACCGTCTGGCCGGCGTAGTCGACGAACAGCCGCTC
>NZ_SMBU01000095.1 GCF_004342485.1 Roseateles saccharophilus
GTCCCGCGATGACCGCGGCAGCGTTCTCACGAACGCCCCCAACGTTCCTGGGACATCAAGCCCTGGCAAGCCTCAGACAGCGACGGTCATAACATCGAGGCGCAGATCAAGGCGTGGCATCGGGCCAGCGAAGCGAGCCAACGTCTGGAGAAGGTGCCGGGCATCGGACCGCTGACCGCGACCGCCCTGGTCGCCAGCGTCGGCGACGCAAAGAACTTCGACAACGGGCGGCAGCTCGCAGCATGGCTGGGCGTGGCGCCGCGGCAGCACTCCAGTGGCGGCAAACCGACGCTGCTGGGAATGAGCAAGCGAGGTGATGCCTACCTGCGCACGATGCTCGTCCACGGCGCTCGCTCCGTCATCTACCGGGCCACCCAGCGCGCCGATGCCGACAGCTGGGTCCTCAAGCTCACGACGCGCAGAAACAAGAACGTCGCGGCGGTCGCGATGGCGAACAAGACCGCGAGAACCGTCTGGGCGCTGCTGGCGCACGGCCGAGAGTTCAGGCCCGGCTACGCAGTCGCGTAGTCGAACATCAGCAACACCGACCGAACAAGGAGAGCCCTACCGCCGATTGCTCAGGCAACCAGCAAGTTGATGGCACGACAGGTCAGACCGTGGTTGGTATAGCCCGCGCCGGACGAGGCACTTCGAGTGCGTGTAAGCGATTGGGCGCCGACCAGCAGAACCCATCAGGGACAGCGAGCACGTCTCGCATCAGAAGTCCGAATGTACGGGTGCAATCTCTTCCTCAGTGCAGCAGTGAGCTGGAGGCTTGGCAAACCGGGGGCGTCCATGTACAGGGCCGAGGCTTCGCGGTCGTCGCCGGCGAGGTGCGCACGCTGGCGCAGCGCAGTGCCGAGGCCGCGCGCGAGATCAGGATGCTGATCGGCCGCTCCGTCGATACCGTCGAGGCCGGCGCCGCCGACGTGGCCCAGGCCGGCCAGGCGATGGAGGAGATCGTCTCCAGCGTGCGCCGCGTGACGGACCTGATGGGCGAAATCGCCGCCGCCGCGGTCGAGCAGCGCGATGGCATCGCCCAGGTCAACCAGGCGGTCGCCAACCTGGACCAGATGACGCAGCAGAACGTGGCGCTGGTGGAGGAATCGACGGCGGCCTCGTCCTCGCTGAACGACCAGGCCCAGCATCTCGCCAACGTCGTCGCGGTGTTCAAGGTCGCCTGAGCGCCGGGGGGGGGGGCCTCGCCGGCCCCGCCTCTC
The DNA here is from genome assembly GCF_004342485.1 of Roseateles saccharophilus. GTDB lineage: Bacteria > Pseudomonadota > Gammaproteobacteria > Burkholderiales > Burkholderiaceae_C > Pelomonas > Pelomonas saccharophila. The sequence goes on from NZ_SMBU01000095.1 coordinate 1,221, forward strand.
CCCCCCGGGCTAACGCCGGTCCTCGGGGGCGCCGGCTGTGGCCACAATGCGGGTATGCGCTTCTTCTATTGGTTCATGGTGGTGGTGATGGCGGCCACCCTGCTGCCCTCGGCGCTCTATATGGGCATCTACGTCTTCACCGGCGCCGACGAGGCCCTGCAGCGGGCACGCAAGATGTGGAACTTCCTGCGCGTCTTCACGCTGCTGGGGTTCAACATCACGGTATGGGGCAACGTCGTCGTGGGGCTGTGGCAGCTGATGCACTGACGGGCAGCGCGCGAAGCAAAAGGCCCCGGTCTTGCAAGCGACCGGGGCCTTTTTCGGGCTCTCTTGAATTTCAAGTGGGTTGCCGGGCGTGAGGGTTGATCGCGCTGAAGTCGAGCTTGCCCGCGATCAGGAAGATGACAGTCTGGATGG
>NZ_SMBU01000096.1 GCF_004342485.1 Roseateles saccharophilus
TTGAGAGCATCCCAGGCCCATGACCGCGCCCGGCGTTCGCGAAGAAACGATGGTGTTGTTGCGCTACAAGGCGAACGGCAGCGCCGTCATGACCGACCCAGCATTGGTGCGAGCTGTAGCGAGCCCGCTTGAGAGCATGGTCCGGGATTCGTCGGCGACAGTGGTGAGCGGCGTGAGCCGCATCCCGTTTGTGAGATCGAGTCGAATTCGACGCTTCCCATGGCGCTGCCGTTCATCAACGATGGTGAGGCAGAGCATGGCAATGCGCAAGCGAGAAGACGAGGTGTTCCCAAACGCGGCGGGCATCGACATCGGTGCATCCAGCCACTGGGTGGCAGTGCCGCGGCACCTGGCCGAGGCGGCCGGCGACGAGCCGATACGCGAGGTCGGCGCGATGACCGACGATCTGAACGCACTGGCGCGATGGCTGGTGAGTCTTGGCGTGGATGCGGTGGCGGTGGAGTCCACAGGGGTGTACTGGATCCCGGTGTTCGAGGTGCTGGAGCAGCACGGGTTGAAGGTCTGGCTGGTCGATGCACGGCAGATGAAGTACGTGCCCGGGCGCAAGAGCGACGTGCAGGACTGCCAATGGTTGCAGAAGCTCATGAGCCTAGGGCTGCTGCGGGCGGCTTGGCGCCCGAGCGCCGAGGTTTGCGTGTTGCGCGCGGTGGCGCGCCAACGCGAGACACTCATTACGGAGCAGGCCAGCTGGGTGCAGCGCATGCAAAAGGCCCTGGTGCAGATGAACATCCAGCTCACCGAGGTGATCACCGACGTGATGGGCCAGACCGGCCAGGCCATCATCCGCGACATCGTGGCCGGGGAGCGCGATGCAAAGGTCCTGGTGCGCCACCGCCACCGCCGTGTCAAGGCCAGCGAAGCCGACATCATCAAGGCACTGACGGGCAACTGGCGCGAGGAGCACTTGTTCGTGCTCAAGCAGGCCTTGGGCGTGTACGACGACATCGGCCGCCATCTGGCCGAGTGCGACGCCAAGCTCGAGGCGTTGCTCGATGAGCGAGTCGCCGCGAAGGTCGACCTCGGCCCTGCGCCGCGCGCGGGCAGCAAGTCGCGCGCTGAGCACGACATCCGTCAGCGCCTGGCCGACTGGGCGGGCGTGGACCTCACGCGGATCAACGGGCTGGGTGTGACGGTGGTGATGAAGCTGCTCACCGAGATCGGCCCCGACCTCACCCGCTTCGCCAGCGTCAAGCACTTCTGCTCATGGCTGGGTCTGTGCCCGGGCACGAAGATCAGCGGCGGTAAGGTGCTGTCCTCAGGCACCAAGCGCTCGGCCAGCCGGGCTCGCCAGGCGCTGAAGATGGCTGCCCAGAGTCTGTGTCGCAGCGAGTCGGCGCTGGGCGCGTTCTACAGGCGACTGTGTTCGCGCATGGACAAGCCGCGCGCCAACACCGCCACGGCCCACAAGCTCGCCCGGATGGTGTACTTCATGCTCACCCGCGGCGAGGCCTTCGTCGACCAGGGGCAACAGCGCTACGAAGAGATGCAACGCCAGCGCAACATCGCTGCCCTCAAGCGCCGTGCCGCTGCCCTGGGCTACCAGATCAATCCGATGGAGGCAGTCGCATGAACGACCGTCCTCAGTTCTGTTTCTTGTGAG
>NZ_SMBU01000097.1 GCF_004342485.1 Roseateles saccharophilus
AAAGGCAAACTCGAGAGGTATCACAAGACCTGCAGGGGCGCATTCCTGGCCGAGCTGGACGAGCGCCACATCACCAGCCTGGAGGATCTGAACGCGCGGCTGTGGGCCTGGGTGGAGCAGGTCTATCACCGCAGCGAGCATGCCGGGCTGGGCGGCCTGACGCCGCTGGCGCGCTACCAGCGCGACCTCGCGCGCATCCGCGTGCTGGGCCCCAAGGCCGCGCAACTGGACGCGCTGTTCCACCATCGCATCCAGCGCCACGTGCGCAAGGACGGCACGGTGTCGTACCAGGGCCAGCGCTTCGAGGTGCCCTACGAGCTCTCGGGCAAGACGGTGCAGCTCGTGGTTGATCCGCACGCGCAGCGCGTCGTGGGCGTGGAGGACGACCAAGGGCGCTCGCTCGGCGAGGCCACGCCGCTGGACGCGATCGGCAACCTCCATCGAACACGGCACAGGGCCGGCGCCACCGTCGAAGGGCTCGCCCCGCACGGCGGGCCCAACCTGGTGGAGATCGCCCTGCGGCGACACCACGGTGACAACACGCAGGAGTGAGCCATGTACCTGCAACACTTCGGTCTGACGCACGCGCCGCTGGGCAAGGAGCTCACCGAGCCGTGGGACGACGGCGCGCTCACCGTGCTGGCCCAGCGCTTCGACTGGCTCTTGAAGTCCCCGGGGGTGGGTCTTCTCACCGGCGAGCCCGGTGTGGGCAAGACCGCGGCGCTGCGCCAGCTCACGCGCAGCCTCAACCCCCACCGCTACCTGGTGCTGTACCTGGCTGAGACCGACTTCGGGCGCGTAGACATCTACCGCGGCCTGGCGCGCGCCCTGGGCCTGGAGCCCAGCTACCGGCGTGCACAGCTGTGGCGCGACATCAAGCAGCGCGTGCACGAGCTGGCCGATGGCAAACAGATCACGCCCATCTGGATCGTCGACGAGGCGCAGAACCTGCCCGCGGACTTCTTCCGGGACTTCCCCGCCTTCCTGAACTTCGCCTTCGACTCGCGCGACTTGCTCAGCGTGTGGCTGGTGGGTCACCCCAGCCTGGCGGCCACGCTGGAGCGCGCGCCCTACGCGGCGCTGGCCAGCCGCATCCAGGTGCATGTGCAGCTCAAGCCGATCTTCGAGCGCGAGCGCTTCGCGCAGCTCGTCGCCCACGGCCTCAAGCGCGCGGGATGCCAGCACACGCTGCTGGCCGATTCGGGGCTGGAGATCCTGCGCCAGGCCTCCAAGGGGCTGCCCCGCCAGGCCAGTCGCATCTTGGGTACCGCCATGCGCCTGGCCGTGCCCAAGGGCTTGAACCATCTGCCTGACGAGTTGCTGCAGCAGGCCATCGCGGAGTTGCAGTGACCACGACCGACGCCCCAGACCCGCGCGACGCAGTTCCGCTGCCCCGGCTCAGCGACGAAGCCGCCGTCGAGCTTTACCTCTTCGTCGAGCACCTGTTCCTGCTCGTTGAGTCGCGCTATGCCAACCAGATCCGGCGTCACTTCGACGATCGCGACCG
>NZ_SMBU01000098.1 GCF_004342485.1 Roseateles saccharophilus
TGCGAGTCCCGTCCAATTCTTCGCGAGACAGCAGCCTTGACTCAACCTCGAATAGCTTGGGATCGCGAGCCGAAATCTACGCGGGACGTAACAGCCAGGCCAGCCGAATCAACGATGAAGCGATGGCGCCAATAGGCCAGTTCGGCGCATACCGTTTCCACCGAAGCCGCGCCGTACCAGATGCCGGCCTCGTTCGGACGCCGAAACCGCGACGCATAGGGTGATGTGTACCGAAACGGCGTGAACAGCAGGTAGTGAAGCCCCTCGCAGCCTTCAGGCAGCGGGGGCTTCGAGACCTCCAGCATCTCCTCCAACGCTTCGTGTTCGGCGCTCGAGTCGACCAGCCGCCAGGTGGCAGTCTGCGACTGGCTCTCCACCCCGCGCCAGGCAGCCATCTCTGCCGGTGCGCATCCCCGGAACCAGGCGGCTTCCCATGCGAATGGCGCCTGGACCGGAGGGGTTGCCATCAGATGGGCGCGCGCATGCCGTCAACGTAGGCCAGCGTGCGACCCAGCCCCTCAGCCGTGGCAATGAGCATAGCCGGTACGCCGTTCAGAGCTGTGTTGTGCGACGTCATCCAGGTTTTGCGCTTTGCAGCGTCGCCGCCTACCAGGGCGTCGAGCGAACGAAACACGCGCACAAGCATGAGGCTGAGTTGGCCCTCCTTGGAGGCGGGATCAATGCCACGCTCGCCTTTCAGGATGCGTGACACGGTCGGCTCACTGAACCCTACGGCCTGTGCCAACTCGCGGCCGTTCAAACCCAGGGCTTCGGCGGCACGTTGCGTGGCCTTGCCAAGCACATGGGTGCGATCAACTTCCATCACAGGACTGGCTTGCATCGCTCTTCCTTGCTGCCATTTGCTTTCTACGGAAATTATATTAACAGCAATCGCAATATTTTCATTGCTTGATGGCGCGAACGACCAACACGACCACCGGCCCGGGTGCGCGGACCATCCTGCAGTCTCGGGACAAAGGACGTGCCGAACTCCTTCAGCATTCAGAAAGCCGACAGCTCCACAGTTTTCCTGTCCGCGGTTCTTTTGGGGTGAGGCACCGGTCCCGCAGTCGGGCGCGGCTGGAGGTGCCCGCAGGCGCCCAGGCCCCCACTTGCGCTCACGGTGAACTGTCAGGGCTGCTTCGTCTTCTTAGCCCAACAGCTTCGCTCAAGACATCGAGCATTGGAGTGGCAAGGAGTTCCCGATCCAAGGGCCGCCGGCGAGATGCCGCCATCTGCTCAGAGAGCGTTGCTTTGGCACGGTTGAAGTGCCGGGTGTTACGTCCCGCGTAGATTTCGGCTCGCGATCCCAAGCTATTCGAGGTTGAGTCAAGGCTGCTGTCTCGCGAAGAATTGGACGGGACTCGCA
>NZ_SMBU01000099.1 GCF_004342485.1 Roseateles saccharophilus
CGACAGCAAAGTTCGAAGCCGGTCGTCGAGGCTCTGCACGCCTGGCTCGTGGCAAAGCGCCAGGGTCTGGTGAAGGCGGACGCCACCGCCAAGGCAATCGACTACGCGCTGAGCAACTGGAAGACGCTCATCCGCTTCCTGGACGACGGCAATGTGCCAATCGACACGGATGCTTTTGACAAGGGGTTCAGCTGTTTTCCCCTTTCACAACAGGGACTCCTTTCGCGGGCGGCTGGTCCTTCCAGGACGCGACGAAACGTTTGTAGTCTTCCTCTGCTTTGCAGACGCGGTCCCGTTCGGCGTCGCGGACGGGCTTCACGCTGTAGTCACGCGCAGGACCAGGCGTTTTCCCACCACGCCGCGACGGCTGGCCCGACTTCAGTTCAAGCGCGCGCAACTTGTACTGGAGCAGAGCCGGCCGGATCCACGCGTAGTCCTGTTCCTTCGTCAGCATGTGCCAGATGAGCACCGCCAGCTTGCGCGCTGTTGCGACCGCGGCCACGGGCTTCCCTCGCTTGAGGCTGATCCGGTGGAAGAACGCACTGAGCGGGCCGGGGCCCATGCCAATCACCCATGCGGCTTCCACCAGCATGGCACGCGCGTGCCCATTGCCCTGATGCGTGATGTGTCCGTGATACGCCGGCCGATCTCCGGATTGGTGAACTGATGGATTCAGCCCGAGGTAGGCGACGAGCTTCTGTGGGCTCGAGAATCGCCTGATGTCTCCGATCGCGGCAAGCACGCTGGTGGCGACCACGACGTTGACCCCACCGATCGTCATCAGACGTCGAACATTGGTGTCGCCCAGTGCATGGCGAGCGACATCCTGATCGATAAGTTCCAGTTCTTGCGCGAGTCGCTGGATCTCATCATGGTGACGCAGGGCCATTCGCAGTTGGTCAGCTGGCATGGGCAAGGCTTCGAGCAGCGCGCGGCCCTTGATGCCGAAGATCCGGCCCGTTTCCTGCGGCATCAGGTTGGCATGGAGGATCGAGTGAATTCGGTTCTTCAGCCGCGTCATCTGCGACACAAGCTGGGTGCGCTCCGCGATGACGCGTCGTCGCTCAGCCACCTCTTCCGTAGGCATCCAGACTTCAGGCAAGAACTGAGCTGCGTGCAGGCGCGCCAGCGTCGCGGCGTCGATCTTGTCGGTCTTGACCTTGGCCCAGGCGATCGCCCGCACCTGCAGTGGATTGGCGATGACGACGCGACGTGCGAATGGCGTTAGCAGACGAACGATTGTTACGTCCCGCGTAGATTTCGGCTCGCGATCCCAAGCTATTCGAGGTTGAGTCAAGGCTGCTGTCTCGCGAAGAATTGGACGGGACTCGCA
>NZ_SMBU01000100.1 GCF_004342485.1 Roseateles saccharophilus
AGCCCCTTGGGCACGGCCAGCCGCATGGCCGTGCACAGGATGCGCCCGGCCTGGCGGGGCAGCCCCTTGCAGGCCTGACGCAGGATCTCCATCCCGGAGTCGGACAGCAGCGTGTGCGGGCAGCCCGCGCTCTTGAGGCCATGGGCGACGAGCTGCGCGAAGCGCTCGCGCTCGACGATGGGTCGCAAGGCCACGCGCGCCTGGATGCGGCTGGCCAGCGCCGCGTACGGCGTGCGCTCCAGCGTGGCGGCCAGGTTGGGATGCCCGACCAGCCACACGCTGAGCAGGTCGCGCGAGTCGAAGGCGAAGTTCAAGAACGCGGGGAAGTCGCGGAAGAACTCCGCGGGCAGGTTCTGCGCCTCGTCGACGATCCAGATGGGCGTCATCTGCTTGCCATCGGCCAGCTCGTGCACGCGCTGCTTGATGTCGCGCCACAGCTGGGCGCGCCGGTGGCTGGGCTCCACGCCGAGGGCGCGCGCCAGCCCGCGGTAGAGGTCCACGCGGCCGAAGTCGGTCTCGGCCTGGTACAGCACCAGGTAGCGGTGCGGGTTCAGCGCTCGCGTGAGCTTGCGCAGTGCGGCGGTCTTGCCCACGCCGGGCTCGCCGGTGAGCAGCCCCACCCCCGGGGACTTCAAGAGCCAGTCGAAGCGCTGGGCCAGGGTGGCAAGCGCGCCGTCGTCCCACGGCTCGGTGAGCTCCTTGCCCAGCGGCGCGTGCGTCAGGCCGAAGTGTTGCAGGTACATGGCTCACTCCTGCGTGTTGTCACCGTGGTGTCGCCGCAGGGCGATCTCCACCAGGTTCGGGCCGCTGCGCGGGGCGGGTTGTGCGTCGGGGGCGCCGGCCTTGCGCCGTGTGCGATGGGCGTTGCCAATCGGATCCAGCGGCGTGGCCTCGCCAAGCGATCGGCCCTCGTCGTCCTCCACGCCCACGACGCGCTGCGCGTGCGGCTCGACCACGAGGTGCACCGTCTTGCCCGAGAGCTCGTAGGGCACCTCGAAGCGCTGGCCCTGGTACGACACCGTGCCGTCCTTGCGCACGAAGCGCTGGATGCGATGGTGGAACAGCGCATCCAACTGCGCGGCTCGTGGCCCGAGCTGGCGCACGTGAACGAGGTCGCGCTGGTAGCGCGCCAGCGGCGTCAGGCCGGCCAGTCCGGCGTGCTCGCTGCGGTGATAGACCTGCTCCACCCAGGCCCACAGCCGCGCGTTGAGATCCTCCAGGCTGGTGATGTGGCGCTCGTCCAGCTCGGCGAGGAATGCGCCCCTGAAGGTCTTGTGATACCTCTCGAGTTTGCCTTT
>NZ_SMBU01000101.1 GCF_004342485.1 Roseateles saccharophilus
TTACTCGAGGATCGTGGCGACGACGCCCGAACCGACGGTGCGGCCACCTTCACGGATGGCGAAGCGCAGGCCCTGCTCCATCGCGATCGGCGCGATCAGCTTCACGGTGATGCCGACGTTGTCGCCGGGCATGACCATTTCCTTGTCCTTGGGCAGCTCCACCGCGCCGGTCACGTCCGTCGTGCGGAAGTAGAACTGCGGACGGTAGTTGTTGAAGAACGGCGTGTGGCGGCCGCCCTCTTCCTTGCTCAGAACGTAGATCTCAGCGGTGAAGTGGGTGTGGGGCTTGATGGTGCCGGGCTTGGCCAGCACTTGGCCGCGCTCGACGTCTTCGCGCTTGGTGCCGCGCAGCAGGATGCCGACGTTGTCGCCCGCTTGACCTTGGTCCAGCAGCTTGCGGAACATTTCGACGCCCGTGACCGTGGTCTTCTGGACTTCGCGGATGCCGACGATTTCGATTTCTTCACCGACCTTGATGACGCCGCGCTCGACGCGACCGGTCACGACGGTGCCGCGGCCGGAGATCGAGAACACGTCTTCCACCGGCAGCAGGAAGGCGCCGTCAACAGCACGGTCCGGCTGGGGGATGTAGGTGTCCAGCGCATCGGCCAGGCGCATGATGGCCTGCTCGCCCAGGTCGCCCGTGTCGCCTTCCAGCGCCAGCTTGGCCGAGCCCTTGATGATGGGGGTGTCGTCGCCGGGGAAGTCGTACTTGGAGAGCAGCTCGCGCACTTCCATTTCGACGAGCTCGAGCAGTTCGGCGTCGTCGACCATGTCGCACTTGTTCAGGAAGACGATGATGTACTTCACGCCGACCTGGCGGGCCAGCAGGATGTGCTCGCGGGTCTGGGGCATCGGGCCGTCAGCAGCCGAGCACACCAGGATGGCGCCGTCCATCTGGGCGGCACCGGTGATCATGTTCTTGACGTAGTCGGCGTGGCCGGGGCAGTCAACGTGCGCGTAGTGGCGGTTGGCCGTCTCGTATTCGACGTGCGCGGTGTTGATCGTGATGCCGCGGGCCTTTTCTTCCGGAGCCGCGTCGATCTGGTCGTAGGCCTTGGCCTCGCCACCGAACTTCTTGGACAGCACGGTCGCGATCGCGGCCGTCAGCGTCGTCTTGCCATGGTCCACGTGACCGATCGTGCCCACGTTCACGTGCGGCTTGGTCCGTTCAAACTTGCCTTTTGCCAT
>NZ_SMBU01000102.1 GCF_004342485.1 Roseateles saccharophilus
GGCTGTGCTGAACAAGTAGACGATTTCGACGCGGCTTCGTGTCGACGTTTTACTTGCTCGAACTGACGTCGTATTGCCCCGCCCATGCCGAGTTTTTCGGCCCTTTTGAGGCAGCAGGCGCGTCGCGCGCCCACTGCGGACGCACTCATGCCACCAGGCGCTTGCGCGCCAGGTAGATGTTGGCCAAGCCCAGCGCTACGAACGCTCGCGTGGCGTTCTTGGCCAGCCCTTTGTAGCGAACCTTGGCGAAGCCGAACTGGCGCTTCACGACTGCGAACACGTGCTCCACCCGCGAGCGCGTCTTGGACTTGATGCGGTTGACGATGCGCTCCAAGTCGGCCAGATGCCCGGTGCCCCGGACCCTCTGATTCGTTCGATCCTTGGCCTTCGGGGCCTTGGTCGCGATCAACTCCTGCTGGGAGGCGTAGGCGCTGTCGCCGAAGACCTCCAGCTCCTCGCCGTGCAGCAGTTCGGGCAACGGGTGCTTGTCATGAACGTTGGCCGCCGTCACCACCGCGCTGTGCGCAAGACCCGTCTCGCTGTCAACGCCGATGTGCAGTTTCATGCCGAAGTAGTACTGCTGACCCTTCTTGGTCTGGTGCATCTCGGGATCTCGCTCGCCCTTGTCGTTCTTGATCGAGCTCGGCGCCGAGATGATGGTGGCATCCACGATGGTGCCCGTGCCGACCTTCATGCCCTTGCTCTGCAGCACTTCACCGACCTTGGCGAACAGCGCGGCACCCAGCTTGTGCTTGTCGTCCTCCAGCAAGCGGCGGAACTTCAGCAAGGTGGTGCCGTCGGGCACGCGCTCGTGGCCCAGGTCGATCCCCACGAAACGACGCAGCGCCGTGCTGTCCAGCAGCGCTTCCTCGCAGGCCTCGTCGGCAAGGTTGAACCAGTGCTGCACGAAGTACATGCGCAGCATGCGCTCCAGGCCAATGGGAGGCCGGCCCTTGCCAGCCTTGGGGTAGTGGGGCTCGATGACTTCGCACAGATCAGCCCACGGCACGATGGCCTCCATCGTCTGCAGGAACACGTCGCGCCGGGTCGGTCTGCGATACCGCTCGAATTCCGCACCCTGATCGGCAGCCGCCGCGAGTGTTGCTTGCTTCATGCGAGCATCATCCCGACGCAGCGCTCACCTTGCCACCTGATCAACCCGCAAGGCGGACCTTAATCAGCGTAGCC
>NZ_SMBU01000103.1 GCF_004342485.1 Roseateles saccharophilus
TCCTGAATCCGTGACCACCATCCCTGCGGCCAGGAATTGGAGCGCGAGTTGACGGTTGAACCGCGTGATACGTCCGCGCAGAGGTCAGCAATGGGCCTGTCGGGCGGTCTGCGTGTACGTTTGGGGCGATCGGGGCGATGCCTTGGCTGCGGCGGCTGTGATCACGCCACGCCGCGACCTGTGCCGCAGGCGGTGGATGCGCGTTTGCTGTGCGGGCGCTTCGACGCGGTGCTACGTGGCGGGGGCCAACAACTCGCTGTGCAGCCGGGTGAAGGCCTTGGCCGCACGGTCATTGGCACCGAGTCCGAGGATGCATCGGCGCCCATGCGCGATGAGCCGCCCGGCACGGTAGATCAGCTCCTGCATCACGGTCTTGATGCGTCGGCGCTTGGCGGCGTGACGCACCGGGGCATCGGGGCCGAGCAGGCCGCGCTGGCCCATCAAGCGCAGGATGTCCATCGCCAGCGCCGCGAGCTGGCACACGAGGTAGTTGGTGTCGAACTTGCCCGAGGGCAGCCGTGTCAGGTCCAGGTCGGTCTTGAACTCGGCATGGAATTGCTCGTGCGTGCCATGGTCGGCATACAGCGCGATGATCGCGGCGCCGTCCAGATGCGGCGCCAGGCTGGTGGTCCAGCCTTCGAGCGTGAGCTGCGGCTCGATCAATTGCTGGCCGCGCTTGTCGATGGTGCGCTCGGTCAGGCGAAAGACCCGGCGCACGGGCTGCTCGACGCCTTCGAGCGTCACCGCCTGCTCCCAACTCGTCACGCGCTTGCCCGAGCGCGGCGTGTCCCATTTCGTGGTGGCCTGGGCCTGCAGCGTGGCCGCCAGCGCGTGCACGTCGGTGCTGCGCGGGTTCCACTTGATCAGCCAGTCCACCCGTGGGCTGCCCGCCTGGTTGCAGGCGTGGAGTTCGCGCATCAGCCGCGCCGAGTCGAAGCCCGAGTCCAGCCGCACCAGGATCGGCGCCTTCGGCCCCGCCGCGCTCAGGCGCTGGGCCATCGGCACGATGCGCTGCAGGTTGAAGTCGGTCTCGCTGGCCGAGTGCTGTTCGCCCGGACGCAGCGCCAGCTCCAGGCAAAAGCCATGGCTGCCCAGGTA
>NZ_SMBU01000104.1 GCF_004342485.1 Roseateles saccharophilus
CCACGGGGCAGCCGATCTGCCAGTCGATCCACGGGGCTGGCTTGGACCAGGCGGTCGGCGACCTGCTGGTGGAGATGGTCACCCCCATGACGTTGGAGCTCGCTCTACAGGTTCAGAAGGAACTCGAGTCACGCAGCGCCGAGCACGACGCGATGCGTCGCCAAGAGGTCGAGCGCGCACGCTACGAATGTGATCTGGCGCGTCGCCGGTACATGCAAGTCGACCCAGACAACCGCCTCGTGGCCGACTCGCTGGAAGCCGAATGGAACGAGAAGCTTCGTGCCCACGAGCAGGCCAATGACCGCTATCAAAAGCAGCGCGCTGACGATGCCGCGGGCCTCACCATCAAACAGCGTGCGGACATCATGAGCCTGGCCATGGACTTCCCGCGACTCTGGAACGATCCCCGCACGCCGAATCGCGAGCGCAAGCGCATGGCACGCCTTCTCATCACGGACGTGACCCTGCTCAAGGGAGCCGAGATTACGGCACAGATCCGCTTCAACGGTGGCACGACGCATACCCTGCATCTGGGGTTGCCAAAGCAGTCGTGGGAGCTTCACCAGACGCCCTCTGCCGTCGTTGAGTTGGTCGACCAACTCTTGGAGCACCATGCTGACGCCGAGGTCGCTCAGCAGCTCAATGGGCAGGGAATGCAGTCTGGATGGGGGCACGAATTTAACCAATCAATCGTGCGCAGAATTCGCGAGCAGTACCATCTGCAAAGTCGATACGAGCGGCTGCGCGCACGAGGCCTGCTGACGAAGCAAGAAATCGCCGAGCGCCTGAATGTCCAGCCCGACACCATCAAGAAGTGGCGGCGCGCCGGCTTGCTACGTGCCCACCCCTTCACAGGCCGTGGGGAATGTCTCTTCGAAATCCCCGATGCGACTTCGCCCGTCAAGCATCGACACCAGGGGAAAAGGGCTGCGCTGTCTGCAGCGTCAAAGGTAAGTTCCAACCGATCGGGCGTATGAGGTGCACTATGCGACACACTCCTTTCCTTCCGGGGCATAGGGCCTGCAGAACACCAGCTGGATGCCCAGGCGCGCACAGATGCCTTGCAGCGTCGAGGCGCGGTAGGCCGCGCCGTT
>NZ_SMBU01000105.1 GCF_004342485.1 Roseateles saccharophilus
ACGGGGCCCTTCCCACTGGCCGGACCGGCTACCGGCTTACGCGCAAAACCGCGTCCTCACCGCCGAATAAGCGCGGATCCTGACCGCCGCTAACAACAGGGGCTGTTCATTTGCCTGAGCTGCCAGGGCGATGTGTACGCAGTCCGCAAAATCTGCGGTGCCCTTCTTGAAAAGAAGAAGCGCTACTTCAAGAGCCTGCTCGTTTTGAAAAGACAGTTCTGCTGCCGACAATAGGTCCGATATCGTCCGCACCACATCGTCTTTGCAAAATTCGAAGCTGGAGCGCAAGACCCATTCCAACTCGACCGTCACGGAAATCGGAACGAAGAGCGTTTGCCCAGCGCTCAAGCACTTCCGGATGAGCTTTGTTGCTGCAGCAAGCTGGGCAGCGTCGTCCTGCACGAGATACCGCACCAGGACATTCGTGTCGAGGGCCGCCATCTATCGCCAAGCGTTCATTTGCTCAACGGTGACATGCTTTCCCTTGGGGGCCTTCAAGACGCCCGCAAGGTCAAGGATGGACTTCGTTTTTGCGCGCACGACGATGGTCCCGTCGGGAGTGACGGTCCAGACCAGGCGCGTGCCGGGCGCGGCGTGCACCAGCTCGCGCACTTCTGCCGGAACTGTGGTCTGCCCCTTGGCGGTGATAGTGGACTCTGCCATTTTAGATCCTTACTTCCGCCTCCATAGTAAGGAGCAATGCGTTGCGCTGCAAGCCCTACGGGGGGCTTTCGTTCTGGGCGCCTATCCATCGCCTAGCAAAACTTTCGGAGACGGCTGGGAGCCGGAGCGGGGCACAGGACCGGTAACCCGCCCTTTCGTCGTCGGCGTTGATGCCGCGGATGGCAACACGGCAAGTGCGACAGGGGCTTCACTGCTTCGCAATGCCACGCACTAACCGGAGCCTTGAGCGGCAGGTTTGAGGCGTCGAATTCAAGTAGCCCTAAGTAGCCCTAAGTGGCATGAACCAGGCGAGCACCCTGGATGATGGAAGACACTGGGGTGTGCGGGCCAGCGCGGGTAGAGGTCGATCAATTTATTGATG
>NZ_SMBU01000106.1 GCF_004342485.1 Roseateles saccharophilus
TACAAGGGGAGCCCAATGAGGCCGCAGAGAATCGGTGGCTGCAACTGTTTATTAAAAACACAGCACTCTGCAAAGACGAAAGTCGACGTATAGGGTGTGACTCCTGCCCGGTGCTGGAAGATTAAATGATGGGGTGCAAGCTCTTGACTGAAGTCCCAGTAAACGGCGGCCGTAACTATAACGGTCCTAAGGTAGCGAAATTCCTTGTCGGGTAAGTTCCGACCTGCACGAATGGAGTAATGATGGCCACACTGTCTCCTCCAGAGACTCAGCGAAGTTGAAATGTTTGTGATGATGCAATCTCCCCGCGGAAAGACGGAAAGACCCCATGAACCTTTACTGTAGCTTTACATTGGACTTTGAACAGATCTGTGTAGGATAGGTGGGAGGCTTTGAAGTAAGGTCGCTAGATCTTATGGAGCCAACGTTGAAATACCACCCTGGTGTGTTTGAGGTTCTAACCTTGTCCCGTTATCCGGGATGGGGACAGTGTATGGTGGGCAGTTTGACTGGGGCGGTCTCCTCCCAAAGTGTAACGGAGGAGTTCGAAGGTACGCTAGTTACGGTCGGAAATCGTGACGATAGTGCATTGGCATAAGCGTGCTTGACTGCGAGACTGACAAGTCGAGCAGGTACGAAAGTAGGACAAAGTGATCCGGTGGTTCTGTATGGAAGGGCCATCGCTCAACGGATAAAAGGTACTCTGGGGATAACAGGCTGATACCGCCCAAGAGTTCATATCGACGGCGGTGTTTGGCACCTCGATGTCGGCTCATCTCATCCTGGGGCTGTAGCCGGTCCCAAGGGTATGGCTGTTCGCCATTTAAAGAGGTACGTGAGCTGGGTTTAAAACGTCGTGAGACAGTTTGGTCCCTATCTTCCGTGGGCGCTGCAAGATTGAGAGAGCCTGCTCCTAGTACGAGAGGACCGGAGTGGACGCACCTCTGGTGTATCGGTTGTCACGCCAGTGGCATTGCCGAGTAGCTAAGTGCGGAAGAGATAACCGCTGAAAGCATCTAAGCGGGAAACTCGTCTCAAGATGA
>NZ_SMBU01000107.1 GCF_004342485.1 Roseateles saccharophilus
CCGCGATGACCGCGGCAGCGTTCTCACGAACGCCCCCAACGTTCCTGGGACATCAAGCCCTGGCAAGCCTCAGACAGCGACGGTCATAACACCAGGTGCAAGGCCGAATCCAAGCGACCACCCGCAGCCGTGAAATGCCCTGCCTGCGGCACTGCCGAAAAAGTCCGCGGCATCCCGCGCGATCTGCTCTACACCTACTGCGTATTCCACGCGATCGCGGATACCGTTCCGCTGTGATGGCGGACGCCGTTCCACGTTGATGGCGGACAGCATTCCAAACTGATCAACCTCCTTCTGATGCCGCGCCGCAAGGATCGTGACGGTATCCGAATCGATGCGGTAGCGGGCCACGTAGCCGCTATCGCCGAAGTCGATGATCCACTCGCGGAACTCGTCGGGCATGCCCTCAATGGGGCGGCCGGCGCCAGGCTGCTGTCCCAGCACATTGACGCCTTGGCGAATGGCCTTCACCGCCCGCTTGACAGCGTTCAGGTTCTTGGGCGCGAGGAAACGAAAGAGGCGCTGCACATCGAGAAGCGCCGTTTGTGACCAGATCAGGCGTGACACGCCGGAGGCTCGATGTCGTTGCCCTGTTCGAGCTGGGCAAGCCAAGCATCGGCCTCATCGGCGGTCACATGCAGTCCGGTGGCGCGGTACTCTTCCCAGGCCTTGAGCGTGTCCTGGCGGAAGGCCTCGCGCTTTTCCTCGCGATCAACGTACTGGGTGATCGCTTCGCGCATCAGCCAGTGCGACGTGCGATGACGTGCGTCAGCCAGTCGCTTTAAGCGCGCTTTAGCGTCCTCGTCGATCTTGATCGACACAGGGCGAACGGCAGCAGCGGTCATGGCCACCTCCATCACAGTATCTTAAGCTATTACCTTGCCGTACTTACGCCCAAAGACAATGCGCTCCGCCAGCCCCGCTGCTGCGGGGCTTCGATAGCCGCTAAGGCTGTGCTGAACAAGTAGACGATTTCGACGCGGCTTCGTGTCGACGTTTTACTTGCTCGAACTGACGTCGTATTGCCCCGCCCATGCCGAG
>NZ_SMBU01000108.1 GCF_004342485.1 Roseateles saccharophilus
GCGGCGGTCAGGATCCGCGCTTATTCGGCGGTGAGGACGCGGTTTTGCGCGTAAGCCGGTAGCCGGTCCGGCCAGTGGGAAGGGCCCCGTGGGGCCCTGGTGGATGAGATGAGGACGCCGCCGACGAGGGCGGCGACGTTATTCGGCGGCGTCAGAACGGTTCGCTCGGGTCGGCGGGGGGCGATGGTGTGTCGCGCACGAGTTGATCGCGCCAGGCCTGTTGGATCCGTGGACCGTAGAGGGTCCAGAGCTGCTCGCTCAAGGTCTGCAGGCACTCGAAGACGGCCAACGCCTGCTCGGGCGTCCAGTGCGCCGGCAGCGCCGATGGGGTGGCCTGGCGTGGCGTCACAGCTTGGCCTTGCGGGAGGCGGCGCCGGCCTTGGCTGCGCGCTGGCGCGTGCGTGCGGCCAGCCGCTCCTGGGCCTCCTTGGCCCGGTAGGACTCGCCCTCGATGCGCACGACCTCAGCGCGGTGCATCAGCCGGTCGACCAGCGAGACCACGCAGGCCGCGTTCGGGAACACCTCGCCCCAGTCGGCGAACGCTTTGTTCGTTGTAACCACCGTGCTCTTGTGCTGGTAGCGCCGGCTGACCAGCTCGAACAGCAAGTCGGCGTGGCGGTTCGAGTAGGAGAGGTAGCCGACCTCGTCGATCAGCAGCAGGTCGGGCGCGGCGTAATGGCGCAGCCGGCGCCGCAGGGTCGAGTCGCTGTCCAGAGCGGCCAGGTCGCCCAGCAACTGGCCGGCGGTGACGAACAGCACCGTGTGGCCGGCGAGCACCGCCTGGTAGCCGAGGTTGCAGGCGCACATGGTCTTGCCCACGCCGTTGGGGCCGACGAGCACGACGTTGGTGGCGTCGGCCAGGAACTGCAGGGCCATGAGGTCTTCCACGGCGCCGCGGTCGATCTGCGCGGGCCAGCTCCAGTCGAAGTCGGCCAGCGGCTTGAACTGACCGATGTGGGCCTCGCGCAGGCGGCGCTCCAGGCTGCGGCGACTGCGCTCC